>CAWHFL010000001.1:0-128275 GCA_963828665.1 uncultured beta proteobacterium
GAATCGACTGTGCACCAGGCGGGGTAACACCCCGATTTCGGTGTGCGCAAATACTTCCTTGGCGAACTCGGGTGCGCAGTCGTCTTTGCGGAGCCAGCCCAACTCGCCCCCTTCGGCTCCGCTCGGGCAGTTGGAGAGCTTGCCCGCGGCCGCCGCAAAGCCGTCTTGGGAAGATGCGTCGTGGCAGCGGACGTCGACCAGCGCCGCCTCGGCGCGCTTGCGCAGCGCGACGACGTCGACCCCCGGCGTGACCGCGAAAAGGATGTGGCGCAGGCGCACGCGCTCGCCGGCGCTGAACGACTGGGAGCGCGCGGCGAAGTGACGGCGACAATCGTCCTCGGTGGGCGTCGGAAGCTGCAGGGCGGCATCGAGGTGCGCGTCGATCGCAGCCGCTGCGGCTTCGCTTATCGCGCCGCCGGTGGGGGTCGGGTCGTCGGCGGCGAGCAGGCCGGCGCGCTGCGCGGCTTGCCGCAGCAGCTCCGTGCAGGCGCGCTGGCGCAGGTCCTCGGGTGTCAGCGCCTCTCCCGGCGCGTGCAGGTCGATTCCGTTGATCCGGGCGGGAGCCGCGATGGACGTTGAAGCAGCAGGCATCACAACGCTCCTCAATCGCTGCCGCCGGTCTGGCGCGGCAGATTGTGGCCGGGTGGCACATTCAGGCGCCGGCTGCGCACGACCTGGTAGGGGCGAAACAGATAGCCGATCGAAGCGAAACCGCTCCAGACGTGAACGAGGCGGCTGAACGGGAACAGCAGGAAAATCGTCATGCCGAGCACGATGTGGAACAGGTAGGGCCAGGGCAGGCCGACCAGGACTTCGGTGTCGACGTGGCGCAAGGTCAGGATGCGCTGCGCCCAGTCGGCCAGGATCAGCATCACGCTGCCGTCGGAGTGCGCCCAGGAGAACGGCAAGGTGATCAATCCGACAACGAGCTGCACCCAGAGAATCAGCAGGATCGCGATGTCGGTGCGATGGCTGGTGTAGCGGATTCGCGGATCGAACACGCGCCGGTAGATCAGCATCGTCAAGCCGACAAAGCACAGTAGGCCGAAGGCGCCTCCGGAAACGATTGCGATCATCTGCTTGACCGGCGCTTCCAGGAAGTGGGAATAGAACGAGTGCGGCGTCAGCAGGCCGAGCAAGTGGCCGAAGAACAGGAACAGGATGCCGATATGGAACAGGTTGCTGCCCCAGCGCAGCAGGCCGCTGCGCAGGAGCTGCGACGAGTCGCTCTTCCATGTGTACTGGTCGCGGTCGAAGCGTATCAGGCTGCCGAGCAGAAACACGGTAAGGCAGATGTAGGGATAGACGCCGAATGCAAAGCCGTACAGCGTGTTCATGCGCGTGCTCCTTGGTCAGGCCGGACACCGCGTACGATAGTGATCGGTTGCGGTTGGTCGGGCCGGGCTTGGCCTTTGGAAGAGCAGCCGTCGAAGACGGGCGGCTCTTCCCACGTCGCGTCGATCGCGTCGTCGACTGCCAGATGGACCGGCTGAGGCTTCTCGCCGGCCAGCTCCAGCAGCGCGGCGAACACAGCGGAATACGCGCTGCCGCTCTGTTGCAAAGCAGCGAAAAGCGCGTTGAAAATGTGCGTAATCTCGGCCAGAAAAGCACAGGCTTCGCGCGGCGGCTGGGTCGAGGCGAATTCCAGCACTACCGGCAGGAAATCGGGCAGCTCGCCTTCCGCCAGGAAAAGCCCTGCCTTCTCGTACGTCTGTGCCAGATCGATCATTGCCGGGCCGCGGTCGCGCGAGTCCCCGTGTACGTGCTCGAACAGGTGCAGCGAGGTGGCCCGGCCGCGGTCGAAAAGTTGCACGTAGTCGGCCTCGCTGTTGAGCGGCGCGGCGCGCTCGAGCGACTCGATCAACGCGTCGAGCTCGGCCAGTCGCTGCGGCGACAACGCGCGCTCGCCGTGCAGCGCATCGCGCAGTGCAGCGAGGTTCCCGCGCAGCTCCGCACCGGGATAACCGATCAGCCTCGCCAGTACGCGCAGGGTCTTGGATGACACCGGAGGATTGTTGAACAGACTCATCGCTCTAGATCTCCGCCTTGATGGGAATCGTGCGCTTGCGCGAGCCCCCGAACAGACTGACGTCGCTCGTGCCGTCGGAGCAGCCGTTGCCGAACGAAAATCCGCAGCCGCCGCGCATGTCGAACGTGTTCTCGGCGTACTCGCGGTGGCTGCTTGGGATCACGAAACGGTCTTCGTAATTGGCGATCGCCATCAGGCGGTACATTTCCTCGACCTCGGCTTGGCTGACGCCCACCTGCTGCAGCGCAGCGGCGTTGATACGGCCGTCGACATGCTTCTCGCGTTGATACGCGCGCATCGCCAGCATGCGTTCGAGTGCCCGCACCACCGGCACTGTGTCGCCCGCGGTCAGCAGGTTGGCCAGGTACTTGACCGGGATGCGCAACTGGTTGACATCGGGAATCGCGCCATTGCTTCCGACGTGTCCGGCGTTCGCCGCCGCGGTGATGGGCGACAGAGGCGGCACATACCAGACCATGGGCAAGGTCCGGTATTCGGGGTGCAACGGCAGCGCGACCTTCCACTCGACCGCCATCTTGTAGACGGGACTCTTGCGGGCAGCGTCCATCCACGCATCCGGTATGCCGTCCAGGCGTGCCTGGGCGATCACTTCGGGATCGTTCGGGTCGAGGAAGATGTCGAGCTGAGCCTGGTACAGGTCGCGGTCGTGCTCGACGCTGGCCGCGGCTTGAATGCGGTCGGCGTCGTACAGCAGGACGCCGAGGTAGCGTATGCGCCCGACGCAGGTCTCGCTGCACACCGTCGGCTGGCCAGCCTCGATGCGCGGGTAGCAGAACGTGCACTTCTCGGCCTTGCCGCTCTTCCAGTTGTAGTAGATCTTCTTGTACGGGCAACCCGAGACGCACATGCGCCAGCCGCGGCACTTGTCCTGGTCGATCAGTACGATGCCGTCTTCCTCGCGCTTGTAGATCGAGCCCGACGGACAGCTCGCCACGCATGTCGGGTTGAGGCAGTGCTCGCACAGGCGCGGCAGGTACATCATGAAGGTATTTTCGAATTCGCCGTAGATGTCCTTCTGGATGTCGTCGAAGTTTTTGTCCTTGCTGCGCTTCGCGAATTCACCGCCGAGAATTTCCTCCCAGTTCGGGCCCCATTCGATCTTCTCCATCCGCTTGCCGGTGATCAGGCTGCGCGGGCGTGCGGTCGGCGTCGCCTTCATCTCCGGCGCCGAATGCAGGTGGTCGTAGTCGAACGTGAACGGCTCGTAGTAGTCGTCGATCTGCGGCATGTTCGGGTTGGCGAAGATCCGCATCAGCAACTTCCACCGGGCGCCCTGGCGGGGCTCGATCCGGCCGTCGGCTTTTCGTACCCATCCGCCATTCCACTTGTCCTGGTTCTCCCATTCCTTCGGATACCCGATGCCAGGCTTGGTCTCGACGTTGTTGAACCACGCGTATTCCATTCCTGGACGGCTGGTCCAGACGTTCTTGCAGGTGACCGAGCAGGTGTGGCATCCGATGCACTTGTCGAGATTGAGCACCATGCCGATTTGCGCGCGGATTTTCATGCTGACTCCCCAAGTCGCTGCACGGCTTCGGCACGGTCGTCTCCGCGCGGCGTATCGAGCCAATCGACGTTGGCCATCTTGCGCACGACGACGAATTCGTCGCGGTTCGTGCCAATGGTTCCGTAGTAATTGAATCCGTACGACAGCTGTGCGTAGCCGCCGATCATGTGCGTGGGCTTCAACACGATGCGCGTCACCGAGTTGTGAATGCCGCCGCGGTGGCCGGTGATCTCCGATCCGGGCGTATTGACGATTTTTTCCTGCGCGTGATACATCAGCACCATGCCGGGGTTGATGCGCTGGCTGACTACGGCACGCGCCGCAATCGCGCCGTTGACGTTGTACAGCTCGACCCAATCGTTGTCTTCGACACCAATCAGCCCGGCGTCATCCTCGCTTAGCCAGACGATCGGCCCGCCGCGGCTCAGCGTGAGCATCAGCAGATTGTCGGTATAGGTCGAGTGGATCCCCCACTTCTGGTGCGGCGTGATGAAGTTGAGCAGGATCTCGGGGTTGCCATTCGACCGGATGCCGTGCACGCCGGCGGTGGCCTTCAGGTTCACCGGCGGACGGTAGCTGGCCAGGCCTTCTCCAAAGGCCAGCATCCATGGATGATCCTGGTAGAACTGCTGGCGGCCGGTCAGCGTGCGCCAAGGGATCAACTCGTGCACGTTGGTATAGCCGGCGTTGTACGACACGGTTTCCGACTCGATTCCGCTCCATGTCGGCGAGCTGATGATTTTCCGCGGCTGCGCCTGGATGTCGCGAAAACGGATCTTTTCGTCTTCGCGATGGAGCGCAAGATGCGTGTGTTCGCGTCCGGTCTGCTTGGACAGGGCAGCCCACGCCTTCACCGCGACATGGCCGTTCGTTTCCGGCGCAAACTGGAGCACGACCTCGCAGGCATCGATATCGGTGTCGATCCTGGGCATGCCGAGGGTGACGCCCTCATCGGTCACCACACCGTTCAGCTCACCGAGCTGGCGGACCTCGGTCTGCGTGTTCCACGCGATGCCCTTGCCGCCGTTGCCGATCTTGCCCATCAGAGGCCCGACCGCGGTGAAGCGCTTGTAGACGTTCGGATAGTCGCGTTCGATAACAGCCACGTTCGGCGCGGTCTTGCCGGGTACCAGGTCGCACTCTCCGCGTTTCCAGTCCTTGACTTCGAACGGTTGCGCCAATTCGCCCGGCGTATCGTGCATCATCGGCGTTAGCACGATCTCGCGCTCGACACCGAGGTGGCCGACACAGACTTCGCTGAACTTCTTGGCGAATCCCTTGTAGATCTCCCAGTCGCTCTTCGATTGCCATGCCGGATCGACCGCCGTCGACAACGGATGGATGAACGGATGCATGTCGCTGGTGTTCAGATCGTTCTTCTCGTACCAGGTTGCCGTCGGCAGGACGATGTCCGAATACAGGCATGTCGTGCTCATCCGGAAGTCGAGAGTTACCAACAGGTCGAGCTTGCCTTCGGGCGCCTTGTCGTGCCAGACGACCTCCGCGGGCTTTGCGTTGTCGATGCCGAGGTCCTTGCCTTGAACGCCGTTGCTCGTTCCGAGCAGATGCTTGAGGAAATATTCGTGGCCTTTGCCCGACGAGCCGATGATGTTCGAGCGCCAGACGAACATGTTGCGCGGCCAGTTGGCAGGATGGTCAGGATCGTCGCAGCTCATGCGCAGCGAGCCGTCACGCAGCGATTTGACCGTGTAGTCTTTCGGGTCGATGCCGGCCGCTTCCGCGTCGCGCACCACCTGCATCGGATTGGTCTGCAACTGAGGAGCCGAGGGCAGCCACCCCATCCGCTCGGCGCGCACGTTGTAGTCGATCATGCTTCCGCCATACAACGTCTTGTCCGCGAGCGGCGACAACACTTCGTCGACGCCGATCTTTTCGTAGCGCCACTGATCGGTATGGGCGTAGAAGAAACTGGTCGAGTTCATCTGACGAGGCGGGCGGATCCAGTCGAGGGCGAACGCGAGCGCCGTCCAGCCGGTCTGCGGGCGCAGCTTTTCCTGGCCCACGTAGTGCGACCAGCCGCCGCCGCTCTTGCCGATGCAGCCGCACATCATCAGCATGTTGATGACGCCGCGGTAATTCATATCGCTGTGGTACCAGTGATTCATGCCGGCGCCGATGATCACCATCGACCGTCCTTCGGTCTTCTCGGCGTTCTCGGCGAACTGGCGTGCAACCGCGATCACCTGGTCGCGCGGCACACCGGTGATCTGCTCCTGCCAGGCCGGTGTGTAGGGCGTGTTGTCGTCGAAATCGGCCGCTGCGAGTTCGCCCGGCAAGCCGCGCGCAACGCCGTACTGGGCCACCTGCAGGTCGAACACCGTCGCCACCAGGGCCTCGCGCCTATCGCTTTCGGTGCCGAGCGCGATGCGCTGTACGGGCACCGTGCGCACCAGCACATCGCTTTGCGCGTTGTTCGGAAAATGCTCGCTGGGTATGCCGCCGAAGTACGGAAACCCGACCTTGGCGGCATCGGCGCCCGGGTGGTCTCCTTCGAGCAGCGAAAGCCTGAGTTTTACGTCGTCAGCTCGGCGCGCGTCGCGGGCGTCCAGGTTCCACTGCCCGGCATCGGCGCGGCCGTCCGGCCCCCAGCGGAAGCCGATCGCACCGTGCGGCAGCACGATTTCGCCGGTCTCGCCGAAGGCGACCGTCTTCCACTCCGGGTTATTGGCCTGGTCGAGCTTGTCGTCGAAGTCGGATGCGCGCACGTAGCGGTCGGGCACCATGACGGTCTCGCCGTTCTCGAGGCGGTGTTCCTTCAACATCACCAGCATCGGAAGGTCGGTGTAGCGGCGCGCATAGTCGTCGAAATAAGCGGGGCGCGCCTTGCCGCTGCCGCCGAAATAGAATTCCTTCAGGATCACGTGACCCATCGCCATCGCCACCGCGGCATCGGTGCCCTGCTTCGGGTGCAGCCAGAGATCGGAGAGCTTCGCAACCTCGGAGTAATCAGGCGTGATGGCGACGGTCTTGGTGCCCTTGTAACGAACTTCGGTGAAGAAATGCGCGTCGGGGGTGCGCGTCTGCGGGACGTTCGAACCCCAGGCGATGATGAAATTCGAGTTGTACCAATCGGCCGATTCGGGTACGTCGGTCTGCTCGCCCCAAACCTGCGGGCTCGACGGCGGCAGGTCGCAGTACCAGTCGTAGAAGCTCATCGACACGCCGCCGATCAGGCTCATGTAACGGCTGCCGGCCGCATAGCTGATCATGGACATTGCCGGGATCGGCGAGAAGCCGATGATGCGGTCCGGCCCGTATGTCTTGATGGTGTGAACGTTGGCCGCCGCGATGATCTCGTTCACTTCGTCCCAGGTGGAGCGCGCAAAGCCGCCGAGCCCGCGCACGCTTTGATAGTCGCGCCGCGTCGCGTCGTCGGCGACGATCGCCGTCCAGGCGTCGACCGGGTCGTGCTCTTCGCGCGCCTCGCGCCAGTGCTTGAGCAGGCGGGCGCGCACCATCGGATACTTGACGCGATTGGCGCTGTACAGGTACCAGCTGTAGCTCGCGCCCCGCGAACAGCCGCGGGGCTCGTGATTGGGCATGTCCCAGCGCGTACGCGGGTAGTCGGTCTGCTGAGTCTCCCAGGTGACGATGCCGCCCTTCACGTAAATCTTCCACGAGCACGATCCCGTGCAGTTGACGCCATGGGTCGAGCGAACAATCTTGTCGTGCGCCCAGCGGTTGCGGTAGGCGTCCTCCCACGTGCGGTCCTCGCCGGTGGTCACGCCATGGGCGTCGGCAAATTTCTCCCTTGGTTGAGAGAAGTAGGTGAGGCGATCGAGAAAATGGCTCATCGTTGGTCTCCGCTGCAGTCGCGTCGTTGTGCCGTTGCGGCATTCACGGGTTTTTCACATACGCGTTGCGGCGCAGGTAGAACCACCAGTTGAGAACGAGGCATAGCGCATAGAATACCGAGAAGGCATACATCGCGATCTCGCGGCGTGCCGGCGTTCATCTGCTCGCCGATGACGACCGGGGCGATGAACGCGCCATAGGCCGCCACTGCCGACGTCCACCCCAGGACCGGCCCGGCCTGCTGACGGTCGAAGATCACGCCAATCGTGCGGAACGTCGAGCCATTGCCGATACCGGTGGCCGTGAACAGGAGCACGAACAGAAGCATGAACACGATGAAGTACTGCTCCGGCGTGGCGGAGTTGTACGCGAGCAGCATCACGTAACCCAGCGCGCCCGAAGCCACGACCATTATCGCCGAAACCGCCTGCGTCACGATCGAGCCGCCCAGCTTGTCGGCGATCCAGCCTCCAATTGGGCGGACCAGCGCGCCCACGAAAGGGCCGATCCACGCGTATGTCAGCGCGGACGGTCCATTCGGGTTCTTCAGCGTGTGCTGCATCACGCCGGAGGCGTCCGGCACGTGGCTGACACCGAAGATTACCGAGATGGACAGCGGCAGGGCCATCGAGAAGCCGATGAAAGAGCCGAAAGTGACGATGTAGAGAATGGTCATCGCCCAGGTGTGCTTGTTGCGGAAGATTGCGAACTGCCGCGCGAGTCCCTGCTTCATCGGGCCGAATGCCGCTACCTTCAGCACGAGAAGCATGCTCACGATGATGAACAGGACCGCGAGCCACATATTGAGCACGCCCAGCCCGCTCGGCGGCGGGAGGTAAAGATACAGACCCACGATCGCCGGCACGAACGACAGCGTATAGAGCCATGTGATCTTGAGAAATGCGCGCAGCGTGCCGCCGATATTGGGCGAGACCGGCAGCAGGTTGTTCATGCCGAACCAGCAAAGGATCGACAGCGGGACCAGCGACAGCAGCCACGCAAGGCCGGCATTCTGGATGTAAGTCGGCGTGCCGGCCGGGATCTTGCCGAAGATCCAGCCGCTATCCTTGACCAGCGTCATCGGATCGCCGCCGAGAGCGCCGAAGATGCCGAAGGTCATCACCAGCGGGATGACGATTTGCATCGTTGTCACCCCGGCGTTCCCCAGGCCGGCGTTGATGCCCAAGCGCCGTGCCTTGCAGCCGCTTGGGGAAGAACGTGCTGATGTTCGACATCGAGCTCGCGAAATTGCCGCCGCCGACGCCCGACCACAGCGCCATCAGTTGGAAGGCCCAGAGCGGCCAGTCCTTATGTTGAAGGACGATACCGGTGCCGATTGCCGGCGCGAGCAGCATCGCCGTCGTGAGGAAAATCGTGTTGCGACCGCCGGCCAGGCCAACGAGGAAGGCAGCGGGAATGCGCATCGTGGCGCCGGCGAGCCCGGCGATCGCCGTCAGCGTGAACAGTTCCTCCTTGCTGAACGGGAAGCCCAGATTGAGCATCTGGACGGTAATGATTCCCCACATGCCCCATACGGCGAACCCGCACAGCAGCGCCGGCATCGAGATGTACAGGTTGCGATAGGCGATCTTCTTGCCGGTGGTCTCCCAGAACTCGCTGTCCTCGGGTCGCCAGTCGGCGATGTCGACGCGGCTTCCGGTCCGCGGCGCATGCGAGGTGTTGAGTGCGGTGTTTGCGATGTTCATGGCTTTCCTTGGTTGATGGGAAGGCTATCCGCGCAATCGAAACGCGACGGCTTTGGCGCCCATGAGTTCCGTGCCACGTACTTCCGTCCAGTACATCCAGATCAGCGACACCCAAACGACGCCATACATCAGCATGAACGCGCTGGAGCGGATCCCGGTGAGGTCCATCAGCGCGCCGAACATGATCGGCAGCACGAAACCGCCAAGGCCACCGGCCAGGCCGACGATTCCCGAAATGACGCCGATGTTGTCGGGATAGTCGTCGGAGATGTACTTGAACACCGATGCCTTGCCGAACGCCCAGGTGATGCCGAGGACAAAAAGCAGTAAGGTGAAGACCCAGACATTGAGCCCGAGGTGGAAGGTTTTAGGCCCGTCGACCGCCAGGATCGTCAAGTCGGTCTGCGGGTAGGACAGCAGAAACAGGCAGATCCAGCTGACCCACAAAACCCACCAGGTAAGCGCGTGCGCGCCGACCTTGTCGGACAGCCATCCGCCCACCGCGCGGAGCACGCCGCCGGGTAGGGAGAAGCAGGCAGCGAGCAGCGCCGCCGCACGGATGTCGAGCCCGAATTCGCCGACGTAGTACTGCACCATCCAAAGGCTCATCGCCACGTAGCCGCCGAACACGATCGAGTAATACTGGCAATATTTCCAGACCTTCGGATCCTTCAGCGCTTCGAGCTGCTTGCGCCAGGTGACCTTCGAGTCGACCAGGTGGCCCGGATCGGAGTAGCTGAACATCCAGAACAGGACCGCAGTACCCAGCATGACCGCCGCGTAGACCTGCGGCACCATCGTCCAGCCGAATGCGACCATCAGCGCTGGCGCGACGAATTTGTTGACCGCCGCGCCGGAATTGCCCGCGCCGAACACGCCCATCGCGAATCCCTGGCGCTGTCGCGGAAACCAGCGCGCGACATACGGCGTGCCGACGGAAAACGAACCGCCGGCCAGACCGACGAACAGGCCTAGCACGAGGAACTGCCAATACTCGGTCGCGTACCCGATCAGCCAGATCGGCACGACGCACCCCAGCATCAGGACGAACATCACGATGCGACCGCCGTATTTGTCGGTCCACATGCCCAGGGGCACCCGGATCAACGAGCCGGTCAGCACCGGCGTGGCGGTAAGCAGACCGAATTGCGTGGCGTTCAGGCCAAGCGTCTTCTTGATCGGAATGCCTATCACTCCAAACATCATCCACACCATGAAGCAGACGGTGAATGCCAACGTGCTTACGATGAGCACCGACAGCGCTTGCCTGCTATTACCCATGAATCACACTCCCCTTCTTGCTCATGTTTCCCTGAGTTGCGCGCAAATTGGCGTTCGTCTTCGGAGATTTGGTGACGCCGGACTGCGAGCGTGAAAACGCGCTGCTGCGATGCCGATCGCACCAAGCTCGATAGTCGTGGTCGGCCGGCTCACTTATTGACTATAGCCATTGCAACCCCGAATCATTTGATCGGAATCAACACCGGACGAAGGACCCATCGAAGATGCGTTGAATCAGCATCGGGTACTGACGCCGGCTTCGGCGGCAACGAGAGCACCGCGCCATCGAACAAGCATCATCGTCCCAGACGCGCGGTACGCAGCAACGCGCTGAAACCGAATCTGTGGCCTACAACCTTTGATTCGATTGGCGCCTAACCGGTCGGCAAGCGGTAGTCCTTGTAGCTCTCCCGCAGGACTTTCTTCGACAGCTTTCCGGTCGCCGTGTGCGGCAGCTCGTCGACGAACACGACGTCGTCGGGCGTCGACCATTTGGCGATCTTGCCGTCGTAGAACTTGAGCATTTCGTCTCGCGAGACACTCACGTTCGGCTTTTTGACCACCAGCAGCAGTGGACGCTCGTTCCATTTCGGATGGAACACGCCGATGACCGCCGCTTCGAGCACGGCAGGGTGCCCGATCGCGACGTTCTCGAGCTCGATCGAGCTGATCCATTCGCCGCCGGACTTGATCACGTCCTTCGAACGATCGGTAATCTGCAGATACCCGTCCGGGTCGATCGAACCGACGTCCCCGGTCGGAAACCAGCCGTCGGCGGATAGCGGGTTCGGCTGGTCGTTCTTGAAATAGTCGCGCATGACCCAGGGGCCCTTGACCATCACGTCGCCGGCGGCGATGCCATCATGCGGAAGATCGCGGCCTTCGGCGTCGACGATCTTCATTTCGACGCCGTAAAGCGGCCTGCCTTGCGTCAGAGACAGCGCCATGCGCTGCTCGCCCGTCAGATCGCGGTGCTTGGCTTTCGGGCTGCCGATCGTGCCGACAGGGCTCATCTCGGTCATGCCCCAGCCGTGCGCCACGGTGATGCCAAAATCGTCGCGCAACGTGCGCATCATCGCGGGCGGACAGGCCGATCCGCCGATCGTCGTTCGCTTGAGCGTCGAGAACTGAAGCTTGTTCTGCTTCATGTACTGGATAAGGCCGAGCCAGACCGTCGGCACGCCTGCCGACGATTCCACGCGCTCGCTTTCGAACAGTTCATACAGGCTTTTGCCGTCGAGACCCGCGCCGGGGAAAACGATTTTCGCTCCGACCAGCGGCGCCGAGTACGGAACGCCCCAGGCGTTGACGTGAAACATCGGGACGATAGGCAGAATGACGCTTTGCGCCGAATAGCCTTTCGCATCCGGCAGACAGACCGCCATCGCATGCAGCAGCGTCGAGCGGTGGCTGAACAGCACGCCTTTCGGATGGCCGGTCGTGCCGGACGTGTAGCACAGCCCCGATGCGGTCTCCTCGTCGAATTCGGGCCATGCGTAGTCGTCGCTCTCGGCGGCGAGCAGCTCCTCGTAGCAGAGAAGCTGCAGCGACGAGTCGGGCATATGCGCGCGGTCGGTCATCGCGATCCATGTCGTCACCCCTGGACAGGAGGGCGCGAGCTTCTCGACCAGCGGCAGGAAGGTGAGATCGAAAAAGACCAGGTGGTCGCCGGCATGGTTGACGATGTGCGTCAGCTGGTCATGAAACAGGCGCGGGTTGACCGTGTGGATGACCGCGCCGATGCCGGAAACCGCGTAGTAAAGCTCGAAATGACGGTAGCCGTTCCAGGCCAGTGTGGCCACGCGCTCGCCGGGGGTGACCCCCAGCCGGACCAGCGCGTTGGCAAGACGGCGCGAGCGGGTGTGAGCTTCGCGATAGTTATAGCGATGGATCGGCCCTTCGACGGTACGCGAAACGATCTCAGCTTCGCCGTGGCAACGGTCGGCATGCCGAATGAGCGACGAGATCATCAGCGGCCAGTGCATCATCAGACCGAGCATCAATACTCCCCCTTGGCTTGCGTTAACGCTTCCCGTGCTGCGGCGCAGCATCGCCGCGCATTTCTCTAGGCGCTTGTAAGGCGCAACCCGGCCCGTTAGCATCCACCAGGAAGCGGCCCGTTCCGTGGCAACGCGGGCCAAGCCGCCACAAACCCTGGAGGAGCCATGATCGCTTGCACGCGCCGCATTCTTGCGCTGGGCTTCACGATCGCCGGCCTTGCTGCACCGGCTGCCGCCGACGTGAAGATCGCCTTCATCGATCCGCTGTCGGGGGGCGGCGCCGCCACCGGCATTCTGGCGCAGAAAACGCATCAGTTCTACATCGACGCGATCAACGCCGCCGGCGGGCTCAACGGCGAGAAGCTCGAGCTCCTGTCGTACGACAACAAGGTCAATCCGCAGGAGTCGCTGATCCAGCTCAAACGCGCACTCGACGAAGGCGCGCGCTACGTCGTGCAGGGCAACGGCAGCTCGGTCGCGCTGGCGATCACCGACGCGGTGCAGAAGTACAACGAGCGCAATCCGGGCAAGGAAGTGCTGTTCCTGAATTACGCGGCAATCGACCCGGCACTGACCAACGAGAAGTGCAACTTCTGGCATTTTCGCTTCGACGCCGATGCCGACATGAAAATGGCCGCGTTGACCGACGTGATCGCGCGTGACAAGAAGGTGCAGCGCGTCTACCTGATCAATCAGGACTATTCGTTCGGCAAGGCCGTCGCGGCGGCGGCGAACAAGATGCTGGCCGAGTCGCGCCCCGACATCAAGATCGTCGGCGACGAATTGCATCCGCTGCAGAAGGTCAACGATTTTTCGCCGTACGTGGCCAAGATCAAGGCGGCGGGCGCCGACACGGTGATCACCGGCAACTGGAGCAACGACATGGTGCTGCTGATCAAGGCCGGCAAGGACGCGGGCCTCAAGGTGACCTGGGAGACTTATTACGGCGGCAGTCCCGGCGCCGTGACCGCGATCGGCGAAGCGGGCGTCGATTCGCTCAAGCAGGTGTCGGAATGGCATCGCAACGCCGCGCCGGAGCTCGACGCGTCGGTCGCTGCGTTCAGCAAGCGCTATCCGGGCAAGGAAAACGAGTACGCCTACTGGCGCGCCAAGACGATGTGGGACATGTTCGCCGCGGCGGCGAAAAAGGCGCAGTCGAACGATCCGGTCAAGGTCGCGCGGGCGATGGAAGGCATGAAGATGACGACCTCGCTCGGCGACGTCGAAATGCGCGCCGACAATCACCAGTTGCTGCAGCCGCTGTTCGTCTCGACGCTCGCCCGGAACGTGAAGTACGACAGCGAAGGGTCGGGCCTCGGCTGGAAGACCGACGCCAGGATCGAGGGCAAGGCGACGGCGCTGCCGACGACCTGCAAGATGGAGCGGCCGAAGTGACCCTGCCGGCGCGTCCGGCCCGCTGATGCGACGCGCGTCGCGGCCGCCGCCGCGGCGCCTCTGACTTGGGCGCATGCTCGAGCTCGTCACCGTCTCGCTGCTGAACGGCGTCGTCTACGGACTGCTGCTGTTCATGCTGTCGTCGGGACTCACGCTGATCTTCAGCATGATGGGCGTGCTCAATTTCGCCCACGCCAGCGTGTTCATGCTCGGCGCCTATCTATCGTTCCAGCTCGGCCGCTGGGTCGGCTTCTGGCCGGCGCTGGTCATCGCGCCGCTGTTGTGCGGCCTGGCCGGCGCGGCGATCGAGCGCTATGGACTCTCGCGCGTGCATGCGCGCGGCCACGTCGCCGAGATCCTGTTCACCTTCGGACTCGCCTACCTGATCGAGGAGCTGGTGACGATGGTCTGGGGGCGCAACGCCGTGGCCAACGCCGTGCCGGCGGTCATCGACTTTCCGCTGTTCCACGTCTTCGGCAGCACGTTCCCGGCCTACAAGGGATTGATGATGCTGATCTCGCTGGCGATGTTCGCGTTCCTCTACCTGGCGCTGAAGAAAACGCGGATCGGTCTGGTGATCCAGGCGGCGCTGACGCATCCGAAGATGCTGAGCGCGCTCGGCCACGACGTGCCGGGCGTGTTCGTGCTGGTGTTCGCGGTCGGGTGCGCGCTGGCCGGGCTTGCCGGCGTCATCGGCGGGTTCATGCTGTTGACCCAACCGACGCTCGCGCACGCGATCGGGCCGATCGTCTTCGTCGTCGTCGTCGTCGGCGGTCTCGGGTCGCTCTCCGGGGCGCTGATCGCCTCGATGCTGATCGGCATCCTGCAGACGTTTGTGGTGGCGGTCGACTATTCGCTGCTAGACCTGTTTCGCGCGCTCGGCCTCGCAGTCTCGCGCGGCTCGCCACTCTACGAGTTGCTGGCGATCAAGCTCGCCACCGCGGCGCCTGTCGTGCCCTACCTGCTGCTGGTGCTGATGCTGATCGTGCGGCCCCGGGGCCTGCTCGGCACGCGCGACGTATGACCGGCGCAGCGGCTGCCGGCGAGCGCGGGGCCGGATCCATCCCGCCGGGACGCCGTCGGCGGATTTGGCTGTTGCTCGCGACGGTCGCGCTGCTCATCGTTCTGCCGCATCTGCCGGGACTGCAATCCGATTTCAGCCGCTCGATGCTGACGCAGATGGAGATTGCGACGGTGTTCGCGCTCTCGTTCAACCTGCTGTTCGGGCAGACGGGCCTCCTGTCATTCGGCCACGCCGTGTATTTTGGCCTCGGAGGCTACGCCGCGATCGGGCTGATGCGCGCGATCAACCATGGATTGCCGCTGCCTATGCTGCTGGTGCCTCTGGCCGGGGCGGCCGGGGGATTGCTCAGTGGAGTGCTGTTCGGCGCGGTGACGACCCGGCGGGCGGGAACGATATTCGCGCTGATATCACTCGGCGTCGGTGAATTGGTCTACGCGGCGACGTTCATGCTGCCGGGCATTTTCGGCGGCGAGGAGGGCATCACCGCGAGCCGGACGCGCGCCGCGATCGACCTGGGCTTTCCGCTCGGCTCGCAGCTGCAGGTCTACTACGCGGTCCTGCTGTGGACCGTTGCCGCGGCGCTCGCGATGTACGCATTCACGCGCACTCCCGCCGGGCGCATGGGCAACGCCGTGCGCGACAATCCCGAGCGCGCGGAGTTCGTCGGCTACAACGCGCAACGCGTTCGTTTTGTCGCTTTCGCGATGGCCGGCCTCTTTGCCGGCCTCGCCGGCGGACTGCACGCGATCAATTACGAAATCGTATCGGCCGACGCCGTCAGCGCCCAGCGCTCGGGCGCCGTGCTGGTCATGGCCTACATCGGCGGCGCCGCGTATTTCATCGGACCGATCCTGGGCGCGATCGTCATCACCTGGCTGCAGAGCAGCTTGAGCGATTACACCTCGGCGTGGCTGCTCTACCTCGGCGTGTTCTTTATCGTGATGATTCTGTATGCGCCGTCGGGTCTTGCCGGCCTGATCGTCATGCACCGCGGCATCGCCCGGCCGCGGGCGCTCGCCCGCGTGCTGGCCGCGTACGGCGTCGCGCTGGTGCCGCTGGCGCTGATCGCAGCCGGCGCGATATTGGCGATCGAGATGGGCTATCGCCTGTCGACGCAGCCCGAGCTCGGCACGCGCATGCGTCTGCTGTGGACGCCGCTCGATGCCGCGTCGCCGTGGCCGTGGATCGTCGCCGCGGTCGCGCTGGGCGGGGGAATACGGCTCTTTCGCCCGACCATCGCTCGGGTGGCTTCGGCCTGGGAGCGCGCCTCGGCGCGGGGATGACGATGGAAACCGGATGCGCGCTCGATCTTCGCGGTGTCGAAAAGCGCTTCGGCGCCACCGAGATCATCCGCGGCGTCTCGCTCGAGATCGCTCGCGGCGAGCGCCACGCGATCATCGGCCCCAACGGCGCGGGCAAATCGAGCTTGTTCAACCTGATCAGCGGCCGATACGTGCCCACTCGCGGATCGATCCGGCTGGACGGCGAGGAGATCGCCGGCAGGCGTCCGTTCGAGATCAGCCGGCGCGGCCTCGCGCGGAGCTTTCAGGTCACCAACATCTTTCCGCGGCTATCCGTTTTCGAGAATCTTCGCTGCAGCGTGCTCTGGTCGCTCGGTTACCGCTATTGCTTCTGGCGCAACGCCGACGCGCTGCGCGATGCCGCCGAATGCGCGCTGGCAACGCTCGAAGAGATCGGTCTCACGGCCCGGCGTAACGTGCCCGCCGGCGTCCTGACCTACGCCGAGCAGCGCGCGCTGGAAATCGGCATCGCCATCGCCGGCGGGGCGCACGTCATCCTGCTCGACGAGCCGACCGCCGGAATGAACCGGGGCGAAGCCGACCATGCGGTGGCGCTGATCCGCAGAGTGTCGGAAGGACGCACCTTGGTGATCGTCGAGCACGACATGAGCGTGGTGTTCGGGCTCGCGAACCGGATCTCGGTGCTGGTCTACGGGGAAATCATCGCCACCGATGTGCCGGAGCGCATACGCGACAACGCGGCCGTGCAGGCGGCGTATCTCGGAGCCCTGCCCGATGCTTGAAGTCGACGATCTGCATGCCTACTACGGCAAGAGCCACATCCTGCAGGGAGTGACCTTCAAGGTCGGCGCCGGAGAGATCGTGAGCCTGCTGGGCCGCAACGGGGCCGGACGCTCGACGGTGGTCAAGGCGATCATCGGACTCGTGCCTCCGGTCGGCGCCGTCCGCTTTCGCGGCGCGCGCATCGACGGTCTGCCGCCGCACAAGATCGCGCGCTTGGGGTTGGGCTACGTTCCCGAGGATCGCGAGATCTTTCCGGCGTTGTCGGTGCGCGAGAATCTGCTGCTCGGCATGAAGACCTCGCGCGGGTCGGGCCGGTGGTCGCTCGACGATGTGCTGACGATGTTTCCGATGCTGCGTGCGCGCATCGACGCACCCGGCGGCGTGCTCTCGGGCGGCGAGCAGCAAATGCTGACGATCTGCCGGACCCTGATGGGCGACCCCGATCTCATCATGGTCGACGAGCCGACCGAGGGGCTGGCGCCACGGCTGGTCGAGCAGGTCCGCCGGCTGCTCGATCAGATCGCCGCGCGCGGCGTGGCGATATTGCTGATCGAGCAGAAGCTGACGATCGCCCTCGCGATCTCGCACCGGCTGTACGTGATTGGACAGGGACGGGTCGTGTTCGAAGGCGACGCGTGCGAGCTCCGCGCCAGTCATGCGTTGCGCAAGGAGTGGCTGGAAGTCTGATAGGCGCGACGTCAGGACATTAGGAAAGGGCGGCGAATCGCTCGAGATGGTGATCGGCGTCGCCGAATTGCTGTGCGATCGCCGTCAGGCGCCGGAACGTGTGGCTGACCTTGACCTCGTCGCTCATGCCCATGCCCCCGTGCAGCTGGATCGATTCCTGGCTGACCTTGCGACAGGCGTCGGCGATTCTCGCCTTGGCGGCGGACACCGTGCGCGAGCGCACCGCGGAGTCGCGCTCGGTGTCGACCGCCGAGCAGGCGAGGAGCGCGATCGACTTCGCCTGCTCGTACTCGATCGCCATGTCGACCATCCGGTGCTGCAGCGCCTGGAACGATCCGATCGGGACGCCGAATTGCCTGCGGGCTTTGAGATACGCGAGCGTCGCATCATTGGCCGATTTGATTGCGCCGACCGCTTCGGCGCAGACCAGCGCGGTGGCGAAATCGACCACTTCCTCGATCATCGGCAAGGCGCGATCAGGCGCGCCGATCAGCGCCTTCGCCGGAATTCTGACCTCATCGAATGCAATGTCGGCGGCGCGCGTCCCGTCGAGCATGCGCAAGGTCGTCAGCGCGATACCCGGCGCATCGCGCTCGACGACGAATAGGCTCAGGGCCTCCGCATCGCTGTCGCCGCCATCGGTTCGCGCCGACACGACGAAGAGGTCCGCGCAGCCGCCCTGTGGGACCGCGCGCTTGACGCCCGAGATCGCGTAGCCACCTTCGTCCGCGCGCGCACGGGTGGCGACGTCCGCGAGCGTGTGGCGTGACGCAGCCTCCGCGTGCGCGAACGCGAGCTTGAGGCTACCCTCGGCGACTGCCGGCAGAATACGCCCCCGCTGTTCGTTGCTGCCGCCGCGCGCCACCAGTTGCGCGCCCAGTGCCACGCTCGCGAGCCACGGCTCGACGATCAGCGCGCCGCCGATCGCCTGCATCAGGCTCACCGCGTCCATGGCGCCGCCGCCAAAGCCGCCGTGCGCGGCGGGCAGCGGCAGGCCGAGCAGGCCCAGCTCCGCCATCGTGCGCCAGACGTCCTGGCTGTACCCGTCGGACGACGCCACGATCCGGCGGCGCGTCTCGAACGCGTAGTCGCGCTCGACAAAGCGCTCGATCGACGCCGCGAGGAGCCGTTGTTCTTCGCTGGGATCGAGGTTCATCGCCGATCAGAGCCCGAGCGCGTGGCGGGCGATGATGTTGCGCTGGATTTCGTTCGAGCCGGCGTAGATCGTCGTCTTGCGCATGTTGCAATAGCGAGGCGCCAGCGCCGCGAGGAAGACATCGTCCGGCATCGTGCCGTCGACCGGACCGAGCACCTGCGCCAGCGGCCCGCCGGCTTCGAGCATCAGCTCGGTCAGCGCCTGCTGGATTTCGGTCCCCTTGATCTTGAGCATCGAGACCTCGGCGCCCGGTACGCGACCGCCGCGCAACTGATCGAGAAAACGCAGGTTGGTGACTGACAGCGCCATCAATTCGATCTCGACGCGCGAGAGCTTGTCGCGAAAGCGCGGATCCTCAATAAGCGGTTTGCCGTTCTTTCGCTGCCCGGCGGCGAACCCTTTCAGGCGCTCGAGCTCGCGCTTCGACGTGCCGATACGCGCGGTGTTCATCCGCTCGTGCCCGAGCAGGTACTTGGCAACGGTCCAACCCTTGCCCTCGTCGTGAACGCGATTCTCGACCGGCACCTCGACGTCGTCGAAGAACACTTCGTTGACTTCGTGCCTGCCGTCCATCAGCGGCAACGGCCGCACGGTGATCCCCGGTGTCTGCATGTCGATCAGCAGGAACGAGATGCCGTCCTGCTTGCGCTCGATCGCGGAGTCGGTGCGAACCAGGCAAAAGATCCAGTCGGCGAGGTGCGCTATCGTCGTCCAGGTCTTCTGGCCGTTGACGACGTAATGTTCGCCGCGCCGCACGGCTGAGGTGCGCAGCGACGCTAGGTCGGAGCCGGATCCGGGCTCCGAATAGCCCTGGCACCAGATATCGTCGCCGCGGTATATGCGCGGCAGGAATCGCCGCTGCTGCGCATCGCTGCCGAACTCGAGCAGAACCGGCGCGCACATCGCGAGGCCGAACGGGATCAGCGGTGGCGCGCCGGCGTAACCGCATTCCTCCTCGAAGATGTAGCGCTGCACGACGCTCCAGCCGGTGCCGCCCCATTCGCGCGGCCAGGACGGCGCGATCCAGCCCTGGTCGGCCAGGATGCGGTGCCAGCCAATGAGGTCGTCGCGATCGAGCGACGCGTAGCGCACGACTTTGTCGCGCATCGCCGCCGGAAGATGATCGCGCAGCCATCCGCGCACCTGGTCGCGAAAGCTGCGTTCGTCGGGCGAATAGTCGAGATCCATCGGCTTGAAGTCAGGACCGGCGGCGGGACGGAGGTGGGCGTCGCATTATCGCCTAATCGCCGTCGCCCCGCGACGCGGGTCGGGAGTACGTTGTAGGCGATCGTCCTACGCGCGTGATTGGTCCCCGGCCCCAGCCAAAATGGGCTGCGCACGCTACAATTCACGGCACCGAGCGCGCACCGTCAGCTACCAACAAAAGATGCAGCAGCTAGCGATTTCAAGAGGACCGTTTTCGTACGCCGCGCAACTGGGCGTGCTTGCTGTTCTCTATTTCACCGTCGCCAAACTCTCGCTGCTGCTCGCGATCCCGCCGGGATATGCGACCGCGGTGTGGCCGCCTTCGGGTCTTGCGGTCGCCGCGATCCTGCTTGGTGGAAACCGCATGTGGCCGGGTGTCTGGCTGGGTGCCACTCTCGCCAATCTGACGGTGCATGCCTCGGGTATCGCCGCCGTGCTGATCGGAACCGGCAATACGCTCGAGGCGCTGGTCGGGGCGGTGCTGATCCAGCGTCTCATCGGCCTGCCGCAGCGCTTCGAAAGCGGCGAGGACGTGTTCACGTTCGCGGCGATCGCGGCCGTCACTTCGACCGTGGCGGCGACCATCGGCGTGAGCGCCATCGCCCTCGCCGGCGCGATGAGCCTAGTCGACTTCGCCGCCAACTGGTGGACGTGGTGGCAAGGCGATGCGACGGGAATCATCGTCTTTGCGCCGCTGCTGCTGTTCTGGACGGCGCGTCCGTCGCGCGGCTTGTCGACGTCGCGAAAGCTCGAAGCGACTTCCTTCGCGCTGGTGCTCGCCGCCGCCGGCTACATCGTCTTCGGCAGCGGCTTGACCTCGCTGGGCTTCTCGCCCGCGCTGCTGCTGCTGACGTTTCCGCTGATCATCTGGGCCGCATTGCGGTTCGACCAGCTCGAAGTCGCAGCCGCCATCACCGCCTTGTGCGTGATAGCGATCGTCTACACGATCGTCGGCCGGGGCCCGTTCGCGTCGCGCCCGGTCAACGCCTCGCTGCTGCTGTTGCTTGCCTTCGTCAGTATCGTCGCAATTACCGGGCTAGTGCTGAGCGCCGTCGTCGGACAGCGTCGCCGGGCGAAGGAGGCGCTGCACCAGGCACGCGACGAGCTCGAGCTTCGCGTGAGCGTGCGTACGCAGGAGCTCGAGGAGGCGAACCAGTCGCTGCAGCAGGATATCGTCATGCGGACCAAGCTCGAGGACGAGCTCAGGCGCAGCGAGGAAAAGTTCCGTCTTCTGGTCGGAGGCATCCGGGACTACGCCGTCTTCATGCTCGATCCCGATGGACGGATCGCGAGCTGGAATGCGGGTGCGGAACAGATCAAGGGCTACAAGGCTGACGAGATCATCGGTGAGCATTTCTCGCGCTTCTATCCGCCGGAGGCTTTGGCGCGCAAGCTGCCGCAGACCGAGCTCGAAGTCGCCGCGCGCGTCGGCCGCTTCGAGGACGAGGGCTGGCGCCTGCGCAAGGACGGATCCGCTTTCTGGGCCAACGTGATCATTACCGCGTTGTTCGATTCGAACGGCAAGTTGCGCGGTTTCGCCAAAGTCACCCGCGACATGACCGAGCGCCGGCGAATCGAGGCCCTCGAGCAAAGCGAGCGGAAGATGAACGAGTTTCTCGCGATGCTCGGACACGAGCTGCGGAATCCGCTGGCGCCGATTCGCAATGCCCTCGATCTGATGCGAGTCCAATCGGCAGGCGATGCCAAGGACGAATGGGCGCGCAGCGTCATCGACCGACAGCTGACGCAACTCACGCGGCTGGTCGACGATCTGCTCGACGTCGGTCGGATCACCAGCGGCAAGATCGCGCTGCACCGGGAGCCGATCGAAGTCAACGCGGCGATCCAGAGGGCGGTCGAAGCGAGCCGCCCGCTGTCCGATGCGTCAGGGCACACGCTGGAGGTACGGCTGTCGCCGAGCCCGCTGTCGGTCGACGGCGACCTGACGCGTTTGTCGCAAGCGGTGCTGAACCTGCTCACCAACGCGATCAAGTACACGCCTCCCGGAGGCAGGATCGAAGTCGACGCCTCGCGCGAAGGCGAGTTTGCGGTCATTCGGGTCAAGGATACGGGCGTCGGCATGTCGGCGGAGCTCATTTCCCGTGCGTTCGATCTGTTCGTCCAGGGCGAGCGCTCGCTCGATCGAAGCGACGGCGGCCTGGGTATCGGCCTGACGCTGGTCAAGCGGCTGGTATCGCTGCATGGCGGGACCGTGTCCGCGCTCAGCGAGGGACCCGGACGCGGCAGCGAATTCATTATTTGCCTTCCGGCGCTGGCGCACGCCTCGACGGCGGGCAAGCAGCCCGAACCGGCAGCGTGGCCCACACCGAAGCACCAGCGCAGTCGCGTGCTGGTCGTCGATGACAACCGCGATTCCGCCGATACGCTGGCCGCGCTGCTCGACGCGTGGGGACACGAGGTAAGGACGTCCTACGATGGACCTTCGGCGATCACCGTCGCCGCCGAGTTCCAGCCGGCAGTGGTGTTGCTCGACATCGGTTTGCCGAAGATGAATGGATACGAAGTGGCGGCGCAGCTTCGAAAATTGACGAATGGCCGCTCGCTGATCCTGGTGGCGTTCACGGGCTACGGACAGGACGAGGACCGCCGGCGCGTGCGCGAAGCAGGATTCGACTACCATCTGATCAAGCCGCTCGAGCCGGCCGCGCTCGAGAAAATCCTGGACACGGTCATCACCGACGCAGCGGCTGCGTAGCGCGCGCGCCGGCGCGAGATGCATGCAGTTGTCAGACGGAGGCGCGCTTGCGCGACCGAGCCGCGTTGCCGTACAGTGCAGGGCCTTCCCCGGGACGAGCCCCGCACAGTGAGCAGCAGCGACTGGATCGAAGCCCAACTGCGCGGCGCGCTCACCGGGCACGCTCCGGGAAAATTCGGCCGGCTCGCGCGCACGGCTGCGGTTGCTGCGATTGCCCGGCATGAGCGCGCCGTCCCTTTCTGGCCGATCGCGAGGATCGAGGCGCTGCAACTGCGGCGGATCCGCACATTGCTGCGCCACGCGCAGAGCTCGGTGCCCTTCTATCGTGACAGCGTGCAGCACTGCGGCCTCGATCCGGACCGCATCGTTTCGGTCGCCGATCTGGCCAGACTGCCGATGATCGACGGCGCGGCGTTGGCGGGAGACCCGATGCGTTTCGTCGCCGAGCCGTTTCGTCGCGCGGGGCGCGAAGTCTTCAAGACCAGCGGCTCGAGCGCCGGCCTGCGCAAGCCGATCTTCTGGGATCACAGCTCGCTGCTGCTGCGCGCGGCGCGCGGCGAGCGCGACCGCGTCGTTATCGCAGCGCTAGCCGGCGAGCGGTGGGCAGACGTAATCGCGCGCGAGTTCCTGACCAACGAGCGCCGGCATACGCTTGCGCGATGGCTGGGCATACGCACGCTCGGCCACCAGCGGCTGCTGATCCTCCCCGCCGATTTTTCCAGCCGCACGCAGCGGACGATCTACAGCGAGCGAACCGTCATTCCGCGCAAGCCGGTGCACTACCACCACCTGCCGCCCGCCGTTCCATTCCATGTCGCCGCGGCGCACATCGCCGCGATCCGGCCGCGGGTGGTCTTTTCGTTCGGCTCGTACGCCGACCAGTTCTTCCACTATCTGCACGGCGCTGGCGTGAAAATCCCCCTGCCGCGACTCTGGGTGTACCTGGGCGACCGTCTTTCGGCCGGCGGCCGCGATCTGGCCGAGAGCATGGGCTGCGCCGTCTACGCCGTTTACGGCGCGATGGAGGCGGGCACGATAGGCTTCCAGTGCGAACGTCGCGACGGCTTCCACCTCAATAGTGACCTTTGCGCAGTGCGCATCGCCGATGCCGACGGCAACGACGTGCCGCCGGGCGAGTCCGGCGATGTGGTGATCTCACCCCTCGACAATCGCGCAACGGTTCTGCTCAATTACCGCCTCGGCGACCGCGCGGCGATCTCGCCGGAGCCTTGCGTCTGCGGACGCTCTCTGCCGCTACTGGTCCGGCTGGAAGGACGGCGCTCGGAAATCATTCGCCTGGCCGACGGCAGGGATCTTTCCTCGCTTGCGATCGAAGCTTCGTTCAGTGCCGAGCTCCGCCGCACGATTCAGGCGCAGATCGAACAGGAAGCGCCGGGATGCCTGCGCTGGCGCCTCGTCGCCTCGGTACCTGCCGACAGCGAAGCGTTGCGCGAGGCATTCATCCGCCGCGGCCGGCATGTGCTCGGCGCGGCGACGACGCTGGAAGTGGAATTCGTCGAACACATCGCGCGCACGCCCGCGGGCAAATTCATGCGTAGCGTTGTCCGTCCTCCGGTCGGACCAGACCCGTTGTCCGACGCAAGGTGATGGCGAGCTTGTGGCCTGCGGCCAGGAGCCCTGTGCCCGGGCGGCGTTGCGCGACTCGCAGATGGTAGTTCCGGCACTTCGCAAGGCCGACGCGATCGTCGTGTTCGGCGCAGCGGTCTGGCCCGAAAAACCCAGCATGACGCTGCGCGTGCGCGTCGCGCGCGCAGCCGAGCTCTACGTCGCAGGGCTGGCACCGATCGTCCTCTGTACCGGGGGTCGCAGCAACGGCAGGTCCGAAGCGCAGGTCATGCGCGCGATGCTGCTGGCTCAGGGCGTCGACGCCCAGGCCGCGATCCCGGACGACGGCGGCATCAACACGCGTCAGGCGCTGCGCTCGGTCCGGCGCTTCGGCGAGGGACACTGGCGCATCATTGCGGTGAGCTCGCCGTATCACATGGCTCGCATCGGGAGCGAAGCGCGGCGTCAGGGTATCGCCGCCCAGCTTTGTCCGGCGCCGCGGTCAGGACCGCGCACGTTGCGGCTGCTGGCTTTCGACGCGCGCCAATATTTGCGCGAAGCCGTCGCGGTCCCGGCGTACGCGGTCAGCTGGCAGCTCGAAACCTTGCTGCGGCATCCTCCGTTGTCGCTGGCCGCCAGGGCCGTGCGTCATGCGAAAGCGCGGATCGGTTTTCTGCTGCGCGATGCCGACGCGGTCGCCGCGACGGACGATGCGATTTCGCGCCGGATCAAGGAAGAGCTGGCGCGCGTTTCCGATAGCGAAACCGTCATGACACCTGCGTCCGGATTGCGCCGTCCGGCCCAGGGTCCGGTCGGCAGTCGCTTTGGTCTGCGCCACGGACGCTTGCACGCCGGCATCGATCTCCGCGCTCCGTACGGCGCGCCGGTCGTGTCGGCGGCAGCCGGAAGGGTATTGCTGACGGCCACGCTGGGCCCGTACGGCAATGTCGCGGTCATCGACCATGGTGGGGGACTCGCAACGTCATATGCGCACCTCGCAGGATTCACGGTCGAAGAAAGCGAAGCCGTCGCCGATGGACAACGCATCGGCTTTGTCGGCGAAACCGGCAGGACGTCCGGACCCCACCTGCATTTCGAAGTGCGCGTCCACGGCGCCCCGGTCGATCCGATGGCCTATCTTGCGGATGCGGTCTGATTTTCAGTAAAACTCCGACTTGGATTGTCCGATATTCCTACAGGTTTTTCCGGGGCAGCGCGTCATACTGATTCCAACGGCCGCCAGGGTTCGCGGCTTTTGATATGACGCTGCGCCGGAAAAGCGATGACGATGGTCGAAGCTTCCGCCACTCTCCAGGTCTATATGGTCGAGGACTCGCCGATTTTTTCGCGGCTGCTCGCTGCGGCCGTCGAGTCCGCGGGAGGCGAGCTGGTCGGCCATAGCGACAACGCGGAGCAGGCGATCGCCGACCTCTCGCGCGTCGATATCGACCTGATCCTGGTCGACGTCACGCTCGATTCGGGCAGCGGTTTCGAGGTGCTGGAAGCGCTGCAGAAAAGCGGCAAGGCGCGCACCGCCACCAAGGTCGTCCTCACCAACCACACCGCCGCCGAATGCGGTGGTTTGAGCTACGCGCTGGGCGCCACGTACTTCTACGAAAAAGAGCACGACAGCTGGCGCGTGCTGGAGCTGATCAGCAAGATGGCTGCGGCCAAATAGCCCGCCGGGGCAGGCCGCAGGCGCCCCCTGCAGCCTACACTTGGTCGTGTTTGCCGTAACCGTCGCCCGGCGCGTTCGTTGGCGCGACCCGCCAAACCCTGTCGTTTTTCGCCCTTCGGTCAGCAGCGGCCTGCGCGGCTCGTCGCGACCTGCTCGCCAAAGCCGCCAAAGGCCGCTAGGATTCGAGCAGCCTCGCGCGGAGCGCGGTTCGGGCGAAGCAGGCCTTCGCAGCACGGTCGGCTTGTCATCCGGGCGTCGTCCGTGGCTTGGCTTTAAGCCCTGGACGACCATGGCCGAACCCGTCCCGACGCCAACCTCACCCTCGCCTGCAACCGACGCCGACGGCAACCTGCTCTTGTCCCGTGAGGACGCGCAGGCGCTGCTGCGCGAGTGCTTTGCCGAATTCAAGGCGGGATTGGTCGCCCTGGTTCACGTCTCGATCGAGACGACCAACGACCTGTTCGACGGCAACGACTTTCGTCAGCGAGGCCGAGGTCGCCGATTTTCGCAGCAAGCGCGGGCAATGGCTCGAGCGCTTCGGCCAGGCACTTGCCGAACTGTTCGAGAGGAGGCTCGCCGGCACGCGCCGGCAGGGGCGCAGGCCCGACTTCGATGCGTCGCTGACGACGCTGCGGGTGCTCAACACCTTCGATCACGAAAAACAGGCGTCGCTGACCTCGAGCACGCAATTCCTCTATCGGCTGACCAAGCGCGAGCTCGACGCGATCGACCTTCGCGTCGGTGCGCTGTTCGGCGAGGCGCGAATGCGCGAGGTCGACAATCCGCTGTCTCCGGACTACGTGCTCGACGCGATCGGGCTATCGTCGCGCGCGTTGTATCCGAATCCGCGCGTATGGCGGCCGCTGATGGAGCGGTTGCTGTCGGACGTCACGCTGGGCATCAACAAGACCTTCATCAAGGTCAATCGCTTCCTGGCCGACCACCAGGTGCTGCCGGAGATCAAGGCGCAGCTCCGCGCGCGCAGCGAATTGCGCCCGCGCGATGACGCCGAATTGCTTCCCACTTTCCAGCGCCTGTTCAATGAAGGACGCTCGTCCGCCGCCGACGAATTGCTGGCGCTCGATGTCGCGGTGCCGGCGGCGTCCGCGTCGACGTCGACGGCGCTCAAGGATTTGCCGAAGTCTGCGTCGACGCCCGCCGATGCGGCTCCGGCGCCGGCCGGCGCCTTGCCGCAATCCGACTCGGCGCCATCAGCGCCGGCCCCGATGCCCGTCGCCGAACGCGCGCTGCCGGCGATCGACGCGGCGGCGGCGGCGGCGCTCAACCCCTATATCGCCGACCTCGCGCGGGTACTGCAGTCTTCCGCCGCGGCGAGCGCGCCCGCGACCGATGCGTCCGGCTTGCCGCAGGTCGATCCGCTGATGGCCATCGGCTCGCTGTCCGCCGCAGTCGCCGTGCTCGACCGGTGGCAGCGGCTTGATCCGGGCGGCGATCATCGCGCGGACGATGCGCCGGCCGGCGATGCCGCGAGCCGCGCCGCCGCGATGAATCGCATCCCGTTCATCCGGGCCGCGATCGACGACAAGGTCACGAGCTCGACCGACAAGATTACGATGGACGTGATCGGCCTGCTGTTCGACTACATCTTCCGCGATCCGTCGATACCCGAGGACCTGCGGAGCCTGTTTACCCGGCTGCAGGTTCCGATCCTGAAGACGGCGCTGCTCGACCGCAGCTTTTTCTCCGACCGGAAGCATCCGGCCCGGCGCCTGCTCGATCACCTCGCGGGCGCGGCGATCGGCGCCACCGGCGATGCCGGCTACCGCGCCGCATTCGAGCTGACCGCAGCGGGCGTGGTCGAAGAGGTATGCCGCGATTTCCAGGTTGACGTCGGCGTCTTCGATGTCGCCGATCGCAAGGTGCAGGAGTTCGTCGACGCCGACTTGCAAAAGGGTGCCGGCGCGCTCGGCACCGAGGTCGCTGCGGCACTCGCGTCCGAAGAGGGCGAGGCCGATCGCTCGGCGGTGCGCGCGCTGATCCGCGACAAGCTCTCGGGCGTCGACGTTCCGTTCGACGTGCGCTCGTTCAGCGAAACCATCTGGGCCGATTACCTGACCAGCGTGCGCCTCGCGCAAGGCACCGAGGGCGACGCCTGGCGCCGCGGCGTGCGCACACTCGACGATCTCCTGTGGAGCCTGACGGCGAAAGAGCGCAGCGCGCAAAAGGCGCGGCTCGCCAAGCTCGTTCCCGGAATCATCCGCAACCTGCGCGCCGGGGCCGCCGCGGTCAACGTCGGGGACGAGCGCGTCAAGCCCCTGCTCGACGCGATGTACCAGTTGCACATGGCGGCGATCAAGCCGGCCGGTGCGACATCCGCGAACGACGCGGCTGCGGCTGTCTCCGCTGCAGCCCGCCGGCGCAGCCGGCGTCGCCGATGCCGGAGGCGCCGAGCACGAGGCAGCCGCAGTCGCGCCGCGAATCGCCAACGTTCACGATTTCGTCGCCGAAATGGTCGTCGGCACCTGGCTTGCGTTCGGGCGCGGCGACAAGGCGGTCAACGCACGCTTGTCGTGGATCAGCCCGCTGCGCAGCAAATATCTTTTCACCACGCGCGAGCGCTCCCGCGCGATCGTCGCCACACCCGAAGACCTTGCATGGCAGCTAGGCGCGGGCAAGGCCAGCTTGATCGTGGAGCCGGTGCCCTTGTTCGACCGCGCCGTCAGTGCGGCGCTGGATACGTTGGCCGCGCAAAAGCGGCACGGCGATAACGCCGCTGCGGCCTAGACGCGCGACAGCGGCGCGCCAACCCGCGAAAAAAAGCGAGCCACCAGGGCTCGCTTTTTCCTTCCGGCGCTCAGCGCCGCGTCAGATCGGCGTGCAGAACGCCACGGCATTGGGGCCGATGCCTTCCGGCGCCCACCCGCGATTGAGCATCGCGCGCCGCACCGACAGGTCGATCGTATACCGATGATTGGCGTCGTTGCGATTGTCGAAAAATCGATAGATCGGCAGCGTTCCGGCACGGCAATTCCCGAGCGAATCCGCCGGCACCACGTAGAATGCCGCGCGGCTTTCGAGCAGCCACACATTCGGCCAATGGGAGATGACGAAATTGCATTCGTCGGCAAACGCCGTAAAGAAGTGCGAATCGATCAGCGGCAGCGGGCTGTAGAAACGGCAGACCGGCACCGCGTCCGACGGCGCCAGCGTGGGATCGACCCAGGCGTAGAACAGCTCGCCGGTGCGCTGAAAGGTCCCGGCCAGGTAGGTGTCGACGAGACCCTGCTCGGGGACGCTCGCCGTCATGAAGTAGTGGTCCTTGTCGGCGCGGTAATACTCGATCACCGGCACGGTGCCCGCCGGCGCGACGCTGTCGGCGGGGAACGTGCTGGCGATCGCGAGACCCATGTCCAGCAGGCCGGACCCGCAGAACGGGCCGACGCCACAGGTGGCGCCGCCTGCGAACAGGCGTGCGGTCCCGCTGATGATGTCGAGGATATGTCCGGGTGTCAGGTTCGCATTGCGCGCGAGCATCAGCGAGGCAACGCCGGCGACGTGCGGTGCCGCCGCGCTCGTTCCCGCGGCAATCTCATACGCCGGGTTGCCGGGCGACGTCTTCCCGTCGTTGGACAGCGAAAGAATCAGGTTGTCGATGTCGCCGCCATCGCCGCCAGGCGCCGATACGTCGACGCGCACACCGAAGTTCGAATAACTGGCACGATCGCCGGTCCGCGTGCCCGCGCCCACCGTGATCACGCCGCTGCAATTCGCCGGGGCGGAATCGGACGCGTTGCCGCTTTCGTTTCCGGCGGCAACGGTGATGACCGTGCCTTGCGCGAGCGCGACGTCGATCGCATCCTGCAACGCCTGCGGGCACGATGTCGCGCCGCCCAGGCTCATGTTGATGACTTTGGCCGGATTCGGGTTGTTCGGGACGCCGGCAACGGGCATGCCGACCGCCCACAGAACTCCCGCGGTGATGTCCTCGAACGTCCCGCCGCACTTGCCGAGCACGCGGACCGGAAGAATCATCGCGTTCCAGTTGAGCCCCGCGATGCCGACACCGTTGTTGGAGTTCGCCGCGATGATCCCGCTGACAAAGGTGCCATGCCACGAGCTCAGCTCGCCGGGGACACCGTCGCCGCATTCGCCGTCCGACGTGCCGTCGCCGGGATCGGATGCGTCATTGTCGCGGCCGTTGCCGTCGTTCGCCGAGGCCGTGTCGCTGATGAAATCGTAGCCGGGCAGCACGCGGCCGGCGAGCTCGGGATGTTGCGTGATGCCGGTGTCGATCACCGCGACCACCGTCGAGGCGCTGCCGGTTCCCAGATCCCAGCCCACCGGTGCGTCGATGCCGCCAACGGAATCCGACAGCGCCCACTGCTGGACATACTTCGGGTCGTTGGGGACGAGCTTGGCGGTGGCGCGAGCTACCGGATCGGCATACCGGACGGCTGCGTCGGCCTGCAGTTGCGAGGCCATTGCGGCAAGCCGGCTTTGCGCGATCTTTTGCTGCAGCTTGAGCACCCAGACGTTGCCGATCTGGTGATCGACGATGAGGGGCGTCCCCGCCAGCGCGCTCAAGCGGGGCAGCAGGGAGGTCCAGTCAGGCGCGACATCGCCGGCCAGCCGCAGCATCAGCTTGTCGCCGAGATCGGTGCTCGCGGCGCTGCGGCGCATCGATTGCGACGTCGCCTCGCTCGATACGGGCTCAGCCCATAGCACGCTGCGATCGACCCGAAGTCGGCCGACCAGCGCGGTGACCGCCGGTCGATCGAGCGGCTGGGCGAGATCGAGCTCGAGGCCGCCGGTGCGCGTTGTGCCGGCGAGACTCAGCGATATGCCGGCCAGCGTCTGCAGGCGGGCGAGCGCGGCATCGGGAAGCACCCCCGGGGCGGCCGCATAAGGGTGCAGCATCACGCGGATGCGGGAGATCGTCTCGGCCTGCGCCGCCGGGGCCAAGGCGCCCAGCAGCGCCAGCAGGACAAGCCGTTGCAGCCATCGTCGAACCATCGGTCGCTCCCAGTCCCGAATGTTTGCGTCAACGGCGACGCCGCGCGCATTGCTATTGGCGACCCATCGTACACAATGACATTGGAATTGTCATGCCATTTGCGCCGAGAATCCTGTCTTTGGTCGGATTGGACGCCAGGAAACAACAATGCCCACGGTGCGGTCAGGCCGCGCCCAGGTCGAAAACTCAGGCTTTCTTGTCGACTACGACTCCGAGCGACGTCTGGAAAGGGGCCAGCACCTTCACCATTTGGGCGAATATTCGTGGATTCGCGGCCACTATCTGGCCACCGTGCAAATAGCCGCTCTCGCCGGCCAGGTCGCCGACCAGGCCGCCGGCCTCGAAGATCAGCAGGCTGCCGGCCGCGACGTCCCAGGGATTGAGTCCGATCTCCCAGAACGCGTCGTAATACCCGGCGGCCACGTAAGCCAGGTCCAGCGCGGCCGACCCGGGCCGGCGCAGGCCGGCTGTCTGCTGCATCATCGCGCGCATCATCGCGAGATATGTTTCGAGATCGGCCCCGTCACGAAACGGAAAGCCGGTGCCGACCAGGCAATCTTTCAGATGCTGCCGGCGCGACACGCGCAGCCGATGATCGTTGAGAAAGGCGCCCCGACCGCGCGTAGCCGTGAACAGGTCGTTGCGCACCGGGTCGTAGATCACCGCCTGCGTCAACTGTCCCTTGTGCTGCAAGGCGATCGAGACGCAATACTGCGGAAGGCCGTGCAGGAAATTGGTCGTACCGTCGAGCGGATCGATGATCCACAAGTGCTCGGATGCCGTGTTCGCGCCTTCGCCCGTTCCTTCCTCTGCTAGAATCGCATGGTCGGGATAGGTAGCGCGCAGCGTATCGACGATCGCGGCTTCGGCGGCGCGGTCGATTTCGCTGACGAAATCCTTCGGACCCTTGGCGGTGACGACAAGGCGGTCCAGATCGCGCGCCCCGCGGTTGATGATGCCGCCAGCGCGGCGCGCGGCTTTGACCGCGGTGGTGAGCATCGGGTGCATTTGGGTTCACCGCCCAGGCGATAAGGCGCGAGCGGTGCATAAAGAACAATCGTCGCGCATTCTACCTGCAATCGAGGTCTTTCGACGCCGCATGACGGACGCATCCAAGCCATCCGTCGCCATTCACCGAGACAACCCGCGAAGCGATGCGCTCTCGCGTGTTTGCATCGTTCTGTGCGCGCCCAGCCATCCGGGCAATATCGGTGCCTCTGCGCGAGCGATGCGCACGATGGGGCTGTCGCAGCTCACGCTCGTCGCGCCGCTACGTTATCCGGATCCGGAGGCCGACGCGCTCGCGTCCGGCGCGAGCGCAATCCTCCGCGCGGCGCGGGTCGTCGCCACGCTCGACGACGCGCTGGCGGGTGCCGCCCTGGCCATCGGATTCTCCGCGCGACGGCGCGAGTTCGCCGGCCGCGCGCTGCCGGTGCGCGCCGCGATGCAGGAAGCGCTCGCCTACGCCGCGCGCGGCGAGGTCGCGCTGGTGTTCGGCAGTGAAATGTCCGGCCTGTCGAACGCCGAGCTCGCGCGCTGTCAGCTGGTTGCAACGATACCGTCGGATCCCGCGTTTTCGTCGCTGAACCTCGCGGCGGCGGTGCAGGTCGCCGCATACGAATTGCGCGTTGCCGCCGAAGGCGACGAAGTCTGGCGCGCTCCGGCCTTCGAGCCCGCGACGCAGGATGAGATTGCGCGGCTGTTCGATCATGGCGAGCGCACGCTGGTCGCGCTCGATTTTCTGCGGCCCGCTCACCCCAAGCGCCTGTTGCCGCGCCTGCGCCGCCTGTTCGCGCGGGCCAGACTGGAAAAGGAGGAAGTCAACATCCTGCGCGGCATCCTGGCACGGATCGACGAGCGCCTGCAGCGCGCGCACGAAGCGGACTGAATGGCGGTCGCAGCCCAAACCGGGAAGGAGGGCGATGCACCGGAGACCTGCCGCAACTGCGGCGCACCGGTCAACGGCGCGTATTGCGCGGCTTGCGGCCAGGAGACCGCATTGCGCCTGCCGACGCTGCGCGAGTTCCTGCGCGAAGCCGCCGGACGCTACGTGGCTTTCGACGGCCGCTTCTGGCGGACGGTTTTCGCGCTACTGACGCGCCCCGGATTCCTGACGCGCGAGTACCTCGCCGGGCGGCGGCGCCGCTACATCCGTCCGGCGCGTCTGTACCTGTTCGCGACCCTGATATTTTTCGCCGTGACGCGGCTCATGGTCGGGCCGGTTGAAATTTTCGACGCGCATCCCGACACGTCGGAGGAAAGAAAATATTTCTCACCCGACAAAGGTTTCAAGCTGCAGGTCGACCCGGACGACGCGCTCGGATCGCCGGCGTTGCAGAAGCGGTGGAACCGTTTCAACAATCTGAGCAGGAATGAAAAGGCCGAGCAACTCGGCGAGGGCATCTTGCGCTACGCGCCGTATGCGATGTTCGTGCTGCTTCCGGCCTTCGCGCTGCTGCTGAAGCTCGTCTATCTCGGTCGCCGCCGGAAGCATCCGCGTCGTCCGCGGCTTTTAGGCGAGCACCTGGTCTTCGCGGCGTACGATCACGCGTTTGTCTTCGTCGCGGCGACGGTGATGCTGTTGGTGCTGGGCCGCGCTCTGGCGGTAACGATCGGGTTCTGGATCGTCGCGTTCTATCTGCTGCTATCGATGCGAAGCGTCTACGGCGGCTCCTGGACAGGACTCCTGCTGCGGGCGTTCATCCTTTTCATGTCATATACGGTACTGGTCGGACTGGCGACGGCCGGGCTGGTCGTGGCGGCCATTCTCCTGCGCTGAGGTCAATAGTTGAGTGATTCGGTCGGATATGGCAACATCACCGTATGTTCGGCCGACTCCGTGAAGACATCGCCGTCGTATTCGAGCGCGATCCCGCCGCACGCACCTCCTGGGAGGTGCTGACCTGCTACCCGGGACTGCATGCGCTGGTATGGCACCGCGTCGTCAGCAACCGCCTCTGGCGCGGAGGGGCGCGGTGGCTGGCGCGCTGGCTGTCGCACTGGGCGCGCTGGCTGACCGGCATCGAAATCCACCCCGGCGCAACGATCGGTCGGCGGGTGTTCATCGACCACGGCATGGGCGTCGTCATCGGCGAAACCGCTGAAATCGGCGACGACTGCACGCTCTACCACGGCGTGACCTTGGGCGGAACGTCCTGGAACGCGGGCAAGCGGCATCCGACCTTGGGGCGCAGCGTCGTGTTGGGCGCCGGCGCCAAGGTCCTCGGTCCGGTCCGGGTCGGCGACGGAGCCAAGGTCGGGTCCAACGCAGTGGTCGTGCGAGACGTCCCCGCGGGGGCCACCGCGGTGGGAATCCCCGCGCGCATCCTGACCGGCGACGACGCGGTCCGGCGCGAGGCCCAGGCGGCCCGCATCGGCTTTTCCGCCTACGGCATTGGCCCGGACATGAACGACCCGATGGTGCAGGCCATCCACTCGCTTCTCGACCACGCGGCGGCGACCGACGAGCGGCTCTCGAAGCTGATCGAACACCTGCAGCATGAAGGCGTCGATTGCAGCGACGCCAAGGCGACGGCGGACCGTTTTGACCCCGCCCAGCTCAATCGCTTGCTTGATTGAACTAGTAGGGTCTTTAGTTGACTAAACTAGTCGGGAATTATATAATTTGATATGAAAACAGGGCGGCAACCGGGGGAAGAAGGCAGGCGATCATGAGACTTACGACCAAAGGACGGTTCGCCGTGACGGCGATGATTGACGTGGCGATGCACAACGGCAAGGGACCGGTGACCCTGGCGGCGGTCTCGGAGCGGCAGAGGATTTCGCTGTCGTATCTCGAGCAATTGTTCGGCAAGCTGCGGCGGCACGGTCTGGTCGACAGCGTGCGCGGGCCCGGTGGCGGGTACAACCTTGCACGCGATGCGACCGCGGTTTCGGTCGCCGACATCATCCTTGCGGTCGACGAGCCGATCGATGCGACCCAGTGCGGCGGCAAGGAAAATTGCCTGGATGACAGGCGATGCATGACGCACGAGCTCTGGGCGAGCCTCAACACGCATATCTTCTCGTTCCTGCATTCGGTGTCGCTCGAGCAACTGGTGCGGCAGCAGGACAAGCCCGAAGTCAACGTGCTGCAGGATCATCGCGCACTGGCCGGCAAAAAGCCCGAGCCGGCGCCGGTGCTTTAGAGCCACTCGAGACCACGATGAAAAAACCGATCTATCTCGACTATTCGGCGACGACGCCGGTGGATCCGCGCGTCGCGGCGAAAATGATTCCGTACCTGACCGAGCATTTCGGCAACCCGGCCTCGCGCTCGCATTCGTTCGGCTGGGAAACCGAAAAGGCGGTCGAGGAAGCGCGCGACGAAGTGGCCAAGCTGGTCCATTGCGATCCGAAGGAGCTGGTCTGGACCTCCGGCGCGACCGAATCGATCAACCTGGCACTCAAGGGCGCCGCGCATTTCTACAAGGACAAGGGCAAGCACCTGATCACCGTCAAGACCGAGCACAAGGCGACGCTCGACACGATGCGCGAGCTCGAGCGCGATGGCTTCGAAGTCAGCTATCTGGACGTCAAGCCGGACGGGTTGCTCGACCTCGAGGCGTTCAAGGCGGCGCTGCGCCCGGATACGATCGTGGTCTCGGTGATGTTCGTCAACAACGAGATCGGCGTCATCCAGGATATTGCGGCCATAGGCGAGATCTGCCGCAGCCGCGGCATCATCTTCCACGTCGACGCTGCGCAGGCCACCGGCAAGGTGCCGGTGGACCTGAGTGCGCTGAAAGTCGACCTGATGAGCTTCTCGGCGCACAAGACCTACGGGCCGAAAGGCGTCGGCGCCCTGTTCGTGCGACGCAAGCCGCGCGTGCGCATCGAGGCCCAGATGCACGGCGGCGGCCACGAGCGCGGCATGCGCTCGGGCACGCTGGCGACCCACCAGATCGTCGGCATGGGCGAGGCTTTCCGCCTGGCGCGTCTCGAGATGGCGACCGACAACGATCGGATACGCATGCTGCGCGACAAGCTCTGGCAGGGTCTGTCGCAAATCGAGGAAGCACATCTGAACGGTGACCTCGAGCGCCGCGTTCCGCACAACCTGAACGTCAGCTTCAACTTCGTCGAAGGCGAGAGCCTGATCATGGCGATCAAGGACGTGGCAGTCTCGTCGGGCTCGGCATGCACGTCGGCGTCGCTCGAGCCTTCGTACGTGCTGCGCGCGCTGGGCCGCAGCGACGAACTGGCCCACAGCTCGATTCGTTTCACCGTCGGCCGCTTCACGACCGAGGAAGAGGTCGATTACACGATCGATCTGTTGAAGCGCAAGATCGACAAGCTGCGTGAGCTGTCGCCGCTGTGGGAAATGCATAAGGAGGGGATCGACTTGGATACCGTGGTTTGGGCCGCACATTAATTGTTATTGCGTCAGCTGAGCTGACGCAATAACGACGGTCAGGTGCACTGAGCGTCAAACGAAGTCAGTGGAGTTATTTGGAGACTGAAATGGCATACAGCGATAAGGTACTGGATCACTACGAAAACCCGCGCAACGTCGGCTCGTTCGCCAAGGACGATGATGCGGTCGGGACCGGCATGGTCGGTGCGCCGGCGTGCGGTGACGTGATGAAGCTTCAGATCCGCGTCGGCGCCGACGGACGCATCGAGGATGCCAAGTTCAAGACCTACGGTTGCGGCTCGGCGATTGCCTCGTCGTCGCTGGTCACCGAATGGGTCAAGGGCAAGACGCTCGACCAGGCGCTGACGATCAAGAACACGCATATCGCCGAAGAGCTGGCGCTGCCGCCGGTCAAAATTCACTGCTCGATCCTGGCCGAAGACGCGATCAAGGCGGCGGTGGCCGATTACAAGAAAAAGCACGTCGAGGGCGACGAGCCCGCCGCCGCCGGCATTGCGTCGCGCGTCGAGGCGTCGGCCTGAATCGGCAAGGACCAGACAAGCGAATGGCAATCACTCTGACCGAGAGCGCGGCGAGGCACGTCGCCGGCTTCCTGGAGAAGCGCGGCAAGGGCGTGGGCCTCCGTCTGGGCGTGCGTACGACCGGGTGTTCGGGCCTGGCGTACAAGCTCGAGTTCGTCGATGAAATCAAGGCCGAGGATTTCCGTTTCGAAAGCCACGGCATCAATGTCGTCGTCGACCCGAAAAGCCTGCCTTATCTTGACGGCACCGAGCTCGATTTTGCGCGTGAGGGACTCAACGAGGGATTCAAGTTCAACAATCCGAACGTAAAGGACGAGTGCGGCTGCGGCGAATCCTTCAACGTCTAGCCGCCGCGAGAAACCGCGCCATCCGTTTGCCGCGCATCCTCGCCTACCTTTGTTGTACTGTCTCGGGCGCGCTGCTAGGCTGACGCGGTTTTCGCGACGGCGCACGCCGCGCCGGGCCGCCATCGAAAATCCGAGACGGCACTCAGTGATCGCCCAGTGATCGACTTCTCCCAGGACTATTTCGCGCTGTTCGGGCTGCCGCGGCGCTATCGCTGCGACGCGGGGAGGCTGGACGCCGCTTATCGCGCGCTGCAGACCGAGGTGCACCCGGACCGCTTCGCCGCCGCCAGTGAAGCCGAGCGCAGGCTTGCGCTGCAGTCGTCGGCTCGTGTCAACGAGGCCTACCGCGCTCTCAGGGACCCGGTCGGGCGCGCACAGTACCTGCTTTCGCTGCACGGCATCGACGCCACGGCGGAGACCGATACGGCGTTGCCGCTCGATTTTCTCGAACGCCAGCTCGAGCGGCGCGAAGCGGTCGACGACGCCCGGATCGCGCGCGACGCGACCCGGCTGGAGGCGCTGCTCGCCGAGGTGCGCGCGGAGATCGCTGCGCTCGAGCCGGCGCTGGCCGACACGCTGGACGCCCGGCAGAGCTGGGAATCGGCGCGCGCCAGCGTACGCGAGCTGCAGTTTCTGTCCAAGCTCGCCGCCGACATCGACGCGGCGATCGGGAGAATCGAAGACTGATGGCTCTGCTGCAGATTGCCGAACCAGGACAAGCACCGGAACCGCACCGGCCGCGGCTCGCGGTGGGCATCGACCTCGGCACGACCAATTCGCTGGTCGCCACCGTTCGCGGCGGCAGCGCCGACGTGCTACCTGACGCCCAAGGACGTCGGCTACTGCCGTCGATCGTCCGCTACGCGCCAACCGGCGTGGAAGTAGGATATGCCGCGCAGGCGGCGCAGATCACCGATCCGCAGAATACGATCGTCTCGGTCAAGCGCATGATGGGGCGGGCCTTGCCCGATCTCGCCGATGCGCGCCGCTTTCCCTACCGCTTTGTCGATGCGCCGGGCATCGTGCAGATCGCCACCCGCGCTGGCGTCCGGACGGCGGTCGAAATCTCGGCCGAGATTCTCGGCGCGCTGCGCGAGCGGGCGGAAAAAAATCTGGGTGGCGCTCTGGACGGCGCGGTTGTCACCGTGCCCGCCTATTTCGACGATGCGCAGCGCCAGGCGACCAAGGACGCGGCCCGGCTCGCCGGTCTCAATGTGCTGCGGCTGCTGAACGAGCCGACGGCGGCCGCGATCGCGTACGGGCTCGACAACGCCTCCGAAGGAATCTACGCCGTCTACGATCTCGGCGGCGGCACGTTCGACCTGTCGATATTAAAGCTTTCGCGCGGCGTTTTCGAGGTGCTCGCCACGGCCGGCGACACGGCGCTGGGCGGCGACGACTTCGACCATCGCATCTATTGCTGGGCGCTGGAGACGACCGGCACCGCGCCGGTATCGCCCGGCGATACACGGATGCTGATGGCCAGGGCGCGCGAGGTCAAGGAGACGCTGACCTCGCAACACGAGGTCGTCTTCGCTGCTTCGCTGCAAACGGGCGAGACGCTCACCGCGAACCTCACCGCTTCCGAGTTCGAATCAATCACGCAAACGCTGGTTGCGAAGACGCTCGCCCCGGTGCGAAAGGCGCTGCGCGACGCAAGGTTGACGCCGGCCGATATCAAGGGCGTGGTGATGGTCGGCGGCGCGACGCGCATGCCGCACATCCAGCGGGCCGTCGCCGAGTTTTTCGGCCAGCCGCCGCTCAACAATCTGAACCCAGACGAGGTCGTGGCACTCGGCGCCGCGATCCAGGCCAATGTGCTGGCCGGCAACCGCGCAAGCGACGAGGATTGGCTGTTGCTCGATGTCATTCCGCTTTCGCTTGGACTCGAGACGATGGGTGGTCTCACCGAAAAAATCGTTCCGCGCAACGCGACGATACCGATCGCCCGCTCCCAGGAATTCACCACCTTCAAGGACGGACAGACGGCGATGGCGCTTCACGTCGTGCAGGGCGAGCGCGAGCGGGTCGCCGACTGCCGTTCGCTGGCGCGCTTCGAATTGCGTGGCATTCCGCCGATGGTCGCCGGTGCCGCGCGCATCAAGGTGACATTCCAGGTCGACGCCGACGGCCTGCTGTCGGTGGCCGCGCGCGAGCAGACCACCGGCGTCGAGGCCTCGATCGTCGTCAAGCCCTCGTACGGGCTCTCCGACGCCGAGATCGCGCGCATGCTGCAGGAATCGTTCGCCAACGCTGCGCCGGACATGGTTGTGCGCGCCCTGGCCGAAGCCCGGGTCGAGGCCGAGCGTATCGTCGACGCGACTGAAGGAGCGCTGCGCTCCGACGGCGATCTTCTCACTGCCGCCGAACGCACTCCGATCGAGCACGCGCTTGCCGCCGTTCGCCGCCTGGCCGACCAGGACGATCATCATGTGCTCGCCGCCGCAGTCGCCGCGCTGAACGCCGCAACCGAGGAGTTCGCCGCCCGCCGCATGAACCGCGGCGTCGAACGTGCGCTGACAGGCCGCAGCGTCGATGCGCTGGGCTAGGGAATAGCGCAATGACCCAGATTGTCGTGCTGCCGCACGCGGAGCTCTGTCCCGAGGGCAAGACCTTCGAGGCGACCGAAGGCGAGTCGATCTGCGACAATCTGCTCGATCAGAAGATCGAAATCGAGCACGCCTGCGAAAAATCGTGCGCGTGCACGACCTGCCATGTCATCGTGCGGGAAGGCTTCGATTCGCTGTCGCCGTCGTCGGAAGACGAGGACGACCTGCTCGATCGCGCATGGGGCCTGACGCCGGTCTCGCGACTGTCGTGTCAGGCCAAGGTTGGCAAGAGCAAGCTAGTCATCGAGATTCCGAAGTACACGATCAACTACGCCAAAGAGGCGACCAAATGAAGTGGGTTGACTCGCGCGACATCGCGATCGCGCTGGCCGAGTGTCATCCGGATGTCGATCCCGCGACGGTGCGCTTCACCGATCTGCACCGCTGGGTAGTCGAGCTGCCCGGCTTCGACGACGACCCCAGGCACTCGGGCGAAAAGATACTCGAGGCCATCCAGATGCTGTGGATCGAGGAGAGCGAAGAATGAACCCCGCACCGATGCCATTGATCAGCGCGCTCTATGCCGGCGTCTTCGCGCTGCTGCTGGTCGCGCTCGCGCTGCTGGTGTCGCTCCGGCGTCACCGCACGGGCATCGGTCTCGGCGCGGGCGACGACGCCCAGCTCGACCGGGCGATCCGCGTGCACGCCAATGCTGTCGAGTGGGGGCTGCCGGTGTTGCTGCTGCTGCTGGTCGCCGAGGAGAACCGCGCGTCGCCGCTGCTGTTGCATGTCTGTGGCATTCTGTTCATTCTGGCGCGCGTCATGCATGCGGCCGGATTATCGCGGGTCAGCGGAAAATCGGCGGGCAGGTTCGCCGGCATCATCTTGACCTGGCTGGTGCTCATCGTGCTCGCGGTCTGGGACATCGTCGCGTTCCTGCGCCCGGCGCTGGCCTAGCCGAACTCTGGCTACACGAAAAGGTTGAGCACGGCGTCCAGTCCGCAGTGGTCGATCGCGTAGGTAGTGCGGGCGCGCACGACGGGTTTGGCGCGGTATGCGACGCTGACGTCGGCCGCTTCCAGCATCGGCAGGTCGTTCGCGCCGTCACCGATCGCTACGGCGAGGCCGCCGTCGGAAACAAGCGCCGCGCGCACGCGATTGAAGCAGGCGGCTTTCGCCTCGGCGTCGACGATCGGCCCGGTGAGGCGGCCGGTAAGCTTGCCGCCGGCGATCTCCAGGGTGTTGGCGCAGGTATGGTCCAGTCCGAGGCGAGCTTTGAGTCGCTCGGTGAAAAAGGTGAAGCCGCCCGAAACCAGGAGTGATTGCGCACCGACCGCGCGCATGCCGGCCAGCAGGCGTTCGGCGCCGGGCGAAAGCTCCAGCCGCTCGTCATAGACGCGCTGCAAGGCGGCGACATCCAGCCCGGCGAGGAGCGCCACCCGACGCATCAGGCTTTGCCGGAAATCGATCTCACCGCGCATCGCGCTTGCCGTGATCGCGGCAACCGTCTGCCTGATACCCAGCATGTCGGCGATCTCATCGACGCATTCGATGGTGATCAGCGTCGAGTCCATGTCCATCGCCACCAGCCGGACCCGATCGAGTCGCTGTCGCGGTGCGACGATCGCGCAATCCAGCGCCGCGTGCGCGCAGTATGCGGCGACCTCCGTCGAATTGCGGGCCGGTGTGAGGGCGAACGCCTGGTCGGCGCTTCGCGAGCATGCGTCGATACGATCGGCGCCCGCTAGCTTGGCCAGCGCCTTCAAGGCAGGCGTGTCGATATCGGCCGCCTGAACGACCAGGCGGGAGGCTTCGTCGTCGCGTCCGGTCATCGCGCCTCGGACGCTAAAGCCCGGAGGCGGGCAGGGAATCGTCGCCTCGGTCGGGGAAGGTCGGGACCTGCGCCGTCGGCCGTACGTGTCGGCATGATGATAGTGCCATTGCTTCTACTCCGCTGTGCGAGCGCGGCGTATTATAGATCGTTCAACTGGTACGACGAGGAGAAGACCATGTCACTGCGTTTAGGCGACGCCGCACCCGATTTCACCCAGGAATCCAGCGAGGGCCAGATCAGCTTTCACAAATGGCTGGGCGACAGCTGGGGCGTGCTGTTTTCGCATCCTGCTGATTTCACGCCGGTATGCACGACCGAGCTCGGATTGACGGCCAAGCTCAAGGACGAGTTTGCCAAGCGAAACGTCAAGGTGATCGCGCTGTCGGTCGACCCGGTCGACTCGCACAAGAAGTGGATCAACGACATCAACGAGACGCAGAACACGACGGTCAACTTTCCGATCATCGCCGATGCCGATCGCAAGGTCGCGAACCTGTACGACATGATCCATCCGAACGCCAGCGCGACGGCGACGGTGCGCTCGCTGTTCGTCATCGATCCGAAAAAGGTGATCCGGCTGATCATCACCTATCCGGCGTCGACCGGACGGAACTTCGACGAAGTGCTGCGAGTGATCGATTCGCTGCAGCTGACCGAATATCACAGCGTGGCGACGCCGGGCAACTGGAAGAATGGCGACGACGTCGTGATCGTGCCGTCGCTGCAGGATCCGGAAGTGCTCAAGCAGAAATTCCCGAAGGGCTTCAAGGCGCTGCGGCCGTATCTGCGCATGACGCCACAGCCGAACCGCTAAGGCACGCGACGCAACGAATGACGCGTCAGGGCTTGCGGCTCTGGCGCGTTTTCTTTTTCGGAGCGGCGGGGGCGACGTCGTCGCCGGCCAGCACGAAATCGATCTTGGTCGACTCGAGATCGACCCGGGCGACCTTCACCATGATGCGGTCGGCAAGCCGGTAGACCTTGCCGCTGCGCTCGCCGTTCATCGCGTGGCGCACCGCGTCGTAATGGAAGTAGTCGTTGCCGAGCTCGGTCACGTGCACGAGGCCGTCGACGTTGAGGCCGTCCAGCGTGACGAACAGGCCGAAGTGCGTGACGCCGCTGACCGTCCCCATGAATATCTCGCCGACCTTGTCCTGCATGAAAAAGCATTTGAGCCAGTTTTCGACGTCGCGGGTTGCGTCGTCGGCGCGCCGCTCGGTCAGCGAGCAGTGCACGCCCAGCTCCGACCAGCTCGCTCCCGCCGGCTGATAGCGCCTGCCGGCAAGGCGGGCTTTGATGCTGCGGTGTATCAGCAAATCGGGATAGCGCCGGATCGGCGAGGTGAAGTGCGTATAGGCGTCGTAGCCCAGGCCGAAGTGGCCTTCGTTGTCGGGGCTGTAGACCGCCTGCTGCAGCGAGCGCAGCAGCACCGTCTGCAGCAGATTGAAATCGGGCCGCCCCTTGATTTGCGCCAGCAGCTTCGCATAATCGGCCGGCGTCGGCGATTCGCCGCCGCCGATCGACAGGGCGGAGCCGGCGAGAAACTCCTTCAGCGCGGTGAGCTTTTCCGGCGTGGGCCCCTCGTGCACCCGGTAGAGCGCCGGCTGCTTGTGCTCGAGCAGGTATGCGGCGGCGCACACGTTGGCCGCCAGCATGCATTCCTCAATCAGCTTGTGCGCATCGTTGCGCATGACCGGAACGATCGTATCGATCTTGCCGCTCGCGTCGAACTTGAGCTCGAGCTCGATCGTCTCGAAGTCGATCGCGCCACGGCGCGCGCGCGCTGCCGCAAGCACCTTGTACAGCGCGTACAGATTCTCGAGCTGCGGCAGCACCGCGAGCGCGTCCTTCGTTCGCGTCTTCGGTTGCGACAGCCAGTCCCAAACCTGGTTGTAGGTGAGCCGCGCGCGCGAATGCATGACCGCCGGAAAGAACTTGTAGCTTTGGATCTCGCCGTCGGCGCTGATCGCCATCTCGCAGGCCATGCACAGCCGATCGACCGACGGCTTGAGCGAGCAGAGCTCGTTCGACAGCTGCTCGGGCAGCATCGGGATAACGCGCCGCGGAAAATAGACCGACGTGCCGCGCTCGCGGGCGTCGCCGTCGAGAGCGTCCCCGTCGGCGACATAGTGGCTGACGTCGGCGATGGCGACGATCAGGCGGAACGCCTTGGCGGTGCGCTCGCAATAGACGGCGTCGTCGAAATCGCGCGCGGTTTCGCCGTCGATCGTTACCAGCGACAGCGCCGTCAAATCGGTGCGACCCGCGCGATCGGCCTTCGGCACTTCCTGCGGAAAGCGTGCCGCCTGCCGCTGCGCGAGCGCGGAGAAGCGGTACGGCAGATCGTGCTTGCGCAGCGCGATCTCGATCTCCATCCCGGGATCCGTGTAGTTGCCCAGCACCTCGATCACTTTCGCCAGCGCTTCGCGATGCGCGGACGGCTGCTCGATCACTTCGGCGACGATGACCTGCCCGGGCTTGGCGCTGCCGCGCATGTCGGGCGGGATCAGGATGTCCTGGCTGATGCGCTTGTTCTCCGCGACCAGATACCAGATGCCGCGCTCTTCGTAGACGCGGCCGACGACTTCGCGATTGGCGCGTTCGAGCACGTCGACGATCGCGCCTTCCGGCCGGCCGCGGCGGTCGACGCCGATCAGCCGCGCGGTGGCGCGATCTCCGTGCAGCGTCTTGTGCATCTCTTTCGGCGACAGGAACAGGTCCGGCCCGCCGTCATCCGGAACGAGAAAGCCGAATCCGTCAGGGTGGCCCTGCACCGTTCCGGTCACCAAATCGAGCTTGGCGACGACGCAAAGCTGGCCTTTCCGATTGGTCATCAGCTGGCCATCGCGCTCCATCGCCGCCAGACGGCCGGCAAATGCTTCGCGCTCGGCTTCGCCTTCGACGCCGAGCAGCTGGCGGAGCTGTTCGGCCGGCATCGGCACGCCTTGCTCACGCAGTGCCTGCAGGATCTGCTCGCGCTCCGGAATCACGACGTCGTCGCGCGAGCGGCGGGCGCGGCGACCGGATGGCGCGTCGCCGGCGGGGGTCGCGCTGGAGCCGGGTCGACGCGAAGGCGCCGGCGCGTGATTGCGCGGCGCCGGTAGTTCATGGTTTGCAGTCTTCGATCCGGCGCGGAAAGCGCCGGCGCTGCGTTGCTTTTTTGACAAGAAAGTCACTCTTTCGTAAAATTATCGGCTAGTCTGACACATAGAGCCTCAAATACAGCCCTTGGTACAGCCCTAAGTACAGCCCAGATGGCGGAATTGGTAGACGCACTAGGTTCAGGTCCTAGCGGTGGCAACACTGTGGAGGTTCGAGTCCTCTTCTGGGCACCATCGTAGCATCCGGCCTGGCCGGGAATAAGCCTGCAATCGATGTACGCCCGCGCCGTCGCGAGCTTTGCTTTTTTTCGACATGCGTCCGGGAAAGCCGTTCGATGAGATTCGCCGCTTTGACCGCGTTGATCGTTCTCTCCTGCTGTGTCGCGCCATCCGCCGTTGCCGACGAAGACAAGCTGCCTTCGCAGCTCGCTGGCGCCGGATCGACGGCGCGTGAATCGGGCAAGCCGACGACCGCGCTCTGGTCGATTTCGATCAATTCGGAGGACGCGGACGGCAATCTCAAGGGCACGATGAATTGGAGCGGACGCGCCTGCCAGATTTCCGGCGTGCCGTTTACCGGTACGTATCGGAACGGCGTGCTCGACATCAGCGCGCCGGCCACCAGCCGGGCCTGCGGGGCGATCACGATGATGCTGACCAAATCCAGCGGTAGCGCGCTTATGCTCGAAGGCTCCGCCAGATTCCACGGATCGGACAATCCGACCGCCGTGACCTTGCGCCCGCGCTGACGCGGCGTTTCCCCGATTCAATAGCGCGCACTGCCCGGTGATCGCGGAAACGGGATCACGTCGCGCACGTTGGAAAGGCCGGTCACGTAGGCGATCGTGCGCTCGAACCCCAAGCCGAACCCGGCGTGCGGCACGGTGCCGTAACGGCGCAAATCGCGATACCAGGCGTAGTGCTCGATGTCCATCCCGGCTGCGATCATCCGGGCATCGAGCACATCGAGGCGCTCCTCGCGCTGGCTGCCGCCGATGATTTCGCCGATGCCGGGCGCCAGAACGTCCATCGCAGCGACGGTCCTGCCGTCATCGTTCAGCCGCATGTAGAACGCCTTGATCTCCTTCGGGTAGTTGACCAGGATCACCGGCCCGCCGACGTAACTCTCCGACACGTAGCGCTCGTGCTCGGACTGCAGGTCCATGCCCCATCGCACCGGGAATTCGAATTTCTGCGGCGCTTTCTCGAGGATGCTGATCGCGTCGCCGTAATCCATGCGCACGAACTCGGCGGCTATCATTCCCTGCAGCTTGGCGATCACGCCTTTTTCGATGCGCTCCTCGAAAAACGCCATGTCGTCGACGCGCTCGTCGAGCACGGTCCGGAAGATGTGCTTGAGCAGCGCCTCGGCGAGCGTCGCATTGTCGGACAGATCGGCGAACGCGATCTCGGGCTCGATCATCCAGAACTCGGCCAGGTGGCGGCTGGTGTTCGAATTCTCGGCGCGAAACGTCGGACCGAACGTGTACACCTTCGACAGCGCCAGGCAGTACGCCTCGACGTTGAGCTGCCCGGAGACGGTGAGGAATGCCTCCCGCCCGAAAAAATCGCTGCCGAAGTCGATGCCGCCCTGCGCGGTGCGCGGCAGGTTGGCGAGATCCAGCGTCGACACCCGGAAGAGCTCGCCCGCGCCTTCGGCGTCCGATGTCGTGATGATCGGCGTGTTGATCCAGACGAAGCCGTTCTGGTCGAAAAAGCGATGTACGGCCTGTGCGATTGTGTGGCGGACTCGGCTGACCGCGCCGATCACGTTGGTGCGCGGCCGCAGGTGCGCGACTTCGCGCAGGAACTCGAGCGTGTGCGGCTTGGGCTGGATCGGATACGAGTCCGGGTCATCGACCCAGCCGACGACGCGGATCGCGCTCGCCTGCATCTCGAACGGCTGCCCCTTGGCCGGGGAGGGAACGATCATGCCGGTCGCCTCGACGGCGCAGCCGGCGGTGAGCCGCGCGATCTCGGTCGCGTAGTTGGGCAGCGTGTTGGGCGCGACCACCTGGACCGGATGAAAACCCGATCCGTCGGACAGGTGGACGAAGGAGATGCCGGCCTTGGAGTCGCGCCGCGTGCGCACCCAACCCTGCAGGGTGACGGGAACGTCCTGCGGCGCGCGGCCGGCGAGAATGTCGGCGCAACTCAGCGCATTCATCGCTCGCTCCCGGGTGCGGCGCTGAGCCTCGTCTTGAGCTCGCCCGGCCGGAGATTGTCGTAAATCTCGAACGGCTGGTGTATCCACGGACTGTCGGGCAGGTAATCGACGTAGTAATCGGGCTTGAATGTCGAACATCCTTTGTACCAGACCACCGCGGTACGCATTTCGGTGATGTGCGGAAAGCGCTGCGGCAGCTCCTTGGCGACCGCGGCGAGCGTATGGCCCGAATCGACCATGTCGTCGACCAGCAGCACGCGGTCGCCCAGTCGCGGCGCCGTCATCGTCATGTGCTCGGCGATGACCAGTTGTCCGCGCAGCATGCCACCCTCGGCCGTGTACGAATGCGTCGACAGAATCGCCAGCGGCAGCTCGTAGATCCGCGACAACACGTCGCCGACGCGCAGTCCGCCGCGCGCGATGCAGATTACCTGGTTGAAGCGCCATCCCGATTCGTGCAATTGCAGGGCAAGGCGCTCGACCAGGAGGTTGTATTGCTGCCAGCTGATGTGCAGGCTCATCGTCGGCGTGTGACTTCAGTGGAACGGATGATGCAGCAGGATCGTCTCGTCGCGGTCGGCGCCGGTCGAGACCATCGCGATCGGCACGCCGGCCAACTGCTCGATGCGGCGTAAATACGCGCGCGCGGCCGCCGGCAGCGCGTCGAAGCTGTTGACGCCGAGCGTGGTTTCCGGCCAGCCCGGCATGTCCTCGTACACCGGTTTGCATTCGGCGACCGCGTCGGCGCCGATCGGCAGCAGCGGCTGCGCGATGCCGTTGACCCGGTAGCCGGTGCAGATGCGGATCGTCGGCATGCCGTCGAGCACATCGAGCTTGGTGATGCACAGTCCGTTGACGCCGTTGAGCTGCAGCGAGCGCTTCAGCGCCGCGACGTCGAGCCAGCCGCAGCGGCGCGGGCGGCCGGTGACCGAGCCGAATTCATTGCCACGCTTGGCGAGCCTTGCACCGACCTCGTCGGTCAGTTCGGTCGGGAACGGCCCGGTGCCGACGCGCGTCGTGTAGGCCTTGACGATGCCCAGCACGTAATCGAGCATCTGCGGGCCGATGCCGGTGCCCGGTGCAGCCGCGCCGGCCAGACAGTTCGACGAGGTCACGTAGGGATAGGTGCCGTGGTCGATGTCGAGCAATGCGCCCTGCGCACCCTCGAACAGCAGCGAATCGCCGCGCTGGCGCGCTTCCTGCAGCAACGCGGCAACGTCGCCGACCATCGGCAGCAGCGCCGGCGCGAGCGCCAGCGCGGCGTCGAGCGTTTGCTGGTAGGAGACTGCGTCGCGCTTGAAATACTGTGTCAGGACGAAGTTGTGATATTCAATCAGCGGCTTCAACTTGGCGGCAAACCGGTCGGGATAGAACAGATCCTGCAGCCGCACCGCGCGCCGCGCGATCTTGTCTTCGTAGGCAGGGCCGATGCCGCGTCCGGTGGTGCCGATGCGCGTCTCGCCCATCGCCGCTTCGCGCGCCTGGTCGAGCGCGACGTGGCACTCGAGCACCAGCGGACATGCGGGCGAAATCGCCAGCCGCGAGCGCACCTCGATGCCGGCCGCTTCCAGCTCGCCGATCTCCTGCAGCAGGGCCAACGGCGACAGCACGACGCCGTTGCCGATGTAGGCGCGGACCTTCGGCCGCAGAATGCCGGACGGAATCAGGCGCAGTACCGTCTTCCTGCCGCTGATGACCAGCGTGTGGCCCGCGTTATGGCCCCCCTGGAAGCGGACGACGCCCTGCGCATGCTCGGTCAGCCAGTCGACGACCTTGCCCTTGCCCTCGTCGCCCCATTGGGTGCCGATGACGACGACGTTTCTGCCCATGCCGGCCGCCACGTTCAACCGGCGACGCCGCTCAGGGCGGCGAGCTGGCGCAGGTCGAGCGTAAAGCCGGTGGCCGGACGGGCGCGGCCGAACGCCTTGCCGATGCCATCGTAGCGTTCACCGCGGCCGATCGCATTGGCTTCACCTTCAGTGAATACCGAAAAGCTCGCGCCGGTCTGGTAGTGAAAGCCGCGGAGATCCGCCAGGTCGATGTGCAGCGCCGCGACCTCGGGGCCCGCGGCGCGCGCCAGCGTCTCCAGCGCCGACAGCGCGACCGCGATCGACGGCGTATCGGGCAGCCGGCTTCGCGCCGCCGCGAGCACTTCGTCGGCGGGCCCGTACAGCGTCGGCAGCGCGGCGAACGCGTCACGCCAGACAGCGGGAAGATTGGCGGCAAGCTCAGTGACGGCCGGCACGTCCTTGCCGCGCAAGGCGGCGAACATCGCGCTGTCGCTGGCGTTTCCTGCAATGTGCGCACCGTTGGCGAGCGCCCGGTAGACGCCGACATGCCCGAGGTCGAGGTGCAAGCCCTTCACGCCGACAGCCGCCAGCGACGACAGCAGCAGCATCAGCACGTCGCGATCGGCGCCGATCTGCGGATCGCCATACAACTCCGCGCCGATCTGCAGCACCTCGCGCGTCTGCGCGAGGCCGGCGACGATGGTGCGCAGCACGCTGCCGGCGTAGCAAAGCCGGGTGACGCCGGGTTCGTTGAGCAGGTGCGCATCGATGCGCGCGACCTGCGGCGTAATGTCGGCACGCACGCCGAGCAGGCGTCCTGACAACGGATCGATCACCTTGAACGTCTGCAGCTCCAGATCATGTCCGGTGCCGGTCAGCAGCGAATCCAGATGCTCGATCAGTGGCGGCTGGACCAGCCGGTAGCCGTGATCGCGAAAATGGTCGAGCAGCGTGCGCCGCAGCCGCTCGATCGTCTCCGCCTCGGGCGGCAGGATGTCCTCGATGTATTCGGGAAGGATCCAGCTATGCATGGAATATCAGCAGTACGGCTGTGCCGGTGAGTAGCGAGGTGAGGCCAATGAAGCGCAGTTGTCCGTCGGAGAGCTCGGTCATGCGGCGAAAGGTGTCGCGCCACACGCGAGGCGCCACCAGCGGCAGCAGGCCTTCGAGGACCAACACCAGCGCGCATGCCGCAACGAATGCGTCCGGCACTTGTCGTCTTCCTTCGGCCGAGATTACTTGCTGCGCGAGGCCGGAGGGCCGCCGCCGGGCTGCTTCAGGTACTGGAAGAACTCGGCGCTCGGATCGAGCACGATCACATCGCCCTTGCTCCGGAACGTCGTCTTGTAGGCTTCGAGGCTGCGGTAGAACGAATAGAACTCGGGATTCTGTCCATACGCGGCCGCGTAGGTCGCCGACGCCTTCGCATCGCCCTCGCCCTTGGTCTTCTGTGCCTGCCTGTACGCATCGGCGAGTATGACTTCGCGCTGCCGGTCGGCATCGGCGCGGATCTTTTCCGATTCCGCCGCGCCCTGCGAGCGCAGCTCGTTCGCTACCCGCTTGCGTTCCGACTCCATGCGCTGGTAGACCTGGGCGAGGACTTCGTCGGGCAGTTCCACGCGCCGCAGCCTCACGTCGACGACCTCGACCCCGATCGACTTGGCGTCTGCGTTGGCCTTTTCCCGGGTCGTGGTCATGATCTTTTCGCGCCCGGTCGAAATGACTTCGTGCAGCGTGCGCTGGTTGATCTCCTCGGCCAGGTTGGCGCGTATCGTCTGCGCCAGCCGGCGCCGGGCGGTCTCTTCGTCGCCAGTGACGCTTTGATAGTATTTGCGCACGTCGGTGATCCGCCAGTAGGCGATGAAGTCGGCCTTGAGCGGCGTCTTCTCCGACGTCGTCACGCGGTCGGGGTCGGAAGTCTCCAGCAGCAGGATCCGCTTGTCGTAGAACTTGACGTTCTGCAGCAGCGGCACCTTGAAGTAGAGGCCGGCTTCGGTCTTGGCGTCGATGAATTCGCCGAGCTGGAACTTGATCGCATATTGCCTCTGGTCGACCGTGTACAGCGACTGCGACAGCACGAGGAGCGCCGCAACCAGCAGTGCGAGCAGCGGTGTGGCGGCTTTCATCGGCCAACCCCCGCATCACGGCTGCGCGAGAGCTCGCGCGCGCGGCTGGGATCGAGCGTCACCGTCGCCTCTGGCGGCGCCTGCGGCGGGCGGCTGGCGTCGGCGGCCACGGCGGCGCCGGCGGCGCTCTGCTTCAGCAGCTGATCGAGCGGCAGGTAGAGCAGGTTGTTCCCGGCCTTCTGGTCGATCAACACCTTGCTCGAGTTCCCCAGCACCGATTGCATCATGTCGATATACAGGCGCTGCCGGGTGACGGCCGGCGCCTTCGCGTACTCGACCAGGATCTGCTTGAAGCGGCTGGCATCGCCGTCGGCGCGCTGCGTGACGCTGGCGTTGTAGCCGTCGGCTTCCTGCAGCAGCCGCGAAGCCTGGCCGCGCGCGCGCGGCACGACGTCGTTGGCGTAGGCCTGGCCTTCGTTCTTCTGGCGCTCGCGGTCCTGCTTCGCCTTGACCGCGTCGTCGAAGGCAGCGGCGACCTGGTCCGGAGGCAGCGCGTTCTGCAGCGTGACCTTCTGCACGTAGATGCCGGTGCCGTAGCGGTCGAGCATCGCCTGCATCAGCTTCTCCGTTTCGGTGGCGATCTGCGCCCGTCCTTCGTAGAGCGCGAAGTCCATCTGGCTGTGGCCGGCGACCTCGCTCATCGCTGTCTGGGCGACCTGCGCGACGACGTCGTCGGGCTTGCGCGCGTTGAACGAATAGTCGGCGGCGCTTTTCAGGTTGTACTGGACCGCGAACTGGATATCGATGATGTTTTCGTCGTCGGTCAGGAATAGCGACTCTTTGGCCACCTTGTTCCTGGGATTGCCGTTGCGGTAGCCGATCTCGACGGTTTTCACTTGCGAGAAATCGACGACCTCGACCGCCTCGACCGGAAACGGAAGATGCCAGCGCGGGCCCGGGGTGGTGGTCTCGGTGTACTTGCCGAAGCGCGTGACGACACCGCGCCGGCCCTCGTCGACGATGTAAAAGCCGCTCGCCAGCCAGATGACGACGACCAGCGCGCCGAGCATGCCCGCGCCGCCGATCGGGAACGAGGGTTTCACAGGCGGGGGCCCGCCGTCGCCGCCTTCGGGCTCCTTGCGGCCGAATATCGTGTTGAGGCGCCGATTGACGTTGCGCCAGATCTCTTCGAGATCGGGCGGACCGCTGCGGTCGCGTTTACCCCACTGGGGGTCGTTGAGTGACATGACTTAGGCGCTGGCCTGTTGTTGCTGTGCGGGTGAGAGTGACTGATCCGGTTGGACGGCGCCGGCGCTTTTCAGGCGGTCGCCGCCCGGTCCCCGGGGCGGGGGAACCGCTCGACCAGCGCGGCGCGCAACTCCGGCACGCCTGCGCCGGTAAGCGCGCTCAGACGAACGGCGCGGATTTTACCATATTCGTCGCGCTCGACGCCCGGCTCGCAGACGCCTTCGTCGCACTTGTTGCGGACCAGAATCTGTGGCACCTGGTCGGCGCCGATCTCGGAGAGCACGGCGTCGACTGCTTCGATCTGCTGGTCGCGTCCCGGGTGGGCATTGTCTACCACGTGGAGCAGGAGATCGGCATCCACGGCTTCCTTCAGGGTCGCTCGAAACGCGGCGATCAGGTCGTGTGGCAGGTCGCGGACGAAACCGACGGTGTCCGACAGCACGATCGTCTGCGCGCCGGCCAGCACGACCCGGCGCAACGTCGTGTCCAGGGTTGCGAACAGCTGGTCGGCCGTGTAGCTCGACGCGCCGGTCAGGCGATTGAACAAGGTCGACTTGCCGGCGTTCGTGTAGCCGACCAGCGCGACGTTCCTGACCGAAGCGCGGCGGCGGGCCCGGCGCTGCGTCTCGCGCTGGCTCGCGATGCGCGCCAGCCGGGTCTTCAGCATCTTGACCCGGGTCCCGATCAGGCGCCGGTCGGTCTCGAGCTGCGTCTCGCCGGGGCCGCGCAGGCCGATGCCACCGGTCTGCCGCTCGAGGTGGGTCCAGCCGCGCACGAGCCGCGTCGACAAATGCTGCAACTGGGCGAGCTCGACCTGGAGCTTGCCTTCGGCGCTTTGCGCGCGCAGCGCGAAAATGTCGAGGATGAGACTCGTTCTGTCGACGACGCGGCATTGCAACGCGCGCTCGAGGTTGCGCTGCTGCATGCCGGATAGCGCGTGATCGAAGATGACGAGGTCGGCGTCGGTCGCCACGCGCCGCTCGGCAATCTCGTCGACCTTGCCGCGACCGGCGAACAGCGCCGGATCGGGCCGGGCGCGCCGCGCGGTCACGATGTCGGCGACTTCGGCACCGGCCGAAGCGGCCAGATCCTCGAGCTCCGCGAGCCTTGCTGCCGCCTCACCGCCGCCGAGATCGACTTCGACCAGCAGCGCGCGGTCGCGTCCGTTCTGGCGGCTAGGCATGCGCGAGCCGGCGGCTTCGGCCGCCGCGGGGGCCTTGCCGGTACCGCGGTCGGGACCGCGGATGCCGGCGGCCGCCGGCATCCGTCCGCCGCCGCGGGTCAAGCTTCGCGTTCGTTTTCCTGCGTCGGCACCGTGATCGCGCGGGCCGGAACGACGGTCGAGATCGCATGCTTGTACACCATTTGCGTGACCGTGTTCTTGAGCAGGACGACATACTGATCGAACGATTCGATCTGCCCCTGCAGTTTGATGCCGTTGACGAGGTAAATCGAAACCTGGACATGCTCTTTGCGCAGCGTGTTCAGGAACGGGTCTTGTAGCATTTGCCCTTTATTGCTCATTTTTTATTGCTCCGCTTTGTTGTAGGAAGCTGCGCGCGACGTCCGCACGGCTTCTTGCCCGCACCTTTATGTTCCGATTCGCGGCTTTTGTGACTCCCTTGCCCGCAGCCCGGATCCTTGGCGGCCAGCAACGAATGGGATCGATCGATCCGGCCCGTGAGTCGCTAGCGACGGCCCCGCCGGTGCGTGGCGGTGCCCGCATAGGGGTTTGCACCTGTCTTGAATTGTATCCTAAGGGGCGTTCCCCGCAGTTGGAACACGTCGAGAAAGAAATGTTCCAGGTAACGCCGGTAGGTTGCCGGCACGTGCGCCAGCGAAGTGCCGTGGATGACGATCAGCGGCGGATTCATCCCTCCCTGGTGTGCATAGCGCAGCTTCGGCCGCGTCATGCCCGTCCGGGGCGGCTGCTGTTGCTCGACCGCGCGCGCCAGTGCCCGGGTGAGCTTGGGCGTGGGCAATTTGGACATGGCCGCAGCATAGGCTTCGTCGATCGACTTGAGCAGCGCGCCGATGCCCTTGCCGTCGCGCGCCGAGATCGTATGCTGCGCGGCGAAGCTCAAGAATCCGAGCTTGCGTTCGAGCTCGCGCTTGACGTTGGCCCGCGCGGTCGTGCTCAAGTCGTCCCACTTGTTGATCGCGACGACCAGCGCGCGGCCGGCCTCGAGAATGAAGCCGGCAATGTGCGCATCCTGCTCGGACACGTCGCCCTGCGCATCGACCAGCAGCACGACGACGTTGGCGTCCTCGATCGCCTGCAGCGTCTTGATCACCGAAAATTTCTCGACCGTTTCGATGACCTTGCCGCGCTTGCGCACGCCGGCGGTGTCGATCAGCGTGTAGTGACGCGCACCGCGGTCGAAGTCGAGATAAAGCGAGTCGCGAGTCGTGCCGGGCTCGTCGAATGCGATCACGCGCTCTTCGCCGAGCAGCGTATTGATCAACGTCGATTTGCCGACGTTGGGCCGGCCGACGATCGCGACCTTGATGCGGCGATCGCCCATTTCGCCTGCCTCCTCAGACTCGGCGGTCGTTGGCGGCGGACACTTCTCGAGCGCGAGCTCGACCAGGTCGCTGACATTGTCGCCGTGCGCGGACGAGATCGGCAACGGCGTGCCGAGGCCGAGCTCGTGGAAGTCTGCGGCGGCTCGCTCCGCCGCCAGTCCCTCGCTCTTGTTCACCGCCAGCAGCACCGGCCGGCCCGAACGCCGCAACAGATCGGCGATCGTCCGGTCCTGTGCGGAGAGACCTTCGCGCGCATCGACTAAGAAAATCACGACGTCCGATTCGGCGATTGCCTGCCGCGTCTGCTTGGCCATCGCGTGATAGATACCGGTCTTCGCCTTGGGCTCGAAGCCGCCGGTGTCGACGACCAGATACGGGCGATCGCCGCCGAGGCCGCGTCCGTAGTGCCGGTCGCGCGTCAGTCCCGGAAGGTCGGCGACCAGCGCCGCCCGCGTTTTGGTCAAACGGTTGAACAGCGTCGACTTGCCGACGTTGGGGCGGCCGACGAGAACTATCGTGGGTAGCATGGGCACGCGTCTTGAACGCCGCTCCGCACGAACGCGTGCGGGGGGTGTGTTCAGCCGCCGGCTATCTTGCGCCGACGCTGAAGAGATTTCCGGCGGCGCTTTGCCAGACTATGGCATCGCCGTCGCCGTAGGGCTGCGACACGGGGGCACTGCCGTCGGTTGCGATGCGCCCCACCAGAGCGCCGGTACGGGGGTCGAGCAGATGGAGGTAGCCTTCGGCGTCGACAACGCCGACGTAGTCACCGACGCGCGCCGGGCCGCTCGGAAAGCGTTTGGCAAGCTTGTCCTGCTTCCAGACCGATGTGCCGGTCGCCTTGTCGAGTGCGTGCACTGCGCCGTTGTCGTCGGTCAGGTAAAGGTACTCCTCGTCCATCTCGAGGCCGGCGAGGCTGGAGAAATCGCGTGACCAGAGCAAGGTGCCGCGCTGCAGCTCGAAGCAGGCTACCCGTCCCTGGAATGCGACCGCGCAGACCTGACGCGCGTCCACGACCGGCAGGCTGGTGACGTCGGCGATGCGTTCGAGCTCGGTGGCCCCCTTCGGAGTCGCGACATTCGCCTCCCACCCGAGCGTCCCTTTGTTCACGTCGAGCGCGAGCAGCTTGCCGCCAGCCGTGCCGGTGAATAGCGCCCCTCGCGTAAGCGTGCCACCGACGAAGCCGCGCACCGTCAGCGGCGGATTGAGGCGCTGATAGACCCATTTCTGGCTGCCATCGGTTTCTCCGAAGGCGAAGATCCTGCCGTCGATCGACCAGACGAGGATCTTGCCTTCGGCGGCCTTCGGGGGCCCCGCGACTTCGCTCGAGACCTTGGCCCGCCACAGCGCCTTGCCGCTGGTGTCGAACGCCAGCACTTCACCCTTGTCGGTCCCGACGGCGACAACGGTGAGCGAGGCGCCTATGCCCGACTTCAAAGGCTTGTCGGCCTTGATCCGCCAATTCTGCCTGCCGGTCGCCGCATTGACGCTGACGATCGTGCCGTCGGGAGCGGATGCGTAGACGACATCGGCCAGCACGGCCGGCGCGAAATTCGCGCCGCCCTTGACCCCGAGCGCCACCCTCCATTTGACGGTCGCAACCGCGATGCTCTGGTAGGCGGGCAGGGGGCCGGGTTTGGGCGGCTCCGTGCCGATGCCGAGCCAGGTCAGCGACGGCGGCGGCAGTGAAGATGGCAGCCACGACGTCCAGGATTGCGGCAGGCTCTGGCAGGCGCCGAGCAGCAGCGCCGCGGTGACGAGTGTGACCGCGCGCCCGCGCATCATTGCGCACCTCCGAGCGAATCGAGCTTGACCTGCACATAGGGGCGGTACTGCGACTTCGGATCGATCTTCGCCAGCGCGACCTGATAGGCGGCGCGCGCCTCGGCTTTCTTACCGGCGGAAACCAGGATGTCGCCGCGCAAGTCGGCGTAGATCGCCGTGAAGGCATCGTCGGTCTTGACGTCGATCGCCTTCAGCGCCTCGTCGTAATTCTTTTCGTCGAGCAGCGCCTGCGCGAGCCGGAACCGAGCGATCGCCTTGAGCTCCTCTTCGCCGGCGTGATCGATCACCCATTGCAGCTGCTGCTTCGCTCCCGCCCGGTCATCCTTGTCGTAGAGCAGCTTCGCATACAACAGCGCCGCCCGCGGTGCGTACGCGGTGCCGGCGTAGCGCTGGGCGATCTGCGTCGCAGGGTCCTTTGCCTTGGTCAGGTCCTGCGCGCGTGCGGCATCGCTCACCGCCTGATACAGGACGCTCGCCTGCTCGGCCTGCGTGCGCTGGTACCAGCGCCATCCCTGCACCCCGATGACGACGATGGCGATGGCGGTGACGACGGCGCTGACGTACTTGCCGTATTGCGCCCACCACGCCTTCAGGTCTTCAATTTTTTCCTGTTCTTCGAGATCGTAGACTGCCATCTTCCATCCTTGCTCAAATGGTCGCGCCTTGAAGGCGCGAGCCGATATTTCGCGGAACCGTTGAATAGGGTCCGGAGCGCCGCGTTTAGCGCCCGTCGTCCACGCCTTGCGCGGCAAGCCGCGCGGCGAGCTCGTCCGGGGCCAGCGTCACCTGCTCGCCGGCGCTGCGCAGCGGTTTCACCGCCACGCGATTCGCCGCCGCTTCGTCCTCACCGACGATAAGCGCAAAACGTGCGCCGCTGGCGTCGGCCCTTTTCATCTGCGTCTTGAAGCTGCCGCCTCCGGCGTTGACGACGATCGAAAAGCCGGCGTCCCGGAGATTCTCGGCAACCGTTGCCGCGAGTTTTCCGGCCTGCTCGCCGACATGCACGACGTAGGCTTCGGGCGCCGCCGCCGGGACGGCGCCTGAATCCTGCATCAGCAGCACCATGCGCTCGCAACCGATCGCGAATCCACACGCCGGCGTCGGCTTGCCGCCGAGTTGCTCGAACAAGCCATCGTACCGTCCGCCGCCGGCGACCGTGCCTTGCGCACCGAGCCGCTCGGTCACCCATTCGAAAACGGTGCGGTTGTAGTAATCGAGTCCGCGCACCAGCCGGGGATTGATCGTGAATGCAACGCAGTGGTCGGCCAGCAGTTGTTGCAGACCGTCGAAATGCGTGCGCGCCGGGTCGCTCAACGAATCGACGAGCTGCGGCGCGGCCGCGATCGCCGGCTGCAGCGCCGGATTCTTGCTGTCGAGAATGCGCAGCGGATTCGCGTAAAGCCGGCGCTGTTCGTCTTCGTTGAACAGCTCGCGGTGACGCTCGAAATGCGCGATCAGCGCGGCGCGATGCGCGCGGCGCTCGCCGGAGTCGCCGATCGAATTGATTTCCAGCCGGATACCGTCGAGCCCGAGACGGCGCCAGAGTCGCGCCAGTATCACGATCTGCTCGGCATCGACATCGGGGCCGGCAAAGCCCAGCGCTTCGACGTCGAACTGATGAAACTGGCGGTAGCGCCCCTTTTGCGGACGCTCGTGCCGGAACATGGGGCCGGCGGTCCACACGCGCTGCGGCCGCTCGTAGGTCAGGTTGTGTTCGATCGCCGCGCGAACGATGCCGGCAGTGGCCTCGGGACGCAAGGTCAGGCTTTCGCCGTTCAGCCGATCGTCGAACGTGTACATCTCGTGTTCGACGACGTCGGTGACCTCGCCGATGGCGCGCACGAACAGCGGCGTTGCTTCGACCACGGGCACGCGCAGATTGCGATAACCATATTGCCGGAAAACCTCGCGCACTGCGTCTTCGAACTGCTCCCACAGCGCGGCTTCGTCGGGCAGCACGTCGTTCATGCCGCGCACGGCCTGGATCGCGACCGGTCTGCTCTCGCGCGCCGCAGGTGCCGCGGCGGCCGCCTGCGGCGAAGGCTTCGTCTGAGCGATCATCGCCGGCTAGCCGACAGCCTTGAACAGGATCGATCTCTTTTCAGGCTTCAGATGCGCGGACGGCGCTTCGCCGCCATAGGTCGCCCGGACATAATCGGCGACGATCTCCTGGAACTCCTCGGCGATCGCGGCGCCCTTGAGCGTCACCGTCTTGTGCCCGTCGACATAGACCGGCGCGACCGGCACTTCGCCGGTGCCGGGCAGGCTGATGCCGACGTTCGCCATCTTGGATTCGCCGGGTCCGTTGACGACGCATCCCATGACCGCGACGGTCATCGTCTCGACGCCCGGATAACGGTTGCGCCACTGCGGCATTTCGGCCCGCAGATACCCCTGGATCTTGTCGGCGAGCTCCTGGAAAAACGGGCTGGCCGTGCGCCCGCAGCCTGGACACGCGGTGACCAGCGGCGCGAACGAGCGGAGTCCCATCGTTTGCAGGATTTCCTGCGCGACGAGGACTTCGCGCGTGCGATCGCCGTTGGGCTCTGGCGTCAGCGAAATCCGTATGGTGTCGCCGATGCCCTGCTGCAGCAGCACGGCGAGCGCGGCGGTCGACGCGACGATGCCCTTCGATCCCATGCCGGCTTCGGTCAGGCCGAGGTGAAGCGGATAGTCGCAGCGGCGCGCGAGCTCGGTGTACACGGCGATCAGGTCCTGCACATCGGAGACCTTGCACGCGAGCAGGATCCGGTCGCCCGGCAGGCCGATCTCCTCCGCACGCTGCGCGCTTCCGATCGCCGACGTGACCAGCGCCTCACGCATCACGTGCGCCGCGTCGAGCGGATTCGCCGAGCGGGCATTGTCGTCCATCAGCCGTCCGAGCAGGTCCTGGTCGAGACTGCCCCAGTTGACGCCGATGCGCACCGGCTTGCCGAACTCGATCGCTTTTTCGATCATCACCGCGAATTGCGGGTCGTGCCTGCTGCCCTTGCCGACATTGCCCGGATTGATGCGGTACTTGGCCAGCGCGCGCGCACAGTCGGGATGATTGGTCAGCAGCTTGTGACCGTTGAAATGAAAATCGCCGATCAGCGGCACCGTGCAGCGCATCGAGTCCAGGCGTTCGCGGATCAGCGGAACGGCGGCCGCCGCTTCGGCAGTATTGACGGTGACGCGGACCAGCTCGGAGCCCGCCTCGGCGAGCGCCTTGACCTGCGCAACGGTCGCGGCGACGTCGGCGGTGTCGGTGTTGGTCATCGATTGCACGACGATGGGCGCGCCACCGCCGATCGCGATGCCGCCGACCAGTGCCGTGCGCGTGCGATGGCGGATGATAGGCGGAAGGTTGAGCGCGGTCATTGCAGCCTCATCAGTAGGGAAGGCATCGCCTAGCGAAGGACCAGCCGGGCGACATTGAGTCGGGTGTACGGCGCCAAGTCGACCGGCTGACCGCGGTAGAGCAGCGTAACCGCCCGCGCGTTGCCGATCACGATCGAAAACGGCGGCGTGCCGTCGAATGGTTCGATGGAATCGGCATCGACCAGGCGCGAGATCAGCGTCTGTCCGCGCTGGTCGTGAATCTCGGTCCACGACGGACCTTCGTAGCGGATCACCAGGACCGCGTCGACGGCGGCGTTCGACGCGGCGGGCGCGCTTGCTTGAGGCGCGGCGCGTTCGGGCTGCGCCGCGCCGGGTACCGCGAGACTATCCGACGTCGCCGGCGGCGTCGCGTCCGGCGCGCCGCTGTCGGGCGCAACGGGATTGGGCAACGGCGTGATCGAGGTGTTCGGTGCCGGCGCCGCCGTAGACTCGATCGTGCTCGGTGGCGCTGCCCGACCCGCGGGTCTGCCGCGGTACCACTCGTAGCCGGCAGCCGCGACGATGCAGCCGATCAGCACCAGCGGAATCAGCCATCGGCCGAAGCTCGGCCCATGGGTGTTCGCGGTCGGCAGTTCGGCCATTGTCGTCCCCGTCGAATGCAGCGCCGGCGGTTCGAGGGACGGCGCATGCGCCGCGTCGGGCAGGTGCGCGACCAGCAGGTCGGCGTCGATGTTCAACAGGCGCGCGTAGTTGCGCATAAAGCCGCGCGTGAATGTCCTGCCCGGCAGCAGGCTGAAGTTCTCGTCCTCGAGCGCCTTGACCTGGCGCGGTGCAAGCTTCAGCTGCTGCGCCACCTGATCGAGCGAAAGGCCGGCGGCCTCGCGCGCGGCCCTAAGCTGCGCTCCGGCACTCAGCAGAGCATCCGACTCGGGCGCCTCGCCGCCAGTCGGTTGCGCTTCGAGATCCATCACTCGCAAGCCTCGGCGATCGCGCGCGTTTCCGGCGCGTCCGGATAGCGGTTGCGCAATTGGGACGTGTATGACGCTTCGGACTGGCGGTCGCCCAGCTTGCGCTCGACGCACATGCCCAGCCGCAACGCTTCCGGCGAAGGATTGTTGGCCGCCATCACGCGCCGCATCGCCGCGCGCGCCTCGTCATAGCGTGCTTCCTTGTAGGCGATCTGGGCGAGTCCGTAGCTCGCCAGCACGTTGGTTGGTTGGGCCGACAGCGCGCGCCGGAAATAGCCCTCGGCGGCACGCGTATCGCCGATCGCCTGCGCGCAGCGGCCGGCATTGACCAGCGCGATCTCCGGCGTCCGGTACAACGGATCGCTGACGGCGGTTTCGAACTGGACCAGCGCCTCGCGCTCGCGCTTGTGCTGGCAAAGATACCAGCCCCAATTGTGATGGATGTCGGGGTTGTTCGGCGCGAGCTGCAACGCGCGCTCGAAATTCTGCTCGGCCTTGCGATCCTCTCCCAGCACCGCGTAGATCAGGCCGAAGATGTTGTACGCCGGCGCGTAGTCCGGGTCGAGCTTGACCGCGGTATTGAGCTCGTTGATCGCGACGTCCATCTGGCCGCGTTCGTAGTAGCCGCTCCCGAGGTCGGTGTGCAGCCGCGCCCGCTCCGGCGCGCTCGCCATCTGCTGCGGCGGCGGCGCTTCGCGCGCCGCCGGTTCGGGCGGCGTCGTCGCAGGATTGCGATTGAACGGATTGTTGGCGCACGCTGCAAGCAGCGACAACGTCACGAAAGCGATGGTCAGAAGACGGTAAGGCATGGCAGCGCCCCTATTGAGCCGCGACCGGCTGGATCCTGCGCAGCGTGCGGCGGGTCCGGTCCTGCACCTGCCCCGCGAGCTGTCCGCAGGCGGCGTCGATGTCTTCGCCGCGCGTCTTGCGTATGGTCGCGACCAGCCCGGCGTCGCGCAGGATGCGCTGAAACGCCAGGATGCGCGTACGCGAACTGGTCTTGAATTCGGTGTTCGGAAACGGATTGAACGGGATCAGGTTGAACTTGCAGGGCACGTCGCGCACCAGCGCGATCAGCTCGCGCGCATGCTCGGGACTGTCGTTGACGTGATCGAGCATCACGTATTCGAAGGTCACGAAGTCGCGCGGCGCCTTTTCGATGTAGCGCAGGCATGCCGCCAGCAGCTCGGCGAGCGGATATTTGCGGTTGATCGGAACGAGGCGGTCGCGCAGCGCGTCGTTCGGCGCGTGGAGGCTGACGGCCAGCGCGACCGGGCAGGCATCGCGCAGGCGGTCGAGGGCGGGGACCAGGCCCGAGGTCGATAGCGTCACGCGGCGTCGCGACAGGCCGTAGGCATTGTCGTCGAGCATGATCTCAAGCGCCGTGACGACGTTGTCGAAGTTGGCCAGCGGCTCGCCCATGCCCATCATCACGACGTTGGTGATCGGGTGGCGGCCGTGCTCGACCCACGGCGCGGCGATGCCGTCGGCCAGCAGGGCGCGGTTGGCATGCCACAGCTGTCCGATGATCTCGCCGACGCTCAAGTTGCGGTTGAAGCCCTGCTTGCCGGTCGAGCAGAATGCGCAGTCGAGCGCACAACCGGCCTGCGACGAGATGCAAAGGGTGCCGCGATCCGTCTCCGGGATATACACCGCCTCGATCGCGTTGGCATTGCCGACGTCGAGCAGCCATTTGCGCGTTCCGTCAGCCGCGGTCGAGTCGCGCAGGACCGACGGAGCGCGGATCTCGGCGTCGCGCGCGAGCGCCTCGCGCGTGGCCTTCGCCAGATCGCTCATCAGCTCGACGCGATCGGCGAGGCGATGGTGGACCCAGCGCAGCGTCTGCCTGGCGCGAAACGGCTTTTCGCCGCGTTCGGCGAAAAGCGCCGTCATCGCCGCAGGGTCGAGATCGAGCAGATTGATCATTGCGGCATCATCGGCGGTAAATGCTCATCGCGGGGAAGAAATAGGCGATTTCGACGCTGGCCGTCTCGGCGGCGTCCGAGCCGTGAACCGCATTGGCATCGATCGATTGAGCGAAATCGGCCCGGATCGTTCCCGGAGACGCTTTTTTCGGGTCGGTCGCGCCCATCAACTCGCGATTTCGCATGATCGCATTATCGCCCTCGAGCACCTGGATCATCACCGGGCCGGAGATCATGAAGTCGACCAGATCCTTGAAAAACGGACGCTCGCGGTGGACCGCGTAAAAGCCCTCGGCGTCGGCCCGCGAAAGCCAGGAAAGCTTCGCTGCGACTATCCTGAGCCCGGATTGCTCGAAGCGCGTGTAGATCTGGCCGATGACGTTCTTGGCAACCGCGTCCGGTTTGATGATCGAAAGGGTCCGTTCAACCGCCATGCGTTTAGCTCCAGCGACGTTTCAAATAAACTCAAAATTATACCATCGGAATGGCCCTTGCGCCGACCCGGGAATCGCTGCGGCGGCCCGGATCGGCGTCGCCGCCGATGGCCTCGCCGTCAGAACGAGCGCGGCAGCCCGAGAACGTGCTCGGCGACGTACGACAGGATCAGGTTGGTCGAGATCGGCGCGACCTGATACAGACGGGTCTCGCGGAATTTCCGCTCGACGTCGTATTCGCATGCGAACCCGAAGCCGCCGTGGGTCTGCAGGCAGACGTTGGCGGCCTCCCACGACGCCTTGGCGGCGAGGTACTTGGCCATGTTGGCCTGCGGTCCGCAGGGCTCGCCGGCGTCGAAGCGACGGCAGGCGTCGAAGCGCATCAGGTTCGCCGCCTCGGCTTCGATATAGGTCTCCGCGATCGGGAATTGCACTCCCTGGTTCTTGCCTATCGGCCGGTTGAACACGCGCCGCTCGTTGGCGTAGGCAGCGGCGCGGTTGATGAACCACCAGGCATCGCCAATGCATTCGGCCGCGATCAGCGCGCGCTCGGCGTTGAGCCCGTCGAGGATGTAGCGAAAACCGTTGCCTTCCTCGCCGATCAGCGTGTCGGCCGGAATCTCCAGCTCGTCGAAGAAAAGCTCATTGGTCTCGTGGTTGACCATGTTCGCGATCGGCCGCACCGTGAGGCCCCGTCCGATCGCCTGGTGCAGATCGATCAGGAAGATCGACATGCCGTCGGCGCGGCGGCTCAGCTCGGCCAGCGGTGTCGTTCGCGCCAGCAGGACCATCAGGTCCGAGTGCTGCACGCGCGAAATCCAGACCTTCTGGCCGTTGACGATGTAGCGATCCGCTTTTTTAACCGCGGTGGTCGAAAGCTGCGTCGTGTCGGTGCCGGTGGTCGGCTCGGTCACGGCCATCGATTGCAGTCGCAATTCGCCGCTCGCTATTCTCGGCAAGTAGCGGCGCTTCTGTTCGTCCGATCCGTGCCGCAGCAGCGTGCCCATGTTGTACATCTGGCCATGGCAGGCCCCGGCATTGCCGCCGCTGCGATTGATCTCTTCCATGATGACCGAAGCCTCGGCGAGTCCGAGACCCGAGCCGCCGTACGCCTGGGGAATCAGCGCGGCGAGCCAGCCGGCCCGCGTCAGCGCGTCGACGAACGTTTCGGGATAACCGCGCCGCGCATCGACCTCGCGCCAGTAGGCATCGGGATAACGGCTGCAGAGGTCGCGAATCGCGTCGCGCAAATCCTGGAAGCGGTCGTCGTGCGGAAGGGTCATCGCACAGTGCTGACGCGCGGACCCGCCAGGCGCCGCTCAGAAAAGCAGGTTGGGCAGCACCAGCGACACCCAGGGAACATAAGTCACGATCACGAGGAAGACGAGCAGGACCAACAGCCACGGAAGAGCCGCCCGCACGACCTGCATGATCGACATGCCGGTAATGCCGGCGGTCACGAACAGGTTCAGGCCGACCGGCGGGGTGATCATGCCGATCTCCATATTGACCACCATGATGATCCCGAGGTGGACGGGGTCGATGCCGAGGCGCGTGGCGATCGGGAACAGGATTGGCGCCAGAATCAGGATGATGCCCGTCGGCTCCATGAAGTTGCCGGCGATCAGGAGCAACACGTTGACGACGATCAGGAACATCCACGGCGCCATGTTCATCGAGACGATCTGCTCGGCGATCGCCTGCGGGATGCGCTCGGTGGTCAGTACATGCGCGAATAGCAGCGCGTTGGCGATGATGAACATCAGCATGACCGTGACCTTGGCCGCATCGATCAGCACCCGCGGCACGTGGCGCATGCCGATATCGCGATAAACGAAGACCGCGATGAAAAAGGCATAGACGGCGGCGACCGCCGCGGCTTCGGTCGGCGTGAAGATTCCGCCGTAGATGCCGCCGAGGATGATGACCAGCAGGAGCATGCCCCACAGCGATTCGCGGCCGGCGGTGAGGACCTCGTGCAGCGGAGCCTTGGGCTGGCGCGGCAGATCGATCATGCGCGCCCGTACATAGATCGCCGTCATCAGCATCAGCCCGAGGACGATGCCCGGAAGGATCCCCGCCATGAAAAGCTTGCCCACCGACGTCTCGGTCGCCGCAGCGTAGACGACCATCACGATCGATGGAGGAATCAGGATGCCTAGGGTGCCGGCATTGCAGATGACGCCGGCGGCGAATTCCTGCGAATAGCCGGCCTTGACCATTCCGGCGATGACGATCGAGCCGACGGCGACGACGGTGGCGGGCGACGAGCCGGATACCGCCGCGAACAGCATGCAGGCGAGCACGGAGGCCATCGCCAGCCCGCCGCGCAGGTGACCGATGCTGGCGTTGGCGAAGCGGATCATCCGCTTGGCCACCCCGCCGGTGGTCATGAAGGCGCCGGAAAGGATGAAAAAGGGAATGGCCAGCAGCGTGAACTGCTCGGATGTCTCGAACAGCTTGAGCGCGAGCGAGGCAAGCGAATCGTGACCAAGCGTCAGGATGGTCAACAGCGACGCCAGGCCGATCGCGATGGCGATCGGCATCCCCAGCAGCATGAACGCGAACAGCAGTATGAACAGCACGGCGGTCGTCATCGCCGCTCCGCCTCGTCCGGCGCGGTCCGGCCGACCTCGTTGAGCTTCAAAGCCTCGGCAGCTTCATCGGCCAGGTGCAGCCCTTCCTCGCGGCCAGTCACGATCCGGTAGAACAGCTGAATGAAGCGCACGAGCAGAAGCGCGAAGCCGATTGGAAGCACCAGCCGCGGAATCCATTGCGGGATCGGCAGATCTTCCGCCAGGATCCCGATGTCGTACATCTTGGCGACATACATCGAGCCACCGATGAGTCCGATGACCGCGTATGCGATGCAGAGCAGCGCGGCGATTGCACTCACCCGCCGGGCGCTGCGCGGGCCGAGCGTCTTCACCAGCGCGTCGACGCCGATATGGGCGCCGACGCGCACGCCATACGCCATCCCGAAGAAAATCAGCCCGGCGAATAAAAAAGTGACGAGCTCGAGCGCCCAGACGAAACTGTAATTGAATATGTAGCGCGCGATGACCTGGGCGAACGTCACAAGGGTCATCACGGCGAGGAGCGCCGAGATCAGCCACTCCTCGATCGTCTCGAACCAGGTCAGCCGCATGGCGCTCCTCCCGGACGCCAGCCGAACGTCAGCCGTTCGACTTCTGCGCCGCCTGGATCAGGTCTTTGCCGATGTCCCCTTCGAACTTCTTCCAGACCGGCTCCATCGCCTTTTTCCACGCGGCGATGTCATCCTTGGTGAGTTCCTGGATTTTTGCCTTGCCCGCAGCGGCGATCTTTTGACGATCCTGCTCGTTGAGATCGTTGGCCAGCTTGTTCCCGTAGGCCGTCGCTTCCTTCATCGCGGCCGCGAGGCCGGCGCGCACGTCGGCAGGCAGACCGTCCCACCACTTGGCGTTGGTGACGACCATATAGTCGATCACCCCATGGTTGGTCACCGCGATCGTCTTTTGAACCTCGTAGAACTTCTGCGACCAGATATTCGACCAGGTGTTCTCCTGGCCGTCCACCACACCGGTTTGCAGCGCCTGGTAAACCTCGCTGAACGCGAGCTTCTGCGGATTCGAGCCGACTGCACGGAACTGCGCTTCGAGCACGTCGGAGGGCTGGATGCGGAACTTGAGCCCCTTGATGTCGTCCGGCCGTCGCAGCTGGTCCTTGTCGGTTGAAAGCTCCTTCATGCCGTTGTGCCAGTAGCCCAGGCCCTTGAGCCCCTTGCTGGTCATCGAGTCGAGCAGCTTTTGCCCGGTCGGGCTTTCCTGAAACCGATCGACGGCGGCTACATTGTCGAACAGGAACGGCAGGTCGAATACCTGCAGCTGCTTGGTATAGCGATCGAACTTCGACAGCGAGGGCGCGATCAGCTGCACGTCGCCCAGTAGCAGCGCCTCGAGCTCCTTGGCATCGCCGAAGAGCTGTGAGCTCGGGAATACCTGCACTTGAACCTTGCCCGGGAATTTCTTCTCGGCGAGCTCCTTGAACTTCAGCGCGGCCTGCCCCTTTGGCGTGTTCTCTGCCACGACGTGACTGAACTTGATGACTATCGGCTGCTGCGCGAAGACCGATGCGGCGAATGCGAGCAGCGCGGACGCGGCAAGTACCAGTGGCAAGCGGGACTTCATCGAAACCTCCAAATGGAAGACGGACTGTATGTCGTTTTTTGTGAGTTCTGAGAGCATTTAGCCCTTCGCCCTGCGGCTTGTCAATCGCGCCCGCCCACGCCCGGCCGGGGCGGCAACCACGGCGAAGGACTCCAGCCGCGTCGTGGGCCGGGGGCTCGATCTGGCACGGCGCGGCGGCGACGGACCTCACGCGGGATGCCAATCGATCTGCCATCCGGCCTCTCCGGCTACGGCCTGGAACGCCACCGCGACGCCGATGCCGGGAACCGCAGCAAGCTCGTCGCCGCACCAGATGAATGGCAGGGCCCGGCGATGCCAGATCGGCAGCTCGGCATCGTAGAGAAGTTTCTTGACTGCCCGCCTGGGCCGATTCGCTGCCAGCTGGATGCGCTCACCGCCGCGGCGCGAGCGCAGCGTCACTGGGGCCGCCTCGAATTTTGCCGCGGCGATGCCGTTACCGTGTCCACGCTCGAACCGCAAGGTGCCGCCCGGAAGCTCTACCGAGGTTTCTCCGCGCCAGGCGCGATCGAACGCACCGGCAGCCGCCGCGTGAACGACGATGCGTCCGCGATGGCATCCGATTTCGGCGCCGTCGTGGGCGATGCAGGTACGCGCGTCGGCGCCGGCCGTTCGCAACTGCGCAAGCATCGCGGCCAGACGCGCGGAAGAGGGGGGTCGCAGGCCGTGGCCGCGCAGGAACCAGCGCAACAGATTGCGGGCGCGGGGCGGCGACAATTCGGCAAGCGCCGCGCGGTCCAGCCCCGCTTGCACGTCGCCTGCGTCCTGACGGGCGAGCTCGTCGAGCAAGGCCGAGGCCTCGGCCTGATGCGCGGCGGCGCGCACCAGCACCGAGGGGTAACCGGGGAATGCCTCGGCCAGCAGCGGCGCGACGGCGTGCCGCAGCAGGTTGCGCTTGTGTCGCCGGTTGGCGTTGCTCTCATCGTCGATCCAGGTGAGCCCACGAGCACTCGCATAGGCGGCGAGTGTGGCGCGCGGCAACGCGAGCAGCGGCCGCAGCAGCGCCGGACCGGCGGCGTCGCCGGCGCGATAGCGCGGCATCGCGGCGAGCCCCGCCGGCCCCGCGCCGCGCAGCAATTGCAGCAGGACCGTTTCCGCCTGGTCGTCGGCGTGGTGCGCCAGCGCGACGATATCGGCGTTGGCGGCGAGGAGCTTTTCGTAGCGTGCGGCGCGAGCGGCAGCTTCGAGGCTCTGCCCCGCATGACGTGCGACGTAGACCCGCTGGATCGAGAGCGGCACACCGCGTGCCGCGCAGGCCGCGGCGCAGAACTCCGCCCAGCGGCCGGCGTGCGGCGACAGGCCATGGTCGACGTGCAGCGCCGACACGCTCAGCGCGAAACGCGACGCCAGCGCGTGGAGCGCGTCGAGCAGGACCATCGAGTCGATTCCGCCGGAAAGGGCTACTGCGACGCGGTCATTGGGCGCGCTGTGCGCGGCCAACGCCTCGGCCAGCGCCGTATCGACCGCCACGACTGGCGGCGCATCGCGCGGCGCGATCGAAGCTTCGTGCCGGTCGGCGCCGCCGGCGGCGCGGACGGAGTCAGGCGTAGTCACGGCCATGCGCGCAGTCCGGACGCGACGGCGAGGCCGTCAGCCCGGGCTCAGTTCCTTGAACTTGCCGTAGCCCAGAATCTTGTCTTCGCGCGCCTCGAGCAGGGTGTCGAGCGGTTGTTCCTGGGCCTGGCGCAGCGCCTCGGTCAGCGCCTTTTTCAGCGTCGTCATCATCGCCGCGTGGTCGCGGTGCGCGGCCCCCAGCGGCTCGTTCACCACCTTGTCGATCAGGCCCAGCGTTTTCAGGCGCGATGCGGTGATGCCGAGCGTTTCGGCCGCGTCTTCGGCGTGCTTGGCCGACTTCCACAGGATGGAGGCGCAGCCTTCGGGCGAGATCACCGAGTAGGTCGCGTACTGCAGCATCAGCGTGGTGTCGCCGATCGCGATCGCGAGCGCGCCACCGGAGCCGCCTTCACCGATGATGGTGACGATGATCGGCGTACGCAGGCCGGCCATTTCGTAGAGGTTGCGGCCGATGGCTTCCGACTGGCCGCGCTCCTCGGCGCCGATGCCCGGAAACGCGCCCGGCGTGTCGATGAAAGTGAACAGCGGAAGGGCGAATTTCTCGGCGAGCTTCATCAGCCGCAACGCCTTGCGATAGCCTTCGGGACGCGGCATGCCGAAGTTGCGGTAGATCTTCTCCTTGGTGTCGCGGCCCTTCTGATGCCCGATGACCATGCATGGCGCGCCGTTGAAGCGGGCCATGCCGCCGACGATCGCCGGGTCGTCCGAGTAGCTGCGGTCGCCGTGCAGCTCGTGAAAATCGGTGAAGATGCTGGCGACGTAGTCGAGCGTATACGGTCGTTGCGGGTGCCGCGCCACCTGCGCGATCTGCCACGAGGAAAGCTTGCTGTAGATTTCCTTGGTCAGCTGCTGGCTCCTTTTGCTGAGCCGGGTGATTTCGTCGGAGATGTCGACCGCCGAGTCCTCGTGGACGTAGCGCAGCTCGTCGATCTTGCTTTGCAGTTCGGCGATCGGCTGTTCGAAATCGAGGAAGGTTTGTTTCATCGGCAGCGAAGGTTCGCGGTGCGAGGGCGCGATCATAGCGCAGTCGGCGTCGGCGCCGCTATCGGTCCAGATCACGCCGTAACTGAATCGTAGATCAGCTTGCAGCCGGTCGCAAACAGGATGGCGTAGCTCAACCGGTAGAACGGCTTTTCCGGGATCCGGCGCTCCAGGTGCAGCCCCAGCCAGATTCCCAGCGGGGCGAGCGGCGCAAACAGCAGCGACAAGCCCAGATTGCCGGCGGACAACTGCCCGAGCAACCCGTAGGGGATCAGCTTGACGTAGTTGACGATGGCGAAAAAGACGACGCTTGTTCCGACGAAGATCGTCTTTTCCATGTGCTGCGGCAACAGATAGACCAGAAGCGGCGGCCCGCCGGCATGCGCCATTGTGCTGGTCAGCCCGGATGTGGCGCCGCTGAGGAACCCGATCAGCCGGCCGGGCTTGCCCGCTTTCGCGCCCAGCCGCTGCGCAATGTCGAACCAGCGGTTCAGCGTGAACGTCACCGCGATCAAACCGATCAACAGGCGCACCCATTCGACCGGCACGACACCGAAAGCCAGCGAGCCCAGAACGATGCCGAGCAGGGCCCCCGGGATGAGCACGCGCACGTGGTGGCGCGACCAGTTGTTGTGGTAGGCGAGCAATCCGAAGATGTCCATCGCGCACAGTATGGGCAGCACGATGCCGGCGGCATCGGCTGGGGCGACGAACATCGACATTAGCGCGACGGCGATGCCGCCGGGGCCGCCGCCGAATCCGCCTTTGAATACGCCGGTCAGCAGTATGCCGAAAGTCGCGGCCGCGTAGAACGCAGCGGAATAGCCGCGCCATTCGGCGATGAGCGCATCCATCGCGAGCCGTCAGGAAGCGACTTCGGCAGGCCGCAGCATCTTGACGTGCTCGATGTTGTCTTCGATATAGGGCTCCGACGCCGTGCTAAAACCAAGGCTTTGGTAGAAGCGCTCGAGGCGGCTCTGCGCGCCGATGCGCACCGCATGCCCGGGATAGAGCAGGCCCGCCTTGCGCAGGCCTTCTTTCATTAGCGGGCGCCCGAGCCCGATGCGCCGGAACGGCGCGACCGTCAGCACGCGACCGATCGACGGCTCGTTGAACACCCGCCCCGGCTCGATCAGGCGAAGGTATGCAGCGAGGACCTCGACCGCCTCGTGCGCGCGGTCGGCGGTGCGCGCCGGCACCGCCCATCCAAGCAGGTGCCAGGCATGCAGATCGACGCCATCGGTATCGAGAAACGCGCAGCGCTGTTCGATGATGAAAACCTCGCCGCGCGCGCGCAGCAGCGCGTAGAGATGGCGCGGCTCGAGGTCGTCGAAGCGCGTCCATTGCCAGCGGATTTGCGGTTGCATTGCGTGGGCGCGGTCGCCAAAGAGATGCGCTAAGTTACACTATGTGCGGGCACTTTACAGCGAAGCATCATGGCCAAATCGCATCGCATCGCCGTCATCCCGGGCGACGGCATCGGCAAGGAAGTCGTTCCGGAAGGGCTGCGCTCGCTCGAGGCCGCAGCGGCGAAGTTCGGCATTGCGTTCGAGTTCGACGAGTTCCCGTGGAGCTGCGACTACTACGCCAAGCACGGACGCATGATGCCCGAGGACTGGATGACTCAGATCGGCGGCCACGACGCGATCTTCTTCGGCGCCGTCGGCTGGCCGGCGACGGTTCCCGACCATGTCTCGCTCTGGGGCTCGCTGATTCAATGGCGGCGCCATTTCGATCAGTACGTCAATCTGCGGCCATGCCGCCTGATGCCAGGCATTCCGACGCCGCTCGCCGGGCGCCGGTCCGGCGACATCGACTTCGTCGTGATACGCGAGAACACCGAAGGCGAATACTCGTCGGTCGGCGGCCGCATGTTCGAAGGAACCGACCGCGAGACGGTGTTCCAGCAGACGATCTTCACGCGCAAGGGCGTCGATCGCATCATGCGCTTCGCTTTCGAGCTGGCGCAGACGCGTCCGGCGAAGCATGTCACCTCGGCGACCAAGTCCAATGGCATCTCCATCACGATGCCCTACTGGGACGAGCGCTTCAGGGCGATGGGAGCGCAATTTCCCGACATTCGCACCGACCAGTACCATATCGATATCCTGAGCGCGCAATTTGTCCTGCATCCCGACTGGTTCGACGTCGTCGTCGGCTCGAATCTGTTCGGCGACATTCTGTCCGACCTGGGTCCCGCGGTTTGCGGCACGATCGGGATCGCGCCGTCGGCCAACATCAATCCCGAGCGCGATTTTCCGTCGCTGTTCGAGCCCGTCCACGGCTCGGCACCCGATATCGCCGGCAAGGGCATCGCCGATCCGATCGGGCAGATCTGGTCGGGTGCGCTGATGCTCGATCACCTCGGCCACGGGGACGCGGCCGCGGCGATCGTGCGCGCGATCGAGGCGACGCTGGCCGACCCTTCGGCGCCTCGCACGCCCGATCTTGGCGGCAAAGCGACAACTGCGGAGCTTGGCAAGGCGATCGCCGCGGCGATTTCCTGAATGCTGTGGCAAGATAGAGGAGCACCGATGAGCACCGCCGCAAGGGGACGACCACCATGATTATCGGCATTCCGCGCGAAACGCGCGGCGGCGAGACGCGCGTCGCGGCAACGCCCGAGACGGTCAAAAAGCTCGCTGCCAGCGGCAAGCATGAGATCGTCGTCGAGGCCGGCGCAGGCGTCGCGTCGAGCATCCGCGACGCCGACTATCAAAGCGCCGGCGCTCGCATCGCCGGCGCTGACGAGGCGCTCGGCGCCGACATCGTGCTCAAGGTCCGCGGACCGTCCACCGATGAGCTGCCGCGGCTCAAGACCGGGGCGCTGCTGATCGGTCTGCTCGATCCGTTCGACGCCGCCGCGATCGCGTCGTGCGCGCAGACCGGCGTCAGCGGTTACGCGCTCGAATGGCTGCCGCGCATTTCTCGCGCGCAGTCGATGGACGTGCTCTCGTCGCAGGCCAATATCGCAGGCTACAAGGCGGTGATCATCGCCGCCAACGAATACGCGCGCTTCATGCCGATGCTGATGACTGCCGCCGGCACGGTGAAGGCGGCGCGCGTGCTGATCCTGGGCGTCGGCGTGGCGGGCCTGCAGGCGATCGCGACCGCCAAGCGCCTGGGTGCCGTCATCGAAGCGTCCGACGTGCGGCCCTCGGTCAAGGACCAGGTCGAGTCGCTTGGCGCGAAATGGGTCGATGTGCCGTACGCCAACGACGAGGAGCGCAAGATCGCCGAAGGTGTGGGCGGCTACGCGCGTCCGATGCCGCCCGAGTGGATGGCGCGGCAGGCCGGCGTCATCAGCGAGCGCTGCAAGACTGTCGACATGCTGATCACGACCGCGCTGATACCCGGCCGCCCCGCGCCGAAGCTGATCAAGGCCGAGACGGTCGCCGCGATGAAGCCCGGCGCGATCGTCGTCGATCTCGCGGTCGAGCAGGGCGGCAACGTCGAAGGCTCGGAGCTCGGCAAGATCGTCGTCAAGAACGGCGTCAAGCTGGTGGGACTCGCGAACCTGCCGGCGCTGGTGCCGGCCGACGCGAGCGCGCTCTACGCCCGCAACGTGCTCAACTTTCTTGCCTTGTCGCTCAATGCCAAGACCGGCGAATTCGCCGTGCCCGCCGACGACGAGATCGTCAAGGCGACGCTGGTTTGCGCGAACGGGCAGGTCGTACCCAGAACCTAAAAGCGCGTCTCCCGTTCGCGGGAGTGTCGTGCCGGAGAGAACCATGACCGCAGGCGTCGATCCGATTGTCATCAACCTGATCGTTTTCGTGCTGGCGATCTTCGTCGGCTACCACGTCGTCTGGAACGTGACGCCGGCGCTGCATACCCCGCTGATGTCGCTGACCAACGCGATCTCGAGCATCATCCTGGTCGGCGCGATGCTCGCGGCCGGTGCGGCCGATCTCGACTGGGGCGGGTGGCTCGGCGTCATCGCGGTCACGCTGGTGTCGATCAACGTGTTCGGCGGCTTTCTGGTCACGCAGCGGATGCTCGCCATGTTCAAGAAGAAGGAACGCGGCACCGGCGTGGCGAAGGAATAGGGATGAGCGCGAACCAACTCGCCCTGTGGTATCTGGTCGCCGCAGTGAGCTTCATCCTTGCGTTGAAAGGCCTGTCGGGCCCGCACACCGCGCGGCGCGGCAATGCGTACGGCATGATCGGCATGGCGATCGCGCTGCTGGTCACGCTGGGGCTGGTCTATTCGCAAAGCAAGCACGTGCTGCCGATCCTCGGCGGCATGGCGGTAGGAGGCGTGCTCGGGGCGATAGTAGCGCGGCGCGTGCAGATGACGCAGATGCCCGAACTGGTCGCGGCGATGCATTCGCTGGTGGGCCTGGCTGCGGTCCTGATCGCCATCGCCGCGGTGAACAACCCGCAGGCGATGGGACTCGATTTTCCGATCACCTTCGGCCACAAGCTCGAGCTTTTCATCGGGACCTTCATCGGCGCGATCACCTTTTCCGGATCGGTGATTGCATTCGGCAAGCTGTCGGGGCGGATACGCAGCGCGCCGGTCGTGTTCGCGGGCCAGCATTACGTCAATCTGGCGATCGGCATCGCGATGATCGGATGCGGGATCTGGTTCTGCATGTCGCCTGCCGAAGCGCAGTGGCCGCCGTTCGTCATCATGACCGCGCTCGCGTTCCTGCTGGGCTTTCTGCTGATCATGCCGATCGGCGGCGCCGATATGCCGGTCGTGATCTCGATGCTGAACAGCTACTCGGGCTGGGCGGCGGCCGGCATCGGCTTTTCGCTCGACAACCCGATGCTGATCATCGCCGGATCGCTGGTTGGATCCTCGGGCGCGATCCTTTCGTACATCATGTGCCGCGCGATGAACCGCTCGTTCTTCAGCGTGATCCTCGGCGGCTTCGGCGGCGAAACCGCCGACGTTTCGGGGGGCGCGGAAAAGAAGCCGGTCAAGACCGGCAGCCCCGACGACGCCGCGTTCCTGCTGTCGAATGCGGACACGGTGATCATCGTTCCCGGTTACGGACTCGCCGTCGCGCGCGCCCAGCATGCGGTCAAGGAGTTGGCGGCGAAGCTCACGGCGAAAGGCGTCAACGTCAAGTACGCGATCCATCCGGTCGCCGGACGCATGCCGGGGCACATGAACGTGCTGCTCGCCGAAGCGGAGGTCCCGTACGACCAGGTGTTCGAAATGGAGGACATCAACAGCGAGTTCCCGCAAGTCGATGTCGCGCTGATCCTAGGCGCCAACGACGTCGTCAATCCGCTCGCCGAGCAGAAGGGCAGCCCTATCTACGGCATGCCGATCATCGAGGCGTACAAGGCCAAGTCGGTCATCGTCAACAAGCGCTCGATGGCCTCGGGCTACGCCGGTCTCGACAATCCGCTGTTCTACATGGACAAGACGATGATGGTGTTCGGCGACGCGAAGAAGGTCGTCGAGGATCTGGTCAAAGCTGTCGATTAGCGCGCAGTAAGGCCGGTGCCAAGCGCGTCCGCGTCCTGAACGAGCGACCCGGAACCCACGATGAACGGAATCACCCGCAAGCCTGCGTTCTGGATCGCCTTCGCCATCGTCTCGGCGTTATCGGGTGGGTTTGCGTGGCGCTATTTCCCCGCGGCGCTGCCGCTGATCAATCTCGACGTCAAGATGACGCGGAGCGACGCGCTGGCACGCGCTGCGGCGATCGCCGACCGGCTGGCGCTGGCGCCGCCCGGCGCGCAGCGCGCGGCGCTGTTCGCGCACGACGGCGCAACCCAGAACTTCGTCGAGCTGGAAGCGGGAGGCAAACCGGCGTTCACCCGGATGCTGGCGGGCACGCTCTATTCGCCGTACTGGTGGGAAGTGCGGCTGTTCAAGCCGGGCGAGACCGCCGAGGCGCGCGTGCGTTTTCGCCCGGACGGCACCGTCTACGGATTCACGCGCAAGGAGCCGGAAAGCGAGCCCGGCGCTGCGCTGGATGCCGCCGCGGCGCGCGCGATCGCCGAGGAGCGCGCGCGAACCGATTGGGCGGTCGATTTCGCGCCGTACAAGCTGCTCGAGCAATCGCAAGTGCAACTGCCCAATGGACGCATCGATCACAGCTTCGTCTACGAGCGCGAGCATGAGCAGTTGGGCGACGGCCGCTATCGGATGCGCCTCTCCGTTGCCGGAGACCGGCTGGTCGGGCTCACTCATCTGGTTTACATCCCGGAAGCTTTCGCGCGGCGATTTCAGGAAATGCGCTTCGCCAACAACGCGATCGCCGGGGTCGCCGGCATTTCGGCCGGGGCACTGTACGGCATAGGCGGTTGCGTACTCGGCGTGCTGTGGCTGTTGCGCCGCCGCGCGTTGCTCTGGCGGCCGGCACTGGTTGCGGGAATGGTCGTTGCCGGTCTGAACGCGCTGGCAATCGCCGCGAACGCGCCTCAGGCCTGGTTCGAATTCGACACCGCGCAGCCGACGTGGGTGTTCTGGGGCCAGCAACTGGCGCTCGCGGCGCTCGTCCTAGTCGGCGGCGGCCTCGCGCTGGGCCTGGTGTTCATGGCGGCTGAGAGCTTGTCGCGTCGCGCGTTTCCACGGCATCCGCAGCTGTGGCGGCTGTGGTCGCGTGCGGCGGCGCCGTCACCCGAGGTGCTCGGCCGCACGGCCGCCGGCTATCTTGCGGTGCCGATCGAACTCGCGCTGATCGCGGCATTCTATTTCGTGACCAATCGTTATTTCGGCTGGTGGCAGCCGTCGGAAACGCTGACCGATCCCAATATCCTGGGGAGCGCGCTGCCGGCGCTGGCGCCGATCGGTATGGCCTTGCAGGCCGGCTTCATGGAGGAGTGCCTGTTCCGTGCGGTGCCCCTTTCGATCGCGGCCCTCCTCGGCAGTCATTTCGGTCACCGCAGGCTTTTGATCGGGATCGCCCTGGTGCTGCAGGCGCTCGTCTTCGGCGCCGCGCACGCCAATTACCCCGGATTTCCGTCGTACTCGCGTCTGGTCGAGCTCGCTGGCCCGGCCTTCATCTGGGGATTGATATTCGTCCGTTTCGGCCTCCTGCCCACGGTGATCCTGCACGCGGTCTTCGATCTGACGCTGATGTCGATTCCGGTGTTCCTCATCGAGGGCGAGGGCAGCACGATCAACCAGGCGCTGGTGATTGCAGCGGGGCTGGTGCCGCTGGCGATCGTGCTCGCGCGCCGTTTGCGCGAAGGCAACTGGCGGCCTCTTCCCGAGGCCTTGCGCAACGCCGCGTGGCAGGCGTCGGCCGCACCGGCGGTGGCCGCGTTGCTGCGAGGCCGCGCCGCCGCTGGCGTGTGGACTGCGCGCGTGCAGCGCGCGCTGCCGCTGCTCGGCGTTGCCGGGGTGGCCGCGATCGCCTTGAGTGGCGGCTTGCAACGCGATATGCCGCCGCTTCTCGTCAATCGCGCCCAGGCCGAGGCCATCGCCGATGCCGCGCTTGCGCAGCGCGGTGTGAAGCCGGACGACGGATGGAAGCGCTTTTCGGTCACGCGGCTCTTCGTCGACGAACCGGGGGCATCGCAATGGCACGAGTTCGTATGGCGCGAGGCGGGGCGCGATGCCTATGAAAAGCTGATCGGCAACTGGCTGGCGCCGCCGCTGTGGGACGTGCGCTATGCGCGCTTCGACGGCGGCGATGTCGCCGACCGCGCCGAGGAGTGGCGCGTCACCGTGGCGGGCGACGGCAAGGTGCGACAACTGCGTCACCAGCTGCCTGAACAACGCCCGGGCGCGAAGCTGTCGCGCGAACAGGCGCGCACCCTCGCCCAGCAGGAGATCCGGCAGCGCTTTGGGCTCGATCCCGCGGCGCTGCGCGAGACTTCGGCCGAGGAGCAGGCGCGACCGGCGCGAGTCGACTGGCAATTCACCTACGCCGATCCGGCCGTCCAGGTCGGCAAGGGCGGCGAGGCGCGCGTGATCGTGGCGATCGCCGGCGATGAGATCGCCGGATCCGGACGCTATGTCTTCGTTCCCGAGACCTGGCAGCGCGCCGAACGCTTGCGCGTCGGGCGACTGAGTCTGGCGAAAAACGCGGTCATGCTGGCGTTGGCCGTGGCGGGATTCGCGGCGATAATCGCGACGATCATCGCCTGGAGTCGCGGGCGTTTCGACCGGCGCGCGTTCTGGCTGGCACTTGCCGCCGTCGGCGCAGCGTCGCTGATCGGCGGCGTCAATGCCTGGCCCGCGTTTGCGATGCAGCTCAAGACCGCCGAGCCGCTGACGCCGCAAATTGCGCTCGGCGCCGCGGGCGTTGCCCTATCGCTGGTTCCGCTGACCTTGCTCGCGAGCTTGCTGGCGGGCGTGGCTGTCTGGGAAGCGCGTGAGCACTCCGCGCCGGACACCGGCATCGGACGTCTATGGTTGCGTGGCGCCAGCGCGGGATTTTTCGTCGCTGGCGTCGAGGGTCTGGCCGGTGCCGTGGCGGCGCAGGACTTTCCGCGGTCGGCGCGCTACCTGATCGAGAACGCATCGCTGCCGTGGCTCGACGCATTGGTCAGGTCGGTGGGGGCGCCGGTCCTCGGTGTCGCAGTGACGATCATTGCGCTGCACTGGCTGGAGCGCTGGACCGATGGGTGGCGTCAGCGCCGCTGGCTGGTCTATGCGGCGCTGACGATCGCGACCGCCGCGCTGGCGGCACTGAGGGCCGACGACTGGATAGCGATCGTCGTGGCCGGACTGGTCGGCGGCGCGCTCTACACGCTGCTCTTCGCGACCGTGCTGCGCTACGATCTTCGGCTGGTGCCGGCATTCGTTGCCGCGAACGCGATCGTGCGCATCGTCGGCAACGCGCTGCTGAAGGGTACCGCAGCCGGTGCTGTCTACGCGGTGCTGGAGATCGCGGCAACCGTGGCGGTGGCCTGGGCGATCACGCTCTACCTGCTGCGGCTGAACACGCCCGCTGCCGCCACGGCGCCGGCAACCGGATGACCGGGCCGCGCGGCCGCTATTCGATCTTCACCCAATACGGCATCACCTGATTGTCGGCGCGATGCACGGCGGTGACGTTGCTGCGCGCCGCCCACGGTATGACCTGGCGATGCAGCGGCAGATGATTGATCTCGGCATTGTGCGCCGCCAGCGCTTCGCGGATCTCGGCAAGGCGCGAATCGGGATTCATGTCCACCTTGATCTTGGCGACCAGCGCGTCCAGCTTGGGATTGGTGTACCTGCCGTAGTTGTAGTCGCCGTCGCCCTTGCCGCTGTAGGTCGACAGCACCGGCTGCAGGATGAAGATGCCGTCGGTGGCCCCGCCGCCCCAGCCCAGCATGTACAGGCTGGTATCGGTCTTTTCGAGCTTCGGAAAGTAGTTGGCGCGCGGCATCGCGTTGACGTTGATCGTGATGCCGATCTGCGCCCACATTGCGGCCAGCGCCTGGCAGATCTTCTCGTCGTTGACGTAGCGGTTGTTGGGGCAATCGAGCGTGACCTCGAACCCGTTCGGGTAACCTGCCTCGACCAGCAGCTGCTTCGCCTTCGCCCTGTCGAAAGGCAGGCGTTTTTCGAGCTCGGGCGTCGACTGCACGGGCGACGGCAACAGAGCGCCCGAGGGCTGCGACAGGCCGCGCATCGTCGTGCTCTTGATCGCGTCGATGTCGATCGCCTGGTACATGGCCTGCCGCACGCGCCTGTCCTTGAACGGGTTCTTGCCCTTGACGCTGGAATACAGAAGCTCATCCCGCTTCTGGTCCATGCCGATGAAGACGATGCGGTTTTCGCTGCCTTCCAGGACCTTGACGGAGGCATTCTGCTTGAGCCTCGGGACGTCCTGCGGCGGAGGATCGTTGACCAGATCGACTTCGCCCGAGATCAGCGCGGCAAGCCGCGTCGCGTCGGAAACGATCGGCAGATAGATCACCTCGTCGGCGTTGCCTTCGAACAGGCCCGCCTTGATGCCCCACCAGTTGGGATTCTTGACCAGCACCGTCTTGATGTCCGGCTGCCGCGCCTTCAGCATATAGGGGCCGGTGCCGTCGGCCTCGTGCGCGGTGATCATGTCCTCCTTGTCGGTGAAGTTTTGCGGCTTGGTTGCGCGGTTGGCCACGCACCAGGCGCGGCTCATGATATTGATCAGAGCGACGTGCTCGAGCTCGATCGGATTCGGTCCGTTGGTCGTGAACTCGACGGTCAGATCGTCGATCTTCTTGGGTATGCCCGCCGCATTGGCGTACGCGCGAAGTTGCGACGTGTCGGAGCGTGCGCGCTCGAAACTGAACACCACGTCGTCGGCGGTGAACGGCGTGCCGTCATGGAACTTGACGCCGGCGCGCAGTTTGAAGCGCCAGACCGTCGGCGAGACCTGCTGCCACGACTCCGCGAGCGAGGGTCGCAACGCAAGCTTCTTGTCGCGATCGATCAGCGTTTCGTAGACGAGGATGTTGATGTTGTTGGTCAGATTCTCGTTTTGCGAATGCGGGTCAGTCGTCTGCATGTCGCCGCGCCCGGCCCAGCGCAGCGTCTTGGCCGACGCGAGCGGGGCCGCGGCGATCGTCGTCAGCGCGGCCAGCGTGAACGCGAGGGTGATCAGGCGCACCATGGGAAATCTCCGGGGACGGCGAAAAAAGCCATGATAAACCGCCGGGGCGCTTGCCCCGCTACGAAGGCAGGAAGCCCTTCTTGATTCGAACGCCCAAGCCTGCCGATCCGGCTGTTCCGGATTCGACTTCGTCGTCGCCGATCGCCGAGCTTCGAAGCCGGCTTCGCGCCGGCATGGCGAGCGACTGGCTTCCGCTCGGCCGCAGGATAGTCCGCCTCGAGACACGAACCTCGGCGGTCGAGCGGCAGCGGCTGGAGCAGGCGATCGCGGCGTCGGTGGACAAGGCCACGCGCCGTGCCGAGGGCCGTCCCGCGATCGCGTATCCGCCGGACCTGCCGGTCTCCGCCGAGCGCGATCGCATCGCCGCGGCGATTCGCGAGCATCAGGTCGTCATCGTCTGCGGCGAGACCGGTTCCGGCAAGACGACGCAGATCCCGAAGATCTGCCTGGAGGTGGGGCGCGGCACACGAGGTTTGATCGGCCATACGCAGCCGAGGCGCATCGCCGCGCGCAGCGTCGCGGCACGCATCGCCTTCGAGCTCAATGTCGAGCTCGGCACCGCGGTCGGCTACAAGGTGCGCTTCACCGACCACACGCGGCCCGACGCCTATATCAAGCTGATGACCGACGGCATCCTGCTCGCCGAGACGCAGTCCGATCGCACGCTCGCCGCCTACGACACGATCATCATCGACGAGGCGCACGAGCGCAGCCTCAACATCGATTTCCTGCTCGGCTATCTGAAGCAGCTGTTGCCGCAGCGTCCCGATCTGAAGCTGATCGTCACTTCGGCGACGCTGGACGCGGAGCGCTTCTCCCGCCATTTCGGCGTCGATGGCAAGCCCGCGCCTGTGCTCGAGGTGTCGGGTCGCAACTATCCGGTCGAAGTGCGCTATCGGCCGCTCGGCGGCGGGGCGGCCGACGAGGCCGACGACGAGGAGGAGCTCGAGGAAGCGATCGTCGCCGCGGCCGAGGATTTGTGGCGCGAAGGTCCCGGCGACATCCTGGTGTTCCTGCCCGGCGAGCGCGAGATCCGCGAAACCGCCGACTTGCTGGCGAAAAGCTTTGCGCGGCGGCCCTATGCCCGCACGGCGGAGATCCTGCCGTTGTACGCGCGGCTGTCGGCAGAACAGCAGCAGCGCGTGTTCAGTCGCAGCGACGACCGCCGCATCGTGCTTGCGACCAATGTCGCCGAAACCTCGCTGACGGTCCCTGGAATCCGCTATGTGATCGACTCGGGGCTCGCACGGGTCAAGCGCTACTCGCTGCGCAACAAGGTGACCCAGCTGCAGATCGAGAAGATCGCGCAGGCGGCGGCTGCCCAGCGCGCGGGACGCTGTGGCCGCGTCGCCGCCGGTGTCTGCGTGCGCCTGTACGATGCCGATGATTTCGCCGCGCGGCCGAAATACACGGAGCCCGAAATCCTGCGCTCGTCGCTGGCTGCCGTCATCCTGCGCATGGCCGCGCTCGATCTGGTCGCCGTCGACGCGTTTCCGTTTCTCGAGCGTCCAAGCCCGCGCGCGATCGCCGACGGCTACCAGCTGTTGGAGGAACTGGGCGCGGTCGATACGCAGCGCCAACTGACGCCGCTGGGCCGCGAGCTCGCCGCGCTGCCGGTCGATCCGCGCATCGGCCGCATGTTGCTGGCGGCGAAGGACGGGCCTCTGGCCGAGATGCTGGTGATCGCCAGCGCGCTGTCGGTGCCCGATCCGCGCGAGCGCCCGCTGGACAAGCGCCAGGCGGCCGATCAGGCGCACTTGCGCTTTCGCGACGAGCGTTCGGACTTTTTGAGCTTGCTCGCACTCTGGCAGTTCTTTGCCGACGCGCTCCAGCAGAAGTTGTCGCATCGCAAGCTCGTCGAGCAATGCCGCGCGCATTATGTTTCGTATCTGCGCCTGCGCGAATGGCGCGACCTGCACCGGCAGCTCGCCGAGCAGGTGGCCGAGCTCGGCTGGCGCTGGACCGACAAGCTGCCCGACAAGGTCGACGCCGCCCGCTACGAGGCGATCCATCGCGCGCTGCTCGCGGGGCTGTTGTCGAATGTCGGATGCCGCGCCGACGCCGACGAGCACTACCTGGGCACGCGCGGGCTCAAGTTTTTCCTGCATCCCGGGTCGGGCATGGCGAAGAAAGCCGCCAAATGGGTCCTCGCGGCCGAGCTGACCGACACGACGCGACTGTATGCGCGCTGCGCTGCGCGGGTCGAGCCGGAATGGATCGAACAGGCCGCCGGCCCGCTGCTCGAGCGCAGCTATTTCGATCCGCAGTGGGATGCCGCGCGGGGCGAAGTCGTTGCCGCCGAGCGCGTCGCGCTGTACGGACTCACGCTGGTACCGCGGCGGCGGGTTTCCTTCGGCCGCATCGATCCTTCGGCCGCGCGTGAGGTGTTCCTGCGCGAAGCGCTGATCACCGGCGAAATCACGACCAAGGGCGCCTTTCTCGCGCACAACCGGCAGCTGATCGCGTCGATCGCAGAGCTCGAGCACAAGGCGCGCCGCCAGGACGTGCTGGTCGACGACGAAGCGCTGTACGCGTTTTATGCAGAGCGCGTCCCCGAAGGCATCCATTCGACCGCCACGTTCGAAAGCTGGCGTGGCGCCGCCGAAGCCACGACGCCGCGGCTTTTGTACATGACGCGCGAGGCGCTGATGAGGCATGCCGCCGCGGGCGTCACCGAGGAGCAATATCCGGAGACGATGGTGATGGCGGGCGCACCGCTGGCGCTCGCCTATCGATTCGCGCCCGGTCATCCGCTCGATGGATTGACGCTGACGGTGCCGCTGGCCTTGCTGAACCAGATCGATGCGGCGAGGCTTTCGTGGCTCGTCCCGGGCATGATCCGGGAAAAACTGGGTTGGTACCTGAAGGCGCTGCCCAAGGCATGGCGCAACCGCGTGACGCCGGCAACCGAAGTCGTAACGGCATTTCTGGAATCGATCGACCGCGACACGCCCGGAGCCGGCGTCGAGCTTGCCGACGCGCTGCGCGCGTTCCTGGGTGTGCGCCTGGACGGGGCGCTGCCTGCCGATGTCTGGGAGGGTGCCGAGCTGCCGCCGCATTTGCGGCTCAACGTTCGCGTCGTCGACGCATCGGGCAAGGAGCTTGCGCAAGGCCGTGATCTGGCGCTGTTGCGTACCCAGCTCGGCGAAGCGGCGCAGCTCAGCTTTGCCGCCGCCGGTCCCGAATTCGAGCGCACCGGCATCCGGTCCTGGGATTTCGGCGACCTCCCGGAGACGCTGGCGGTCGAGCGCGGCGGCCGCCGCCTGACCGGCTACCCGGCGCTGGTCATCGACGGCGACAGCGCGGCGCTGCGCCTGTACGACACGCGCGAGGCCGCGGAAGGCGCGACGCGTATTGCCGTTGTCCGCCTGATCCGGCAGCAGCTGAAGGACGTGCTGCAACGCTGGGAAAAGAACCCGCCGGGATTCGCCGCCGCGGCGCTGCCGCTGAAGACCGCGATTCCCACTGACGCGCTGCTTGCCGATGTTCTGGCCGCGGTCGGCGATCGGGCGTTCATCGGCGAGGATCCGCTGCCCCGCTCGGAGCGCGCATTCGCCGAGCAGGTCAAGCGGGCTCGGACGAGGCTCCCCGCCGTCGTCGAAGGCGCCTTCCGCATGCTGGCCGCGATCGCTGCCGATTACCACACGCTATCGCAGCGGCTGGCCGCGCTGCCGCCCTCGCAAGCGCGCCTCGGCGCCGAGATCCGGGCGCAACGCAGCGCGCTGGTCTATCCGGGGTTCTTTTCGGCCACGCCCTGGCCCCAGCTCGCGCACCTCCCGCGCTACATGCAGGCACTGGACAAAAGACTCGCCAAAGCGGCGGTCGATCCTGCTCGCGACGCAAAACATGCTCAAACGGTCGCCGCGCTGTGGGAGCGATACCGGGCTCGGGCCGAGTCCAACCGGTCCGCACAGCGGGCCGAACCTGGGCTCGAGGCTTTCCGGTGGCTGCTGGAGGAACTCAAAGTTTCCCTGTTTGCCCAGGAGCTGCGCACCCCGTTCCCGGTGTCATACAAACGTCTGGAAAGGGCTTGGACGGACCTTATTCGTCGATAGATGGCGTTTTTTTGCATTGGCGGCCCTAAACTTCGCGTGTTACAGTAACTTGCCGTTATTGCGGGTTTAAGCGGGGAGCCGGGGGAGGCGGGGTCAGCGCCGGATTGCGGCTGAACGCCCTGAGCCGCCCTGAGGGCCCGCGCACGGCCAACGAGGATTCGAACGCGTGAGCGCGACAACGACCTCCGGCGACCGGGCAGTCCGGCGCCCGGTGCCCAGAGACATGGCCAGGATACTCGGCGACTGCCGAGATCTGGCGATTCATCGTCTGCTGCTGTCGTTCACATCGATGCTCGACCGGGTCGGCGACCTGTTGATGGCCCGCGCGGAGCGCTCGGACGTGCGCGAGGACACGTCGCTTTATCTCGATGCGCGCGAGGCCCTGACCACCGAGCGCGCCACCCTGATGGCCGATTTCGAGCGCCACTTGAGGCATCTGGTCAACGAGCGCATCAACGGAAAAGTCGATGCCAAAGCCGACTTTTCGGCCGTCGATGCCAAGAAACTCACGCTGGTCGACACCGACGCGATGGATGAATCGGTGCTGTCCGGCAACATCGTACGGGTCGTCGAGAATGCCTGCCACGAGGAATTGCGCGAGCTCAACCGCGGCGTCGGTTATCTGCTTGGACAACCCGATCTGGAAACGGCGGCAAATCCGCTGGCGCCGACGACGATCGTTGCGGCGTTCACTGAGGCCCTGCACGGCCTGAAGAGCGACCGTCGGATCAAGCTGACGATTTTGAAGGAGCTTAACCAGACGTCGTTCGGCGACATCGCAGCGATCTACGCGGACGTGAACCGTCATCTGGAGGGCATGAACGTCGTGCCGCATTCGATGCCATCGGCCGTTCAGCGCGGCGCCGGCGGGCAGGGCAGTCGGGGCGTTGACGGCAAGGCGGCGCCGCTGGACGCCGCCGGCCTGCCACCGCCGGCGTCCGGCGAGATCGATCTGATGGCGATGCTGCAGCGCTTCGTCAACGCCCGCCTCGGACAGCAGGGCGGCGGGATGCCCGCAGGCTTGCCGCCGGGGGGGATTCAGGTACCTGCGGCGGGACCCGAGCCGGCGGGGCAGGACGCCTCGGGGCACGCCCAGGCGATTTCGATGGGGACGCTGGCCAATGCGCTGGGCATGATGGCCGGCACGGCGGCCTCCGCCGCCCGCGCTGCGACGGACGGAGGTCACCCGGCGACCGGGCCCTTCGGCGGTCCGCGCATCCTGGTCACGCCCGAGCTCGGCGACGCGCTGTCGCGCCTGCAGCACGGCGAAACCAGCATGAACTACGGCGGCGTTTCGTTCCAGCTCGCCGGCCTGCAGCAGGACATGCACAACGTGCTGCGCGACCTGCAGGAGTCGCCGCTCGGGTCGAAGGCGAATCAGCTCGAGGCGATGACGATCGAGCTGGTGGCGATGCTGTTCGACTTCATCTTCGAGACCAAGGACCTGCCCGACAGCATTAAGGCGTTGATCGGCCGGATGCAGATGCCGGTTCTGCGCGCGGCCATGCTCGATGGCGCGTTTTTCTCGAAGAAGTCGCATCCGTCGCGCCTGCTGGTCAATGCGCTTGCCCGCGCCGGCATTGGCTGGTCGCCGGCCATGGGGCACGACGACCCTCTGTATCGCAAGATCGAAGCGATCGTGCACCGCGTGCTCGAGGAGTTCTCCGAGGACATCGGCCTGTTCGACGAGCTGCGCGCCGACCTCGATAAATTCCTGGAGGAGGAAGACAAGTCGGCCGAGGCGCAGATCCAGTCTACCGCCGAGGAGATCGATCAGCGTGATCGCCTGGAGATCGCGAAGTCGATCGCGCACGCCGAAGTCGAGCTGCGGCTGCGGCAGCACCCGACGCCGACCTTCCTCGCGTCGTTCCTGCGCCAGCAATGGATGGAGACGCTTACGCAGCGTTACCTGCGCGACGGCGAGAGCAGCGAAGGCTGGACGTCGGCGCTTTCGACCTTGGACGACCTGATCTGGAGCGTGCAGCCCAAGCGCGAGACCGAAGATCGCAAGCGACTGGTCGCGATGTTGCGCAACATGCTGAAGCGCTTGCAGGTGGGACTCGCGAATATCGCGTGGGAGCCGGGCGGGCGAGAGCAGTTCATGACCAACCTGGTCGAAGCGCACGCTGCCGCAGTCAAACCGAGCCTGGCATCGGCGCCGATGCCGACGACTGCGGTCGCCGAAGCGGCTGCCGCTGCAGCTGAGGAGGCCACCGCCAAGGGCGATGTCGAGATCGCCGCGAAGGCGCGCAAACTGGCCGAGGCGATGGCGCCCGCGCCCGCGCCGCCGCCACCCGAGCCGCCGCCCGAGATTCCGCAGGACCGATTTGCCGAAATCGCCGCGACGCTGGACCGCGGCATGTGGGTCGAGTTCGAAGGCGAGGATGGCCAACTGGCTTTCGCCAAGCTCGCCTGGGTGAGCCCGCTGCGCGGCACCTACCTGTTCACCAACCGGCAGGGACAGAAAGCCGTATCCCTGTCCGCCGACGAATTGGCCGAGCGTTTCCGCAACGATCGCGCGCGCCTGGTCGAAGCTGAGCCGCTGGTCGATCGCGCCTTCAACAGCATGATGGCGACGCTGGAAGAAAAATTCGCTGACGAAGGCACCCCCGCGGCGCAACCGGCGTAGTGCGCCTTCAGCGCTGGGCCAGCGCCTCGGCGATTTCGACGACGAGCTGAGGCCCCCGGTAGATGAGGCCGGTGTAGATCTGCACCAGCGTCGCGCCGGCCGCGATTTTTTCCTGCGCGTCCTCGCCCGACATGATCCCGCCGACGCCGATGATAGGCAGCGCACCGTCGAGGGCGTGTGCCAGCGCACGAATCGCGGCCGTCGATTTTTCGCGCAGCGGGGCGCCGGAGAGCCCGCCGGTCTCGTTGCCGTGCGGCAGGTCTTCGACCGTGCCGTGGTCGGTGGTCGTATTGGTCGCGATAACGCCGTCGACGTGCTGTTCGAGCAAGGTCCGCGCGATCCGTCCGACGTCTTTCGCCGACAGATCGGGAGCGATCTTGACTGCCAGCGGCGTGTATTTGCCATGCTTTTGCGAAAGCTTCGCCTGCTCGGCTTTGAGCGCCGCCAATAGAGGGCTGAGCGCGGAGACGTCCTGCAGTGCGCGCAGACCGGACGTGTTCGGCGAGGAAATGTTGACCGTCACATAGCTCGCGCTGCGATAGACGGCGCGCAGACAGATCAGATAGTCGTCGATGGCGCGCTCGTTGGGCGTGTCGAAATTGCGGCCGATGTTCAGGCCCAGGATCCCGCCGCTCTTCGAAGCGAAGCGCGAGCGCGCAACGTTTTCCAGGAAGCGCTCGACGCCGTCGTTGTTGAATCCCAGCCGGTTGATCAGTGCCCGGGCCTCGGGCAGACGAAAGAGGCGCGGCCTCGGATTGCCCGGTTGCGGCCGTGGCGTGACGGTGCCGCATTCGATGAAGCCGAATCCGAGCGTTGCCAGGCCGTCGATATGCGCGGCGTTCTTGTCCAGGCCGGCGGCCAGCCCGACCCGGTTGGGAAAATCGAGACCCATCGCCTTGACCGGTGAAGCCGCCACGCGCGGCGCGGCGAGCTGTGCCGCGCCGCAGGCCACGGCGGCATCGAGCGCGGCGAACGCGACATCGTGAGCGGTCTCGGGATCGAGCGTGAACAGCAGCGGTCGAAACAGCGGATAGAGCATCGGCAAGAGTCTCGCGAAAACGCCCGATGAGAAGTGCCAAAGCTGACGGCGCGCGGATGATAACATTGGCCGCGCATGACCTTGTTTGCCGAGCAAGCCCCCACCTGCGCGCATTCGCGACGTGCGCAGCGATCGATCGTGAAGCGTGCGCGCGCGTTGCGTTGCGCCCGCTGGGCGCTGAAGATGTCGCTCGCAGTGCTGGTAGTAACTGCGCTTGTCGGCGCCGGCACCGCCGAAGCCGCCGTGCCGCTGCGCTACGATCAACGGCCTGAGACGCGCGCGTTCATCGCGGAACTCGTCGCCGAGCATGCGTTCGGTCGCCGCGACCTTGCGCGCCTGTTCTCGCATGCTCGCTATCAGCCGCGCATCGTCGAGGCGATGTCGCGGCCGGTGCTCGAGCCGCCGAAATGGTACGAGTACGCGCCGCAATTTCTGAGCGCAGAGCGCATCGACGGCGGGCTCGAGTTCTGGCGGGCGAATGAGGCAACACTCGCGCGCGCGGAAAGCGAGTTCGGCGTTCCGGCCGAAGTGATCGTCGCGATCATCGGCGTCGAAACCTTCTACGGCCGCAATACCGGCCGATATCGCGTGTTCGATGCCTTGACCACCCTCGCTTTCGACTACCCGCGCCGCGGCGACTTTTTCAAGAACGAGCTCAAGGAGTTCCTGCTGCTCGCGCGCGACCAGGGCATCTCGCCGCTCGAGGCCGCGGGATCGTATGCAGGAGCATCGGGTCTGCCGCAATTCATGCCCGGCAGCGTCCGGGCCTACGCGGTCGACTACGACGGCGACGGCCGGATCGATCTGTCGGCCGAACCGGCCGATGCGATCGGCAGTGTCGGCAATTTTCTGGCGCGGCATGATTGGCAGCCGGGCGCACCGGTGCTAGCCCAAGCGCGCGTCGATCCTGCGGCGAGCGAGGCGGTTCTGCGCACACTCGACGGGGGCTTGAGCGAGCGGCGCCCGCTCGAGGCCTGGGTGCGCGATGGCGTCAGCGCCGACGCCTTGCCCGCCGATCCCGGTTCCGATCCGGTCGGCTTGCTGATGCTCGAGGACGTCGCGTCGCCCAGTTACTGGCTCGTCTTCGGCAACTGGTACGTGCTGACGCGGTACAACCGCAGCCGGCTTTACGCGACGGCGGTGTGGCAGCTCGCGCAGGCGCTGGTTGCGGCGCGGACCGAGGCAGTCCACGCCGAGCCGCCGACCGTTCCCGCTACGCTTCCGGCCGATGCCGCGCCGGCGGCGCGCGATCCTGGCGCGGGCGAACCAACGCGTTGACGTGCGCAGCCAGGCCGCGGGTCGACGCGTCGGCGTCTGCAGGCTCGACGCCGCTTTTCAGCGCGGCGAGAATCGGGCCGGCCAGCGCCTTGCCCAGCTCGACCCCCCATTGATCGAACGAGTTGATGCCGAGGAGCACACCTTCGACAAAGGTCCGATGCTCGAATAGCGCGATCAGCTGGCCCAGCCGCCGCGCATTGAGCTCCGGCAGCAGCAGCATCGTCGAGGGGCGGTTGCCGGGACAGACGCGATTGGCTGCAAGCGCCTCGGCCGCGGCCGGCGGAGTCTCCTTGGCTGCGCGCGCGACTTCCGCCGTCGCCTCGTCGAGCGACTTGCCGCGCATCAAGGCCTGTGCCTGTGCCAGCGCATTGGCGATCAGCATCGACTGCTGCTCGCCGAGCGGATGGGCGGCGCGCACCGGGACGATGAACTCGACCGCGGCCGCCGACGTGCCCTGGTGCAGCCACTGGAAATAGGCGTGCTGGCCGTCGGTGCCGGGGCTGCCCCAGAGCGCGGGCGCCGTCGGCCCGTCGACCGGAGATCCGTCGCGCAGCACCGACTTGCCGTTGCTCTCCAGCGTGAGCTGCTGCAAGTAGCTCGGGAGCAGCTTGAGCGCCTCGGCATAGGGCGCAACGATGCGCTGCGGAAAACCCAATAGGCGCGCGTTCCAGAAATCGACCAGCGCCAGCAGCACCGGCAGATTCGCTTCGAGCGGCGCGTCGCGAAAATGCGCGTCGACGCTGGCCGCGCCGGCCAACAGCTCCGCGTACGCATCCCAGCCGCAGCGGATCGCGACCGGCAGTCCGACCGGCGACCAGAGCGAATAGCGGCCGCCGACCCAGTCCCAGATCGGCAGTATGTCGGCGCCCGCGATGCCGAACGCGCGCGCGGCCTCGTCGTTGCCGGTGATCGCGACGAAGTGCGCGGCGAGCGCGCCGCCCGCGCCCAGCGCGCGCGCCAGCCACGCGCGCGCCGCGTGCGCATTGGCGAGGGTTTCGCTGGTGGTGAAAGTCTTCGAGGTGACGATGAACAGGGTCGTCGCCGGATCGAGTCCGGCGAGCGCGCGCGTCAAGTGCTCGGGATCGACATTCGACACGAAGGCGACGTCGGCGCCCTCGCCACGGTCGCTCCGCGCCGGAGCCAGCGCGTCGCACACGAGCTTCGGGCCGAGATCCGAGCCGCCGATGCCGAGCGCCACGACATGACGCAACGGCCTGCCGGTCGCGCCGAGCCGCAGGCCGCCGCGGATCTGCGCTGCCAGCGTGCGCACTCTCGCTTGCGCCGCGCGAATCGGCGCAATGACGTCGCTGCCATCGACGAGCAGCGGCGTATCTCCCTGCTGGCGCAGTGCGGTGTGCAGCACCGGGCGTCCCTCGGACAGGTTGATTTTTTCGCCGCTGAACAGCGCCGAGATCCATGCCGGCAGGTTGCGCTCGTGCGCGTACGCGACCAGCGCGTCCATCGCGTGCGGCGTCAAACGCTGCTTCGACCAGTCGGCGAGCCAATGATCCCAGGACAGTGACAGCCGCGAAAACCGGTCGGCGTCGGCGGCGAACAGCTCGATCAGCGTGCGTCCGGCGAGCGCGGCACGATGCTCTTCCAGTGCGAGTGTCGGCGGTGCGGATTGCGGCATGCCCATGGTTGCGTCGCGAATGCCCGATTCGATGCAGCCAGAATAATCGATTGGGGCGCCATTGGAAAACTTATTGCAATCGGACTTTGCACCCGATGCAGGACCGCTACTTCTCGCATCTGGCCAACATCGCCGAAGACATGCACCAGAACGGGAGCCGGCGCGCGCAGCATCGCTCAAGCGCAGCAGCGGCTCAGGGGTGCGGTCGAACGCTTTGGCCGATGCGGCAACGCGCCGCCATTTCCGCTGTCAAAGGTTCGGTACGATGTGCTGTAGCGATCATCTTCTTGAAGACAAAGGCCAAACATGAGTCAGGACGATTTTTTTTCAATCTGGGGACCGCGATTGCAGAGCGTATTGCGGATTGTCGCCGCAGGGCTATTTATGATGCATGGCTCGGCCAAGCTTTTGCATGTGCCGCATGTCGCTTCTTTCGACAGCGTTCAGCTGATGTCGCTGGTCGGCTTTGCGGGCGTGCTGGAACTGGTGGGCGGCTTCCTGCTGTTGATCGGATTGTTCACGCGCCCGGTGGCGTTCATTCTTTCAGGCGAAATGGCTTTCGCCTATTTCATGGCACACGGGCCGCGCAACTTGCTGCCGATCCTGAACGGGGGCGAGCTTGCCGTCATCTATTGCTTCGTATTCCTGTATTTCGCGGGCGCCGGCGGCGGTCCGTGGAGCCTCGACGAACGCGGCGGCGGGCGTTCGCAGCGCCTAATGCGGCGTACGCGCGTCGACGCCACTGGCGTCGCGCCCCCGGTGCCTGTCGGCCATCGCCGGCGATTTCCCGGGTTTGCCGAGCCATCCGACGAGGACGCCAAGCGCCAGCCATAGCGCCGCGTTCGCAAGATAAGTCGCGCGGATAAACGCGCGTCCATCTTCGAATCAAAGCCCGGCGGTCGCAGTGGTGCGCCTACGGCCTGCGGCGCCACCAGGAGGACGATGCCGAGGATGCGCGCGGTCAGCAGCAGGCCGGCGAGGAGCCCGGCCACCGCTGCGACCGCGATAATGCGCGTACAGCAGCACCAGACCCAGCAGCGCCGCGCACAGCGGTGCTCCCACGCTCGACGCGGACAACGACGCGTGCCGTCGCGTCGGTTCTGCGTCGAGCGCATTGGCTGGCAGTGACATTCGTTTCTCCCTGATCAACGGCGCAGTTCGATTGGCTGGCCGTGCGGCGTTTCGCGGGCGGCCCGCGCCCATTGCTCGCGCCGCGCTTGCAGCACCTCGGCGGTGACCAGGCCCTTGCGCGTAGCGATGCGCTCGAGGGCGGTCAGCCAGTGCCGATAGTAGTCCTCGCCGGTGTCAGGATCGCCGCGCTCTTTCAACTCCGCGATCACCCCCGCCAGCTCGCGCGCCCATTCCTTCCAGTCAAATGCGCCGCGTTCGTGCAGGGCGAGCGCCATCGCGAAGGCCTGCGCCTCCCACGGCGCCTTGAATACCGGCCCGGCATCGTCGCAGGGCAGGTCCGGCAGCGCGGCGCGAATTTCCGGCGTCTGCGTCATGAGATTGTTCCGGTCGTGTTGCGAAGGGGCGCTGCGCTCATGCGTGTTCCAGATACGGCTCCCAGCAGTCGACGTGAACAGCGGTGGCGCTCGTGTCCGGGCCCCACAGCTCGGCGCCGTCGAAGCGCACCGTGTACAGCCACTGCGGGTCCTCGCCGGTGCCGCGTGCGTTGGCGTCGGGGAAAACGTGCGCGCCGTGCAGCATGACGACGGTGCCCCCCTTGCCGCGACAATATCGCGGCAGGCGGGTATGCGTGGGCGGGTTGATCTCGCGCGTGCGCACCGCGTCGCCGATGCGAAACCGCGCTTCACCGGCGACCCCACGCGCGGTCGATCCTCCGCGCGCCAGCGCTGCGGCAACCTTGTCGGCGGTGAGCACGCCGAACGGCCTCGCCGGGGGTTCGTGCACGCGACCGTCGTCTAACTCCTCGCGCGTCACCAGGCCGCGTTCGAGCATCAGCGCGCAGAGCCCATCGATCCAAATCTGGTAATAGCTGCTCGCCAGATATTGGGCCGGCGGCAGACTTTCGCGTGCCGAGCGCGCCTGGTCGAGATTCCATCGGCGTGCGCTGCCCACCGCCAGCGTCAGCGCAAACGCACGCCGCTCCCACGGCGCGTGAAACCGCGGCTCGTCAGGTTCAGGCGCGACTGGACCGAAGTTCTGCGCGCCGCCCAGGTCGTGCACACCGTTCATGACGCACCCTGCACAATATCGGACGGCGTGGCTGCGAGCCCCGTGCCGATCATCGAATCGCGAGTTACCAGCGTTGCCAATTGCGCTTCGCTCCAGCCTTCGGTTTGCGCCGGCCGCTCGGGCAGAACCAGATAGCGGATCTCCGCGGTTGAATCCCAGACGCGCACTTCGACGCTGTCCGGCAAGTGCACGCCGAATTCGGCCATCACGCCGCGCGGGTCGATCACGGCTCGCGAGCGGTACGGCGCGGATTTGTACCAGACCGGCGGCAGTCCGAGCACCGGCCACGGATAGCAGGAGCAAAGCGTGCAGACCACGATGTTGTGCACCTGCGGCGTGTTCTCCAACGCCACCATGTGCTCGCCTTGCCTGCCGGTGTAGCCGAGCGATGCGATCGCGGCGCTGGCATCGGTCAGCAGCCAGCGCTTGAATTCCGGGTCGGCCCAGGCCTTGGCGACGACCCGCGCGCCGTTGTGCGGCCCGACCTTGGTCTCGTAAGTCTCGATCAGGATGTCGAGCGCCTGCGGATCGACGTAGCCTTTGTCGACCAGCAGCGACTCGAGCGCGCGCACCCGGAGGTCCATTTCCGAAAGTTCCGAGCTGCCGTCGCCGTGTTCGTGGTCCGCGGCATCGGCGTGTTTGTGGCGGTGCCCGGCATTCGGCGCTTTTTCGTTCATCGATCTCACCTGATCATCGCGGGACGGGGCGACCGCTCGCACATGGCATTTTGCGCCAAAACGGCGCACCGATGCGCGGGCATTCCTGCGCCCGTGGCCGGCATCAGGCGCGCGTGCTGGCGGCACCTACGCGCGGGCGAAGGAAGTCCCGGTTATGATGGTTTCCCGCACCTTGCGTTGCTTCGGGCCATGCAGGACAACGCCGACTTTTACGATCGACTGCCGGTTTTCGAAGGCTTCGCCAACATCATGGATCCGGCGCGGTACCGGCCGCTGCCGGGCGACTGGCTGATCGGACTGACCGACGTCGTCAATTCGACCCAGGCGATTGCTGCGGGCCGCTACAAGTCAGTGAACACCGCGGGCGCGGCGGTGATCTCCGCGATCGGCAACGCGCTGCCGGGGCGCAAGTTTCCGTTCGTCTTCGGCGGCGATGGCGCGAGCTTCGCCGTGCCGGCCTGCGACCAGGCGATCGCCTCGAGCGTGCTGGCCGCAACGTCGGCGTGGACCCGTGACGAGCTGGATCTCACGCTGCGCACCGCGCTGGTGCCGGTTGCCGCGGTCCACGATCAGGGATTGAAGGCGAGCGTCGCCCGCTTCGGGCCGTCGAAGCACGTGTCCTATGCGATGTTCTCGGGCGGTGGCCTCGCCTGGGCCGAACGGGCGATGAAGGCGGGGCGGTTCACCTTGCCCGCGGCCGCACCGGGCGAGCGCCCCGACCTGACCGGACTCTCGTGCCGCTGGAACGATATTCCCGCCACGCACGGCGTCATCGTCTCGCTGCTTGTCGTGCCGGTTACCCACGGCGATCCCGCGTTTCGCCGCGTGGTGGAAACTCTGCTGGCGGAGCTGGAGGAAAGCGCCGAGGTCGCGCGACCGGTTCCCGACAACGCGCCGAGCGTCGGCTGGCCGCCGCCGGGCGCCGAGCTCGAGGCACGCGCATCGCGCAAGCGCGGCGAGAGCCTGTTGCTGCGGCGCCTTCGCGTCTACTTCTGGACCCTGGTCTCGTACACCGTCCTGCGGACCGGCATGCGCCTCGGCGAATTCGATCCGACGGTCTATCGTCGCGAGGTCGTCGAAAATTCGGACTTTCGCAAATACGACGACAATCTGCGCATGACGCTCGACTGCACGCCCGCGCTGGCGGATCGCATAGAGCAGCAAATGGCCAAGGCGGCGCGCGAGAACATCGTGCGCTTTGGAATGCATCGACAACCGGCGGCGATCATGACCTGCATCGTCCCATCGGCCACGGAGAGCAACCACGTTCATTTTGTCGACGGCGCCGCCGGCGGGTACGCGCTGGCGGCGCAAAGACTGCGCGCCCCTGGGTGACGGTCTCGAGACCGGACGGCGACGTTTCAACGCGTTGCTGGCCGGTGGCATGCTTTTTGGCCATGCCCGGATTCCTTTAGATATAAGTAGTTTCGGCTCTCCGCTGTCAGGAGATTGACAGGAAAGATTGACCGGGTACACTGCGCCGCGTCCGGCTGTTAGAACCCCCGGTCGATGCCTGGATGCGAGCTTCGAAATCCGCCCGCCCAGCGCACGAACCGGGTCTGCGGCATACCCGTTGCGCAATGGCCGGCCCATGTCGAGAAAGCCTATCCGCTTCGCTCAGGACTTCGGAGGAACGATGAACGTACGTCTGCCACGCCTAGCACTTGTCGGCCTGTTGTCAATCGCGGTATTTGGTGCCGCGGCACAAGCTCCACGCGCGAATCGGTTCGTGTCTGTGGATCCCAACGTGATGCGCGTTGCCAAGCTGCCCCCGGGCCTCGATACGACGCCGGTGAAGGTCGTCGTGTTCCTGGCGGGTCAACCGGTCGCGCTCGTGCAGGAATCCGCCGGTCGCAAACTTTCTCGAAGCGAAAAAGACGCGGTCAAGTCTCAGCGCAAGAATGATCAGGCCGCGATCAGCTCGCAGATCGTCGCCGCCGGCGGCACGATCCTCGAGACATTTCAGAGTGCCGTGAACGGGATCAAGGTCCAGATCCCCGCCAACAAGGTCAATGCGCTGCGCAACATTCCTGGCGTCGTCGACGTCAAGGGTGTCAATCGCTACGATCGCGACAACGTGATCGGCGTGCCGCGCGTCCAGGCGCCCGCGGTATGGTCGGGCATTCCCGGTTTTCGCGGCGAAGGAATCAAGATCGCCGTGATCGACACCGGCATCGATTACACGCACGCGAACTTCCGCGGCCCCGGAACGGTGGCTGCCTATCAGGCGGCCAAGGCGACCGACACGCTGCCGGCGAACCCGGCACTGTTCGGGCCGTCGGCTGCCCGCGTCAAGGGCGGGACCGACCTGGTCGGCGACGATTACGATGCTGATCCCAACAACTCGACCTACCAGCCGATCCCGCATCCGGATCCGAACCCGCTCGACTGCGAGCTTGACGTCGGGCACGGTTCGCATACGGCGGGCACGGCGGCGGGCTCGGGCGTTCTTTCGACCGGCGCCTCGTTCACCGGGCCGTACGATGCGAGCACCTACGCCAATTCGTTCCGCATCGGCCCGGGCGTCGCGCCGCTGGCCGACATCTATTCGGTGCGCGTTTTCGGCTGCTTCGGCTCGACCGACGTCGTCATGGACGCGATCGACTGGGCGGTCGACAACGATATGGACGTGATCAGCATGTCGCTCGGCGCCAACTACGGGACTTCGGACAGTGCCGATGCCGTCGCGAGCGACAACGCGGCCAAGGCGGGCGTCGTCGTCGTTGCGGCCTCGGGCAACGCCAACGATCTGCGCTATATCACCAGCTCCCCGGCTTCGAGCTCACGGGCGATTTCGGTCGGCGCGACCACCACGCCGGCATTGATCACTTTCGGCAATTTCGCGCTTCCGGCCGCCGGTGGCGACGGCGCGAGGGTGGTCTCCGCCATCAACGCGAACGGCGCGAGCTATTCGAGCCCGTTGAACGGAAATGTGGTGGTCGTGCACGATGCGTCCCAGCCTGGCGGCGTCAGCCTCGGTTGCAGCGCGGCCGATTTCACCGCGGCGGGCGCCGCCGGCAAGATCGCGGTCGTGCAGCGCGGCGTTTGCGCGCGTGTCGCCAAAGCGATCTTCGGCCAGCAGGCCGGCGCAATCGCCGTGGTCATGATCAACAGTGCAGCTTCGCTGCCGCCGTACGAAGGGACCATCTTCCAGAACCCCGACGACGGTGTTTTCTACAACGTCGTCATCCCGTTCTTCGGCGTGGTCGGACCGGTTACGACGGCATCGTCCGACGGCGCGAAGCTGGTGCTGCGCGACGGGTTGGCGGTTTCGATCACGGCCGGGACCCCGCAAATCTCGGGCATGGCATCGTTCAGCTCGGGTGGCCCGCGCAACGGCGACAGCATCCTCAAGCCCGACATCTCGGCGCCGGGAAGCCCGATCATCTCGACGCTCGTCGGCAGCGGCAACCTGCAGGAATCGCTGTCGGGCACGTCGATGGCGACGCCGCATATCGCCGGCATCGCGGCGCTCGTGCAGCAGGCGCATCCGAAATGGAAGCCCAAGGACATCAAGGCCGCGATCATCAACAGCGGCGATCCGAGCGCCATCGCCGGTTACCTGACCCATACGGCCGGATCGGGCTTCGTCAACGCGGCCTCCGCCGCGCACACGCAAGTGACCGCGCTGGCGGACAATCAGCTGACGGCGATCAACTTCGGCCTGGTGGAACTCAAGAACGATTTCACCCAGAGCCAGCAGGTGTCGCTGAACAACGACGGCAAGACCGATGCGACGTTCAATGTCTCGGTCGAAAGGAAGCAGGGCTCGTTGCACGCGGTCGCGCTGGACAAGACACAGGTCAAGGTGAAGGCAGGCGGGAGCGCCAACGTTCGCGTGACATTGAACGTGCCAGCCGCCACCGCGGGCAACTCGGACGACTTCCGCGACGTTGCGGGGCTGATCAAGTTCACGCCGGCGTCGGCTGCCGACAACGGTGGCATCGCGCTGCGGGTGCCGTACTACATGGTGCCGCGCGTCTATTCGAACGTGCAGGCGAATCTCGACAAGAACGTCAAGTCGAGCAATCCGAACGGCACGATCAACCTGACCAACAAGAACAGCCCGATCGCGGCGACCGCCGACTTCTACAGCTGGGGCCTGTCGGGTAACGGCAAGGGAAGCAGCAAGAAGAACCCGGTCATCAACCTGTCGGCGGCGGGTGTGCAGTCGTTCCCGATCAGCGCGACCGATCGGGCCCTCGTCTTCGCCATTACCACGCAGGAAGCCTGGTCGTCACCGTCCACCCGGGAGTTCGACGTCGACATCGACGTCAATGGCGACGGGGTGCCGGACTACGCGGTCGTGGGCGTCGACATCGGGTTGATTACCACCGGCGCGTTCGACGGCCGGATTGCTGCCGCCGTGTTCAACCTGTCGACCGGGGACGGCTTTATCGACTTCCTGGCGCAGGCATCGACCGATGGCAGCACGATCTTGATTCCCGCTCTAGCATCAAGGCTGGGTCTGACTGCCGCGCATCCGCGGTTCACCTATACGGCGACCGGGTACGATCTGGTCGAAACGGGAGCACAGGACTCGTTCTCGCAGTCCGCGGGATACAACGCGTTCACGAGCGCCCTCTCCGATGGTCAGTTCGCAGTCCTGGGTCCCAACGCGACGGCTGCGGTCCCGTTCTCGGTGAACTTGACCGAGTTCGCGCAGACGCCGCCGCTCGGGTTCATGGTGGTGACGCAAGACAACAAGAACGGCGACACCGAGGCCAACCTGGTCAAGGTCGACGTCAAGAAGTAGAAGCAGACAACGCCGTATAGGAAGTCGATGGGCCGGCCACCGCAAGGTGGACCGGCCCATTTTCTTGCGCTGTTGTCCCGCGACCAGGTTCTTATCCGTCAGTCCAGTTGCGCGCCCCGGCTCCGCAGGAAATGCTTGACGTCGTCGAAGCTGACGGCGCCGGCGCGTCTCCGGTCGATTTCATCGAAATGCTTGGCGACGTAGCCCAGCCCCGCAGCCCGCGCCTGCTCGCGCGTCAACGTTCCGCTCCGGTTGACGTCCGCGGCGTCGAATCCCGCCTTGAGCTTGCGCTCGACCTGCGCGCGCAACGCCGCGCCTTGTGGCGCCGGCGAGGTCGCGGGCTTGCGTAGCTCGGGGGGCACCCATGGGCCGCGGATCGGCGTCTCGATCGTCCCCGGAGGCGACTGTGCAGGCTGGGCGCGTGCGGGAAACGCCTTGCCCAGGGCCAGAGCCAGCCCGACCACGGCGAGCACAAGCGCGCGGCGCCGGGAGCCGGCAAGGCCACCGCACGCCACGATGCCATCCGACCGGCGCGTACTCATTGCGCCACCGACGCGCTCTGGTAGAACTGCGCCAGATCCGCCTTTTCCAGCGCGCGCGATCCATCGTCGAGATAGGTCATGTGGCCTCCCGGGTAGAAGCGCAGCTGCACGTTGAGAGTTGGACCCAGCCGCGCCAGGTCGCGTTCGGTCTGAAAGAACGGCGTCGCCAGATCGTGGTAGCCATTGACGGAAAGCACCTTGAGTTTGGGATTCTGCGCGAGCGCCGCGGCCAGATCCGGGATACTGTCGGGCAGCGGTCGACCATCGTGAACGTAGTTCCAGCTCTGTATTGCGTTACCCACCAGCACGTAGCTCGATGGATTGGTGTACTGCAGCCCGGAATTCAGGTAGGAGACGATCCCGATGGCGAACGACGCGTTGATGAGGGTGCTGGACGGATCGCCCTCGCTCGCCAGCGGGCTTCCCAGCGGGGCTGACACACGCGCGTCGTACCGCCCGATCAGCGTGCCGGGTATCAGGTTGACCTGATAGAAATCGGGATCGAGATTGAAGTGCGTTTGCCACCCGGTGAGCGACATCCCCGTCGTGCTGACCAGTTGCTGGAGCAGGACCGCAGGGGGCGGGGTCGCCATCGCCAGGAAGGCGATGACCGCGGGATCGTACTGATTCGCGGCGAGCGTGCGCATCTGGTCGACAAACGCCGGCAGCGCGGCCGGCGCCGGGTTCGGAGTGTCGAGCTTGTACCAGGCGCCGATCGCCCCGTACGACGGAACGTCGCCGGTGCAGCTCACGGTGAGCAGGATGACGCCGCAGTTGCTGTTGTAATCGAGTATCGACGACTGCAACACGACGCCGTTGATGCCCACCCCGGCGCTTTCCAGCATATTCGCCAGCACGGCGCTGCGCGTGGTGCCATAGGACTCGCCGAACAGGAACTTGGGCGAACTCCCCCGGTTGTTGGCCGCCACGTATGACATAACGAAGTCTCGAAACACCGCCGCGTCGGCGTCGACGCTCCAGAAGCCCTGGTTGACGTTCGGCGCGATCGCTTCGGACAGGCCGGTGCCAACGGCGTCGACGAACACCAGGTCGCTGACGTCGATCAGGCTTTCCGCGTTATCGACCAGCGGAAACGGCGTCGGCGCGTTCGTTGCAGGGTCGCCGGTTACCAGCCGCTTGGGTCCATACGAACCCAGGTGCAGCCAAACGCTGGCCGATCCGGGCCCCCCGTTGTAGAAAAACGTCACCGGACGCGTCGCGCCGTTCGCGCCATCCAATGTGTAAGCGACGTAGAAGAATGAGGCCTCCGGCGCACCGTTGCTCAGGGCATGAGCGGTCAGGTGCCCGGCAGTGGCGGTGTAATTGAGCGTGTTGCCGTTGATCACTAACTGATGGTGCGTGACGGCGCTAAGTTCGTCAGCTCGAGGCAACGAAGCCGTCGGCGCACTCGAATACACGACCGGATCGGTGAGCGTGGGAGGGGGCGCGGCGGAGTTTCCTCCCGATCCGCCACCGCCGCCGCAGCCGGCGAGCCACAGGGCCAGGACGAACGAGGTTCCAACGTGCGGGATTGAGATCGACATGGATTGGCCGGAATCGGATGACGAGCCGCGACGCCCAATCATAGAACAGGTCGCGCGACATGAGTGCCTGGAGGGCTCTTGGGCGCGAGCCTTGACGCCGCAACGTGGCCGTTTATAATAACGGTACCGATTATTCATACGGTATTCATCCCATGCCGACCCGCCAGCGCCGTGCAGCTGCGCATCCGAGCCCGCGCACGAATGTGCCGCCACTGCCGCAAGCTTCGCGGCTGACTGCCCGCCAGCAGCAAATCCTCGACTGGATCCGCAGCTTCATCGACGCGCGAGGCATGCCGCCGACTCGCGCGGAAATCGCCGCTGGTTTGGGCTTTGCCGCCGCCAGCTCGGCCGAGGATCACTTGCAGGCGCTGGCGAAGAAGGGCGTGCTCGAGCTCGTGCCCGGCGCCTCGCGCGGATTGCGGCTGAAGGACGTGCCTGGTGTCCCCGTCCAGGGCACTTTGCCGCTGATCGGGCGCGTCGCCGCCGGAGCGCCGATGCTCGCTGCCGAGAACGTCGAAGCCAACTACCGTGTCGATGCCGGATTGTTCTCGCCTCGGGCCGACTACCTGCTGCGCGTGCGCGGCATGAGCATGAAGGATGCGGGCATCCTGGACGGCGATTTGCTGGCCGTGCATCGGACCGCCGAAGCGCGCTCGGGACAGATCGTCGTGGCGCGGCTGTCCGGCGCAGGCGGCGACGAGGTGACGGTCAAGCGTCTGAAACGGCGCGGCCGCGAAATTGTTCTGGTGCCCGAGAACTCCGAGTTCGAACCGATTGTCGTAAATTCAGCCCGTACGGATTTGGCGATCGAGGGCGTCGCCGTGGGTCTGTTGCGCACGGGCGCGTTCAAGCAGTAGACAGCAGATCGCTTCCGGCCTCCGCCGGAGCGTCAGAAACTCGAGGAGATTTCTCATGGTCCAGGCAATTCCCGCCGGCTACGCCGGCGTCACTTCCTACCTGATCGTCCGCGACGCGGCCAGCGCGATCGATTTCTACAAGAAGGCCTTCGGCGCAACCGAGGTCATGCGCTTCCCCGGCCAGGACGGCAAGGTCGGCCACGCCGAGCTCAAGATCGCCGGCGGCCATATCATGCTTGCCGACGAGTCGCCCGAAATGGGTCATCGCAGCGTACAGTCGTACGGCGGTTCACCGGTCAGTCTGATGTTCTACGTGCCCGACGTCGACAAGAGCTTTGCGCAGGCGATCGCCGCGGGCGGCAAGGTCAAGAATGCGGTCAAGGACCAATTCTATGGCGACCGCAGCGGTACGTTGACTGATCCGTTCGGCTTGATGTGGACGATCGCGACGCACAAGGAAGACGTCTCGGTGTCCGACATGCAAAAGCGAATGGAAAAGATGACGGCGGCAGGGCAAGCTGCCTAGGCGTCGCGGAAGGACGGTAGACCGTAGCGAAAAAAGCGGCAGCCGATCACGGGCCGGATCATCGCGCAGGGCGGCCGGCCTGTGATTTCCGCCGAACGTGCCGGCGCGAATCCGCTCCTGAACAATAAGGGAGGACGCATGTATACGCTGTATGGCAAGAAAGGCTCCGGGTCGGCGGCGATCGAGGCCGCGCTGACGATGGCAGGCGCGCCGTATCGCATGGTCGAGACGGCATCATGGGAGACCAACGACGCCTTTCGCGATCTGCTCAAGATCAATCCGATCGGCCAGATACCGACGCTTGCGCTGCCCGACGGCAGTGGCCTGTCCGAAAGCGCGGCGATCCTGATCCACCTCGACGTCGCGCATCCTGCCGCGGGGCTGCTGCCGCGTGATGAGGCGACGCGTGCGCAGGCGATCCGGGGACTGGTCTTCATCGCCGCCAACTGCTATTCGGCTATCACCGTCATCGACTTTCCCGAGCGCTTCTGCCAGGACATGGACGATTCGGCGAGGGATCGCATTCGCGCCGGGACCCGTGCGCGCCTGCACCGGCACTGGGAGATCTTCGCTGACATGTTTCCGGCGCGACCTTTTCTTGCCGGCAGCGACATCGGCGCGCTGGATCTGTACGCAGCGGTCGTGACCAAGTGGTCGGGCTCGCGCGCGCACCTGGCCGAGCATCGCGCACCGTTTCATGCGGCGCTCACCAAGGTCGAAACGCATCCGAAGGTGGCGGCCGTATTCGCGCGCAACTGGCCGGCGAAATAGCGCACGCGCACTGATCGCCGCGCGATTCGTGCGGCGATCCTACAGCCGCGGCAACCGCGGCCTGGGCCGCGCGCCGATTCCGCGCAGCCTTCGCATATAATGGCCGCAGCGTGCCGGTGCACTTCGACCGGCGCAAATCGGCCAACCTACGCGATGCGCATCCTGCTCAGCAACGACGACGGCTACTTCGCTCCCGGACTGGAGCGCCTCGCCGCGGATCTCGCCCCGTATGCCGATATCACCGTCGTCGCGCCTGAGCGCGACCGCAGCGGTGCCTCCAATTCGCTGACTCTCGATCGACCGCTTACCGTGCGTCGCGCGCCGAGCGGTTTTCTGTTCGTCAACGGGACGCCGACCGATTGCGTTCACCTGGCGGTCACCGGATTGCTGGACGCGCTCCCCGACATGGTGATCTCCGGCATCAATCATGGTGCCAACATGGGCGACGACACGATCTACTCGGGCACCGTCGCTGCCGCGACCGAGGGCTATCTGCTGGGCATTCCATCGATCGCGGTATCGCTGACCAGCAAGACCGGCCAGCACTTCGAGACCGCGGCCAAGATCGTCGTCGATCTGATCTCACGCCATCGCCGCAAGCCGTCGGGCGCATGGCTGCTCAACGTCAATGTGCCCGACGTGACGATCACGGACATCAAGGGTGTGCGCGTGACGCGTCTGGGCAAGCGGCACAAGGCGGAATCGGTGGTGAAGACCGAGACCCCACGCGGCGAGACCTGTTACTGGGTCGGCGCGGCAGGCGCCGCCGCCGATGCCGGCGAAGGTACCGATTTTCATGCAGTCGGACTGGGCTACGTATCGGTGACGCCGCTACAGATGGATCTGACCAACCACGCCGACATGCCGCGTATCACGGAATGGATCGACGCATGACGCCGCGGCGCAGCGAACGGGCTTTGCATCCGCTCGCCGGAGGGGCGAACCGATGAGCGCCGGCGTGGAAAAATTCGGCGGCATAGGCATGACCTCGGCTCGGACCCGGACGCGAATGATCGAGCGCCTGCGCGAGCAGGGCATACGCGACGAGGCGGTGATTTCGGCAATCGCCGCAGTGCCGCGCCATATTTTCGTCGAGGAAGCGCTGGCGATCCGCGCCTACGACGACAGCCCGCTGCCGATCGGCGCCGGACAGACCATTTCGCAGCCTTATGTCGTCGCCCGCATGACCGAGCTCCTGCGGGCCGGCGGCCACCTGCATCGCGTGCTCGAGATCGGCACCGGTTGCGGCTATCAGACGGCGGTGCTCGCCCATCTTGCCGACGAGGTCTATACGGTCGAGCGGATCGCCTCGCTGGTCGCGAAGGCGAGGAACAATCTGCGCGCGCTGAAGCTCAACAACGTGCGAATCAAGCATGGAGACGGATCGGCGGATCTGGGCGAGGACCTCGAGGTCGATGGCATCATCGTGACCGCCGCGGCAACCCAGGTTCCGACGGCGTTGCTGCGTTATCTGAAGGTCGGCGGCCGCATGGTGCTGCCGCTCGCCATCCATGATGACGACGAACGCGGAACGCAACGACTGACGGTCATAGAAAAGGCGCCGACCGGCATCCGCGAGCAAAGCTTCGACGCGGTAAGATTCGTACCGTTGCTTCCCGGACTCGCATGATCCATTTCAGTTTCGCGCCTTCATGCCGGATCCTTGCGCCTTCCGCTGCCGCGCTGCTTCTCATATCGTGCATGACGCGTCCTCCGGCCCCGGTGAGCGAACGCATCGCACCGCCGCCCGAAGCGATCGAGAGCCAGCCCGCCGCCGTCGAGCCTGCCCCGCCAGCGGAAGCGCCGCCGCCGACGCATGTCGTCAAGCGCGGCGAGACGCTCTATCAGATCGCGCTCGACCACGGCCTCGATTATCGCGAGCTCGCGGCGTGGAATAACATCGAAAACGTCAACGTCATTCGCGTCGGCCGCGTGCTCGTCCTGGCACCGCCCGGCGAGGCGGGCGTCCCCGCCGCAGCCCCCGGTTCCGCGGTGACGACGCCGCTTGCGGCCGCGCCGCCGATCGCGCCGGTCGGCAGCGAGACGCGGACCTTGCCGTTCACCGGGACCGCGCCATCCGGCCGCAGCAACACTGCGACCTACAAAAGCGAGCCGAAGGCGTTGAAGCTGCCGTATTCGGAACAGGCGCTGGCGCAGATGCAGCAGAGCAACGCCGCGCTGCTTCCCGCTCCCGCACCGCCGCTCGCGCCAACGGTCGTTGCGCCGCCCGCGCCAGGTACCGCTGCCGCGCCTTCTGCAACGACGCCCGGCGCGGTCGCTGCAGCGCCCGCGCGGATCGAATCGTCTCGCGTGCCCGAAATCGACGGCGGCAACATCGATTGGGCGTGGCCTGCAGCCGGCAAAGTCATCGCCGGCTTTTCCGAAACAGCGAACCTCAAGGGCATCGACATCGCCGGCAAATCGGGCCAGCCGGTGTTCGCCAGCGGTCCCGGCAAGGTCGTCTATGCGGGCAGCGGCCTGCGCGGGTATGGCAAGCTGATCATCATCAAGCACAACAACACGTTTCTGTCCGCGTACGCGCACAATCGTGAAATCCTGGTCAAGGAAGGTCAGCAGGTCGCGAAGGGCCAGAAGATCGCGGAAATGGGAGACAGCGACGCCGACCAGGTCAAGCTGCATTTCGAAATCCGTCGCCTGGGCAAGCCGGTCGACCCGGCGAAATTCCTCCCGCCGGCGTAGCGGCGGAACGGGTACGCATGAGAGCGCATTCGGCGGCAGACGACGAGGAGCCGCCCGCGGCGCCGGAGCCCGATACCCGGACGCGCGATTTGCCGCTGGACATGCCGGTCGTCGGCGTCGGAGCCGACTTCCTCAACGACGTCACCCAGATCTACTTGAACGAGATCGGCCAGAGCCCGTTGCTGACGCCGGTCGAGGAGCTCGAGTACGCGCGCGCCAACCGCGACGGCGACTTCGCAGCACGGCAGAAGATGATCGAGCACAATCTGCGGCTGGTGGTCAGCATCGCCAAGCATTATCTGAATCGTGGCCTGACGCTTGCCGACCTGATCGAGGAAGGCAATCTCGGCCTGATACACGCGCTGGAGAAGTTCGACCCTGAGCGCGGCTTTCGCTTCACGACCTATGCGACCTGGTGGATACGCCAGTCGATCGAGCGCGCGATCATGAACCAGTCGCGCACGATCAGGCTGCCGGCGCATGTGGTCAAGGAGCTCAACATCGTGCTTCGCGCGATGCGCCACCTCGAAACGCACGGCATGCTCGGGCAGGGGCGCGATCCGACGATCGACGACGTCGCGCATCTGCTCGGCAAGCCGGTCGAGCAGGTGCGCAAGGTCCTGGGCTACAACGAGCACGTCACCTCGCTCGATGCGGCGTTCGACGTCGATTCGGGCCTGTCGATCGGCGATCAGCTGAGCGACGAGGATGCGCCGGGCCCCGAGCTGCTGCTGCACAATTCGGAGATCGAGGGCTGGGTGAAGCAATGGCTGGACGAGCTCTCCGAGCGGCAGCGTATGGTGATCGAGCGACGGTATGGATTGAACGGCTGCGACGTGGCCACGCTCGAGAATCTTGCCCGCGAGCTGGGCGTCACGCGCGAGCGCGTGCGCCAGATCCAGGCCGAGGCACTGGAAAAGCTCCGCGCCAGGTTGCGCCGCAAGGGCCTGTCGCGCGACGCGCTGCTTTAGCGGCCGCCGGACAACATGTCGTTATGCCGCACGCAACTCGCGCGCCGGCGGCAAACTGCTGACGCTCGCCCGCAATTCCGCGACCGATTTCTCGGTCCGCGCGGCGGCGGGTCCGTAGCGCAACAGCGCGTAGCACTCGGCGATGCCCTTGATCTGTGTGGCAACCGCGGGCCAGCGTACTGCGGCGCGGTCGGCGTAGGCCAGCGGTCCTTCGTCGGGCCGGCGCTCGAGGCCGGCGCGCGCGAGCTTGCGGCACGCTCTCCGCCACAACGCGACTTCGGCGTCGACGCGCGAACGGCGCAGTCGCGACAATCCGAGCACGGCGATTCCCCAGACGAACGCCGCAGCAGCAAGGAGCGCCACGATCCGCCACGGCGGCGCGCCCTTGAGGCCGAGGTCGCGCAGGAAATCGCGCTGCCGCTCGAGGTTGAAACCGACGAAGCCGCGCTGCCAGTGATAGTTGACACTGTCCCAGCGCAGCTGCAGGCTCTTGAGCCAGGTCATCTCGATCCTGGCGAGATAAGGGATGCGCTCACCGGCCGGCAGCGCGGCCCCGATGCCGCGCTCGATGCGTGACGGTGCCACCGCCGCGGTCGGGTCGATCCGCTGCCATTTCCCGTCGAGCAGCGCTTCGGTCCATGCGTGCGCGTCCGATTGGCGCACGATCATGTATTCGCCGGTCGGATTCATTTCGCCGCCCTGATACCCGGTGACTACGCGCGACGGAATCCCGGCGGCGCGCAACAGCAGCGCGAAGGCGCCGGCAAAGTGCTCGCAAAAGCCGCGGTGCGTGTCGAACAGAAAACCGTCGACCGGATCGCGGTGGAGAAGGTCGGGCGAGAGCGTGTAGACGAACGATTCGGTGCGGAACCAGTCGAGCACCGCGGCCACATAGGCGCGGTCGGAAGCGGTGCGCGCGCGCAGATCCCGCGCGAATTCGATCGTCCGCGGATTGCCGTGCGGCAGCTGCAGATTATCCGATGCATCGTTGCCAACGGCAGCAAACGTGCCGATCATGGCCGAACGCAGGGTGTAGCGCACTGCCTGCGTGACCGGTGCCCTGGCCAGCAGCTGCTGGTCGTAGGTCACGGTGGCGAGCACCTCGGTCGCGGGACCTGCCGGCGCATCGGGATTCGGTGCGTGCGGCGGGCCGGTCGGATGCTCGAGCGCGAACAACCAGAGCTTGCCATGCGGTTCCATCGTCACCGTGTAATCGGCGGCGCGTCCGGACGGCGGCACGAATTGCCCGCTGCGCAACTTGTACAGCGGGCGCCAGGTGGCGCCGTCGAAGCGGGCGAACACGGGGCCGCGCCAGTAACGCTGCGACGGCGGCGGCGGCGCGCTTGAGAACTCGACCCGAAAGGCGACCTCGTCGGAAAGCGAAAGGTCGCTGATCGAGCCTGGCGACATGCTCTCGGAAAGTCCGGTGCGTGCGCCGCTTTCGAGCGGGCTTCCCCAGAGCGGTCCGGCGAGACGCGGAAAAAGCACGAACAATAGCGCCGCGATCGGCACGCCCTGGAGGATCAGCCGTGCCGTGGCACGCACGTGCGGACGCCACGGCTCGGAGACGCCCGCCGAGGTGCGCAGAACCGCCAGCGCGACGCCGGTCGCCAGCAGCGCGGGCATCGCGGCGACGGCGGCCAGGATCGTCTGCGCATAAAAGAACTGCGTCAGCGCGAGAAACAGCGCGAGGCAGACCAGCAGTCCACCGTCGCGCGTGCCGCGCGCCTCGAGGAACTTGATACCGACCAGGACGTACAGGAACGCGACGCAGGGATCGCGCGCCAGGAAGTAGCCGTACTCGACGCGTATGCCGATCGCCGCAGCGATGGCGAATCCCGGCAGCAGCCAGCGGCGCAGAGTGCGCAGGTTGTTGCGGTCGAACGGAAACACGAGTCGCGCGATGACCAGCGCGGTGCCGGCGATGGCGATCCAGCGGTCGATGTGCGCCCACAGCGGCATTTGGGCGCAAAGGAGCAGCGCCGCGAGCGCACCGAGCTGCGTGCGCGTCATCGGTGACGGTGCTTTGTTCTCCTTCACGCCGGGTTCGTCCGGGGAAACGAGGCCAGCGCGACCAGCGCAGCGCGGCGATGACCGGCGCCCTGGCCGTACGGCAATTCGGTGCCCGGCAAGCGCAACGCGAAGGCGCGCGTCTCGCGCTCGGCGGCGAGCACCCAGGCGGTCAGCCGCGACAACCTCAGTTCTTCGTCCAGGATCGGCGGGAGCTCGCTCCAGTCGAGGTCGACCGCGCCGCCGCCCGCACCGCCTTCGAATTGCTTCGTATACCAGCCGGCCCCGCGTGCGACCGCTTTCCAGGCGATGCGGTTGTGCGGATCGCCTCGTTCATACGCGCGCAAGCCGCCGAGCTCGGCGTCGGCGGCGCGTGCCGCGCGTTGCGGATCGACGCCCAGACGACTGGCCGGCAAGGGCGGAGCAGAGCTTTCGGGCGCAGGATAGATGCATGCCGTCAGCGGAAAGTGCACGTACGCCCAGCCTCGCCACAGCCCCAGCGGAAAGTCGCTCGAAAGCGTTACCCGGCCCAGCGGTTGCAGCCCGCGTCGAGGTGCGGCGACGGTCAGCACGACCGGACGGGTTGCGTCCGCGGGCAGGTCGACGAGCACCGGCGGTCCGCCGGACGCAGTAACGGCGATGCTGATGCGCTCCCGTTGTCCGCTTGCGAGCGCCAGCGTGAACATCACCTCGCCGCCGGCAAATGCTTCGCCGGCGGCGACCGGCGAGCTCGCGAGCCCGGCCAGGTTGCGAAACGTCGCCAGCAGTGCTGCCGCGACCATGCCCGAGGCGAGAAAAGTCATCGCGTAGCCCAGCGACAGCGCGTAGTTCATCGAGGTCAGCAGCATGGTCACCAGGGTTGCGATCATCGCGAGTCCGCGCCGGGTCGGCAGGATGTAGATGCGGCGGTGACGAAGCGTCACCGGCTCGCGATCGCCCGGCGCGAGTCGCCAGAAGCGCTGTCGCGCCTGGGTGATCCACGAGCCGGTCAAGGGAAAGGTCGCCATCGTCGTGAGTGCCGTGCGTCACCCGCCTTGCGCCGCCTTCAGCCGGGCGTGCGGGCGCGGCGTTGCGCTGGCGGCCGATGCATCGCGCCTGGCGGTCGCGCGATCAGGGCAGCGGCACGGCGCGCAGCAGCGTCTTCGCCTGCGGCCCACCGGCGCGCGCGCTGCCCGCCAGTCGGTGACCGGCGACTGCGGGAAACACCGCCTGTACGTCCTCGGGCAGCACCATCGGCCGCCCCGCCAGCAACGCCCAGGCGCGGCTGGCCGCGAGCAGCAACAGGCCTGCGCGCGGCGACAGGCCGCGATGCGCGCTGCCGCTGACGCCGCTGGCGGTCGCTCCCGCGCCGCGCGAGGCTGCGAGCAGCGCCTGCACGTAATCGAGCAGCGCCGGTGCCACGTGCACTGCGGCGGCTTCGCGCTGCCAAGCCAGCAGCGTCGCCGCGTCCGCACATGGCGCAAGGTCGGCAATGCGCACGCGCCGGTCGCCGGACAACAGCAGTTGGCGCTCCGCTGCCGGCTCCGGATAGCCCAGCTCGATCGTCATCAAAAAACGGTCGAGCTGCGATTCGGGCAGCGGATACGCGCCGATCTGCTCGGCGGGATTCTGCGTCGCGATGACGAAGAACGGGTCGGGCAGCGGCCGCGTGTTGCCGTCGATCGAGACCTGGCGCTCCTCCATCGCTTCCAGCAGCGCGCTTTGCGTCTTCGGGGGCGCGCGATTGATTTCGTCGGCCAGCACGATCGAATGAAAAATCGGACCCGAATGAAAGCGGAAGGCGTGGGTGGCCGGATCGAAGATCGACACGCCGAGCACGTCGGCGGGCAACAGATCACTGGTGAACTGGACGCGGGCGTACTGCAATCCCAGCGTCGCCGCCAGAGCCTGCGCCAGCGTCGACTTGCCCACGCCGGGAATGTCCTCGATCAACAGATGGCCGCGCGCCAGCAGGCAGGCGAGTGCCAGCTTCAGCGGCGTCTGCTTGCCGACGACGATGCTGCCGAGCGTGTCGACTACCGCCGCCAGCCGCTCGGGCAGCGGAATGGTGCGGGTCTCGGCGGGGCGCAGGCTCATGGGTTCGTCGCTGGCGAAGGCTAAACAAGCACTATAGAGGGCAATGGTCGGCTAGTCATCACCGCTCGCGGCGCGCTACACTCCGCTCGACCCCCAAGCCGCGGCGGTGCGTGTCGCGCCCTCGGCCGATCGACCGAATCTCCGTGCCCACCGCGTACATCACCCATCCTTCGTGCCGCCTGCACGAGATGGGGCCTTACCACCCCGAATGCCCGGAGCGGCTCGACGCGGTGCAGGATCGCCTGATCGCCTCGGGCCTCGATGTGCTGATCGAGCACCACGCTGCGCCGGCCGTCACGCGCGAGCAGCTGGCGCGTGTACATGCTGCGCACTACATCGACGAAATCGAGGCGGCGAGTCCCGAAAGCGGCGTGCATTATCTGGACCCTGATACGGCGCTCAACTCTCACTCGCTCGATGCAGCCCGGCACGGCGCCGGGGCGCTGATCCTCGCCACCGATCTCGTCGTCAGCGGAACGCGCAGTACCGCGTTCTGCGCTGTGCGGCCGCCGGGTCATCACGCGACGCGCGATCGGGCGATGGGCTTTTGCCTGTTCAACAACGTCGCGGTAGGCGTCGCGCACGCGCTCGAGCACCACGGGCTCGCGCGCGCCGCGGTCGTCGATTTCGACGTGCACCACGGCAACGGCACCGAAGATATTTTCGCCGGCGACGATCGCGTCATCATGACCGGGACGTTCCAGTATCCGCTGTATCCCTATACGGGCATCGAGCCGCTCGGTCCGAACATGCACAACGTTCCTCTTGCGCCCGGCAGTGGCAGCGAAGCTTTTCGCAAGGCCTTTGTCGACGTCTGCCTGCCTGCGCTCGAGGCGCATCGGCCGGAGATGATCTTCGTGTCCGCCGGCTTCGACGCGCACCGCGAGGATCCGCTGGCGAATCTGCAGCTCACCGACGATGACTATGGCTGGGTGACGACCAGGATCGTCGAGGTTGCATCCCGGCACGCGGCAGGGCGCGTCGTCTCGACGCTCGAAGGCGGCTACGCGCTGAGCGCGCTCGGGCGCAGCGCGACCGCGCATGTGCGGGCATTGGCGGGCCTCGGCCCCTAGCAGGAAACGCCGGCTCGGCCGCGCCGACCAGCGAGAGCTCTTGATCTGCCCGCTTCGCCGATCGCGCGGCGCGCAACCGGGAGGAGAGTAGGACGCGATGGAGCGACGACAATTTCTCGCCACGTGCGCTATGGCCGCCGGCGCCGCGCAGCTGGGTCCGCTCGGCCAAGCCTGGGCCGGCACGGCGCCGCGCCTTTATGGTCGTTCGCAGCTGGTGAATATCCACGGCGAGCCGATCCGGCTCGCCGAGCTCGCGCTGCGGACCAACTACGTGTTCAATTATCCGTACGCCGGCACGCCGTGCTTCCTGCTCAACCTCGGCAAACCGGTGGCGCCTGCCGACAGCGTACTGCGTGCCGACGGTGCGACCTACGCATGGACCGGTGGCGTCGGCCCCGGGCATTCGCTGGTTTCGTACTCGGCGATATGCGCGCACAAGCTCGCCTATCCGACACGCGAGGTCTCCTTCATCCGGTTTCAGTCCGAGCGCTCGCCGACCTCGGATGGTAACGTCATCCACTGCTGCGCCGACCACAGCGTGTACGACCCCGCCGCGGGCGCGCGCGTCGTCAGCGGGCCGGCACCGCAGCCGCTGGCGGCTATCCTGCTCGACTACGACGGCGCCACCGACGGGCTGGCCGCGCTGGGCACCGTCGGCGCCGAGCAGTTCGATGCCTTCTTTGAAAAATACGATTTCAAGCTGACGATGGAGTACGGCCAGGGCAAGGCACGGACGCCGAGCGGCGCGACGACGGTGGTGCGTGAGCTCACCCAGTATTGCCGGCAGACGATCCAGTGCTAAGCGCCGCCCGAGGCCCCTCGCCGCGGTTTCAGGGCCCGACCATCGCCACGTAGCCAGGCTGCGCTGCCACGCGGCCGAGCCAGGCGCGGATCGCGGGAAAGCGCGACAGGTCGAAGCCGCCGTCGGACGCGACGTGGGTGTACGCGTAGAGGCCGATGTCGGCGATCGTGTAGCGGCCGTCGACCAGGAACGGCTCGTCGGCCAGCGTTTTTTCCATCACTTCCAGCGCGCGGTAACCGCCCGGCATCTTGGATTCGAGCAGCGCGCGCTGCGACGGCGGATCGGGATGGAACAGGCAGAGGTAGCGCGCGACGGCGATATACGGCTCGTGGCTGTATTGCTCGAAAAAGAGCCATTGGAGAACGCGAGCGCGCAGCAGCCGGTCGTCGGGCATCAGCGGCGAAGAGTCGGCGAAATAACAGATAATCGCGTTTGATTCCGGCAGATACACGCCGGGCTCGAGCTCGACCACCGGCACCTTGCCGTTCGGATTCCTGGCGAGAAACTCGGGCGTGCGTGTCTCTCCTTTCGAGGGGTCGATTTCGATCCAGGCATAAGGCAGATGCAAGGCCTCGAGGACCATGCGGACCTTATGGCAGTTGCCCGACAATGACATGCCGTAGACCTTGATCATCGCCGCCTCCGTTCGGTCGCACGGGTACAGGCGAAATCTGCATTACAATCGAGACGGATACAAGCCTTTGCGTGGAGGTTTTCAACATGCACCGCGGTTGGCATCAGGCGCGATCGCGATGACGACGCGGATCGCCATGCTCGGCCTGTATCGCTCCGGCTCGTCGGCCGCCGCTGGCGTACTGCATCACCTGGGCGTCGAGATGGGCGCGCCGTACTGGATGGACAATTACGAATCGGCGCGCCTCGCGAGACGCCTGCGGCGCTGGTGGCACGAGCCTGACCTGGAGGAGCGCTTTCCCCCTGCCGAACGCGTGCGCAAGCTCCGCGACTGGATCTCGTTCCTCGAAGTGGGCCGTGCGACGCACGTCGGCGCCAAGCATCCTCTGCTATCGCTTTGCGGCGATGATCTGGTCCAGGCCTGGGGTCCGGCGGTCCGCTTTATCTGGACCTGGCGCCCGCTGGACGAATCGATCGCCTCGATTCGCCGCACCGGCTGGGCGTGGGCCGAGTCCAAGGGCGAGACCGTGCAGCGTCGTCTATGGGACGACGTCAACCGGTTTTTCGCCGGCCGTGAGCATCTGCGTGTCGATTTCTCCGACATGCTCGCCGACCCCGCGCGCGAAATCCGCCGCATGGCCGACTATGTCGGCCTGTTGCCGGACGACGGTCGCTTCGCTGCCGCGCTCGCTTCGATCCAACCCGAGAAAAGCCGCCCGGCCAACAAACTGCCCCGGACAGCGGAAGCGTCCTGATGTCGGCGCGGCGGCGCCGTTGCACGCCGCCTTATCGGCCGACCAGTATCGCCGCGGCGACCCGCCTGCCTTCGGCTGCGAGAATGTTGTAGGTGCGGCAGGCCGCCGGCGTATCCATCACTTCGAGACCGATGCCTGCCTCGGTCAGTGCGCGCGTCAGGCGCGGATGCGGAAACCGCATCGTGGCACCGCTGCCGAACAGTGCGACCTCGGGTCGAAGCGAGGCCAGTGCGGCGAAATCCGATTCGGCCAGCGCCTCGAAGCCGCCCGGCGCCCAGCCTTCGACCAGCTGCTCGGGCGTCACCAGCAGATTTCCGCGGTAGTCGGTTTCCCCAATGCGCACGTAGCCCGCGCCGTGGCCGGTGAACATGTTGCCGGCGGCGGTGTTGAGATGAAATTTCACGCGGGTTCGCCGGCGGTGCAGATGGGCGTGCGCATGGATTGTGCTTTGCGGTAACTGCCTAACTCCGTTAAGATTATAGCTTCAATCGCCGCCACATCGCTCGGACGGTCCGGGCGCTTATGCTGGCGGAGTGAGGAACCGCATGGCTTCCCCGATCGACTCGCAGTTCGCGCGCATCGCGCGCCTGCCGCCGTACGTCTTCAATATCACTTCCGAACTCAAGATGGCCGCGCGGCGCCGCGGCGAGGACATCATCGACTTCGGCATGGGCAATCCCGACGGGCCGACGCCGGCGCATATCGTCTCCAAGCTGGTCGAGACGGTGCAGCGATCCGACACGCACGGCTACTCGGTATCGCGCGGCATTCCGCGGCTGCGCCGTGCGATCTGCCAGTGGTATCAGCGCCGCTACGGCGTTGAATTCGATCCCGACACCGAGGCGATCGTCACGATCGGCTCGAAGGAGGGGATCGCGCATCTGGGCCTGGCGACGCTGGGGCAGGGCGATACGGTGCTGGTGCCGAATCCAAGCTATCCGATCCACATCTACGGGCCGGTAATCGCGGGAGCGGACATCCGCCAGGTGCAGTTGACGCCGGATGTCGACTTTTTCGCCGAACTCGATCGCACGATCAAATCGAGCTTTCCCAAGCCGAAAATGCTGATCATCAATTTTCCGGCGAATCCGACCGCGCAGTGCGTCGAGCTGCCGTTCTTCGAAAAGATCATCGCGCTGGCGCGCGAGCACGGCATCTACGTCGTGCACGATCTGGCTTACGCCGACATCTGCTTCGACGGCTGGAAAGCGCCGTCGATCATGCAGGTGCCGGGCGCGCGCGAGGTCGCGGTCGAGTTCTTCACGATGTCGAAGAGCTACAACATGGCGGGGTGGCGCATCGGCTTCATGGTCGGCAACAAGGACCTGGTGTACGCGCTGTCGCGGATCAAGGGATACCACGACTACGGCACGTTCACGCCGATCCAGGTCGCCTCGATCGCGGCGCTCGAAGGGCCGCAGGATTGCGTCACGCAGATTGCGATGACCTACCAGAAGCGGCGCGACGTGCTGGTCAAGGGCTTGCACGAAGCCGGGTGGAAGGTCGACATGCCGAAGGCGTCGATGTACGTGTGGGCGGCGATCCCCGAAGCGTATCGGGCCCTGGGCTCGCTCGAGTTCACCAAGCAGCTCCTGGCCCGGGCCAAGGTGTCGGTGTCGCCCGGCATCGGCTTCGGCGAATTCGGCGACGGCCATGTGCGGTTCGCGATGATCGAAAATGAAGCCCGGACGAGACAGGCCATCCGGGGCGTCAAACAGATGTTTCGCGAGGACGGGCTCGGGTAGGCATGCGATGGCCGACGGCGCGATGAAGCCGCTGCAGGTGGGATTGCTCGGCATGGGCACGGTGGGGCGCGGCACCTGGGACGTCCTGCGGCGCAACGAAGAGGAGATCACGCGCCGCGCCGGCCGCCCGATCCGCATCACCCATATCGCGACCCGGACGCTGGCCCGCGCACAGGCTGCCTCGCGCGATGCCGAAGGGGTCCGGCTGGACACCGATCCGCAAACCGTCGTCGACGATCGCGACGTCGACATCGTCGTCGAGCTGATCGGCGGCATCGAGCCGGCGAAAACCTACGTGCTGCGGGCGATCGCCAACGGCAAGCATGTGGTCACCGCGAACAAGGCGCTGCTGGCCGCGCACGGCAACGAAATATTCGCGGCTGCGCAAAAGGCCGGCGTGATGGTCGCGTTCGAGGCGGCCGTCGCCGGCGGCATCCCGATCATCAAGGCGCTGCGCGAGGGCCTGACGGCGAATCGCATCGAGTGGATCGCCGGCATCATCAACGGCACCAGCAACTTCATCCTCTCGGAGATGCGAGCCACCGGCGCGACTTTCGCCGCCGCGCTGAAGGACGCGCAGGCGCGCGGCTACGCCGAAACCGATCCCGCCTTCGACGTCGACGGCATCGACGCGGCACACAAGCTGACGATCATGTCGGCGATCGCGTTCGGCGTGCCGATGCAATTCGACAAGGCGTACATCGAGGGCATCTCGCGGCTGGCGCGCGAAGACATCCGCTACGCCGAGGAGCTGGGCTACCGGATCAAGCTGCTCGGCATCACGCGCCGCTCAAAAGCGAATGGCCGCGACGGCATCGAATTGCGCGTGCACCCGACGCTGGTGCCGCACAAGCGGCTGATCGCGAACGTCGAGGGCGCGATGAACGCGGTCCTGGTCAAGGGCGACGCCGTCGGGCCGACGCTGTACTACGGTCCAGGCGCCGGCGCCGAGCCGACGGCAAGCGCGGTCATCGCCGATCTGGTCGACGTCACCCGGATGCACACCGCCGACCCGGAGCACCGGGTGCCGCACCTGGCGTTCCAGCCGGACCAGCTTTCCGACACGCCGGTGCTCTCGATCGGCGACGTCGAGACCAGCTATTACCTGCGCATGAGGGTGGAGGATCGGCCGGGCGTGCTCGCCGACATCACGCGCATCCTCGCCGATCGCGAAATCTCGATCGACGCGATGATCCAGAAAGAGCCGTCCGAAGGCGCCGAGCAGACCGACATCATCCTGCTGACGCATCGGTCGGTCGAGCACCACGTCGTCGACGCGATCGGGCGGATCGAGGCATTGCCGACGGTGCGGGGCAAGGTCGTCCGGATCCGGATGGAAGAGCTGAACTAGAACCACGGCACGGACAGGCGCTGAAGCGCGGAGGTCGATTATGGAAACCACGAATGAAACGGTCGTCTGGGAAGGCAGCCCGTCTCAACTGACCAATTTCGGCACCTACGTCGCCTGCGCTCTGGTCGCGGCCGCGATCGTCGTCGCGGGCGTGCTGATTGCGCCCGATGCGTTCTGGGTGCTGTTCGTGCCAGTCATCGTTGCGCTCTGGCGCTACCTGACGCTGAAGTTCTTCCGCTACCGGGTGACGACCGAGCGCGTGGGGCTCACCCGCGGCGTGCTCAGCAAGCGCACCGATTCGATCGAGCTCTATCGCGTCAAGGACACGACGCTGATCGAGCCCTTTTTCCTGCGCATGTTCAACCTGTCCGACGTCGTGCTGAATTCGTCCGACCGCACGACGCCGCTATTGGTCCTGCACGCGGTGCCGAACGGCCTCGCGCTGCGCGAGCAGATTCGTGTCAACGTCGAGCGCCTGCGCGTGCAGAAATCGGTGCGCGAAGTCGACTTCGCGCCGGAGCGCTAGCCCCCGATGGAGTACGTCAGCACCCGCGGCGGCATGCAACCGCAGCCGTTCTCGGCCATCCTGCTCGAAGGCCTCGCACCCGACGGCGGCCTGACAGTGCCGGCGGCGTATCCCAAGCTTACCGGGCCGGCGCTCGCCGCGCTGCGCCCTCTCGACTATCGTGGCCTCGCGTTCGCGCTGCTGTCGTTGTTCGCCGACGACATCCCCGCCGCCGAGCTCAAGGCGCTGGTCGATCGCACCTATACGGCGGCGACGTTCGGCAGCGACGAGATCACGCCGCTGCTGACGCTCGAGCCAGGCGTGCTACTGCTGCGCGCATCGAACGGTCCAACCCTGGCGTTCAAGGACATCGCGATGCAACTGCTCGGCAATCTGTTCGAGCACGCGCTCGACAGGGGACAGCGCGACCTGAACATCCTCGGCGCCACGTCGGGCGACACCGGGTCGTCGGCCGAGTATGCGATGCGCGGCAAGCGCGGGATTCGCGTGTTCATGCTCTCGCCCAAGGATCGCATGAGCCCGTTCCAGACGGCGCAGATGTATTCGCTGACTGATCCGAACATTTTCAATATCGCGATCGATGGGGTGTTCGACGATTGCCAGGACATCGTCAAGGCCGTCGCCGCCGATGCGGCGTTCAAGAGCGACATGCGGATCGGCACGGTCAATTCGATCAACTGGGCGCGCGTCGCGGCACAGATTGTCTATTACTTCAAAGCCTACTTCGCGGCTACGAAGCGCGATAGCGAGCCGGTTTCGTTTGCGGTGCCGTCGGGCAATTTCGGCAATATTCTCGCCGGCCACGTCGCGCGCCGAATGGGATTGCCGATCCGGCGACTGATCCTCGCGACCAACGAAAACGACGTGCTGGACGAGTTCATCCGAAGCGGGCGTTACCGGGTGCGCCGTCCGGGCGAGACCTTGCAGACGTCGAGCCCGTCGATGGATATCTCCAAGGCGTCGAATTTCGAGCGGTTCGTCTTCGACCTGGCCGATCGCGACGCGGGAAAGGTGCGCGAGCTGTGGGCTCGAGTCGAGCGCGACGGCGGCTTCGACGTGGCCGGGACGCCGCTCGAGGCGCGGCTTCGCGAATCGGGTTTCGTGTCGGGCAGGAGCACGCACGCCGACCGCATCGCGACCATCCAGGCGGTCGCCGACAATTATCGTATCGTCGTCGATCCCCATACCGCCGACGGCATCAAGGTCGGACTTGAGCACCGCGAAAACGGCGTTTCACTGATCTGCATCGAAACCGCGCTGCCGGCCAAATTTGCGGCGACGATACGCGAGGCGCTCGGTAGCGAGGCCGCGCGGCCGGCGGCGTACGCTGGGATCGAGACGCTGCCGCAGCGCTACGCCGTGCTTCCGCCGGACGTCGGCGCGGTGAAGTCGTACATCGCCGCGCGCGCAGCCTGATGGCAGGGGCGTCCTGACGATGCTGCTATTCCTGCGCGACCTCGGTCGCAACCTCGCACGCGGCGCGCGCATCGCCTTCGGGCTGCCGGTGGCGCGTCTCGACTTTCGCATCGGCGTAGCGCAGCTTCTCACGCTGTTCATCTTTTCGGCGCTGGTCGCCGTCGGCGTGGACTGGGTCGAGCGTGAACCGGGCGCGGTATTCTCGTTGCAAGGCTTCGTTGGCGAGGCGTTCTTCGGCGCGCTGCTGATGCTGTTCGCGGCGCTGTTGTCCAAAGCATTCCGGCAGCCGGGCTATCTGCTCGCCCTGCCGGTGATCGTTCTGGCGAGCCAATGGCCGCTGCAAGTTGCACGCGCATTGCTCGCGGCGACCGGCGGCGACGAGCTGTCGTTTTTCGCTGCGGGTTTTCCGGGCGAGTGGATCATCAGGCTCTGGACGATTTTCGCGCTGTGGCGGGCGGCGGCGGTGGGCCTTGCGCCGCAGCGGCCGTATTTCTGGGTGCGCTCGCTGGTCGCCGTGGCAGTGCTGATCAGCCCCATGTGGCTGCTCTCGCCGCTATTGCCCGACACGGCGTGGTGGGCGGCGCCTACCGATGCCGAAGCGCGCGACAACGGGTATCCGAGCCCCGCGTCCGAGGAGGCGCTCGCCGCGCAGCCGGGGCTGCTCGAGGATGCGCTCGACGACCTCGAGAACCAGCGGCCGGGCGTCACCGATCTCTATTTCGTCGGCTTCGCGCCGGACGCGGCAGAGGACGTCTTTGGCAAGGACATCGCCGTGGCGCGCGAGCTCTTCGACCAGCGTTTCGACACCGACGGGCGCTCGGTGAGCCTGATCAACAATCCGCAAACGGTGCTCGACGTACCGCTGGCGACCGTCAGCAACCTGCGCGAGACGTTAAACGAGATCGGTGCGACGATCGACCGCGACGACGACGTCGTGCTGGTCTTTCTCGAAAGCCATGGCGCTCGCGACTATCGTCTCGCCGCCGACTTTCCGCCGCTGAAGCTGGACGATCTTTCGCCGCAGCTGCTGCGCGAGATGCTCGACGACGCCGGCATCAAGTGGCGCATCGTCATCGTGTCGGCCTGCTACTCCGGTGGCTATGTCGAGCCGCTGAAGAACGACCACACGCTGATCATGACCGCGTCGGCGGCCAATCGCACATCGTTCGGCTGCGGCACCGACAGCGACGCGACGTTTTTCGCCGAAGCCCTGTTCCGGCAGGCGTTGCATTTCGAGGACTCTTTCGTCAAGGCGTTCCAGCAGGCGCGCACGAGCATTGCCGCGCGGGAAAAAGCGGAAAACATGAGCCCGCCGTCCGACCCGCAGCTTTTCATCGGCGCCGCGATAGCGGCCAAGCTGCCGCAGCTCGAGGAAACGCTGCGCGCAAGGCGCTCCCGCGGCAACATCTGACGATGGCGATGCCGCCCTCCGCAACCCAAGACCGGCCGCTCGCCGGTCTCAAGGTCCTCGAGCTCGGCCAGCTGATCGCCGGTCCGTTCGCCGGCAAGATCCTCGCCGAGTTCGGCGCCGAAGTCATCAAGATCGAATCGCCCGACGGTGGCGACCCGCTGCGGCAGTGGCGGCTGCTGCACGAGGGAACGTCGCTGTGGTGGTATGTGCAGGCGCGCAACAAGAAATCGGTGACGGTGAACCTGCGCGTGGCTGAAGGCCAGGAGATCGTGCGCCGGCTCGCCCGCGAGGCCGACATCGTGATCGAGAATTTTCGCCCCGGGACCCTCGAGAAATGGGGCTTGGGCTACGACGCGCTCGCGGCGGACAATCCGGGGCTCATCCTGCTCCGCCTGTCGGGCTTCGGCCAGACCGGACCGTATCGCGACCAGCCGGGCTTCGGCGCGGTCGGCGAATCGATGGGCGGGATGCGTCATGTCACCGGATTCCCCGATCGACCGCCGGTGCGCATGAACATCAGCATCGGTGATGCGCTGGCCGCCCTGCACGGCGTCGTCGGCGTGCTGATGGCGCTGCATCATCGCGAGACGCGCGGCGGCAAGGGGCAGGTCGTCGACGTGGCGCTGTACGAAGCGGTGTTCAACATGATGGAAAGCCTGATCCCCGATTACGACATCTTCGGCGAGACGCGGGGGCGGATCGGCACCGGGCTCACCAACATCGTGCCGTCAAATACCTACACGACGCGCGACGGTCACAGCGTCGTCATCGCCGGCAATGGCGACAGCATCTACAAGCGTTTGATGCATGCGATCGGACGCGACGATCTTGGGCAGGACGAAAGCCTTGCCAACAACGTCGGCAGGGTCAAGCGCACGGCGGAGATCGACGGCGCGATCGGCGACTGGGCCGCTCTGCACGATCTCGAGCAGGTGCTGGCGGAACTCAAGGCCGCCGACGTGCCGCACGGCAAGATCTACACTGCGGCAGACATCGTCGCCGATCCGCAGTATCTGGCGCGGGGAATGATCCGCCAGATGCGCCTGCCCGACGGCACGCCGATGAAATTTCCCGGCGTCGTGCCCAAACTGTCGGACACACCCGGCGACATCGACTGGATAGGGCCGGCGCTGGGCGAGCACACCGACACGGTGCTGCGCACGTTGGGATACGCCGACGCGGACATCGAGCGCTTGCGCGCGGCCGGGACGATCTGAAGGGTTGGACAATGGACAAGCGAATTTTCATTCACGACGTCGTCGCGCGCGACGGCTTGCAGATCGAGCCGCTGTGGGTCCCGACCGAGCTCAAGATCGAGTTGATCGACCGGCTTTCGGCGACGGGCGTGGCGAAAATCGAGGCGACGTCGTTCGTCTCACCCAAGGCGGTGCCGAACCTGCGCGACGCCGAAGCCGTGATGGCAGGGATCACGCGCAATCCAGCCGTCAGTTATGTCGCGCTGGTGCCGAACGCGCGCGGCGCCGAGCGCGCGCTGGCCGCCGACGTCGACGAGATGGTGCTGGTCGTGTCGGTATCGGAAACGCACAATCGCGCCAACGTGCGGCGCAGCGTCGCCGAATCCTTCGTCGGCTTCGCCGAAGTGTTCGACGTCGCGCGCGGCAGCGGCAAGGCGATCACCGGCGCGCTGGCCACGTCGTTCGGCTGTCCATTCGAAGGCGTCATCCCCGAGCGGCAGGTGATGGATGGCGTTGCCCGTTACGTCGACCTGGGTGTTGCCGGCGTCACGCTGGCCGACACGACCGGCATGGCCAACCCGCGACAGGTCGAGGCGCTGGTGCGGCGCGTGCGCGAGCGCTGGCCCGAGCTCGAGCTCGCGCTGCACTTTCACAATACGCGCGGCATGGGACTGGCCAATGTGCTGGCGGGACTCGCCGCCGGCGTCGTGCGCTACGAAGGCTGCCTCGGCGGCCTGGGCGGCTGCCCGTTCGCCCCCGGCGCGACAGGGAACATCTGCACCGAAGACCTGGTGCACATGCTGCACAGCATGGGCTATGCAACCGGCGTCGACCTGGACCTGCTGCTTGCGACATCGCGGCGCCTGGGCGAGATCGTCGGCCACGATCTGCCGGGCCAGGTGGTCAAGGCCGGGAAGTCGACCGACCTGCATCCGACGCCGCCGGAGATGGCAAGCCATTGAACCCGCGTGCCTGACGACGCGGCCGCCTCGTTGACACACCGTGAGCGCTATGTGAGCATCGACTGGTCCAACCCGATATCCCGAGCAGCGAGCGCGACACGATGCGCCCGCGCCGTTTTCGCACCTGGAGGATCCAATGAAGCTATTACGCGTGATCGCGATCGCCGCTTGCGCGATCGTCGCTGCTGCACTGCCGCTGGTTGCGCAAGCGCAGGGCAAGATCGAAAAGCCGAAGGTCGCCCTCGCCGTCGGCGGCAAGGCCGGGTTCTATTACCTGCCGCTCACGATCGCCGAGCGGCTGGGCTATTTCAAGGACGAGGGACTCGACGTCGAGATCAGCGACTTCGCGGGCGGGTCGAAGGCGTTGCAGGCGGTCGTCGGCGGCAGTGCCGACGTCGTTTCGGGCGCGTGGGAAAACACCATCGATCAGCAGCCGAAGGGCCTCAACATGCAGGGCTTCGTGTTGATGGGCCGCTATCCTGCCATTTCGCTCGGCATCGCCAAGAGCAAGGCCGGCGTCTACAAGTCACCCAAGGATCTGCGCGGCATGAAAATCGGCGTGAGCGCGCCGGGCTCGAGCACCAATCGACTGGTGCTGCACATGCTGGCCAAGGACGGCCTCAAGGGCGACGACGTCTCGATCATCGGCGTCGGCACCGCGTCGGGGGCGATCGCCGCGCTCGAGTCGGGCAACATCGATGCGATCTCGAATGTCGATCCGGTGATCACGATGCTCGAATCCAAGGGAGAGATCGTCCTGATCGCGGACACGCGCACCGCCAAGGGAACGGCGGCGGTGTTCGGCAGTCCCGACATGCCCGCAGCGGCACTCTACGCGCCGATCGAGTTCGTCAAAAAGAATCCGAACACCGTCCAGGCGCTGACTAACGCGATGGTGCGCGCGCTCCTCTGGCTCGACAAGGCGACTCCCGCCCAGGTGGTCGCGACCGTGCCTCCGGAATACCTGCTCGGCGACAAGGCCGGCTATCTTGCTAGCTACAACAAGGTCAAGGATGCGTTTTCGACCGACGGCCTGTTCAACAAGGAAGGCGCCGACAATACGCTGAGGGTGCTCGCCGCGTTCAATCCCGCGGTCAAGCCTGCGTCGATCAACCTCACGCAGACTTACGACAATCAGTACGTCGAAAGGGCGCTGGCCAAGTACAAGAAATAAGCGGCATGCCATCCGCCACGGACGCCGGGCGGGAGCCGGCGCTCGCGCTCGATCGCATCACCTGCACGTTCGCATCGCGCGAGCGCGCGGGTGATCGCTACACGGCAGTGCGCGACGCCACGCTGGCGGTCGGCGAAGGCGAATTCGTCTCCGTCGTCGGGCCCACCGGTTGCGGCAAGTCGACGTTGCTCAACGTCGCCGCCGGACTTCTCGCGCCTTCGTCGGGCAAGGTCCGCGTCATGGGTACGCCGCTGGCGGGCATCAATCGCACGGCGGGCTACATGTTCCAGGCCGACTCGCTGATGCCATGGCGCAGCGCGCTGGATAATGTCCTGGCCGGCCTGGAATTCGCCGGCGTTCCTGCGAGCGACGCGGAAACGCGCGGCCACGCCTGGCTCGCGCGCGTCGGCCTGACCGGATGCGACACGCGCTTCCCGCACCAGCTTTCGGGCGGCATGCGCAAGCGGGTCGCGCTTGCGCAGATGCTGATTCTCGACCCCAAGATCCTGCTGATGGACGAGCCGTTTTCGGCGCTGGACGTGCAGACGCGCCAGCTGATGGAAAACGAGCTGCTCGAGCTGTGGTCGGCCGACCGCAAGTCGGTGCTGTTCATCACGCACGATCTGGAGGAGGCGATCGCGCTGTCGGATCGCGTCGTCGTGCTGTCGGCGGGCCCGGAGACGCATCCGATCGGCGAGTTCATCATCGACCTGCCGCGGCCGCGCGACGTCAACGAGATCCGCATGACGCCGCGCTTTGTCGAAATCCACGGCCACATCTGGCATGCGATGAAGGACGAGGTGCTGAAGGGCTACGCGCAGAGCCGGAAGAGTCAGTGAACGCCGCCTGCCGATGACGCTCAACACGCCGCGCACGCGTCTCGTGCTCTACCACGCGCTGCTGCTCGGCGGTGTTTTTCTCTTCTGGTACGCGATGACCGAGCCGGGCCTGATCCCGCCGTTCTGGTTCGACGATCCGACCCGCGCCAAGTTCTTTTTCGGCCAGCCGCTGGAGGTGTTCAAGCGCATCTGGACGTGGTTTTCCAGCGGCAGCATCTACGTCCACCTCTGGGTCACCTTGGTCGAGACGCTGCTGGCGTTCGCAATCGGCACGCTGCTCGGGCTGATGTTCGGATTGTGGCTCGCGCTCTCCCCGACCGCGTCGACCCTGGCCGACCCTTACATCAAGGCGATGAACGCGATGCCGCGGGTGATCCTGGCGCCCATATTCGCCGTGTGGTTCGGCTTGGGCATCGCTTCCAAGGTCGTATTCGGCGTGACGCTGGTCTTCTTCATCGTATTTTTCAACGTCTACCAGGGCGTGAAAGAGGTGAGCCCGGTCGTGCTCGCCAACGCGCGCATGCTCGGCGCGTCGGGACGCCAGCTGTTGCGTCACGTCTACCTCCCTTCGGCGACGAGCTGGGTGTTTTCCAGCCTGCACACGTCGATCGGGCTCGCGTTCGTCGGCGCCGTCGTCGGCGAATACCTGGGATCGGCGCGCGGCGTCGGCTACCTGATCCAGCAGGCCGAGGGCGTGTTCGACATCGACACCGTGCTCGCCGGCATCCTGGTGCTAACTGTGTTCGCGCTGATCCTGGATTTCATCGTGACGCGTATCGAGAGTCGGCTGCTGATGTGGCGACCAGGGACCGCGGAGACCGAGCCGCTGTAGGCTTGCCTGACTAAGGCCAGAAACATATTGCACTCCTTGCACGACGAGGAGTGCGATGCGAGTACAACACGTCGGTCATAAGATTCGCGGGTTTTACCGAGTCGCCGATTACGCCCTACGCTGGGGGATGATTGCCCCCGATGCCCAGCGCCGACTGAAGATTCTTGGTTTCTGGCAACGGCACGGTCTGGCCGCCACCCGTGAGGCGTTCCAAATCAGTCGCCGTACCCTGTTCCTGTGGCGCGCCAAGCTCAAGGCCGAGGGCGGCAACGTGGCGGCACTGGTGCCGGGCTCGACGGCGCCGAAGCGACGCCGGCAGCGGCAGTGGCCGGCGCCGATCATCGCCGAGATCCGCCGACTGCGCACCGTACATCCGAACTTGGCCAAAGAGAAGCTGCATCTGCTGCTCTGGCCCTTCGCCGCCGCCGCGCAGCTGCCCTGTCCGAGTGCGCGAACCATCGGTCGGCTCATCGCCGATGCGCCCGACAAGATGCGTCGCCAACCGCGGCGCTTCGGAGCCCCGGGCAAAGCCAAGTCGGTGCGCGGCGCACGCCGCCGCAAGCCCAAGCATTTCCGGGCCGAGCGTCCCGGCCATTGCGTAGCCCTGGATAGCATCGAGCTGCGGACCGAGGGGCAGCGCCGCTACATCATTACCTGCACCGATCTGCATTCGCACTTCGCCTGGGCCTGGGCCACCCGCAGTCACGCCAGCACCGCGGCCACCCAGTTCTTCCGCCTCATCCAAGCCGTGTTTCCCTTCGCCATCGAGTCCGTCCTCACCGACAACGGGAGCGAGTTCCAACGCTACTTCGCCGCCGAGCTCGCCCGCTTGCTGTGCACCCACTGGCATACCTTTCCCCAAACACCTCGCATGAACGCCCATTGCGAACGCTTCAACCGCACGGTCCAGGAAGAATGCATCGACTACCACTACGATCTTCTCTTCCTCGACGACCTCACCGAGTTCAACCTCCAGCTGCTGCGCTGGCTCTCCTGGTACAACCTCGAACGCCCACACTTCAGTCTCACCACACCCATCCCCGGTCGCAAAACCCCCCACTTACTCTCCCCGGTACAATTCCTTCATCAAAACCACCAGTGCAATATGTACTGGCCCGATACATTTCCTTGACCCGGATGCGCCCGCCGCGTTATACTTCTTTGCTCCGACGCGGGGTGGAGCAGTCTGGCAGCTCGTCGGGCTCATAACCCGAAGGTCACAGGTTCAAATCCTGTCCCCGCAACCAACAAATCAACGGCTTGCCTTCGGGCAGGCCGTTTGTTTTTGTCCGATTGTGACCGATTTGTGCCGTAACGTTTTTGACTAACCCGAAGGTCGCCGCTTGTGTGGCGTGAGGAAGTTAATGCGAAACAATTGATTGCGATTTTTGCCCAGCGTACTCCAGGTGCTTTGTGACCAAGGTGTGCCACTGTGCCGCAAAAACCCGAAGGTCGCATGGAAGGGCACATCATTGCAGCGATATTGCGCGCTCACCCGTCCTGGCGTCTGAAACGCCATCTCCGACCTGGTCGATCATCGTATCGCGCTGACGCAGTGAAGCTGGGAGTGCTGTTCCGAAGTCTCGGTAGTTGTACATAACTACCGAGACTATGAAACAATACAGGCATGAACCAGGTCCAACGCCAAGTTCAAAAGCTCCTGAGCAGATCGGGCACGGCCCGCTCTCGTGAACTCGTCGCCGCCGGAGTTACGCGTAGCGAACTCTCTCGGATGATGGCTGCGGGACAAATCATGCGCGTAGGGCGCGGCCTTTACGCGCTGCCCACATACCAAAGTGGTGAACACGGGGCACTTGTTGCCGTTGCGAAACGCGTCCCTCGAGCGCTCTTTTGCCTGCTTACAGCGCTCCGATTCCACGAGCTGACGACGCAAGCGCCGTTCGAAGTCTGGATCGCCATTGGTAACAAGGACCACCCACCCCGCATAGATTATCCGCCGCTTCGAACCGTCCGCTTTTCCAAGGTCGCGTTGGAAGCGGGTGTTCAGACTCACCGTGCGGAAGGAACCTCGGTACGTGTGACCAGCGTTGCAAAGACTGTCACCGACTGCTTCAAGTTTCGGAATAAGGTTGGACTGGATGTCGCCATAGAAGCACTGCGGGAGGCACGCCGTGCAAAAAAGGCGAGCGCCGATGACCTGTGGCGATTCGCAAAGATCAACCGCGTCGCGAATGTCATGCGGCCGTACCTGGAAGCTGTCGTGTGACCAAGGACCGCGCTGCTTCGATACATGCGCGATTGCTAAATCGAGCCAAGCAACGAGGCGAGGACTTCAATCTTGTACTTACGCGCTATGGCATCGAACGCTTCCTTTATCGCCTATCTGAATTGCCCGCGCGCGAGGTGTTTCTGCTGAAAGGTGCGCTGCTGTTCGACCTTTGGTTCGATACACCCCATCGAGCCACGCGCGACGCGGATTTCCTCGGCTTTGGGCCAAAAGATGGCGAGACGCTGGCGGCAACGATTCGCGAGATTTGCGTCGTCGTCGCCGACGATGGCATGGAGTACGACTCGGCTTCTGTTTCGGTCGAAGAGATTCGTGAAGAAGCTCGGTATGGCGGCCTGCGTGCTCGAGTAGCTGCGAAACTCGGAAACGCGCGAATCTCGCTTCAACTTGATGTGGGTTATGGAGATGCGGTGACGCCAGGTCCAGAGGAAGCGGTTTATCCGACGATGTTGGACGACATGCCGGCACCAAGGTTGCAACTTATTCGCGTGCAACCGTCGTGGCTGAAAAGTTAGAGGCAATCGTGGCGCTGGGTATGGCGAACAGTCGAATGAAGGATTATTTTGATCTGCACGCCATGGCGAAGGAGGGCGTTCTCGACGAGCGACAGCTTGGGGGGGCGATCGCCGCAACGTTCATGCGGCGGCATACGCCTGTGCCGGACCGGTTGCCGTTGGGCCTGAGCTGATGAGTTTTCGAGTGATAGAACGAAGCTTGCGCAGTGGCGAGCCTTTGGGATGAGAAATCGGCTCGACGGACTGGAACTCAGCAAGGTTGTCGAAGAGATTGCGACCTTTGTCGAGAGGCCGCGGGCGATTGCTTCTCGAATAGACAAGGCGGCGCGATGACAAGCCTACCGTCGGAATCGTACGATTCTCCTAAGTGCGCAGTTGTGACCAACTGTAATTGGGTGTGCCTAAACTGTGACTGGATTACATTGATTTCGAGATTGGCAAGCGTTGCAAGCTATTGATTTATCAATTGTTCACAAAGTCAAAAATCCGCCTCATAACCCGAAGGTCACAGGTTCAAATCCT
>CAWHFL010000002.1:0-133521 GCA_963828665.1 uncultured beta proteobacterium
CGGCGTGTGCGCCGCGTAGCCGTCGACCGAGGAAACGGCTGCGGTGGGCGTCAGTCCGTTGGGCAAGAGCGAAGTGATGCGGACGCCGCGGAGCGCCGCACGGATTTTAATTGTCCTGGGAGACGACGCCGGCAAGCGCGGCAAGCGGGGCCGACCACGTAAATCGTATAGAGGTGGCCACCCAGCAACGTGCACCGCCGGAAGCTGCAGGCTGGCCTGACTCGATCCGCTGACGTTGAAGTCGAACTCGTAGGTCGTTCCCGCCATCGGGTCGGCGTCGAGCGCGATGCCGGCGGAAGCGGAGTTCATCGTCAGCCCGGAGACCTGCCTGCTGAAGTTGATGAACACGTCCAGCGCCGCGACGTCGATCGTGCTGTTGACGAAGCGCACGATGCGCTTGACCCGGCGCAGGCGGGAAGTTCGGGTTGTTGTAGAGCGTAGCGGTCAACGCCCCGGCGGTGCCGGTGACGATGATGGCGGTATCGGTGGCCGGCGAAAACGTCTGCATCAGCGTCAGCAGTGCCGCACCGGGCGTTGCCGTCGATTCCACGGTCAGCGAATGTTGCGCCGGCGGCGATCGTCTGGTAATTCGATGCGGCTGCGTACGGAACGTTCGACAGCAGCCAGGTCCTGATCGATGAAGATATTCAGCGGCGAGCCCACCGACGAGCCGTTGACCGCCTTGAAACGCGCAAGCGTGCTATTGCTGATCGATCCGGTGCCGGCGTCGTCGATGTTGAGGAACGCGACGTTGACCAGCGTGCTGCTGCCGCGCGAATAGACGACCGCTTCGAGCAGTGCGCGCTCGCGAAAAGTCTGCGCGGGCGCGTCGTAGATCACCTGCTTGGTGTTGGCCGTCGTAACGCGAACCTCCAGGTTGCCAGCCGGCAGATTCACGAATGGGCTGGTCGAGCCATAAGCGACGCCGGCGATGCTCGGCGAGATGGCGTTGAGGTCTTCGCCCGGCGGAGTGATATAGATATCGACGGAGGCGTTGTTGCTGGCGCCGTTGATCACGCGCAGGCCGAACATGCCGGCGCCCGGATCGACCGTCAGCGTGTCGTTGAGGACCAGGCCGCCGACCGCGCCGAGCGCTCCGAACGCGACAAGCGTGTAGGCGTTGTCGGCCAGAAAGGTCGGCGTCACATCGATCACGTTGGTCGAGCTCCCAGCCACGCTTACCTGTACTTCGCGCAAACCAACGTCGATCGATTGATACTGGGTCATTCCCTCGAACGGGAGCCCGCTCAGGAACGGCTGGAGATCGAACGTGACGTTCAGCGGGCCCGTGGCGTTCGGAATGACGTTGATCAGGCGCAACGTGCCGTGGGTGCTCGAGTTGCTGACGCCTTTCCCCGTGTTGCAGCTGCCCAGCGCAAGCGACAGAGCGCCGGTCAAGACAAGGAGAAATGGGTGCACGCGCATGTTTGCTCCGGATCAATGAACTGGTTCAGCCCGCCGTGCCGCTTGCTGTCCGCACGGTCCGACATTTCGTTGCGGCATCGCAACCGGGCCGGCGCGCCGGGGGCCGCTGGCGCGAAGGGCGGCCAGCGGCGCATCCGCGCGATCGGTCAGTTGTCCTGCGACACGATGCCGCGCAGGCTGCTTCCCGGACCGGCAAGATAGATCGTGTAGGTATGCCCCGCAGTGAGCACCACCGAGGGCAGCTTCAGCAGCGACGTCGTCGTCCCGGCCAAATTGAAATCGAATTCATAGCTGGTTCCGGTCGAGGCGGCGGCGCTGAGATTGACATACGACGAAGCGCTGTTGGCCGACAGCCCTGAAATCTGCTTGCTGAAGTTGATGAAGACGTCGAACGCTGCGACATCCGCCGACGAATTGACGAACCGTACGTTGGCCGTCGCTGCAGGAGGCGGGAGGTTATTGTCCGCCAGGACCAGGGCGTTGAGCGCACCCGCGGTTCCGGTCAGGACCATCGAGGTATCGGTGGCCGGAGCCAGGTTCGGCGCCAGCGTCAGCAGCGACGCTCCAGGGGTGGTGGTCGCTTCGATGTTGAAAGTGTGCGCGCCCGCCGTCGTGCGTTGATAAGTCGACACGCCGGTGAAAGGGACGTTCGACAGCTGCAGACTGCCGTCGACGAATACATTCAGCGCCGAGGGGACCAGCGACGCGTTGACCATCTTGTATTGCGTCAGCAGATTGTCGACCAGCAGGCTCGTTCCGGCGTCGTCGTCGCGCAGAATCGCGACATTGACCAGCTTGCCGCTGCCCTTGCCGAAGGCGACGATGCTGGTGCCCGAATGCTCGGCAAAGGCAAACGTCTGCGAGGCCGAATCGTAGATCACGTCCTTGGTTCCCGTGGGCGTGATGCGAATCTGGAACAAATTGCCGATCGCGATCGGCAGGAAAAGGCTGCTCGAACCGTAGGTGATATTGCTGACGGCGGGGGCGGTGGCGCTCAAGTCCGCGCCGGGCGCGGTAAGGTAGAGATCGAGGGCGGCGGGGCCGGGCGCGGCGTTGATGAAGCGCATCGCGAAGAAGCCGTCGCCGGGATTGTTGAACGCGTCGTTCAGCAAAAGGGCGCCGAACGCGGTCTGCGGGCCGTAGAGAACGTAGCTGTAGTTGGTGTTCGAGCCGATGTTTAAGGTCGTATTGACCAGTGCCGTCGAGGCCCCGGTGACGCCGACCATGACGATCTGGCTGCCGCTGTCGGTGCTCGTGTACTGCGTGCTCGACTGGAAAGGCAATCCGCTGACGACGGGCTTGGCATTGACGGTGACGTCGAGCGCGTTGGCCTGCGAAAAGGCGTTGACTACACGCATCTGCGCGTTGCCCTGGTCGCTGTTATTGCCCTTGCTGCACCCGATGAGGGTCAAGGACGCCAGGCACAGGATGGCAAGCAGGGCACGCGGGATCGACATGGAATTCTCCGTCAGACGGGCCGGCAAATGGGGAAGCGAAGCGGCGAAACGCGCTGATTATACGGCCACGGGCCACACGGCGGGGACGGCGCGCAATATCCGGTTACAAGTTGTCGGGAACTGGTCGGGGTGAGAGGATTTGAACCTCCGGCCTCTACGTCCCGAACGTAGCGCTCTACCAGGCTAAGCTACACCCCGACGGCTCGCGGCAGCCACGTCGCGAGCGACGCAGCTTCACGCGCCGGTCTTTAAGTTCAAAACGCGCGCGTCACCGCGAAAGCCGGTAATTCTAGCAGGATTTCACGGCAAGTCGAAGGCGGAAGCGCCGCCAGACACGCGCTCGCCTGGCGACTTTCGGCTTCGGCGCTCGCCCGCGTGTAGTCGAGCGCGCCGGTGCGCTGCAAGGCGGCGAGCACCGGGCGAAAGTCGGCCAGTCCGCCGGCCTTGACCGCGCCGCGGATCAGCGCCGCTTCTTCCGGCGAGCCGACCGCGAGCGCGCGGATCAGCGGCAAGGTCGGCTTGCCTTCAGCGAGATCATCGCCAAGGTTCTTGCCGATGGCCGCGTGGTCGCCCGTATAGTCGAGCACGTCGTCGATCAGCTGGAAAGCCGTACCCAGGTGGGTGCCGTAGCGCGCCAGAGCAGTCTCCAGCGCTGGCGCGGCGCCACCGAGCACCGCGCCGAGGCGAGCCGCCGCCTCGAACAACTTGGCGGTTTTGCGCTGGATGACGTCGCGATAAGTCGTTTCGTCGATTTCGGGATTGCCGGAGTTGATCAGCTGCATGACTTCACCTTCGGCTATGACGTTGGTCGCCGCCGACAGAATCTGGAATACTCGGGCGTTGTCGACGGTGACCATCAGCTGGAAAGCGCGAGAATAGAGAAAATCGCCGACGAGCACGCTCGCGGAGTTGCCGAAAATCGCGTTGGCCGTATCGTGGCCGCGGCGCAGCGCCGATTCGTCGACGACGTCGTCATGCAGCAGCGTCGCCGTATGAATCATTTCGATCACCGCCGCCAGCGTGTGCTGGTGCGATCCGCGATAGCCGCAGGCCTGCGCGACCAGCAGCAGCAACGCCGGGCGCAGGCGCTTGCCGCCGCCGGCGATGATGTGGTCGGCGACCCGGCCGATCAACGCGACGTCCGAGTGCAGCGCTTCGCGCAGTACGCGATCGACCGCCTGCAAGTCGTCGCGCAATGCCGTTTGCAGCAGCGGAATGGTCACGTGAGGGCGGCAGGAAAGGGTTGGACGCTGGCGGCGCTTGCGGTCGCTGGCGCGAAGCCCGCGGGCGGCGGCCGGTAGTGTACCCCAAGCGCGATCGCCATCCGGGGTCTCGAGGCGGCTTTGACATCGGTGGGCTAAGGTCTTAAAATAACAACCTTTTTGCAGCGACGAACCCGATCTGGAGTTTCCTATGTACGCGGTCATCAAAACCGGCGGCAAGCAATACAAGGTTGCCCCCGGCGAAAAACTCAAGGTAGAACTGCTGCCGGCGGACGTGGGCGCAGCGGTCGTCATCGACCAGGTGCTGATGGTGGGCGACGGCGACAGCGTCCGGCTCGGGCAACCGATGCTCGCCGGCGCGACGGTCAACGCGACGGTGCTTGCGCATGGGCGCGGCGACAAGGTCAAGATCTTCAAGATGCGCCGCCGCAAGCATTATCAGAAGCATCAGGGGCATCGTCAGGGATTTACCGAGCTGCAGATCGACGGCATCGTCGGCTGAAGCGCGGATTGCGCTCAAGGTAGATAAATGGCACACAAAAAAGCAGGCGGCAGTTCACGCAACGGTCGCGACTCGCATTCGAAGCGTCTGGGCGTCAAGACTTACGGCGGCGAGGCAATTACGGCGGGCGCGATCATCGTCCGGCAACGCGGAACCCAGGTTCATCCGGGCACCAACGTCGGCATCGGCAAGGATCACACCTTGTTTGCGCTGGTGGATGGCAGCGTCCGGTTCAGCATCAAAGGCAGCGCCAAGCGCACGTTCGTCAGCATCATTCCGGCGGTTGCGGCGGCGTAGCCCCAAGGCGAATTCCGCAGGACGCGCGCCCTGCGGCGCGCGCGATGAGTCCCCGCTAAGGCGGGGACTTTCTTTTGGGGCCGGTAAAGCGACCTGCTACCGCCGCTCCAGCCACCACAGCATCGTCGCCGCGACGGCGACGAACGCAACGACTGGAAACGCGGCGGAAAAAAGCGGCGGCCAGTCGTTGATGACGCCGAGGTAGGAAAACAGCCGTCCGACCAGGAAAAAGACCAGCCCGAGGATCGTTCCGGCAAAAATGCGAAAGCCCACGCCGCCGGCGCGACGCTGGAAGTACGCGAAAGGCAGCGCGAGCACCATCATGACGATGACGGCCGCAGGGTAGAAGATCTTGTTCCAGAGCGCGATCTCGAAGCGCGAGGTTTTCTGCTGGTTGCCGCCCAATACGCGGATGTTGTCGTAGAGCGACTCGATCTCCAGCTTTTCGGGCGCGACCTGATAGACAGTCAGGAGCGACGGCTTCAGCACCGTTGCCCACATGTACTCGTTCGCCTGAGTCACTTTGGCGCCATCCGGCCCCAATTCGGTCGAGCGCACGTTCTTGAGCTTCCATTCGCCGTCAGTGACGAAGCTTCCCGAATCGGCCACGCGCAGCGCCTTCAGCCGCAGATCGGCGTCGAATTCGTAGATGCGCACGCCGAGCAAGGTCATGTCGGCCAGCAGGCTGCGGATATTGGCAAAGGTCTGGATATCGCTGTCCGGCAGCGTCTGCTTGAACCAGAAGCCGGACTGGAATTGCTGCGCGACAAAGCGCAGTGCCTGTCCCTGCGTCTGAACGCGGACCTGCTGCGCGAGGCGCTCCGCCGGTGGCGCCAGGAACTCGCCGGCGAGGAACGTGGCGATAGCCAGCGGGATGCCGACGCGAACGATCGCCCAGGTGATCTGGGTCAACGATGCGCCGGAGGCGCGCATCACCGTATATTCGGAATTGCTGACCAACTGGGCGATCGCGAACAGCGTTCCGATCAGCGCCGCCGTGGGCATCAGCTCGTAGACGTGGCCCGGCAGGCTCAATCCGACGAACAGCAAGGCGCGCCCCGGCGGATAGCCGTCGCGCCCGACGTTGCCGAGCTCGTGGATAAGGTCGAAGAACGCGAAAAGCATCAGCAGCGCGACGAAAATCAGCGTCGTCGCGTAGAGCACTTCGCGTCCGATGTAGCGATTGAGCGTCTTCACGCCAGACGCTGTCGCGGGAACCAGCCGCGCACGGCCAGGCGTTTGAGGAAAAGTACGACGACGACCGCCGCCGCGAGCGAATGGATGATGACCAGCCCGGCCACCAGCGACAGGCGGCCTTGCGCAATAGTGCTCTGCATGATGTTCAGGCAATTGCTGTAGAGCATGTACATGAACAGCGCGGTGAACAGATTGAGCGAGCGGCCCATGCGCGGGTTGACGTACGAGAGCGGGATCGCCAGCAGCACCAGCAGCAGGGCGCTGATCGGCACCGAGATGCGCCAGAACAATTCCGCCCGCTCGGGGGCGCCGTCGGCAATGGCGAGCAACCCCGTGGGCAGCGCCTTCAACGACGTCGGCAGCGCGCGCACTTCCGCCGGCTCGATCCGGCGCCCGAGCCGCTGGAACTCCGCCGTGCGGAAATCGGCGCTGCCCGGCGTGCCTTCGTAGCGGCGGCCGTCCTCCAGCACGATGAAGCGGTCGCCGTTGGGGGCTTCCTCCAGGCGGCCCGAGCGAGCGACCGTCGTCACGTCCCTTTCGCTGTCGATCGAGTGCAGGAACACGTTCCGGATCGTCCCGTCGAGCGTGTTGATGCTTTCGATGAACACGACGAGCTTCGCCTGGCGGAATTCCTTGAACAGCCCCGGCGTCAGCAGCGACAGCTCTTCGCGCGATTCGAGCTGGCGCTCGTATTCGAGTCGTCGGGCTTCGGCCCAGGGCGACAGCCATAGCGAAAGGACGACGATCGCCAGCAGGAACGGCGTGGCGAACCAGAGTATGGGCTTGAGCCACGCAGTCAGGCTCTGCCCGGAGGTAAACCAGACGGTCATCTCGCTGTCGCGATACCAGCGCGACAGCGTCAGCAGCACGGTCAGGAACAGCGCGACCGACAGGAGGATGTTGAAGTAGAAGAGGGCATTAAAGCCCAAAAGGGCAAGAACCCCTTCGGGAGCCACGGTTCCCCCGGCGGCGCGGGCCAGCAGCCGCAGGACCAGATTGGTGAAGAGGATGCCTAGCAGTACGAGAAAAAGTGCTACCGCTGTAGCGGTCAGTTCTCGCACCAGGCTGCGTCGGAAGACCATGACGACGGAAATATTTTGACTTTTTCAGGCCGATTTGCCGATAATGCGGGTCGTACCCGCCTAAAGGCAAATTTTACGTTCGAGGAAGGCGATGGAATTTACCATAAAAAGCGGCAGCCCAGAAAAGCAGCGGAGCGCTTGCGTCGTCGTCGGCGTATTCGACAACCGCAAGCCCAGCCTCTCAGCCGAGCTGATCGACCGTGCCTCGAACGGTTATATCAGCGAGATCATTCGCCGGGGCGACATGGAGGGCAAGCTCGGGGCCACGTTGCTGCTGCACAACGTGCGCGGAACCCTGGCCGACCGGGTCCTGCTGGTGGGCCTGGGCAAGGAGCGCGACTTCCGCGAGCGCGAGTTTCGCGGCGCCATTCGGGCCGCGGTACGCCTGCTCAACGAAACCGGATCGTACGAGGCCGTCCTCTACCTGACCGAGGAAAAGGTCAAGCGCCGGGAGGTCGCCTGGCGGGTCGAGCATGCGGTTGTCGTCGCGATGGAGGCGGTTTACCGCTTCGACCAGATGAAAAGCCAGCCGGCGGACGTGCGCCGGCCGTTGCGCAAGCTCACGCTGTCGGTGCCGCAGCGCAGCGATCTGACCGCCGGCGAGGCCGCGGCGGCGCGCGGGCTCGCTATCGCGCACGGCATGGACCTGGCGCGCGATCTGGGCAACCTGCCCGGCAATATCTGCACGCCCGCGCACCTCGCCGAGCGCGCCCAGGCTCTGGCGCAGGATTTGGGCTTCAAATGCGAGGTGCTGGAACGCGGCAAGCTCGAAGAGCTGAAAATGGGATCGTTTCTGTCGGTGACCAACGGCAGCGACCAGCCGCCGAAATTCATCGTGCTCGAGTACTTCGGCGGCCCGAAAAAGCAAAAACCGCTGGTGCTGGTCGGCAAGGGCATCACGTTCGACAGCGGCGGCATTTCGCTAAAGCCCGGTACCGACATGGATCAGATGAAATTCGACATGTGCGGTGCTGCCAGCGTTCTGGGCGCGTTTCGTGCCGTCGCCGAGCTCAAGGCCAAGGTCAACCTGATCGGCCTCGTACCAACCTGCGAGAACATGCCCAACGGCCGGGCGACCAAGCCCGGCGATGTCGTCCGCAGCATGTCGGGGCAGACGATCGAGGTGCTCAATACCGATGCCGAGGGTCGCCTGATCCTTTGCGACGCGCTGACCTATGCCGAGCGCTACGACCCGGCAGCCGTCGTCGACATCGCGACCCTAACCGGCGCGATGGTCATCGCGCTCGGCCACGTCGCCTGCGGTGTTTTCAGCAATAGCGACAGCTTGGGACGCGCGCTGCTCAATGCCGGGGAAGACTCGTTCGATCGCGCCTGGCAACTGCCGCTCTGGGATGATTACCACGACGCGCTCAAAAGCAACTTCGCCGATTTCGCCAACATCGGCGGCCGTGCCGGCGGCAGCATCACCGCGGCGTGCTTTTTGTCCAAGTTCGCCAAGAAATTCGACTGGGCGCATCTGGACATCGCCGGCGTGGCGTGGAACGAAGGCAAGGAAAAGGGTGCGACCGGGCGTCCAGTGCCGCTGCTGACCACCTGGGTCCTGTCGCAGGAGTCCGCCCCGTAGCTTGCGGCTCATTTGCGAGCTCTTTGCGCAGAACTGTCCAGCGATGCTTCGATGACCTCGATCGATTTCTACACGCATGTGAGCGATCGCTTCGACGTCGTCGCTAAGCTGGTTGCCAAGGCCTTCGCGCAGCACGGCAGCGTGCGGGTATTGACCGGCGATGCCGAGGCGACCGAGGCGCTGGATCGCATGCTGTGGATCCAGCCGGCGATCGGTTTTCTGCCGCATTGCCGGATCGGCAGCCGGCTCGCCGCCGAAACGCCGATCTGGGTCGATCACCTGCTCGAGCACCAGGGACCGGCCGCGGTGCTGATCAACCTGCACAGTGCGCCGCCGCCGTTTTTCTCGCGTTTCGAGCGTCTTGCCGAAATCGTCGGCGCGGACGAAGCCGGCTCCGCCGCGGCGCGGGAACGCTTTCGCTTCTATCGCGAGCGCGGCTACGAGCTTCGCACGCATAACCTGAGCGAGCGCGGCTGATGGCGAGCGCACGCGAGCTTCTCGATCAGGCCGACGCGCTGATGCGGCGCAATCGCGGCCGCGACGAACTCGACATTCCGGTGTTGACCGACGTCGTGGCAGGCGTTCCTGCCAACGACGAGCCGGACAGCGATGTGCCGGTGCTCACCGAAGTGGTTGCCGCCGACCTGGTTGCCGCCGTGGGTTCGCCGCAGGACGTGCCGGTATCCTCGCCGATCCAGGCCGACGTGTCCGAGGCCGCGCAGGCGCCAGCGCTGCCGCAGGCTGACGGCGCGGCGATCATGCGTTCGGTCGAGGCGATCCCGGTCGGGTTGCCGATGGAAGGCGACATCTCCGACTGGCTGGTGATGGACACCATCGACCCGTCGACCCACAGCATTACAGGCCCCGGCCCGGACACGCTGGCCGTCGTTCCACCGGTCACGCTCAAGGCCGAACCCGAACCCGAACCCGAACTCGAGTCGCCGCCAGCCACCGCTCCCGCTCCGGTCGTCGTCGACGACTCGGTTCAGCGCGCGGCGAAAGCCGCCGCGGAAGAGGAGCGCTGGCGCGCACTGGCCGAGCAGGTGTCGATGCAGGTTTTGCAGCGGGTGGATCTGTTCACCGACACCGGCCTCAAAAGCCAGCTTGCGCAGCATTTGCAGCCGATCGTCGAGCGCGCGAGCGCCGAGCTCGTCAATGCGATCACCGAGCACGTCGGGGGAGTCTTGCGCAGCTACGTCGCCGAGGCGATCGAGCGGGAGATAGCGCAATGGCGGCGCGACCACTAAAAGCCGTACCGCGTCGCGCATGATGCGCGGCCGGCGGCAAGCCATGCTAGACTCGACCTGATGAAATCGCAGCACAGCCCGCAGCAGAGCCGTTTTCCTTGCGTCGGAAACGGCATGACCGCCCGTATCGCGGCGTACGTCGGCTTTTACTATTTTGGGACAATCTAACCCGGGGCGCGCTCGCCAATAGTTCGAAACACCAAGTTTCAAGTCAAATCGGGCGGCCCCAAAAGGCCGCCCGATTTTTTTCAAGGAGCCAGAAATGATCATCGTCATGCAACCGGAAGCCGGCGAGGCCGAGATCGCCGCGGTCGAGGCCAGGATTCGCGCCGCCGGGCTCGATGTCCATGTGTCGCGAGGCACCGAGCGGACGCTGATCGGCGCGGTCGGCGACGAGCGCAAGCTCGATCCGGAGATGTTCGACCCGTTGCCCGGAGTCGAGCGTTCGATGCATATCCTCAAACCCTACAAGCTGGTGGCGCGCGAATGGCACAAGGCCAGCACGATCGTCGACGTCGCCGGCGTCAGGATCGGGGCGAACGACGTGCAGGTGATCGCCGGACCATGCTCGGTCGAGACGCAGCCGCAGATGGACGCCGCCGCCGACGGCGTGGCTGCGGCCGGCGCGCGGTTGATGCGGGGCGGCGCATTCAAGCCTCGCACCAGCCCCTACGCATTCCAGGGTAAGGGAGTCGACGGCCTGCGCATGCTCAAGGACGCGGCGGCGCGGCACGGCCTGCCTATCGTCACCGAGCTGATGGACGTGCGCATGCTCGACGCGTTCCTCGAGCACAAGGTCGACGTCATCCAGATCGGGACGCGGAACATGCAGAACTTCGATCTGCTGAAGGAAGTCGGCAGGGTCGACGTGCCGGTGATCTTGAAGCGCGGCATGAGCGCGACAATCAGCGAATGGCTGATGGCCGCCGAGTACATCGCCGCCGGCGGCAACCACCGGATCATGCTCTGCGAGCGCGGCATCCGGACGTTCGAGACCGCGTATCGCAACGTGCTCGACGTTACCGCGGTCGCGGTGCTCAAGCGCGAAACGCACCTGCCGGTCATCGTCGATCCTTCGCATGCCGGCGGCAAGGCGTGGATGGTCCCGGCGCTGTCGTGCGCCGCGGTCGCGGCGGGTGCGGACGCGCTGCTGATCGAAGTGCATCCCTGCCCGCCGGAAGCGTGGTGCGATGCCGATCAGGCGCTGACGCCGGGCGAGTTCGCGGCGCTGATGGACAAGCTCGACGCGCTGGCGCAGGCGCTGGGCCGGCGCATCGATCGCCGGGCCGCCGAAGTGGAGTCCGCCGCGCTCGCGCGCTGATTTCGCGCGCGGACATCCATCGGCCGCGGCAGCGCGCCGCCGGTTCGACTATAATGTCATGTTTTTACGCGAGATTCCGACAGTCGTCATGGCTTTAGGCAAGAGCTTCGAACCCCGCGCCATCGAGGCCAGATGGTATCCGTACTGGGAGGCTCACGGGCTGTTCAAGCCGTCGATGCGACCCGGCACGACGTCGTTCTGCATCCAGCTACCCCCGCCGAACGTCACCGGCACGCTGCACATGGGACACGCATTCCAGCAGACGCTGATGGACGTGCTGATCCGCTACCACCGCATGCGCGGCGACAACACGCTTTGGCAGGTCGGCACCGATCACGCCGGCATCGCCACGCAGATCGTCGTCGAGAATCAGTTGAAGGCCGAAGGCAAATCGCGCCAGGAGCTCGGCCGCGAAAAATTCACCGAAAGAGTCTGGGCGTGGAAACAGGCGTCGGGATCGACGATCACGAATCAGATGCGCCGCCTCGGCGCGTCGTGCGACTGGTCGCGGGAGCGCTTCACGATGGACGAAGGTCTGTCGAACGCAGTGATCGAAACCTTCGTGCGCCTTTACGAGGATGGACTGATCTACCGCGGCAAAAGGCTCGTCAACTGGGATCCGAAGCTCGGCACCGCGGTGTCCGATCTCGAGGTCGAGAACGAGGAAGTGACCGGCAAACTGTGGGAGATACGCTACCCGTTGGCCGACGCCTCCGGGCATCTGACGGTAGCGACGACGCGTCCGGAGACGATGCTGGGCGACGTTGCGGTCGCGGTCAATCCGACCGATGCGCGCTTCGCACATCTGGTCGGCAAGGAGGTGCTGCTGCCGCTGGCCGAGCGGCGAATTCCGGTGATCGCCGATGCCTACGTCGACAAGGAATTCGGCACCGGCGCGGTCAAGATCACGCCGGCGCATGACTTCAACGACTGGGACGTCGCCGCGCGGCACGGGCTCGCGCCGATCACCATCTTCACGCTGCAGGCGACGGTGAACGACAATGCGCCGGTAAAGTATCGCGGTCTCGATCGCTACGCGGCGCGCAAGCTTGTCCTCGCCGATCTGGAGGCGGTCGGGCTCTTAGCCGGCGAAAAGCCGCACAAGATGGTCGTGCCGCGTTGTGAGCGCAGCGGCGAAATAGTCGAGCCGATGCTGACCGATCAGTGGTTCGTCGCGATGACCAAGCCTGCGCCAGACACGCATCGATGGTTTCCCGGCAAGTCGTTCCAGGACATCTGCCTGGACGCGGTCAACGCGAGCCTTCCCGATCCCGACGGTGGGGCGCCCGCGTCGATCCGCTTCGTGCCCGAGCACTGGACGTCGACGTACAACCACTGGCTCGACAACGTCCGCGACTGGTGCATCTCGCGCCAGCTCTGGTGGGGCCACCGCATTCCGGCGTGGTACGACGATGCGGGCAAGGTCTATGTCGCGGGCAACGCCGCCGACGCGGCGAAGCTGGCGGGCAAGCCCGCGAGCGCGCTGCGGCAGGACGATGATGTGCTCGACACCTGGTTCTCGTCGGCGCTGTGGTGCCATTCGACGCTGGGGTGGCCGGAAAAGACGCCCGAGCTCGCGGCTTTTCTGCCGAGCTCGGTGCTGATCACCGGCTTCGACATCATCTTCTTCTGGGTCGTTCGCATGATCATGACGACCACCTATTTCACCGGCTGCGTGCCTTTCCGCGACGTGTACATCAATTCGATCGTGCGCGACGAGGAAGGGCAGAAGATGTCGAAGTCCAAGGGCAATATCCTCGACCCGCTCGATCTGATCGACGGCGCTGACGTCGAAACCCTCGTCGCCAAGAGCACGTCGGGGCTGATGCTGGAGAAGCAGAAGCAGTCGATCGAAAAGCGCACGCGCAAACAGTTTCCGAGCGGCATACCGGCGTTCGGCGCCGACGCGGTGCGGTTCACCTTCGCAAGCCTCGCGACGTTCGGCCGCACGCTCAATTTCGATCTTTCACGCTGCGACGGCTACCGCAATTTCTGCAACAAGCTGTGGAATGCGACGCGCTTCGTCCTGATGAATGTCGAAGGCAAGGATGTCGCCCTCGACGATACGGCACCCACATCGTATTCGCTCGCCGACCGGTGGATCGTCGCCGAGCTGCAGAACACCGAAGAGGAAGTCAACCAGCAGCTTGGAGCGTACCGGTTTGACCTCGCCGCCAAGGCGATCTACGAGTTCGTCTGGAACCAGTACTGCGACTGGTACGTGGAGCTCGCCAAGGTCGATCTTGCGAACGGCGACGAGGCCGCGCAGCGGGGCACGCGGCGCACGCTGGTTCGGGTGCTCGAGACGGCGCTCCGGCTTGCGCATCCGATCATTCCCTTTATCACCGAGGAGCTCTGGCAGACGCTGGCGCCGCTCGCGGGCAAGCACGGCGATTCGATTTCGGTTCAGCGTTTTCCGCAGGCCGACTTCGCCAGGCTCGATCCCAAGGCGAGCACTGCCATCGTCACGCTTATGGCGCTGGTCGAATCCTGCCGTTCGTTGCGCGGCCAGATGAACGTTTCTCCCGCCGCGCGCGTGGCGGCGCTGATTGCCGGGGACGTCGCCGGCACAGGCGCGGGCGCGCTGCTGGATTACCTGAAGGCGCTCGCGAAGCTTTCCGATGCGCGCATCGTAAGCGAGTTCCCGCGCTCCGACCTCCCGGTCCAGATCGTCGATCGGTTGCGCGTGATGCTCGACATCAAGATCGACCCTGCAGCCGAGCGCGAGCGCATCGGCAAGGACATCGCGAAGCACGAAGGAGAAATCGCGCGGCTCAGGCCGAAGCTGGCCAACGCCGGTTTCGTCGATCGCGCGCCGGCGGCCGTCGTCGACCAGGAACGGGCGCGTCTCGCCGGTCTCGAATCCACGCTGGAGAAGCTGCGCACCCAACTCGAACGCCTCCGCGCCTGAAACTGCCGGTCACTGTTGCCCGCGCACGTTCGCCGGCGTCGCCCGCGCCGCGACCGATATGCTGATCCTAAAGATGCCCAAGCTGCAGACCTTTCGCGCGCTCGCGCACCGCAATTACCGCTTGTTCTTTTTCGGCCAGGGCCTGTCGCTGATCGGGACGTGGCTCCAGCAGGTGGCGATGTCCTGGCTCACCTATCGGCTATCGGGTTCGCCGCTGCTGTTGGGCTTTGTCACGTTCTGCCAGTACATTGCCGTGCTGTTCATCGCGCCGGTCGCGGGCGTTCTCGCCGATCGCGTCGATCGTCGTCGCGCGTTGCTCATTACGCAATCGGTGATGCTGGCTCAGGCCGCGACGCTGGCGCTGCTCTCCGCGACGGGTGTCGTCGCCGTCTGGCATGTCGCCGTGCTAGCGTTCGTATTGGGCTGCGCGTCGGCGTTCGACATTCCGCTGCGGCACGCGATGATCGCGCGGCTGGTCGAGCACCGCAGCGAATTGCCGAATGCCATTGCGCTCAACTCGCTGCTGATCAATTGTGCGCGTGTCGTCGGTCCGGCGCTGGCCGGCGTGCTGATCGCCGCGGTCGGCGAGGCGCTTTGCTTCGGTCTCAATGCGCTGTCGTTCGCTGCGGTGCTGATCGCGCTGACGATGATGCGCTGGCCGGCAGCCCCGCTCGCACCGCCGCGGCGCAGCTGGCTGCATAGCTGGCTGGAGGGCATTCGCAGCGCGTTCGGGTTCCCCCCGATTCGCGCCGGGCTGCTGCTGATCGCCGCGATCAGCGGGACCATAGGGACCTATTCGACATTGATGCCGGTGTTTGCCAAGGACGTCTTCGGCGGCGGGGCGCGCACGCTCGGCATCCTGCTGTCGTCGGCGGGAACCGGCGCCCTGCTGTCGGCGCTTTATCTGGCGAGCCGGCACACGACCCGCGGCCTCGACCGGGTGATCCTGGTCGCCGGTGCTTGCGCGTCGCTGGCGATGCTGGCGTTCGCGCATGCCTCGAGCTTCGCCCTCGCGCTCCCACTGCTGATCGTGCTGGGTGCCGGGCTGATCGCCGCGCAAGCGTCGGTACAGACGTTGGTGCAGACGCTGGTCGACGACGACAAGCGCGGCCGCGTGATGAGCCTCTATACGATGGCGTTTCTCGGCGCGCTGCCGTTCGGCAACCTCCTGGCCGGAGCGATCGCGCGCTATGCGGGCGAGGACGTCGCGTACTCGCTGAACGCGGTCCTCTGCCTTGGCGCACTGCTGGTTTTCTGGCGCGCACTGCCGGGCCTGCGGGCCGCAGCACGACCGGTCTACATGCGGCTCGGACTGATCGCCAGCCGCGACGAGGCGAAAACGCGCGAGGAGCGGCGCTAGACCTTTTCCGGCTCGCCGGCGGTGCGTTTCATCAGCAACGCGGGAATTGGATGCGGCTTGTTGCGCAATGCGGTCCGGCTTATCGACGAGGGTAGCAGCGTACTGGAGCCGTTCTGGACCTGGCTGACTGGCTGGCGCTCGATCGGCGGCTGGTCGGGATTGCGGGTATCGTCGACCGCGTGGTCGCGCCGCGGCGGTGCTTCAGCGGCGCGCTCGCGCGGTGGGCGCTTCGTCGCCGGACGGGCTCCGCGGGCCGATCGCGGTTCGCGCGCCGCCCGAGGCTCACGCGTGCGTGCAGGTTCGCGCTCGGCGTGCGCCGGTGCTTGTTCGGCCGCGATGGCGTCGGCGCCGGCCACCGGAATCGACCGCTTGAGCATCCGCTCGATTTCGGTCAGCAGTCTTTCCTCGTCGGGTGAGCAGAATGAAATCGCTTCGCCGCTCGCCCCGGCCCTGCCGGTGCGGCCGATGCGGTGGATGTAATCCTCGGGGACGTAAGGCAGCTCGTAGTTGATGACCAGAGGCAGATCGTCGATGTCGAGCCCACGGGCGGCGACGTCGGTCGCGACCATCACCTGAACCTTCGCCGCCTTGAAATCGTCGAGTGCCTCGAGACGCGCCGGCTGGCTTTTGTCGCCGTGGATCGCCGTCGTCTTCAGCCCGTCCTTTTCGAGCTGCCGGGCGAGCCGCGACGCGCCGTGCTTGGTGCGCACGAAGCAAAGCACCTGCCACAGGTTGCGCGAAGTGACGATGTGCGCGAGCAATTCACGCTTGCGCTCGGCCGAGACCTTGTACACGGTTTGCGAAACGGTCTCGGCGGTGGTATTGCGGCGCGCGACTTCGATCAGGCGCGGAGCATTGAGCAGTTGGTCCGCGAGCTTCTTGATCTCGTTCGAGAACGTTGCCGAAAAGAGCAGGTTCTGCCGCTTCGCCGTCGCCGGCAGCAGCGCCATGATGCGCTTGATGTCGGGAATGAAGCCCATGTCGAGCATACGATCGGCCTCGTCGAGAACGAAGATCTCGACCTGGCCGAGGTAGACCGATTTCTGCTCGATATGATCGAGCAACCGCCCCGGGGTCGCCACCAGGATCTCGATGCCGCCGCGGACCGTGGGGAGCTGCTGTCGTATGTCCACGCCGCCGTAGACGACGGTCGAGCGCAGGCCCGTGTGCTTGCCGTAGGTCGCGATCGCTTCCTCGACCTGGATCGCCAGCTCGCGCGTCGGCGTCAGGATCAGGGCGCGGACCGGATGCCGCGCCGGCGACGGGCTGGTATTGGCCAGCGGCAGCAGCTTCTGCAGAATCGGCAGCGCAAAGCCCGCCGTCTTGCCGGTGCCCGTCTGGGCGCCGCCCATGACATCGAGCCCTTCGAGGATCAGTGGAATGGCCTGCGCCTGGATCGGCGTCGGCGTCGTATACCCGGCTTCGGCGATGGCGCGGAGGATCTCCGGCCTCAAGCCGAGCTCGGCAAAGCCCTGCGTGGTGCTAGTCATTCAAGGAACTCCTGGCGCGGCCCCTCGCTATTCGCGAGTTCCGGTCCAGGCAGCGAAAAAAACATCGGGACAGCGGGTTTGCGGCCAACAATGCCGGCCCGCCTTAAGGGATCGGCGGTGACCGGAACGGCCGCCGAATTATTTGGATACTAGCTCTAAATGCCGGATTTTGCAACTATTTTCTGGTGGCGAGACGGTCGATCAGCGTACAATACGCTGTTTCGCTTCCGCACCGCACCATGACCCGCACTGCACCATGACCGACCTCGCGCCGCGCAGAAAGCTGCGCAACATCGCCATCATCGCCCACGTCGACCACGGCAAAACGACGCTGGTCGACAAGCTGCTGGTCCAGGCAGGGACCTTTGCCGCCTATCAGCATGTTACCGAGCGGATGATGGACAGCAACGACATCGAACGCGAGCGCGGGATCACCATCGTTGCCAAGAACTGCGCGATCGAGTACGGCGATACGCACATCAACATCGTCGACACCCCCGGCCACGCCGATTTCGGTGGCGAGGTCGAGCGCGTGCTGTCGATGGTCGACGGTGTCCTGCTGCTGGTCGACGCGGTCGAGGGGCCGATGCCGCAGACGCGCTTTGTCACGCGCAAGGCGCTCGCGCAGGGCCTGAAGCCGATCGTCGTCGTCAACAAGGTCGACCGGCCGGGCGCGCGCGCCGAATGGGTGGTCAACCAGACCTTCGAGCTGTTCGACCGGCTGGGCGCCAGCGAAGAGCAGCTCGATTTTCCGGTCGTCTATGCGTCGGCGCTCAATGGTTACGCCTCGCTCGATCCGAAAACGACCGGCACCGACATGCGTCCACTGTTCGAGACGATCCTCGAGAGCGTTCCCGCGCCCTCGGGCGACCCTGACGCGCCGCTGCAGCTTCAGATCAGCGCACTCGATTACTCGACCTACGTCGGGCGGCTGGGCATCGGCCGCATCCGCCGCGGACGGCTCGTTCCGGGACAGGAAGTGATGGTCCTCTCGGGCGATGCCGCGGCGGTGCGCGGTAAAGTCGGCCAGGTGCTGGGTTTCGCCGGTCTGCAGCGCGCCCCGGTCGAAAGTGCCGCGGCCGGCGACATCGTGCTGATTACCGGTATCGATCAATTGTCGATCGGCACGACGATCGCGGCCGTCGACACGCCCGAGGCGCTGCCGATGATCGCCGTCGACGAGCCGACGCTGTCGATGCAGTTCCAGGTGAACACGTCGCCGCTTGCCGGCAGGGAAGGCAAATATGTAACCAGCCGCAATCTGCGCGAGCGGCTGATGCGCGAGCTTTTGACCAATGTCGCGCTCAGGGTCGAGGAAACGGCCGACACCGACATCTTTACCGTGTTCGGGCGCGGCGAGCTGCATCTGACGATCCTGCTGGAGAACATGCGGCGCGAAGGTTACGAGCTCGCCGTGTCGCGGCCGCGCGTCGTGTTCCGCGAAATCGACGGCGAGCAGTGCGAGCCGTTCGAGCAGCTTTCGGTCGACGTCGAGGACGCGCATCAGGGCGCGGTGATGGAAGCGCTCGGCGTCCGTCGCGGCGAGCTCACGCACATGGAATCGGATAGCCGCGGGCGCACGCGGCTCGAGTATCGCGTTCCGGCGCGAGGCCTGATCGGCTTCCAGGGTGAATTCATGAACCTGACGCGCGGCACGGGCCTGATCAGCCACGTGTTCGACGGCTACGCCAAGGTCGGCGGCGACATTCCGGAGCGCCGAAACGGCGTGCTGATCTCGGCCGAGGCGGGCGATGCGGTCGCCTATGCGCTGTGGAAGCTGCAGGAGCGCGGCCGGATGTTCGTCTCGCCCGGCGACAAGTTGTACGAAGGCATGGTGATTGGAATTCACAGCCGGGACAACGATCTGGTCGTCAATCCGATCAAGGGCAAGCAGTTGACCAACGTGCGCGCGTCGGGCAAAGACGAAGCGATTGCGCTGACGCCGCCGATCCAGCTGACGCTCGAATACGCGGTGGAGTTCATCGCCGACGACGAGCTTGCCGAAGTCACGCCCAAGTCGATTCGCATCCGCAAGCGACATCTGCTGGCGCACGAGCGTAAGCGCGCAAGCCGCGAGGCAGCGTAGCGTTCGAATCGTCTAGCGGGGCTCCCGAGGCGTTTTGCCCTCGACGGAACGCCGACGTAAACTGTCGCGCATGATCTTCAATATCTGGCTGCTTGCCGCAGGCGTCGCGTTCGTCGCGATGGCGGCGCTGCTGGTCCTCGTGCTGCTGCGCGTGCAGGCGATCTACCGCGCGGCGGAGGGCGGCGACACTCGCGTCCGGCTCGACGCGATCAGCGTGCAGAACGAGCGCCTCGAGCGTGAGCTCCGTGTCGAGCTAGCGCAGGCGCGGACCGAGTCTGCGCAGCAGGCACAGCTCGGGCGCGGCGAGCTCGCGGCGGCCATGAGCCGGTTTGCGCAGGAAGTGCAGACTCTGCTCGGTACGATCGCCCAGATGCAAAACGAGCGGCTGTCGACGCTGACGCATTCCAACGAGGCGCGGCTCGAAGCCGTGCGTGCAACGGTCGAGCAGCGGCTCGAGCTCTTGCGCAGCGACAATGCGCAAAAACTCGAGCACATCCGGACGACCGTCGACGAAAAACTCCATGCCACGCTCGAGCAGCGTCTCGGCGCATCGTTCCAGCTCGTCTCCGACCGGCTCGAGCAGGTGCACAAGGGTCTGGGCGAAATGCAGACACTGGCTGCCGGCGTCGGAGATCTCAAAAAGGTACTGACCAACATCAAGACTCGAGGGACCTGGGGCGAAGTCCAGCTCGAGAATCTGCTCGAGCAGATGCTGACTCCGGCGCAATACAGCAAGAACGTCGCTACGCGGCCCGGGCAGTCCGCCCGGGTCGAATTCGCCATTCGCATGCCGGGGCGTGACGAGGGCAGCAACGAATTCTGGCTGCCGATAGACGCCAAGTTTCCGCTCGAAGATTTTCAGCGCCTTCAGGACGCGCAGGAAAGGGCGGATCTGGCAGGCGTGGAGACCTTCGGCAAGGCGCTCGAGGACCGTGTTCGCAAGCAAGCCAGGGACATCAACGAGAAATACATCGAACCGCCGCACACGACCGACTTTGCGTTGCTCTATCTGCCGGTCGAGAGCCTGTACGCCGAAGTCCTCCGGCGTCCCGGGCTGATCGACATCATTCAGCGCGAGCATCAAGTGACATTGGCCGGGCCGACGACGCTTGCTGCAATCCTGAACAGCTTGCAGATGGGATTCCGCACCCTCGCCATCGAACGGCGCTCAGGCGAGGTTTGGAGGTTGCTGGCCGCGGTCAAGACCGAATTCGGGACATTCGGAGACATCCTTGCCAGGACGAAGAAACAGCTCGAATCGGTCAGCAATACGCTTGACGCGGCGGAGGTGCGCACCAGATCCATCGAGCGAAAGCTGCGGGGAGTCGAGGTTCTGCCGGAGGCCGAAGCGGCCCAGCTGTTGCGCGAGCAGCCCTCGCTGGTTATCGACGTGAATCCCAGCAATGACGAAAGTGCGGATCTCGACGTCGATCCATCGGCGTCGACGGGAGGAAGCTAGCGGGCGCCATCATGTTCGCAACCATCCGCAACTGGCGTCGCAGGCGGACGCTCGCGACAGCGGCGATTCCAGAGTCGCTGTGGCGGCAGGGTCTCGAGGCGCTGCCGTTTCTGGCGATCTATACCGAAGACGAGCTCGAGCGCCTGCGCGAGCGCGTCGTCGTCTTCCTGTCGGAAAAAGGCATCGTCGGCGCCGCCGGTTTTGTCGTAACCCCGCTGATGCGCGTCGTGATCGCGATGCAGGCTTGCGCTCCGGCCCTCTGCCTCGACGCGGACTGCTACGACGGATGGGAGAACGTCATCGTCTATCCGGACGAATTCATTATCGCGCGCGAATTCGAGGACGAGGCCGGCGTCGTGCATCGGCACCGGGAGCAGCTGGCCGGCGAATCGATGCCCGGCGGACCGGTCGTGCTGTCATGGTCCGACGTCGAGGCGGGCGCCGACTGGGACGCCGCCGGGATGAATCTGGTCATTCATGAATTCGCGCACAAGCTCGACATGCGCAACGGCGACGCCAACGGCTGTCCTCCGCTGCCGGACGATATCCGGCCTCGCCATTGGCAGGAGGCGATGACTGCGGCGTACGAGCACTTCCGCGCGCGGGTCGAATCCGGCAAGGACACGGCAATCGACCCGTACGCGGCGGAAAGTCCGGCGGAATTTTTCGCCGTGGCGTCGGAAGTGTTTTTTGCCGAGCCCGCGTTGCTGCTCCACGAATACGCCAGGGTCTACGATCTGTTGCGCCGTTTCTACGGTCAGGACCCGGCGCGCCGAGCCGAGCTCTTGATGGAATGGGAGGACCACGTGCTGCCGGCCGGCAGTCCACGCGCAGGCGCGTTGACGAAGCGCTAGCCTTGCCGCAAGCGTCCGATGATGCCGATGCGGTCAGCCGCGTCGGCTTTTTTCATTCGCTCGCCGGAGGCGGACGCAGCGCGCTTTTCGGACGGAAGACCTTGCAGACCTCGTCGTGCGTCTCGATGTACGGGCCGCCGACCAGATCGATGCAATACGGCACGGCCGGAAAGACGCCGTCCAGCGTTTCCTTGATCGCCTTCGGCTGTCCGGGCAGGTTGAGGATCAGCGCGCCGCCGCGGATGACGCCGACCTGGCGCGACAGGATCGCCGTCGGGACGTACTTGAGGCTCACCTGGCGCATCTGCTCGCCGAAGCCCGGCAACACCTTGTGCGCAACCGCCAGCGTCGCTTCGGGCGTCACGTCGCGCGCCGCGGGTCCGGTACCTCCGGTCGTCAGTACGAGATGGCAGTGCATGCTGTCGGTGAGCTCGATCAGCGTGCGCTCGATCGTCGCCTGCTCATCCGGGATCAGCCGCGTTTCCATCCGCCACGGCGTCTTGAGCGCCGCGCCGAACCACTCCCGCAAGCCCGGAATGCCCTTGTCCTCGTACACGCCGGCCGAGGCGCGGTCGCTGATCGAGACCAGACCGATCAAGAGCGATGCAATTTCATTCATGGCTGGGTGCTGGCGACAAAGCGCGGCACGACTGGCATCACGGCGCCTGTGTTACGGACAACAACGTATTCAAAGCGCGAAAAAGCTCGCGATACGCGTGCGGCGGCGCCGCGCGCGCACGCTCCGACTGTACGCGCGCGACCAGCGCTGAAAGCCGCGCGCGGTCGGTATGCGCAATGGCGGCGCACAAGGCATCGAGCGCGCCCGGCTCCGCCAGCAGGCGCTCGCGCCAGCGCTCGACTCCGGCCAGGCGAGCTTTTTCCGCTGCGGGCGCGTTGCCCCAGTCGGCCAAGCGGGTACGGATCGGGTCCGGATCGACGTCGCGCATCAGGCGGCCTATGTATTGCATTTGCCGGCGGCGCGCCTCGTGCTTGCTGATCGCGCGTGCGAGCTCGATCGCGTCGGCGAGGCGCTCGGGCAGGCCGAGCTCGGAAAGTCGCGCGGCGGAAAGACGAACGAGCGCTTCGCCCAGGCTCTGAAGGTCGTGCATCTCGGCTTTGCGGCGCGTCTTGGACGGGGCCGGCGCTTCGTCGCCGGACGGATCGGTTGCCGATGGCTCGGCGGCGTCGACCGTCGACGTGGCGCGGCGGCGACCGGAGGGGTGAGGTCCGCGGTCCTCCTGTCCGGTACGCCGGGGTGTTTCGTCGGATCGTCGCATGGCGGCGGCAGGTATCGCGGAAGGGGTTTGCTATCATAACCGATCAGGGGCCAAGCCTTTCGCTTTAGAGTCCGTCGATGACCCGCGCAGTGAGCACCTCCGAGAATCGCTTTGCACTTGCCGCCGGCACGCTTGCCGACGTGGCCGCGCAAGTGCTCGACGCCGCGCGCGAGGGCGGCGCGACGGCGGCCGAGGCCGAGGTTTCGCAGGCCTTCGGCCAGAGCGTCACCGTGCGCAAGGGCGATGTCGAGACCATCGCCTACAACCGCGACAAGGGCATCGGCGTCACCGTCTATGTCGGCATGCGGCGGGGACACGCCAGCACGGCCGATTTTGCGCCCGGCGCGATACGCGACACCGTCGCCAAGGCGCTGACGATCGCCCGTTACACCGCCGATGACCATTGCGCGGGGCTGGCCGACCCGACGTTGCTCGCCCACGACTGGGCCGATCCCGATTTGAGCCATCCGTGGCCGCTGACGGTGGAGGAGGCGATCGAGCTCGGACGCGAATGCGAGGCAGCGGCCCTCGGCGTTGATGCGCGCATAAGCAATTCCGAAGGCGCGTCGGTATCGCTGCACGAGGCGCAGTTCGTCTATGCGAACAGCAACGGATTTTCGGGCGGTTATGCCAGTTCGCGCCACGGCATCTATTGCGCGGTGATCGGCGAAGAGGACGGCGCAATGCAGCGCGACGACTGGTACACGTCGGCGCGGTCTCCCGCGGATCTGATGCCTGCGCGCGAAGTCGGCCGGCAGGCGGGGCTGCGCACGCTGCGTCGCCTCGGTGCGCGCAAGCTCGGCACCACCGAGTGCCCGGTCATCTACGAGGCGCCGATAGCGACGGGCCTGATCGGCCACTTTGTCAACGCCGTCAGCGGCGGCAGCCTGTATCGCAAGTCGTCGTTCCTGCTCGACAGCGTCGGCACGGAGGTATTCGTTCCGCACGTGTCGATCCGGGAAGAGCCGCACCTGCCGCGCGGCCAGGCCTCGGCGCCATTCGACGACGAAGGCGTCGCGACGCGCCCGCGCGATATCGTCGCCGACGGCGTCGTGCAGGGATATTTCCTCGGCAGCTACTCGGCGCGGAAGCTCGGCCTGCAATCGACGGCCAACGCCGGCGGCAATCACAACCTGATCGTCAGTCACGGCGACGACGATCTGTCCGCGCTGCTCAAGCGCATGGACCGCGGCCTGCTGGTCACCGAGCTTCTGGGCCAGGGCGTCAATCCGGTCACCGGCGATTATTCGCGCGGTGCCGCCGGCTACTGGGTCGAAGACGGCGAGATCGCCTACCCGGTCGAGGAAATCACCATCGCCGGAAACCTCACTCGCATGTACCGTGACATCACGGCCATCGGCAACGACGTCGATCGCCGCGGTTCGCGGCATTGCGGCTCGATCATGATCGGCACGATGGCCGTGGCGGGCAACTAGTGGCCGGCCCTGTCGATCGCCCCGACGGCGCGCGACCCTAGCCCCGTGGGAGCCCAGGTGGCCAAACGCAGCGTCGGCGAGCGGATCGCGCTCTGGAGAAGATCGCTCCGCGACCCCTTGCGCAGTCCAGGCGCTGCGGCGCGCTGGATCGCGACGCTGCCCGGCGCCGACGCGCTGCAGTTGCAGCACGAGGCGCTCGACCTGGTCACCTCGTTTGTCGGCGGGCGCCGTACGATCGGGCCGGCGCAGGCCGAGGCGCTGCTTGCCATCGATGCGCGTTTCGAGTCCGTCATCGGCGATCTGACCGAGCAGTACACGGCGAATTACCAGCGCTCGAGCAGCGTCGAGACACGGCTTTGGCACGCGGTGTTCGACCTGGTCAAGGCGTTCATCGCGGCGTACGAAGCAGCGGTCAAGAGCGGATACAACGGACGCGAAGACAAGCAGTGGAAGGCGGTGCTGCCCAAGGTTCTGCTGCGGCTTGCCCACTACAAGGGGCTGGATGGCAAGTTCCGGCTGTTTCGCTACGGGCACTGGATACCGGCGCAATGGCGGGAGGTTCACGAGCTGTACGAATTTGCCCGAACCCGCGGCTGGCACCGCGAAGGCGGCGCCGCCGGGTTCCGCCGCCCGGACAAGACGCAGGAGCAGGAATACGTCGCCACACTGATGTTGATGCGCCTGGACAGCGGCAGCTTCACACCCGACCAGGTCGAATGGGTGGCAAGCGCGCTCGAAGACTGGGTCGGCGCCGTGACCTTGGTTCCGCAACACGGCACCAGCGCCAACTTTCTGGTCGATTTGTCGGGCACGCATGGCTTGCGCCGCGGCGACCGGCCGCGCGCCGGCGGCCGCGTACTCTATCTCGATGCGTCGCCCGTGTATGCCAAGATCGTCGAGCGCATGCGCGCCCTGCCGGAGCAGGACGACGACAAGCCGCTAGACGGCGACTTGCCCGCGCGCGAGCAGAAGCTGCTGCTGATGCGGCTGGCTGCGCTCTACGGCCCCGACGCGCTGGCCTATGCGCCGCGCGCGCCGCGGCAGCGCACCGAGCATGACGTGCGCGTCGTCGTCGGGCTGCAGGCGCTCACGCGCGCGGTGGCGGAGGTCGAGCACCTGTCGCCGCAGGCCAAGTCGGTCGGCGCAATGATGAGCTACGACGAGATCACGCAAATGGTGAACCCCAGCGCCAATCCCGACTCGGTGGCGCGTCGCGTGCGGGGGTCGCAATGGCGTCTTGTCGACCACAGCGACAGCGGGTGCCGCCTGGTCGCGCCCGCCAAGGACGTCCCAGCCAAGCTGGGCGAGATCATCGCTTTCCAGGCGCCCGAGGGCTGGAGCCTCGCGGTCGTGCGCCGCATGCAGCGCGAGCAGGTCGACGAAGTGATCTGCGGCGTCGAGGTCATCGCGCGACGCATCATCCGCGTCCTGCTGCGTACCTGGGTCGCGCCACTGGATGCCGACCACGCGGCCATCGACCGGCCGTTCTTCGGCGTATACATCCCTGCGCACGCCGCGAACCGTCAGGCCGTGCAACGCAGCCTCATCGGGCCCGACGACCGCCTGATGGCCGGCGGCATGGTCGAGCTCGATACCGGCAACGCGCGCTATCTCGTCCGCTTCAACCAGACGATCGAGCGTCAGGCGGGCTGGTCGTGGGGCCTTTTCAGCGCCGTGCGGAAGCTGTCCGGCTGACTGCTATCCGGTCGGCCAAATGAGTTAGAATCGCCGGCGGAGCATCCAACTCCGGCGGCTGTCTAAAAAGTCGCGTCGCGCCGTTCGCGGGTCACCCCGTGCACCATCCGGCGTCGCGTCACCGGCAGTTCTGCGGCACGCCAATCGAGTCGAATTTCACGTGGAGGAGTTCATGGAACGTCGCTCATTTCTTAAAAAAGCCGGAGTGGGTCTCGCCGCCGGCGCCGTTGCCGCGCCGGTCATCGGCCAAGGCACGCAGCCCGAGGTCAAATGGCGCCTGGCGTCGAGCTTTCCCAAATCACTGGATACGATTTTCGGCGGCGCCGATGTCATTTCCAAGCGCTGCGCCGCGGCGACCAACGGCAAGTTCCAGATCCAGACCTTTGCCGGCGGTGAAATCGTGCCGGCATTCGGCGTCGTCGATGCCGTGCAGAACGGTACGGTGGAAGCCTGCCACACGGCTCCGTACTATTTCTTCGGCAAAGACCCGACGTTCGCCTTCGCCTGCGCGATCCCGTTCGGCATGAACGCGCGCCAGCAGAACGCCTGGATGTATCACGGCGGGGGCCTGGCGCTGATGCGCGAGTTCTTCAAGGACTACAACATGATCAGCTTCCCGGCCGGCAACACCGGCGCGCAGATGGGCGGCTGGTTCCGCAAGGAAATAAAGACCGTCAAGGACCTGAGTGGCCTGAAGATGCGTATCGGCGGCACCGGCGGACTCCCGCTGACGAAGCTCGGCGTCGTCCCTCAACAGATCCCCGGCGGCGACATCTACCCGGCGCTCGAAAAAGGCACGATCGACGCCGCGGAATGGGTCGGTCCCTACGACGACGAGAAGCTCGGTTTCTACAAGGTCGCCAAGAACTACTATTATCCAGGCTGGTGGGAAGGCGGTCCCGAACTCGACGCCTTCGTCAATATCAAGGCTTGGGAGGCGCTGCCGAAGGACTACCAGGCGATCTTCGAAGCCGCGTGTTATGAAGCCAATGTCGACATGATGGCGAAGTACGACGCGCTCAACCCTGTCGCGCTGAAACGTCTGATTGGCAACGGCGTCAAGCTGCGGCCGTTCTCGAACGAAATCCTGGCGGCATGCTACAAGGCGACGACCGAGACCTACGACGAGATCGCCACGAAGAACGCCAAGTTTGCCAAGGTCTACACGCCGTGGAAGGCATTCCGCGCGGACCAGGTTTCGTGGTTCGCCGTCGCGGAAAACCGCTTCGACAACTTCATGATCGCCGCCGAGCGCTTGTCCCGCAAGAAATAGGCGCCGGCTCCACGCCTCGAAGGATCACGATGCGCCCGGGAGGAGTCCCGGGCGTTTTTTTCACCCCACGCACCAGCAACTCGAGCAGCTATTTCTTCCCTTCCGGCGCCTTGGTCGCGCCGCCAAGCGCCTTCTCGAGTGCTTTCGCCGCCTCGTCCTGCTCCAGGTTCGTATTGTCTTCCGGAGACGGGCGCGCCGGTGCGGATTCGTTCTTGGCGTCAGGCGGCGTGGTCCCGCCGAGCTCCTTTTCGAGCGCTTTTTCGGCCTCGTCCTGCTCGGCGTTGGTGCCGCTTTCGGGTGTGCCTCCCGCAGGCTGATTGCCGGGAGCGGACTCATCGACCGGGACGACGATCTGGATCTTGTTGATGTCGAACGCCCGTTCCTTCGCCTTGTACACCAACACCATCTTCGGAAAGCCGATGACCAGCCCGATCATCACGACCTGGATCAGCACGAACGGCACCGCGCCCCAGTAGATCTGCCCGGTGGTCACGCGCTTGGTGAGCCTGCCGGTAACCTTGTCGAGGAAGTCCTTCGCCGGGGCGACGCTCCGCAGGTAGAACAGGGCGAAGCCGAACGGCGGGTGCATGAACGACGTCTGCATGTTGACGGCGAGCAGCACGCCGAACCAGATCAGGTCGATGCCGAGCTTGTCGGCCACCGGGCCGACCAGGGGAATGATAATGAACGAGAGCTCGAAGAAGTCGAGGAAGAACGCCAGAAAGAAGATCAGCACATTGACGACGATAAGGAATCCGAGCTGACCACCGGGCAGGTGAAGCAGCAGCTGCTCGATCCAGACATGGCCGTTGACGCCGTAGAAAGTCAGGCTGAACACCCGCGCGCCAACCAGGATGAAGACGACGAACGTCGAGAGCTTGGCCGTCGTATCCATGGCCTGGCGCAGCAGCTTCCAGCTTAGCCGGTTGCGCGCCAGGGCCATGACGAGCGCGCCGGTCGCGCCCATGGCGCCGCCTTCGGTCGGCGTCGCGACGCCGAGGAAAATCGTGCCGAGCACGAGGAAAATCAGTGCCAGCGGCGGTATCAGCACGAACACGACGCGTTCGGCCAGACGCGAGAGCAGTCCGAGCTTAAACAGTCGGTTGAGCACGGCCGCGAAGAATGCGACCCCAGTGCCCACGCTGGTCGACACGACCAGCATTTCGTCGGTCGGGTCGTCGGGTCCGTACTGCCAGTGCGCGAACGCGATCGCCGACGCGGTGGCGACGATCGTCAGCACCAGCAACGAACGGGTGCCGGTTGCGCCGCTGGGCTCGCGCAAAGTGCGCGCTTCCAGCGGAAGCGCCGGCGCCCAATGCGGCTTCACCGTGCATACCCCGACGGCATAGAGGGCATAGATGCAGGCGAGCGTGATGCCTGGAATGAATGCGCCGGCGTACATGTCGCCGACCGACTTGCCGAGCTGGTCGGCCATGATGATCAGCACCAGCGACGGCGGAATGATCTGCGCCAGCGTGCCGGAAGCCGCGATGACGCCGCTGGCGAAACGGCGGTCGTAGCCATAGCGCAGCATGATGGGCAGCGAGATCAGCCCCATCGCGATGACCGACGCTGCCACGACGCCGGTAGTCGCCGCGAGCAGTGCGCCGACGAATATGACGGCATAGGCGAGCCCGCCACGCACCGGTCCGAACACCTGTCCGATGGTCTCGAGCAGGTCCTCCGCCATGCCGCTCCGCTCGAGGATCAAGCCCATGAAGGTGAAGAACGGCACGGCAAGCAGCGTCTCGTTCGACATGACGCCCCAGACACGCTCGGGCAGCGCCTGGACGAGCGACGGAGTGAGCAGTCCGAGCTGGATTCCGAGCAGCGCATACGCGATGCCGACGGCGGCAAGGGAGAAGGCCACCGGATAGCCGAGCAGCAGCACGACGATCAGCGACACGAACATCAGCGGCGCGATGTTCGCGATCAGAAAGGCCGTCATCGTTCGGCCTCACCGACCGCCTGGCGCGGGACGAACGACTTCCGGTCGGCCTCCTGGCGAATCGCACGCCACCAGCTCTGCGGGCTGCCTTCGGCTCGCGTGCTCACCGGTTGTCTCCATCGGGCTTCGGCGCCTGGGCGGCGATTTCCGCAGCCAGCGATTCCTCACCGCGGGCCCGCAGGATGTCCTCGGCAAGCTGCTCCTCGAGCGTCCTTTCGTGATGCTTTTCCAGAGGATCGGGCGCAAGGCCCATCAGAAAGGCGACCCGCTTGATCAATTCGGAGATGCCCTGCGCCGCGAGCAGCAAAAAGCCGACCGGCACCAGCAGGCGCGCCGGCCAGATCGTCAGCCCGCCGGCGTTGGTCGATACTTCGTTGCGCACGTACGAATCGACGAACACCGGCCAGCCCAGCCAGCCGATCAGGATCGCCATCGGCAGCAGGAAAAAGATCGTGCCGAAAATATCGATCCAGATCCGCGCCCGGTGCGACAGCCGCGCCGAGATGACGTCGATGCGCACATGCTCGTTGCGCAACAGCGTGTAGCCCGCGGCACCGAGGAAAACCGCCGAGAACAGATACCACTGCGCTTCGAGATAGCTGTTCGAGCTGTAGTTGAACGCCTTGCGCACGACGGCGTTGGCGGCGCTGATCAGCACGGTGACCAGGATCAGCCAGTACAGCGCGTGGCCGATGCGCTCGGTGATGCGGTCGATCAGTCGCGACAGCGAGAGGAGGAGTGACACGGCGACCCCCAGACAGTTGGCGCACAGGCTTTCGGACGACCGGCGTCCGATCGTCGAGCAGCGGACGACGCCGTGCCCCGACGGCGCGCGTTGAAGATTAACCCGCGATGGCGGCAATGGCAATCGCCTTTGCCGCACTGCGGCAAAGCAGGATCGCGGTGGTAAAATGCGGCCTTTCGTTGACGACAAGTTCCCATGCCGCAGCGCGCGCAGACACTGAGTCAGTCCGATCCCGAGCTGTGGAAAGCGATCTGCGGCGAAAACGCGCGCCAGGAGACGCATATCGAGCTGATTGCGTCCGAGAACTACGCGAGCCCGGCGGTCATGGCGGCGCAGGGCTCGCAGCTGACCAACAAGTACGCCGAAGGCTATCCGGGCAAGCGCTACTACGGCGGCTGCGAATTCGTCGACATCGCCGAAAGGCTGGCGATCGATCGGGTGAAAAGACTTTTCGGCGCCGAATTCGCCAACGTGCAGCCGCATTCGGGAGCCCAGGCGAACCAGGCGGTATTTTTCGCCGTGCTCGAGCCGGGCGACACGGTGCTCGGCATGAGCCTGCCGCATGGAGGCCACCTGACGCACGGCTCGCCGGTGAACATGTCCGGCAAATGGTTCAACGTCGTCGCCTACGGGCTCGACCCGGTCTCCGAGGTGATCGACTACGCCGCCGCCGAGCGCCTTGCCCGGCAGCACAAGCCGAAGCTGATCATCGCTGGCGCGTCGGCCTATTCGCGCGTGATCGACTGGAAGCGTTTCCGCGCGATCGCCGATTCGGTCGGCGCATTCCTGATGGTCGATATGGCGCATTACGCCGGACTGATCGCCGCCGGCGTCTATCCCAGCCCGGTCGGCATCGCGCATTTCGTCACCAGCACGACGCACAAGACGCTGCGCGGACCGCGGGGCGGATTCATCCTGGCCGGCGCCGAGCATGAGCGACAGATCAACTCCGCGGTCTTTCCCGGCTTGCAGGGCGGCCCGCTCATGCACGTCATCGCCGCCAAGGCGGTCGCGTTCAAGGAGGCGCTGTCGCACGAGTTCCGGATCTACCAGGAGCGCGTGATCGAGAACGCCCGCGTGCTGTCGAGGGTGCTGCAGGAGCGCGGCTTGCGCATCGTCTCCGGCGGCACCGACTCGCATATGTTCCTGGTCGACCTCCGGGCGAAGAAGATCACCGGCAAGGACGCGGAGGCGGCACTGTCGGCGGCGCATATCACCGTCAACAAAAACGCGATACCGAACGATCCCGAAAAGCCATTCGTCACCAGCGGCGTGCGCATCGGCAGCCCGGCGATCACGACGCGCGGATTCGGCGAGATCGAATGCGAGCGTCTCGCGCACCTGATCGCCGACGTGCTCGACGCGCCGACCGACACCGTCACGCGCGATCGCGTCGTCCATGCACTCGCCGCGATGACGGCGAGATTTCCGGTTTACCGGCCGGCATGAAGTGCCCGTTCTGCGGCAGCGAAGATACGCAGGTCGTCGATTCGCGCGTTTCGGAGGCCGGCGATTCGATCCGCCGCCGCCGCCGCTGCCCCGCATGCCAGAAGCGCTTCACGACGTACGAAACGGCGGAGTTGCGGCTGCCGCAGATCGTCAAGCAGAACGGAACGCGGTCGGATTTCGACGTGCATCGCATCCGCAGCGGCTTCCAGCGCGCGCTGCACAAGCGTCCGGTGCCGACCGAATACGTCGACCAGGCGGTCGAGCGCATCGTGCAGCAGGTGCTGGCGCTGGGCGAGCGCGAGATTCCGTCCCGCCAGGTCGGCGAGATGGTGATGCAGGAGCTCTACAAGCTCGACAAGGTCGGCTACATCCGCTTCGCTTCGGTCTACCGGAGCTTCCAGGACGTGGCCGATTTCCGGGACGCGTTGCAGGAAGTCGAGCCCGCGCCGGTGCGGCGCAAGCCGCGCTGAGGGCGCTGCCGCAAGCGCGGCGCCTCGCCTGGATTTCGATCCCGAGCATGCCCCGTTTCGACGACCACGACCGCGCGTTCATGGCGCGCGCGCTGGAATTGGCCGAACTCGGTCTATATACGACGACGCCCAATCCGCGGGTCGGCTGCGTGCTGGTCCGCGACGGGCGCATCGTCGGCGAAGGCTGGCATCAGCGCGCCGGTGGGCCGCATGCCGAGGTCGCGGCGCTCGCCGACGCGCTCGCCCGCGGCGGCGACGCGCGCGGGGCCACCGCCTATGTGACGCTGGAGCCGTGCAATCACCAGGGCAGGACGCCTGCCTGCACCGAGGCCCTGCTCGCCGCGGGCATCGCGCGGGTCGTCGCCGCGATGGCCGACCCGTATGCGCCGGCAGCGCATGGGGCGGATCGGTTGCGCGCAGCGGGCGTCGAAGTCTGTACGGGCCTCTTCGAGGATCGTGCGCGCGAGCTCAACTCGGGCTGGCTGATGAACGTCGAGCACGGACGCCCGTGGGTTCGGGTGAAGATCGCGGCCAGCCTCGACGGCCGCACCGCGCTGGAGAACGGCGCGAGCCAATGGATTACCGGCGAAGAAGCGCGCGCCGACGGCCATCGCTGGCGGGCGAGGGCGTGTGCGATCCTGACCGGCATCGGCACCGTCCAGCACGACGACCCGCAGCTCACGGTGCGCGCGATCGACACGCCGCGCCAGCCGGTCAAAGTCGTCGTCGACCGCCACGGCGAGCTGCCGGCAAACGCGCGGCTGCTGGCCGAGGGCGACATCATCGTGGTGACCGCATCGACACCGAAAACCGCGTGGCCGGGCCAGGTGCGCACGCTTGATCCTGCCCGATCGCGACGGCCGGATCGACCTGGCGGCGATGATGTCGGCGCTCGCCGCCGAAGAGATCAACGAGCTCCATGTCGAGGCCGGCGCCAGGCTCAACGGCGCCCTGCTCGCGGCGGGCCTGGTCGACGAGCTGCTGATCTACCTGGCGCCCTGTCTGCTGGGCGATGGCGCGCGCGGCATGTTCGCGTTGCCGGCGCCGCTCGAGCGCCTGGCGGATCGCACGCCGTTGCGCATCATCGGCGTCGATCCGGTCGGCGCCGACTGGCGCATCCTCGCCCGGATCGTGCGCTGATGTTCACCGGCATCGTGCAGGCGGTCGGCCGCATCGCGACGGCGAAACCCGCGGCCGATGGCCTCGCGCTGACGCTCGTCGCCGACCCGCTCGACGTGTCGGACCTGCGCGTCGGCGACAGCCTCGCCGTCAGCGGCTGCTGCCTGACGATCGTCGCCATCGACGGCGACGACGCTCCGCTTCGATGTGTCGGGCGAGACGCTGCGCTGCACCGCCGGGCTCGATCGTCCGGGTCCGGTCAATCTGGAAAAGGCGCTGCAACTTTCCGACCGGCTCGGCGGTCATCTGGTGGCGGGCCACGTCGACGGGGTCGGCGTGGTGACGCGGTTCGAGCGCGCGGCAGAGCGACAGCGCGAACGTCGAGCTCGAGATCGAGGCGCCGGCGGAGCTCGCACGCTTTATCGCCAGCAAGGGCTCGATCGCCGTCGACGGCGTCAGTCTCACCGTCAACACCGTCGCGGGACGGCGCTTTGCAGTCAATCTGATCCCGCATACACTGGCCGTGACGACCTTGGGCGGCCTCGCATCCGGCGCGCGGGTCAACCTGGAAGTCGACATGGTCGCGCGCTACGTCGCACGGCTGCATGATGTCGAATGAAGCAGGAGAAAACATGGATCTGACGACACTGGAGCGCCTGCCGCTGTGGATCGGTGGCCGGGCGGTGGCTGCGCACACGACCCGCTACGCCGAGGTGACCAACCCGGCGACCGGCGAAGTGCTGCGCCATGTTCCGCTGAGCGACGCGACCGACGTCGACGCCGCGGCCGCCGCCGCAACCGCGGCGCTGCCCGCCTGGCGCGCTGCACCGGCGTTGCGTCGCGCGCGCATTCTGATGCGCTTTCGCGACCTGATGGAAGCGCACAAGACCGACCTCGCGCGGCTGGTGTCGCAGGAGCACGGCAAGACGATCAGCGACGCCGAGGGCTCGATCACCCGCGGCATCGAGGTGGTCGAGTTCGCGACCGGCATCCCGCATCTGCTCAAGGGCGATTTCAGCGACAACGTCGGCACCGGCGTCGACAGTTTTTCGCTGCGCCAGCCGGTCGGCGTATGCGCCGGCATCACGCCGTTCAATTTTCCGGCGATGGTGCCGATGTGGATGTTCCCGGTCGCGCTCGCCTGCGGCAACGCGTTCATCCTCAAGCCCTCCGAGCGCGATCCGACGATGAGCCTGCGCATGGCCGAGCTCCTGGCCGAAGCGGGGCTGCCCGACGGCGTGTTCAACGTCGTGCACGGCGACAAGGAGGCGGTCGACGCGATCCTCGCGCATCCATCGATCAAGGCGGTGTCGTTCGTCGGCTCGACGCCGATCGCGCGCTACATCTACGAGACCGGATCACGCCACGGCAAGCGCGTGCAGGCGCTGGGCGGCGCCAAGAACCATGCGGTCGTCATGCCCGACGCCGACATCGCCTTCGCCGCCGAGGCGCTGATCGGCGCCGCGTACGGCTCGGCCGGCGAGCGCTGCATGGCGGTGTCGGTCGCCGTCGCGGTCGGCGATGCCGGAGACCTGTTGCGCGACAGGCTCGCCGAGCGCGCGCGCCGCATCGCCGTCGGGCCGGGCGACCGGAAGGAATCGGAAATGGGCCCGGTGATCACCTGCGCCGCGCGCGATCGCATCGTCGGACTGATCGACTCGCGGCGTCGACGAGGGCGCGACGCTGGTCGTCGATGGCCGGGGCGCCCGCGTGCCGGCCACGAGAATGGGTTCTTCGTCGGCCCGACCCTGTTCGACCAGGTCACGCGGGAGATGGCGATCTACCGCGAGGAAATTTTCGGCCCCGTGCTGGCGATCGTCCGGGCCGAGTCGCTCGACGCCGCGATCGAGCTGATCAACGCCAATCCCTACGCCAACGGCGCGGCGTTGTTCACGCGCTCGGGCTTCGCGGCGCGAAAGTTCCAGCAGGACGTCGAGGTCGGCATGATCGGCGTCAACGTGCCGATCCCGGTGCCGATGGCGTTCTACTCGTTCGGCGGCTGGCGCAATTCGCTTTTCGGCGACCTGCACGTGCACGGCATGGACGGCGTGCGCTTTTACACGCGCGGCAAGGCGGTGACCGCGCGCTGGCCGGACGACGGCAGCGCCGCGCCGGGGTTCCACATGCCGACGATGGGCTAGCCTCGAGAGGCAGACCCGGCACCCGCATCCGCTCCGGCGGCGGCGCCTGGTTGCGTGCGCGTTCAACGCCCCGCCGCGGTCTGGCGACCGCCCGGCGGATCGATGTCGAACACGAATTCCAGGATTGCCCAATAGGTGATCGGCTTGCCGTCAAGCTCGGCCGGGGTGAATTTGGTGCTGGCAAGCGCGGTCAGCACCGCCGCGCGAAACGTCGGATCGTCGGGCGAGAGAACGATGTCGCGATCGACGATGTTCCCCGAGGCGTCCACCGTCAGCACCGCCGCGATGCGCGCGCTTTGATGCGCCCGTGCCGCATCGATCGGATAGCCGGTGATGACCGCGCCGTTCAGCTTGGGCGCGCGCGCAGCGGACACCGGAAAGCGCTGCGCCAGCCGCGCGGCCGTCGCAGTGCTTACCTGCTCTGGATCGGCGAGCAGGCGACAGCGACCGAGCCCGTTCGGGTTCGGCGGGCCCGTGCGAATGCTTACCGGTTGCGTCGCCGCGGCGCTTGGCGGGGCGCTTATCGGTACCGGCACCTTGACGGTCACCTCCTTCGGCGGAGCGGGCGCTTGCGCGGGCTCCGCCTCGGGCACGCTGATCACAGTGACCGGTTCCGGTGGCGGCTCGGGCACGACCGCCGGCGGTTGTTGCAACTCGACCTGGATCGACGCAGTCATTGCCTGCCAGGCCGGCAGCAGCGATACCGTGGGCTTGGCACTCGCCAGCAACGCGATGAGCGCCACGTGGAGCAAGGTCGACGCCAGCACCGACACGCCGAGCGGCCGTTCGCTGGCCGGGGGCGCGTCGAACAGGGCGTGGTCGAAGGTTGCTGCGGTGCTCACTTGAGGGATCGCCGGGGACAGCAAAAGAGCGCGGCCGCTTCCGCTGGCGCGAAAGCGGCCGCATTCAGCCCCCGATGATGCGATATGTCTACTGGCCCAGCAAGCGCCACGACATCCGATGTTTTTGCGCGAAGTCCGGCGCCTTGGGCTTGATAAAGCCCGTCGGCACGCCCGGCGCTCCGGCAGTGATCGCAATGCGCAGGTCCGGGAATCCGCCCGCGCCGCTGTCACTGCTGCCGCCGCTCAGCGCCACGAGCTCGAGGCCGACGATACCTTGGCTCTCGAAGATGCTTTCGATCGTCGCTCCGCTGTCATCGACCAGAAGCGAGTTGCCGCGGGCATATTCCCTGGCATAGAGCGTGGCCGGCTGTCCCGTGAGGCATGGATCGGTCTGCGGCGAGGTGCCGACATACGCGATCACCGACAGCGTCGCCTGCACCGGAACGACGATGCGCTGACCGAGCGGGAGGTCGTCGTACCAGCCCTTGTCCGGCTTGGCCGCGAGCCCTGCAGCATCAGTCACCTCCGCCATGTCGGTGCGCGGGTCCAGCGTTGCCGGCCAAGGCGCGACCGGCGCGCCGGCGGTGCCGTCGCGGAACGCGTACATCGTCTGGATCTGATCGGTGATAGCCGGGGTCGTCAGGTCCAGGTCGTCCAGCAGGCGGCCGGTACCGACGAATACCCAGCGGTCGATGCCGTTGGAAATGTCGATCTCGATCTGCGGCGGTGTCGTCACCGGCTGCGGCTTGCCGGCCGGATCGGTCAGGTTCGCGATCTTTTCCGCCGCGCCCCAATTGGTGTCATCCGGATCGGAGACGTCGAAGCGCCAGAAGTTACCCTGCAGGTCACCGCCGTAGATCTGCTCGGCGAACTGGTTGCGGAAGTCCTTCTCGTACGCCGCGATATGCGCCAGCCCGGATGGGTCGGTCGGGGTGCCGGCTCCCGTCGACAGGGTCTTCAGCAGCTTGCCATCGCTGGCACGCAGGAAAAAGACCTTGCCTACGCCGGACGCGTTGTTGTACCCGGAAGGGACGATCACCAGCCACTGGTTACTGAACGCATGCGTCTTGGCGATGATCGCCCTGCCGTACGTATAACCCATGTCGGCATCGGTGAATTGCCAGAGCACCCGCTTCGCCGCCTCGATCTCGCTGGTGATGTCGTTCGGCTGTGAGATATCCAGCGCGTAGTACGACTTGCCTCCCTTGCCGAGCCCGCCGACCAGCATCGTGTGCCAGTCTGCGGCGCCGCCGCCGAAGTTGGCGTCGCTGATCCGCGGCGTCGCATCGACGTAGAAGTGATGCTGGAACGGCGGCAATGCGCCATCCTGGTACGACAGCGCGCCGAGCCCGGTCTGATCGGGCCGGTACAGGTCGCTCGGCACATACGCCCACGCCTCGTTGCCTGTGGCGTCGTCGAATGCGTGCAGCATGCCGTCGTTGGCGCCGACATAAATGCGCGCCGGCCTCGTCTTGAACGCGACGTACGTCCTTGAAGTTCGTCGTGTAGCCCGGATCGTTGGCTTCCAGATACGGCGCCGCCGGCGGCCCGACATAGACGGGCTGCGAGTCGACGATGTCACCGAGCAACCCGCCGATGCGGACGCGGAACTGGCCGACCTAGGTCCCTTCCTTGCTCCGATCGCCGCGCAGGAACGCGAGGATCGCCTGAGCGCGCGGGGTCTTGCCCGGCGCCAGCGAATCGAGCTGGTTCGCGCCGATGCTGGTAGTCGAGGAATGGAACCGCGTTGCCGGTGTCGTCCATGGTTACGACCATGCGATCGGTGAACCACGGCGTGTCCTTGACTCCCGGCACGACGGTGAGCTGCGTCGCCAGTTGCGTCGACGCGTCCCACGCAACCGAGATTTCCGCGCCGGTCACCGGATCGATCTGCACCTTGCGAAGGCTGGAGCCCCAGCCCGGCTGGAACGACGTCCGATAGATGAAATTGTTGGCGCCGGAAATACTGGTGCTCTGGAACGATGTCCCGGTGCGGGCTCCCGCCTGGTTCACCACGTCCTGCAGTATCTGGCCCATGCCGAGCTTGAGCTCGTCCGCCGACTGCGCGTTGACAAAGCGTCCGCGGCCGTTGATCGCGGCGTGCCACAGATCGTCGACGCCGGACTGATCGGGCTTGTAGACCGTCGGCTGCGGCTTCGGCCATTGCAATGCGCCGGTCGTGAGCTGAGCTTCGACGCTCGACTGGTTGCCCGAAGGCAGGATGCCTTCGGTGCCGAGCGACATCGCCGCGAAGTTCTGATGCGGCCAGCTCGCCGGGTCGCGCGCGCTGGTGGCGACGTTCTCGGGCATCGCCGGGCGCAGGTTCGTAACCCAGTAGTTGGTCACGTAGTCGGACGCCGAGTTGCTGACCGGTTGGCCGGGGCTCACGTCCTCCTGGAACGGCGTGCGGCCACGCGGCGCCGGGAGTGAGCCCGGTAATGGGCACCGCGGTGCCGCCAATCGGCAACTGACCCGCCGGAAGGGTATCGTCCATGTCGCCGACGGTGGTGACGGGCAGCGAGTTCTGGTTGGTGAATCCGTCGGTAAAGAACATATGCCAGTTCTTCTGACACGACAGGACGATCGGGTCGGTAGATCCCGGCAGTGAAGGATTGCTGCCGTTCAGGTAGTACTCGCCGATCCGCGAGATCGTGTTCAGCGTCGGCGTTTCCTGGCCGAGCGGAACTTTGAGGTTCATCAGCTGCGTGGCCCAGGCGGCCTTCTGCGTCGCGTCGAAGTCGGCGATGTCGACGAACGATGTCGCGAAGCTGAACATCGTATGGAAGCCGACGCGGAACTGGTCGTCGAGGTTCAGCGTGCCGGCTGTCTTGCCGAGGAACGTGAGCGAGGTTACCGTCTTCACCGCAAGCAGCCGCGTGCGGTAATAGGCGAACCAGTTCGCGTAGTTGGTCATCTCCTCCGCATAGGTGCGGTTCACCGTCTGCACCGTGCCGGAGTCGTCGGTCCAGGTGTGCGTGTAGGGTGCCGCCGCCGCGACCAGGTCGACACGCGCAAACGCCGCCTGGTTCACGTTGTCGGTGCCCGGCGCCGCGCCGAACTGGTAGAAGCGCGGGTAGACGTGCGTGCCGTCCTTGAACGACTGGCACGGCGGTCGGGCCGACGGTGCCGTAGCCCAGCCACTTGTCGCCGGCGGTGAGACGTCTTGTCGCACCACTCGACCTCGGTCTTCCAGTAGTGGCGCGGAACCGAGGTATAGTGGTCGGTGGCGTGGCAGCCCATGCCGGCGGTAATTTCGCCGCTGACCGGCGTCGTGAACTTGCCGCTCGGATAGTTGGTCTGGCTGGCCGTCGTGCCGTCCGACGCATACGCGTGGTTGTTGCGGCGGCAGGTCTTGCCCGCGCCGTTGGCATCGGCAAGCAGATCTTGGTGTAGTGCTGTTACCCGCTCACGCCGGACGAGTCGCAACGCGCGGTGCTCGGGTCCATCGCTCCCGGCTGGTTGGCGCAGTCCGAATTGGCGAAGCACACCTGCGTCGTCTGGATGCTGCAGAAGCCCGACTTTGCGCAGTTGGCCGAGGTCGTGCAGGCGTTGCCCTGGATACTGCAAGTGCCCTGGAACGGGATGCAGGTCGCGGTGATGTTGGCCGGATCGCATGTCGCGCCGTTGTTCTGGCTGCTGCCGCAGACGTTGGCGACGTTACAGTCGGAGTTGCCAGCACAACTGGTCGTGTTCGGCAGGCCCGCCGAGCACGTGCCCGCGACGGCGGCGCAGTCCGCGTTCACCAGGCAACCAAGGGCCGTGTTGGTGCAAGTTCCCTGCGTGCGCGCACTGCGCCGTCTTTCCCGTTACGTTACACGTTGCGTTGACGCTGCCGGCGGGACATGTACCGAGGTCCTGGCACGGGAACACTGTTGTTGCTGTTGGTCGCGCAGGCGTTGCCGAAAGTGGCGCCGGCGTTCGTGCAGGTACCGACCGTCGTGCATTGTGCCGGCGACAGTGCAGGCGTCGCCGAGGCTGTTCGAGTTCGTGCACGTTCCGCCGAAATCACAATCGGTGTTGACCGTGCATGCCTGCCCTGAGCTTCTTGCTGTTCGTGCAAGTGCTCGCTCCTGTGGCCGTACAGTTGGCGTTGACGTTGCACGCACCGGCGCCGTTGGTGCAGGTTCCGGTCGCCGGGCAGGCGGCGGCGCTGGCGCAGGCCGTCGCCGGCTGATTGCTGCAGTGGTTGCCGATCGCCGGGCAGGTCGCCGCCGTCGTGCAAGCCGCGTTCGGCGGGTTGTTGCAGGTGCCGCTCAGCGGAACGACAGGGCAGGACGCACTGTTCGGTCCGACGGTCGGGCAGCTCGTACCGGTGGTCGTCGCGCAATGCGCCGAAATGCCCGGGCAGGAGCCGGGGTTCGACGTGCAGACGGCGTTCGGGGGATTGTTGCAGTTGCCGGCCGCCGGGCAGGTGCTGACGCCGGCGTTGATCGTGCAGGAAAGGCCTGATCTTGGCGCAGGTGCCGCCGGTGACCGGGCAGTCGGTGTTGACGTTGCAGGAGCCGCTGGACGCGCCCTGGCAGCGCTTGAGACTGCAGTCGGCGTTGCTCGTGCAGGTATTGCCCGCGACGCTGCAGGTGCCGTTGATGAACGGGCAATCGGCGTCCTTGGCGCAGACCTTGCCGGTCTGGATGCTGCAGTTGCCGGCGAATGTCGACGGCGGGCAGGTCGTCGTATAGACGCAGGTGCCTTCGGGGTCGGGATTGATGTTGCAGCCGGCGGGAACCCAGCCGCTGGTGCAGGTCGCCGGGTCGGGCGGTATTTCGTGGATATTGGCGCAGGTCTGCGCGCCGGCGCCGTTGCACGATCTGGGCGACAGGGTTGCAGCTCTGCTGCGTGCCGCCGTTGCAGGTATCGGGGACCATGTTGTTGCAGCTCGCCGGCGATCCGCCGACGCATGCTTCGCGGGTCGACGCCGTTGCACGCGGCCGCGACCGCGCCGGTGCAGGTCGGCGCGCCGGTGCAGGTTCCCGCCCCGGTCGCTTTGCAGACGCCGGGCTGGAAGTTGCAGGCGCCGGCCTGGTTGCCGGCGCAAACACCCTTGACGAAACCGGTACACGTTTGCGTCGCGATGGCGCCTGTGCACGTGCCGGCGGCAATGACGCCGCTGCAGGTGCCGCTTACCTCCCGCCGCAGGTCGGTTGGACTGCGTTGGGGGTGCAGGCCTGCGCATTGCATGCCCTGGCAAGTCTGCGGAACCGACGGGCCGGTCTGCGGCCAGTCGGGGCTGGTGGTGTCGCACCACAGCACGTTGTCGTTTTCGTAGAAATAATTCGTCGGTGTTGACAACGGATCCTGCGCGCCCGTCCAGGCGGCCTTGATGCGTGGCGTTGACCGGGCTGGCGGAATTCCACGGACTCAGGACGCTCGTGTCGACCTTCGGCGTCACGTCGTTCGGGCGTGATGCCCGCCGGCGCCCACGGATACATGTAGTCGCCGATCGCGGCCGGCGCGCCAGCCGAAGCCGCGGCGACGAGGCCGTTGGTCCGGCAATGGCCGGGATTGGTGACAAAGGGCGCGCCGCTGTCGTCGTTGCCCTGTGTCCAGTCGGAATTGCACCACTGGCCGACGATGACGTTCGCCGTCAGGTCGACGCACGGCTCGCTCGAGCAGTCGAGGGGATCGGCGGTCGTGAATGGGTCGGCGCGGACCTTGGTCCAGTTCGTCGTGTTGCCGGCGTCCATCTGCGGATAGCTGGTGGCGTCCGAATACGCCGGCGGGTCATAGGTGAGCCGGGGGTTGTAATACATGTGGTTGAGCGCGCTGTTGTGCACGGGCGCGGGCCACAGCTCCCAGTATTCGTACGGAAGGCCGGCTTGAGGCGAGCCCGAGGCGACCGGATAGATCGACAATCCGGGCAAAGCACCCGGGTCGATGCCGCCGGTGCAACTGGGCGGATTGGGAAATGTCGGCGTCAGGTTGCAGCCCGCTCCCGGGCCGCTATTGCTGAACAGCTGCGGGCTGAAACTCGCCGGCACCGCGCCGGCGCCGGTCGCATAGGCGGGAAAGGGCGCTGCGACGGTGCCGAGCGTCGCCAGCGCAGGCTGGGCCCATACGTACTGCGGCGAGACGTACTGCCCGCCCGGGCCGGCGTTGGCCGGCGAGCCACTGTAGCCGCAAGGCGCATTCATCGCGCCAGTACCGTCGCGGCAATACTTGCTTACGACGTAGTCGGGCAGGAAGTCGTAGAGCATCGACGTCGAATCGTCGACCGTCAGGATGATGTTGGGCTTGGCCTGGTTCTTGATGTTGATCGGCTCGTCGGCGAGCGGCGTCAGTCCGGCGTACGCAGGAGTCGCCAGCGGCCCGAGGCCCAGCAGTAGTGAAAGCAGCGCCGCCAGCCAGCGGCGGACGAGGGGAGGAACGGGTTGGTACAGCATGTTTTATTCTCCCTGTGCGGCTTTCACCGCAACATCGCCTGAAGGAACGATGTCGAATTCTGCGGTCCGTCGACCCGGATCGTGACCCGATAGAACGGGATCGGGTTGAGCTTCGGGCAGCCGCCCGGATCGACCGCGCAATCGTGGACTGTGGTACCCGGATTCTGTTTCGGCGGCAGCATGTCGCAGAATTGCGGCGACGGCTGGATGCCTGCCGCGCCGGCGACGCACATGCGCTCGATGACATAGCGCATGTTGATCTTGTTCTTTGCATCGACGTTGGCATTGGTCGTATCCATGACGTCCAGCGTCTTCAGCAGCGTCCAGTCGTTCTTGGTCTGCAACTGCTTCGGAATTCCGCGTGCATCGTCGTTGGCCTGCCATGTCGAGTAGTAGTTCTCCGCCGGCAGGTCCGTGGTGGGATCGATGGTCGGGACTCCGGTAGGCGCGGCGTCGGCGAACAGCGCGGCCGCTGCCTGCTCGACCGCAAGATTGGCCGGAAGGATCGACGACTGCCGGAACGCGAGATTGCCGATCAGCACGTTGGTCGTGTCGACCGAGCGGATCAGCGCGATCGCGGCCAGGCTCATCGCCACCATCACGATCAGCGCAATGAACAGCACGACGCCTTGCTGGCGCCGGATCGGCGATGTCATGTCGCGTTTCATACTTCCCTGTTCCAGACCTCGTTGCGAAGCGGGATGACTGTCTCGTAAACGCGATACCGCCAGCCCCAGGGTTGCGTTGCAGCAGCGATGGCTGGAATGGCGAAAGTGACCGGATAGCAGGTCCCGCCGTCGGCGCAATCGTTAAAGACGGTGCGCGTGAAGCCCTGGCCCGCCAGATCCTTGTCGTGCTGCTCGCTTTTGACGAGGATCGCGATCCGCGCGGCCTTGATGCGGTTGATCGTCGCGATCGGCGCCGCCAGCAGCGTCGCCGGATCCCAGTCTCCATAGGCGGTGCCTGCCGTCGCAGGAACCCAGTGATGGATCAATCCGTCGCCGACATCGTCGATGCCGTACTGGACCTTCATGTTGATGATGTTCGACGCCAGCGGATTGGTCGGCTGCCCATTGTCCGGTGCCCCGGTGGCGGGATCGACCAGCGAGGTGCTGCGCAGGCTGCCGCTGGCGACGTCGTAGCGTACCTTCTGGACCAGATTCGCCGGGCCGAGGTTGAACAGAGTCGACGAGGCGCCGATCGTCGCCGGCGCGCCGGAGTGCGTGATGGTGACCACACCGTTCACGTCGGCCGCGGGCACGTCGGCGGTTATCAGCGAGCTGTAGCAGGGCCCCGTGCCGGATGGATTCGAGATCGCGACGATCACATCGCCCTTCTTGAAGCCGTTGGCGCTTTGCACCTGGTACGGTGCGTTGGCGACCGACGTATTGGTGAATAGGGCTGCGGAGACGAAGGTGCGCGCGACGCTGTAGTAGATGACGAAACTATCGGGATTGTTGGCGCCGCCCCCGTCAGTGATCAGCAGCGGGATCGGCCGCAGCGAATCGGTCGCGTTGCCAGCAGGAGTACAGGTGCCGAGATCCTGTGCCGCCACCGCGAGGCCGTTGCCGGAATTGGCCAGCTCGATCCCCATCATGAACGACGACAGCAGGCCGTTCTGCTGCGCGTCGCCGGCGGCGGTGATGTTGCGTTTGATGCCTTCCGACGTCGCGAAGACCTGGTAGATCACCAGCACGGCGATCATGCCGATGACGACGCCGACCATGATCTCGATAAGGCTGAAGCCGTGCTGCTTGCCGCGAGGGGAGAGGTTGGCCATGGTGCGATCTCTAGGACGGATTGGCGCCGACGACGCCGATGGTCATGTAGTTGTGAATGTCGGCGTCGCCCGGCACCTGCCAGTACACGCAAACAACCACGACGTGGCTTTGCAGCGACGGCGGTGGCGCAACGTCGTTCGTATTCGTGCAGTCCTTCGCCGGATCGACCAGCACGATGGGCGCGATGGTCCCCCCGCCCGGCAAATCGGCGACCACGCCCTGGAACGCGGTGTAGCCGGCGCCGGTGCCGACGGTGCTGTCGTACTTGTTCTTCAGTCCGGCCGGGTTGTCGGTCCACATCTGCGAAATCAGCGAATTGGCGTAGTACATCGCCTCGGCGCGGTACTCCGATTCGCCGGTATGGCGCAACGAGGCGGCCTGCAGGCCGACGATGCCCAGGATGCCGAACGAGAAGATCAGGACGCCGATCAGCGCCTCGAGCAGGAAGCCGCCGGCCTGGGCGCGGCTCAGGCTGACTTGTGTCTTCATGGACATCCCGCCGGATCAGCCGCCGGCATCGCCGGATCGCAAAGCTTGGTGCCTCCGCTGCCTCCGACCGCATTGATCACCACGCGAAGGTTGCGCGGGCTCGTTACGTCCGGATTGGTGATATCGATCGTCGTCAGCGAAACCGAGGTGTCGGCATTGGGCATGATGCGTCCCAGGCCGTCGAAGGTGACCGTCGTCGCGCCGCCGTTGGGCGTGAACGTCGCCTTCGAGGCGCCCTGGTCCGCGAACACGTACGGCGTGGCCGCCCAAAGATGGGTCGCATCCCTGCCGTCGTCGTCCGTGCCGTCGGCCGGATCGGTCGCGAACACCTTGTATCCGGTCGTCGGATCGAGAACGAACCGGGCTATCGTATTGCGCCTGACCGCTTCCGCCTGGGTCACCCGGACGCCATTGAGCAGGGCTTCGCCGGCATTGCGGATGCGCGAGTTGGCGATGAAGTCGGTGTACATCGGGCCGGCGAGCAGGATCAGGAACGCGAAGATCACCACCGCGATCATCAGCTCGATCAGCGTGAAGCCGTCTTGAGACGGCCGAAGATAGGTTCGGGTCACGTGCACGAGCCATCCTTGCGAGTCACCCAGCAGACCCCGCTGGTTTTACCCCAATAGGTATTCGTCGTCCCTTGCACGTTCGACTGATCGATCGTGTAGACGAAATTGTTCATGCCTTCGGTTGCCACTCCGGTGGCCGTCAATGCATAAGTCGTTGCAGTTTCGGTCGGACACGCGAATGTAAAGGTCCTGACGTTGGCCTGCACGACCGGGCCGATGGCCGCGCAGCCGCCGACGTAGGTGCGGTTGTCCAGAAAGTACTGCTCCATCCGCGTGCGGTAGTCGGACAGGCCGCGCGTGGCCTCGATGATCTTGCTCCGGCGGACATAGTCGGCGTACGAAGGCAGGGCGATCGCCGCCAGAATGCCGACGATCGCGACCACGACCAGCACTTCGATCAGCGTGAATCCGCGCGCGCGCTCGCCCAGCAGACTCGTTCGCGGCCGGATTGCGGCTTCTCCCATGAAAGACCTCCCTGTTCGGTGCAGCGGATAGTATGTCGCCGTCCAGAGACAGGCAAAGCGGCCCGATGTGAGGTATTGCCAACGGAACAAACGGTTGCGTGCGTGCAAACGGCCCGACAGGATGTCGTCGACAACCCTGCCGGCCGTGGTCGCACGAGGCTAGGGACAGCGCTGCGCGGTCGTCTGGACGCGCGCGCGACCGCTGTTGGCCAGCACGACCTCGAGCGCGTCCTGGCCGGGCTTGCAGACGACGAATGTGCCCATTTGCAGCGCGCCGGAAAGCATCCGGGCGTGCCCCAGGCTGGTGAACGAAACGTAGTCGGCGACCGGGCGGTTGCCGCGCACGGTGATGCCGTTGCCGGAAGGCCCGTCGGTGCGGATGACGGCCTCGCCGTCGCTGATGTCGCCGTCCTGGTTTTCGTCGATGTAGAGGATCCAGCCCGACTCCCAACCGCTGCCGTCGTCCGCGCACTGCCGCCGGTCGGACGACTTGCACAGGTTGACCCGGTATCCGGTCTTGATCGCTTCGCTCCGGGCCCGGTTCAGCGTGCCGGCAAGGAAATGGGCGTGGTTGGCGAGCTCCTGCGCGGCGATAAAGTGCCGATAGGAAGGACCGGCGGCGAGCAGCAGCAGGCCGACGATGGCAACGCCGATCAGGAGCTCGATCAGCGAAAAGCCTCCACCGGAGCGGCGGGAGGTTCCGCCAACGGCATCGCACCGGCGTCGCATCGCAAGTCCTTTTCGCCTGTCGCGGGGCGGGTTGCCCGCCGCGTCTGATGCGAAAATGCTAGGTCGGGGCGCGTGCGATCGGCTGCGGCGGATTGCCTAAGCCGTTGGTTGGGTGTCGCCGAACAAGCGACGTTGTTTTGACGCTATAACGTCAAAGCGTTATAGTGGACACATGGATGATTCAAAGCGCGCCACCGTTTATTTTGCTGCCGACGTGCACCGGGCCTTGCGGTTAAAAGCCGCGGCCGCCGATCGGTCAATTTCCGACGTGGTCAATGAGGCCGTAAAGGCCGTGCTGGCCGAAGATGCAGAAGACCTCGCTGCATTTGATCAGCGCAGGGTCGAGCGAAGCGTTTCTTTTGAATCCTTTGTCCGTGCCTTACGGCAGCGTGGCCGCATATAGGCTGCTCATCAAGCCGTCGGCTGGAAAAGAGATCGAGTCGCTTGGTCAGAAGAAGGATCGCCAGCGCATCGTGAACCGAATCGCCGCGCTTGCCTCTGAACCGCGCCCACCGGGCTGCGAGAAGCTTGCCGGAGCCGAGGGGCGTTATCGACTTCGCCAAGGCGAGTTCCGAATCGTTTACGCCGTGGATGATGCGACCCGGACCGTCGAAGTGGTCAAGGTCGGGCACCGTCGCGAAGTGTATCGCGGCGCCAGCTAAGCGACCGCTTAACCCGGACGCCTCGCCGGCGCTGGCGCCGGGGACGGCGCCAAGCGATAATCCGGTACTGCGCGGGCCGCCTCGAGCGCCGCGCATCGAAAGTGCCCGATTAACGCCCCAGAACGCCTACGCCGGTCCCGACAAGCAAAACCGTCTTTTGTCTGGGACGACCCGCTGCTGCTTGCCGAGCAGCTCTCGGAAGAAGAGCGCATGGTGCGCGACGCCGCCCATGCGTATGCGCAGAACAAGCTCGCGCCGCGCGTCACCGACGCGTTTCGCCACGAGCGCTCCGATCCGGCGATTTTTCGCGAAATGGGCGAGCCTGGGACTGCTCGGTGCGACCTTGCCCGCCGAGTTCGGCGGCGCGGCCCTGAACTATGTCTGTTATGGACTGATCGCCCGCGAGATCGAGCGGGTCGATTCGGGCTACCGCTCGATGATGAGCGTGCAAAGCTCGCTGGTGATGCACCCGATCCATGCCTACGGCTCGGATGCGCAGCGCCGAAAATACCTGCCGATGCTGGCCAGCGGCGAGTCGATAGGCTGCTTCGGCCTGACCGAGCCTGACCACGGCTCCGATCCGGGCTCGATGGTGACGCGCGCCAAGTCCGTGCCCGGCGGCTACAAACTGTCCGGCGCAAAGACCTGGATTTCCAATGCACCGATCGCCGATGTGTTCGTCGTCTGGGCCAAGACCGACGACGGCGTGATTCGCGGCTTCATCCTCGACAAGGGGATGGCGGGGCTTTCGGCACCGGCGATCGAAGGCAAGTTCAGCCTGCGCACCTCGATCACCGGCGAGATCGTGATGGATGAAGTCTTCGTTCCCGAAACGCAACATCTGCCCGGCGTCGAAGGCCTGGCCGGACCGTTCGGGTGTCTGAACAACGCGCGCTACGGCATCGCGTGGGGCGCGCTGGGTGCGGCCGAATTCTGCTGGCATGCGGCGCGCCAGTACACGATCGACCGCTCGCAGTTCGGTCGGCCGCTGGCGGCGAACCAGCTGATCCAGAAAAAGCTCGCCGACATGCAAACCGAGATCACGCTGGGCCTGCAGGGTTGCCTGCGACTCGGCCGTCTCAAGGACGAGGGCAAGGCGGCGCCCGAGATCACGTCGATCATGAAGCGCAATTCCTGCGGCAAGGCGCTCGAGATCGCGCGGATGGCGCGCGACATGCACGGCGGCAACGGCATCGTCGACGAGTTCCACGTCATCCGCCATCTGCTGAACCTCGAGACCGTCAATACTTACGAGGGAACGCACGACGTCCATGCGCTGATCCTCGGCCGCGCGCAGACCGGCATATCCGCGTTCAGCTAAGCGCATGCGATGAAGCTGTACAACTATTTCCGCTCGTCGGCGGCGTACCGCGTGCGCATCGCGCTTAATCTGAAAGGGCTGCCCTTCGATTACGCGCCCGTTCACCTGGTCAAGGGCGAGCAGCATGGAGAAGCGTATCGCGCGCTGAACCGGCAGGAGCTCGTGCCCACGCTCACCGACGGCGAGACCGTGGTGACGCAATCGCTGGCGATCATCGAATACCTGGACGAGCGCCATCCGGAGCCACCGCTGTTGCCTGCGACGCCCGCCGGACGCGCACGCGTGCGCGCGATCGCACTCGCGATCGCCTGCGACATTCATCCGCTGAACAACCTGCGGGTGCTGCGCTATCTGACGCGCACACTCGGCATCGGTGAGGAAGCCAAGGATGCCTGGTACCGGCACTGGATCGAAACGGGGCTGGCCGCGCTCGAGGCGCAGCTCGCCGCGGAACCCACGACGGGAACTTTCTGTCACGGCGATGCGCCGACGATGGCCGACATCTGCCTGGTGCCGCAGCTCGCCAATGCCCGCCGCACCAACGTGCCGCTCGAGCCCTATCCGACGCTGACACGCATCGACGCGAGCTGCCGCGCGCTGGATGCCGTTGCCCGCGCCGCCCCCGACCGCCAGCCGGACGCTGCCTGAAGAGGCGTAGCGGCCGCGCCACGACCATCGATTCTTCTTTCGCAGGTAAGCCGACGATGAAATACGCGATTCCCGCCTGGGACATCCCTTCGGTGCCGGTCGCCGGCAGCGACCTGGCCTTTCCGGTCCGCCATATCTATTGCGTCGGCCGCAATTACGCCGAGCACGCCAAGGAGATGGGCGGCGACGCGGCGAAGGAGCCGCCGTTCTTTTTCACCAAGCCGGCCGACGCGATCGTCCCGGTGGTGCCGCCCTCGGTCGCCGACGTGCACTATCCGCTCGCGACCAGGAACTATCATCACGAGATCGAGCTGGTCGTCGCGATCGGCGCGCGCGGCAGCGGCGTCGCCCCGGAGCGCGCCGAGGAGTTGATCTTCGGTTACGCGGTAGGTCTCGACATGACGCGACGCGATCTTCAGCACGCGATGCGCGAAATCAAGCGGCCCTGGGACATCGGCAAGTCGTTCGCCGAAGCCGCGCCGATCGGCCCGATCCACCGCGTCGCCGAAGTCGGGCATCCGAAGCGCGGCCGCATCGCACTCGAGGTCAATGGCGCGATCAGGCAGCAGGGCGATCTTGCCGACATGATCTGGGACGTGCCGCACATGCTGCATTTCCTGGCGCAATATTACGAATTGCTGCCCGGCGACCTGGTCTTCACCGGCACGCCTGCCGGCGTCGGCGCCGTCGTAGCCGGCGACGAGCTGGTCGGCCGGATCGAAAGCCTGGGCGAGCTGCACATACGCATCGTCGCCCCGCAGGGTCCCTGACCGTGTTGCAAGCCGACTTCGTCGAGCGCGAATACAACCTGCGGACCGCCTTTCCCGACCATCCGCAATGGTTCGCGCGCTGGTCGGCCGAAAGCGCATCCGCGAGATCGCGGCTCGATTCGCGGCTTGGGCTACGCTACGGCAGCGGGCCGAAGCAAACGCTCGACCTGTTCCCGGCGGAGTCCCCCCGGGGCGCGCTGCTGTTCATTCACGGCGGCTACTGGCGTGCGCTCGACAAGGACGACCATTCGTTCGTCGCGCCGGCGTTCGTCGACGAGGGCATCGGCGTTGCGGTCATCAATTACGACCTTTGTCCCGACGTCAGCATCGCGCATATCGTCGAGGAGTGCCGGCAGGCCGTCGCGTGGCTGCGGCGCGAAGGCGAAAGGCACGGCGTACCCGTCGATCGACTATTCGTCGCCGGGCATTCGGCCGGCGGACATCTGGTCGCGATGCTTTACGCGACCGATTGGCGGCGCTACGGCGTGCCGGTCGACGCGATTCGTGGAGGCGTCGCGATCAGCGGCGTATTCGATCTCGAGCCGCTGATCCAGGTCTCGTTCAACGCCGACTTGAAGCTCGATCGCGGCAAGGCGCGGGCAATGAGCCCGATCCACTGCACGGCCCAGGTGCACGCGCCGCTGCTGCTGGCCGCGGGCAGTGGCGAGACCAGCGAATTCGGCCGGCAATCGTGGCTGTTATGGGAGCGCTGGCCGCAATGCCGCCCGGTCGCGGCGCGAAGCCCGCTGTTCATCGCCGATCGACATCACTTCAGCGTCATGTCCGAGCTAGGCGATCGCAACAGTGAATTGACCGCTGCGGCGCTGGAAATGCTGCTGGCCTGACGGCAAGCGCGGCAATACGTCTGCTGCTGCGGCGCGCCGGCGCAGTATAATGAGCGCCCCCGTCACGACTTTGACATCCCTCGTGAAGCCCACCCGCCTGCACTCGATCGACAAGACGGCCGCGCCTTCGCCGGCGCTGTCGCACGCGATCAGTCCGATCCCCGAGATCGTCGCCGAGATCCGGGCCGGGCGCATCGTGATCCTGGTCGATGAAGAGGATCGCGAAAACGAGGGCGACCTCGTCGTCGCAGCGGATGCCGTGACGCCGGAGATGGTCAATTTCATGGCGCGGTTCGGCCGCGGCTTGGTCTGCATGCCGATTACCGAGGAGCGGGCTCGGCAGCTCGATCTCGCGCCGATGACGCCGGTCAATCGCTCGGTGCATGGCACCAATTTCACCGTCTCGATCGAGGCCGCAAGCGGCGTGACGACCGGAATTTCGGCCGCCGACCGCGCGCACACGATCCGTGTCGCCTGCGCGCCCAACGCGCGTCCCGACGATATCGTGCAACCCGGCCACGTGTTTCCGCTGGTCGCGCATCGCGGCGGCGTGCTCGCGCGCGCCGGTCACACCGAAGCGTGCTGTGATCTGGCCGGGCTCGCCGGATTCTCGCCGGCCGCGGTGCTATGCGAAATCATGAAGGACGACGGCACGATGGCAAGGCTGCCGGACCTCATCGACTTCGCGCGCCAGCATGGGCTCAAGATCGGCGCGATCACCGACCTCATCCACTATCGCAGCCAGACCGAGCGCCTGATCGAGCGGGCCGGCGAGCGGGCGATCCGCACCGTCGCCGGCGACTTTCGACTGGTGACCTTTCGCGACAAGCTGGCCGACGCGACGCATCTGGCCCTGGTGCGCGGCGACATATCGCCGGAGCAGGAAACCGTCGTGCGCGTGCACGAGCCCTTGTCGGTCGTCGATCTGCTCGACTACGGCAGCCGCGTGCATTCGTGGACGATACCCGCGGCGCTCGAGAGGCTCGCACACGCCGAGCGCGGCGTGCTGGTGCTGTTGCATCGCCCGGAGTCCGCGCTCGACCTGCGCGACCGGGCGCTCGCCGACCAGCCGCGCGTGGAAAGCAAGATGGACCTGCGCAACTACGGCATCGGGGCACAGATTCTGCGCGACCTCAATGTCGGCAAGATGCGTCTGCTGGCGCGCCCGCGCAAGATGCCCAGCATGGCCGGATTCGATCTCGCCGTCACCGGCTACGAGGAGTTTCCGCCTCGCGCCGCGTCGGTCTGAACGCGCGCGCGACGAACCTCGCCGCGCGCGGCAGGGCAAGCATCGATCTTCATGCCGATTCGTAGAATCGTTCCGAGCACCCGCGCTGGGCACCTGCGCGTCGGCATCGTGCTCTCGCGTTTCAATCCGGCCATTGGCGAGGCACTGCTGGCCGGCGCGCAGCGAGCGCTTGCCGAGTCGGGCGTGGCCGACTCGGCAATCACGATCGCGACGGTTCCGGGCGCACTGGAAGCGCCGCTGGCGCTGCAGCGGATGGCACAAACCGGCGATTACGATGTGCTGGTCGCGCTCGGCGCCGTCATTCGCGGCGAGACCTACCATTTCGAGATTGTCGCCAACGAATCGGCCTCCGGGCTCGCCAGCGTGCAACTCGAATTCGGCATTCCGATCGGGAACGGCATCCTGACCACCGACAGCGATGCGCAGGCTTCGGCGCGCGCCGAAGGCAAGGGGCACGACGCCGCGCTCGCCGCGCTGGAGATGGCGAACCTGCTCGACGCAATCGATGAGCAGTAGCCCGCGTCGCCGCGCGCGCGAATTCGCGCTGCAAGGGCTGTACCAATGGCTGCTCTCGGGCAACGACCCGGCCACGATTCGCGGCCAGCTTGCCGAAAGCGCCGGCTTCGCCCGCTGCGACAGCAAGCTGTTCGACCGGCTGTGGCAGGGCGTCACCGGCGAGTACGACGCCCTGCAGAGCGCGTACGCGCCGTACCTCGACCGCAAGCCGGGTGAGGTCTCCCCGATCGAAAAGAGCATCCTCACCATCGGCGCGTGGGAGCTCCTGCATGCGCCGGACGTGCCCTTCAAGGTGGCGATCAACGAAGCGGTCGAGTTGGCGAAGGCCTACGGCGGCACCGATGGACACAAATACGTCAACGGTGTGCTCGACAAGCTGGCGGCGACTGCGCGCGCGGCGGAGACCGGTTGACCGAATTCGAGCTCATCGAGCGGTACTTCCGGCGTCCGGCGCGCAACGCCGTGCTCGGCGTCGGCGACGACGCGGCGCTGATCGCGCCATCGCCGGGTTTCGAAATCGCCGCGTCGGTCGACATGCTCGTCGAGGGTCGCCATTTCTTTCCGGGGACGGACGCCGAGGCGCTCGGCCACAAGACGCTGGCGGTCAATCTGTCGGACCTGGCAGCGATGGGCGCGACGCCGCGTTGGGCGCTGCTGGCGTTTGCGCTGCCCTCGGTCGATGAAGGCTGGCTTGCGGCGTTCGCGCGCGGTTTTTTTGCGCTGGCCGATGCGCATGGCGTCGACCTCGTCGGCGGCGACACGACGCGCGGCCCGCGCAATCTTTGCGTCACCGTGCTCGGTGAAGTGCCGGCCGGGAGGGCGTTGCGTCGCAGCGGCGCGAGGGGCGGCGACTCGATCTGGGTTTCCGGCAAGCTCGGCGACGCGGCGCTGGCGATCGCGCACCAGTCGGGCCGGATCCGGCTGGAAGGCGCCGACCTCGTCGGTTGCGAGAACGCACTGGCGCGTCCCGCCCCGCGCGTCGCGCTGGGCCTGGGTTTGCGCGGCATCGCCAGCGCCGTGATCGACGTGTCGGACGGTCTGGTCGGCGATCTGGGCCATGTGCTCGATGCCTCGCAGATCGGGGCCACGATCGATCTGGACCTGCTGCCACGCTCGGTGGCGCTCGAACGCCAACTCGGCGGCGCGGCGCGCGAGATCGCGCTGCAATGCCTGCTGGCCGGCGGCGACGACTACGAGCTTTGCTTCGCCGCGCCGCGGGCGCGCGATGCCGCCATACTCACTCTCGGTGACAGGCTCGGGCTGCCGCTGACCCGGATCGGTATCGCCACGGCGCAGCATGCGGGTCTTGAGGTCCGCGATGCGACTGGACGTCCCCTCGAGCGCCTTCCGCACGCGTTCGATCACTTCGCGCCTTGAGTTGGCCAATGAGCGGGCCAATGAGTTGGCCTAGAGGCCGATGAAGAAGAAGCCGAGCTTGCGTTTTCTTCTCGCGCATCCGGCGCACCTGGTGGCACTCGGTTTCGGAACCGGACTCTCGCCGATCGCTCCGGGCACCGTCGGCACGCTGCTCGCATTGCCGCTCGATGCACTGCTCCGCGCGACGGTCAACGACTGGGGTTATGCGCTTGCCGTCGTCGTCGCATTCGCCGTCGGCGTCTGGGCGGCCGATCGCACGGGGCGCGACCTCGGCATCGCCGATCACGGCGCGATCGTCTGGGACGAAGTCGTCGCCTTTCTGGCCATTCTGTATTTCGTCGGCGCCGAGCCGGTGCACCAGGCATTCGCGTTTCTGCTCTTCCGCCTGTTCGACATCGTCAAGCCGCCGCCGGCCGGATTGATCGACCGCGAATGGCATCACGGCCTCGGCGTGATGACCGACGACCTGGTCGCGGCCGGATATGCGTTGCTGGTGCTTTCGCTGTGGCAACGAATATTCGGATGAGCGCGCACGCCGCCGACGAGCACGCGCCGGTGCGGCGGCTCGAGGAGATGGCGCTCAATGCCTCGGGCGCGTTTCAATCGCTGCTTTATGACGGCTGGCTGCTCGGCTACCGCGCCGGGCCGACCAAGCGTCTGCGCTGCATCAATCCGACCTACCGCTCGTCGCTGCCGCTCGAGCGCAAGCTCGCGTACTGCATCGACTTTTACCGGGCCGCGGCGTTGCCCGCGATCTTTCGCATGCTGCCGTTCGCGCTGCCGTCCGGCCTCGATGCCTTTCTTGCCGAGCGCGGCTGGGGCGAATTCGAGCGGACGCTGGTCCTGCGCACGGACCTCGCGGCGGCCAAAGCCCGGCCCGTGCCTGCCGCAGAAGTCGAGCTCGTCGCGATGACGGCATGGGTCGAGGCGACGCGATCGTTGCTCGGCGTTGCGAGCGACGCGCTGCCGCGGCTGGTCGAGCGCGCCGCAAGCTACCCGCTGCCGCAGATCGGCGCGGTGGTCCGTCGCGGCGAGCAGGTCGTCGCCTGCGGCCTGGCCAAGATCGAGGACGATCACGTCGGCCTGTTCGCCGTGCACACGGCGCCTCCATTGCGCGGACAAGGCCTGGGGCGCGCCGTCGTCGGCACGCTGCTGGCCGAGTCGCTGCAGCGCGGCGCGCGCATCGCCTACCTGCAGGTCACGGCGCAAAATGCGCCTGCGCTGGCGCTGTATCGCCGCCTCGGCTTCGAAGACGCTTATGCTTACTGGTATCGGGCGCGGCCCGACGAGCAGCATTGAACGCGACATCGCAGCGTTGAACGCGACATTTTTCCGGCCGAATGACCAGGACATCCGCGCGCTGGCCGCGCGGGTGGGCGAGCTGGCGCTGGCACGGCGGGTGATGCTGGCGACGGCGGAGTCATGCACCGGCGGGCTGGTCGCCGGGGCGATCACCGACATCGCCGGCAGCTCGGGCTGGTTCGAGCGGGGCTTTGTCACCTATTCGAACCGTGCCAAGATCGAACAGCTGGGCATCGATCCCGGGATCATCGCGCGCCATGGCGCGGTCAGCGAACAGACGGCGCTGGCGATGGCGCAAGGCGCCCGATCGGCCAGCGGTGCGCAGTGGACGGTGGCCGTGACGGGGATTGCCGGTCCGGCGGGCGGCAGTCCTGCCAAGCCGGTCGGGACCGTGTGGTTCGCCTGGGCGGGTCCGGCGGGCGTCGAAGCGCTGCACCGGCAGCTGGAGGGGGACCGGGCAGCGATCCGGGCAGCCTCGGTAGCCATCGCCCTGCAGGGTCTGGTCGACCGGCTGGACTAGGCCGTCAAGGGCCTTTATCGAACGATCGTTCTATGCCATAATGGTCTTATTCTTCGCCCGCATAGGCGGGCCGCCACCGAAAGAGACCGCGATGAGCAACGTAAGCCTGATCAAATCCAACGGAATGAACGCAATGGACGACAACAAGAGCAAGGCGCTCACCGCCGCGCTGGCGCAAATTGAAAAGCAGTTCGGCAAGGGCTCGATCATGAAAATGGGCGAGGCCCAGGTGCAAAGTGACCTGTCGGTGGTTTCGACCGGGTCGCTCGGCCTCGACATCGCGCTGGGCGTCGGCGGATTGCCGCGCGGCCGCGTGGTCGAGATCTACGGACCCGAGTCGTCGGGCAAGACGACGTTGTGCCTGCAGGTCGTTGCCCAGGTGCAGAAGGCCGGTGGCACGGCCGCCTACATCGATGCGGAAAACGCGCTCGACCCGGTCTACGCGGGAAAACTGGGCGTCAATGTCGGCGAGATGCTGATCTCGCAACCCGACACCGGCGAGCAGGGTCTCGAGATCGCCGATATGCTGGTGCGCTCGGGCGGTGTCGACGTCATCGTCATCGACTCGGTCGCGGCACTGGTGCCCAAGGCGGAGATCGAGGGCGAGATGGGCGACCAGCTGCCCGGATTGCAGGCACGGTTGATGAGCCAGGCGCTGCGCAAACTCGCCGGCAATATCAAGCGCGCCAACACGCTGGTGATTTTCATCAACCAGATCCGGATGAAGATCGGCGTCATGTTCGGCAACCCGGAGACGACGACCGGCGGCAACGCGCTCAAGTTCTATGCCTCGGTGCGCCTCGATATCCGCCGCATCGGCTCGATCAAGCGCGGCGAGGAAGTCGTCGGCAACGAGACGCGGGTCAAGGTCGTCAAGAACAAGATCGCGCCGCCGTTTCGCGAAGCCTTGTTCGATATTCTTTACGGCGAAGGCATTTCGCGCGAAGGCGAGATCATCGAGTTGGGCGTCACCCACAACGTCATCGAGAAATCCGGCGCCTGGTATGCGTACGGCGGCGACAAGATCGGCCAGGGCAAGGACAACACGCGCGAGTGGTTGCGGGAGCACCAGGACATCGCCGCCGAGATCGAAGCGAAGATTCGTGCCATCGTGGGCGTGCCGGTCGCTGGCTCGTCGCGTCCGGCACTCGCCGCAGACGCGTAGCGCGCGAACATTTAGCGATCTTTTCGCGATTGTTCGTTGAGGGCGGGCAAACCGGTCTCGCTCAAGGCGCAGGCGGTGCGCCTGCTGGCGCGGCGCGAATACGCGCGGGTCGACCTCGAGCAGCGGCTGCTGGCCAAGGGCGCAACGCGCGACGAGATCGCTGCCGTGCTCGACGAGCTTTCCGCGCAGGGCCTGTTGTCGAATGAGCGCTATGCGCACGCGCTGGTGGCGCAGAAGTCGGGAAGCTACAGCCGTCGGAGCATCCGCGGAGAGCTCAAACGCAAGGGCTTAAGCGGCGAGGCAATCGAGGGCGCGCTGGGCGACGCGCCGATCGAGGACGATGCCGCGTTGCTCGCGCTGTGGCAGCGCCGCTTCGGGACAGCGCCCGTGAACGACAAAGAAAAGGGCCGGCAGGTTCGTTTTTTGCAGTCGCGCGGCTTCGAGCTCTCCGCCATTTTCAAGCTGCTGCGGACGCTCGCGCCCTGACGGGGCTGGCGCGGTAATCCTGTGCTAACATATTGAATTTTCAGTGGGTCGCGTTGGGTTTCGGCTTGCCCGCCGAAGCCCGAAGCCCTCGCCAATCGCCGCGATGAAAGCCAACGACATCCGCCGCAAGTTTCTCGACTATTTCGCCGCGAACGGGCACACGATCGTTCCGTCGGCTTCGCTGGTTCCGGCCAACGACCCGACGTTGCTGTTCACCAACAGCGGCATGGTCCAGTTCAAGGACGTGTTTCTCGGCACCGAGACGCGCAGTTACGTCCGCGCCGCCGATGTCCAGCGCTGCCTGCGCGCCGGCGGCAAGCACAACGATCTCGAGAACGTCGGCTACACGGCTCGGCACCACACGTTTTTCGAAATGCTGGGCAACTGGTCTTTCGGCGACTACTTCAAGCGCGATGCCATCAAGTACGCGTGGGATCTGCTGACCAACATCTATGGACTGCCGCCGGACAAGCTCTGGATCACCGTCTACCACACCGACAACGAGGCCTACGATGTGTGGGCCGACGAAATCGGCGTGCCGCGCGAGCGCATCGTACGGATCGGCGACAACAAGGGCGCGCCGTACGCATCGGACAATTTCTGGCAGATGGCCGACACCGGTCCCTGCGGACCCTGCAGCGAGATCTTCTACGATCACGGTTCGGAAATCGCGGGCGGCCCGCCGGGCTCGGCGGAAGCCGAGGGCGACCGTTACATCGAGATCTGGAATCTCGTGTTCATGCAATTCGATCGCGACGCGAAAGGCGTGCTCTCGCCGCTGCCCAAACCCTGCGTCGACACCGGCATGGGTCTCGAACGGCTGGCCGCGGTGCTGCAGCACGTGCACAGCAATTACGAGATCGACCTGTTCCAGGACCTGATCAAGGCGGCCGCGGCATTGACGCAGGCGGGCGATCTCAAGTCCCCATCGCTCAACGTCATCGCTGATCACATCCGTGCCTGCGCGTTCCTGATCGTCGACGGCGTCATTCCGGGCAACGAAGGCCGCGGCTATGTGTTGCGGCGGATCATCCGCCGCGCCATCCGCCACGGCTATCAACTCGGGCAACAGAAGCCCTTTTTCCACAAGCTGGTGCCGGAGCTCTCGCGCCTGATGGGCGATGCCTATCCGGAGCTGCCGCAAAAGCAGGCTTACGTCGCGCAAGTGCTGCAGGCCGAGGAGGAGCGCTTCGCCGAGACGCTCGAGCACGGCATGAAGATTCTCGAGGCCGCGCTGGCCGAAGCGCGCAAGTCCGGATCGAAGGTGCTGCCGGGAGACACGGCATTCACGCTGTATGACACCTACGGCTTTCCGCTTGACCTCACCGCCGACGTCTGCCGCGAGCGCGGCATCGGGGTCGATCACGCGGGGTTCGACGTGGCAATGGACAAGCAGCGCGGACGCGCGCGCGCCGCCTCCGGCTTCAAGATGGCCGAGGGATTGAGCTATACCGGCGCCAAGACGGTGTTCGACGGCTACGACACGCTGTCCGAGGAGAGCCGGGTCGTCGCGCTCTATCGCGAGGGCAGCGCGGTCGATTCGCTTTCCACCGGGCAGGAGGGCGTCGTCGTCCTGAACCGCACGCCGTTCTACGCCGAGTCCGGCGGCCAGGTCGGCGATCGTGGCGAACTTTCGCGCACCGGCGCGTGCCTCACGCTTTTCTCCGTGCACGACACGCAAAAGATCCAGTCCGACGTCTTCGGCCACCACGGTGAAGTCAAGAACGGGGAGCTCAGGATCGGGGATACCGTGGTCGCGGCGGTCGATGCTCACGCGCGGGCGCGCTCCGCCTGGAATCATTCGGCGACGCACCTGATGCACGCGGCATTGCGCCGCGTGCTGGGCGATCATGTGCAGCAAAAGGGCTCGCTGGTCGACCCGGACCGCACGCGCTTCGACTTTTCGCATCCGCAGCCGATGACCGACATCGAGATCCGCACGGTGGAAGCGCTGGTGAACCGCGCGATCCGCGCCAATTACCCGGTCGAGGCGCGATTGATGAAGTACGACGAGGCGATCAAATCGGGCGCGATGGCGCTGTTCGGCGAGAAATACGGCGACGAGGTCCGCGTGCTCAGCATGGGCGATTTCTCGACCGAGCTTTGCGGCGGCACGCACGTGGCGCGCACCGGTGACATCGGCTTTTTCAAGATCGTGTCGGAATCGGGTGTCGCCGCAGGCATACGCCGCGTCGAAGCAGTCACTGCCGAAGGCGCGCTCGCCTACATGCACGAGATCGAGGCGAAATTGAACGAGGCGGCGCGCGTTCTCAAGGCGTCGCCGAACGACGTCGCCGCCAAAATCCAGCAGATGCAGGACAACGTGCGGGCGATCGAAAAGGAGCTTGCCCGCGTGAAGGGCCGGCTCGCGTCGAGCCAGGGCGGCGACCTGTCGGCGCAGGCGGTCGAAGTCAACGGCCATGGCGGAGCGATCCGCGTCCTCGCCGCGACGATCGAAGGCGCCGATGCCAAGGTACTGCGCGAGACGCTCGATCAGCTCAAGGGACGGTTCAAGTCCGCCGCTATCGTGCTGGGGTCGACCGAGGGCGGCAAAGTGACGCTGATCGCCGGGGTGACGTCCGACCTCACCGCGAAGATCAAGGCGGGCGACCTGGTGAACCACGTCGCGACCCAGGTCGGCGGCAAGGGCGGCGGCCGGCCCGACATGGCGCAGGCCGGAGGCACCGACGCCGCTGCGCTGCCCGCGGCGCTCGCCAGCGTTCGTGGCTGGGTCGAGCAGCGCCTGTAGGTTGCGCGGGCGTCGCGTCGGCGCAGGAGAAAACGGTTGAGCTTGCGCGCTGGCATCACGCTCGAACAACTCGCGCACCGCGGCATCGGCTTCCTGCCCGGGCTGATCGGCGTGCGGTTCACCGCAGTCACCGAAAAAGCGATCGACGCCGAGCTCGATATCCGCACCGAGTTGCTGGCGCCCAACGGGTACCTTCATGCGGCGACGGTCATCGCGCTCGCCGACACCGCGTGCGGCTATGGCTGCCTCGCGCATCTGCCTGCCGGCGCGGACAACTTCACGACGATCGAGCTCAAGAGCAATTTTCTCGGCACCGTGCGCACCGGCACGATAGCCTGCGTCGCGACGCCGGTCCATCTGGGCAACGCGACCCAGGTCTGGGATGCGGTGGTCAGCGATCGCGCTACGGACAAGAAAATAGCGCTGTTCCGCTGCACGCAGATGGTGTTATGGCCGCGCAACAAGTGACCCGGACCCGCCAAATCTGACGCTGCGCGTAAGCCATTGCCCCCGCCGTCAACCGTTCATTCTTCATCAAATGCCTCACATCGGGCCGCCGCGACGATGCCCGGCATGCGCCCTATGATGGCGGCCAATCTTCGGGCAAGGTCCCTCAGGCTCCCTGTACCCGCCCGGATTCTCGATAACTCAAGGAAGGCAGGAAGGCAATGTTGATCAGATCATGGCGCACGATGGCCGCGCTGGCGTTGACCGCCGTCGTCCTGGCGGGCGCGATGCCGGCGCACGCCGACGGCATCACCAGTGAGCAGGCACAACAGATCCTCGACGAGCTCAAGGCGATCCGCAAGGCCGTCGAGCAAGGCGGCGGCCAGGGCGCAGCTCAAGCGGCGCCGGCGCCCGACGACAAGGTCAGCATGGCCGCCCCGACCGGTGGCTTCAGCCAGGGCAAGGCGAATGCACCGCTGGTGCTGGTCGAATATACCGACTACCAGTGCCCGTTCTGCCAGCAGTTCCACAACACCGCGTATGCGCAGATCAAGACCAATTACATCGATACCGGCAAGGTCCGCTTCATCAGCCGCGATTTCCCGCTCGATTTCCACGAAAACGCCCGGCGCGGCGCCAACGCCGCACGGTGCGCTGCCGAACAGGGCAAGTTCTGGGAACTGCGGCACGCGATGATCGTCAACGCGAGTCAGCTGCAGCAGGACAAGATTGCGAGCTATGCGGCCAATGTAAAAATGGACGTCGCCAAGTTCCAGTCGTGCGTCGCCGCGGACAAGTTCAAGGCCGCGATCGACAAGGATATCGCCGAAGGCACGGCCGCAGGCGTCAACGGCACGCCGTCATTCGTGCTCGGTCGTATCGAGGACGGCAAGCTGCAGGGTGTGCGCCTGGTCGGCGCAATGCCTTACGAACAGTTCGACAGCAAGATCCAGGAAATGCTGGGCCAGGCAGCGGCGAAGAACTGATCGCCTGATATCGTGATCCGGCTTCGGCCGGCCCGGGCAGTCAGGCCCGCGCCGGCCGAAGTTTTTTTGCGACACCGCGCGCGAAAAATGTGTCGCCGCTACGCACCGCCGTGCGGACGTCGGCGATAATGCGGCGCCGCGCACCCGATGCCCAACGAACGACACTCCTGGCGCCGCAGTCTGCCCGCGGCGCTGATCCTGCTCTGGCTCGCCGGCATCGGCCTGCGCCTGACGATCCTCGCCGTGCCTCCGGTGCTGGCGATGATCCGCCACGACTTCGGCTTGAGCGCGACCGAAGTCGGCGTGCTGTCCAGCATCCCGCCGGCTCTGTTCGCGGTCGCCGCGCTGGCAGGGTCGCTCCTGGTGGCGCGACTGGGCGTGACCACGGCGCTGGTCGGCGGATTGCTGCTCGTCGCGACAGGCTCGGCGCTGCGCGGCCTCTCGACCGATTTCTTCATCCTGTTCGCGACGACGGTCGTCATGTCGGCTGGCATTGCGATCATGCAGCCGATCATGCCGACCGCGGTTCGCCAGTGGGCGCCGGCGCGCATCGGCCTCGGCACGGCGATCTATACCAACGGGCTTTTGGTCGGCGAAATAATTCCGGTGCTGCTGACGATTCCGTATGTACTGCCTTGGGTCGGCGGAGACTGGCGCATCTCGCTTCTCGCCTGGTCGGCGCCGATCGCCCTCATCGCCGTCGCAATCTACGTCGGCGCAGCGCGCAACAGCGCGCATCGCGCCGCGCCCGCGGCTGTACCGCGGCAATGGCTCCCCGACTGGCACCGGCCGCTGGTCTGGCGCCTCGGAGGATTGTTTTGCTGCATCAACGCGATCTATTTCGGCACCAATGCCTTCATTCCGATCTACCTGACTAGCGCCGGCCGGCCCGACCTGATCGGAGGCGCGCTGACTGCGCTCAATTTCGGGCAGCTGCCGGCGTCGTTGCTGCTGCTGGCTTTTGCCGGCAAGCTCGAGCGCAAGTTCTGGCCCTATCTGGCGTCGGGCCTGTTGTCGCTGTCGTCGATCGCGGGGCTCACACTGATGGTCGGACCGGCCACGATCGTATGGGCCGCATTGCTGGGTTTTTCCGACGCCGCCGCGCTGATCGTCGGCCTGACGCTGCCGGCGCTGCTTTGCCCGCCCGAAGATGTCGCACGCACGTCTGCCGGAATGTTCACCATCAGTTACGCCGGCGCGGTCGCGATCGCGGTGTTGAGCGGCGCAATGTGGGACTTGAGCGGCATCCCGGCGCTGGCATTCGCGCCGCTCGCGATCTGTGGCATCGCGCTGGCTTCGATAGCGCTGCGCATGCGGGCACGAAGGGAATTGCGCTAGCTTCGGCACGACCGCGCCGGGCGTTCTCGATGCGGCGCGCCAGCGATCGTCCATCCGGCCGACCAGCCACCGGCTCGCTCTGGCTAGACTGATGCATTCGGCGCCAAGCCGGATCGTGGGGAACCTGCCTTGCCGTTGCAGCTCGCTCTGCTGGCCTTCGCGCTCGGCGTCGTCGTGCTGCAGACCCGGGCCACGTTACCGGAGCCGCGCTTTGCACTCTGGGTTCCGCTGCTGGCGCTCGTGTGGTGCTTGCTCGTGCGCCGCACGCGATTCGCCGTTGTCGCGCTGGTCGTGCTCGCCGCCGCCGCCGGCAGCGGCGGCTTTTTCTACGCGGCATGGCGCGCCGAGCTCCGGCTCGCCGACGCGCTCTCGCCTGCTTGGGAGGGTCGCGATATCCGCCTTGCCGGTGTGATCGACGAGCTGCCGCAATCCGCCGATCGCGGCACGCGCTTCGCCTTCGCCGTCGAGAGCGTCGCCCCGGCCGACGCCGTCGTGCCGTCGCGCGTGTCGCTTGCCTGGTACAGCCCCTTCGCGGTCGGCGGCGAGCCCGGCGAAGTGCCTGCCCTGCACGCCGGCGAGCGCTGGTCGCTGGCGGTCCGGTTGAAGCGTCCGCACGGCACCGTCAACCCGCACGGCTTCGACGTCGAAGCGTGGCTGCTGGCCAACGATCTTCGCGCCACCGGTTATGTTCGCAAGGACGAGGCCAACCGCCGACTCGACGCGTTCGCCGGGCGCGCCGAGGACGAGGTCGCACGCGCGCGCGAATCGATACGCGATCGCATACTGCAAGCACTCGGCGAGCGGCCCTACGCCGGCGTGATCGCAGCGCTCGCGATCGGCGACGAACGCGCGATTCCGTCGGCGCAGTGGCTGCTGTTCAACCGCACCGGAATCGGACATCTGATCAGCATCTCGGGGCTCCACGTGACTTTCTTCGCCACGCTGATCGGCGCGGTTGTGTTCTGGGCATGGAAGACGAGCCATGCGCTGACCTTGCGGTTGCCGGCACGCAAGGCCGCGGCGATCGCCGGCGTGCTGGCTGCGTTCGGCTACGTGCTGCTGGCCGGATTCGCCGTGCCGGCGCAGCGCACGCTGTACATGTTGACGGTGGCGGCGATCGGCCTCTGGCTCGCGCGGCCGGGCACGGCGGCGGTGGTATGGCTGTGGGCGCTTGCGGTCGTGCTCGCCTACGACCCGTGGGCGAGTCTCACGCCTGGATTCTGGCTGTCATTCAGCGCCGTGGGCCTGCTGCTCTACACCGGCGTCGGACGAATCGGCCGCACCTCGACCTGGCGCGCCGCCGTGCACGCGCAGACTGCGATCACGCTCGGCCTGATTCCGCTGATGCTGGCGCTATTCCAGCAGGTGTCGATCGTCTCGCCGCTGGCCAATGCGGTGGCGATTCCGGTCGTGACTTTCATCGTCGTACCGCTGACGCTGGCATCGATCGCGCTGCCATGGGACTTCCTGCTGCTGATCGCGCACCAGGTGTTCGCATGGATCGCGCTGCTGCTCGAGCTCCTGAGCGACTTGCCCGCCGCGGTCTGGCAGCAGCATGCGCCGCCGCTGTGGACAGCACTGGCCGGGGCGATGGGCGTTTTGTGGCTGCTGGCACCGCGTGGCGTCCCCGGTCGGATTCTGGGGATCGCATGGCTGGCACCGATGTTCGTCGTCGTTCCGCCGCCGCCGGCGCCGGGAACGTTCAAGGTGACCGTGCTCGATGTCGGGCAAGGTCTCGCCGTGCTGGTGCAGACCAGCGCACACGCGCTGCTTTACGACACCGGTCCGCGCTTCAACGACACCGCGGACGCCGGCAATCGCATCATCGCGCCGATGCTGCGCGCGACCGGCATACGCGCGCTCGATGGGCTGGTCGTAAGCCATCAGGACAGCGATCACAGCGGCGGCGCGCTATCGCTGCTGCAGACGGTGCCGGCCGGCTGGCTCGCCTCGTCGCTCTCCGAGCAGAATCCGATCGTCGACGCGCAGCGGGCGCGCGGCGCCGCGGCGCGCCGCTGTGTCGCCGGAGAGCGCTGGGCCTGGGACGGCGTCGAATTCGCAATCCTCTATCCGTTCGATGCGACCTATCTCGAGTCCCGGATCAAGACCAATGACCTGTCTTGCGTGTTCAGGGTCAGCGCCGCCGGCGGCAGCATGCTCCTTACCGGAGACATCGAGGCGCGCGCCGAGTCAGCGCTCGTCGGACGCGATGCCGCGGCGCTGCGCTCCGACCTCCTGATCGTGCCGCATCATGGCAGCCGCACGTCGTCGACTCCCGCGTTCATCGCCGCAGTGCGTCCCGAGGTCGCCGTGTACACACCCGGCTATCGCAATCGCTTCGGCCATCCGCGCCCCGAAGTCGTCGCGCGTTACACGGCGGCCGGCGTTCGCGCGTACCGCACTGACTACGACGGGGCGCTGAGCTTCGCTTTCGGCGAGCCCGGCGCACTGACGCCGACGCTGGAGCGCGAGCGCGAACGGCGTTATTGGCGCGACCCGCCGCTACGTTCGGCGCCGCCGCCGCTGGACTGACGCCGACGCGCGTTTCCCGAAGCAACGCGATTCACGGCAGGCTGCGATTCCAGGAGTCGACAAGGCCTTCGGGGAGTGCCGCTGCGTCGGCCCAGGCATGCCGCACGATGACGATGTTGCCGGCGGCGATCGCGGCGTTTTCGTCGCCGGCGTGCGAACCGAGCGCGCGGCCGCGGCGCAAGCGATAGCGAATGCGCTCGGGCGTGCGCTCGACGACGTCGCTGGCGCAAGCGATCTTGTCGCGGCCGATCGCCGCCTCGATGATCGGCGCCGGCAGCACCGCAGGCAGGGTGACGGCGAGCCATTGCCCCGTACCTGCCCATTCGCCGCGTGTCTTCCACAAGGTTCGCAACAGCGCACGCAGTGCCGCGTCGTCGCCGGTTCGATGCGATGCCGACTTCACCCGCGAGATCGAGATCGCCGGAACTCCCCAGAAGGACGCCTCGCGCCCGATCGCCAGCGTGCCCGAATAGGCGATGTCCTCGGCGACATTGCGCCCGTCATTGATGCCGGCGAGCACCAGGTCGGGTTTGGGTCCGTCGGCGAACAGCACGGTCATCGCGGCGACGATGCAATCGGCCGGCGCGCCCGAGCAGCCATAGGCGCGCTCGCCGACGCGCGAGAGCGTGAGATCCTGATCGAACGAGAGCTGATGGCTTGCCGCCGTCCATTTGCGTTCGGGTGCCACGACCCACAGTTCACCGCCGAGCGTCGCGGCGGCGGCTACGAGCTCCGCCAGGCCGGGGGCGGCGATGCCATCATCGTTGCCGACGAGAATGCGCACGATGCTTAGGGTCCGTCAGAGCGTGAGGCGATCGCCGGTCGCGAGGTCGGCGTTCAGACGCGGGATATGGCGCTTGAGCTGCTCGAGCGCCGCGCGATCGCACGAATGCCCGATGACGGTTTGCGCCTCGCTGCCGGAGACGATCGCGATGTTCTCGGACAAGGTGGGATGGGTCGGCAAGCGCAGCCATGTCGCCTGCCCGGCGGCGAGCATCCGCTCCCCCGGACTGGCTTGAGGCAGGTGGCCGGTGAACAGCACCGGATGAGCGTTGGCCGCTGCCAGCTCCAGGACTTCGCGCGACGGCCCGGCGATGCCCATGCCGTCGTGACAGATCAGCGCGGCGCGCGGCAGCGGCGATCCGCGGCGCCAGTCCCCCGCGAGCGCGAGCCGCCGCGACAGGCGCTCGGCCGCCGCACCAACCAGCCATGCCCGGTCGGTGATCTGCAGTTGCAGCGCTTCGCGCATGCCTTCGGACAATGCGATCGGTCCCGGCGCAATCGCCAGAAGCTCAGCCGAGCGTCCGCTGAGCGGTGTCGGCAGCACGCAGCCCTGGGGATGCGCGAGCACCCAGTCGCGCACGGCCTTCGCGCGCTCATCCGCCGTCACGTCGTCGTCGCCATACGAGGCGTCGAGCACGATGGCATCGCAGAGCGGCAGCGGATCCATGGCAAAGACTTCGCTTGCAGGAACGACGTCGCCGCAATAGCCGAGCGTCAGGCGGCCGTCGCCGAGGCTGCACCATACGCCGCCGGATACGTGGCCGGAGCGGCCGGCGACGAGTTGCAGTGGACCGAGCTCGATGGGCGCGCCGACCGGGAGATCCTCGCGCGCGAACTCGCGCGCGGCGAGGCGATGCGACGCGTCGGCGTAGGCTTCGAGAAACAGATCGACTTCGCGCCCGGTCTCGGCGGTCATCAACAGGCGGCCGCGAAACCCGCCGGCGATGCACCAGCCCAGCGCCGCGACGTGGTCTTCGTGGGCGTGTGTGATCACGATCGCATCGGTCGCGCGCAATTGGTCGGACGAGATCGCCGGGTAGTAGTCGGCGCCGCGCGCGCTGGTCTTGACGCCGGCGTCGAGCAGCAAGCGGTAGCCGTCGACTTCGACGCCCAGGCAGGTGCGACCTTTTTCGCCGAAGCCCCCATGAAGATTGAGACGCACGAGCTTTTAGCGCTTCGCGGCAGTCGTGCCCGCGCCGCCGTCCGCGCGTCGGCCATGGGTTGGCTCCGGCGCAGTCGTATCGACGATCTCGCCGGACTCGGGAAGGACCCAGCCGTCATCGATTCCGATGCGGATGGCGCTGCCGGGCGCGAGCCGGCAGGGTTCGGCTGCCGTCAGGTGCACCGGCACGCCGTCGGCGTGGTCGAGCTGTGCTTCGATCCGGAAGTGGCCGCCCTGGTAGACGGCGCGAACGACGTGCGCGCCGATGCCGCCGGCGTCGGTGCCCACGATTGCCAGGTCGGCCGCGCGCAGGCACACGCGTGCCGCCCGCGTCGGCGACTGCGTGAGTGGACAGCGCATGCCGACACTCAATCCGAACAGGTGAACGCGGCAGCGCCCCGGGGGTTCGACGGCGACGACCTCCGCGGGCACGACGATGCCTTCGCCGATGAATGCGGCAACGGTCGCGTCAGCCGGCTCGCGATAAAGCTGCGACGGTGTGGCGACCTGCAGCAGCCGGCCGCCGTCCATCACCGCGATGCGATCGGCCAGCGCCATCGCCTCGGCTTGATCGTGCGTGATGTACACCATCGTCGTACCGGTGCGCGCGTGGAAGCGGGCGAATTCGTCTTCCATCGAGGCGCGCAGATGCACGTCGAGATTCGCCAGCGGCTCGTCCAGCAGCACCAGCGACGGCTCGGTGACCAGGCAGCGCGCGAGCGCCACGCGCTGGCGCTGACCGCCGGACAGCAGCGAAGGCCGGCGCGCGGCATAGCCTTGGAGCTCGACCAGCGTGAGCGCCGCCTCCACGCGCCGCGCGCGCTCGGGTTCGCGCACGCCCGCTACCGTCAGGCCGTAGGCGACATTCTCGGCGACCGTCATGTGCGGCCACAGCGCGTACGACTGGAAAACGATGCCGATGCGGCGACGCTCGGGCGGAACATGCTGCGTGGGACTCGAGACGACCGTCTCGCCGATGATGATGCGACCCTCATCGAGCTTGTCGAAGCCGGCGATCTGCCGCAGCAAGGTGGTCTTGCCGCAGCCCGACGGGCCCAGGATCGCCATGAACTCGCCGTCGCTGACGTCGAGCGACACCTGGTCGAGCGCGCGGAACGCGCCGAACGCCTTGGTGACACGATCGACGATCAGCCGCGCCATGGCAGCACGCCCCTTGTCGGCTTGCCCGTCAGCAGCGTCGAAAGCATCAGTGCGATCGTAACGCCGACGGTCAGCATCGCCAGCGCCGCGGCATAAGTGGAATCGCCGCCCTGCTGGAACGAAAATACGACTACGCCCAGCGTTTCGGCGCCCGACGACCACAGCAGCGCCGATACCGTCAACTCGTTGAACGCGGTCAGAAACACGAGCAGGGCGCCGGCGATCGCCATCGGTGCGACCAGCGGGAGGATGATCGTCGCGAGCCGCCGCAGCAGCCGCGCACCCGCGATCTGTGCGGCTTCCTCGAGCGTGCGATCGAGTTGGTAATAGCCGCCGATCACCGGGCGCAGGCCGAGCACCAGGAAACGCGCAAGATACCCGAACAGGATGATCCACACGGTGTTGTACAGCGTCAGCCCAAGCACCGGCAGCGGCTTCAAAAAGACCAGAATGGCGGCGATCGCAAGGACGACGCCCGGCAGCGCATACGGCATCTCGGCGACCAGGTTCAGCAGGCGCAACAGCCGCGACCGGCGCCAGACGAGGAAATATGCGAGCGGCACGGCGAGGAGCACGATGACGACGGCCGCCGTCGCCGACAATGCGAAGCTGTTGACGAAAGCACGTTTCGCCGCGGCATGGTCGAACAGGACGTAATCGTAATTCGACCAGGTCGCCGAATGCGCCGTCAGCGGCACGCCGACCGCCGGCACGAGCGAGCTCAGCAGCAGCGCGACCAGCGGCAGAACCAGCACGACGACGGTCAAGGCCCACAGCCCGATCTCGACCGCGGGGCGCCAGCGCTCGAGCTCGAACGGCCGCATCGCGTTCGACGTCGTGGTGATGCGGAAATCGCGTCGCCGCAGCATCAGGTCCTGCAGAAACAGGCCCAGGACGGCGATAAAACCGATCAGGCACGACAGCACGGCGACCTCGGACAGCACGCTCGGCCCCAGTCCTGCCAGCCGCTGGTAGATCAGCGTCGGCAGGACCAGGTAGTTGCCCGGGATGCCGAGAAAGGCCGGAATGCCGAAGTTGCCCAGGCACGACACGAAGGCAAGCGCGATGCCGGCGACCAGCGCCGGTGTCATCAGCGGCAGGACGATCGTGCGCAAAATGGTCAACGGCTTCGCACCCGCGGCGAGTCCTGCTTCGAGCAGTTCCTGCGGCAACGTGCGCAGTCCCGCGCGCAAGGTCAGGAACACCAGCGGCGCATACTGCACGCCGAGCAGCAGGATGATGCCCTGCGCCGAATAGAGCGGGTTGCGACTGCCCATCGCCGGCGCGAGCCCGAGCAACTTGAGCAGCGTGCTCGAAGGTCCGAACAACTGCAGCCACGCGAGCGCCACCACCTGCGGCGCGATCATCAGCGGCAACACGAAGCAGAAGACAAAGGCGTTGCGGCCGCGGATGTCGGTCAGTCCCACCAGCACCGCGACCGTCGTGCCGATAAGCACCGCCAGCACCGTGCCGCCGCAGGCCGTCACCAGGCTATGCTGTGTCGCGGTCCAGGTTGTCGCACTCGACAGCACATCGGTGAGCGCGGCGGTCGAGAACCGACCATCGGGTGCCACGCCCTCGAACAGCAGCCGCGTCAGCGGCAGCAGCGACAGGATCGCGACGATCGCGACCAGCGCCCACAACAGCGCCGTCTCCTCGGCTCGCTCGCGCCAGCCTGCGGTATCCGCCTTCATGGCGCGACCGCGGTCAGGATCGAGGGCCGTGCATCGCCCTAATTGCCGAACAGCTCGGAGAATCTCTTCAGATTGGCGCTATTGTTCTGCACCACGTTGCCGATGTCGGTCGGCATCAGCTTGATGACCGTTCCCGGCGGCAGCCACGACGGCGAGCCGACGCTCGCTCTAGCCGGAATGTAGCCCATCGACAACGCGAGCTTTTGTCCTTCGTCCGACAGGATGAAATCGATGAAAGCACGCGCGGCTGCGGGGTTCTGCGTCGTCTTCAGCATCGCCACCGGCTCGGTGACCGCAGGCACGCCCTCGGCGGGGAAAATGAAGTCTATCGGCGATCCCTTGGCCTTGGCGTTGAACGCCATGAAGTCGACCAGCACGCCGTAAGGCTTCTCGCCGCTTGCGACCGCGGTAAGCACTGCGCCGTTGCCGCGCACCGCCACCGCCTCATCGGCTTTGAGCTTTTCGAAAAAGCTCCAACCGAGATCGGCACGCGCAGTCATCGTGCCGAGCATGATCGCCGCCGCACCCGAATACAGCGGGCTCGGCATCGCGATCTGACCCTTGTTCTCAGGCTTGGCGAGATCGGCCCACGAAGCTGGACGGCTCTTGGCTGCGGTATTGATCGCGATCCCCGTCGTTATCAGCTTGGAGCCGAAATAAGTGCGCTCGGCGTCGTAGGTGCCTGACGCGAGACCAGTGACCTTGGCTTGCGGGTACGCGAGCAGCCGGCCGTCTTTTTTGAGCGCTTCCATGCTTGCCGCGTCGGCGATCAGCAGCACGTCGGCCTTCGGCGCGCCGGCGGCGAACTCGGCGGCAAGCTTGGCCATCACTTCGGTGGTCCCGGAGCGAAACACCTCGACCTCGACGCCGGGATACGCCTGCTTGAACGCCGTCGTCGTCTGCGTTGCGTCACGCTCGGGCTGCGACGTATACAACACCAGCTTGCCCTTGGGCGCTTGCGCCTGCGCAGGCAGGGCTGCCAGCGTGCAAGCCAGTGCCGCAGCCAGCAATAGGCCACGCGATAAGTATTTCATGTCACTCCTCCGCAATAGAATCGGCACCGGATCGATGCCGCCGCTCGCTCTTATACCGTCCGCCGTGCTGCTCGGCAACGACTGATTTTTCCGCCGACTCCCGATGGTTTCAGGATGATGACGGATCACGACAGGCCTTCGGGATGCTCGATCGCCTCGCGCAGGTCGGCCATGAAGCGTGCCGCGGTCACGCCGTCGACGATGCGATGATCGGACGACAGCGTAAACGTCGCCATCGGGCGCAGCACGACCTGGCCATCGCGGCCGACCGGTGTGTCAACCGTGCGCCCGATCGCGAGAATTGCGCTTTCGGGCGGATTGATGATCGCCGTGAACGCATCGACGCCATACATGCCGAGATTGGAAATCGTGAACGTGCCGCCGCGCATGTCGTCCGGCACGATGTCGCGCGCGCGCACCGCGGCTCTCAGGCGCGCGAAATCCCGGGCGAGCTCGTCCAGCGTGTGCGAGGGCACGTCGCGCAGCACCGGCACGAACAAGTCACCCTGCTCGTCGATGGCGACGCCGATGTTGATCCGGGAGTGCAGGCGCACCGCGTCGCCCTCGATGCTGGCGTTGAGCAGCGGATGCAGCGCCAGGACGCGTCCGGCGAGACAGGCGAGGGCGACTGTCGTGCTCGGGCGGGCCCGCTCCGGCGCGGGTCCTGGCGAGGCCGGGCGGCGCAGCGCCGCCTGCAGCGCTCCCATCTCGATCTGCGCGGTCAAAAAGAAGTGGGGAGCACTTCGCGCGCTTTCGGCGAGGCGCTGGGCGGCGATGCGGCGGACGGGATTGAAGGCAACGAGGCGGTCGGCAACGCTCGCGATACCGTGCTCCGGCACCTCGGCGGCGTAGGCTGCTACGTCTTTTTCGACGATGCGTCCGGCCGGCCCGGAACCGGCGATCTGCGCGAGGTTCAGGTCGAGCATGCGGGCGGCGCGGCGGGCGAGCGGCGTGGCGCGAATCGAGTCCATCGCCGCGATCGCTGCCGGCTGCGGGCCTGCCACCGGTCGCGACGGGGCCCTGGCTGCGTCGACGCGTGCCGGCGCGGATTCCGCCGCCGCTGTCGCATCGGCCGTCGTCGCGGGCAGGGCCGCGTCCGCTTCGCCGTCGACGTCGATCCAGCCGACGACGGTACCGACGGCGACGGGCTCGCCGGTGATCGGCGCCAGGTCGCGGATGACACCGCTGCCCGGAGCTTCGACTTCCATCACCGACTTGTTGGTCTCGATGTCGAACAGGATCTGCCCCCTGCGCACGCGATCGCCGGCCGCCACCTTCCATTCGGTGATGATGCCGTCTTCCATGTCCATGTCGACCTTGGGCAGGATGACTTCGATCGGCATCACGCGCGTCCTTCGCGCACAAGGCGGCGCGCCGCGACGACGATGTCGTCCTCCTGCGGGACCGCGGCCTTTTCGAGCACCGGGTTGTACGGCAGCGGCACGTCGGCGCCGCCGAGCCGCGCGATCGGCGCGTCGAGAAAATCGAAGGCATCGCTTTCGGCGATCATCGCCGAAATCTCGGCGCCTATGCCCATGATCTTGACGCCTTCGTAGACGATCAGCAGCCGGTGCGTCTTGCGCACGCTGGCGGCGATGGTCGCGAAATCGATCGGACGCAGCGAGCGCAAATCGATGACTTCGGCGTCGATGTCCTCGGCGGCAAGCCTCGCGGCGGCCGCGGCGGCACGGATCGCCATGATCGAGCTGCCGACAATGGTCAGGTCGCGTCCGGTACGACGGACGGCCGCCTTGCCGATCGGCACGCGATAGGCGCCTTCCGGCACCGGGCCGCGGGTCTTGTACAGCAGCTTGTGCTCGAAGATCAGCACCGGGTTCGGATCGTCGATCGCCGCCAGCAGCAGGCCCTTGGCGTCGTGCGGCGTCGACGGCTGTACGACCTTCAAGCCCGGGACGTGGGCGAACCAGGCTTCGAGACTCTGGCTGTGCTGCGCGGCGGCGCCGGTGCCCGATCCGCCCGGCAGCCGAACGACCATCGGCACCGTGGCCTTGCCGCCGAACATGAAGTGGATTTTCGCCGCCTGGTTGACGATCTGCTCCATTGCCAGCGTTACGAAATCCGAAAATTGCAGCTCGAGCACCGGCTTCATGCCGGTGATCGCCGCGCCGACCGCGGCGCCGGCGATGCCAAGCTCGCTGATCGGCGTATCGATCACACGCTCGGGGCCGAACTTGTGGAACAAGTCGCCGGATACGCCGAAGGCGCCGCCGTAGACGCCCACATCCTCGCCGAACAGAAAGACGCGCTCATCGGCTTGCATCGCCTGCGCGAGGCCTTCGCGTATCGCCTCGGCATACGACAATTCGCGTGTCGCGGCGTCGGGGGCTGCGAGCTCAGTCGGCATAGACGTCGCGCGTCAATTGGGTGGGATCAGGATCCGGGCTCGTCTTGGCGAATTCCAGCGCCTGCTCGATCGTCTTGTGCGCGGCCTCTTCGATCGCGGAGAGTTCGGTCTCGGCGAAGCGGTTGTGCGCGACCAGCTCGTCCTCGAGGCGGCGAATCGCGTCCTTGTCGCGCCAGGTCTCGATTTCCTCCTTGGTCCGGTAGAGGTTGCGATCGCTTTTCGAGTGGCCGCGCAGGCGATAGGTCTTGCATTCGAGCAACGTCGGGCCGCCGCCGCGCCGGGCGAGCTCGATCGCCGGTTCCGCCGCGGCGACGACGGCGGGCAGATCATTGCCGTCGACGGTGATGCCCGGCATCGCATACGACGACGCGCGGTCGGCGACGTTGGGCACGGCCATCGCGCGAGCGATGTCCATCGACATGCCGTACTTGTTGTTTTCGCAGACGAACACGATCGGCAGTCGCCAGATCGACGCCATATTGAGCGACTCGTGGAACGCACCCTCGTTGGCCGCGCCGTCACCGAAAAAAACCATGCAGACCCGATGCTGTTCCTGCGCCTTGATGCTCATGCCGACGCCAACCGCGATCGGCAGGCCGCCTGCGACGATGCCGTTGGCCCCCAGGTTGCCGCCCTCGACGTCGGCGATGTGCATCGAGCCGCCGCGGCCGTGGCAGTAGCCGTTTTCCTTGCCGAAGAACTCGGCGAACATGCGCGCCGGATCGGCGCCCTTGGCGATGCAATGGCCATGGCCGCGGTGCGTCGAAAGAATGTAGTCGTCGCGCTCGAGCTTTAGCGTGGCTCCGACCGCGCTCGCCTCCTGCCCGATCGACAAGTGCATCGTGCCGTGGATCAGGCCGCGCATATAGCTCGCTTCGGCGGCCTCTTCGAACTTGCGGATCAGGTGCATCCGCGACAAGGCGACGCGCAGCGCGTTGTCGCCCAGCGCGGCCAGCTCCGCGCGCTCGGGGGCTTGCGCGGCGGCAGTTCGGCTGTCGGAGAGCAAGGTCACGGTCAGCTTGCCGCGGCGCAATGCGCGGCTGGGCGATCGAGATGCGCGGCGATCATGAAGCAACCGCCAGTGAAGACGCCTGGCCCGCGGCGCGGATCATCTCGTCCTGCGCCCGGCGCACCTGGACGATCTTGAGCCGCTCGTCCGGCCTGCAATTGGCGTAAGTCAGGAATTCTCCCTTGGCGATCGGAACCTTGACGCCGGCGCCCTGCGCGAGCCCAAGCGGCAACGCGTCGCAGGCGAGTGCATCGGCGCGCGACAGCGCGAAGCCGCGATAACAGTATTCGCCGATCGCATCGAGCGTTTCACCCGCGGCGAGATCGCGCTTGGCGCGCGCAGCGACTTCAGCCGAGGGAACCGGCAGAGGCCGCATATGGCTTTGTCCGAACAGCACGGCGGCAGCCGCCGACAGCGGCACTTCGAGACTGGTCAGATGGTAGGGGCGGAAGAACGTGTAATAAGGCCCTTCGCCCAGGTGGAGGTCGTTCATCCGCTCCCGCAGCCGCGGGTGACGCATTTCGGCGACGACGAACACGCCCGGCGCGACCCCAGGGGATACGGTGAAATCGACGACGCCTTTGCGCGACAACAAACCGCCTTCTTCGCGCGGACACAGCACCTTATGCAGCGAGGCCAGGGGCGCGTCGGGGCCGTGCATGCCCGGGATGTCCGGGACGAGCCCCGTGGCGTTGGCGATGGCGACCATCTCCACCATCGTCTTCGAGCCGTCGACGAACTCGACCAGCATGCGCGGGTTCATGTTGCGGCGCTTCGCTTCCTCGACATAGGCGTCGGGCGTGGCGTCGATCCGGAACGGGTTGTTCTTGCCCTTGCCGGCGGCGACGATCGGATAGCCCAGTCCGCGCACGAAATTGATCAATTCCATCGTTGCACTGGGTTCGTCGCCGGCGCCCAGCGTGTACACGACGCCGGCGGCCGCCGCCTTGGCGGCGAGGTAGGCGCCGATCGTGACGTCGGCCTCGACATTCATCATGACGATATGCTTGCCGGCGGCGATCGTCGCCAGCGCGACCTCGGCGCCGACATTCGGATTGCCGGTCGCGTCGATCACCACGTCGACGGCTTCGGCGGTGCAAACGTCGCGATGCGAGCGCACGACGGCCAGCTGGCCGCGCGAAACGGCGCGGGAGACCGCGGCGCTGCCGTCGACCCGCACCGGCTCGAGTGCGCCCGGGCCCGCGATGGCGCGCGCGGCGAATACGTTGTCGGGAATCGCGTCGGCCGCGGCGACGACATCGATGCCGGCCATCAACGCCGTCTGGACGATGATATCGGTCCCCATCTGCCCGGCACCGATCAGGCCGACGCGCACGGGGCGACCCTCGATCTCTCGAAGCTTCAGTGCCTCGGCGATCGAATCGCCGAGGCGCGGCACGGACGGCTGGTACATGACTCCTCGCTTCGGTTGTCGCATCCGGCAGCGCCGATCGGCGTTCGGACTTTTGTATTATCATTGGAACATATCTCCAACTGTCGGCACGCGTCAAGCGTTGGACGCCGCCATCGGCAGCCCGGCGGGGTGCCCGGCGCTTGCCAGGCGCGGGCAACGATGCCACGCTGCCCAGCCCGAAAGACCGCAAGGACGCAGCCGATGCCCGGCAAAGAGCGACCCGCGCCCCGCGAGGCGGCGGCCGTGCCGGACCTGAGAGTCAGGGCCGCATGGCTGTATTACGTCGAAGGCATGACGCAAGAACAAATCGCCCGATCGATGAACATTAGTCGGGCCAAGGTCATCCGCCTGCTGGCATCGGCGCGCGACAACGGCATTGTCCGTATCCGTATCGATGACCGGGCCAGCGAGCAGATCGCGCTGGAGCGGCAGTTGGTGGCGGCATTCGGTCTGACGGACGCGATCGTCGTGCCGGCGCCGGCCGACGAAGCCGACATCGCCACCGTCGTCGGCCATGCCGCGGGCACGTATCTGAGCGACCAGGTCAAGGATGGCATGTCGTTCGGCGTCGGTTGGGGCGCGACGCTGCATATGAGCCTGAAAGCGCTGGGTGGGCAGCCCTGCCAGCGGCTGTCGGTCGTCTCGCTGCTGGGTGGCATGACCCACTCGCGCGCGGTCAATCCGTCGGCGGTCGCGCGGCGCATCGCCGACGCGTTCGGTGCCGACTGCTATCAGTTGACGGCGCCCGTCATGGTCGCCGACGAATCGGTCCGGAAGGCGCTGTGGTCCGAGCCGGGACTGCGCGAGTTGCTCGAGCGCGCGCGCCGCGTCGATCTGGCGCTGGTCAGCGTTGGCGATGTCAGCGAGGAGGCGACGCTTTTTCGCCAGGGCATCCTCCCCCGCTCGGCGCTGGCGGGCCTTCAGGCGGCGGGCGCCGTAGGCGACGTCCTGTGCCATTTTCTCGACGCCGAAGGCAACGTCGTCGATCACCCGGTCAACCGGCGCGTCGTCGCGGTCGACCTCGAGGATTTGCGGCGGGTGCCGAAGATCGTCGTTGCGGCGGGCGGACGGCGCAAAGTGTCAGCGATACGCGCCGCTTTGAAGGCGACCGGTGCGGGCGTATTGATCACCGAGGAAGCTGCGGCGCGAGGACTGCTCGCGATCTGATGCGCTGGATCGCCACCGGCGCCGTTGTGTTTGACGCGACCGTGCGGCGACCGCTACGCTCGACGCGTGGTGTCTTCCCTGGGCGGCCATGCCGCCACCGCCTGTCTGCTGTTAGCGTGCACACTGGCCTGTGCGCAGGACGGCGCGCCGGACGCCGCGAAGGTTTTATCCGCGGATGCCGCGCCCGCGATTTCCGAGTTGAAGCTGTCGACGGCGCTCGGACCGGCCTATCCCGAAGGGAAGGCCGGCGAGCGATGGGCAGCGCTGATCCGGGAGCGCTCTGGCGGCCGCCTCGCGGTCCGTCACTATCCGGGCGCGACGCTGGTCCAGCGCGATGCATCGCGCGAATTTGCCGCATTGCGCGAAGGAGCGATTGCATTTGCCGTCGCCTCGACGCTCGCCTGGTCGCGTCATGTCGCCGAGCTCAACCTGATCGCGATGCCATGGCTTTTGCCGGGCGAGCGCGAGATCGGCGCACTGCTGGACGGTGAGATCGGTGCGGAGCTCGCCGCCCGTCTGGAGCCGCTGGACGTCGTCGTCGTCGCCTGGGCGTCGAATGGCTTCAGCGAGATCGCCAGCCGGCGCGCGCTGCGCGCGCCCGCGGACTTCGCCGGGCTGCGCGTGCGCACGCAGGGGCTGGCGCTTCTCGACGAGACAATGGCGCAGCTCGGCGCCACGACCGTCGTGATGAGCGGCGCCGACGCGAGGGCGGCGGCGCTCGCCGGCAATCTGGACGCCGAGCAGACGACGGTCAGTGCATTTCGTGCCGCGCGCGCGGCGGCGGCCGGATTCACGCACCTGCAATTGTGGGGCGCGCATGCCGACGCACTGATGTTCGCCGTCAACCGCCGGACCTGGAACGCATTGAGCGCCGCCGACCAGGCACTGGTGCGGCAGGCGGCACGCGACGCTGCAACCGATGCCGTCGCGCTGCGCTTGCGTCAAGGTGATGATACTGCGCTCGGCGAGGCGGCTCGAGAGGGTGCGACGGTGACCCGGCTGACAGCCGCGGGCAAGGAAGCGTTCAGGAGTGCGACACGGCCGGTCTACGACCGGTGGGCCGCTACGATCGGCGAGGATCTGGTGCGCGAGGCGGAGGCGGCGATCGCCGCAGCCGCGCAGACGCGCTAAAGCGCCGCTTGACCTCAGTCGATGTACCGCCCCAGCCGTACCGCGGTCTCACCGCGTTTCGGATGGCGTGTCGGCATGATCAATACGCAGTCATCGTGCGGCGTTGTGATTTTGCTGCCGCCATCGTTGGCGTATACGGTTCCGGCACGGGCGATCGTCTGCAGTCCGCACACCGGCGTCGTGAATCGGAAATCGTCGCTTGCAATCGTCACCGTCGCCGTCACTTCGATCACCCGCTGCAGCGCGTCGGGGCTGCCGTCGAGCTCGCGCGCAAGCCAGGCTTCATCGGCCGCGCCGAAATGGCGCAGAAAACGCAGCACCGCCTCGCGGGCAACGGCCGGCGCAGCGGCTTCCCAATGTTGTCCGCATTCGATCAGCAGCGCCGCGCGCGCATCGTCCTCATCGTCGAAGAACGCGAAATCGCGCAGACGCCGACCCGCGGCATGCCCGGCGTCGACGACGATGTGCTCCGGCATGCCAAGCGCACGCGCCAGGGCGACGCCCTTGCGGCGCCGTCCCGCCATCGCCAGCGGCAGACAGGGCTCGGACATCGAATGGATGTCGAGCAGGAAATCGGTCCTCTCGTACAGCGGCCGCAACTCGCGGGCGCGTCGCAATTCGCTGTCGTCCTTCTGACTGTCGAGCACCTCCGGCGTCCAGAGGCGGTTGAAATCCTCGTCGACGCTGCGCGACGCGAACGGTCGCGTGCGGTCGAAGCGCACGTAGGCGTCGACGTTGGCGAACACGATCGACAGCGTGCCGCGCACCGGTCGGATACCTTCGCGCAGCAATCGATCGAGCGCGATCGCGCCACAGACTTCGTTGCCGTGCGTCAGCGCCTGCAGCAGCAGGTGCGGGCCCGGCCGCGAAGCGGCAAACGTCCAGACGTAGCCGATGCCGCTGTTGCCGGTGGCGTAGCGCGCAAGGTCGGGAAATGCCACCTCGATCGGCGGCGACGCCGGCGACGATGGCGCCGGCGGTGCGGCCGTGATGCTCACGTCGCGCAAATACGATCAGCGAGCCGCTGCATGAACGCCTCGCACAGCGCGAGCTGCTCAAGCGATATCCACTCGTTCGGCTGGTGCGCCTGTTCGATGTGCCCGGGACCGCAGATGATCGCGGCGATGTCGCTGCCCTGGAACAGCGCAGCTTCGGTACCGAAGGAGACCTTGCCCGGGTCGTCCGAGCCGCTGCAGGCCCGGCCCAGCTCGGCGATCTCGCTGGTGCCATGCGTTTCGAGGCCCGGGGTCGCCGACAGAACGCTGAACTCGATGCGGGCATCGGACGACACCGCGTGCATTTCGGGCAGCAGGGTCGATGCAAAACGCTGAACCTCGGCGAACAGCGCCTCCGGATCGTCGAAGGGCAGATGCCGGAACTCGAAATCGAAGCTGCAATCGCGGGGAACGATGTTGAGCGCGGTCCCGCCGCGTATCACGCCGGTGTGAACGGTCGTGTAGGGAACGTCGTACGCCGCGTCGAATCCGCCGTGATCACGGAAACGGCGGCCCATCTGGGTTAGGAACGTCACGATCTCGCAGGCGACCTGCACGGCATTGACGCCGCGCGGGGTCAGCGACGAGTGGACCTCGTGCCCGCGTACGCGGCAGCGGAAGCCCCTCTTGCCTTTGTGTGCGACAACCAGCCGCATGCCGGTCGGCTCGCCGACGATGCAGCCCGCCGGCGTGATGCCGCGTGCGACGACGTCCTGCAGCAGGCGGCGCACACCGATGCAGCCCACTTCCTCGTCGTACGACAGCGCGAAATGCAACGGCCGCTTGAGGCCGCGGCTCAAGAATTGCGGCACGAACGCGAGGCCGATAGCCGAAAAGCTCTTCATGTCGGCGACACCCCTGCCGTAGAGGCGGTCTGCCTTGATCGTCGCAGCGAACGGATCGGTATCCCACGGCTGGCCGTCGACCGGTACGACGTCGGTGTGTCCGGACAGCACGATGCCGCCGGTGGTCGCATGGCCGTCTTTCGCCGGCAGCGTTGCGAAAAGATTCGCCTTCCGGCCCTCGTCGTCGAACGTCAGCGATACGTCGACGCCATATCCTGCCAGATATTCGCGCACCCAGTCGATCAACGCCAGGTTCGACTCGCGGCTGGTCGTATCGAAGCCGATCAGCGTCCGGATCAGCGGCATGCCGATCAGCTGCGGGCTGACGGCTGTTGCGGCGGCGGGGGCATTCATCCTGCGACTTTAGAAGGAACCAGGGAACAGGATAGAAACCGGGTGGGTCTATGTCAATGGCAAGGGCGGTGTCGGTCAGGAAGCATGCGCCCGATCACTGACACGGATTGGATTGAACAAGCGATGTGTCATCGATGGCGATTCTTGCCGGCACTCGTCCTTGGCTGCGGCGCCGCGTGCGCCGACGCGCAATCGACGCTGCCGCTCGACAGGATCAGTCTGCCGCCAGGATTCAAGATCGAAATCGTCGCGCGACTCGACAATCCGCGTGAAATGACGCTGGGCTCCGACGGCACGCTGTTCGTCGGATCGATGCAGGCGGGCAACGTCTATGCGATCAAGTTGCGGGCCGGCGCACCCGCGCGCGTGACGACGATCGCGTCCGGATTGCAGCGACCGATCGGCGTCGCGTTTCGCAACGGTGCACTCTATGTTTCGGCGACCGATCGTATTCTGCGCTTCGACGACATCGAGCGCCACCTCGACGCGCCGCCGAAGCCGGCGCTGGTCAGCAAGGCTTTCCCGAACAGCGGCGGTCACGGCGGCAAATTCATCGCCTTCGGGCCCGATGGCAAGCTCTACGTCCCGAGCGGTGCGCCGTGCAATATCTGTGAACCCGACCCCGATCGCTACGCCAATCTGATGCGCATGAATCCGGACGGGGCGGGGCTCGAGGTTTTCGCACGCGGCCTCCGCAACACCGTGGGGTTCGACTGGGATCCGGATACGCATGAGCTCTGGCTCACCGACAATGGCCGCGACATGCTGGGCGACGACGCGCCGCCGGACGAGCTCAACCATGCGTCCAAGGCCGGCTTGCATTTCGGCTATCCGTATTGCCATGGCGGAACGATCGAAGACCCGCAGTACGGCAACAGGCATTCCTGCGCGGAATTCACACCGCCCGCGCAAATCCTCGGTGCGCATGTGGCTTCACTCGGCATGCGTTTTTACACCGGAACGCAATTCCCGGCGGCTTACCGCAAGCAGATATTCATCGCCGAGCACGGTTCCTGGAACCGCAGCCGCAAGATCGGCTATCGCGTCTCGGTCGTGAGGATCGAAGGCGGGAAAGCAGTTGCTTACCAGCCGTTCGCCAGCGGCTGGCTGCAGGGAGAACAGACGTGGGGCCGTCCGGCTGACCTGCTGGTCATGCCGGACGGCTCACTGCTGGTTTCAGACGACTACGCGGGGGCGATTTACCGCATCAGCTACGCCGGCGCCCGCTAGCGCCAGCCGAAGCGGGCTCGCCAGTACGGCCGATAGCGATAGTACGGCCGCCCATACACGACCCGCGGACCGTAGACGACCCGCGGACCGTAGACGACCGAACCATACGGGGCACCGTAGTACCGAACCGGCGGCGCGTACACCACCGGCGGCGCCGCGTAGACATACGGTCGTCCGTATCCGATCGCAAAGCCCGGCACCCCGATAGAGACTGAGAAGTTTTCCCGGGCCGAGGCGGTGGACGCGAGCGTCGTGCCGGCAAGCGCCAAGGCGGCAGCAGCAGCAATCGTGGCTAGGCGAGGTTTCATTTCAGGCTCCTTGTATCGAGGTCGCTAAATGGCGCGACTCTCTTCTAACGACTGATAGACCGCCACGTTGACGCTGAGTTTCGCTGTGGGAACAGGTGGTTACAATCGGTTACGATTACGCCTGCGGCACGCTGCCGCGCCGAAACGAAGGAAGCGCCATGCTGCGTCCGCTGCTCAAGCTGCTGGTCCCGATCTTCGCCGGCGCGATCGGCGCCACCCCCGCGCTCGCGTCGGAGCTCACGATCGGCATCGGCGCCGACGTCACGGCGATCGATCCGCATTATCACAACGTCACGCCGAACAACAACGTCGCCGCGCATATCTTCGACTATCTGGTGCTACGCGACGAGCGGCAGAAGCCGATCCCGGGACTCGCCGAATCCTGGCACACCGTCGACCCGCTGACGTGGGAATTCAAGCTGCGCAAAGGCGTGAAATTCCATGACGGGAGCGAGTTCACCGCCGCCGACGTCGTCGCCTCGATCGAGCGCGTGCCGCTGGTCCCGAACAGTCCGTCTCCGTTCACCGCCTATACCAAGCAGATCAAGGAAATGACCGTCGTCGATCCGTATACGATCCGCTTCCGCACTGCGGCGCCGTATCCGCTGATGCCGACCGACATGACGCAGGTCGCGATCATTTCTGCCAAGGCGGCCAAAGCGAGCACCGAGGATTTCAATGACGGCAAGGCCGCGATCGGGACCGGCCCGTACAAGCTGCTGCGCTATGTCAAAGGCGATCGTATCGAGCTTGCGCGTCACGACGGCTACTGGGGCGGCAAGACCCCGTGGGACAGGGTGACCTTGCGACTCCTGCCCAACGACGCCTCGCGCGTCGCGGCGCTGCTCGCCGGGGACGTGCAGGCGATCGAGTACGTGCCGACGTCCGACGTGGCGCGGATTCGCGCCGACAAGCGTCTGAACGTATACAAGATCATCGCCGACCGCCTTATCTATCTGCACATGGACAGCGATCGCGACGTCTCGCCCTACGTGACCGACAGGGAAGGCAAGCCGCTGCCGAAGAATCCGCTCAAGGATCCGCGCGTGCGCAAGGCGATCTCGAAGGCGATCAACCGCAACGCGATCGTCGACAAGGTGATGGAAGGCGAGGCGGTTGCTGCCGGTCAGCTTCTTGCCGACGGAATGTTTGGCACGACCCGGAATCTGAAGGTCGAGCCGTACGATGTTGCGGGCGCGAAAAAGCTGCTGGCCGAGGCCGGCTACCCGGACGGCTTCGGCTTGACGATTCATTCGCCGAACAATCGCTATGTCAACGATGCCAAGGTTGCGCAGGCGGTCGCCCAGATGCTGACCCGCATCGGCATTGCGACCAAAGTCGAGGCGATGCCATCGGCCACCTATTTTCCGCAAGCCACCGATCTCAAGTTCAGCTTCATGCTTTTGGGCTGGAGCTCGGGCACCGGCGAAGCGTCGAGTCCGCTCAAGGCGCTGCTGGCGACTTACAGCCGCGACAAGGGCTTTGGCACGGCGAACCGCGGTCGCTATTCGAATCCCAGAGTCGACGCGCTGCTCGAGCAGGCGCTGGCGACCGTCGACGATCCCAAACGCGAGGCGCTGCTGCAGCGCGCGACCGAGATCGCCATCGACGACACCGGCATCATTCCGCTGCATTTCCAGGTCAATCTCTGGGCCACCCGTAACGGCATCACCTACGTGCCGCGCACCGACGAGAACACGCTGGCGCACAAGTTCCGTCCGGCGAGGTGACGCCGGGGTGAAGATCTCGATCGTCGTTCCGTTGTTCGACCGGCGGAACGCCGGTTGGAAGTCGCTGGAGTCGGCGCTCGCGCAGCGCTATCCGCGCGATCGCTATGAAGTAGTCGCGGTGACGGCCCGGGACGAGGCCGAGCGGCCCAGCCCGGCCGTCGCCGCGCTGCTTGCCCGCTGCGACCGCGTCGCGCGCACCGATCTCGATCCGACGATACCTGCCAGCGAAATCGAGCTCTATCTGGCCGGCTACCGGCGGTGCACCGGCGACCTCGTATTTTTCTGCGAGGGGCACACGGTGTTGCACGAGGACTGCTGTGCACTGATCCACGAGCATTTCGCACGCGATCCCGGCTGCGATATCGCCTGGGCGCCGCGACTCAACCATGCGGTTTCTCCGCTTGGGCGCCTGGTCGCTCTGCACAACGATCGCCATCAGCGGCGCGCGCTCGCGGCGGGCATTTTTTCGCTCGGCGCGAACAGCGTCATCCGCCGGAACGTGATCGACGCGCTGGGCGGGCTGAACGCCCGTTATCTGCGTTTCAGCGAGACGGCGCTGTTTCACCGGGCGCTGGAGCGCGGCGCCGTCATCCAAAGCATTCGCGCGCCGCTGGCGACGCACTACAACGACATGCCGGAGACGCTGTGGCGCCAGCTGGTGCAGGACACCGGGGCGGGACGCTACGCGTATTACGACGACTTGTTCGCGCGAGGGCAGCGACGCGACGCCCGAATCAGGCATCCGGCTTATGTGCATGCGAGGCGAGCGTGGATCGCAGCGCTGCTCGCCCCGGTGCTGCGCGCCTCCGGTGCGATCCTGCTTCGCGCCGCCATGCACACACTGAGCCTCGATCAGCGGCTCGCTTATCGCTGCTATGTGCTGGCGCTGGGATGCACGGACCTGGCCGGATACAGCCGGGCCTGCGCGAAACAGGCGTCGCGACGCAGCACCAAACAGGACGTGGCGAGCGACGGGCGCGCCGACGCGGGCGCCGAGCGAATGCCTTAGCCGCCGGCGGAAATCAGTCGCTCGATGGCGGAGACGATTTGCCCGGCGTTGGCCGGGCCGATGCGCTTGACCAAGGCTTGTGCGAAATCGGGCAGGAAATCGCGCAGATCGCGCAGGTTCGCAGCGCGCTGCAGCCGCATCATCATCAGGTAGCCGCGAAACCCCAGGTGGTTGTTGATCGCATCGCTGATCTGCTGTTGCGCGGCGAGGAAGCGCTGCACTTCGTCCTCGCTGCGCGGCACCGCCGCGGCTTCGCCGTCGCCTTCGCTCGACGATGGGGCGCTGAAACGCTTGGCGATCAGGCCAACGCGCTCCAGCGTGGCCAGCGCAGCGGCGTCCGCGCGTACAGCGCGCGCTCGCACCAGAACTTCGGCGACAGTGCGATTGCCGTCGATCATGATCAGCAGACTGCGCAGCGCGATCGGCAGGTTGTGCGTGCGCTCCTTGAGCTCGCGCAAGCCTTCTTCCGTCTTGGCGTAGATTTCATCAGGATTCATCGTCTAAAGCTCCCGTTGGGGCTTCGCCGCGATCTCCAAGCAGGAGGGGATTATAGACGAGGGCCGCATCCGCGCAGCATGACGGAGCCGAGTTGGAGAGTACAAGCTGCGTAGTGCCGGCCACTCGTTTGTGGAATAATCGGTGCCGTAGGACCTGTGTTCCGCGATGCTCGATCCAACCCTGCTATCCGCGCTTGCCGACCTCCTCCCGCCGTCGGCGATCATCGCCACCGCCGAGGGGACGCGGCCCTATGAATGCGATGGGCTGCCGCTGTTTCGTGAGCAGCCGCTGGCGGTGCTGCTGCCGGAGAACGAAGCACAGGTCGTCGGCATCCTGAAACTCTGTCATGCGGCGCGGCTGCCGGTGGTCGCGCGCGGTGCCGGCACCGGACTCTCGGGCGGCGCCACGCCGTACCGCAAGGGCATCGTCCTTTCGCTGGCGAAATTCAATCGCATTCTCTCGATCGATCCACTGAGTTGCACTGCCGTCGTCCAGCCGGGCGTGCGCAATCTTGGGATCTCGGAGGCGGCCGCGGTGCACGGCCTCTACTATGCGCCCGACCCATCGTCGCAGATCGCGTGCACTATCGGCGGCAATGTCGCCGAAAACTCCGGCGGCGTGCACTGCCTGAAGTATGGCCTCACCGTGCACAATGTGCGGCGCGTGCGCGCCGTTCTGATCGACGGCGACGTCGTCGAATTCGGCGGCGAAGCGCTCGATGCCGCCGGTTACGACCTGCTCGCGCTGATCCACGGTTCGGAAGGCCTGCTGGCGGTGATCACCGAAGTCACCGTCAAGCTCACGCCGAATCCGCAGCAGGCGACTTGCGTGTTGGCGAGCTTCGACGATCTCGGAAAAGGCGGGCGACGCGGTCGCGGCGATCATCGGGGCGGGCATCATTCCGGCCGGGCTCGAGATGATGGACCAGCTGACGATCGCGGCGGTCGAACCCTTTGTGCATGCCGGTTATCCGCTGGACGCGGCGGCGATATTGCTGTGCGAATCCGACGGCACGCCGGACGAGGTCACCGACGAAGTCGCGCTGATGCGAAGCCTCCTCGAAACAAGCGGCGCGACAACGATCCAGGTGTCGCAAAGCGAAGCGCAGCGACTGAAGTTCTGGTCGGGGCGCAAGGCCGCGTTTCCGGCCGCAGGGCGCATCTCGCCGGACTACTACTGCATCGACGGCACGATACCTCGCCGTTCGCTGGCGTCGGTGCTCAAGCGCATCGAAGCCCTGTCGCGCGAGTTCGGTCTACGCTGCATGAACGTCTTCCACGCCGGCGACGGCAACCTGCATCCGTTGATCCTTTTCGACGCCAACGTGCCCGGTGAAATCGCCAGGACCGAGGCGTTCGGTGCGAGGATTCTCGAGCTTTGCATCGAGGTCGGTGGTACGATCACGGGAGAGCACGGCGTCGGCCTCGAAAAGATCGATCAGATGTGCACGCAGTTCGCGGCGCCCGAGCTCGAGCGCTTTCATGCGATCAAGCGCGCGTTCGACGCCGAGGGCCTGCTCAACCCCGGCAAGGCCGTGCCGCTGCTGCATCGCTGCGCCGAGATGGGCCGGATGCACGTCCACCGCGGCGAGCTGCCATACCCCGACCTACCCCGTTTCTAGAGGCGAAAGCTGCGCATGGACGCGAAGACCATCGTACGGCCCGATCCCGACGTCGTCGCGCGTCTGGTCGCGCAAATTTGCGGCGACTACGGGGAGCGCGCCGTGACCACGCGAGCGGTGCGCGAGCATCACAGCCATGGTGAGGGCCTGGCCGACGCGGCGTTGCCAGACATCGTCGTATTTCCTCGCTCGAACGAAGAGGTCGCGGCACTCGTGCGCCTGTGTCATTTGTCGCGCGTCCCGGTCATCGCGTTCGGCGTCGGCACATCGCTCGAGGGTCACGTTGCGGCGTTGTACGGCGGCGTCTGCATCGATCTGTCGCAGATGAATCGTGTGCTCGAAATCAACGCGGAGGATCTCGATTGCCGCGTGCAGGCGGGGGTTACGCGCGAACAGCTCAACGCCGAGCTCAAGGGCACCGGTCTCTTCTTTCCGATCGATCCGGGCGCGAACGCCACGATAGGCGGCATGGCGTCGACCCGCGCTTCCGGCACGAATGCCGTGCGTTATGGAACGATGCGCGAAAACGTCATGGGCCTGACCGTGGTGACCGCCGACGGTCGCCTCGTCACTACCGGGGGCCGGGCGCGCAAGTCGAGCGCGGGCTACGATCTGACGCGTCTTTTCGTCGGCGCCGAAGGCACGCTCGGGGTGATCACCGAAATCCAGCTGCGTCTCTACGGCGTCCCCGAGGCAATCGCTTCAGCGGTCTGCCAATACCCGGACCTGGCCGGCGCAGTCAACACGGTGATCGCGGCGATGCAGACCGGCATTCCGGTGGCGCGCATCGAGCTGCTCGACGACGTCCAGATGGACGCCTGCATACGCTATTCGAAACTCGAAGGCTACCGGGCGCTACCGACGCTGTTCTTCGAATTCCACGGCACCGAAGCGGGAGTGCGCGAACAATCGGCGACGATGCGTGCGATAAGCGACGAATTCGGCGGCAGCGAATTCCAGTGGGCGACGCTGGCCGAGGACCGCACGCGGCTGTGGAAGGCTAGGCACGCCGCCTACTACGCGACGCTGGCGTTGAAGCCCGGAACGACGGCCCTAGCCACCGATGCATGCGTGCCTATTTCCCGTTTGGCCGATTGCATACTCGAGACCAAGGCCGACATCGAAAAAAGCGGCCTGACCGTTACGGTCGTCGGCCACGTCGGCGACGGCAATTTTCATCTGGTCGTGCTCTACGAACCGGGCGATGCAGGCCAGCGCGAACGCGCCGATGCGCTGGCGCGGGCGGTCAGCATGCGCGCGATCGCGATGGGCGGCACCTGCACCGGCGAGCACGGCGTCGGCTGGCACAAGCTCGACCTCCTGGCGCAGGAGCACGGCGAGGCGGTCGATCTGATGCGATCGATCAAGCGCGCGCTCGATCCACACGGCATCATGAATCCGGGCAAGACGGTACCGTCTTGAACGGCGTCGGGTAACGGCAACGGGCCGGCGCAGACGGTGATCGCGCCAACGCATCACTGCGGGTGCACTCCATGTATACGCTTTACATCGGCAACAAGAACTATTCGTCGTGGTCGCTGCGCGCCTGGGTCTTGCTCAAGGCCTTTGGCATTCCGTTCAACGAGCAGCGGATCCCACTCTACGAACCCGACTCGTCCGAGCGGATCCGCGTCCATTCGCCTTCGGGCAGACTGCCCTGCCTGCACGACGGCAGTACGGTCGTCTGGGATTCGCTTTCGATCGCCGAGTATCTGGCCGAGCGACATCCCGGCATGTGGCCCGCAGCCACAGGCGCGCGCGCCTGGGCGCGCTCGGTGAGTGCCGAGATGCATTCGGGCTTCGGCGACCTGCGCAACGAGTTCGGGATGAACCTGCGCGTCCGGGAAACGCGAAAACCCTCGCCGGCCGTCGCCAGCGACATCATGCGCATCGTCACGCTGTGGCGCGAAGGCCGCGAGCGCTTCGGCAGGGGCGGGGATTTCCTGTGCGGCACGTTCGGCATCGTCGACGCGTTCTATTGCCCGGTCGCCTGTCGGTTCGCGAGCTACGGCGTCGCGCTGGACGGCGCGGAGCGCGCGTACCACCAGGCGCTGCTCGACCTGCCGGCGATGCGCGAATGGGCCGAAGGCGCATCGCGCGAAACCGAGCACATCCCGATGCTCGACCGGATGGCGGCTCAGGCGCAGCAACAATGACCGGGCCAGTGGGCGCATGAGCGATCTGGTCGCCGGCTGGCGCGAACGCGTGCGCGCGGCGACTGCGGCAACGACGCCGCTTCGCATCGTCGGCGGCGGCAGCATGGATTTCTACGGACAGCGTCTGGCCGGGGAGATCATAGAGGTCTCGGGCCATGCCGGCATCGTCGATTACGATCCGACCGAGCTGGTGATCACCGCGCGTTGCGGAACCCGGCTCGCCGAGGTCGAACAGGTGATGGCGCAATCGAATCAGATGCTGGCGTTCGAGCCCCCTCATTTCGGCCCCAAGGCGACACTCGGCGGCTCGATCGCGGCCGGCCTGTCAGGACCGCGACGCCCTTATGCAGGCGCGGTGCGCGATCTGGTGCTGGGCGTACGCCTGCTTGATGGGCGCGGCGACGAGCTGGCGTTCGGCGGACGCGTGATGAAAAACGTCGCCGGGTTCGACGTCTCGCGGCTGATTGCCGGATCGCTGGGGACGCTGGGCATCATTCTGGACGTATCGCTCAAGTGTCTGCCGCTGCCGCGGGCGGAGACGACGCTTACCTTCGAGCTTCCCGCCGACGATGCTCTGCGCAGGCTCAATGCCTGGAACGCGACGCCGTTGCCGTTGTCGGCGAGCTGTTGGCACCAGGGGCGCCTGCATCTTCGTCTGTCCGGCGCCGAGAGCGCGGTGGCGGCCGCGGCGCGGCGCCTGGGCGGCGAGGTGCTGGAGCATGCGACAGCCTACTGGGTCGCGGTGCGCGACCAGACGCATGATTTTTTCGCGCCGTTTCGCGCGCAGAATGGCGCCGAAGCAGCGGTGCCGTCTGCACCGCTATGGCGTCTGTCGGTGCGCGCGACTGCGCCGCACACCGCGTTCGGCGGCGCGACGATGATCGAATGGGGCGGGGCGCTGCGCTGGGTCCACGCCCAGGAGGAGGGCGACGCACAGCGGGCCCGGGCCTGGGCTGCCGCGAACGGCGGGCATGCTACGTTGTTCCGCGCCGCCGACAAGTCCGCCGGCGTGTTCCAGCCGTTGCCGCCGGCGCTATTGGCGCTGCATCAGCGGTTGAAGGCGGCGCTGGATCCGGCCGGCATTTTCAATCCGGGCCGGATGTACGCCGAACTCTAAGTCATGGAAACGCATCTGGCCGATTTCATCCGGGACACCGCCGACGGGCGCGACGCGGAATCGATCTTGCGCGCCTGCGTGCATTGCGGCTTTTGCACGGCGACTTGCCCGACTTACCAGCTTTTGGGCGACGAGCTCGACGGCCCGCGCGGGCGCATCTACCTGATCAAACAAATGCTCGAGGGCGAACCGGTCACCGCCACGACCGCACTGCATCTGGATCGGTGTCTGGGCTGCCGCAGTTGCGAGACGACTTGTCCGTCGGGTGTGCGCTTCGGGCGGCTGCTCGATATCGGGCACCGCGTTGCCGAGCAAAAGATCGAGCGTACGGTCGACGCCCGCGTTCGCCGCTGGCTGCTGCGCAAGGGCCTGACCCATCGCGGCTGGTTCGGCTTGACACTCGCCGTCGGCCGCATCGCGCGCCCGTTGTTGCCGCGCAGCCTTGCCGCCAAGGTTCCCGCATCGCGCCCCGCCAAGCGCTGGCCGCCACCACGCCACGAGCGCCGGATGCTGTTGCTAGAGGGCTGCGTGCAGCCGGCGTTGGCACCGGGCATCGATGCCGCGCTCGCCCGCGCGCTCGACCGGGTCGACATCACGCTGGTCAGGGCTTCTGGGTCCGGTTGCTGCGGTGCATTGAGCGATCATCTGGGCGCTCACGAAGAGGCGCTCGACTACGCGCGCGCCAACATCGACGCCTGGTGGCCGCATGTCGAGCGCGGGGTCGAGGCGATCGTCATCAGCGCCAGCGGCTGCGGCGTCGTCGTCAAGTCGTACGATCATCTGCTGCGCGACGATCCGGCCTACGCCGACAAGGCGCGCCGCGTCGCCGCGCTGGCGCGCGATCCGGTGGAAGTCATCGCTGCCGAATGGAAGCGCTTTGCGCCGCAGGTTGCGATGGATCACGGTCCGCAGCGCGTGGCGTTTCATTCGCCGTGCACGCTGCAGCACGGCCAGCGCCTGGTCGGCGACGTCGAGGAGATACTCGAGGCGATCGGACTCGAATTGACGCCGGTCGCCGATTCGCATCTGTGCTGCGGCTCGGCCGGCACGTACTCGATCCTGCAACCCGAGCTGGCCTCCGAGCTCAAGGCCAACAAGCTCGCCGCGCTGGAATCCGGCGCCCCGGACGTCATCGCGACCGCCAACATCGGCTGTCTCATCCATCTGGCGAGCGCAGCGACCTGCCCGGTGCGGCACTGGGTCGAGATCTTCGAGGGACGGCTGCGCGATCTGCCGCGATCATGAGCGACGCAGCGCCGTTGCGGCGCGGCGACTATCGCCATTTTCTTGCGATCCCGACGCGTTGGTTCGACAACGACATCTACGGTCACGTCAACAACGTCGTCTACTACGCGTACTTCGATACCGTTGTGAACGAGCACCTGATACGCGCCGGCGGCCTCGACATCCGCGACGGCCCGGCAATCGGTCTGGTCGTCGAGACGTCCTGTCGATTCCACCGGCCACTGTCTTTTCCGGGCGTCGTCGACGCCGGGCTGCGCGTCTCCCGCCTGGGCACGACATCGGTCCGCTACGAGGTGGGCCTGTTCGCGGCCGGCGACGAGGACGCGGCGGCGACCGGGCATTTCGTTCACGTCTGGGTCGATCGCGCCAGCCGGCGACCGACGCCGGTGCCCGGCCCGATACGAGCTGCGCTGGGGCCGTTGCTTGCCCAGGTCTGACCGGGCGAAAGCGTACAATCGCGGCCGGATGCGCACCGAGCCACCCTATCCGCACCATCGATGAAACCACCGCCTTTCGCTCGATCGCCGAGGCGCCGCGGCAGCAGCCGTCGCCGCTCGGGCGATGACCGCCGATGACTGCGGCGCCGCGACGCTTCGGGTTGATCGCCGCCGCCGGCACCAGCCTCCGCTTCGGCGGCGGGTTGCCGAAGCAGTACGCGCTGATCGGCGGCCTGCCGCTGCTTGCACATACGATTGCGGCTCTGAACCGGTCGATCGTTCTCGAGGCGATCTTCGTCGTGCTGCCGCCCGGAGACAAGTACTACGCCGAGCGGATTGGATCGATTGCCGGCGTCGTCCCCGTGTACGAAGGTGGCGCCACGCGCGGCGAGTCGGTCAGGAATGGACTGGCCGCGATCGGCAAGCGGGCGGCGGCCGAAGACTGGGTGCTGGTGCACGATGCCGTGCGACCCTGTATCGACGTGACGACCTTGAACCGCCTGCTGCATGAGCTCGAGGACGAGCCGGTCGGCGGACTTCTCGCCGTACCGCTGTGCGACACGCTTAAGCGCGCCGAAGTCGGCGCTGGGGTCCGTGCGGCCTCGACCGAGCCCCGCAGCGGGTTGTGGTGCGCCCAGACGCCGCAGATGTTCCGTTACGCTATCCTCAACCATGCTCTGCGGCGGGCCGACGTCGCACAACTGCTCGACGAGGCGCAGGCGGTCGAGGCGCTGGGCGTCAAGCCGCGGCTGGTGCAGGGCAGTCCCGCCAACATCAAGGTGACCTATCCCGAAGACATTGCGCTGGCCGAGGCGATACTGGCCGGCGGCGCAAGGACTCCTTGATCATCGGCACCGTGCGCGTCGGAACGGGCTTCGACGTCCACGCGCTGGTGGCGGGCCGCCGCCTGGTGCTGGGCGGCGTGACTATCCCTTACGATCGGGGCCTCGCCGGACATTCCGATGCCGACGTGCTGCTCCACGCTGTCTGCGACGCGATTCTCGGGGCATCCGGACAAGGCGACATCGGCATGCATTTCCCCGACAGCGACGCGGCGTACAAGGATGCCGACAGCCGCGTGCTGCTGCGCCAGGTCTGGCAACTCGCGGCCACGCGCGGCTTCGAGCTCGGCAACGTCGACGCGACGATCATCGCGCAGGCGCCGAAGCTCGCGCCGTACTTAGCCGCGATGGCCGCCAACATCGCAGCCGATTTAGGCTGCGCTGCCGGCTCGATCAACATCAAGGCCAAGACGAGCGAAGGCCTCGGTTTTACCGGACGCGGCGAGGGCATCGCCGCGATGGTCTCGCTCGTTCTGGTTAAACGCTAGGGCGCAGAGTCGAGGCGCCGGTCGGCATTGTCACGCGCGCCAGCGTGCCGCCGCCTTCGCGGGCAAGCACGTCGAAGCGGGCGCCATGCAGCCGCGCGATGCGCTCGACGATCGCAAGGCCCAGTCCGGCCCCGCTGGCGCCGCTGCGCGCCGGATCACCGCGAGTGAACGGCCGCTTGAGGCGGTCGACCTGGTCCGGCGGAATGCCGGGGCCGCGATCGCCGACCTCGATGACCACCGAAGCGCCTTCGCTGCGGGCGACAACGTCGACCGGCGGGCCGCCGTAGCGCAGCGCGTTGTCGATCAGATTGGACAGCAATCGAGACAATGCGGTGGCTCGCATCGGCAGCGCCGAAACCTCGCCGGCGCTGTAATGAACTTCGTTGCCGGCGCGGCGGTAGCGTTCCAGGAGCGGCGCCACGACGTCGTCCAGCGGGCGAACCTCCAGCGCGACGTCGCGATCGTCGCGGCCGAAGTCCAGGAACTGGCCAATGATTTTGTCCATTTCCTCGATGTCGGCCGCCATGCCCTCGCGCATCGTCTCGTCGTGCGTGCCGACTTCGACACCCAGGCGCAGCCGGGCCAGCGGCGTGCGCAAATCGTGCGACACGCCGGCGAGCAGCAGCGCCCGGTCCTGTTCGGCCTGCCGCAGATTGGCCAGCATCTGGTTGAAGCCGCGATTCAGCGAGACGATTTCCGACGGACCTTTTTCGGGCAGCGGCGGCTGTGCCTTGCCGGTGCCGACGTTGGCCACCGCCTCGTTCAGCTCCCGCAACGGCCGGGCGAGATAGCGGGCGAACGCGTAGGCGCTGGCGAGCAGCACGACCAGTGCGATCAGGCTCCATTCGAGTGCGCGCGACTGGGCCGCTTCGGACGGGCGGGGCCAGTGGAATCCCGCCCAGTAAGCGCGATCGCCGGCCTGCAGCTTGATCCACAGCAATTGTTGCCGCGGCTGCAGGCGGATTTCCGTCTCCGGTCCGAGCTCTGTGCGCAGCCGCTCTCCCAGCTCGACCAGCAGCGGATTTTGCGGCGCCACGCCGAAAAAGCCGCGCCCGTCGTCGCTGACGATGCGAGCGCCGTATTCTTCGCCGAGCCGGGTCAGCGTCTCGCTGCGTTCATGCAGCTCGGTAACCGCCAGCGCCGCGCGCAGCGCCTGCAGCTGCAGCACTTTGGTATCGGTGAACTGGCGCGCTACCAGCGTCGCACGGTCCTGTCGGTACAGCAGTATCGCCGTCCCCTGGCTGACGATGATGACCATCAGCAGCAGCAGCGCGAGGCGTCCGAACAGCGAACGCGGCCATAAGGTCACGGCCCGGCCCCGGTGTCGGCCGGCGTGTTGCTGGGCACTTCATCCGGTACGAAGACGTAGCCGAAGCCCCAGACGGTCTGCAGGTAGCGCGGCGCCGCTGGGTCGGGCTCGATCAGCTTTCGCAGCCGCGAGACCTGGACGTCGATCGCGCGATCGAACACGTCGTGATCGCGCCCGCGCGCGAGCAGCATCAGCTTTTCGCGCGCCAGAGGTTGGCGAGCGTGGGTGACAAAGACTTTGAGCAGTCCGAACTCGCCGGTGGTCATCGGCAACGCGGTGCCGTCGCGGGTCAGCGTCCGCGTGCTCAAGTCGAGGACATATGGGCCGAAGCTGATCCGGCCCTCGCCGACCGGTGCCCCGGGTGCCAGGCGCTCGATCTGGCGGCGCAGAACCGCGTGGATGCGCGCGACCAGCTCGCGTGGATTGAACGGCTTGGGCAGATAATCGTCGGCGCCCATTTCGAGGCCGACGATGCGATCGATGTCCTCTCCCTTCGCCGTCAGCATGATGATCGGCACGGTCTCGCCCGAGCCGCGCAGTCTCCGGCAGACGGCAAGCCCGTCCTCGCCGGGCAGCATCAGGTCGAGCACCAGCAGATGCGGCGGGTCGCGCTGCAGCTTTTTGTCGAGCTCGCGCGCGTCGGGCAGTGCCTGCACCTGGAACCCCTGCTCGGTCAGGTAGCGCACCAGGAGCTCGCGCAGGCGGGGATCGTCGTCGACGACCAGAATTTTTGGCGTGAGCTGCTTCATCGGTCGATTATCCGGGGTGCGCGCACCGCGGGCGCCCGGCACTTGTCACGAATTGTAACGCCCGACCCCAAGGGCAACGATTGGTTACACTCGGCCGCAGTCGCGGCTGGCGACGAGGCCCGCGGAACGATCGGTTACAAATCGCTGCCGGTTTGCAATGCTTGGGTTACAGCCGGCGCCTACAGTCCGGGTCGTTGGCTACCCGAACAGGGGTGGCGGCGAAGACAAACCCATTCCAGACGAAAGGTCCACACGATGAAACGCATGTTGATTGGCTTGCTCGCGGTGCTCGCGCTTTGCGGCGTAGCCGCGCTTTCCTGGGCTGCCGGCGCAGGCCGCGGTCACGACGTCGATCCGCTGGCGATAATCGCCAACCTGCAGGCGCAGCTCAAGCTCAACACTTCGCAGCAGCTGCAGTTCGACAACGCGCTCGCCCAAAGCAAAGCCACGCATTCTTCGATGAGGAGCGGTTTCGCGCAGCTCAAGGCCGCGACCCAGTCGGAGCTGGCCAAGACCGCGCCCGATCTGGCCTCGCTTGCCGCATTGTCCGACCAGGTGCAGCAGCAGAATAGCGGGCTGCGCAAGCAGGCCCGTTCTGCCTGGCTCGCGCTCTACGACACGATGTCCGCCGAGCAGAAGCTGGTCGTGCGTGACGCGATCGGCGCGCGGCTCGCCGAAGTCGAGGCATTCCACGCCAAAATGCGGGCGGCGCGCGGGCAATGACGCGCGGGATCGTTGGCCGCGAGGCGCCGATACGCGGCGTCCTGCGGCGACGGACGGCATGGCTGTTGCCGGGTCGCCGGGCGATAATGCTATCGTCATAATTGGTGACGGCGCCGGGCCCAAGGCGTCGCGCCATGGCTCTCCGCAGGCCGGGTCCACTCCTCCCCCAGGATCCGATTTGGGATCTACGAACTCGGTCTGTCCTCACGCGCCTCCTTGCGGGGCGCTTTTTTTTGACCGGGCCTGCCCGCTTCAGGCGGCGCAGACGTCCGCCGTCGTGCCGTCGCGGTTTTGCCCGACCGATCGGGCCAGGAGGCGCTCGGCCAGCAAGCGCAACTCCCCCGGTAGGACTGGTTTCAGCAGCACGTCGGGCGCGGTTGAACGCATCGCGGCAAAGGCCTCGGGCGAAGCATCGCCGCTGACCAGCACCGCGGGTATAGGCTGTCCCAATTCGGCGCGCAGGCTGGCCACCGCGTCGGTGCCCAGCGCGCCGCCGGCGAGCCGATAGTCGGCTACGATCAGGTTCGGATAGCGGCCGAGCTCGCCCAATGCGGCAAGCACGTCCTCGCCCGACCCGCCGCCGCAAACCTGCGCGCCCCACTGGGCGAACCACAAGCGCATCGCATCGACGATCGCATTTTCGTCGTCGACGACGGCGATCAGTGCGCCGGCGAGCGCGCCTGCCCATCCCTCCTGGACGCGCTGTGGGGATGATGCGGTCCGGGTCGCCGCGCGCGGCACGACGACCGCAAAGCGCGACCCGCGCCCCGGCGTCGAATCGACCTCGATCGGATGGTCCAGCAGGGCGGCGAGGCGACGGATGATCGCAAGCCCGAGTCCCATCCCCTGGCCCGCGGCGCGCGGGGCAGGACGAATCTGGTAGAAGGCCTCGAATATCCGTTCGCGTTCGGCGGCGGGAATCCCGCTGCCGGTATCGCGCACTTCGATGGCGACCTGCGAGCCGCGCCGGCGCACGCCGAGGACTGCGCCGCCGCGCTCGGTGTAGCGCACCGCGTTCGACACGAAATTCGCGAGCACGCGCTCGAGCAATACCGGATCACTGTCGACCCATACGCTGGTGCGCGCGATGCGCAGCCGCAGCGCGCGGGCCGCGGCGAGCGGAGCGAATTCGCGCTCGAGACGTGCGAACAGCGTTGCCAGCGGAAATCTGGCGCGTGACGGCGTCACCCCGCCGGCGTCCAGCTTCGATATGTCCATCAGCGCCGTGAACTGCCGCTCCAGCGCCTCGACCGATGCATTGATGCAGTCGACGATCTCCCGCGCCGCCGGCTCGTCGACGCGCGCGGCCAGCGCGGCCCCGAACAGACCCATCGCGTGCAAAGGTTGGCGCAGGTCATGGCTCGCCGCGGCGAGAAACTGCGTCTTGTCGCGATTGGCTGCTTCAGCGGTGGCGCGCGCGCGGTCGGCCGCGGCGGTCTCTCGCGTGAGCTCATCGATCAGGTCGACGTTCTCATAGCGTATTGTCAGCGACTGGGTCATCAGGTTGTTGAGGTTGTGCCCCGAGGCCAGAATGAACGCGAGCACGACCAGCATGACCGCTGCGATGTAGAAATGCAGTCGATCGCCTTCGATGGCGACGCGCACGATCAGCGGCAGCAGCGCGGGCAGGACGAAACCATAGAACGCGGGCTTGTAGACCGACGTCAGATTGATCCCGCCGAGGATCACACCGAACAGGCACACGATGACCAGCGCCTGATGGCCCGGATCGCCGGGCACGAACAGCATGACCCCGGCACAGCCCCACAGCGCGCCGGCGAAGGTCGAGCCGAGTGCCGACACGAATCCCCACCGGCGGGACGAGGACTCGGCTGGCGTGGCGGCACGATAGCGGCGCACGAGCCGCAAGCGCCATGCCTGATTGACCAGGATCGCGCCGAACCACGCGGCGAACGCCGTTGCGGGGACGGTGCCCCACATGACGATGATCAGGATCGCGCCGCCGAGTGCCATCGCCGCCGTCGTCCGCGGCCATTGCGTGAACAGCGTGTCGACCTGGTCGGCGCGGGCGCGCTGCAGCAGCGGCGGCGCCAGTGCGTTCAGCGACGCCATGACCCGCGCCGCCGCGTCAGCGCGCGCGGACCGCTTGCCGATCGAGCCGGACGCCGCGCCGCGCGAGTTCGATCACGACTTGCGTGCGGTTGTGCACGTTGAGCGCGCGCAGGATGGCGCTGACGTGCACTTTCACCGTACCTTCGGACAGAGAAAGGTCGCGGCAGATCAGCTTGTTCGGCTTGCCCTGGACCAGGAGGCGGAGGACGTCGGACTGACGCAAGGTCAATCCCAAATCTTCGGCCCTCGCTGTCGCGCGCGGCCGGGCGCCGCCGGTTCCGGGGCAGTCGGCCGGCACGTACACGCCGCCGGAGAGCACCAGCCGCAGCGCGTCGATCAGCACGCGCGTATTGGCCGTCTTTGGAATAAAGCCCATCGCGCCCAGATCGAGCGCGCGTTCGACCGTCGCGCGATCGTGTGTAGCCGAGAGCACGAGCAGCGGAATTCCAGGCCAGTCGCGGCGCAATTCGGTCAGCAGCTCAAAGCCATCGCTGCGCGGCAGCGTCAGGTCGAGCACGATCAGCTCGGTATCCGGCGCGGCGGCAAGCGCGGCGTGCGCATCGGACGCGTCCTCGGCCTGGACCAGATCGAGATCGGCGTCGAGCTCGGTCAGCACGTGCCTGAGCGCTTCCTGTATCAGCGGATGGTCGTCGATCACGAGTATCTTCATCGCTCTCCCCAGGGACGTGAAGATCAAGCTGCGAAACCTTTTGCAGCGTGTCGCTACTCTAGTTGCATGGCGCATGCCGTCAACTGTAGGAAGTAACAGCCAAGCCCGCGAGCGCATCGTCCTTCATGTAATCTACACATTCCGACGCCGGCCGCCGATCCGCCCATGCTCGTCTATGTCATACGCCGCAGCCTGCAGGCCTTGCTGGTGATGTTCGTGATGTCGATACTCGTTTTTGTCGGCGTCTACGCGATCGGCAACCCGATCGACATCCTGATCAATCCGCTGGCCGACCAGATCGAGCGCGAGCACGCAATCGCGGCACTTGGCCTCGATCAATCGTTGTGGACGCAATACGTAAAATTTCTCGGCGGCGCGCTGCACGGCGATCTCGGCCGCTCGTTCGTGCACAGCACGCCAGCGCTGGGACTGATCCTCGAACGCATGCCGGCGACACTCGAGCTCGCGCTGATCGCGATGCTGATCGCGATCCTGCTGGGCATTCCGCTTGGGCTCTGGGCGGGACTCAAGCCACACGGCTTCGCCGGCCGCACCATCATGGCCGGCTCGATTCTCGGGTTTTCGCTGCCGACGTTCTGGGTAGGACTGATGCTGATCATGGTGTTTTCGGTGATGCTGGGCTGGCTGCCTTCGAACGGGCGCGGGCCGACGAAGGAGCTTTTCGGCGTGCCGGTGAGCTTTCTGTCGCTCGAGGGCTGGCGCCACCTGATCCTGCCGGCGATCAACCTCGCCTTGTTCAAGCTGGCGTTGCTGATCCGCCTGACGCGGGCCGGCACGCGTGAAGCGCTGCTGCAGGACTACGTCAAGTTCGCGCGCGCGAAGGGGCTGACCAACGCGCGCGTAATCGGCGTCCACGTGCTGCGCAATATCCTGATTCCGATCGTCACCATCATCGGACTGGAGTTTGGTTCCGTGATCGCATTCGCGATCGTCACCGAAAGCGTGTTCGCCTGGCCCGGGATGGGCAAGCTGCTGATCGATTCGATCAACCTGCTGGACCGTCCGGTAATCGTGGCCTATCTGCTGATCACCGTGTTCATGTTCATCGTGATCAACCTCCTGGTCGACCTGATCTACTCGGCGCTCGATCCGCGCGTGCGTCTGGCGGACCGCAGGGGATAGCGTTGACCAGTGCTTCGGAGCAAACGCCTGTCCGGCGCATCGCGTCGGATTTCGGCGCCAGCCGGATCGCCGTGTTCGGGCTGGTGCTGCTCGGCTTCATCCTGCTGATGGCGATCATGGCGCCGCTGATCTCGCCGCAGAATCCGTACGATCTGGCGCAGCTCGACGTCCTCGACGGCCGGCTGCCGCCGGGGTCGGTGTCGGCGGACGGTGCGACGTTCTGGCTCGGTACCGACGACCAGGGACGCGACATGCTCTCCGCGATCTTCTACGGCTTGCGCATCAGCTTGACCGTCGGCGTGGCGAGCACGGTGCTGGCGCTGGCGTTGGGCTTGTCACTCGGACTTGCGGCCGCATACTTCGGCGGCAGGATCGAGACGCTGATCATGCGCATCGCCGACATCCAGCTCTCGTTCCCGGCGATCCTGATCGCGCTGATCCTTCTGGCGGTGCTGGGGCAGGGCATGCTGAAGATCATCGTCGCGCTGGTGACCGTGCAATGGGCGTATTACGCGCGAACGGTGCGCAGCGCCGCGCTGGTGGAGAAGCGCAAGGAATACGTCGAGGCGGCGCGCTGTCTCGCGCTGCCCCCCGCGCGCATCGTGTTCCGCCACATCCTGCCGAACTGCCTGCCGCCGCTGATCGTCGTTGCGACGGTGCAGGTCGCGGCAGCGATCGCGCTTGAAGCGACCCTTTCCTTCCTGGGTCTTGGTCTGCCGATCACCGAGCCATCGCTGGGATTGTTGATCGCCAACGGCTACCAGTACCTGCTTTCGGGCAAGTACTGGATCAGTTTCTTCCCCGGCATCGCCCTGCTGCTCACGATCGTCAGCATCAATCTGGTCGCCGACCAGCTGCGCGATGTCGTGAACCCGAGGCTGCAGCGATGAACGACGCCGTGCTGAGCGTCGAAGGACTGCGCACTCATTTCTTCACCAAAGCGGGCGTCGTCAAAGCGGTCGACGACGTGAGCTTCAGTGTCGCGCGCGGCGAAGTGCTGGGTCTGGTCGGCGAATCGGGCGCCGGCAAGTCGATGACCGGATACTCGATCATGGGCCTCATCGATGCGCCGGGACGAATCGTCGCCGGCCGGATAAGCTATCGCGACGACGATCTTACGAAGCTCGAGTCGGAACCGATGCGGCAGCTCCGCGGCAACCGGATCGCGATGATCTTCCAGGATCCGATGATGACGCTGAACCCGGTGCTATCCATCGAAACGCAGATGGTCGAGACGATCCTCGCGCACCAACGCATGCCGTACGAAACGGCCGTGGTGCGCGCCTGCGCCGGCCTCGCGCAGGTCGGCATCGCGTCGCCGGAGGCGCGGCTCGCCGCCTATCCGCATCAATTTTCCGGCGGCATGCGGCAGCGCGTGGCGATCGCGATCGCGCTGCTCAATTCTCCGGACCTGATCATCGCCGACGAGCCGACGACTGCGCTCGACGTGACCATCCAGGGGCAGATCCTGTTCGAGATGCAGAAGCTCACGCGCGAAACCGGCGCCGCCCTGATCTGGATTACGCACGACCTGTCGGTGATCGCCGGCCTCGCCGACAGGGTCGGAGTGATGTACGCCGGCCGGATCGTCGAACAGGGCACGACGGCGGACGTGCTCGGCGCGCCGCGACATCCTTATACGCGGGGCCTGCTGGACTCGGTGCCCGGCCAGGCCACGGAGCACAAGCGACTGCGCAATATTCCCGGCATGACGCCGTCGCTTCTGGAAATTGGCCCGGGTTGCGCGTTCCGCGCGCGCTGCACCTACGCGACTGGCGTCTGCGAGCGCACGCCCGAGATGACCCGGATCGGCGCACACGAGCACACGCTGCGCTGCTTTCATCCACTGTTTGCGGCCAGCTCATGAAGACCCGAGGGAGCATTACCGGCGAGTCATCGTCGACCGCAGTCGATCGGCTGGTGTCGTGCGCCGCCGGTGCGCAGCTTGCGGGACGCGCCGACGAGGCGAGCGCCATCCTCGCCGAGGCGCTGAGGCTGGATCCGAACCGCGCTCCGGCCCTTCGCGCCGGATTACGCGATCGCTTGCGCGCTTCGCCGCTGCTCGACGCCGTCGGGTTCGCCCGCGACGTCGAGGGCGCGTTCGACGCGATGTGGGAACGCGCCGTCGCCGCGCCGCGCGCATGAACGCCGATGTCGAAGTCGACCTGGTGCCCGAGATCCCACCGCTACTGGAGCTTCGCGGCGTATCCAGGCAGTTCGTCAAGCCGCTGGACCTGGCCGCACGCATCGCCAATCTCCTTGGCGCGGGCTTGCGTGCCGAAGTCGTGCACGCGGTCGATCGCGTCGATCTTTCGATCGCCGAACGCGAAGTCGTCGGACTGGTCGGCGAGTCCGGCTGCGGCAAGTCGACGCTCGGCAGGATCGCCGTCGGCATGCTGGCATCGACCGCAGGGTGGAGGAGATGGCGCGGCGCTGCCTTGCCCGAGCGCCCTTCGGCGGCGGTGCGCCAGCAGCAGCTCAAGATGCAGATGATTTTCCAGGATCCCTATGCCTCGCTCAACCCGCGGCTGCGCGTGGTCGACATCGTCGGCGAAGCGCCGGTTGTGCACGGCCTGATCGCGCCGCGGCAGCAGGTCGAGTACGTTGGCCTGCAGCTCAATCGCGTCGGCATGGACCCGACGTTGATGCGGCGCTTCCCGCACCAATTCTCAGGCGGCCAACGTGCGCGGATCGGCATCGCTCGGGCTCTGGCCGTCAAGCCGGAATTCATCGTCTGCGACGAATCGGTCGCCGCGCTGGATGTGTCGATCCAGGCGCAGGTGCTGAACCTGTTCATGGACTTGCGGGCGGCGCTCAGCCTGACCTACCTTTTCATCAGCCACGACCTGGGGGTCGTGCGGCACATCAGCGATCGCGTGGCGGTCATGTACCTCGGACGCATCGTCGAATCGGGCCCGACCGAGCAGCTGTTCAGAGCGCCCAACCATCCGTACACGCAGGCGCTGCTGCTCGAGGTCGGGCGTCTCGAGCCAAGAAAGCGCAGTTTCGTCCCGATCCGTGGCGAGATTCCGTCGCCGATCAAGCCGCCGTCCGGCTGCCATTTTCATCCGCGCTGCCCGTACGCGATGCGGATATGCCGCGACGTCGCGCCGCCGCTTGTCGAGGTCGCGCCGGACCGATCGTCGGCCTGCCATCTCAACGACCCGCTGCAGCACTGATGGACGCCGTTCGACTTCACGACGAAGCGGGCGAATCGATCCCGCTGGTGCTCGACTCTCCGCATAGCGGCACCGAGTATCCGGCCGACTTCGACCACGCCGCGCCGCGGGCGCTGGTGCGCCGCGCCGAGGACACCTACGTCGAAGAGCTGTTCGGTTCGGCGCCGCGCGTCGGCGCGAGCTTGATCGAGGCTCTGTTCCCGCGCGCTTACATCGATCCGAACCGGCACGTTGCCGACATCGACAGCGAGCTCCTCGCCGATGTCTGGCCCGGGCCGGTGACGCCGTCGCGCAAGACCGAGCAAGGCATCGGGCTCGTCTGGCGATTGACGCACGGCGGCGCGCCGATGTACGCGCGACGACTCAGCGCGGCCGAAGTGCAGCGGCGCATCGAACACTATTACGAACCGTATCATTCCGCCGTTGCCCGGGCGCTCGACCAGCGACATCGCGCATTCGGCGCGGTGTGGCATCTGAATTGTCATTCGATGCCGGCGGAAGGCGATGTCAACGCCGACGACCCGGGACGACGGCGGGCCGACTTCGTTCTCGGCGATCGCGACGCCACCACCTGCGCACCGGAATTCACTGCATTCATCGCCGCGAGCCTGGTCGCAATGGGTTATGAGGTCGCGATCAACGATCCGTACAAGGGCGTCGAGCTGGTCCGGAAGTTCGGGCGTCCGCACGAGCGCCGCCACAGCCTGCAAATCGAAATCAACCGCCGCTTGTACATGAACGAGGAAACGCTCGACAAGCTCGATGGATTCGAGACGCTGCGCCTCAACCTCGATCGCCTGCTCGCTGCGCTGCGCGGCTTTGTCTTGGCGCGCGTCGGCTAGCCGGAGTCGTATTGGCCTGACCACTTGACCGCTTTCAGGCCTCTTGCTACCGTGGCACCGATGCCGCGCACGGGAGCGAATAGAGGTCGAACAAAGCGACGCGGCGATTCCTGAAGGAGGAGACGTGATGAACGTATTGATGCGCGGCGCTGCTGCCGCGGCAATGGCATTGTTCTTTTTCGCAGCGTCGGCATTCGCCGCGTATCCGGAGCGTCCGATCACTTTGATCGTTCCGTGGGCCGCAGGCGGCGGAACCGATGCGACCGCGCGCATCATCGGCAGCCTGCTCGAAAAGGAGCTCGGGCAGCCGGTCACCGTGGTCAACCGCACCGGCGGCAGCGGCGTCGTCGGCCACGCGGCGATCGCGTCGGCGGCGCCTGACGGCTACACGATCGGCATGATCACCGTCGAAATCGGCATGATGCATTGGCAGGGATTGACCGAAATCAATGGTGCCTCGTACACACCGATCGGCTTGGTCAATGCCGACCCGTCGGGGATCGAAGTGCGCGCCGACGCGCCGTACAAGACCGTCGGCGACCTGGTCGCCGCGATCAAGGCCAACCCAGGCAAGTTCAAGGCGTCCGGCACCGGCCAGGGCGGCATCTGGCATCTGGCGATCGCCGGCATGCTGCGCGACATGAAGGTCGACCCCGCGAGTGTTCCGTGGGTGCCATCGAACGGCGCTGCGCCGGGGCTGCAGGACATGGTGGCCGGCGGCATCGAAATCGCGCCGGTATCGCTGCCGGAGGCACGCTCGCTGATCGACGCCGGCAAGGTCAAGAGCCTGGCGGTACTGTCCGACAAGCGCGCGTCGCTGTACCCGAACGTGCCAACGTTGAAGGAAGCCTCGGGCAGCGACTGGACGATGGCGGCCTGGCGCGGCATTGCCGCGCCCAAGGGCATCCCGGCCGAAGCGCGCGACAAACTCGCCGCGGCGATCAAGAAGATCGCGACCGGCAAGGACTACAACGACTTCATGACGCAGCGCGGCTTCGGCGTAATCTACGAAGGACCGGACGAGTTCGCCAGGTACATGGCCAAGTCCGATACCGACCTCGGCGCGACGATGAAGGCCGTCGGCATCGTCAAGTGAGGCAAGTGTCGCGATGCGGGGGCCCCGACCCCAAGCCGCGGCGAATCTAGCGCACCGTGAAGCTCAACGACGCTGTCTGGGGTGCGCTGTTCATCCTGCTGTCGGTCGCGCTGCTGGTGCACATACAGCGCTTTCCGACGATACCGGGCCAGAACATCGGCCCGGCGCTTTTTCCCGGCATCATCGGGGTCGGGCTGGCCATCAGCGGAGCGCTGCTGATCGTCAAGGGGCTGGCCGTGCGGGCGCAGGGACCGGACCACGCGCGCTGGCTGACGTTTGCGCCGTGGGTGGGTTCGCCGCGCCATGTGCTGGCTTTCTTCACGGTCATCGCGGTCAACGTTCTTTACATTCTGCTGGTCGGCAAGCTCGGCTTCATCCCGACCGCGGTGGTCTACCTGGCGGTGCTGTTCTCGGTGTTCGGCGTGTCGCCGCGCTGGAATCCGGTGCTTGCCATTGTGATTACGCTGATCGTCCACTACGCCTTCTACAAGTTGCTGAAGGTCCCGCTGCCGTGGGGCCTGTTGTCCGGCGTCGCATGGTAGCCGTCGGCGCCCGTTCGAAGGCAGGAAGATGAGCTCGGCCTGGGCGCAGGCGTTCGCGATGGTGTTCGAGCCTTACAATCTGTTTGTGATGCTGGCCGCATCGCTGTTCGGGCTGTTCGTCGGCGCGATCCCGGGACTGACGGCGACGATGGCCACCGCGCTCCTGGTGCCTGTGACTTTTTTCATGGCGCCCGTGCCGGCGATCGCGGCGATCGTCACTGCGACCGCGATGGCGATTTTCTCCGGCGACATTCCCGGCTGCCTGATGCGCATGCCAGGCACGCCTGCGTCGGCCGCCTACACCGACGAAGCGTACGCGATGACCAAGAAAGGTCAGGCCGACACCGCGTTGGGCGCGGGCCTGGTCTTCTCCGCCGTCGGAGGACTGTTCGGCACGGCGGTGCTGATGCTTTCAGCGCCGGCGCTGGCCGAGTTTGCGCTGAAATTCAGCTCGTTCGAATACTTCTGGTTGGTCCTCCTGGGGCTCACCTGTGCGGTATTCATCACGTCCGATCGTCCGCTCAAGGGGTTCATTTCGCTGCTGCTCGGTTTGCTGGTCGCCTGCGTCGGACTGAACAACCCGGCGGCGATCCCTCGCTTTACCTTCGGCAGCGTCGAGCTGCTCGGCGGCATCGGCCTGATCCCGATGATGATCGGCATGTTCGCGATTGCGGAAATCATCCGCTACGCGGTCGACACGAATCCGGCGCTGCAGATCGTCGACAAGCCGATCGGCAACGTGTTCAAGGGCATGTGGCGGCTGGCCAAGAAATATCCGCTGCAGATCCTGCGCGGCAGCGCGCTGGGCACGCTGGTCGGGGCGCTTCCCGGCGCCGGCGCCGATATCGCAGCGTGGATGTCGTATGCGATGAGCAAGAAGTTCTCCAAGGAGCCGGAGAAATTCGGCACCGGCCACGTCGAGGGCATCGTCGAGTCCGGCTCGGCGAACAACAGCGCGCTTGCCGGCGCGTGGATCCCCGCGCTGGTATTCGGCATCCCTGGCGACTCGATCACGGCGATCGTCATCGGCGTGCTGTACATGAAGAACATGAACCCGGGACCGTCGCTTTTCACCAACAATCCGCAGAACATCTACGCGGTCTATCTGTTGTTCATCATCGCCAACCTGATCATGCTGCCGCTGGGCTGGTGGTGCATCAAGGTATCGAAACAAATACTCAAGGTGCCGCGCACGGTCCTGATGCCGGTGATCATGCTGTTTTGCGTCGTCGGCTCGTTCGCGATCAACAACACCGCGTTCGACGTCACGGTAATGCTGGTCGCCGGCATCGCCGCCTTCATCCTCGAGGAAAACGGCTTTCCGGTCGCGCCGGCGATCCTCGGCGTCGTGCTGGGCGGGATGCTGGAAGAGAATTTCATCAGTTCGATGATCAAGTCGGACGGCCAATTGACCGCGTTTTTCGCCCGCCCGGTCGCGGCGACCTTGGGTGCGATGACCTGCGCAGTCTGGTTCCTGCCGATATTGATGCGCCGGCTGCGAAGCCTCGCCGGGATTGAAGAGCCTGCCTAACATTGCCGACCCGGGATGCTGCGGCGCAGCGCGTTGACCCCGTTGCGCCCGGCAGGGTAAAATCCACAAGTTATAGGCAGGCGGGCCGGAATCGCGGCCAAACGCGGTTTTATAAGCGAGCAATGCGCGGCAAACTGGTCGTCGGCAATTGGAAGATGAACGGCAGTTTGCGGCAGAACGACGCGCTGCTCGCCGACTTGCGTTCGGGCTGGACAGCGATGCCGTCGCGGCGAATTGCGATCTGCGTGCCATTTCCCTATCTTTGGCAGGCGCAGGCTGCGCTGTCCGGCTCCGCGCTCGAGTGGGGCGCGCAGAACATCAGCGAGCACGCTTCCGGCGCATTCACCGGCGAAGTCGCGGCGGCGATGGTGGCCGAATTCGGTTGCCGTCTGGCCATCGTCGGCCATTCGGAGCGGCGGAGGCTGTACGGCGAGACGGACGCGGCGATCGCGAACAAGGCAGCCGCGGCGCTGGCCGCCGGATTGACGCCGATCGTCTGCGTCGGCGAGACGCTGGCCGAGCGCGAGGCGGCCGCGACCGATGCCGTGGTGCTGCGCCAGCTGGACGCCGTCGCCGCGGTGCTCGGCGAGAAGCTCGCGCAAGCGGTCGTCGCCTACGAACCGGTGTGGGCGATCGGCACCGGCAGGACGGCGTCGCCGCGAGAGGCCGAGGCCGTGCACGAGCTGCTGCGGCGCCGGCTGCGGACGGCGGTGGGCGGGGTGGCAGACGAGATGCTGTTGCTGTACGGGGGCAGCGTCAAGGCGGATAACGCCAAGGCGCTGTTTGCATGTGCGAATATCGACGGGGGCCTGATTGGCGGCGCATCGCTCCAGGCCGACGAATTTTTGGCGATTGCGCGTGCCTAAGAGGACTCGAGTGCGGCCCGGTGCCGTGCCGTGGCCGGGCAAGCGAAACGCAACAAGGAACAAGGATGATCTGGGAAACCGTTCTGATCGGTGTGCACTTCCTGATAGCCGTGTCGTTGATCGGCTTCATATTGATGCAGCATGGCAAGGGCGCCGACATGGGGGCAGCATTCGGCAGCGGCGCATCGGGCAGCCTTTTCGGTGCGGCCGGCTCGGCGAACTTCCTGTCGCGGACGACGGCGATACTGGCTACCGTATTCTTTCTGTCGAGTCTCGGCTTGACTTATCTGGCGACCAATCACGAGGCGGCGAGGGATCTGATGCAGCAGGGCGTGTCGCCCAAAGCGCCCGCGACGGCGCCGAAGGCAGGCGACCTGCCGCCGCAGACGGCACCGGGGACTCCGGCGCCTGCCGATCCGAATTCGAAGGCCGGGGAAATTCCGAAATAGCAGCGGCCGGCGGCAGAGACTTGCCGCGTCGGCCAAAACCGGGAGCGCTTGCTTTGCCGGATGCGAAACGATCGTGCGAGGCGCAGACAAGCCGACGTGGTGAAATTGGTAGACACGCTGTCTTGAGGGGGCAGTGGCGTAAGCCGTGGGAGTTCGAGTCTCCCCGTCGGCACCAGAACGACCAGGCGCACCGGCGCCTGCGGCAGGAGCTAGCGCATTGCGGCGGCGTTTGCGGTGTTGCCGGGCTTTGACGGGAGCAGGTAGATTCGATCATGCTGGAACAGTACTTTCCGATCCTGCTTTTCATCCTGGTCGGTGTCGGCATCGGGATGCTGCTGCTGACGGTCGGAACGCTGGTTGCGCCCGACCGTCCCGACGCGGCGAAGCTGTCGCCGTACGAATGCGGCTTCGAGGCCTTCGACGACGCGCGGATGAAATTCGACGTGCGCTACTACCTGATTGCCATCCTGTTCATCCTGTTCGATCTCGAAATCGCCTTCCTGTTTCCCTGGGCGGTCGTGCTGCCCGACATCGGCATCTTCGGCTTCTGGTCGATGATGGTCTTCCTGGCCATCCTGGTGATCGGCTTCGTCTACGAGTGGAAGAAGGGCGCGCTGGAATGGGAGTAGCGCTGATCGCCGCAGAGCAGGGGCCCCGCGCAGCGGGGATGCGACCGGCGAGCAGCGCAGGCCGCCGACGCGGGACGCGTGCGTTGCGATGCGTGATGCACGGAAGGAGGCGGCGATGGCGATAACAAGCGAAGGGCCCCATGCCGATTGAAGGCATCCTCGAAAAGGGCTTTGTCACCACGTCGCTCGACGCGCTGATCAACTGGTCGCGCAACGGCTCGATGTGGCCGATGACCTTCGGGCTGGCCTGCTGCGCGGTCGAGATGATGCATGCCGGCGCGGCGCGCTACGACCTCGACCGCTTCGGTGTCGTGTTCCGGCCGAGTCCCCGGCAATCGGATGTGATGATCGTCGCCGGCACACTGTGCAACAAGATGGCGCCGGCGCTGCGCCGCGTCTACGACCAGATGGCCGAGCCGCGCTGGGTGATCTCGATGGGATCCTGCGCCAACGGCGGCGGCTACTACCATTATTCGTACTCGGTCGTCCGCGGTTGCGACCGCATCGTGCCGGTGGACATCTATGTACCCGGGTGCCCGCCGACGGCCGAGGCCTTGCTCTACGGAATCATTCAGCTGCAAAACAAGATCTGGCGCACCAATACGATCGCGCGCTGATGAACAACGCGACGCTTTCCGAAGCGCTCGGAACCGTATTCGCGGACAAGCTCCACGTCGAGACCGCGTTCGACGCGGTCACGGCCGTCGTCGGCGCCGACCGGCTGGTCGCGACGATGCGCTCGCTGCGCGACATGCCGGAGTTCCGCTTCGAGACGCTGATCGATCTGTGCGGCGTAGATTACTCGGCCTATGGCGCGACCTCCCGCGGGCTCGCCTATTCGAGCTCCGATGCGACGCCGGCAGAACCGGTGGTGCGGCTGCACGACTGCCGTTACGCGGCCGTCTATCATTTGCTGTCGATTACGCACAATCACCGCCTGCGCGTGCGCGCGTTCGCGCCCGATGACGATTTTCCGGTGCTGCCATCGGTCATCGACGTCTGGCCGTCGGCGAACTGGTACGAGCGCGAAGCGTTCGACTTCTTCGGCATCATGTTCACCGGCCATCCGGATCTGCGGCGCATTCTGACCGACTACGGTTTCGTCGGCCATCCGTTCCGCAAGGACTTTCCGCTGTCCGGCAATGTCGAAATGCGCTACGACCCGGAGCAGGGCCGCGTCATCTACCAGCCGGTGACGATCGAGCCGCGCGAAGTCGTGCCACGCATCATCCGCGAGGACAGCTACGCGGAAAGCGAAGGCTTCCGCAAGGGCTGAAGACGTGGCCGAGATCCGCAATTACACAATGAACTTTGGGCCACAACATCCCGCGGCGCACGGGGTGTTGCGGCTGGTGCTAGAGCTCGATGGCGAAGTCGTCCAGCGCGCCGACCCGCATATCGGCCTTTTGCACCGGGCCACCGAAAAGCTCGCCGAATACAAGACCTACGTCCAGTCGCTGCCGTACATGGACCGGCTCGACTACGTCTCGATGATGTCGAACGAGCACGCCTATTGCCTCGCGATCGAAAAGCTCCTCGGCATCGAGGTGCCGATCCGCGCACTCTACATCCGCGTGATGTTCGACGAGATCACGCGGATCCTCAATCACCTGCTGTGGCTGGGCGCGTATTCGCTCGACGTCGGGGCGATGACGACGTTCCTGTACTGCTTCCGCGAGCGCGAGGACCTGATGGACTGCTACGAAGCGGTCTCCGGGGCGCGCCTGCACGCCGCGTACTATCGCCCGGGCGGCGTCTACCGCGACCTGCCCGACCGGATGCCGCAATACCAGCCCTCGCCGATCCACAACGCTCGCGCGATCGCGCGGATGAACGACAACCGGCAAGGCAGCCTGCTCGATTTCATCGAGGATTTCACCCGCCGCTTTCCGACCTACGTCGACGAATACGAAACCCTGCTGACCGAGAACCGGATCTGGAAGCAGCGCACGGTAGGCATCGGCGTCGTCACACCCGAGCGCGCCAAGGCGCTGGGCTTCACCGGCCCGATGCTGCGCAGCTCGGGCGTTGCCTGGGATCTGCGCAAGAAGCAGCCGTACGCGGTCTACGATCGGATGAAGTTCGACATACCGGTGGGAACGACCGGCGACTGCTACGACCGCTACCTGGTGCGCGTGCAGGAAATGCGCGAGGCGAACCGGATCATCAAGCAGTGCATCGACTGGCTGCGCACCAACCCCGGACCCGTCATCACCGCCAACCACAAGATCGCCCCGCCCTCGCGCGAGGAAATGAAGGGCAACATGGAAGAGCTGATCCATCATTTCAAGCTCTTCACCGAAGGCATCCATGTGCCGCCGGGGGAAGTGTATGCGGCGGTCGAGCACCCGAAGGGCGAGTTCGGCATCTACCTGATCTCGGACGGCGCCAACAAGCCCTACCGGATGAAGATCCGCGCTGCCGGCTTCCCCCACCTGGCGGCGCTGGACGAGATGTCGCGTGGGCACATGCTCGCCGACGTCGTCGCGATCCTCGGCTCGCAGGATATCGTGTTCGGAGAGATCGACCGATGAGCGTTATCGATAGCAGAGTCATCAACATCGACCAGTTGAAGCTCGAGCATTTCGCCAAGGGCGATAGATTCGAGTCCAATTCGCTGCGCATCGGACCGCTGATCGGCGCGAAGGACCTTGGCTATTCGTACGACGTCGTTCCGCCCGGCAAATCTTCGTGCCCTTTCCACAGCCACCGCGGCGAAGAGGAGATGTTCTTCATCGTGAAGGGGGCCGGCATGCTGCGCTATGGCAGCGAGACGCGAGAGATCCGTGCCGGCGATGTCATCTGCTGCCCGGTCGGCGGGCCGGAGACCGCGCACCAGATTATCAACGACTCGGACAGCGAGCTCGCGTACCTGTCGATCAGCACGATGATGCCGGCCGAAGTCTGCGAATACCCCGATTCGAACAAGGTCGGGGCGTTCGGCGGCGGCCTTCGCCACATGACCCGTGTGGGGCACCATCTGGACTACTGGACGGACGAAGTGTGAGCACACCCCTTGCCACCGTCGCCGTTGTGCCCGGTTCGGGCCGTTGGGCGCGCAGCCCCGGCGACCGCACATGCTGAGCGCAGACGCCCTGAAACGCATCGATCGCGAGATCGCCAAGTACCCGCCGGATAAGAAACGATCGGCGGTGATGGCGGCGCTGGCGATCGCGCAGGACGAAATGAGCTGGCTGTCGACCGAGACGATGGACTTCGTCGCGGCCTATCTCGACATGCCACCCATCGCCGTCTACGAAGTCGCCACGTTCTACGAGATGTACAACACCGAGCCGATCGGCAGGTACAAGTTGACGATCTGCACCAATTTGCCGTGTGCGCTGCAAAGTGCGAGCGAGGCGGCCGAGCACCTGAAGCGGAAGCTCGGCATCGGATTCGGCGAAACGACGCCGGACCGGATGTTCACGTTGAAGCAGGGCGAGTGCTTCGGCGCCTGCGGCGACGCACCGGTCGTGCTGGTCAACAACAAGCGCATGTGCAGCTGGATGCGGCCGGAAGCGCTCGACCGGCTTCTGATCGAGCTCGCGGCGGAAGCCGGACAGTGAACGCACCGGCCGAATTTCTTGACTACGGCGCCGACGCCATCATCATGGCCGGCCTCAATGGCCGCAACTGGGCACTGGACGACTACATCGCGCGCGGTGGATACGAGGCACTGAAGAAAATACTGGCCGAGAAAATCCCGCCGACCGCGGTGATCGCCGAAGTCAAGAAGTCTGCGCTGCGCGGACGCGGCGGCGCGGGCTTTCCCACCGGGCTCAAATGGAGCTTCATGCCACAGCAGTATGCCGGCGAGAAATATCTCGTCTGCAATTCCGACGAGGGCGAGCCGGGGACCTTCAAGGACCGCGACATCATGCGTTACAACCCGCACATCCTGATCGAGGGGATGGCGATTGCCGCGTACGCGATGGGCTGCAAGCGCGGCTACAACTACATCCATGGCGAGATCTGGGATACCTACGAGCGTTGCGAGCAGGCGCTCGAGCAAGCCTACTCGGCGGGATTGCTCGGCAACGACATCCTCGGCAGCGGCTTTTCGTTTCACCTGTACAACCACCACGGTTACGGCGCGTACATCTGCGGCGAGGAGACGGCGCTGCTCGAATCGCTCGAGGGCAAGAAGGGATTGCCGCGCTTCAAGCCACCGTTTCCAGCCAGCTTCGGCCTGTACGGCAAACCGACGACGATCAACAATACCGAGACCTTCGCTGCCGTGCCGTGGATCCTCCGCAATGGCGGCGAGGCCTTTCTGGCGCTCGGGCGCGCGAACAACGGCGGCACCAAGATCTTTTCGGTGTCGGGCGACGCCGCGCGACCGGGCAATTACGAGATCAAGCTCGGCACGCCGTTCGCCCAGCTGCTCGACATGGCCGGCGGGATGCGCGCGGGACGCAAGCTCAAGGCATGCATTCCCGGCGGTTCGTCGATGCCGGTGCTGCCGGGCGAGATCATGCTCGCCACCGACATGGATTACGACTCGATTGCCAAGGCGGGCTCGATGCTGGGCTCGGGTGCTGTCATCCTGATGGACGACACGCGCTGCATGGTGCGTTCGCTTTTGCGCCTTTCCTACTTCTACTTCGAGGAGTCGTGCGGGCAATGCACGCCGTGCCGCGAGGGCACCGGCTGGCTGTGGCGCGTCGTCGACCGCATCGAGCACGGCAAAGGCAAGAACGGGGACCTCGATCTCCTGCTGTCGGTGTCGGACAACATCGCGGGACGCACGATCTGCGCGCTGGGCGACGCGGCGGCGCTGCCGGTGAAGAGCTTCATCAAGCATTTCCGCGACGAGTTCCAGTACCACATCGACCACAAGCAGTGCCTGGTGCCCCCTTATGTTTGACCTTCCGACCGCGCAAGCTTCCAGGTGCGCGCCATGCTGACGCTCGAAGTCGACGGCAAGTCCGTCCAGGTGCCCAACGGCAGCACGGTCATGGACGCCGCGCACAAGCTCGACATCTACGTGCCGCATTTCTGCTGGCACAAGAAGCTCACGATCGCCGCCAATTGCCGCATGTGCCTGGTCCAGGTCGAGAAGGCGCCGAAGCCACAGCCGGCCTGCGCGACGCCGGCCGCCGAAGGCATGAAGGTATGGACCCATTCGGAATCCGCCGTCACTGCGCAAAAAGGCGTGATGGAATTCCTGCTGATCAATCACCCGCTCGATTGCCCGATCTGCGATCAGGGCGGCGAGTGCCAGCTGCAGGATCTCGCCGTCGGCTACGGCGCTTCGAGCTCGCGCTACGACGAGCCCAAGCGCGTCGTGCTCAACAAGAATCTGGGGCCGCTGATCGCGACCGACATGACGCGCTGCATCCATTGCACACGCTGCGTGCGCTTCGGCCAGGAGATCGCCGGCGTGATGGAGCTCGGCATGGCGAACCGCGGCGAATTCGCCGAGATCATGACCTTCGTCGGCCGCACCGTCGATTCCGAGCTGTCGGGCAACATGATCGATCTGTGCCCGGTCGGCGCGCTGACGTCGAAGCCGTTCCGCTACACGGCCCGCACATGGGAGCTGGCGCGGCGAAAATCGGTGTCCCCACACGACGGTCTGGGCAGCAATCTGGTCGTGCAGGTCAAGAACGACAAGGTCATGCGCGTGGTGCCGCTGGAAAACGAGTCGGTCAACGAATGCTGGCTGTCGGACAAGGACCGGTTTTCGTATGAAGGGCTCAATTCGCCGGACCGGCTGACACGGCCGCTGCTGCGGCGCGACGGGCAGCTGGTCGAGACCGACTGGCAGACCGCGCTCGAATACGCCGCCGGCGAATTGAAGCGGGTGCGCGATCAGCACGGTGCGGAGGCGATCGGCGCGCTGGCCTCGCCGCATGCGACGCTGGAGGAGCTTCACTTGATGCAGAAGCTCGTGCGCGGCCTGGGTAGCGATAACGTCGATTTTCGCCTGCGCCGGTCCGACGCTTCGGACGACGCTGCCTCCACCCCGCCGGGACGACGCGTGCCCTGGCTCGGAATGTCGATCGCCGAGTTTGCCGCGCTCGACCGGGTGCTCGTCATCGGCAGCTTCCTGCGCAACGACCACCCGTTGCTCGCGCACCGGTTGCGCCAGGCGGCCAAGAAGGGCGCGCAGATTTCGCTGCTGCATGCGAGCGACGACGACCTGCTGATCCGGATCGCGCACAAGGCGATCGTCGCCCCTTCGGCGATGCCGCGCGTGCTGGCGGAAATCGTCGTCGCAGCCGCCGCAGCGGCAGGAAAGCCGACGCCGGCGGCGCTGTCGCAGATCAACGTCTCGGCTGCGGCGAAGGCGATCGCGGCGAGCCTGGCTTCGGGCCAGCGCAAGGGCATTTTTCTCGGCAATTTCGCGCAGCAACATCCGCAGGCGGCGCAGCTGCATGCGCTCGCGCAGGAGCTCGCGCAGCTGTCCGGCGCGAGGCAGGGCTTTCTGACCGAAGCAGCCAATTCGCTCGGCGGGCACGTGGTCGGGGCGATGCCGCAACGCGGCGGCATGAATGCGCAGGCGATGCTGGCCTCGCCGCGCAAAGCGTATCTGCTGCTGCATGCGGAGCCCGACCTGGACGCGGCGGATCCCGGCGTCGCGCGTGCTGCGCTGATGGCCGCCGAATGCGTGATCGCACTCTCGCCGTTTCGCTCCGGCGTGGCCGAGCATGCCGATGTGGTGCTGCCGATCTCGCCGTTCAGCGAAACCGCCGGTACCTTCGTCAATTGCGAAGGGCGCGCGCAGGCCTTCAACGGCGTGGCCCCGCCGCTGGGCGAGACGCGGCCGGCGTGGAAAGTGTTGCGCGTGCTGGGCTCGATGCTCGGTCTCGAGGGGTTCGCGCAGGACAGCATCGAGGCCGTACGCGGCGAATTGCCGGCGGCCGAGGCGATCGTGGCGGCACTGTCGAACGCGACCGATACCGCGATCCTTGCGCCGGCCGATGGCCATGCCGGCGCCGTGCCCGAGCGCGTAGCCGACGTGCCGATGTATTTCGCCGATCCGCTGGTGCGGCGGGCCGCCTCGCTGCAGAAGACGCGCAATGCGCAGCCGCCGGTCGTCCGTGCCAACGCGGCGACGCTGGCGCGGTTGCACCTTGCCGGTGGAGACGCCGCTCGCGTGCGCCGCGGCACAGGCGAGGCGATGCTCAAGGTCGTCGCCGATCCCTCGGTGCCCGACGGCTGCGTGCGTATCGCCGCCGCGCATCCGACGACGAGCATGCTGGGTCCGATGTTCGGGCCGATCGCCGTCGAGGCGCTCGCATGAGCGAGCTGTTGGCCCCGGTGCAGGATTTCTTCGGTCCGACCTGGCCGGCGGTGTGGACCTTGGCCAAGATCGTCGCGATCGCGATTCCGCTGATTCTGGGAGTGGCTTATCTGACCTTGGCCGAGCGCAAGGTGATCGGCTGGATGCAGGTTCGCATCGGCCCCAATCGCGTCGGTCCGCTGGGACTGCTGCAGCCGTTCGCAGACGTGTTCAAGCTGGTGTTCAAGGAAATCATCGTCCCGTCGGGTGCTAACCGCAGCCTGTTCTTCCTTGCACCTCTGCTTTCGCTCGGCCCCGCGCTCGCGGCCTGGGCGGTCATCCCCTTCGACGAGGGAATCGTCCTGTCGAACATCAACGCCGGGCTGCTCTACATCCTGGCGATGTCCTCGATCGGGGTGTACGGGGTGATCCTTGCCGGCTGGGCGTCGAACTCCAAGTACGCTTTTCTCGGCTGCCTGCGCTCGGCAGCGCAGATCGTGTCGTACGAGATCGCGATGGGCTTTGCGCTGGTCGGCGTGCTGATGGCGGCGTCGAGCCTCAACATCAGCGACATCGTGCGCGGCCAGGCTGGCGGCTTCTGGCACTGGTACATGCTGCCGCTGCTGCCGCTGTTCGTCGTCTATCTGGTCTCGGGGATCGCGGAGACGAACCGCCACCCGTTCGACGTCGCCGAAGGCGAGTCCGAGATCGTGGCCGGCTTCCACGTCGAGTACTCGGGAGTGACGTTCGCGGTGTTCTTTCTCGCCGAATACATGAACATGATCCTGATCTCCACGCTGGCCTCGACGATGTTCCTCGGCGGCTGGCTGGCGCCGCTGCCGGTCCTGAACGATATCGGCGTCGCAGGCCTGCATCCGCTCGGCGACGGCTTCCTGTGGCTGTTCGCCAAGATTTGCGCGATTCTGTTCATCTTTCTCTGGATACGCGCGACCTTCCCCCGCTATCGCTACGACCAGATCATGCGGCTCGGCTGGAAAGTGTTCATTCCGGTAACGCTGGTATGGATCGCTTTTCTCGGTGCGATGATGCAGACGCGCTGGGCGTACCTGTTCCACTAAAGAGACGGCGATGCTGCAAAGACTCCGCGACTTCTTCAACGCCTACCTGCTGATCGAGCTTTGGCAGGGCTTGCGCGTCACCTTGACGAACATGTTCCGGCGCAAGATCACCGTCCAGTTCCCCGAGGAAAAGACTCCGATGAGCCCGCGCTTTCGCGGCCTGCACGCGCTGCGCCGCTATCCGAACGGCGAAGAGCGCTGCATTGCGTGCAAGCTGTGCGAAGCGGTATGTCCGGCGCTGGCGATCACGATCGAGTCGGAAGCGCGCGAGGACGGCACGCGGCGGACGACGCGCTACGACATCGACCTCACCAAATGCATATTCTGCGGCTTCTGCGAGGAGTCCTGCCCGGTCGACTCGATCGTCGAAACGCGGATCCTCGAATACCACGGCGAAAAGCGCGGCGACCTGATTTACACCAAGGAAATGCTGCTCGCCGTCGGCGACCGCTACGAGGCGCAGATCGCGGCCGACCGCGCCGCCGATGCGAAGTACCGATGAGCGCGCGAGCCGAAGGCAGCGCGCAGGGCCGTTCGCGCGCGATTCGGCAGGAGGCCGACGTGCTGTCCGTCGTCCTGCGCCCAGCGATCAAAGAGGCCGACCGATAGCATGAATATTGAGCCAGCCGTCTTCTACGTGTTCGCTGCGGTGCTGGTCTTCGCGGCCTTGCGCGTCATCAGCAGCAGCAACCCGGTGCATTCGGCGCTGTGGCTGGTGCTGTCGTTCTTCAGTGCCGCGGGCATATGGCTGCTGCTGCAAGCCGAGTTCCTGGCAATCGCGCTGGTGCTGGTCTACGTCGGCGCGGTCATGGTGCTTTTCCTATTCGTCGTGATGATGCTCGACGTCAACTTCGCCAAGATGCGCGAGCAATTCAAAAGCTACATTCCTGTCGGTGCGACCGTCGGCATCCTGATCCTGATCGAGATGGCGCTGGTGCTGGTGGGCGGCTATTTCGCGCCGCCGACCGGCGCGATGCCGGCGGCTGCCGCTGCCGGTTACAGCAATACCCGCACGCTGGGGCTGCTGCTCTATACCGATTACGCCTATCCGTTCGAGATCGCGGCAGTGATCCTGCTGGTGGCAATCATCGCCGCCATCGCGCTTACGCACCGTGCGCCGCGAACCAGCAAGCGTCAGGATCCGGGGCGGCAGGTCAGGGTGCGGCGCGGCGATCGCCTGCGGGTGCTCGACATGCCGGCGGAGAAGAACGAGCGCTGAGCGCGGCAAAAGGGCGCCGCTGGGCAACAACAATGGCGAAGCCGCAGCTGCGGCCGCCAGCTTGAGGGAGCAACAGACTTGTCGTTCATGTGGCATCCGACGCTGACGCACTACCTGGTCCTCGGCGCGATCCTGTTCGCGATCAGCGTGATCGGCATCTTTCTCAACCGGCGCAACCTCATCCTGATGCTGATGGCGATCGAACTGATGCTGCTGGCAGTCAACCTGAATTTCATCGCGTTTTCGCATTACCTCAATGATCCGGCGGGCCAAGTATTCGTTTTCTTCATCCTGACGGTGGCGGCCGCCGAGTCCGCGATCGGTCTCGCGATCCTGGTGCTGCTGTTCCGCACCGTGCGCTCGATCGACGTCGAAGACCTGTCGACGCTTAAGCATTAGGCAGAAACGATGACGCGGCAACAAGTCTATCTGCTGATACCGCTGGCGCCGCTGCTCGGCGCCGTGCTGGTCGGCCTCTGGGGGCCGAAGCTGGGGCGGGCCATATCGCACTGGCTCTGCATACTCGGCGTCGCGGTTTCGACCGCGGCCTCGGCCTGGGTGCTGAAGGATGTGCTGGCCGGCCATTCGTTCAACGGTGACGTCTACACCTGGATGTCGTCGGGCGGGATCAAGTTCGCGATCGGGTTCCTGATCGACCCGCTGACGGCGCTGATGATCACCGTCGTCTCGTTCGTCTCGCTGATGGTCCACGTCTACACGGTCGGGTACATGGCCGACGATCCCGGCTATACACGGTTCTTTGCCTACATATCGCTGTTCACGTTCAGCATGCTGATGCTGGTGATGGCGAACAATTTCCTGCAGCTGTTTTTCGGCTGGGAGGCGGTCGGCCTGGTCTCGTACCTGCTGATCGGGTTCTGGTACACGCGGCCGACGGCGAACTACGCGAGCCTGAAGGCATTTCTGGCCAACCGTGTCGGCGATTTCGGCTTCGTGCTGGGTATCGGGCTCATCGTCGCGTTTTTCGGCTCGCTCGACTACGCGACCGTTTTCGCCGCCGCGCCGCAGGCAGCCGGCACGACGCTGAACCTTGTCGGTGACAAGCAATGGTCGGTGCTGACGGCGATCTGCATCGGACTGTTCGTCGGCGCGATGGGCAAGAGCGCACAGGTTCCGCTGCATGTCTGGCTGCCGGACTCGATGGAGGGCCCGACGCCGATCTCGGCATTGATCCACGCCGCCACGATGGTCACCGCCGGGATCTTCATGGTCGCGCGCATGAGCCCGCTGTTCGAGCTGTCTGAGACCGCGTTGTCGTTCGTGACCATCATCGGCGCGACGACCGCGCTGTTCATGGCGTTTCTCGGCATCGTGCAAAACGACATCAAGCGGGTCATCGCCTACTCGACTTTGTCGCAGCTGGGCTACATGACTGTCGCGCTGGGCGTATCCGCGTACTCGGCTGCGATCTTCCACTTGATGACGCACGCTTTTTTCAAGGCTCTGCTGTTCCTTGCCGCGGGCTCGGTGATCATCGCGCTGCACCACGAGCAGGATCTGCGGCGGATGGGCGGCCTGAAGAAATACATGCCGATCACCTACTGGACGACGGTGATCGGCTCGCTGGCACTCGCCGGGATTCCGCCGTTCGCCGGCTTTTTCTCGAAAGACGCGATCATCGACGCCGTCCAGCTGTCGACGGTTACCGGGCACACCTATGCGCGGGTCGCGCTGACGCTCGGCGTCTTCGTGACGGCGCTGTACAGCTTTCGCATGCTGTTCCTCGCATTCCACGGCGAGGAGCGCTTCCGGCAGCCGCGTCCCGTCGACGGTGCGCACGAAGAGCCCGGGCACGACGAGCACGCCGGCCCGCCGAAGGAAAGCCCGTGGGTGATCACGGTGCCGCTGATCCTGCTGGCGATCCCGTCGATTTACGCCGGCTGGGCCTACATCGAGCCGGTGCTATTCGGCGACTTCTTCGCAGGCGCGATAACCATCGGGCCGCAGCACGCGGGCATGGCGACGCTGCGCGAGGAGTGGCACGGCGCGGGCGAATTCATCGCGCACGGCCTGGCGGGTGCGCCGTTCTGGTTGGCACTCGCGGGCATCGGCGTCGCGTGGCTGCTCTACATCCGCCGGCCCGACCTGCCTGCCAGGATCCAAGCCAAGACCGAAGCGCTGTACGCGCTGCTCGCCAACAACTACTACATCGACCGCTTCAACGACTGGTTTTTCGCCGGCGGGTTCCGGCGCATCGGTAACTTGTTTTCCGACGTCGGCGATCGTTCGGTAATCGACGGCTTTTTCGTCAACGGCAGCGCGCGCATGGTCGGCGCCGCCTCTGCCGCCCTGCGCCTGATCCAGTCGGGGTACATGTACCTGTACGCGTTCGCGATGATCCTGGGCGTGTTCATCGCCCTGTTCTGGTGGGTCGTGCTGAGGGTCGTCTGATGCTGCCTTACCTCAGTCTCGCGATCTGGGTTCCGATCGTCGCCGGGCTCCTCGTGCTTGCGGTCAACCGCGACGCCGATGCCGCCGCGGCGCGCTGGCTGGCACTGGTCGGCGCCGTCGCGGGCTTCGCCGTCACGATTCCGCTCTATGTGCACTTCACGCTCGGCACCCCCGAGATGCAGTTCGTCGAGGCGGTCGAATGGATCCCGCGCTTCAACGTCAACTACCTGCTCGGCGTCGACGGTATTTCGCTGCTGTTCGTGCTGCTCAACAGCTTTGTCACCGTGCTGGTCGTCTGGGCCGGCTGGGTCGTCATCGAGAAGCGCGTGGCCCAGTACATGGCGGCATTCCTGATCATGTCGGGCCTGATCAATGGCGTTTTCGCCGCGCTCGACGGCGTCCTGTTCTACGTGTTTTTCGAAGCGATGCTGATCCCGATGTACCTGATCATCGGCATCTGGGGCGGTCCGAACCGCGTCTACGCGGCGATCAAGTTCTTTCTGTACACGCTCCTCGGCTCGTTTCTGATGCTGGTCGCGTTCATCTACCTGTACTCGGTCAGCGGCGGCAGTTTCTCGATTCTCGAGTGGTATCAGCTGCCGCTGTCGCTCAAGACGCAGCTTTTGCTCTTTGTCGCATTCTTCCTGTCGTTCGCCGTCAAGGTGCCGATGTGGCCGGTGCACACCTGGTTGCCCGACGCGCACGTCGAGGCCCCGACCGGCGGCTCGGTCGTGCTCGCGGCGCTGACGCTCAAGGTCGGCGCGTACGGCTTTGTCCGCTTTGTGCTGCCGATACTGCCGGATGCCAGCCACTATTTGGCCAACTTCGTCATCACGCTGTCGCTGATCGCAGTGATCTACATCGGTTTCGTCGCACTGGTCCAGGCCGACATGAAAAAGCTGATCGCGTATTCATCGATCTCGCACATGGGCTTCGTCACGCTGGGCTTTTTTCTGTTCAGCGAGCTCGGTGTCGAGGGCGGCCTCGTCCAGATGATCTCGCACGGCTTCGTCTCGGCCGCGATGTTTCTGTGCGTGGGCGTGCTGTACGACCGCATGCACAGCCGTCAGATAGCCGATTACGGAGGCGTGGTCAACACGATGCCGCGCTTCGCCGCGCTGGCGATGCTGTTCGCGATGGCCAACGCCGGTCTTCCCGGGACCAGCGGATTCGTCGGCGAGTTCATGGTGATCCTGGCGGCCGTCAAGGCGAAGTTCTGGCTGGGATTCCTCGCCGCGATCACGCTGATCCTCGGCGCCGCCTACACGCTGTGGATGTACAAACGGGTGTGGTTCGGCGCAGTGGTCGGCGAGCGCGTCGCCGCCTTGAAGGATCTGTCGCGGCGTGAGTTCTGGCTGCTGGCCACCCTCGCTGCGGTGGTGCTTTTCATGGGCGTGTATCCGAAGCCCTTCACCGACGTCATGCACGCGTCGGTCACCGAATTGCTGGCGCACGTCGCCAAGAGCAAATTGTGACTACCGGCGCGCTGCCCGTGAATTTCGACTTCCTTCCGGCCCTCCCGGAGATGGCGCTGCTGGTCGGGGCCTGCGTCGTGCTGCTGGTCGATCTGGTGCTGCCGGAAACGCGGCGCAGCTGGAGCTATTGGCTGACGCAGCTGGCCGTCGTCACGACGGCCTGGCTGTCGCTGTATGTATTCCACGAGTCGCCGGCCCATACTTTCGGCAATACCTTCATCGCCGATGCGCTGGCCGACGTGCTCAAGTTCCTGAGTTGCATCACCGTGGCGCTGACGCTCGCGTACTCGCGCAGCTACCTGACGGCGCGCGGCCTGTTCCGCGGCGAGACCTTCGCGCTGATGATGTTCGCTCTGCTCGGCATGATGGTGATGATTTCTGCCAACCATTTCCTGCTGCTGTATCTCGGACTGGAGCTGATGTCGCTATCGCTGTACGCTATGATCGCGCTGCAGCGGGAATCGGGCCAGGCAATCGAGGCGGCGATGAAGTATTTCGTCCTCGGCGCGCTCGCCTCCGGCCTCCTGCTCTACGGCATGTCGATGATCTACGGCGCCACCGGAACGCTCGATGTCGCACGCGTTGCCACCACCGTTTTTGCCGGAGGCGTCAACAAGACGATGCTGGCCTTCGGGCTCGTGTTCGTCGTTTCGGCGATCGCTTTCAAGCTCGGCGCCGTGCCGTATCACATGTGGCTGCCCGACGTCTATGAAGGTGCGCCGACGGCGATGACGCTGTTCGTCGGTTCGGCCCCGAAACTCGCCGCGTTCGGGTTCATGACGCGGCTGCTGGTCGGCTCGCTCGCGGCGATGGCATTCGACTGGCAGGGCATGCTGCTGATCCTGTCGCTGCTGTCGATGATTGCGGGCAACGTCATCGCGATCTCGCAGACCAATATCAAGCGCATGCTGGCGTACTCGACGATCGCCAACATGGGTTACATGCTGATGGGCTTTCTCGCCGCCAACATCAATGGCTACAGCGCGGCGATGTTCTATACGATCACCTATGTGATGACCACACTGGTCAGCTTCGGCATGGTGCTGCTGCTGTCCCGCGCCGGCTTCGAAGCGGACCAGCTGGACGACTTCAAGGGACTGAACCAGCGCAGCCCCTGGTATGCGTTCCTGATGCTGTTGACGATGTTCTCGCTGGCAGGCATCCCGCCGACGGTGGGCTTCTACGCCAAATTCGCCGTCATCGAGGCCGCCGTCGATGTCGGGCTCGTGTGGCTCGCCGTCGTCGCGGTGATGGCGTCACTGATCGGCGCCTTCTATTACCTGCGTATCGTCAAGCTGATGTACTTCGACGATCCGGTGGACGATGCCCCGCTGGAGGCGCGAAGCGATACCAGGGCATTGCTGTCGATCAACGGGCTCGCGCTGCTCTTGCTGGGCATCTTTCCGCAATGGCTGCTGGGCATGTGCGTCGTCGCCCTGACGCGTTCCTATTGAACGCCGGGATCGTTATGCGCGTCGGATTTTTCGTCACCTGCCTGGTCGACCTGATGCGTCCGGCGATCGGCTTTGCGGCGATCAAGCTGCTCGAAGCCGGCGGCGCGGAAGTCTTCGTTCCACCGACGCAGACCTGTTGCGGTCAGCCCGGCTACAATTCGGGCGATCGCGCCGGAGCCATCGCCCTGGCGACGAAGGTCGTCGCCGAATTCGAGGGCTGTGACTATCTGGTTGCCCCGTCCGGCTCGTGCACGGGCATGATCAAGACCCACTACGCCGACGTTTTTCGCGACGATGCGCCGATGCTCGCGCGAGCCAGAGCGCTCGGTGCCCGTACGTTCGAGCTGACCGATTTTCTGGTCAATGTGCTCAAGCTCGACTCGGTGCCCGGCACTTTCGCAGGAACCGTCACCTACCACGATAGTTGCGCGGGACTGCGCGAGATGGGCGTCAAGTCTCAGCCGCGCGCATTGCTGGCGCGGATGCCCGGCGTCACGCTGAACGAGATGACCGAATGCGAGACCTGCTGCGGCTTCGGGGGCACCTTCTCGATCAAGTACGGCGAGATCGCGACGCGGCTCGCGGATGACAAGTGCGGGCATATCGCGGCCTCGGGCGCCGAAGCCGTCGTGCTCGGCGACCTGGGCTGCATGCTGAATATTGAGGGTCGGCTGCGGCGGCGCGGCGACCGCCGGACCCGCGTGTTCCACATCGCCGAATTGCTGGCCGGCGACTAGCGTCGACAGGGCTCTTCCATGCAAATCGCCTCGATGCACTTCAAGGAACGCGCGCACGACAACATGGGCAATGCCCAGCTGCAAGGCAACCTGCAAAAGATCAAGGGAAAATTCGTCGCCAAGCGGCGCGAGTCGCTGGTCGAACTGGATGACGTCGAAGCAACGCGCGAGGCCGCGCGCGCCATACGCCAGCGGGCACTCGACAACCTCGACGTGTGGCTGGAGATGTTCGAGCGCAACGCGACCGCGCGCGGCGCGACGGTGCTCTGGGCGGAAACGCCGGCCGACGTCAACCGGCACGTGCTGGCGATCGCCGCGCGCCACGGCGCCGGCAAGATCATCAAATCCAAGTCGATGGTCAGCGAAGAGTCGGCGCTCGATCGCGCGATCGAGGCCGCCGGTCTGGAGGTCGTCGAGACCGACCTCGGCGAATACATCCTGCAGATCAACGATTACGAGCCGCCGTCGCACATCATCGGACCGGCGCTGCACAAGAGCAAGGAGGAGGTGTCCGGCCTGTTCGCAAAAGTGCACGGCACGGCGCGCAAGATGGAAATCAACGAGTTATGCCTCGAGGCGCGACAGGTGCTGCGCAAGCACTACCTGTCGGCAGACATGGGCATCTCGGGAGGCAATTTCTTCGTCGCCGAGACCGGCTCGGTCGTGCTCGTGACCAACGAAGGCAACGCGACATTGACGACGACGCTGCCCGACGTGCACGTCGCGATCTCCGGCATCGAGAAGATCGTCCCGACGCTCGAAGACGTCGCGACGCTGATGCGCATGCTTCCGCGCTCGGCGACCGGACAGTCGATTTCCAACTATGTCGACCTGCTGACGGGGGTTCGGGGAGAGGGCGAATTTCACGGCGCGCGGCACATGTACTTCATCCTGGTCGACGCCGGGCGCAGCGCGGTGCTCGGCAGCGAAGTCAGCGAGGCGCTGCGCTGCATCCGTTGCGGAGCGTGCATGAATCATTGTCCCGTCTATCAGAGCATCGGCGGCCATTCGTATGGCTGGGTCTACCCGGGGCCGATCGGATCGATCCTGACGCCTTCGTACATCGGCCTGGAGAATGCGCTCGACCTGCCGCAGGCATCGACGCTGTGCAATCAATGCGGTGTCGTGTGCCCCGTCAAGATTCCGCTGCCCGATCTGCTGCGAAAGCTGCGCGAGCAGCAATTCGCGCGACGGCTGCGGCCCTGGTCGGAGCGCGCGGGTTTGCGGATGTGGTCGTGGCTTGCCGCACGCCCGCGCCTGTTCGGCGTCTCGACCCGCATCGGCGCGCGCACGTTGCGCTGGCTGGGCGGCCGCGAATCCCTGATCCATCGGTTGCCGCTGGGTCGTGGCTGGACCGATGGCCGCGACATGCCAGCGCCGGCCGGACGAACCTTTCGCGAGCTGTACGCGGCCCGACGCGCCGATGGGAGACAGCGATGAACGCGCCGCGCGACGCCAAGGTCGTGCCCAGGATCAGCCGGCGTGGCGAAAGCCTGGGCACCGAGAATGCTTTTGTCGTGCTGGCCGAGGTCAACGCGCTCGCCCGCCAGGGACGCGACATCGTTTCGTTCTGCATCGGCCAGCCCGACTTTCCGACGCCGGTCAACATCCAGGATGCTGCGATCGCGGCGATTCGTGCGGGCAAGCATGGTTACACGCCATCGGCAGGCATCGACGAGCTGCGCGCGGCCGCGGCGCGCGACATGGGCGCGCGCCGCGGTATCGTCATCGAACCCGAGGATGTTGTCGTCGGCGCCGGCGCCAAGCCTTTTATTGCTTATGCGATCGCCTCGGTGACCGACTTCGGTACCGATGACGAGGTGATCTATCCGGTGCCGGGCTTTCCGATCTACGAATCGCAGATCGTCGCCAACGGCGCGCTGCCGGTGCCGATACACCTGCGCGAAGGACGCGATTTTGCCTTCGATCCGCACGAGCTCGAAGCCAAGATTACGGCGAAGACGCGGTTACTGATCCTCAATTCGCCGCACAACCCAACCGGCGCGAGCCTTACTCCCGACGACTTGGGGGCGATCGCCGAGATTCTGCGGCCACACCCGCAGATCTGGGTGTACGCCGATGAAATCTATTCGCGGCTGTGCTACGGCGGCCCATTCGCCTCGCTTGCGGCGCTGCCCGGCATGCTCGAGCGGACGATCATCTCGGACGGCGCGTCGAAGACCTGGGCGATGACCGGATGGCGGCTGGGCTACGTTGCCAACCGCGCGCTGGCGCCGGTGTTCACGCGCTGGATCACCAATACCGATTCGTGCGCATCGCAGATCAGCCAGTGGGCGGCGCTCGAGGCCATCACCGGCCCGCAGGATGATGCCGAGGCCATGCGGCGCTCGTTCCTCGAGAGGCGAGACCTGATCGTCGGACTGCTGAACGAAGTTCCCGGAATCAGCTGCAAGACGCCCGGCGGGGCTTTCTATGCATGGCCGAACGTTACCGAGGCGTGCAAGCGCACCGGCTGCGCCGATTCGGAGGAATTCCGCAAGCGCCTGCTGAACGAGGCCGGCGTCGCGGTGCTGGCCGATATCCATTTCGGCCGCCGCGTCCCCGGCGACGGCCAGCACGTGCGCTTTTCGTATGCGGCCTCGCCGGCGGCGATCCGGTCCGGCATCGAGCGCATCGCCACGTTCATCGAAACGAGCAGCCGATGAGCGTCGGCGGCGACGACCCGGCACGCGCACGAATCCTAGGGCGCGTACGCGACGCGCTGTCGAAATCCGGCGCGGCAAGGGACGACGCCGTCGCGCGCGCCGACGCCGAAGCGTACGTCGCCGCGCATGCGCACGGTCCGCGGCCGCGGCTCCCGGGCGATCTGGTCACGCGCTTCATGCAGCGCGCGACCGACATGGAAAGCACGGTTGAGCGCATTGGCGAGCGGCGCGAGATTCCGGCGAGTGTCGCCCGCTATCTCGACGACCTGGAGCTGGCGCCGGCGCTGGCCGCGCAGCGCTCGCGGCAGGGCGTCTGCTGGCCCGAGCTCGCGGATCTGGACTGGGCCGGTGCGGGACTGGCGATCGAGCCGCGTCCGACGACCGGCGACGACAAGCTGGGCATCACCGGCGCGTTCTGCGCGATCGCCGAAACCGGAACGCTGGTGCTGCTTTCCGGCGCATCGACGCCTACCGCGACAATGCTCTTGCCCGACACCCATGTCGCCGTCGTCTCCGCGGCTCGGATCGTCGCCGGCATGGAGGAGGCGTTCGCGCTGGTCCGAGGCGAGCGCGATGGGCTGCCGCGCGCCGTCAACCTGGTATCGGGGCCGTCGCGCACTGGCGACATCGAGCAGACGATCGTGCTCGGGGCCCATGGACCGTACCGGGTCCACATCCTGGTCGTCGATCACTGAAGGACGGACCCGCCACGGCGGCTCCTAGCCGCCGTCAACAGCGGACACCGGCCGGACGTTAACGAGGGATCGCAATTTCGCCCGGCAGCCGCCGGCGGGCGTGGCGACTACCGGAGGAAAAGACCATGGCGATACGTAATCGAGTCCTGCTGGCTGCCGTCGCACTGAGCGCCGCAATCGTGTCTGTGCCGACAACGGCGAGGACCTTCGTCGAAATCCAGGTCGCACCGCCGCCGCCTCGAGTCGAAGTCGTACCCCCACCGCGCCTCAATTACCAATGGGCGCCCGGCTACTGGCGATGGAATGGCCGCCGGCACATCTGGGTCAGGGGAGTTTGGGTGCCGGTGAAGCGCGGGTTCCACTGGGAGCCGGCGGCGTGGGTGCAGGGACCGACTGGGCGTTGGCACCTCGTTCCCGGTCATTGGGTGCGCTAAAGCGTGATTGCCGGCCATCGAAGGTAAGGGCATGACCATGCGCACCCCGATAATGCTGGCCGCGGTCGCGTTGAGCGCCGTGATGGTCTCGTTGCCCGGCACGGCCAAGACCGTCGTCGAGATCCAAGTGGCGCCGCCGCCGCCGCGGGTCGAAGTCGTGCCCGCGCCGCGGGTCGGCTACGTCTGGGCGCCCGGCTACTGGCGGTGGAACGGGCGCAGACACATCTGGATCCGCGGTTCCTGGGTTCGCGAGCGGCGCGGCTGGCACTGGGAGCCCGACGCCTGGGTCCAGGAGCCGAACGGACGCTGGCACCTGGTGCCCGGACGCTGGGTCCGCTGATCGTCGGACGCCAGTCGCGGCATGCCCGTCAGCCCGGCGCCAGGCGTCAGGGCCCGGCGGCGTCAAACGGCCAAAGGCGTCGTGACGATGATGGTCGTCGCGCCGGTCTGCGGCGCCTCGTGCTTGGGCTGCGGAAACCAGCCCAGCACCGCCAGCATCACGGCGAAGCCGATCACGTAGGCGAGGGTCACGTGCCATCCGCCGCGCACCCACGCGATCGCATCCTTGCCCTCGGGAAAAATGTTCGACAGCGCGACCCCGGCTGACGACCCGAACCAGATCATCGATCCGCCGAATCCTACCGCGTACGCCAGATAGCCCCAGTCGTAGCCGCCTTGCTTCAGCGCCAGCGCGGTCAGCGGAATATTGTCGAACACCGCGGATACGAAGCCCAGACCCAGCGCGACGTGCCAGGAAGCATCCGGCAGCTTATGCACCGGCATCATCGACGCGGCGAGCACCAGCGAGAGCAGGAATATGCTGCCGCGAATCGCGCCGGGAAGCTCGCTCCAGGCCGGGCGCCGCAGCGGCACGCAGACCAGGAGTGCCACCCAGACGGCGGCGCCGATAAAAGGAAATTCAGCCGCGATGTCGCTGTAATGGATGTTGATGATGACGTTGACCGCGATCGCCGTGACCAGGATCAGCGCGACGATGAAAACGCGCGCCCAATCGATGACAATGCCGACCGGCGCCTCGCGCGTGATCGGGGAATAGCGCTGTTGCTGGATCGCCGCGGGTATCCCGAACACGAGCATCGCCGTGCCGGCGGCGATATAGGCTTCGATCACCTGCAGCGGATTGACGCCGTCGATCCACATCATCGTCGTCGTCGTGTCGCCGACGACGCTGCCGGCGCCGCCGGCATTCGACGCGGCGACGATTGCGGCCAGGTAGCCGATATGCAGCTTGCCGCGAAAGACCGCGCGGGCGATCGTGCCGCCGATCAGCGCCGCCGCGATGTTGTCGAGAAAGCTCGACAGCACGAAGATCATCAAAAGCAAGATCAGCCCGCCCTTCCAGTCATTGGGCAGCAGTTTGGGCAACCATTGCGGAATGCGGCTGGCTTCGAAGTGCTTGGACAAGAGTGCGAAGCCGAGCAGCAGCCCCAGCAGATTGGCCAGCAGCACCCATTCGTGGCCGAGATGGTCGAGCCAGCCGGCGACGCCGGCGCCTTCAGGGAAGGGTGAAAACGCGATCTTGAACAGCGAGATCACAGCCATGCCACCGACCGCGATCGGCAGCGTATGGTGATGGAACAGCGCAACCCCGACCAGCGTCAGTGCGAAGAGCAGGAAATCGATCGGCACGCCGGCGAGCGCCGGCGGTTCGACCGGTGCCGCACCGGCGATCGCGGGCAGCAGCAACAGGCCGGAAATCGCCAGCAAGCGGGTGGCGTAAGCGAAGGCGCAGGGCATCGAATTCCTCCTGATTGCCCGGCTGCCGTCGCGACTTTTCGCGCGGCGCGGGAATGGCCTTGAGGCGAATCGGGACCGGTCGCTGAAGGCGGACACGGCATTCAAAAAGTGCCGCCCGGCGGGTTTTTGTGCCGTTGATTGTAGCGCCGCGCCACGATAGCGCCAATTCCCGGGCCGCAAAGGGCCTTTTCCTCCTGTTTCGCAGCCGCTCCCACGCATGGCAGACAACTTGCTTGTAAGTGGCGGATTCGACACTTAGACTGATTGACCGCCGACTTCCCGGGAGTGGAAGTGGGGCGGTTTGAACCCGTGCCATGGCGCTACCCCGATCACTGACTCGCCTGGACCTGCCGACGCAACAAACGGTCGGCGAAGGTCTGGACAGGGAGGCCCTGCTAGCGCTGTCACAGCGCAAGCTGAACGCGCTCGGCCTGCCGGTCTGCTACATCGATGTCGACCAGCGCTACCGCTTCGTCAACCGCGCGTTTCTCGACTGGTCGGGCAAGCCGCAATCCGAGGTCATCGGCCGCGAAGTCGTCGAAGTCGACGGCCGCGAGCTGTACCAGCTCTATCACGCCTATCTAGAAGCCGCGCTCAACGGCGAGCGGGTGAGCTTCGAGCGCCAGCTCTCGTCGGTCAAGCGCAACGCCTTCTGGGTTCGCGTCGACTACTACCCGGATCGCGGTCCGCGCGGCGACGTACGCGGTGTGCTGGCGACTTACACCGACGTCGACAGCATCAAGCAGATGGAGCTCGAAGCCGGCGAACGTGAACACCGGCTGCGCGTCGTGACCGACAGCGTCAGCCTGCCGATCTTCTATTTCGACCGCGCGTTCCGTCTGCGGTTTGCCAACAAGCCGTACGGCGAATACATCGGGGTCGCCGTCGACGATCTGCTCGGCCAGCCGCTGAAGAATTTCATCGCGCCCGACGCGCTCGACGAGATGATGGGATACGTCGAGCGCGCGTTCGCCGGAGCGACGGTCAGCTACGATCGCCGCGAGCGGCCGGCCAGCGGCGAGCTGCGCTGGGTGCGCATCACCCTCTTTCCCGACCGCGAGCCGGGCCGCAAGACCGGCGGCGCGTTCGCGGTCATCAACGACATCGAGGACGACGTTCGCATCCGCGAGGCGTTGAAATCGCAGGAAGGTCAGCTGCGGCTGTTCGCGGACAACATTCCCGGCCCGATCGCCTATCTCGACCGCTCGCTCAAGTACACGTTCGTCAACCAGGCCTTCGCCAACTTGGTTTGCCGTCCGCAGGCGGAAATCTACGGCAAGACGCCGTACCAGGTCATGCCGCACGACGTCAATGCCTTCCTGCGGCCGATCATCAAGCGCGCGCTCGAAGGCGAGAACGTCGAGTACGAGCGCGTAGGTGCCAGCGCCGACGGCAAGCGGCGCTGGATGCATGGCCGCATCGCGCCCGACCTCGACGCTGCGGGCAAGGTGCGCGGGCTGTATTGCACCGAATACGACATCCACGATCTGAAGCTCACCGAGCAGGCACTGGCAGCCCGCGAGGAACAGCTGCGCCTGTTCACCGACAACATCCCGGAGCCGGTCGTCTACGTCGACCTCGACCGTCATTACACGTTCGTCAACGACGCCTTCGTGACTCTGGTCGGCATCAGCCGCGATGACATCATCGGGAAGAGCGTCAAGGACGTGCTCGGTCCCGAGGCCTTCGAGTTCCAGCAGCCGTTCATCGACCGTGCCGCCCGGGGCGAAAGCGTCACCTACGAGCGCGAGACAGCCGACGTCAACGGCCGCCAGCGGTGGCTGCGCAACAAGATCGTCCCCGAAATGCGCGTCGACGGGACGATCAAGGGCTATTACATCGTCAGCCACGACATCACCGACCTGAAGCAGACGCAGGATGCGCTGGCTTCGCGCGAATCGCAGCTACGCGCCATCATGGACGGCGTGCCGGCGCCGGTCGCCTATATCGACCGCGACGAGCGCTGCCAGTATGTCAACCGGTCGTTCCTGCAGTACTTCGGCCTGACCGCGGAGCAGGTCGCGGAGCTTCGCCTGCGCGATGTTGTCGGCCACGGCATTTACGCAAGCGCTCAGGCGTTGCTGTCGCGCGCACTGCAGGGCGAATCGACATCGTTCGAGCGCCTGGTGCCAGGCGCGGATGCGGTCCGACGGTGGATGACTATCCGCGTCGTGCCGGACACTGCGCCGGGAGGTGAGGTCAACGGCGCGTTCGTGTTGATGAACGACATCCATGGCCTGAAGCAGGCGCAGGAGGCCCTGCGCGCCAGCGAAGGCGAGCTGCGGCTGATCATGGACAACGTTCCCGCCCGCGTCGCGTACATAGACCGGGAGTCGCGCTTTCGTTTCCTCAACCGGCACAACGAGGAATGGCTGTCGGAAAGCCGCAAGGACCTCACCGGGCGAAAGATCAGCGAAGTCGTCGGCGATGGCCGCGCGCGTCAGCTGCAGCCGCTGATGAACCGTGTTTTCGCCGGCGAAACCATTTCGACCGAGCTACTGCTGCTGCAGCCGAACGGCGAGCAGCGGTGGGAGTCGATCCACTACGCGCCCAATCGCGATGGCGAAGGCAACGTCATCGGCATCTACGCGGCGCACACCGACATTCACGACCAGAAGCGCAACGAGGAAGCGCTGCGCCGTGCCAACTGGATGCTGTCGTCGCACATCAACAACACGCCGCTGGCGGTGCTCGAATGGGACCGCGATTTCCGTCTCGTGCGCTGGTCGCCGCAGGCGGAGAACATATTCGGATGGCGCGCCGAGGAGGTGCTGGGCATGCCGATTACCGGCAGCCAGCTGACGCATGAGGCCGATCGACCGGCGGTGACGGAGCTCGTCGAAAAGCTGATGACCGGCGAGAAGCCGCGCGCGACCGGCCTCAACCGCAATTACCGGAAGGACGGCGAGACGATCTGGTGCGAGTGGTACCACTCGTGCCTGCTCGACGAGCAGGGCCGCATCGTGTCCGTGCTGTCGTTCGTGCAGGACGTGTCGTCGCGCATCCAGGCGGAGGAGCGGCTGCAGTACCTGGCCACGCGCGACGCACTGACCGGGCTGCCGAATCGCCTGCTGCTGCAGGAGCGGCTGGCGCAGGCGATCGCCCAGGCCAAGCGCAACGGACGCCACGTCGGCGTGCTCTACATCGATCTGGACCGGTTCAAGAACGTCAACGACACGCTCGGACACCGGATCGGCGACGAGCTGCTGAAGCAGGTGACCAAGTCGCTGTCCGGCGCGCTGCGCGAAACGGACTTGCTGGCGCGCCTCGGCGGCGACGAGTTCATGGTCATCGTCGAGGACTTCGACGATGCCGCCGTGCTCAACCGGGTCGCGCAGAAGCTGCAGGACGCGATTGCGCAGCCGTTCCAGATCGAGGAGCACGACATCTATGTGACCTCATCGATCGGCATCTCGATTTATCCGGACGACAGCGACGATCCCGAAGGCCTGCTCAAGCACGCCGACGTCGCCATGTACCGCTCGAAGGAGCTGGGACGCAATACCTACCAGTTCTTCGATGCCGATCTGGCGGCGAGGCGGCTCAAGC
>CAWHFL010000003.1:0-74095 GCA_963828665.1 uncultured beta proteobacterium
GCTGCGTCCGATGGTGCTCTTGCCCGAGCCGGATTCACCGACCAGGCCGAGTGCTTCGCCTTTCCGGATCTCGAAGCTGACGTCGTCCACGGCACGTATCGGCCGGTCGCTCGGGCCGAAATATTTCTTGAGGCCGCGCACGGCCAACGTGGCGGAGGCGTCAACGCTTCCGGCGGTCGCTGCGTCACGGGCTCCCGGGCGGTGCGGTTGGCGCGCCGAGGTATCCCTGCGTCGCTCACGCTCACGTAACCGCCCATCTGAGGCGGAACGCGAACGCTGTTCCTCGGCAACTTCGGCCAGTGGGGGCATCGCTGCTTCGCACTGGGGAATGGCGAGCGCGCAGCGCGGCGAGAACGCGCATCCTGGCAGCTGGTCGGGCGGGCTTGCGACCTGGCCGGGAATCGCGTTCAGGCGTCGCCTCATCGGTGCCCCTTCGTCGTCGAGCGCGCGCCGCGGCAGGCAGTCGAGCAGTCCGCGCGTGTACGGATGCCGCGGCGCGCGCGAACAGCTGGCGCACGTCGGCCTTCCTCGACGACGCGCCCGCGTACATCACGACGACGCGGTCGGCGATCTCGGCGACGAGGCCGAGGTCGTGCGTGATGAACATCATCGCCATGCCGATCTCCGCCGCAGCTCGTCGAGCAGCGCGAGGATCTGCGCCTGGATCGTCACGTCGAGCGCCGTCGTCGGCTCGTCGGCGATCAGCAGCGCGGATTGCAGGCCAGCGCCATCGCGATCATCACCCGCTGCCGCATGCCGCCCGACAGCTGATGCGGATATTCTTTGAGCCGCGCTGCGCGGCCGGGATTCCCACCCGCTCGAGCATGCCTCGTGCCGCCGTCATCGCCGCGGTGCGATCCAGTCCCAGGTGGATCCCGCCGCTTCGGCAATCTGCTGCCCGACGGTCAGCACCGGGTTGAGGCGACGTCATCGGCTCCTGAAAGATCATCGCGATATCGCGGCCGCGCAGCCGGCGCAGCGCTTTCGCCGGCACCGCGCGAGATCGACGCGCCGCCCTCGCGCGTGCGAAACAGGATCTCGCCGCCGGCGATGCGCCCCGGCCGGATCGCAATGAGCCGCATGATCGCAGGCCGTCACCGATTTGCCCGAGCCCGATTCGCCGACGATGGCGAGCGTCTCGCCGGCGTCGAGCGTGAACGACACGTCCTCGACCGCCTTGACGAGGCCGGCGTCGGTGTAGAAATGGGTGCGCAGTTCCGAACCGTCCAGCAGCGGCGACGCGGGGCGCGCAGTGGTCACGGTCACAGCGTTTTCCGGAGTTTGGGATCGAGCAGATCGCGCAAGCCGTCGCCGACGATCTGCAGCGAAAGCGCGGACAGGATGATCGCAACGCCCGGAAACACCACGAGCCAGATCGCCTGGTGCGCGAATTGCTGGCCGCTGGCGATCATCGTGCCCCAGGTCGGCAATTCGGGCGGAACGCCGACGCCGAGAAAGGACAAGCCCGCTTCGGCGAGCATGGCGTAGGCGAAGATGAAGGTCGCCTGCACGAGGATCGGCGACGCGATGTTCTGCAGGATATGGACGAACAGGATGCGCCACGTCGAGACGCCGAGCGCCCGCGCCGCTTCGATGAATAGCAATTCGCGAATGACCAGCGTGGAGGCGCGCACGACGCGCGCGACGCGCGGCGTATAGACGATGGCAAGCGCGAGGATCACGTTGGCCATCGAGGCACCGAGCACCGCGACCAGCGCGATCGCGAGCAGGATGTCCGGGAAACGACATCATCGCGTCGACGACGCGCATGATGGGCCCATCGAGCCGGCGGAAGAAGCCGGCGGTGAGCCCCAGCAGCACGCCGCAGGTCGTGGAAATCAGCACCACGAGCGCGCCGATCATCAGCGAGTACCGGGCGCCGAAGATCACGCGCGAGAACACATCGCGACCGAGCTCGTCGGTGCCGAACCAGTGCGCGGCACGCGGGCTCTGCAGGCGGTCGAGGATCTTGAGCGCGATCGGGTCGTACGGCGTGATCCACGGCGCGAAGAACCGCGGCCAGCGCGACGATCGCAGGATCACCGCGCCGACCAGCACGACCCGCGCCCGAACAGCTTGCGCAGCAGATGGCCGTCGGACTGCGGAGCGGTGCGATCCGGCGTGACCTGGCGATGCGGCGGCGGCGAGCGTGCCGTCGATCAGTATTTCACGCGCGGATCGATCGCCAGATACAGCAGGTCGATCAGCAGGTTGATGAGGACGTAGAGTGCCGGCGATCACGAGCAGCGCGCCCTGGATCACCGGATAATCGCGGCGCAGGACCGCCGACACGACGAGGTTGCCGATGCCGGGCAGGCCGAACACCGTCTCGGTGACAATCGCGCCGCCGATCAGCAGCGCGAAGGTGAGGCCGAGCACGGTGACCACGGGGATCAGCGCGTTGCGCAGCGCGTGGTGCAGCACCACGCGTCGCTCGGATACGCCTTTGGCGCGCGCGGTGCGGATGTGGTCCTCGCCGAGCACGTCGAGCATGCTGGCGCGGGTGAAGCGCAGGATCAGCGCCGAGTTGACGACGCCCAGCACGATCGCCGGCAGGACCAGATGATGCAGGCGGTCGGACAGCGGCACGCCGGGATCGCCGTAGCCCGCCACCGGGAACCAGCCGAGGCCCACCGCGAAGATCTGCATCAGGATCAGGCCGAGCCAGAAGCTCGGGATGCTCGCGCCCAGCATCGCGAATCCGGAGAACGCCTGGTCGACTTGCCGTGCCGCGCCAGACGGCGGCGACGATGCCGCAGGGAATGCCGATCAGCATGGCGATGCCAATCGAGAACAGCGTCAGGAAGAACGTCGGCTCCGCGCGCTCGGCGAGCGCCTGCGTCACCGGCCGCTGCAGGAAGATCGACTGGCCGAGGTTGCCTCGCGCGAGCTCGCCCAGCCAGTAGACGAACTGCACAGGCAGCGGCTTGTCGAGGCCGTAGGACGCACGCAGCTGCGCGATGTCGGCGGCCGTCGCCTGTTCGCCGAGCATCACCGCTGCCGGATCGCCCGGCGCAAGGCGCGTGATGAAGAAGACGAGCGTCGCCACGAGCAGCATGACGATCACCATGCCGGCGAACCGCGACGCGAGATAGCGGGCCATGTCCCTGGGACAGCAGACCGTGTCACCTACGCGACCGGTCCGACGGCGGCGCCACGCATCGGGCGCCGCGCCGAACCGTGCGCGCTCTACTTCTGCAGCCCGGTGTTCCAGAAGAAGGGCCACGGCATGGCGACGTAGCCGTCGAGCTTCGCGGAGCGCGCCGTCAGGCTGTTGAAATTGCCGACGCGGATATAGGGCACCTCGGTGAACACCACCGCCTGCACGTTGCCCCACAGCGCGCGCGCGCTTCCTCGGGTCGGCTTCGGCGTTGAACGCCGCCAGCGCCGCGTCCTTCGCCGGCGAGCTCCACCAGCCCGGCGCGCCGTCGCCGAGCTGCGGCGGCGTGAGCGTCGGCTCGGGCAGCACGGCGGAATGCGTGATGTAGATGTCCCACAGCGCGGGGTCGTTGCGGCGCTGGATCAGCGTCGACCAGTCCACCACCTGCATGTCGACCTTGAATCCCGCCGCCTTCAGATTCTCGGCCATCACCAGCGCCATGCGGTAGTGGAAGTCGTATTGCTGGCTGGTGAGGATCTTGATCGGCGTGCCGTCGTACTTGGCGGCTGCTCGGCCATCGCCGCGGCCTTCTTCGCGTCGCCCTTGCCGTAGTTCTCGGTGCCGGCAGTCGAATAGAACGGCGTGTTCTTCGCGTAGTGATTGGCGTCGGCGCTGAAGAACTTCGGGTCGCCGAAGCCGGCGGCCATCATGTCGGCGTTGTTGATCGCCGCCTGCACGGCCTGGCGCAGCGCGACGTTGGCGAGCGGGCCTTGCTTGGTGTTGAGCACCAGGTACGGGAAGCCGAACGGCGCGGTCAGCACGGGCTTCACGTTCGGCGCGCTTTCGAGCCGCGAGTACGACTCGACCGGCAGCACGTCCGCGAAATGGTATTGCCCCGAGAGCGTGCCTTCGACGCGCGTGTTGGCGTTGGGCACGGGAATGAAGCGCAGCTCGTCGAGCAGCGCCTCGCGCTTGCCGCCGTAGCCGCTCGCGGGCTCGCTTGCGCGCGCTGTAGCCGTCGAAGCGCACCAGCTGGACGTACTGGTCGGGCTTGCGCTCCTTGAACATGTACGGCCCGGTGCCGATGAACTGCGTGAGCGGCGTGGCGATCGAGTCCTTCGCCATGATCGCCGCGAAGCCGTTCGACAGCGCCAGATGCGCGACCAGCGGCGCGTAGGGGCGGTTCAGCGTGATGACGATCGTGTTCGGGCCCTTGGCCTCGAGCGACTTGATCTCCTTGGCGACGGCCTTGCCGCGCGGCGCCATGTCCATCCAGCGCTTCAGCGAGGCGACGACGTCGTCGGACGTCATGTCCTTGCCGTTGTGGAACTTGACGCCCTTGCGCAACGGGATCGTGTACACCAGGCCATCCTTCGACACCGTCGGCATGCTCTCGGCCAGCATCGGCACGACGTTCGAGTTGGCGTCGTACGTGTACAGCAGCTCGTAGACGTGCTGCATGATCGTGCCGACCAGGTCGGCGGTCGACGCCATCGGGTCGAGCGTCTGCGGCTCGCCGATCATCGCGATGTTGGCGGCGCCGCCTTTCGGGGGCGCGGCGAATGTGGTTGTGCTCAGGCACGCGCCGGCGACGGCAGCGGCGATGAGCGCGCACACCAGTCGGACGGCAGCAGCCAGGCGAAAGATGCGGTGCAGTGGAAACTCGGCGACGGCGCGCGACATGGCTCCTCCTTTGCGAGCGGAGCGGTTGGGCAGGCGGCGGTGTCTCCCACTCGTCCGCTGCATGCACCGCTGGTGTAACTTATTTACAGTACATTCGGTAGTGTACGCCTTGCCGTGTGAGCGTCAAGCCTCGAAAGATGGACCTCGCTTGTAATATTATTTCAGACGATGAGGAGGCTTGGCCGGCAGCGCCAGTGACACGCGATCCTTGCGCTCGCCGCAACACAGGAATTGGGAAGTGGCGGTGACAGAGCGCTAAAGCAGGCGTTGATTCGGGCAGTGAGGCCAGGACGGCCACCAGCGGCCCGTGATCCTGAACCGGGCCGCGTAACGGGCAAACGGAGTTGGCGTCGCTGTTGGAAGCGGCCAATCGCCATGACCACGAGTGCGGGAGTTTTGCGCGACCGCGTTTCGCACATCCGAAACGACAAGCGCCTGCCGCGGTTGCAGCAAGCGCTTGATGGTGCAATAAAATTTGGCGCGCCCGGCAGGATTCGAACCCACGACCCCCTGGTTCGTAGCCAGGTACTCTAATCCAACTGAGCTACGGGCGCTTGGGCGAAAGTATCGCAGATCGCGTCTGTCCCTCCAACGAACGGCGTAACGGAACATCGCCTCGTCAGCGTGCGGGCAGCGGAAAGCCGATTGCGCCCTGTGGCCCTCAACCGCTTGGGTCGACAAAGCCTGGCTCGTATCCACCCAATCGCCTAAGATGCGCCGATGATCGCTGCACTCCTTCGCGGCGCGCTATGCGCCTGCGCGCTGGCCGCGGCCGGCGCGATCGCCCCGCCGGCCAGCGTCTCCATCGATGATCTGACCTGGACCGAGCTCCGCGACCTCATCGACGCCGGCAAGACCACGGTCCTCGTGCCGGTCGGCGGCACCGAGCAGAGCGGGCCTAGATGGCGCTGGGCAAGCCAACGCCGGGCCGGGGGCTGTCGGAAAAGATTGCGCGCGGTTCGGCGATGCCGTGGTGGCGCCGGTGTCGCCTACGTCCCGGAGGGCAAATCGATCCCCCGACACGCACATGCGATTTCCCGGAACCATCACCATGCCCGACGAGACCTTCGAAAAGGCTCTCGAATACGCCGCCCGCAGCTTCAAGCGGGCCGGGTTTCGCGATATCGTCTTGCTCGGCGATCACGGCGGATATCAGAGACGAGATGGTCGTCGCGGACCAGCTCAACCGCGAGTGGCGCGCGCGGGTACGCGCGTCCACGCGCTCGAGGCGTATTATCGGGTGACCCAGACCTCATATGTCCAGGCCCTCAAGAGCCGCGGTTTCTCCGATGAAGAGCTCGGGTCCCATGCCGGGCTCGCGGACACGGCGCTGACCTTGGCGGCTCGCGCCCGAGCTGGTGCGCACCGAGCAATTGGCGTCGGCCGGCAGGCCGACCGCCGCGCAGGGCGTTTACGGCGACCCGCGTCGCGCCACGGCGGAACTTGGCCAGCTCGGCGTCGACATCATCGTTACGCAAACGGTGGAGGCGATTCGCAAAGCGACCAAGCGCCCTGATCGGCGCAGCCACGCGATTTCGGCGATAATTCGCTGATCGCCGATCACAGGACGCTCGATGCAACACCGTTCACCCCGCCGCACGCTCGTCGCATCGCTTTGCCTTGCGAGCGCCGCGCTATCTTTTGCCGTAGCCGGCGATGCGCCGCCCTCGCCCGCCGCTGTCGATGCTGTCGTCACGTCCCCGGCATGCCGCCGGTGGCCGATCCGCCAATCTCTACAGCGAAGCCGCCGCCGGCAAGATGAGCCCGGCCGTCGCGGGCGCGCTGCCCCGCGTCTATGTGCCGCAACGTGCAATCGAACGATGTCTACGTGATCGATCCGGCAACGTTCAAGGTCGTCGACCATTTCAAGGTCGGCGTCAATCCCGCAGCAGTCGTGCCGTCCTGGGACCTGCAGACCCTGTGGGTCGCGAACAACGCCGAAGGCCGCACCAACGGCAGCCTGACGCCGATCGATCCCGAGACCGGCAAGCCCGGCAAGCCGATCGCCGTCGACGATCCGTACAACATGTATTTCACGCCGGACGGGCAGTCGGCGATCATCGTGGCCGAGGCGCTCAAGCGGCTGGACTTCCGCGATCCGCATTCGATGCAGCTGCAGTAGTCGATCGCGACGCCGCAATGCGGCGGCATCAACCACGCCGATTTCTCGATCGACGGCAGCTTCGCGATCTTCACCTGCGAGTTCAGGGCAGCCTGGTGAAGATCGACCTGGTCGAGCGCAAGGTGCTCGGCTACCTCAAGCTTTCAAGCCGGCGGCGCTGGAGGATCGATCTGCCAGGCCTGGTGGCGAGCGAACTGCACGATGCCCAGCATGCCGCAGGACATCCGCATCTCGCCCGACGGCAAGCTCTTCTACGTCGCCGACATGCTGGCCGACGGCGTGTTCGTGGTCGACGGCGCGACCTTCCGGCAAGTCGGACTTCATCGCGACCGGCATCGGCACCCACGGCCTCTATCCCAGCCGCGACGGCAAAAAGCTCTATGTCGCCAACCGCGGATCGCACAAGATCCATGGTCCACCGCGCGGCAAGGGCAGCGTCTCGGTGATCGATTTCGCCACGCGCAAGGTCGTAGACGACATGGCCGATTCCCGGCGGCGGCAGCCCCGACATGGGCAACGTCAGCGCCGACGGCAAGCGGCTGTGGCTCGCCGGCCGCTTCGACAACGTCGTCTACGCCATCGACACGACGACCGGCGAGGTCACAGCATCCCCGTCGGCCGCGAGCCGCACGGCTCACCGTGTGGCCGCAGCCGGGCCGCTATTCGCTCGGCCATACCGGGCAACATGCGCTAGGGACGGCGCATGCGCTATAGAGACATTCGGCTCTGCCGGCGCAAATGACTGGAACCGATGTTGACATCCTGTCGCAATCCGCCGGGACGCGCACGCTTTCGCGCCGGCGATTCATCCGCCGGCATGGCGATTCTGCTCGCGGCTGCGAACCGCGCCGTCTTACGCCCAGAACGACGGCGAATATCCGGTGCGCCCGATCCACTTCATCATCCCCAATACGTCTGGCGGCACCAGCGATATTCTCGCGCGGATGATCGGGGCGCGATTAAGCGACGCGCTGGGGCAGCCTGTCGTCGTCGAAAGCCGGCCGGGCGCCGCGGGACGGATTGCGTTGGACTATATGGCCAAGGCGGCGCCTGACGGCTACACGATTCTTCTGGGCAACAACGGCACCAACGCCATCGTCCCGATCGCGCAGGTCGGTGAGGCCGTCGACGAAACTGCGCTCGTCCCGGTCATCAAGCTTGCAAGCCTTGCGATCGTCGTCGCGGCGACACCAAAACTGGAAGTCAGCTCGCTGCGCGACGTGATCGAGCGCGCGCGGCGCATGCCGGATTCGCTCGCGTACGCGAGCAGCGGCATCGGATCGACTTCGCACATGGCGGCTGCGCTGCTGAGTCGGCGCGCCGGCATCAAGATGCTGCAGATCCCGTACGCGGGGACGGCGTCCGCGGTCAAGGACGTGCTCTCCGGCGAAGTGCCGCTGATCTTCACCCATCTGGCGACGGTGGCCACGCTGATCCGTGCCGGGCAGTTACGCGCGCTCGCAGTGACCGGCTTGCATCGTACTGCCGCCTTTCCCGACATCCCCACCGTAGCCGAATCGGGCTTCCCCGGATTCGACGTCGTGACCTGGCACGGCGTGCTGGCTCCTCCCGGCACGCCGCGCGAAATCGTGATCCGGCTGCACGACGAGCTGGCACGCATTCTCGCGATGGAGGACATGCGCGCGCAGCTCGCCAACCTGGGCATGGAGCCGCTAGGCGGCACGCCGGAGGAATTCGCGGCCGATATCGGGCCGACCGCCAACGCTGGGCGACGGTGATTCGCGACGCCGGATTGCCGACCCGATAATGCGCGCAGCGATGCATGCGCGCGGGCTGCGCCGGTCGATGAACGAACCGCTGCTGATGGTCTCGACGGCCTCGCAATGGCTCGGTCCGGCGCGAATGGCGCGGGCTCTGGCCAAGGCCGGCTGCGAGGTCACCTTGCTCGCGCCCGCAGGTTCGCTGGCGGCGAAATCGCGCTATATCGCGAAACGACATGTGCTCGCCGGCAACGCGATCCCGATGGAATGGCTGCAGTCGCTGATCGCGGCGGTCGATGACACAGCGCCGCGCCTGCTCGTGCCCTGCGACGAAATGGCAGTCCGGCTGTTGTTCGCGCTGGTGCTCGAGCCGCCGCCCGACCTCCCCTCGGCGACCCGCTTGGCTCTCGAGGCGCTTATCCGGACCTCGCTCGGCGATCCGGCTTTCTATCAGACGAGCATCGACAAGATCTTGCTGCCGCCGGCGGCCGAGGCGCTGGGGATTCGCCTGCCGGCGTACGCGCTGGTCGACGGCCTCGACGAAGCGATCGGCTGCGCCGCGACGCTCGGCTACCCGCTGGTTCTCAAACGCCGTTTCGGATTCGCCGGCGAAGGCGTTGCGATCGTCACCGACGCCGACGATCTGATCGATCAAGGCCAGTCGCTTTACGTCCCGACCAGCTCGATCTCGGCCAGCGGCGGCCGCCGCAATTGCTGGTGCAGTCTTTCGTCCGCGGCGCGTATCACTCCCAGGCGATCGCGGCCTGGGAGGGAGAAGCACTGGCCCGATTTGCCTGGGAACGGCAAGTGGCGACGCTGCCGTGCAAAGGACAGACGTCGGTGCTGCGCTTCGTGCGCTCCCCGGAAAGCGAAACCTACGCCGACGCGCTGTGCAAGGCATTCGGCATCAGCGGCTTTTGCAACGTCCAGTTCGTGCTCGACGAGGATGGCCGCGCGTATCTTCTCGAGATCAACCGCAGGGTCGTCACGCACATGCACATGGGCGAGCGCGTCGGCGCCGACCTGGCGTCGCGATGGCAAGAAGCTGCGTGGACTGCCCACCGGCCCGCGAGTCGATCCACCCGCGGAAGCCGGGCCGAGCGTCGCCATCTTTCCGCGCGAATGGCTGCGCGATCCGCGCAGCACCTGGTTGCGCGAATGCCCAGCCGACGTGCCGTGGGACGAGCCGGCGCTGCTCAAGGCGATGCTTGCGATGCGGCACTGAAACGCGCGCCATGGACACCGCTCCGCCATTGCGGCTGGATCGCGCCATCTTCAACCGTCCGACGCTGCGCGTCGCGCGCCACCTGTTGGGCAAGTTCATCGTGCGTCGCGATCGCGGCCGCCAACTCGCCGCGATGATCACCGAAGTGGAAGCGTACAAAGGCCCGAGGGATCGCGCCTCGCACGCCTTCGGCGGACGGCGAACCGCGCGGGTCGAACCGCTGTACGCCGATGGCGGTACAGCCTACGTCTATCTCGTGTACGGCATGCATTGGCTGCTCAATTTCAGCACCGCCGGCGCCGGCAATCCCGAGGGCGTGCTGATCCGCGGCGTTCTGACCGCAGGAGCCGCTCAGCGAATGCTGGTATCGGGTCCGGGCCGCGTCACCAGCTACCTTCGCGTCGATCGCCGCCTCGACCGTATCGATGCGACGCAGTCGACGCGCATGTGGCTCGAGGACCGCGGTGTCCGCGTGCCCGGCAAGCGCGTGATGACCGGACCGCGCGTCGGAATCGATTACGCCGGCGCGTACTGGGCGGCGCGGCGATGGCGATTCTGGATCGACCTGCCCCACGATTTGTCGGAGGCAGTTGCACCCTCCCGTGGGCCTTAATCTCCTCTTTTGCCTCCGCGTTTGAACGGTCCATGCCGGCGCCGGTCAAGCTCGGATGCCATCGGAAGCCCATGGGCAAAGCATTGCCAGCCGATCGCGGCACGGTCCTACATCAACTTCAGACATTGGCTGATGGTCAGACCTGCTCCGTCGGCCTATCGTTGGTGGGCAGTTCATTGAGTTCATCAACGAGGGCACACCATGAATCGTGATCAAGTGAAGGGCAGCGCCAAGGACGTAGCCGGCAAAGTGCAACGAAAGTTCGGCGAAATGACGGGGAGCGAGACCCAGCAAGTCAAGGGCACGGCAAAACAGGTCGAGGGCAAGATACAGAAGGGTGTTGGTAACGTGGAACAGGCGCTCGAACGACAAGCAGGACAGGAGGACGCGCCGGACAGGAAGTCGCGCTGACCGGCAAGCTACCCCAAGCGCGGAACCCCGCGAATGAGCTATCGCCGCTTGCGCGGCGTTCGAGCCGACCGCTTAGCACTCGGCGGTCGGCTTGATGCTCGATGCCTTGGTCGTGCGGTCTCGGATTTGGGGCCGTGCGCCAGCGAAGCATTCAGCGCCACCGCCAGCGCCGCATCGCCGCTCACCAGATCCACCCACGCCAATTCGTAGCCTTTGCGTCGTCCTTTCGGAGCAAGAGCAAGGCCCTGCGGTGACAGCGTGAGCGTGTAGGGCCTGCCGAGTATGCTCAATTCCCGCTTCAACGGGTTGTCGAGCTTTGTCGTCAATTGATTTTCTCCCCGGGAGTTGTTGGCGTTGCTCGCCGGCGTACGGTCCCGAAGCGACTATCGAACGATCATCGCCGAACTGACCTTTCCGCCGAGCGGCCCGAGATCGTTGTAGCGCCCCGGCGGGAAGTCGCGGCAGTTTCCCTGCATCCGCGCGTCCGTGCACAACCGCCACACGGCGCCGCGAACGACTGCCGCATCTGCGCGATCGTTGAAGCCCCTTCGCTCCAGGTCGGAGACATTGCTTGTCAGAGTGATCGAGCGCCCGCCGAAGTTGCGTACCTCGAAGAGCTGAATGCGCGGCCCGCCGCCCCGACCGACCCCTCCCCCGCCTCCACCTCCGCCTCCACGGGCCGGTCCGGCCACTTCACGAACCGATGAAATGCTGTCGCTCAATCCGCCGAGCGAGTCGTATCGACCGGGACCGAAGCGCGTGCAGCGTCCCTGAAAGCGGGCATCGGTGCAAACCTCCCAATATCCGCTGGCGATGATCATCGACGAGGCGCGATCGTTGAAACTGCCGCGATCGAAGTTTGCAACGCTGGTGGTCAGGACGATGCGGCGGCCGCCGAACGCTGGGTTTTCGAACAGCGTGATCTCACCGGCCAGCGCAGAGCTCACGGCGAGCACGCTCGCCGCGACGGCCAGGGCGCGTCGGACCAAAGGCTTGGTTGAACAGGGTTTCATATCGTCTCCATGAATCTTCGAATTGTCGGAAGCTCGTCGAATATGGGGATGAGGCTAAAGGGCAAGGAAGTCGCGCCGAGCGGGATAAAAACGGTCATTGGCGGAGAGAGAGGGATTCGAACCCTCGATACAGGTTTTGGCCCGTATGCTCCCTTAGCAGGGGAGTGCCTTCGACCACTCGGCCATCTCTCCGGGTAACGTTCGATTGTACCCGCGAGCGTCGCACAGGGTCAAACAATTACACTGCGGAATCCGTGAGTTATCGCGATTCCGCTGGCGCTGGCGCCTGATCGAGTTCGAATGCGCGATGCAGCACGCGCACAGCGAGCTCCAGATATTTCTCGTCGATGACGACCGAGGTCTTGATCTCGGAAGTCGAGATCATCTGGATGTTGATTTGCTCGTCGGCCAGCGCCTTGAACATTTTCGCCGCGATTCCCACATGCGAACGCATGCCGATGCCGACCAGCGACACCTTGCAGATGCGATTATCGCCGATGATCTCCCGGGCCGAGAATGCGGCGCCCTTCTCCCGCATCAGCACGTCGAGTGCCTTCTGATATTCGCCGCGATTGACGGTGAACGAAAAATCGGTGTGCCCGGAAGCGCCGATGTTCTGCACGATCATGTCGACGTCGACATTGGCCGCCGCTATCGGTCCGAGGATCGCGTAGGCGATGCCGGGCCGGTCTTCGACGCCCATCAGTGATATCTTGGCCTCGTCGCGATTGAAGGCAATGCCGGAAATGATCGCCTGTTCCATCGTGTCGTCTTCCTCGAAAGTGATCAGGGTGCCGCGCGCGCCGCTGTCAGGTTCCTCGAATGACGACAGCACGCGCAGCTTGACTTTGTACTTGCCTGCAAATTCTACCGACCGCAGCTGCAGCACCTTCGAGCCGAGACTCGCCATTTCGAGCATTTCCTCGAACGTCACCCGGTCGAGTCGCCGCGCCTCGGGGACGATGCGCGGATCGGTCGTATAGACGCCGTCGACGTCGGTGTAGATCTGGCATTCGTCGGCGGCGAGCGCCGCCGCCAGTGCGACGCCCGACGTGTCAGAGCCGCCGCGGCCCAGCGTCGTGATGTTGCCGTCGGCATCGACACCCTGAAAACCGGCGACGATCACCACCATGCCTTCTGCAAGATCGTGCCGGATGCGCTCTTCGTCGATTTTCAGGATGCGCGCTTTGGTGAACGCGCTATCGGTCAGCACGCGTACCTGGCCGCCGGTGTAGCTCTTGGCCTGCACTCCAAGCTGGTGCAAGGCGATGGCCAGCAAGCCGATCGTCACCTGCTCGCCGGTTGCCGCGACAACGTCCAACTCGCGGGGATCGGGGTTCGGTGCGAGCTCGCGCGCCAGCGCAAGCAGGCGGTTGGTCTCGCCGCTCATCGCCGATGGCACGACGACCAGCTGGTGACCTGCTCGGTGGAAATGAGCAACCCGCCTTGCCACATTGCGGATTCGCTCGATGCTGCCGACCGAGGTGCCGCCGTACTTCTGGACGATCAGCGCCATAGCAGCCTTCCATCAGCGGCGCGGATCGGGCCGCATTGCGCGCGGAGGCTGCTCACACGAGGCGGAAAGCGAGCGTCGCGTTCGTGCCGCCGAAGCCGAACGAATTCGACAGCGCGACGCGGATTTTCATCCTGCGCGCCTCGTTGGGGACGAAGTCGAGGTCGCAGCGCGGGTCGCGATTGAACAGGTTGGCGGTCGGAGGCGCGACCTGGTCGCGCAACGCAAGCACGGTGAAAACCGCCTCGATCCCGCCGGCGGCGCCCAACAGGTGCCCGGTCATCGATTTAGTCGACGATACCGCCAGTCGCGACGCGTGCTCGCCGAAGCAGCGCTTGACCGCGACGCATTCGGCCACGTCGCCGACCTGGGTCGAGGTGCCATGCGCGTTGATGTAATCGATGTCGCGAACATCGAGTTCGGCGTTCCGGATGGCATTGGCCATGCTGCGCACGGCTCCGCTGCCATCCTCCGGCGGCGCCGTGATGTGGTGGGCGTCGGCCGACATGCCGTAGCCGGCTAGCTCGCAGTAGATCCGCGCTCCGCGTGCCTTGGCGTGCTCGAGCTCCTCGAGCACCAGCACCCCGGAGCCTTCGCCGAGGACGAAGCCGTCGCGATCGACGTCCCAGGGCCGGCTTGCGGTCGCCGGGTCGTCGTTGCGATGCGAGAGCGCGCGTGCGGCGCAGAAGCCGCCGATGCCCAGTGCGCACACCGTTCCTTCGGCGCCGCCGGCGACCATGATGTCGGCATCGCCGTATTCGATCAGACGCGCCGCCTCGCCCAGGCTGTGGTTGGCCGACGAACAGGCGCTGACGGTGGCGAGGTTCGGGCCCTGGTAGCCATAATGAATCGCCACCAGGCCGGCGATCATGTTGATGATCGATCCGGGTACGAAAAACGGCGAGATCTTGCGCAACCCACCTTGCAAAAAGGCGTTGTGCGTGTCCTCGATCATAGGCAGGCCGCCGATCCCCGATCCGATGCAGACGCCGACGCGCTCGAGGTCGCCGCCATAGCCGTCGAGTCCCGCGTCGGTGACGGCCTCCATCGCGGCGACCTGTCCGTAGTGCACGAACCGGTCGTAGCGGCGCACGTCTTTGCCCGAAAGGTACTTGGTGACGTCGAAGTCCTTGACCTCACCCGCGATGCGCGAAGGAAAGGCACTGGCATCGAAGCGTGTGATCGCGACGATACCGGATCGGCAGGCAAGGATGTTCTCCCACGCGACCGCGACGCCGGTGCCGACCGGCGACACGATACCTATTCCGGTGACTGCAACACGGCGTCTGGACATGAGCTGATCGTCAATGGGCGGACCGGCATGCGGTCGCGTTCCGCTCGCGCGGAAGACTGCCGGGCCGCCGGAGTTCGACTGGATGCCGCTCTCGGCTGCCCGGTGCGGGGTGCTACTTCTTTACGTGCGCGCCGACGTAATCGATCGCCTGCTGCACGGTAGTGATCTTCTCGGCGTCCTCGTCGGGAATTTCGGTTTCGAACTCTTCTTCCAGCGCCATCACCAACTCGACCGTATCCAGCGAGTCCGCGCCCAGGTCGTCGACGAACGACGATTCGTTCTTGATCTCCGCTTCGTTGACACCGAGTTGTTCTGCGACGATTTTCTTGACTCGCTGCTCGACGTTTTCCATGCCTCTCCTCCCCTCACGGGATTTGAACTTCACAACTTGCGGATTTTACCAGATAGCGCCCGATTCCCAAAAACACGGTGACCGGCGTGCGACCTCCTTTGGTGTGCGGCCTCCTTTGTGCGCCTACGTTAAAATTGCTTACTGAGCGTCAGCCGCCTGCACGCGTTCGCGGTCGCATCCCCGACTGCTTCGGGGGCCCTGCTCCGCGCGCCCGCGTGCTGCCTCCCTTATGCGCCCCGGTGAAATCACTCATCGCGTGTCGGCCGCTTGCCCGCCTTCGCGGTCGCATCCCCGCAAGCGGGGCGCCTGCTCCTCGCTACGGCGTGCTACTGCATGTACATCCCACCGTTGACGTGTAGGGTGGCGCCGGTAATGTAGCCGGCGCCGGCCGAGGCGAGAAATGCGACTGCGTGCGCAACGTCTTCGGGCACGCCGAGCCTGCCCAGCGGAATCCGCTCGACCAGCTTGTCGCGCTGCGCGTCCGCCAGGGCGCGCGTCAGGTCGGTGTCGATGAAGCCGGGTGCGACGCAGTTGACAGTAATGTTGCGGCTGCCGACCTCCTGGGCCAGCGACTTCGTGAATCCGATCAGCGCGGCCTTTGCGGCCGAGTAGTTGGTCTGACCAGCGTTGCCGCTTACGCCGACAACCGAACCGATATTGATGATGCGGCCATAGCGCGCCTTCATCATGCCGCGCAGCACGGCCTTCGACAGGCGATAGACCGACTTGAGGTTCGTGTCGATGATTGCGTCCCAGTCCTCATCTTTCATGCGCAGCAGCAGATTGTCGCGGGTGATGCCGGCATTATTGACGAGTATGGCCACATCGCCGTAGCGCTCCTGAATCGCGCTGATCGTCGCTTCGGGCCCGCCCGCCTCGTTGACGTCGAGACGCATTCCGGCACCGGCGTTGCCCTGCGCATGCAGGTAGACGTCGATCGACGCCGCGCCGGCATCGGTCGTGGCCGTGCCGACGACGATCGCACCGTCGCGCGCCAACGCCTGCGCGATTGCCTTGCCGATGCCGCGACTTGCACCGGTGACTAGGGCAACGGCGCCGTCGAGTGCCATCGCCTACGCTCCCCCGATTGACGCCAGCGTCGCCGCCAGCGCATCGCCGTCGTTGGTCGAATACAGGGCAAGCTCGGGCACCGTACGTTTTGCCAACCCGGTCAGCACGGTTCCAGGTCCGCATTCGACGATGTGCGTCACGCCTTCGGCGGCAAGAGCCCGCATCGTATCGGCCCAGCGCACGGGGCTGGCCGCCTGTCTGGCCAGCGCATCGCGGATCGCACCGGGCGCCGAGGCGGTACTGACATCGACATTGTGCAGAACCGGGATCGACGGCGCGCGCACGTCGATCCGGGCGAGGTGGGCGGCCAGCCGCTCGGCCGCAGGCTTCAACAGCGAGCTGTGGAACGGCGCGCTGACCGGCAGCAGCAGACCGCGTTTGGCGCCGCGAGTCTTGGCGAGTGCGATCGCGCGCTCGACTGCTTCGCGATGTCCGGCGATGACGATCTGCGCCGGCGCGTTGAAATTCACCGGCTCGACGACCTGGCCTTGCGCGGCCTCCGCGCAGACCGCGGTCAGGATCGCGTCATCCAGCCCCATGATGGCGGCCATCGCGCCGGTGCCGACGGGCACCGCCTCCTGCATCGCCTGCGCACGCAGACGGACCAGAGGCAGCGCGTCCGCGAAAGCGAGCGCACCGGCCACTACCAGGGCCGCATATTCACCGAGGCTGTGCCCGGCGACGAGGGAGGGCTCGGGACCGCCCGCCGCGCGCCACGCGCGATAAAGCGCGACGTCGGCCGTCAGCAGCAGCGGTTGCGTATTGACGGTCCGGTTGATCTCTTCCGGCGGCCCGTCGGCGGCGAGCGCCCACAGGTCCTGCGCGAGCACCTCGCCCGCTTCGGCGAATGTCTGCCGAACCGCGGGATGCGCGTCGTAACCGGCCATCATGCCAACCGATTGCGAGCCCTGTCCAGGAAATACCATCGCGAATTTCATCGTTGGCCCGACGATCGCTGGCAATGCGGCAAGCGGATGATCATCAAATCCATCGCAGCAGAACCGAGCCCCAGGTGAAACCGCCGCCGACGCCCAGCAGCATGACATGCTGACCCGGCCGGATCCGTCCGTCGCGCACCGCCACATCGAGCGCCAGCGGAATCGATGCCGCCGAGGTATTGGCGTGCTCGCCGACGGTCGAGACCATGCGCTCGAGCGGCAGGCCGAGCTTTTTCATCGTCGCTTCCATGATACGGATATTCGCCTGATGCGGAATCACCCAATCGATGGCGTCCGCCGCCATGCCGGTTGCCGCCAACGCTTCCTGCGCCGTTTCGGCGAGCACTTTCACCGCGAATTTGAACACCGTATGACCGTCCATCGTCAGGAGCGGCCTGCCGCTGACCGCGCCGTTGGCGACGGTACCGGGAACCGACAGGATGTTGCGATAGCTGCCGTCCGCGTGCAGGTGTGTGGACAGTATCCCCGGGCGTTCCGAAGGCACGAGCACGGCGGCGCCGGCCCCGTCGCCGAACAGCACACAGGTACCGCGATCTTTCCAGTCGAGAATGCGCGAATAGATCTCGGCGCCGACGACCAGCGCGTTCCGCGCGCCGCCGCTGGCCACCATGCGATCGGCGATCGAAAGCGCGTAGACGAAACCGGAGCAGACCGCCTGCACGTCGAACGCCGGGCCGTTCTTCACGCCGAGCTTGTCCTGCAATATGCAGGCCGTCGATGGAAACACCATGTCGGGGGTCGTCGTCGCGACGATGATCAGGTCGACTTCGGCCGGCGCGATTCCCGCTGCCGCCAGCGCGCGCTGCGCGGCGAGCAATGCGAGGTCGCTGGTCTGCTCGCCGGCGGCTGCAATGTGGCGCTGGCGAATGCCGGTGCGCGTTCGCACCCACTCGTCGTCGGTGTCGATCCGCTGTGCGAGATCGGCGTTGGTCAGGACCTGCGCCGGCAGATAGCCGCCGGTCCCGGCGATGCGGCTATGCATCGACGATCGGCACTGCGTTGCCGCCGTCGGAAAGCGGCGTCGGAACCGGCATCGCCGCCAGCCGGCGTGCAATGCGCTCGAGCACGCCGTGCGCCGCCTCGGCGTATGCCTTTTGCAACGCGTGCTGGAACGCAAACACGTCGGCCGAGCCGTGGCTCTTGACGACGATGCCCTTGAGACCGATCAGTGTGGCGCCGTTGTACCGTCGCGGATCCACCCGCCGCTTGAACGCCTTGATCGCCGGAAGCGCGAACACCACCAGCAGCTTGCGCAGCGGATTGCGCGTGAATTCCTCGCGCAGAAAGTCGGAAAGCATCAGCGCCAGGCCTTCCGAGGTTTTTAGCGCGACGTTGCCGACGAAGCCGTCGCAAACGATGACATCGACTGTCCCCTTGTAGATGTCATTGCCTTCGACGTTGCCGTAGTAGTTGAGGTCCGATGCCTTCAACAGCTCCGCCGTCTGCTTGACGACGTCATTGCCCTTGATATCCTCTTCGCCGATATTGAGCAGGCCGACGGTGGGGCGCTCGATGCCGTCAACCGCGGTAACCAGCGCGCTGCCCATGACGGCGAACTGCATCAGCTGTTCCGGCGTGCAGTTGACGTTGGCGCCCAGATCGAGCGCGGTCGTGACGCCGGTGCGTGTCGGGAGCTGCGATGCGATCGCCGGGCGGTCGATCCCGGGCAGGGTTTTCAGCACGAAGCGGGAGATCGCCATCAGCGCGCCGGTGTTGCCCGCCGAGACACACGCTTGTGCCGCACCGTCCTTGACCAGGTTGATGGCGACGCGCATCGACGAGTCCTTTTTGCGACGCAATGCGTCGGCGGGCGGCTCGTGCATCTCGACCACTTCGCTCGCCGCCTGCACGGTGACGCGGTCGATGGCCCGGGTCCGGCTCGCAGCCAGCGCCTGGCGAACTTCGTTCTCGCGGCCGACGAGGATCACTTTTGCGCTGGGCGTCTTGGCGAGAAACGCCAGCGCTGCGGCGACCGTCACCCGCGGCCCATGGTCGCCGCCCATCGTGTCGACAGCAACCGTGATTACGTCGGGGGCGGCGTCGGGCGGCGCCGCCATTCGCGCGTGAGCTGCGCCCTTGACGGCGAAGGGTCCCGCCCGCGTGCCGTGCCGGTCCGCTCGGGTCGCGCTTCCTCTCATCGTGGTGCCGGACCCGGGACGCGTGGGCCGCTTATTCGTCGGCTTTGGTCTTGACTACTTTTTTGCCGCGATAGTAGCCGCTCGGGCTGATGTGGTGGCGAAGGTGGACCTCGCCGCTGACCGGTTCGACCGCGAGCGGTGGCTTCGGAAGAAAATCGTGGGCGCGATGCATGCCGCGCTTCGACGGTGACTTCTTGTTCTGCTGGACAGCCATTGCCTTTGACTCCTCAAAGATTCGGTCGGTACAAAGAGACAGTTTTCCGCCTGTTCGAAATTGCCGCAAGCGCCCCGCCGGCGTTGCTCAATCCGGATTGCGGCCCTTCAGCGCCGCCAATCCGGCGAATGGCGAGAGCTTGCTGTCGTCTGCCATCGCACGGCGCGCCGCTGCGCATTCTTCCTCGCCGTGGCGCGGCGATAACGGAAGCGACAACAAAAGCTCGTCCTCGACCAGGTTGCGCGGATCGAGCGTTGTGTTCGCCAGCACAACCTCGGGCTCTTCCACATCCAGACGCGCCAGCTCGGCTTCGTCGCGCGCGAGCAGCAAGTCCGTCGCTTGCGCGACCGGTGCCACGAACGGTTGCAGGCAGCGCTGGCATACCAGCGGGACCGCGCCGTCGAGCCGCACCGTCAACGAAGGCCGCCCTGCCGCGTCGCGGCCGCCGGTGATCCGCCACGCGATCGGCGCCGCATCGGCACCTACCGCCAGTTGATCGGCAACCCGAGGCAGTGTCCCCGCATCGAGCTCCCCCGCCAGCTTGCCGCCTTCAGCGGACAATTCAAAGGCGTCGAAGCGCCCGTGCGCGCCTGCGTCAGTCGTCCGAATCGACATCCGGGTTGGTCCTGGGTTGGCCTTTTTGGCCGGCAAACATCACGTCCGGCGACAAAGCCGGCGGCGATGCATGGCCCGGCCGCTACAGGCAGGACAAACGTTGCATAATAGCCGGCTTGGCCTCGAGTGTCAAAGAAAACTGTGAAAACAACAACTTCGCCTCGCCCCGCGCGTGCGCTGGTGCTCGCATCGGCCTCGCCGTATCGCAAGGCACTACTCGAGCGGCTGGGCATCCCATTCTCGGTTGCCGTGCCAGCCATCGACGAGTCGCCGAATCCGGACGAGGCGCCGGCCGACACCGCCGTTCGGCTGGCGGAGGCCAAGGCGCACGCCGTGGCGAGCGCCCATCCGGACGCGTTGATCGTCGGTTCCGACCAGGTCGCCGATTTTCAGGGCAGCGCCATCGGCAAGCCGCGCGACGCCGCCGAGGCGCTGGAGCAGCTGCGGGCGATGCAAGGACACACGATCGTCTTTCATACCGGCTTGGCCCTCCTAGACGCGCGCAGCGGGCGTTGTCGCCGGGCGCTGGTCGACGTCGCCAGCACCTTTCGCCAGCTGGGCGATGCGGCGCTCCAAGATTATCTCGCGCGCGACCAGCCGTACGATTGCGCCGGATCGGTCAGGGTCGAAGCGCTTGGCATCGCGCTGTTCACGCGCGTCGCCAGCGATGATCCGACGGCATTGATCGGCCTGCCGCTGATCCGGCTGACCGATATGCTGATCGCCGAGGGCCTGCAGCCGTTGTGAAGACCCAGCGCGACGCGACCGGGAGGCTGTACCTGCTGCCGAACCTGCTCGGTGCGATCGAGCCGTCGTCGGTGCTGCCGGCGGATACGATCGCGATCGCGCGGCGGCTTCGACATTTCGTCGCCGAGACACCCAAGACTGCACGGGCCTTCGTGAAATCGCTGCCGTCCGACCATGCGTTGCAGCAGATCGGCTTCGCCGAACTGAACGAGCACACGCCGGCGAACGAGGTGGCGGCGCTGCTTGCGCCAGCGCTGGCGGGCGAAGATCTGGCGCTGATTTCGGATGCCGGTTGCCCCGGCGTTGCCGATCCCGGCGCACCGCTCGTCGCCGCGGCGCATCGTGCCGGCATTCGCGTCGTGCCACTGGTCGGGCCGTCGGCCCTCTTGCTCGCGCTAATGGCTTCCGGGATGAACGGCCAGAGCTTCGCCTTCCACGGCTACCTTCCCGTCCGGCCAGAAGCGCGCGCCAAGGCTTTGCGTGCGCTCGACGATGCTGCGATACGCACCGGCGCCACGCAACTCTTTATCGAGACGCCCTATCGCAATGAGGCGATGGTTGCGGCAGCGCTGGCGGTTTGCCGTCCGCAGACCCGTTTCTGCGTCGCCGCCGATCTGACGCTGGCGAGCGAACAGATCGTCAGCCGCACGGTGGAACAATGGCGCGCGGCGCCGTGTTTGCATCTTTCCGGCAGGCCCGCGATGTTCCTGCTGGGCAAGGACTGACGCTCGGCAAAACGCGGGGCCCGACCCGGCTCGCATCGCGGCCCTCACGCTCGCGCCGAGCAGTTACTGCTCGTCCGCGTCGGGCCAGTTCTTGATGTAGCTCTTTAGCATGCGGTTTTCGAAGCTCTGCTCTTCGTAGACCGCCTTGGCGACATCGTGAAACGAAACAACGCCCAGCAGCGTCGGGCCGTCGATGACCGGCACGTAGCGCGCGTGGCGCTCGAGCATCGCCCGGCGTAGCTCCATCACGTCGAGTCCGGTGGTCGCGGTCAGCGGGTCGTTCACCTGGATCTCGTTGACCCTGAGGTCGCCGAGCTCCCCTTGCCGCATCGACAACGCCTGCAGCACTTCGGCAAAGGTCAGCATGCCCACCATCCGTCCATGGTCCATCACGACCAGCGAGCCGATGTCGTGATGCGCCATGACCTTGACTGCTTCGAGCACCGAACCCTCGGGCGCCGTCGTGAACAGCGCGTTCCCTTTGATCCGCAAGATTTCGCTGACCAGCATTGGGCTCCTCCCTTTCGTGCCGGGTCTCCTTCGCACCGGCATCTCAAGATCGAGGTTACTCCCGCGCACCGGCGGCCCGCAACGGTTCGCGTGCCGGATTACCGGTTTTTCATGGTGCCTCGCCGCTGGCGACCGGCAACGGGCGAGCCCGGCCCGGCCACGCCGGATTTTGCTTGCTCTACGCCCGCATTGGAGTGCAAGATTGCATCCCGGTCCGAAAGAGGCCGATAAGGAACGTTCCGTTACCAGCTAGGAGGAGCAGATGAATGATCGCAATGACAGCCCGGCTGTCACCAAGCCTGTCCAGCCGGCCCGCCGGCGCCTGCTGAAGGCGGCGGGTATCGCCGCCGGCGGCGCCGCGTTGTCGGCGCCTTTCATCCGCAACGCCGCCGCCGCTGAAACGACGACCTGGAAGGTCCAGACGTCGTGGCCCGCGGGCGTGGGCCTGCAGACGTTCAAGACCTGGGCCGCGACGATCAAGGAGAAGACCGGCGGTGAGCTCGAGATCAAGCCGTTTGCCGCCAAGGAAGTGGTCGGCGATTTCGAATTGCTCGACGGCGTGCGCAACGGCGTACTGGAAGCGATGAATTCGTTCACCGTGTACTGGGTCGGCAAGATGCCCGCGACGGCCTTCCTTTCATCGTACCTGATGGGTCTGCGCTACCCGCACGAGTGGGACATCTTCTTTTACAGCAAGGGCGGGCTCCAGGCGGCGCGCGAGATCTTCGCTAAGCAGGGTCTGTACTACGTGAACCGCATCCACCACGGGCCGAACATCATCCACTCGAAGAAACCGATCCGGACCGCCGAGGATTTCAAAGGATTGAAGCTCCGCGTACCCGGCGGCATGATCGCGGAAGGGTTCGCGGCCATCGGGGCGCGCACGACCTTGCTCCCCGGCGGTGAAGTATTCGCCGCGCTCGAAAAGGGCACCGTCGATGCGGCCGACTACACCGGTCCGGCCGTGAACTGGGACTTGGGGTTCCAGCAGGTCACCAAGTACATCTGGACCGGCCCGCCTGGCCTGGAGTCGATCTATCAGCCGGTCGATCTGATGGATTTCGTCGTGCGCATGGACGTCTGGAACAAGCTCTCGCCGAAGATGAAGGTCTGGCTCGATGACGAGATCCAGGTGTATTCCAATATCCACTTTGCGGCGATCCAGAAAGCTGACATGGAAGCCTGGCCGAAGTATATCAAGGCGGGCACGCAGATCAACCGTCTGCCCGCCGAGGACCTGCCGAAATTCCAGCAGGTCGCGGTGCCGATCTGGTTCAAATGGGCGAACAAGGACAAGGATGCGGCGCGGCTGTTCAAGCTCCAGCTCGACATCATGGAGTCGCCGACGGTCGGCTATGTCACGCCGGATATGTACAAGGGACTCAAGCTCGACGTGTAAGGTCCGTGCCGGCCCAACCGGCCGGTGTTACGCACGCGGAGGCGCTTCTCGGAGCGCCTCCGTTTGCGTTTACTGCTTGGCATCTGCGTCCATGCCCCAACTCAATTTTATCCTGCCACTCTGGCTCTATTGGGCCGGCTTATTGATCTTCCCGCTGATCGCGATGTACCTCGTCGCGCGACAGCGCCGACGGCCGAAGGGGCCGGGCCCTTCGCTCTTCGTCGCCTATCTCTTCTGGCTCACTGCCGGCTTTCTCGGCACGCATCGCTTTTACCTTCGCAGCAGGTGGGCTTTTGTCTTCATCCCGGTGTTCCTAGCGATCCTGTATGCGAACTCGATCAGCCGTGATGTCCGTGACGACGATTCGCGCACTTTCGCCGCGCTGCAGCACGCCCAGGCTGTGTTCGATACCACCCCGGCCCCGGCCGCCGACGCGCCGCCCGAAGCCGTGACCGCCTATCGCCAGCAGCAAGCCGAACTCGAAACGGCCAAGCGCGAGTACGGGGTGGCGAAGGAGATCTACGATCGCTCCAAACTGCATGGCCGCTGGCTGGCGATATTGCTGGGCGTGATGCTGCTGATCGACGCCGCGCTGCTGCCTGGCCTCGTGCGCCGGCGGCGCGCGTTGGAATTGGCGCATCCCGACGCGGAGATCGCGCACGCGAAGGCGCCCGATGTCCCCGCCATCGGCACCGGCGAGGATCCGACGATGCGCATCCATACGCGCTTCACCGATGTCATCGAATGGGTGAACGTCAAGGTTGGCGAGTATGTGGCGTACTGGGCCGTGATCGCGGTGTTTGTCTATTACTACGAAGTCCTGGCTCGCTATGTCTACAACTCACCCACCAACTGGGTGCACGAGAGCATGTTCCTCATGTTTGGCATGCAATACCTGCTGAGCGGCGCGTACGCGTACAAGGAGGACCAACACGTCCGGGTGGATGTACTCTATGCGAAGCTGTCCACGCGCGGCAAAGCGATCTGCGACATCATCACGTCGGTCTTCTTCTTCATCTTCATCGGAACGATGCTCTGGACCGGCGGTCGCTTTGCGCTAGACGCCATTCGCTTCGACGAGCACTCGTTCACCGAATGGGGCGTCCAATACTGGCCGGTCAAGCTGGCCATCCCCGTCGGGGCCGCGCTGATTCTGCTGCAGGGGATCTGCAAGCTGCTCAAGGACATCGTTATCGTGTCCAGGCGGAGGGCTTGAGCGTGGGACTCGAGATCGGTATCGCATGGCTGAGCGTGCTCCTTTTCGGCGGCTTGTTTTTGCTGCTGCTTATGGGGCTGCCGATGGCATTCTGCACCGGCGGGCTGGCGATCATTTTCCTGTACGTGTTCGGCTCCGGCGGCGTCCTCAACATGCTGCCGTCGCGGGTCTTCCCCTTCATGACGGACTACCAGCTCTCCGCGGTGCCACTGTTCATCTTCATGGCGGCGATGCTCGAGAAGGCCGGCATCATCGAGGAGCTTTTCGACGTCATCTACAAGTGGCTAGGCGCGCTGAAAGGCGGCCTCGCGTCAGCCACCGTGGTTGCATGCACGATCCTCGCGGCGATGGTCGGGGTGGTCGGTGCGACCGAAATCACGATGGGGATGATCGCGTTGCCGGCGATGCTGCGCCGCGGCTACGAGCCGAAGCTCTCGTGCGGCTCGCTACTCGCGGGCGGGACGCTCGGCATCCTGATCCCTCCGTCCGTGATGGCGATAGTGTACGCCGTCGTCGCGCAGCAATCGCTCGGCGAGTTGCTGATGGGCTCGGTGTTCCCGGGCTTCTTGCTGTCCGGCCTGTATGTGGGATACATCACGCTGCGTTGTTACATCAATCCGTCGCTGGGCCCGGCGCTGCCGGTCGAAGAGCGCGTGAATATGCGGGAGAAACTGCGGCTCTTGCGCAATACCATCACGCCGGTGCTGCTGATCATCCTGGTACTGGGTGTCATCTTCCTCGGCATCGCGACGCCGGTCGAAGCGGCAGGCATCGGTAGCTTCGGCGCCTTCGCGGTGTGTGCGCTTCATCGTCGGTTGAGCTGGACGGCGATACACGACGCCGCCATTTCGACGCTCAAGGCGACGGCGATGGTGATGTGGATCTTCTTCGGCGCGACGATGTTCGTCGGCTTCTTCATCGTCAAGGGCGGGCAGACGTTCGTGACCGGGCTGATCATGCAGGCCGGTCTCGGGCCCTATGGGGTTCTGCTGATGATGATGGTGGTGCTCGTCATCCTCGGAATGTTCCTCGACTGGGTGGGCATCCTGCTGCTCACCGTGCCGATCTTCCTGCCGATCATGGTAAGCCTGCCGTTTGGCGGCGTGCTCGGGATTCCAGGGGTGGCGCCTGACCAAGTCAGCCTCTGGTACGGCGTCATCTTCATGATCAACATGCAGATGGCGTTCCTGAGTCCGCCGTTCGGCTACTCGTTGTTCTACCTGAAGAGCGTGGCGCCGAAGGAGATCTCGATGGCGATGATCTTCAAGGCGGCGCTGCCGTTCATCGGGCTCCAGGCGGTCGGCCTGGCCCTGTGCATCGTGTTCCCGCAGATCATCCTTTGGCTGCCAAGCGTGCTCTACCAAGGCGCCAAGTAAAGGACCGCAGGAAGCGCAGGGCTTTATAGCGCCTCGGCCAGGTGCGTCAGGGCGCGAACGCCCGCCGTTCGCGCAGCGCCTGCGCCAGCGTCCCGCTGTCGACGTACTCGAGCTCGCCGCCGACCGGCACGCCGCGCGCGAGCCGCGTCACCTTGAGTCCGCGCGCGCTCAGAAGCTCGCCGATGTAGTGCGCGGTAGCTTCGCCTTCGTTGGTGAAATTGGTCGCGAGCACGACCTCGCGCACCGCGCCGTCGGCCGCGCGCTTGAGCAGGCGGTCGAGCCGTATTTCCTTCGGGCCGATGCCGTCGAGCGGCGACAGGCGCCCCATCAGCACGAAATAGAGTCCGGTGTAGGCTTGCGTGTGCTCGATCATCAGGAGGTCGGCCGGCGTCTCGACGACGCACAGCAACGCGGCGTCGCGTTTGGCCGAGCGGCACAGCGCGCAAACCTCATCCTCGGTAAATGTGTTGCAGCGCTGGCAATGCCGGATCGTACGCGTCGCCGCTTCGAGGGCCGTCGCGAGCCGTTGCCCGCCCTCGCGATCGTGCTGCAGCAAGTGCAGCGCCATGCGCTGCGCGGCTTTGGGGCCGACGCCGGGAAGGCAGCGCAGCGCCTGCGTCAACTCCTCCAGGCTGCTTAACGATTCCATCCGATGAATGCGCCTCGACCGCTCTAAAACGGCAGCTTCAGCCCCGGGGGCAGTCCCAGCCCTGCGGACAGCCCCGACATTTTCTCCTGCGACGCGGCATCGATCTTGCGCACGGCGTCGTTGATCGCCGCGGCGACCATGTCCTCGAGCATATCCTTGTCTTCGCCCAGCAGTGTGGGGTCGATCGTCACGCGCTTGACGTCATGCCGCCCGGTCATCAGCACCTTGACCAGGCCCGCGCCCGATTGCCCCTCGATTTCCATCGCGGCGATCGCGTCCTGCGCCTTCTTCATGTTCTCCTGCACGGCCTGTGCCTGCTTCATCAGGCCGGCGAGCTGGTTCTTCATCATGGTGGGATTCCTGAACTACGAACTGGGTTTGATCGATTCGGGTTTGATCGTCGCGTCGAATCGCGAGAGCACGTCCTGCACGAACGGATCGTCGCGAAACGCCGCTTCGGTCTTGGCTCTGGTTTCGGCGCGCTCGCGTTTTTCCTGTGCGGCCAATGTCGCGCCCGCCGCCGCGTCGACATCGAAGCGCAGGCGAACGCGGCGCCCAAACGCTTCGTCCAGCGCCGCCTTCAGCTTGTCGGTATATGCCTTGTCAATGAGGTGGCGCGCCGTTTCCGGGACCGCGAGCACGATCTCGTTCCCGGCGATGGTTTTGAGCTCCGTCTGCGCGGCAAGTTGCAGCGCGATGCCCGACAGCTTCAATCCTGAGACAAATGCCGGCCAGTCGGCAATCTCCAGTGGCACCGCTGCAGCGCGCGGCTCGGCTGCCGCGACTCCCGTTGATGCGATGACGCCCGGTATCGGCGTAACCGCCGGTGTCGCACTAGCCACGGGCGCCCCGATAATCGCCGGCGACGTAGCAACCGAAGCCGATGGCGGCTGGCTCGCCCCGGGTCCACTGCTCTTGGCAATCTGTTGCGAGAGAGGACGAACGCCCGGCCCGCGGGCGGCGACGGACTCCGCGCCCGGCTCGAACGCGAGCAGGCGTAACAGCGTCATCGCAAATCCGGTCGGCTCGTCCGGCGCAAGTGCCATATCGGCGCGTCCCTGCACCGAGATCTGGTAGGCCAGCTGCACGGCCTCGGGCGTGAACGCCTGCGCATATCCGGCAATGCGCGCCGCATCGGGCAGCGCATCGGCGACGCCCGCGACGGTCTGAGCGACGGCGATGCGGTGAAAAAGGCCGGCCAGCTCGTCGAGGGCGGCAGGCAGCGACAGGCTGCGCTCGGTCAGCGCTGCGGCTTCGGCGAGCAGCGCCTTGCCGTCGCCGGCGAGCAAGGCATCGGCAATGCGATACGCATACTCGGCGTCGACCGATCCCAGCATCGTGCGCACCACCGCGTCGCGTACCTCGCCCGCTCCGTAAGCGATCGCCTGATCGAGGACCGAAAGTGCATCGCGCATCGACCCGCGAGCGCTGTGTGCGATCAGCGCCAGCGCCGCGTCGTCGAAAGCGATATCTTCGGCGCGAAGGATATCGGCCAGCCGCGCGGCGATCTGTGCGGCCGGGAGCGCCTTCAGGTTGAACTGCAGACAGCGCGAAAGCACGGTGACCGGGATTTTTTGCGGGTCGGTCGTGGCGAGGATGAATTTGACGTGCTCCGGCGGCTCCTCGAGCGTCTTGAGCATCGAATTGAACGCCGCCTTCGACAGCATGTGGACTTCGTCGATAAGGTAGACCTTGTAGCGGCCGACGGTCGGCGCGTACCGGGCGTTGTCGAGTATCTCGCGCATGTTGTCGATGCCGGTGTTCGACGCGGCGTCGAGCTCGAGCAGGTCGACGAAGCGGCCGGCGTCGATATCGGTGCACGCCGGACAGACGCCGCAGGGCGTCGCCGTGACTCCGGTCGCGCAATTGAGACTCTTTGCCAAAAGCCGTGCGATCGTCGTCTTGCCGACGCCGCGCGTGCCGGTGAGCAGATACGCGTGATGCAGGCGCCCGCGCTCCAGCGCGTTCGTCAGCGCGCGCACGACGTGGTCCTGTCCGACCAGGTCGGCAAATCGCTTCGGTCGCCATTTGCGGGCGAGCGCTTGATAGCTCATCGGGCTTTCAGCGTTTAACGGTTAAGCAAAGCATTGCGCAATTTCGGCTTCGCGTTCGCCTTGCAGCGAGCCGCGAGGCTATTTCGCGTCGCGTTCGGCTTCAGGCAAGGCGCTCGACCGACGCACGCGCGCCGTGTACCCAAAATGTACATAAGCGCCTGCGGCGGGCGAGCAACGCAGCATCAAGCCGAACGCGAAAGAGGGGTGGCGAGCCGTACCCCCGGCACTTGCAGAGAATAGCTATGGCTGCTTCCTTCCGGACCTGACCAGGTTCACCACCATGCAATGCGGGGCGGCCCGCCTTGGATCGTTGCCGCTGCTGCTTCTCATTATCGGCGAAGCGCGTCGACGCAGCAAGCAATCCGACGATGCAGCCTGACGCAACGCGAGGCTTGCAGCGGATCGTCTGGTCGCCATCGCCATGCCGGCTATAATGCCATCAAGCGCATCACGCATCGGAGCCGGATTGCGCACACGACTTCTGCTGCGCACCTGTATCGCGACCTCGATAGCGCTGGCCGCCTGTGGGCCATCATCGCCACCGCCGCCGCCCTCGTCGAACGAATTGACCCTCCTGCTGCGAACCGGGCCGGCCACCTGGTTTGTCGGCGCCGACGATCAAGGTGCGGGCATCGACTACGACCTTGCGCGAATGTTCGCCGAGCAGGAGGGCGCGACACTTAAGGTGATCCCCACCGCCGACCCCGTCGATAAGCTCGCCGGTGCGGTCGGTCGTCGCCTCGGCGCCGGCAACCTGTATCTCCCCTCGGCGTGGACGGCGCCGGCAAACGCTGCGATGCTTTATTCATCGAGCTACCATGCTGTCGAACCGGTGCTGATCTACAACATCGACGGATTCAAGCCTGAATCCTGGCGGGACCTCGCGGGCGAAAGCGTCGGCGTTCTCGAAGGCGGTGGCCTCGCGAGCGCGTTGTCGAAAGTGCGCGCCGATCATCCGGAGGTGCGATGGCAGATGATCACCCTGCCTTCGACCGAGGCGATGATCAGCCAGGTCTCCGACGGGACGCTGAATTACGCCATCGTCGCGTCCAATGACGCCGAAGCGGCGCGCCACGTCTATCTCAACTTCGACAAGGCATTCGCGGTCGCCGGCAAACAGCAACTGGTCTGGGCGTTTCCTCCGGGCGAGCGACAGCTGCGCGACCGCGTCGATGCATTCTTCGCCAAGCTTCGCCGCGACGGCAGGCTGCAGCGGCTCATCGATCGCTATTTTTCCTACGGCACGGTGTCGCGCATCGACGCCGGCGTGTTCCAGGAGCGCATCAAGTCGGTACTGCCACAGCTTCGCGCTGCGTTCCAGCACGCGCAGCAGGCAACCGGCATCGAATGGCGCCTGCTCGCCGCGATCGCCTACCAGGAATCGCAGTGGGACGCACAGGCTACCAGCGAGACCGGCGTGCGCGGCCTGATGCAACTGACCGAGGAGACCGCCCAGCGCCTGGGCGGCGTCGATCGCCTTGACCCGAAGGCGAGCGTCATGGCGGCGGCGCGTTACCTGCGCGACCTGAAGGACAGGCTGCCGCAGCGAATCGCCGAACCCGATCTCACCTGGCTCGCCCTTGGCGCATATAACATCGGCATCGCGCATCTGGAGGATGCCCGGATTCTGGCGCAGAAGCAGAAGCTCGACCCCGACACCTGGTCGTCGCTGAAGAAGACGCTGCCGATGCTCGCGCTGCCAGAGTACTACGAAACGGCGAAATATGGTTACGCGCGCGGCACGATGCCGGTCACCTTTGTCGATCGCGTGCGCGCGTATTACGACATCCTGCTCGCGCAGCAGCCGCCGCTGCAGCCGCGGCTGCGCATGCTCTCGGGGACGGCGGACGAAAACACGGCGCAACCGATGGCCGCACCGCCGAACGCCGTCAGGTAATCAGCGCGTCGCGGCAATCAAGGTTGCGCCACCCATGTAAGGCCACAACGCCGCCGGAATGTCGACGCCGCCGTCGGCGCGCTGAAAGTTTTCCAGGATCGCGACCAGCGTCCGACCGACAGCGAGCCCCGAGCCGTTCAGCGTGTGCACGAGCTCAGGCTTGCCTTCGGCGTTGCGAAACCGCGCCTGCATACGTCGCGCCTGGAATGCTTCGCAATTCGAGCACGAGGAAATCTCCCGGTACTTGCCCTGCCCCGGCAGCCAGACTTCGAGATCGTAGGTCTTGGCCGCAGCGAATCCGACGTCGCCGGTGCACAAGGCGACGATGCGGTAGGGCAGCTCGAGCTTCTGCAGGATCGCTTCGGCGTGCCTCGTCATTTCCTCGAGCGCTTCGTACGAACGGTCAGGATGCACGATCTGCACCATCTCGACCTTGTCGAACTGATGGACGCGGATCAAGCCTCGCGTGTCCTTGCCGTAGCTGCCTGCCTCCGAACGGAAGCACGGCGAGTGCGCGGTGAGCTTGAGCGGCAGCGCCGCGCCGGCGAGGATCTGCTCGCGCACGACGTTGGTCAGCGGCACTTCGGCGGTCGGGATCAGATACCAGCGTCCCTCGTCGGGCGCCCCGCCCTTTACCGCGCAGAAGAGATCTTCCTCGAATTTCGGCAGCTGGCCGGTGCCGACCAGCGTTTCGGCATTGACCAGATACGGCACATAGCATTCGGTGTAGCCGTGCTCAGTCGTGTGCGTATCCAGCATCAGCTGCACCAGCGCCCGATGCATCCGCGCGACGGCGCCGCGCAACATGTAGAAGCGGGCGCCGGAAATTCGCGCCGACGCGTCGAAGTCGAGCCCGCCGACGGCGGTGCCGACGTCGACGTGATCGCGCACCGTGAATTCGAATGTCTTCGGCGTGCCCCAGCGACGGATTTCCGCGTTCTCGGCTTCGGATGCCCCTATGGGCACGCTCGCGTGCGGCAGGTTGGGCATCGCCAGCAGCCAGTCACGCACGCGTTGCTGCACAGCCTCGAGATTACGTTCGAGCGAGGTCAATTCGTCGCCGATGCCGGCAACCTCCGCTAGCCGCGCCGAAGGATCCTCGCCCCTGCTTTTCGCGATGCCGATCTCTTTCGAGGCGCTGTTGCGCCGCGCCTGCAACTCCTGCGTGCGCATCTGGATGTGCTTACGTTCGGCCTCGAGCTCGACGAACGCGGCCGCATCGAGCGGATATCCACGCGTCTTCAGGCGCGCTGCGACGTCATCCAGGTCGTTGCGCAGCAGCTGGATATCGATCATGCCCGAATTTTACCAGAGGGCCGTGCAGAGCCAGGTCGCGCGGCTCAGGATTCGCCGTCGCCGCCCGAGCGCGCCTTCGCATCGCGATTCCTCAACTCGGCGAGCCTTTCGGCGATGCGCGCTTCGAGGCCGCGGTCGGTCGGGCGATACCAGTCCGGCGGCGACATGCCGGCAGGCAGGTAGGTCTCGCCCGCGGCATAAGCATCTGCCTCGTCGTGCGCATAGCGATAGTCCTTGCCGTAGCCCAGATTCTTCATCAGCTTCGTCGGCGCGTTGCGCAAATGCAGCGGCACCGGGCGCGATCCGTCTTCGGCGATGAACGCACGCGCCGCGCCGTAGGCGACGTACACGGCATTGCTCTTGGCCGCGCAGGCGAGATAGATCACGGCTTGCGCCAGTGCGAGCTCGCCTTCGGGCGTGCCCAGCCGTTCGTAGGTCGCGACCGAGTCCAGCGTGAGCTGCAGCGCGCGCGGATCGGCAAGGCCCACGTCTTCGCTGGCCATGCGTATCATCCGTCGCCCGACGTACAGCGGATCGGCGCCGCCGTCGAGCATGCGGCAGAACCAGTAGAGCGCGGCATCGGGATCGGATCCCCGCACCGATTTGTGCAACGCCGATATCTGGTCGTAGAAGGCCTCGCCCCCTTTGTCGAAGCGGCGCAGGCTCCGCGTGATCGCGGTCTCGACGAAATCGTGGTCGATGTCGTCTCTTCCCGCTTCCTGCGCGGCGACGGCCAGCTGCTCGACCAGGTTCAGCAGGCGCCGGCCGTCGCCGTCGGCGTAGGCGACGACGGCTTCGCCCGCCGCCGCGTTGAGCGCAATACCCGGCATCGCTGCCGGCAACGCTCGATCGAGCAACGCCGAGAGCTCGTCGGGCGAAAGCGCCTCGAGCACGTAGACGGTGGCGCGGCTCAGCAACGCGCTGTTGACTTCGAACGACGGATTTTCGGTCGTCGCGCCGATGAACGTGACCAGCCCCTTTTCGACGAACGGCAAGAATGCGTCCTGCTGCCCCTTGTTGAAGCGATGCACTTCGTCGACGAACAGGATCGTGTGACGTCCCGATTGCGCCAGTGTCGCTTCTGCCTGGGCGATCGCGTCGCGAATGTCCTTGACGCCGGACAGCACTGCCGACAGCGCGATGAATTCCGCGTTGAACGCATCGGCCATCAGGCGGGCGAGCGTCGTCTTGCCGACGCCCGGCGGTCCCCAAAGGATCATCGAGTGGGGCTTGCCCGATGCGAACGCAACCGCCAGCGGCTTGCCGGGTCCGAGCAGGTGTCGTTGGCCGATGACCTCGGCGATGTTCCTGGGCCGCAGCCGCTCGGCCAGCGGCGTCGCCGGGTTGACTACGGCGAAGAGGTCATTCGCCGACGACATCGGCGCCTGGCGGCGGCACGAAGCGGAACAAGGCTGCATCGACCGCTGCGTTGCGCTCGAATGAACCGAACGACAATTGCGTCACCTGGCCGAAGCTGTCGTGCAGTTCCATCGTCCGCGGCATGTTGTCCTTCAAGCCGATCCGCACACTGGCGAACCCGCTGTCGGCGGCGCGAGGCTTGGCGTCGACAAACTCGACGTCGGCGCCTTTTCCACCATCGTGGAGCTCGAAGTTCTTTTCCAGCGCGTCATCACCGGCGAGAAGCGCGGCCGGCGTCGAACCGAGCGCGCGGTCGAGCTTCCTGACGATGACCTGATTGAGATCCGGATCGTAGATCCAGAGCTTTTCGCCGTCGCCGACGATGACCTGCGGGTGCGGCTTTTCGTAGCTCCAGCGGAACTTGCCCGGCCGCGCGAAGGCGAAGGTTCCACTGGATTCCTGCGGCACGCGCCCTGCCTTGCCGGTGACGACCTGGCGAAACGTCGTCTTGCCGGTCTTGGCCCCGCCCAGGAACGCTTTCAGCTGATCGACGCCGGACGCCGCGGCCGGACACGCCAGCGCTAACGCAACGCACAGGATCGCCGCGAATCGCCAGCCTGCGGTCATGCGCTCTCGCCTTTGCCCGCAGGAACGAGCACGTCGCGATTGCCGTTGGTCTGCATCGCCGACACCAGCCCCGCGCGCTCCATCTGCTCGATCAGACGCGCGGCCCGGTTGTAGCCGATACGCAGATGGCGCTGTACGAGCGAGATCGACGGCCGGCGCGTCTTGAGCACGACAGCTACCGCCTGGTCGTACATCGGATCGGCTTCCGCATCGCCCGCATCGATCGTGACGCCCTCGTCGCCGTTGCCGCTGACGCCGGAATCGAGAATGCCGTCGAGGTACTGCGGTCCGCCCTGCGCTTTCAGATGTTCCACCACGCGGTGAACTTCGGTGTCGGCGACGAACGCGCCGTGCACGCGCTGCGGGTGCCCGGTTCCCGGCGGCAGATACAGCATGTCGCCCTGTCCGAGCAAAGTCTCGGCGCCCATCTGATCGAGGATCGTGCGCGAGTCGACCTTGCTGGCGACCTGGAAGGCGATGCGCGATGGAATGTTCGCCTTGATCAGTCCGGTGATGACGTCGACCGACGGGCGTTGCGTCGCCAGGATCAGATGGATGCCCGCGGCGCGGGCTTTTTGCGCGATGCGAGCGATCAGCTCCTCGATCTTCTTGCCGGTGACCATCATCAGGTCGGCCAGCTCGTCGATGACGACGACGATCAGCGGCATTTCCTCGATCGGCTCGGGACTTTCCGGTGTCAGTGTGAATGGATTCGTCAGCGGCTTCCCCGCCCTTTTTGCCTCGGCAACCCGTGCGTTGTAGCCCGACAGGTTGCGCACGCCCAACGTCGACATCAGCCGGTAACGCCGCTCCATTTCGCCGACGCACCAGTGCAGCGCGTTGGCGGCGAGCTTCATGTCGGTGACGACCGGCGCGAGCAAGTGCGGGATCCCTTCGTAGACCGAAAGCTCCAGCATCTTCGGGTCGATCAGGATCAGCCGAACCTGGCGCGGCTCGGCCTTGTACAGAAGCGACAGGATCATTGCGTTGACCGCCACCGACTTGCCCGACCCGGTCGTGCCGGCGACCAGGAGGTGCGGCATGCGCTGCAAATCGACGATGACCGGCTTGCCGGCGATGTCCTTGCCCAAGGCGAGCGACAGCGGGCTCGCCGTATCGTTGTAGGTCGTCGACGACAGCAGCTCGACCAGGCGCACGATCTGTCGCTTGGCGTTGGGCAATTCGAGCCCCATGAACGATTTTCCGGGGATCGTTTCGACCACGCGGATGCTCACCACCGACAGCGCGCGCGCGAGATCCTTCATCAGGTTGACGATCTGCGCGCCCTTGACGCCGATTGCGGGCTCGATTTCGAAACGCGTAATGACCGGTCCGGGGTACGCCGCCAGGACCTTGACCGATACGCCGAAGTCGGCGAGCTTGCGCTCGATCAGGCGCGAGGTGAATTCCAGCGTCTCGGCGCTGACCTGCTCCTGCGCCGAGGGCGCATCTTCGAGCAATGCCAGCGGCGGCAGCGGCGAATCGGGCATGTCCTGGAACAGCGGTTTCTGCTTTTCCTTGACCACCCGTTCGGATTTCGGCACGTCGACCATCGCCGGCACAACGACGACCGGTTCGCGATCCTCGATGCTCTCGCGCGCCGCCTCGACGAATTGCTCGCGTTCTTCCAGCGCCACGGCGCCAATTTCGCGATCGCGTCGCGCGTCGCGCCGGCGCTTGAGTGATGCGATCAGCTGCTCGCTGCCGGCGCCGACCCGTTCCATCAGACGCAGCCACGACATGCCGGTGAACAGCGACCAGCCGATGGCAAGAAGCGCGATCAGCAACAACGTCCCGCCATTGAACCCAAGAGCACGCGCGAATCCCGATCCGATCACCTGGCCGAGAGCGCCGCCCGGCGTGTGTGGCAGCGCGACAGGAAGTCGATAGAGGCGCAATGCCTCAAGCGCGGAGCTCGAAAGCAGAACCAGCGCGAAGCCAGGGACGGCGAGCCAGGGATGATGCCGGTCGGCCGCGTCGATCGAGCGCGTCAGATGCCGATACCCGGTCACGACGAGAACGATGCCGGCGAAAACCCACCACCAGGCCGACATACCGAAAAGGTACAGCAACAGATCGGCAAGCCACGCGCCCACCGCGCCACCCTTGTTCTGGATCGCGGCGCCGCTGCCCGAAAACGACCAGCCCGGGTCGGTGCGCTGGTAGGTCGCCAGGATCAGCGCAAGATAGGCGAATACCGCGACGACCAGTAGCCACCACGACTCGCGCACCAATGCCGCAAGCCGTGGTGAAAGGTGCGGTTCGGGCGCCGCGGGCGGTCTGCGCTGCCTTTGTATTTTTTGCTTGAAAATCATAGAATTGTGACGCGCACTTAGCGCAGCACATTATACACCGGCGCGGCGAGGAAAGGCACGCCTTGCGCCTTCGGGGGCCACCCCAACATCAGTTAGAATCGGGTCGAGGCGTTCCGCGCCCGCATAAACTGCGAATCGATCGCACCATGGCCGCCAAACACCATCGCCTGTTGATTCTCGGCTCCGGCCCGGCCGGATTTACCGCGGCAGTATACGCCGCGCGCGCCAACCTGAAACCGGTGCTGATCACCGGATTGGCGCAGGGTGGCCAGTTGATGACGACGACCGACGTCGACAATTGGCCCGCGGACGTCGAGGGCGTGCAAGGCCCCGATCTGATGGCGCGTTTTCAGAAGCATGCCGAACGCTTCGATACCGAAATCATTTTCGATCACATCCACACCGTGGCGCTGCGCGAACGGCCGATGCGGCTGGTCGGTGATATCGGCGAATACACCTGCGACGCGCTGATCATCGCCACCGGAGCGTCGGCCCGCTATCTGGGGCTGCCTTCCGAGCAGGCTTTCATGGGCAAGGGTGTTTCCGCTTGCGCGACCTGCGACGGCTTCTTCTACAAGGGGCAGGACGTGATCGTCGTCGGCGGCGGCAACACCGCGGTCGAAGAGGCATTGTATCTGTCGAACATCGCGCGGCAGGTGAGCGTTGTCCATCGCCGCAACAAGTTCCGCGCCGAGGCGATCCTGGTGGACAGGCTGATCGCCAAGACTGGCGACGGAGGCAACGTCCGGATACTCTGGGACCACACGCTCGACGAGGTCACGGGCGACAAGTCCGGCGTCACCGGCGTGCGCCTGAAGCACGCGGCGACCGGCGCCGCGCGCGATCTTGCAGTCCAGGGTGTTTTCATCGCCATCGGCCACACGCCGAACACGCAGCTGTTCGATGGCCAGGTGGCGATGGTCGACGGCTACATCACCGTCAAAGGCGGCAGCTCGGGCAACGCGACGGCGACCAGCATTCCGGGCGTCTTTGCGGCAGGCGACGTGGCCGACCATGTTTATCGCCAGGCCGTGACCAGCGCCGGCACCGGTTGCATGGCGGCGCTGGACGCCGAAGCGTTTCTCGATAATCCGCTGCCGGTTCACGAGACCGCCGCGCTGTCGGTCGAATAGCGCGACCGCGATCCAGCCGCGCCATCGGCGCTGACTGCGGCTTCGCGCAACGGGGCGTGCCCCGCGGGCGGCCGCGACGGCAACGAGGATAATCGCGCAATGGCCAAGCTCTCCGATCTGAAGACCTTGCTGGACAGCGCCGGCAAGCCCGCGCGGCCGGTAGTCGCTCGCCCTGCGGGCAAATCGGGCAAGCCTGCGAGCGCGCGGGTGGTTCGCGCAGACGCCGACATCGACCTCGGACAGGCATTCGCCGATGTCGCGCCACTGCCGTCGCGCAATCGAGCGCGTATCGACCGGGCGCGGCCCGCGCCGACGCCGGCCAAACGCCTGGCCGACGAAGCCGATGCGCTTGCCGCGAGCAAGTTCGGCATCGAGCCCTCGCCTTCGTCGTGGGAAGTCGGCCAGGAGCAGGAAGCGCATCAGACGTTTCTTCGCCCGGGTCTGGGAACCGACGTCCTGGTCCGGTTGCGGCGGGGTCAATGGTCGGTGCAGGGCGAGCTCGATCTCCACCGCCTGACGAGCGTCGAAGCACGCGACGCGCTCGCCGATTTCCTGTTCGACGCGCGCGGCCGCGGCGTCCGCTGCGTGCGCGTCATTCACGGCAAGGGGCTGTCGTCGCCGAACCGGGAACCGGTGCTCAAGAACAAGGTTCGGCGCTGGCTGTCGCAGTGGGACGAGGTGCTGGCCTATTGCGAAGCGCCGCGCCACGGCGGCGGTGGCGGCGCCGTCGTCGTCCTGCTCAAGGCCGCGCCCGCCTGATCGCCGGCGGGCGCCGGTCAGGCCAGGCGGCGATGCGACAAGGCCGGCAGCTCCCGCCTGACCTTTGCGATCTGTGCATCGTCGATATCTCCGACGATGACGCCTTCGCCGTCGGCTAGTTCCGCCACGACGACACCCCACGGATCGATCAGCACGCTGTGCCCGTAGGTGCGGCGGCCATTCGCATGCGTGCCTCCCTGCGCGGCGGCGAGCACGTAGCACTGGTTCTCGATCGCGCGCGCCCTGAGCAGCACGTGCCAGTGCGCGGCGCCGGTGACCGCGGTAAACGCCGAGGGCACGACGATCAGCGAGACGTCGCGATAGCCCCGGTAGAGTTCCGGAAAGCGAAGGTCGTAGCAGACCGACAGCCCGACGCGACCGCAAGGGGAATCGAAGGTGACGCCCGAAAGCCCCGGCTCGATCGTCTTCGCCTCATCGTATTGCTCGCTGCCCTGGCTGAACGCAAACAGGTGGATCTTGTCGTAGCGCGCAATCCGTCGTCCCTGCGGATCGAAGACCAGCGAAGCGCTGCGCACCCGAGTCGGATCAGCGATGGCAATCGGCACAGTGCCGCCGATCAGCCACATTCGCTGCTCGCGTGCCACACGCGAGAGAAAATCCTGCTGCGGGCCGTGGCCGTCAACTTCGCGCGCATCCACCTTGTCGGTGGCGCGGTCGCCGAAGATGCCGAAGTATTCGGGCAGCAGCACCAGCGAGGCGCCCTGTGCGCTCGCGGCGGCGATCAGCGGCTCGACTGCGGCCAGGTTCGCCCTAACGTCACCGCCCGAGACCGTCTGCACCGCGGCCACTCGCATCGTCCTGTTCTTCGCCGTCGTCATTGTGGTGTCGTCTCCGGCTTGCCCGTGGCCGCTGCCGCCGGGCCGGGGAATCGCCCTTCGCGCTCGACGACCGGGTCCGACCAGCTGCCGGTCACCGCATAACCGAACGAAAACATCTGCTCGATCGGATCCTGCATCGCCTTCTGCGCGAGCAGCGAACCCGCGGCGACCGCGGCACCGATAACCGGATTGGCCAGCAGCAGTGCGGCCGCGCCGACCGATACGCCGGCGGACAACGTCGGTTGCACGTGTACGGTGAGGCGCTGGGTCTCGCGCGCGATGTCGGCTTCGCCCTGGATCGCCACGCGTGCGGACGGCCCGACGATCTTGAGATCGTCGCTTTTCATCACCCCGTTCTGGATGCGCACGTCGCCGGTAATTTCGTCAAAGGCAAAACCCTCGGCGAACAGGTCCTGAAAATCGAAGTTCAGCCGCCGCTTCAACGCCTGGAGCGAAAGCACGCCCAGCAGCTTGCCCAAGCCGGGATCGAGCTTGGTGAACTGACCGCGCCCGGTCTCGACGCGAAGCGTGCCGTTGAGCGTCGGATAATCGAAGTCCTGCGGCCCACCCGACCAAGAGACTTGGCCGCGGATCCGCGTCGCCCCGGCGCGGACCGCGTCCGGAAGCGCGTAGCGCGCCAGGTATTTGCCCGCATCGTGCACGTCGAGGTCGGCTTCCAGGGTCGTTTGCTCATTGCCGCCGCCGCGCCACCAGCCGCTGGCGTCGAGCCGTCCGTCTTCGTTGGTGAGGCGCAGGCTGTCGATTCGCCAGTCGGCTCCGATCGGCTGCGCCTTCAATTCGAGGCGTCCCAGGTCGCGATCCTTCAGGCGCAAGGTGTCCGCGGACAGATCGATCTCCGGCCAGCCGTTGACCTCGGTGGCGGAAGTCGCTGCCGGCGTCGCCGCACGCGCGGCGGCCGCGGTCGGCGGCGTCAGTCGTTGCAGGCGTGCGACGATGCGGCCGTTCGGGCGGGCGGGCACCGCGGGCTCCCAGCGCGCCATGCCTTCGAGTTCGCGCCCGCGCAGGTCGAGCTGCCAATCGCTGCCGCCGCGACTGGCGACAAGGCGCAGCTCATTGAGCCGCCGGCCGAAAACATCGAGCGCACCGACGGTGATCTCGGCGCCGGACAGCGGCAGCGGACCGGTATCGACGCTGGCATCGACTTGCTCGCGCAGTGCACGCCAGCCGTCGAGATCGAGCTGATCGACGTCGCCACGGATCCATAAACCACGGCGATCCGGCGCACCGGTGGCCTTGCCCAGCGCGAGGAACGCACGCTCGGCCACGGGACCGGCGGCGGTCAGCCCCCGCTGTACCGTCATCGTGCCGAGCCGGCCATAGGTGAACTGCAGCAGATCGCTGGCGGCTTCGGTCTGGCGACGCTCGATGCGAAGCGGCATCGCATCGCCCTGCGACTTGGCGGCGGGGATAGGTAAATCGACCGCGACTCCCTTGAGACTGGAATCCAGCGTCCAGTTCGAGCGGTCCGATGCGACGTTGAGCGCAAGCTGCCAGTCGGTGGTACCGGTAAAGCGCCCAGCGAGAGGTTGCTTCGGATATTCGGCGCGCAGCAAGCCCAAGTCGGCGCTGCCCTGCGCGTCCACCCGCATGCCGCCGACCGCGCCCGACACCGTCAGCCGTGCCGGACCTCCGAGAATCTCGGCCGTCAGCGCGGTACTGTGGATCTCGCGCCGCGTAAAGGCGAGCTTGCCATTGAGCTGGCTCAGACGGGGAATGTCGCCGGCGAACCGGAGTCGATTGTCCAAAAACGCGAATTCGCCGCCGATCTGGTCGCCGTCGTGGTTGCCGATCGGCAGCTCCAGTTTCAACGCGAGCTTGCCGTCGCCGCTCGCTTCGGCCCCGCGGGTCGTATGATCCAGCCAGTCGTCGACCGGGCTTTCTGCGATGAAGCGCAGGAAATCCGCGGCCGGACCGGTGGCTTCGCCATCGATGCGCAGCACCGGGTGCGCGATGCGCGTATCGGCGATCTCGACCTTGGCACGATTGATCACGACATTGAACGCGCGGCCGTTGCGGCCATCGACGCTGATGCTGGGCCCATCGAGCTTCACTTCGCCGTCCAGGCCGACCAGCCGGGGCCAATGCGTTGCGTAGTCCAAGGTCACGCCCTGCGCCTTCGCCGTCGCCGTGAACTTGCCTTTTTTGGCATCGGCGAACGGAAAATCGGCGAGATTGCCCGTCACCTTGAGACGCACATCGCTCGAGGCGCCCGCGACGAGGCTGGTGCGCATCCACTCGCGTACGCCGGCCCCTGCGGCTAAAGGCACATAGCGGTAGAGCTGCGCCGCGTCGACGCGAGTGAATTGCGCGCTGGCGTCGATCGCGCCCGGCCCCTCGCCGATCATCCGGTATTCGCCGTTGACGACGCCTGCCGCATCGGCGTTGGCGAGCGCCAGCTGATCGATCTGGACGGCATAGCCGTCGGGGGCTTTGCGCCAGCGCAGTTGGCCCTGCGCGGTGTCGAGTGCCAATGGCTGCGCGAACAGCTGCGGCCAGTTCACGGCTAGGACGCGGCTATTCAACTTTATCGCCCCGTCGCTCTGGGTTGCCGCGATGCTACCCGAGAGTCCGACAAAGCCGGGCGTCTCGCCTTGGGCCGCAAATCCCAGATCGGCGAAGTTGGCGGACGCATTGAATGCGCCGGGCGCCGCGATATCGCCTGTCCAGTGCAGCGCCACCGCTTCGAGCGTTCCCCGCGGCGCGAAGCGCGTGAGGTCGTCCCGCCAACGCGTCGGCAGCGGCAGATAGGGGCCCAACTGCCGCAGAGGCGCGAGCGCGATGCGATTGAACGACGCATTGCCGTCGAGCGATCGCCCGGCGTCGTAATGCATCGTCACCTGGAAATCGGTGGGCGAGAAGCCCGGCTCGCCCGATGCGGCGAACGCAAGCTGGCGCGCGAAGATCTCGCGCCGTGCGGGATCATCGTGCCAGCCGATACGGCCCTCCAGCCGGTCCAGCGAAAGCTGTGGCAAATCGCCGGCAAGCTTGCCCTCGACGTCGCGCAAGACCATGTCGGCAACGATATCGCGCGGTTCTCCGTTGGCAACTTCGAGCCACATTCGAAAGGCGCCTTTACCGTTGCTGATCGGCAGGCTCGGCGGCAGCCATGCGCGCAAGGCACCGACGTCGGCATAGTCGAGTCGCACGTAGAAGTGTCCCGATGCCGCGCGCCAGTCCGACAAGGAGCCGCTGGTGAAATCGCCGCGCACATCGAGCGGTGCGGCCAGGCCGATGGGCGGCGCGCCGGTCAGGCCGAAGCGATGGCGGCCGGCGCGGTTCTCCAGTCGCAGGACGACGTGCTCGAGGCTCAGTTGCGGCGCGCCGTGCAGCTCATCCCGCCAGGCGATGAACGCATCCCGTATCACGATGCGCGGCTGGCGCAGCACCCAGTCGACGATTCCCTGCTCGCCGGTCTTCTCCGCGAGATCCAGCGTCATACCTGCCGCGTGCAGCATGCCTCCGCTGTCGCGGCGGAGAATCAGCCGGGGCTGATCGATCGACAATTGCTTCAAGCGCAACTCAAGAAACAGCAGCGAATCCCAGGCAACGGTAAGCCGCATGTCCGGCAGAGTGACGCTCGCGACATTGGCGCCAGGCTCCATGATGCGCAGATTGCCGATGTCGAGACGCGGGTTCCAGCCGTCCCAGGCGGTGCCGACCGAGCCGATCTCCACCGGCTGGCCAATCTGCGCGGCGAGCAGACGCGCCACCACTTCCGGATTGCGTTCGATGCGCGGAAAAATAACAAATCGCACGGCCAGCAGCAGCAGGCACACGGCGATGATAACGATCAACGCGATCGCGCGTGCCGAGTGCAGCGTCTTGCGAAACGAAGTAAGGAAGGAGGGGGAGGAACTCGAAGATGCGCGCGCGAAGGGCATAATAGATCGTTCTTGCGCGATTTTAATACGGAAAGGGGCGGCCGCCGCGTTGGATTCCACGATGGACCTCGCTGGGGCATACGAGTTCAGCCGCTACGCGCAACGCCTCCGCGTCGCCGACCCCGGTCTTTGCGCCGGCGTCGAGACCATGCTCGACCGGCCATTCCAGTGGACGGACGGTGACTCCGGCGAGCTCGCGCGCGCTTCCAATCCCGCGATGCTGGCGGTCGCACTGCGTCGATTGCGCTGCCGGGTCTACCTCCATGTCTTGCTGCGCGACTTGACCGGACGCGCGGACTTGAGCGAAGTCTGCGCGACGATGACGCGGCTGGCCGAGAACGCCATCGCGGCGGCGGTCGACGCGCATTCGACCTGGCTCGCCGCGATCCACGGCGAACCGCTCGGTGGCGACAGCGCCGCGCCGGAACAGTTGATCGTCGTCGGCATGGGTAAGCTCGGCGGTGCCGAGCTCAACGTCTCGTCCGACGTCGATCTCGTGTTCGTCTATCCGGAGGATGGCGACACGCGCGGGCCGAAGGTTCTGGCGAACCAGGATTTCTTCGACCGCCTGGGCCGCCGCGTCGTCGCCGCATTGGCCGAGCGCTCGCCCGAAGGCTATGTATTCCGCACCGATATGCGCCTGCGGCCCTACGGCGACGGGGGTCCGCTGGCGGTGTCGTTTGCTGCGCTCGAGCAGTACCTGATCGCGCAGGGGCGAACCTGGGAGCGCTACGCGTGGCTCAAGGCCCGCGCGCTGACCGGCGCGCGCAGCGCCGAGCTGGAGCGGATGGTCGCACCCTTCGTCTACCGGAAATATCTGGACTACGACGCCTATGAGGGCTTGCGCGACGTGCACCGCCAGATTCGCGAACAGGGCAAGCGGCGCGACTACGCGGGAAACGTCAAGCTCGGGCCCGGCGGCATTCGCGAAATCGAATTCATCGTCCAGGCGCTGCAATTGGTGCGTGGCGGACGCGAACCCGCGCTTCGCGTCCGCGGCACCTTACCGGCACTTGCCGCGCTGCGCGTCCGCGGGCTGCTGCCGGCCGCGGCGGCGGACGAGCTTTTCGACGCATATCGGTTTCTGCGCCAGGTCGAGCACCGGTTGCAATATCGCGACGATGCCCAAACGCACGACCTCCCACAGGACGACGCCGAGCGCGCGGCACTGGCCGCGTCGATGTCGTGCGCCGATACAGCTGCCTTCAATCGACTGCTCGATCGGCATCGCAACAATGTCGACCGCCACTTCGACGCGCTTTTCTCGGCCGCCGACGACGGAGGCGAACGCGATCCGCTCGCCGTCGTCTGGATCGCGCCTGCGCCCGAAGATGCTCATCTGGCCGTGCTGGCCGCCGCCGGGTACGACGATCCGCGCGCGCTGATCGGCGAGCTCGCACGTGTCCGGGAAAGTCAGCGCTATCTGCAATTGCCGGCGACTTCGCGGGCGCGCTTCGATGCGCTGGTGCCGCAGCTGCTGCGTGTTGCAGCGGCGACCTCGGCACCACAGGCGGTGTTCGGGCGCCTGCTGGCGCTGCTCGAGACGATCAGCCGGCGCAGCGCCTATCTCGCCCTGCTGGTCGAGCATCCGCCGGTGCTGCCGCGGCTCGCGCAACTGATGGGTGCGAGCGCCTGGGCTGCCGGATACCTGATGCGGCATCCGATGCTGCTGGACGAGTTGCTCGACAGCCGCGCGCTATTGGCCGAAGCCGATTGGCAAGCATGGCGCAGCGAGCTCGATAAGCAGCTTGCCGCGCATCCGGGCGATGCCGAGCGACAGATGGATGCGCTGAGGCACTTTCAGCACGCGCAGGTCTTTCGCTTGCTCGCGCAGGACTTGGCCGGGCTGCTTTCGGTCGAGCGACTGGCCGACCATCTGTCGATGCTTGCCGATATCGTGCTGGCCGCCGCACTCGAGCACTGCTGGATCCAGATGGAGGGAGCCGGCGCGAGCGCGCCGAAGTTCGCGATCATCGGCTACGGCAAGCTGGGCGGAAAGGAGTTGGGCTATGCCTCGGACCTCGACCTCGTGTTCCTGTACGACGACCCGGCGGAAGGCGCGCCACAGGCCTATGCTCGCCTGGCGCACCGCCTGACGACCTGGCTGACCACCACGACCGCGGCCGGACGCTTGTACGACACCGACTTGCGGCTGCGTCCCGACGGCGCGAGTGGCCTGCCGGTGTCGAGTCTGGCCGCGTTCCGCAACTACCAGCGCAACACGGCCTGGACCTGGGAACACCAGGCGCTGACCCGGGCACGCTACGTCGCCGGAGACGCGCGCATCGGCGCGGCTTTCGAGGCCGAGCGCCAGGCGGTGCTGTGCCTGCCGCGCGACCTGTCCAAGCTTCGCGCGGATATCGTCGCGATGCGCGCCAGGATGCAGTCAGCGCATCCGAATCGCACTGAGCTCTTCGACATCAAGCACGATCCGGGCGGCATGGTCGACGTCGAATTCGCCGTGCAGTTCCTGGTACTGGCGCATAGCAACGCGCACCCGGAAATGGCGCGTAACGCCGGAAACATCGCGTTGCTTGCCCTTGCTGGCAGCCTCGCACTGCTGCCTGTCGACCTCGCGTCCACTGTCGCCGATACCTATCGCGAATACCGTCGACTGCAGCACCAGGTGCGCCTGCAGGGCGCAACCGAGGCGCGCGTCGAGGCTCTGCCGCAGGCGGGCCGTCGCGCGGCAGTTGCGGCGCTTTGGCGTGAAGTATTCGGGGCGCCCAGGTCGGAACAGGACGGTGAAATCGGCTAAAATGCCTGTTTGCCTGGGCGGAGTTTGCGGATGTCGATGTCGGATCGGGACGGATTCATCTGGTACGACGGCAAGCTGGTGCCCTGGCGCGAGGCGACGACCCACGTCCTCACGCACTCGCTGCATTACGGCCTCTCGGTGTTCGAGGGGGTACGCGCGTACCCTACCGCCGACGGGCCGGCGATTTTCAAGCTGGCCGAGCACACCGAACGGTGGTTGAACTCGGGACGCATTTACCTGATGCAGATTCCCTACGCCAAGGACGTGCTGATGGCGGCGCAGCGCGAGGTCGTCCGCGCCAACAAGCTCGATTCGTGTTATCTGCGCCCGATCGCGTTCTATGGCTCGGAAAAGATGGGGGTTTCGCCGAAAGGCGCGCGCGTCCACGTTGCAATCGCCGCGTGGCCGTGGGGCGCCTACCTCGGTCCCGAAGCGCTGGACAAGGGCATCCGCGTCAAGACCTCGTCGTTCGCCCGGCATCACATCAACGTGACGATGGCTCGGGCCAAGTTTGCCGGCACGTATGCCAATTCGATCCTGGCCAATCAGGAAGCGACGATGGACGGCTACGACGAGGCGCTGCTGCTCGACGTCGACGGCTTCGTCGCCGAAGGCTCGGGCGAGAATGTGTTCATCGTCAAGAACGGACGGCTCTACGAGCCGGAGTTGACTTCGGCGCTGATCGGCATCACCCGCGATTCAGTGATCACGCTGGCGCGAGACCTGGGGCTCGAAGTGAGCGCCAAGCGCCTGACGCGCGACGACGTCTATATCGCCGACGAGGCATTCTTCACCGGCACCGCCGCCGAGGTGACGCCGATTCGCGAGCTCGACAATCGCACCATCGGGTCGGGCGAGTGCGGACCGATCACCCGGAAGCTGCAGCGATTGTTCTTCGATGCCGTGCACGGCAAGAACGCCAAGTACCGGTCCTGGCTGACGCTTGTCTGACGGGATCCGATGAACGCGACGACTCCGACCCGGGCCGCCGTCGAGGTGACGGCGGCAGACCTGCCGCTGTATTGCCCGAACCCGGCGATGCCGCTGTGGTCGAGCCATCCGCGCGTCTTTCTCGACGTTGCCGCTACCGGCGAGGCGATGTGTCCGTATTGCGGCACGCGGTACCACATGAAGGGCGCGCCGCCTCCCGGACACTGACGAGGGTTCATCGTCGCGATCGCGTCCCAGCGGCGCGGACGATCGCGCGCGACGCAATATCATGGCTGAACGCATACTGATCGTCGCGCCCTCGTGGATCGGCGACGCCATCCTGTCCGAGCCCCTGCTCGCCATTCTGCGCGAGCCTCTGCAGGAGCCGACGGTCGACGTTCTCGCTCCGCCCTGGTGCGCGCCCGTCTATGCCCGCATGCGCGGCGTCCGCCACATCATCGAGAATCCGGTCGGTCACCGGGAACTGCGATTCGGCGAGCGTCGCGCGCTGGCGCGCACGCTTCGCGGCAACGGCTACGCTCGCGCGCTGGTGCTGCCGAATTCGTTCAAGTCGGCGCTGATACCGTGGCTCGCGCGTATCCCGCGCCGCGTCGGTTATGTCGGGGAGGCACGCGGGATGCTGCTCACCGACGCGAGGCGCCTCGACAGCAAAGCGCTGCCCCGTCTGGTCGACCGGTTCGTGGCACTCGCGGCACAACCGGGCGAGCTGGTACCGACGCCGGCGGCTCCGGTGCTCGTGCCGGATGTCGCGAACGCCGCCGAGGCAACGCGCGCGCTCGGACTGAGTACGCACCGCCCGGTTGCCATCCTTTGTCCCGGCGCCGAATACGGGCCGTCCAAGCGCTGGCCCACCGAACATTTCATCACGCTGGCGCAGCGCTTCATCGATTCGGGATACGCCGTCTGGCTGCTTGGCTCGCCCAACGACCGCGCGGCGGCGGACCCGATCGCCGCGGCGATCGCCGAAGTGCGCAACGTCTGCGGCAGGACCGACCTTGGCACGGCGATCGATCTTCTGGCCGCTGCCAGTGTCGTCGTCAGCAACGATTCCGGCCTGATGCACGCCGCCGCTGCCGTCGGCCGGCCGCTGGTCGCACTGTTCGGCTCATCGAGTCCCGAGTACACGCCCCCGCTGTCGCCGCTGGCGCGTGTCGCGAAGATCGACATCGTGTGCAGTCCTTGCTTCAAGCGGGAATGTCCGCTCGGACACTTCAAGTGTATGCGCGAATTGTCGCCCAATCTTGTGTATGATTTGGCGCGCGCACCGCGATAGAGAAATGGCCAAGCCACGCACGCCGACGATCTTCACCTCGCCGCAGGATGCGGCGATGGCGTTCTATCAGGCATTCGAGGCCAAAGACGTCGACGCGATGATGGCAACCTGGGCCGAGGACGAGGAGCTCGTCTGCATCCACCCCGGCGGCCCGCGCCTGGTCGGTTACGAGGCCGTGCGCGCCGGCTGGGAGCAATTGTTCGCCAGCGACACCAAGCTGTCTTTCCGTCTCGACGACGTCACGATGGTCGAGACGGTCGGGCTCGCGATGCAGAGTGCCATCGAGCAGGTCACCGTCGGCAGCGACAGCAAACCGCGAGGCGCAGCGATTGTCACCAATGTGTTTCTGCGCACGCCTTCCGGCTGGCGCCTGGTCATGCACCACTCGTCGCCGGCGCCCGCGATCGCGGCGATTCAGCCGGCGGGACCGCTGCACTAGAGCGTCATTCGCCGCGGGCGAAGCAGCCAGCGCTCAGGCAGTGCCGCCGACCGTCAGTCCGTCGATGCGCAAGGTCGGCTGCCCGACACCCACCGGCACGCTCTGCCCTTCCTTGCCGCAAGTTCCGATGCCGGAGTCCATCGCCATGTCGTTGCCGATCATCGACACGCGGGTCAGCGCATCGGGACCGTTGCCGATCAGCGTTGCGCCCTTGACCGGATAGGCGAGCTTCCCGTTTTCGATCTTCCACGCCTCGGCGGCCGAGAATACGAACTTGCCGTTGGTGATGTCGACCTGGCCGCCGCCGAAGTTGATCGCATACAACCCGTTTTGCACCGAGGCGATGATTTCAGCCGGGTCCCTGTCGCCGTTGAGCATGATCGTGTTGGTCATGCGCGGCATCGGCATGTGTGCGAACGACTCCCGGCGGCCGTTGCCGGTAGGCGCGACGCCCATCAAGCGCGCGTTCAGCGTGTCCTGCATGTAGCCTTTGAGGATGCCGTCCTCGATCAGGACGGTGCGCTGCGTCGGGTTGCCTTCGTCGTCGATGTTGAGCGAGCCGCGACGATCGGCGATCGTCCCGTCGTCGACGACCGTTACGCCACGCGCGCCGACGCGCTGGCCGATCCGGCCCGAAAACGCGGACGTGCCCTTGCGATTGAAATCGCCCTCGAGGCCATGCCCGATCGCCTCGTGCAGCAGTATGCCCGGCCAGCCGTGGCCCAGAACGACGGTCATCGTTCCGGCCGGCGCATCGCGCGCATCCAGATTGGTCAGCGCCTGGTCGACCGCCTGCGCAGCATAGGATTCGAGCAGCGCGTCGGTGAAAAACAGGTAGTCGACCCTGCCGCCTCCACCCGCCATGCCCTGCTCGCGGCGACCGTTATGCTCGGCGATCACGCTGAGCGAAATCCGGACCAGCGGCCGCACGTCGGCGGCGATCGATCCGTCGCTGCGCGCGACGAGTATCGCCTCGTATTCACCGGCGAGCGACGCCATCACCTGCGTTATCCGCGGATCGCGCGCTCGCGCGAGGCGTTCCAGCCGCTCGAGGAGCGCCACCTTCGCCTCGTCGGTGAGCGCGCTGACCGGGTCGTTGGCCGAATAGAGGGCTCGCGCGCCTCCGACCCGGTCGAGCGCCGCGACCGCAGACTGACCCTGCCGTCCGATCGCGCGCGTTGCCGTCGCCGCCTGAGTCAACGCGTCGAGGCTGATGTCGTCGGAGTAAGCGAACGCCGTCTTTTCGCCGGAGATCGCGCGCACGCCGACACCGCGGTCGATCGAGAACGAACCCGATTTGACGATTCCCTCCTCGAGACTCCAGCTCTCCACGCGCGAATACTGGAAATATAAATCGGCGTTGTCGATGCGGTGGCCATGAATTCCGGCGAGCACGTCCGACAATTGTCGAAGCTCCAGCGCCGCCGGCGCGAGCAGTAATCGGGTTGCCTGGTCGAGCAGCGCGGGCTTGAGGGGCGGAACGGCGAGATCGGTCACGGGGCAATTCACCTGAAAATCGAAGGATACGGCATTGTCGGGGCACGCGGCTGCCGGCACAAGCGCTTTGGCCTGCGGCGCTAGGACGGGAGCATGCGCTCCGGTGCGCGCCCGAGATAGGTTGCTGCAACGCGTGGATCGCGCGATATCTCCTCGCTGGGTCCGGCGAGCGCGACGGTTCCCGTTTCGAGAACGTAACCGTGGCTGGCGATCTGCAGTGCGGCCCGGGCGTTCTGCTCCACAAGCAGGATCGACACTCCCGTCGCCCTGAGCGTCGCAATGATACTGAAGATTTCCTTCGCGATCAGTGGCGCCAGACCGAGGCTCGGCTCGTCGAGCAGAAGCAATCGCGGCGCGGCCATCAGTGCGCGTCCAAGAGCCAGCATCTGACGCTCTCCGCCGGACAGCGTGCCCGCAAGCTGGCCCCGGCGCTCGGCGAGCCTGGGGAACCGCTGATAGACTTCGTCACGCGTCTTGCCCAACGACCGATCGCGCGCGCGGTGGCGGTGAAATGCACCAAGCTCGAGGTTGTCCGCGACAGTCATCGCGGCGAACAATTCGCGTCGCTCCGGTACCAGGCAAAGCCGCTGCGCCACGCGCTCTTCGACGCTTATCCGGTTCACGCGCGCGCCGGCATACACGATGTCGCCACGCGACGGCAGCAGTCCCATGATCGCCGCAAGCAGTGTGGTCTTGCCGGCGCCGTTGGGACCGATCACCGTCACGATGCTGCCTTCGGCGACTGTCAATGAAACGCCATGCACCGCCTCCACCTTGCCGTAGGCGACATGCAGATCGACGATCTCGAGCAATGCGCTCATGCCTGATCGCCCCGCCCGATCAATCGGCGCCCAGGTACGCTTCAAGCACGACGGGATTGCGCTGAATATCGGCGGGCCGCCCTTCGGCCAGCTTCTGGCCGAAGTCCATGACGACCAGGCGGTCGGTCAATCCCATGACGAAATCCATGTCGTGCTCGACTAGCAGGATGGTCATGCCCGTCTCGCGCAGACTGCGCAGCAGCGCAGCAAGCTGCTCCTTTTCGAGGAAACGAAGGCCCGCCGCCGGCTCGTCGAGCAAAAGGAGCAGCGGATCGGCCGCGAGCGCGCGGGCGATCTCGACAATGCGCTGACGTCCCAGCGGTAGCGACCTCGCGTTCGCATGCAGCGAATCGGCCAGGCCGACACGTGCTATCTGGGCTGCCGCCTCCGCGCGCACGCGCGCTTCCTCGCGCCGATCGAGGCGCAGCGCGGCGCGGGTAACTCCGGCATAGCCGCGCAGGTAGGCGCCGAGCGCAACGTTGTCGAGCACCGACATGCCCGCAACCAACTTCACGTGCTGGAACGTGCGGCCGATGCCCAGTTCCGCGATCTGGAACGGCTCTCGCCCCCCAATTTGGCGGCCGCTGAACGTGATCGAGCCTCCGCTCAGCGGCAGCGCACCGCTGATCAGGTTGAACATCGTGGTCTTGCCTGCGCCGTTCGGTCCGATCAGGCCCAGAATCTCGCCGGCCCGGATCTCGAACGAGAGCTCGTCGACGGCGATCAGCCCGCCGAATTCCTTGCGTGCGCGCTCGACGACAAGCAGCGGCGCGATTGCCTGCGGCCGTGCGCGCGCCGGCAGCGCCGCCGCCGCGGAGATCGCGCGCGGCGAAGCGCCGGGCAGCAAGCGCGAGAGCCACGGCCAGACGCCATCGCGCGTACGCTGCAGCAGCAGGATCATGAGGATGCCGAACACGACCACCTCGAAATTACCCTCGCGCCCCAGTAGATGCGGCAGCCAGCTCTGCAGCAACTGCTTCAGAAGCGTGATCAGCGTGGCGCCGACGACCGCGCCCCAGACGCTGCCGGCGCCGCCAACGACCGCCATGAACAGGTATTCGATGCCCTGGTTGATACCGAAAGGCGTCGGGTTGACGAAGCGCTGCAGATGCGCGTAAAGCCAGCCGGAAATGCAGGCCAGCAGTGCGGCATAGATGAAGACGACGATCTTCAACCGTCCCGCATCGACGCCGAACGCCTCGGCCATTTCCAGCCCGCCCTTGAGCGCGCGTACGGCCCGCCCCGGGCGTGAATCGAGGAGATTATCGGTCGCCCACAGGCTGGCCATGACGATCAGCCAGATCAGGTAGTAGATGTGCCGTTCGCTGCGCAATTCCCATCCGAAGACAGAAAGCGAGGCAATACCGCCCATTCCGGTATGGCCGCCGAGGAAGTCCAGGTTGCCGAAAACGTAGAAAATGCTTATGCCCCAGGCGATCGTCGCCAGCGGCAGGTAATGACCTTTCATCCGCAGCGTGATAAAGCCGATCGCGAGCGCGACCAATCCGGTGATCGCCAGGCCGGCTGCGAGATTGAGCCAAGGGGAAACGGCCGGATAATTCAACGACAGGTAGGCGGTCGTGTAGGCGCCGAGGCCGACGAACGCCGCCTGCCCGAACGAGGTCTGGCCGGCGACGCCGGTGAGCAGCACCAGGCCCAGCGCCACGATGCTGTAGAGGCCTACGTAGTTGAGCAGCGTGATCCAGAACGCTGGCGCCACTGCGGGAGCGGCCAGCAGAGCCACGATGAAGACGATGAGAACCGCTCGTCTCATCCCGCTACTCCTCCTCCTCATGATGGTGCGTCGTCAGCGAGCGCCAGAGCAGCACTGGAATGATCAGCGTGAAAACGATCACTTCCTTGAACGCGCTCGCCCAGAACGATGAGTACGATTCGAGAAGGCCGACCAGAAATGCGCCGGCGGCAGCCATCGGATAGCTTGACATGCCACCGATGATCGCGCCGACGAAGCCTTTCAGACTTACCAGGAAGCCCGAGTCGTAGTAGACGGTGGTGATCGGTCCGATCAGCACGCCGGAAAAGGCGCACAACGATGCGGCCAGCGTGAAGGTAAGGCTTCCGGCGAGGCCGGGGCTGATGCCGACCAGGCGCGCGCCGACGCGATTGAGCGCGGTGGCGCGAAGTGCCTTGCCGTACAGCGTACGGCCGAAGAAGATGTAGAGCCCCGCGATCACCAGCAGCGAGAACAGCAGCACCAGCAGGCTCTGTCCGCTGATCTGCACGTCGCCGACGCGGTAGGACGCCGACGTAAACGCCGGTGTGCGCGAGCCCTCCGCGCCGAAATACCACAGGCCGAGACCCAGCATCGCCAGATGTACGGCGACCGAGACGATCAGAAGCACCAGTACCGATGCCTCCGCCAGCGGTTGATAGGCGACGCGGTAGAGCAGCGGCCCGAGTGCCGTGACCATCGCGACGGAGAGCAGGATCTGCAGCGGTAAGGCGAGCGCCAGCGGCGCCAGCAGGTGAACGAGTGCGGCGATCGAAAGTGGCACAAGCAGATAAACCCCCAGTCGCCGCGGCAACCGGTGCCACGCCCGCTCGCGCGCCGCCGCATAGACCTCCATCGCGCCGGCGAGGCCGGCCAGGCCGACCAGCAGCCCGACGGTGCCCGGCGACTTGCCGAGCTGCAACGAAGCCAGCGTCAGCGTCCCGTAGGTCACGAACTCGCCGGCCGGAATGAAGATCACCCGCGTCACCGCGAAGACCAGCACCAGTGCCAGCGAGAGCAGCGCATAGATTGCGCCGTTGGTGACGCCATCCTGCGCCAGAAGTACTGCGATCGAGAAGTCCATCGGCGATGTCGATAACTCTTTGCCGCGCGCAGAAAACAAAAGGCCGGCTGCGAGGCTTCCGCAGCCGGCCCGGTGAACGTCAGCTCATTTGCTCAGGACCCACTTGCCGTTTTCGATCTTGACGATGACGCGCGCCCGGTTGTCCATGCCGTTATGGTCGACGGCGCTCATGTTGAAGATCCCGTTGCTGCCCGCGACATTCTTGGCGTTTTCGAGCGCGTCGCGCAACGCCGCGCGGAACGCTTTCGTGCCGGGCTGCGCGGTCTTCACCGCCTCGGGAATCGCTCGCTGCAGCAATGCGTAGGCGTCCCATGCGTGGCCGCCGAAGGTCGTGCGGCTGCCGGGACCATATTTGGCTTCGTACGTCTTCACGTATTCGGCCGCAGAAGCCTTTACCGCATTGCTGTCCGGCAACTGCTCGTAGACCAGCATCGGCCCCGCCGGCAGCACCGCGCCATTGCCGTCACTGCCGACGACGCGCAGGAAGTCGGCGTTGGCCACGCCGTGGGTCTGGTAGATCTTGCCCTTGTAGCCGCGTGCGATCAGCTCCTTGTGCGGCGTGGCGGCGGGCGTTCCGGCACCAGCGATCAGGATCGCGTCGGGATGCGCCGCCAGCAGCTTCAGCACCTGGCCGGTCACGCTCGGATCGTTGCGGTTGTATTTTTCCTCGGCGACGATCTTGATGCCCGCGGTTTGCGCTGACCGCTTCATCTCGGCAAGCCAGCTGTCGCCGTAGGCATCGGAGAAACCGATGAAGCCCATCGTTTGCACGCCGCTCGAGCGCATGTGTATCGCGACGGCATCGGCCATCAATGAGTCGTTCTGCGGCGTCTTGAACACCCACCGCGTTCTCGGATCGGCCGGATTGACGATCTGCGCCGATGCCGCCATCGATATCATCGGAACTTCGGCTTCGCTGACTATGTCCTTCATCGCAAGCGAATTCGGCGTCACCGTCGAGCCGACGATGACGTCGACCTTGTCTTCGGCGATCAGCTTGCGGGTGTTCTTGACCGCCTCGGTCGTGTCCGACTTGTCGTCCAGCACGATGAAATGGATCTTGTGCCCGCCGACAGTTGGCGATCCCAGCATGTCGATGGTGTTCTTTTCCGGAATGCCCAATGACGCCGCCGGCCCGGTGGCAGACAGCGTGACGCCGACGTTGATGTCGGCACAAGCAAGGCCGCAAACTGCGAGCGCTGCCAGCCCGAGAGCAAGGCCTGATTTTTTCATCGTGTTCCTCCGTCGCGAGCGCGCGGCTCTGGCGGCCGCGACGCGGTGAATTGGTGAATTGTCGAAGCGCCCGGGAGCGCGCAGACATCGAATTGCCGCGATGTCCGCGCCGTTCGCTGTCGCCGGATTCTGGCATCAAGCGGCGCCAGGGTCAACGCGCCGGCATCCGCCGCCGGCGAGGACACGCGGCGCGTTACTTCTTCAGCGCGTCGCGGATTTCACGCAGCAGCAGTACGTCTTCGGGCACCGGCGCGGCAACCGCGGCGGGATCGATCTTCTTTTTGACCGAGCTGAGTTGTCGGACCATCCAGAAAATGATGAAGGCCAGGATGATGAAATTGATGACGACGGTGATGAAGTTGCCGTAGGCGAGCAGCGGAACGCCGGCCTTGGTCAGTGCATCATAGGTCATCGGTCCGTTGTACCCGGCGGCCGGCGGCTGGAGCAGGACAAAGTAATTGGAGAAATCGAGGCCGCCGAAGGCCCTGCCGATCACCGGCATGATGAGGTCCTTGACCAGGGAATCGACGATCTTGCCGAAGGCGGCGCCGATGATGACAGCGACCGCCAGATCGATCACGTTTCCTTTGACCGCGAAATCGCGAAATTCCTTGAGCATCGACATGCTGATCCGCTCCTCGTTTGGGTATCGAATCTCCGGTCGCTGAGACGCCGTTCAGACCGCCGCCTCACCCGATTCACCCGTCCGAATCCGGACGACCTGCTCGACCGCGGTGACGAATATCTTTCCGTCCCCGATCTTGCCGGTGCGCGCAGCCTTGACGATCGAATCGATCGCGCGCTCGACCAGACTGTCGCCGACGATGACTTCGACCTTCACCTTGGGCAGAAAGTCGACGACATATTCGGCGCCGCGATACAGCTCGGTATGGCCTTTTTGCCGTCCGAATCCCTTGACTTCGGTGACCGTCAATCCGCTTACACCGATTTCCGACAGGGCCTCGCGCACCTGGTCTAGCTTGAACGGCTTGATGATCGCTTCGATTTTTTTCATTCACCGCCTCTGGTTTGTCGCGAGATACGCGCCGCCGTGATTGCCGCTGTTAGGTTACACCAGCTCGGCCGCTGCAACCAGCACGCGAACGCGCACCGGCAACACAGTCTGTCAGCCGACGCCGCCCTTCCAGTCCGCCCACGACGACGTGATCGGATAACGCCAATCCTTGCCGAAGCCGCGCGGGGTGATGCGGATGCCGACGGCGGCCTGACGTCGCTTGTACTCGGCGATCTTGATCAGCCGCACGACCTGCGCCACGTCGGCCGGTGCGTGGCCGCGCGCGATGATCTCGGCCGGGCCGAGATTCTCCTCGACGTAGGCCTCGAGTATGGCGTCGAGCGCCTCGTACGGCGGCAGACTGTCCTGGTCGGTCTGGTTGGCCCGGAGCTCGGCCGAAGGCGCCCGCGTGATAATGCGCTCGGGGATCACCCGACCCAGGCTGTTGCGGTATCGCGCGAGCCGATAGACCAGAGTCTTGTCGATATCCTTGAGCACGGCAAAGCCGCCGGCCATGTCGCCATAGAGCGTCGCGTAGCCAACGGCCATTTCCGACTTGTTGCCGGTCGTCAGCACGATCGCGCCGTGCTTGTTCGACATCGCCATCAGCAAGGTGCCGCGAATACGCGCCTGGATGTTCTCTTCGGTAGCGTCTTCGGGAAGATCCTTGAAGTCGGCCGAGAGCGCCCGGCGAAAGGCCTGCAGCACATCATCGATCGGCACCTCGTCGTAACGCACGCCCAGAATCCCGGCCATCGCGCGAGCATCTTCGAGGCTGATGGCCGCGTTGAATATCGATGGCAGCATCAGTGTCCGCACGCGCTCGCGCCCGAGCGCGTCGGCGGCGACCGCCAACGTCAGCGCCGAATCGATGCCTCCCGAAAGACCGATCAGCACACCGGGAAATCGATTCTTCTCGACGTAGTCGCGCACGCCCATCGTCAGCGCAGCGTATACATGCGGCTCGAGGCGGGTGTCGAGGTCGCCCCGCACCGACTTCGGCGCGGAGCCATCAAACTCGACCAACGCCATAGTTTCGTGCCACGCAGGCAGCTGTTGTGCCACCTTGCCGCTGCCATCGACGACAAACGACGCGCCGTCGAAAACGAGCTCATCCTGCCCGCCGACGCGATTGACATAGACGATCGCACATCGCGTCTCGAGCGCCCGCGCGCACACAATCTCGCGACGCAGTGCCTGCTGACGCGTATGGTAGGGCGAGCCGTTGGGCACGACGATCAGATTCGCGCCGGCGTCGCGGGCCTGGCGTGCCGGCTCCGGAAACCAGATGTCCTCGCAAATGACCACGCCCACGCTCACACCGGCCACGTCGAACACGCATGGTTCGAAACCGGAAATGAAATAGCGCTGCTCGTCGAACACCGTGTAATTGGGCAGCGTCTGCTTGCGATAGACGCCGATGATGCTGCCGTCGCGAATGATCGCCACGGCATTGTGTCGCTTGCCGGTCCTGCCGAGCTCCGGATAGCCGACGATGACCGTCGGGCCGATGATCCTCGCCGCCAGCCGCTTCAATTCACCCGCGCAGGCGTCGAGAAACGCCGGCCGCAGCAGCAAGTCTTCCGGTGGATATCCGCAAAGCGACAATTCGGGCGTCACGACCAGGTCCGCGCCGCCGCGCCTGCCCGCGTCCACCGCGTCCAGGATGCGCGCGGCGTTGCCGGGAAGATCGCCGACCATCTGGTTCAGCTGGGCGATCGCAATGCGCATGGCGAAATTTTAACATGCGAGAGGCGCGCCTCTGCGTCAATTGCCTTGCGACGGCACACCGAAGTCGAGGCACGCCCGTCTCATCCTCGCACCGAGCTCTGCCGATCCCGGCCGGATCGCATGTCGCACGCTTGCCGGTGCCCGCCCTTCACGCGACAATCGGGATCGCATGCCCTCGTTCTCGCTGCACGTTACCGATACGCTCGCTGCGGTTCAGCCCTCATCATGGGATGCGCTGGTCGGCGAACAGCCGTTGCTGTCGCATGCCTTCCTGCATGCGTTGCACGAAACCGGATGCGCTTCGCCGAACACGGGCTGGGCGCCGCGCTATCTGCTGCTGCGGCAGGGTGAGGCGCTGGTCGGTGCGATGCCGCTGTATCTGAAGGCGCACTCCTACGGCGAATACGTGTTCGACTGGTCGTGGGCCGACGCGTACCGGCGGCATGGGCAGCGCTACTACCCCAAACTTCTCGCGGCGATCCCGTTCACGCCGGCGACCGGCCCGCGATTGCTGGCGAGCAATGGTCAGCGCAGGCAGCGCCTGCTCGAAGGCGCGCTGGCGCTGCTGGCCGAAGAACGCGTTTCGTCGTTGCATATCCTGTTTCCGGATGCGCAAGATGCTGCGCAGTGCGCCGCGGCGGGCCTGCTGATGCGCGACAGCCTGCAGTTTCACTGGCAAAACCCCGGCTACCGCGACTTCGCCGACTTCCTCTCCACGTTGAATCACGACAAGCGCAAGAAGATCCGCCAGGAGCGGCGACGACTGACCGAAGCCGGCATCAGCTTCCGTCGACCAACCGGCGCCGACATCACCGCAGCGGAATGGACGTTCTTCTACCGCTGCTACGTCAACACCTATCGCCAGCACGGATCGACGCCTTACCTCACGCTGCCTTTTTTCGAGCGCATCGGGGCGACGATGCCCGGCAATGTCGTACTGGTCATCGGCAGCCGAAACGGGGCACCGGTCTGCGCTGCGCTGGACGTTTTCGACGGCGGTACGCTGTGGGGGCGATACTGGGGGGCGACTGACCATGTGCCGGGACTGCATTTCGAGGCTTGTTATTACCAGGCGATCGAGTTCTGCATCGAGCGACGGATAAGCCTGTTCGAAGGCGGCGCGCAAGGGGTACACAAGCTCGCTCGCGGCTTTCTGCCGGTGACGACGCACTCGGCGCATTCGATTGCGGATCCGGAGTTCGCGCACGCGATCGAGGCCTTCGTGGCACGCGAGCGGATCGACGTCGCACAAACAGTGGACGAGCTCGAGCGGGCGAGCCCGTTCCGGCATGGCGAGGCAAACGAAGCGCCTCTGCCCGGCGAACCCGGCGGCACGGCACACGATGGCGCTCCGCGCGAGGCTTGACGCGCGCGATGCCGATTCGGGGTACGCTGCGGCCATGACCGACGACTCGATCCTGCTCGCCCGCGAAGGCCCGGTCGTAACCTTGACGTTGAATCGGCCGGACTCGCTCAACGCGCTGGATCTCGCGATGATGGACGCGCTGGTCGACAACGCCTCTGCGCTTGCCGCCGACGAGAGCGTGCGCTGCATCGTCATCCGTGGCGCAGGACGGCATTTTATGGCGGGCGGAGACATCCGTACCTTTGCCGCTAGCCTCGGCGCACCGCCTGCGCATCGCCGCCAGGATTTCGCGCGGCTCGTGCAGCGCGTGCACACGGCGACAGAAACTATCTACCGGATGCCGCATCCGGTGATCGCGGCAGTGCATGGTGCAGTTGCCGGATTCGGCCTGTCGCTGATGTGCGCCTGCGATCTGGCAGTCGCCGCCGACTCCAGCTATTTCACGTCGGCCTATCGCCATATCGGACTGACGCCAGACGGCGGCGCGACCTACGCGCTGCCTCGCATCGTCGGCGTCAAGAAGGCGATGGAGATCGTCCTGCTGGGCGAGCGCTTCGGCGCCGACGAGGCGCTGCGCATCGGGCTCGTCAATCGTGTCGTGCCGGAAGCCGACTTTGACGCCGCTGTCGAAAAACTCGCCTCCACAGTGGCGCGCGGGCCCGCTCACGCCATGCGCAACGGCAAACGCCTGATCAACCAATCGCTGATGCAGTCACTGTCGGTGCAACTTGATGCGGAAGCGACGAGCTTTGCGGCATGCAGCTCCACGCCGGACTTCGTCGAAGGCATCGGCGCATTTCTCGCCAAGCGCACGCCGCACTTCGAATAGCCCTGCCGGGCCCGCCACGGCGACTTCGGCTTACGGCTGCCCACCGCCCGGCTGACCGCCGCCACGCGGGCCCCGCCTGCCGCGCGGTCCTCCCCGCGCGCCGCCGGGTGCGCCGCCGGGTGCGCCAGCAGCCGTCGCGCCGCCCCGTGCGCCGGGACCGCCGCGTCCGCCCTGGTGACCGCGTCCTCCGCGCTGTTTTTGGCCGCCGCGCGGTGCGGCGGCTCCCGGGACTCCCGGCACACCCGGCCCTCCCGCAGGCCGGTGGCCGTGCGGCCGTCCGCGGCCCGGCGCGGCGGCGCGCGGCGTAGGCCTGCCGGGCCCGTGCTCGCGATTGCCGTCGACCTCGCGCATGACCGGCTCCTCATGAACCCCATAGGTGCCGCGGTTGCCGTCGATTTCCTCTTCCTCGTGCATGTCGTCTTCGTCGGCTTCATGCCCGTGGCGAGGCTGTTCGTCGGAATCGCTTGCACGGGTGTCCCCGCCCATCATTCCCGCTGCGGTCATCAGCTTGTTCAACTCGTCGGGGCCCAATTCCAGCGTCTGCCCACGCTTGAGCTGCGGCGGCATGCTGACGACGCCGTATCGCGTGCGTATCAGCCGGCTCACCATCAGCCCGAGTGCCTCGAATAATCGGCGAACTTCGCGGTTGCGGCCTTCTGGCAGCGTGATCTTGTACCAGTGATTCGATCCCTCGCCTCCGCCGTCGGCTAGCGAAAGCACGCGTGCCGGGCCGTCCTCGAGCTCGATACCTTCGAGCAATGCCCGCTCCTGCTCCGGGGTCAGCGAGCCGACGATGCGCACCGCGTACTCGCGCTCGACCTCATAGCGCGGATGCATCAGGCGGTTGGCGAGCTCTCCCAGCGTCGTGAACAGCAACAGTCCCTCGCTGTTGAAATCGAGGCGGCCGACGGCGATCCATTTCGCGCTGCCGAGGCGCGGCAGCTTGTCGAATACCGTCGGCCGCCCTTCGGGATCGGCACGGCTGACGATTTCGCCAGCCGGCTTGTGATAGAGCAACACGCGGGCACGCGGCGGCGCGAATCGGATCCGCACCAGCTCGCCGTTGATCCGCACCTGGTCGTTGGGGCCGACCTTCTGACCGACTTCGGCCGGCTGCCGGTTGACGGTGATCCGTCCGGCAATGATCAGCTCCTCCAGCCCGCGCAGCGAGCCGTAACCGCATTGCGCCAGCAGCTTGTGCAGGCGCTGCGGCTCGGTGAAGACCGGCTCAGTGGAGCGTCTGGGTTGATTCGGGCGGGACCGATCGTCCGTCCGTCGCGTCTGGTGCGTCGGGTGCGTCGGTCCGTGGGCTGAGGATCGGACTCGCGAGCGCGAGTTCGACCTCGGCGGCCTTTGCTGGGGCATCGGGTAACTCCATGAGGTGGGAAGTGTCCAGTTCCGCCAATGGCGGCAGTTCGGCGAGGGAACGCAGGTTGAGATCGTCGAGGAAGGTCCGGGTCGTTGCATAGAGCGCCGGCCGGCCCGGCGTTTCACGATGGCCGACCGCCTCGATCCATTGCCGGTCCTCCAGCGTCTTGATGATGTGTGTCGATACTGCGACACCGCGGATCGCCTCGATGTCGCCGCGGGTGACCGGCTGCTGGTAGGCGATGATCGCCAAGGTTTCCATCACCGCACGCGAATAGCGCGGCGGCTTGTCCGGCGAGAGTCGCTCGAGATAAGGCTGGATCGCCGGCTTGGCCTGGAAACGCCAACCGCTGGCAACCTGCGCGAGCTCGACGTTGCGGCCGCTCCAGTTTTCCCGGATCCGGTCGAGCAGGTTGCGAACGACCTCCGCTTCGAGCGGTGGGTCGAACAGCTTCGACAGTTGAGCTAGCGGCAGCGGCTCCCCGGCGACGAGCAGCACGGCCTCGAGAATGTCTTCGACGTGTTTCAAATCCATCTCATTTCCCAGTGGCGCAGCGGCGCCGGCTCCCGTCGTCCCGCCGTTAAGCAGGCCGGATCGAGGCCTTCCGTTTACGCCGGCATGCGCCGTCGTCGTCGGCATGCGGCAACCCGCGCCGCGCCGGAATCAGGCTTCCCTTTCCCCTTCCAGCGCGAACGCCGGATCGCCTTTCCGTTGCACGTATATCGGTGCGAACGGTTCGGCTTGTGCCAGATCGAGCAAGCGCTCACGCGTGAGCTCGAGAATCGCCAAAAACGTCACGACCAGTTGCGCGACACTGCTATGCCCGTCGAACAAGGTCGTGAATTCCACGAAATGTCCGGGCTCCAGCAACTTCAGCAAGCGACTCATCTGGCTGCGCACCGACAATTGCTCGCGCGTGACCAGGTGATGGCGGTTCACGCGCGCCCGGGCCAGCAGCCCCGCCCATGCCGCCTTCAGGTCATCGGCGTCGACATCGGGCAGACGGGCAGTCGCGACGCGTTCGAGCCAGACACGCACCAGCGCGTAATCCCGTTCGGCCAGCGGCAGCTCGTCCAGTGCCTGCGCGCCCGCCTTCATGCGCTCGTACTCGAGCAGGCGCCGAACGAGCTCAGCGCGCGGATCCGCGAGTTCTTGACCCTGCTGCGGAGGCTTCGGAAGCAGCAGCCGCGACTTGATCTCGATCAGCACCGCGGCCATCAGCAGATACTCGGCGGCAAGCTCGAGCTGCGTACGGCGCATCATTTCGACATAGCCCAGATACTGCCGGGTCAGCTCCGCCATTGGGATGTCGAGTACGTTGATGTTCTGCTTGCGGATCAAATAAAGCAAGAGGTCGAGCGGCCCTTCGAAGCTCTCGAGGAAGATTTCCAGCGCTTCCGGGGGGATGTAGAGGTCCTGCGGCAGCGCCAGCATCGGCTGCCCGTAGACCTTGGCGACCGGCGCACCGGCAGCCTGGGCGAGATCGATCACCGGCGCTTCGGCGTTGTTCGCACTCACGTGTAGCTCAGCCCCATGGCATCACGAACGTCGCGCATCGTCTCCTCGGCGAGCTCCCGCGCGCGCTCACACCCGTCGGCGACGATAGCCCGAACCAGCGAGGGATCGTCCAGATACTTCTGCGCGCGCTCGTGCAGCGGACGCTGCTCGGCGATGATCGCGTCGATGACCGGCTGCTTGCAATCGAGGCAGCCGATGCCGGCCGTCGTGCATCCGTGGTGCACCCAGTCCCGGGTTGTCTGATCCGAGTAGATCTGGTGCAGCGACCAGACCGGACACTTTTCGGGAGTGCCGGGGTCCGACCGGTGCACCCGCGCCGGATCGGTCTGCATCGTGCGCACTTTGGTGGTGATCGTCGCCGGATCCTCGCGCAGGAAAATCGCGTTGTCGTACGACTTGGACATTTTCTGGCCATCGGTGCCCGGCACCCTGGGCGTATCGGTCAGCAGCGAGTGCGGCTCCGGCAGAATGACGCGACGCGAGCCCTCGAGATAGCCGAACAGGCGCTCGCGGTCGCCAAGAGCCAGGTTCTGCGCCTCGTCCAGCATCTCGCGCGCGGTTTCAAGCGCGGCCTGGTCCCCCTGCTCCTGGAACGCGGTGCGTAGCTGGGCATAACGCTTCGCCCGCTTCGAGCCGAGCTTCTTGATCGCCGCCCTCGCCTTCTCCTCGAAATCGGCTTCGCGACCGTAGATGTTGTTGAAGCGGCGCGCGAGCTCGCGTACCAGCTCGAGATGCGACACCTGGTCCTCACCGACAGGGACCATGTTTGCCCGGTAGATCAGGATGTCCGCCGCCTGCATTACCGGGTAGCCGAGAAAGCCGAACGTCGTCAGGTCGCGATCAGCCAGCTTCTGCTGCTGCTCCTTGTAAGTCGGCACGCGCTCGAGCCAGCCGACCGGCGCCATCATGCCGAGCAGCAAGGTCAGCTCTGCATGCTCGACGACGCGCGACTGGATGAATATCGTCGACCGGGTCGGGTTGATGCCGGCCGCGAGCCAGTCGATAAACATTTCCCAGACGCTGTCCTCGATTCGCTCAGGCGTCTCGTAATGCGTCGTCAGCGCATGCCAGTCGGCGGCGAAGTACAGGCACTCGTATTCCTCCTGGAGGCGCAGCCAGTTTTTCAATGCCCCATGGTAATGGCCGATGTGCATACGACCGGTCGGCCGCATGCCCGACAATACGCGATCAGAAAACATGGCGTGCCTTCTCGGAGGCTGGCGCGGCTAGACGCCGACGAGCGCCTGCAGCAGGCGCAGCACCAGCGTAATCATCGGCGACATCAGCCGATCCAGGACGTTCGTCGCGAGCAACAGCAGAATGATCATGAAACCATAAGGTTCGAGTCGTGCGTATCCGGAGGCAAGCGAGTGCGGCAGCAGGCTGATCGCGATCCGCCCGCCATCAAGCGGCGGGATCGGCAGCAGGTTTAGCACCATCAGTACGACATTGACCAATACTCCGGCCCTGCTCATCAACAACATGCCGTCGCTGGCGAGTGCGCCGTCGGGCGAGCTCAGCCGATAGATCACCATCCAGAACAGCGCCATCGCGAAGTTCGCCGCTGGCCCTGCTGCGGCAACCCAGAGCATGTCGCGCTTCGGATGGTTCAGGTTGCCGAAATTGACCGGCACCGGCTTCGCCCAGCCGAACAGGAAGCCGCCCCCGCCCGCCAGCTTCGACAGCAGCAGCAGCGCGAGCGGTACGATCACCGTGCCGACCGGGTCGATGTGCTTGAGCGGATTGAGCGTAACCCGGCCAAGCATGTACGCGGTATGGTCGCCGAAAATACGGGCCACGTACCCATGGGACGCTTCGTGCAAGGTAATGGCGAAAACCACCGGCACCGCGTAGAGCGCGATGGTCTCGATCAGCGAAAAATCCATGGGTGCCGCATTCTACCAGCTGCCAATGTCCGACGCTCGGCGGCATCATCCGCCGGACCTTAAGCGGAAATCTCGACCAACCCGAGCCGCACGGGATCGCCACGTCCCAGCCGTATGATGGCCGGCGGCGTCACCGCCAGATCGACGATCGTCGTCGGTTCCATAGGGCACGCGCCGCTGTCGATGATCAGATCGAGCGAGTGCTGATAGCGCGCGCGAATTTCGGCCGGGTCGTTCAGCGGGTCAACCGCGCCGGGTGGTATCAGCGTCGATGAAAGCAGCGGCGCGCCAAGCTCGGCCAGCAAACGCTGTACTACGGCGTGATCGGGCACTCGCACCCCTATCGTCCGGCGGCGCGGATGCTTCAGCCGTCGTGGCACTTCGCGGGTTGCCGGAAGCAGGAATGTGTAACTCCCGGGCACGCCCAGTTTGACGATCCTGAACTGCTCGTTGTCGAGCAGCGCATAGCGCCCGATTTCGGTCAGGTCGCGGCACACCAAGGTCAGATGGTGCTTGTCGTCGACTTCGCGCAGGCGGCGGACTCGATCGGCGGCTGCCGGGTCGTCGATGCGGCAGCCGAAGGCATAGCTGGAGTCGGTCGGATACGCGATGACGCCGCCCCGGCTGACGATCGCAGCAGCTTGTCGAATAAGCCGCGGCTGAGGGTCGACCGGGTGGATCGAAAAGTACTGCGCCATCGCTGTGGATGAGCCGGCCGCGATCCGGCAAAGGTCTGGAAGCCGCTATATAATTCTCAGATATTCTAACGCAAAGTTATATCAGGGCCGCAGTGAATCTTCAGCAGCTCCGCTATCTCTGCGCCGTGGTCGATCACGGCCTCAATGTGTCCGTGGCCGCCGATGCATTGTTCACGTCGCAGCCGGGTATCAGCAAACAGATCCGGCAGCTCGAAGACGAACTGGGCGTGCCGATTTTCATCCGGCAGGGCAAGCGGCTGGCGGCGCTGACTGCGGGCGGCGAAGTCATCGTCGCGACCGCGCGGCGCGCGCTGCAGGAACTCAACAATCTGAAGCGGGTCGGTGCCGAATTCAAAAGCGAGGACACCGGGACGCTCGCCATCGCAACTACCCATACGCAGGCCCGTTACGTGCTCCCGCCGGTCCTCAAGCGGTTCGCCGAGCGCTATCCCAAAGTCCGTTTGTTGCTGCACCAGGGCAACCCTGCTCAGGTTGCGGAGCAGACGCAGCGGGCCGACGCCGACGTCGGCATCGCCACCGAGGCGATTGCCGACTATCCCGGCCTGGTTTCCCTGCCCTGCTACACATGGAATCGATGTGTGCTGGTGCCTAAAGGTCACCCGCTGGCCAAAGTCCGCCCTTTGACGCTCGAGGCACTCGCGCGCTATCCGATCGTCACCTACGACTTCAGCTTCACCGGTCGCTCGCAGATCAATGCCGCCTTCGCCGCCAAGGGCATCGAGGCCAATGTCGTCCTGACCGCACTGGATTCCGACGTGATCAAGACTTACGTCGAATTGGGGCTCGGCGTCGGCATCGTCGCGCAAATGGCACACGACCCGGCACGCGATACGCAATTCGACAAGGTCGATGCCGCTCACCTCTTCGCCGCCAGTACGACACGTCTCGCGCTTCGCCGCGGCGTCTACCTTCGCGGTTTCGTTTACGAATTCATTACCCTGTTCGCGCCACAATTCGACCGTTCGGCCATCGATGCGGCGTTACAGGGCAAAGCGGAGAGCTATGAGCTGTGAATCGCGTGGAGATTCTTTTGTCGCGGCGCGACGTGAGGCGCGAGCCCATCGATGACCGTCGTGCACGTACGCACCTGGTCGCTCGCGATTCTGATCGCGGCGCTGGCGATGCTCGGGCCGTTTTCGATCGATGCTTATCTGCCGGCGTTCCACGAAATCGGACGCGAATTCGGCGCTCCGCCGATCGCCGTTCAGCAGACCTTGTCGATATATCTCTTCGCCTATGCGTTCATGATGCTCTGGCACGGCGCGCTCGCCGACGCGTTGGGGCGACGGCCGGTGGTGCTGGCGAGTCTCGCGCTCTACGCGCTCGCCACGCTGGGTTGCGCGATCGCCGGGAACATCGAGACACTGTGGCTCTTCCGCGCGTTGCAAGGGCTCTGTGCGGGCGCTGGAATTGTGGTCGGCCGGGCGATCATTCGCGACCGATTCCACGGCGCCGAAGCACAGCGGCTGATGTCCCAGATCACGCTTGTGTTTGGAGTCGCTCCGGCGATTGCGCCGGTGCTCGGCGGCGTGCTGCTCAACGCTTTTGGCTGGCGCGCCGTGTTCTGGGTCCTGTTGGTCCTGGTCATCGCGTTACTGACCTGGGCATCGAAGCGGCTTCCGGAAACCTTGGCGCCGAGTGCGCGCCAGTCGTTGCTGCCACGGCACCTGTGGCGCAACTATGTCAACGTGCTGCGTCGACCCGAATTCCTGCTGCTCGCCGCGATTCCCGCGCTGAACTTCGCCGCGTTTTTCCTGTACATTGCCAGCGCACCATCGTTTTTGATGGATTTGCTCGGCGTGTCCAGTTACGGATTCGCCTGGCTGTTCATCCCGATGATCACAGGGGTGATGATCGGCGCCTTCGTCTCCGGCCATGTCGCCGGACTGATGACGCCGCGCCGAACAATCGGTCTCGGTTACATTTTGATGTTCATCGGAGTTGCAGCGGACCTCGGCGTCGCAGCGCTGGTTCCACCTGGCGTGCCATGGCATGTTCTGCCGATCATGATCTACTCGATGGGAAGCAGCGTGACGATGCCGTCTGCGACGCTACTGCTGCTCGATCTCTTCCCGACGATGCGAGGTCTGGCATCGTCGCTGCAGGGTTTCGTGCATTTCGTTCTGGCCGCAGTCAACGCCGGAACGATCGCACCGCTCCTCGCGGGGTCACTGTTGACGCTGGCTCTTGGTATGGCAGGGTTTACGATCATGAGCCTGCTCCTGTGGATCACCTATCTGCGTCATACCGGATAGGCCAATGGTGCCGACAATGGTGATATTAAGACCCGTTACACTCCTCCTCATCACTTTGGCCTGTGCATATCCGGCTGCGGCGCAGCCCTTGCCGACGACGCAGCTTACGATTAGTGGGCATCGCGTAACGGCCGAAGTCGCGTCCACGGTGGAGACACAGACTATCGGCCTGATGCGTCGCTTCAGCCTGCAACCAGATCACGGAATGCTGTTCGTATTCCGCGCGCCGCGGCCGCTGGCATTCTGGATGAAGGACACCTACATTCCACTGTCGATCGCCTTCATCGGGGCAGACGGAAAGATCCTGAATATCGAAGACATGGCGCCGCAGACCGAAAGCACGCACCTGTCGCATGGACCAGCGATGTTTGCACTCGAGATGAAAAAGGGTTGGTTTGCGCAGTTAGGGATCGTGGCCGGCGATCGGGTGGACGGACTTGCCGAGGCCCCAAAGGCCAAAGAGTAAATCGACCGCCAGCTAGCGATCTCCGCCTATCGCCGTGCCCCGAATGTGCTGATCATGGAACCGAGGCTTCGGCCCACCGTTACCCCGAACTTTCTCGCAGCGCGCTCGAGGACGTTTTCCTGCGGCGTGAAATTGACCACGTCGGCGGCCTTGATGACATCGCGGGCGACGTAGTCGACGTTCCCGAGCGCGTCGGCCAGGCCGAGCTCGATGCTGCGCTGGCCGTTCCAGACCAGCCCCGAAAACAGGTCGGGCGATTCTTTCAGCCGCGCGCCGCGGCCATCCCTTACAGCCGCGATGAATTGTTCATGTATTTCGGTCAGCATCTGTTGCGCGTATGCGCGCTGCTTCGGCGAAAGCGGTGAGAACGGATCGAGAAACGCCTTGTTTTCACCCGAGATGATCGCGCGCCGCTCGACACCGAGTTTCTGCATGGAGCCGACGAAACCGAATCCGTCGATGATGACCCCGATCGAGCCGATCAGGCTAGCCTTGTCGACGTAGATCTTGTCGGCCGCTACGGCGACGTAATACGCGCCCGACGCACAGATCTCCTCGACGACTGCGTAAATCGGAGTGTCCGGATACTTGGCGCGCAAGCGACGGATCTCGTCATTGATCTCTCCCGCCTGCACCGGGCTGCCCCCGGGGCTGTTGATGCGCAGCACGACGCCTTGCGTCGTCTTGTTCTTGAACGCGGACCGCAGCCCCTGGATGACGTTCTCCGCGCTGGCTCGGCTGTCGGTATCGAGCTCGCCTTCGATATCGACGACGGCAGTGCACTTGTCCGCGCAGCTCCGTTCGCTGTTCGCCATCGAACCCAGAACCGCGATCACGGCGAGAAACAGCAGGCCGAAGGTCAGCAGCTTGAAAAAAATACTCCACCGCCGGGCGCGCTGCTGTTCGCGCAGGCCTTCGGTCGCGAGTCGCTCGATGACGCCGCGTTCCCAATTGTCGTCAGCCATTCAATCCTCGACGCAGTAAATCCCGCCGTGATGCTCGGCAAGCATGACCGCCTTGAGGCGCGCACCGCGGCATGGACCGGCGATACAAAGGCCGCTGTCGGGCTCATACAACGCACCGTGTGTCGCGCAGACCAAGTATAGCTTGGACGCATCGAAGAAATCGCCGGCTTCCCAGTCGAGCTCGCTCGCCTGATGGCGGCATTCATTGACGTACGCGTGCGCGCCGCCGCACCAGCGGATCGCGAACGCCGGCCGCGTCACGCCATCCAGGCACACCTCGAAGCGAATGCCCGGGCCGCCATCGCGTAGATCCTCGCTGGCGCAGATCAGCCGCTCAGCGCGCGCCACGGGCTCTCCGTCGCGCAACGGTCGCGATAGCGGACTGCGCTCACGCATCACCGGCATCGGCGAGGTTCAGCCGCCCGACGAAGTTGGCCAGGTCGGGCGGCAGCGGCGCTTCGAACGCGATCTCGCGCGGCTCGACCGGATGCGGCAGGCCGAGGCGCCAGGCATGCAGAAACATTCGTTTCAGGCCTTGCCGGGCCAATGACTTGTTCCAGGCAAAATCGCCGTATTTGTCGTCACCTGCGAGCGGAAAGCCCAGGTGGGTCAGATGGACCCGGATTTGATGCGTCCTGCCGGTGTGGAGCTCGGCTTCGAGGAGGCTCAGCGGCGGCGAACCGTCGGGCCAAGTCTCGCGCCGATAGAATACGGTGCGGGCCAGCTGCCCGCCGGTTTGCTCGACGCGCACGCGGCGTTCGCCTCCACCGGTGACGAACCGGGTCAACGGCAAGTCGACCTGCCGCTTGGCGTCGCGCCACTTGCCGCGCACCAGGACTAGATAGCGCTTGTCGACCCGTCCTTCGCGCAACGCGGCGTGCATTGCGACGAGTGCGACACGCTTTTTGGCGACCAGCAGCACGCCGGATGTATCCCGATCCAGCCGGTGCACCAGCTCGAGGAACTTCGCCTGCGGGCGGGCGGCCCGCAATTGCTCGATCAGACCATAGGCGACGCCGCTGCCGCCGTGGACAGCAAGGCCCGCCGGCTTGTTGACTGCGATCAGCACATCGTCTTCGTAGAGGATTGGTGGATCGACGGGGCGCGGCAGCGGCGCCCGGGGAACCGTATCGGGCGCTGCCATGCGTATCGGTGGAATGCGAAGCTCGTCGCCGACCGCCAGCCTTGTATCGGGTTTCACCCGCTTGCGGTTGACGCGAACTTCGCCGCTGCGCAGGATCCGGTAGATGTGACTTTTAGGAACTCCTTTGAGGACCCGCAACAGAAAATTGTCGACGCGCTGCCCCGCGCCAGCCTCGCCCACTGCAAGGCGGTTCACAGCATCCTTGCTTAAATCATTCATTTCATTATAATTGTGGTTGGCAGCGACAAGCGGCTGGCGGTTTTGCGTGGCGACAGGCCCGCTCCTCCAGCTTGCGGAACCTCACATCGAGGTACGCGACCGCTTGGCGGCCCCGGCGACGGGGCAGGCTGTACCAGCGAGGTTAAATCGGTTCACCGTCCGGACTCTGCGTGCCGGAAAAGTAACGATGTTAATGGAAGAGCGCAGTCTCCGCATCGGCCAGTGGCACGATGAAGCGGTACGACGCGCGGCGCAACGCAACTTAAAACGCAACGAATTCTGTACCTGGCTGCATCACTCCGGCGTAATCCGCCAGCAAATCGATTCAGCCACCAGACCGTTTGAGCGATAACGCGAACAACACTATCCACGCTCCCGAGACAGGCGATTCCCCGGTGCCCACCCAAGTGAGCGCTGCAGGCCCCGCCCGATGATGCCCGACATCCGCATCCGACTCCTCGTAGCAAGGCAGCCAAAGCTGCCTGCGTGGCCAGTCTCGCCTTCGCCAGCCGCCCGTTAGCCCTAAAGCGCCCGCAAAGGCGTCGCACGCTTTGTCTGTACGCTAGGCCCCTGCCCGAGATTGGCGCTGGGGAAGAATATGAAACGCATGCTGTTCAACGCCACCCAGGCCGAAGAGCTTCGGGTAGCCATCGTCGACGGCCAGAAACTGGTCGATCTCGACATCGAGTCCGCCAGCAAGGAACAACGCAAGAGCAATATTTACAAATCCGTGATCACGCGGGTCGAGCCCAGTCTCGAAGCCTGCTTCGTCGATTACGGCGCCGATCGTCACGGCTTCCTGCCGTTCAAGGAAATTTCCCGCGATAACCTGCGCGAAAGCGACGGCAAGTCGCGCATCCAGGATCAGCTCAAGGAAGGCCAGGAGCTGATCGTCCAGGTCGACAAGGACGAACGCGGCAATAAAGGCGCGGCCCTGACGACTTACATTTCGCTCGCCGGCCGCTATCTGGTGCTGATGCCCAACAATCCGCGCGGCGGCGGCGTCTCGCGTCGCATCGAGGGCGAGGACCGTAACGAATTGCGTGACACGATCAATCAGCTCGATGTGCCGAACGGCATGAGCGTCATCGCCCGCACCGCGGGCATCGGCCGTTCGCTCGAAGAGCTGCAATGGGACCTGAACTACCTGATGCAACTCTGGCAGGCCATCGACGGCGCCGCCAAGACCCAATCCGGAGCCTTCCTGATTTACCAGGAGTCGAGCCTGGTGATCCGCGCGATCCGCGACTACTTCCAGCCGGATATCGGCGAGCTCCTGATCGATACCGAGGCGATATTCGACCAGGCGCAGCAGTTCATGAGCCACGTGATGCCGGCCAACGTCGGCCGGGTCAAGCTCTACAAGGACGACGTCCCGCTGTTCTCGCGCTTTCAGATCGAGCATCAGATCGAAACCGCGTACGCGCGCCAGGTCCCGCTGCCGGCCGGCGGCGCGATCGTCATCGATCACACTGAAGCGCTGGTCTCGGTGGACGTCAATTCGGCCCGCGCCACCAAGGCTGCCGACATCGAGACGACGGCCTTCAATACCAACCTTGAAGCTGCCGACGAGATCGCCCGTCAGTTGCGGCTGCGCGACCTGGGGGGATTGATCGTCATCGACTTCATCGACATGGAGAGCGCCAAGAACCAGCGCGAGGTCGAGAATCGGCTGAAGGACGCGCTCAAGTACGATCGCGCCCGCGTGCAGCTCGGCAAGATTTCGCGCTTCGGGCTGATGGAGCTTTCACGGCAACGGCTGCGCCCGGCGCTTGCTGAATCGGCCTATATTCCGTGCCCGCGCTGCCATGGCATCGGCCACATCCGAGGCACCGAGTCGACGGCGCTCCACATCCTGCGCATCCTGCAAGAGGAAGCGATGAAGGACAACACCGCGCAAATCGTCGCCCAGGTGCCGGTCGACGTCGCGACGTTCCTGCTGAACGAGAAGCGTGCCGAAATTCACACGATCGAAGCGCGATTCAAGGTCAATGTTTTGCTGGTGCCCAATACGTACCTGGAAACGCCCAACTACAAGGTGACGCGGCTGCGCCACGACGATCTCAATCAAGGCGAGCCGATGCCCGCCTCGTTCAACATGGTTGAAAAGCCCGAGGAAGAGGATCCGGTCAAGCAAAAGAAAGAGGAAGCCAAGGAGCCGCGGCAGGAAGCCATGGTCAAGGGCATCACCACCGGCGCGCCGGCGCCGATGCCGGTCGAATTCGTTCCCGAGCCGGCGGCGGAGGTCAACTGGCTCAACAAGGTGCTCGGCTGGTTTCGTTACAAGCCCGCCGAGGCTGCGGCGGTTCCGGTACGCACCGAACCGGTCCGCGAGCCTCGCGGACGCGGGCGCCACGAGCGCGATCGCCACGGTCACCGGGACGAGCGGCGTGACGGCCCGCAGGGCCCTCGCAGCGCGCAGCGCGAAGCACCGCGCGCCGGCCAGCGCGACGAGCGCCGCGAACCGGCGCGCGAAGACCAAGCGAAAGACAGGCAGCGCGAACCGCAACGCCAGCGCCAGCCGCATGGAGCGCAAGCCCAGCAACCACGGCGCGAACCCGGGCGAGGAGGCTCAGCGCGGCACGACGGCCGCGACGGCCAGCGCGAAGGCAATCGGCCACCGCGTCCGCCCCGCGAACCTCGGGAGCCGCGCGCAGCGCAGGAAGCGCGGCCCGAAGGTGAACCCGCCATCATGGCCCAGGGCGTGCCCGGCGCGCCTGGCGGCATCGAAGCAGGCGAAGGGACGCGCCGCCGGCGCGACCGCCGTCGTGGCGGACGCGATCGAGGCGAACGCAGCGAAGGCGGCGAGCAACGCGCGGAGGGGCACGCGGCGGCTCATACGCACGAACCCGAATCGCGGCAGCCAGCGGTGGAGATCGCACCGCCGGCCGCTCCCGAGCCGATGCTCACCGCGCACGAGCAGCCCAGGCACGAGCACAGTGCGGACGTCCCGCTGACGGATGAGGGCACGCCGCCGTCGGTCTGGACGCCGGTCATGCCCGACGAACTACCGGCAAGCAAGGTACCGGCGCAGGCGTCGGCCTTGGTGAGCGCGGAACCGTCGCCAGCGGTGTCGCAGCCAGTGCAGTCCCATATGCACGATCGATCCGAAGCGCCCGCGCCCGCAGCGCCGCGGGCAGCCGACGGCGGCGACGGCGTGACCGGCGCGCACGCCGAGCCTGTCCCGGTTCGTCCGCGCAGCACACCGGAATTGCCTAAAGTCTCCCTGGAGCTCCCGCCGGATTCAGGGTTGGTGCTGATCGAGACCGCGCGCGAAAGAGTCGCTGCCGTGGAATCGAGTGAGCCGGCGGAGCCGTCGCGGCCACGGCGCGTACGACCCACGCGTGCGGAAGCGCGCGACGAGCCGCTGCAACTGGTCGAGACCGTGCATAAGGATCCGACGCCACCGGCGGCTTAGCGATGGCGGTTGCTGCGCGGCGCCGTATCGGCCGCCGCGCAGCAACGGTCCATTTTGGCCCAGGTTTAACGCGTTACGCGTGGCTTGGCGACTTGGTGCGCGCGACAATCGCCTGCAGCAGGGCGGCGGCGGCGGGGACTGTCAGGTCGAGCACTCGCTCGAAGTCTCCCGGATCGCCATAGTAGGGGTCGGGCATGTCGCCATCGCTGCCGTCACCGACCAAATCGAGGAAGAGTCCGAGCTGGCCCTGGTAATCGGAAGGACGCATCGACTCCAGGTACGCCAGATGCCGGCGGTCCATCGCCAGGATCCAGTCGAAGCGCTTGAAGTCATCGGGCTCGACCAGCCGTGCGCGAAGTTTGCCGATCTCGTAACCGCGGCGCCGCGCCGCGGCCAGCGCGCGAGGATCCGGCCGTTGACCAACCTGGTGATCGTGGGTCCCCGCTGAATCGATCAGGACGCGGTCGGCGAGTCCTTCCCGCTTGACCATCGCACGAAACACGCCTTCCGCGGTCGGCGAACGGCATATGTTGCCCGTGCAGACAAACAGTACGCTGGCG
>CAWHFL010000004.1:0-39934 GCA_963828665.1 uncultured beta proteobacterium
CAACGGCACGGCCGCATTGCGCACTCGCGAAAGAACTAAGCGCGAGCGCGGCAACTGCCAGCGGGGTACGAATCACATCGATCGAAGACCGATAAAACCCCTACTTCGGCCGCACGCAGTCGACGAAGTAGCGAAGCTTCCCGGCCTCGCTGGTCTCGACCAGGCCGTGGATGTCGGTATCGAATCCGGGAAACTGCTGGTTGAAGTTGCGGGCGAACTGCAGGAACTGCACGATCGTGCGGTTGAAGCGCTCGCCGGGGATTAGCAGCGGAATGCCCGGAGGGTACGGCGTCAGCAGCACGCTGGTGACGCGTCCTTCGAGCTGGTCGATTTCGACGCGGTCGATTTCGCGATGCGCCATGCAGGCAAACGCGTCGGAGGGCTTCATCGCCGGCTGCATGTCCGACAGATACATTTCGGTCGTGACGCGCGCGACGTCGTTGGCCTTGTACATGTCGTGGATCTGCCGGCACAGGTCGCGCAGGCCGACCTGCTCGTACGTCGGGTGCTTGGCGCAGAACTCCGGCAGGATCTTCCACAGCGGCTGGTTCTTGTCGTAATCGTCCTTGAACTGCTGCAGCGCGGTGACCAGCGTGTTCCAGCGGCCCTTGGTGATGCCGATAGTGAACATGATAAAGAACGAGTAAAGGCCGGTCTTCTCGACGATGACGCCGTGCTCGGCCAGGTACTTGGTGACGATCGAGGCCGGGATGCCGGTCTTGGCGAACTTGCCCGAGACGTCGAGGCCCGGCGTGATCACCGTCGCCTTGATCGGGTCGAGCATCGTGAAGCCGGGCGCGAGGTTGCCGAAGCCGTGCCATTTCTCGTTCGCCTTCAGCATCCAGTCGTCTCGCCGGCCCATGCCTTCCGCGGTCAGCTTCTCCGGACCCCAGACCTTGAACCACCAGTCCTTGCCCCACTCGTCGTCGACCTTGCGCATCGCGCGCCGGAAGTCGAGCGCTTCGGCGATCGACTCCTCGACCAGCGCCGTTCCGCCCGGCGCTTCCATCATCGCGGCCGATACGTCGCACGAGGCGATGATCGCGTATTGCGGCGAGGTCGAGGTGTGCATCAGGTATGCCTCGTTGAATATGTGGCGGTCGAGTTTCCGGGTCTGCGATTCCTGCACGATGATCTGCGACGCCTGCGAAATGCCGGCGAGCAGCTTGTGCGTCGAGTGCGTCGCGAACACCATCGCCTTCTTGCTTCGCGGCCGGTCCTTGCCGATCGCGTGCATGTCCTTGTAGAACTCGTGAAACGCGGCGTGCGGCAGCCAGGCTTCGTCGAAATGCAGCGTTTCGATCCAGTCGCCCAGCGTTTCCTTCAGCATCTCGACGTTGTAGGCGATGCCGTCGTAGGTGCTCTGCGTGAGCGTCAGGATGCGCGGCTGCTTGTTCTTGGCCACACGCGCGAACGGATTGGCCTCGATCTTCTTGCGGATGTTCTCCGGCCGGAACTCCTCCAGCGGAATCGGTCCGATGATGCCCAGGTGATTGCGGGTCGGCGTCAGGAAGACAGGGATCGCGCCGGTCATCGTGATCGCATGCAGGATCGACACGTGGCAGTTGCGGTCGACGACGACGATGTCGTCCGGCGCGACGGTGGCGTGCCATACCATCTTGTTCGACGTCGACGTGCCGTTGGTGACGAAAAAGCAGTGGTCGGCGTTGAATATCCGCGCCGCATTGCGCTCGGCGGCGGCGACCGGCCCCGAATGATCGAGCAGCTGGCCCAGCTCGTCGACCGAGTTGCAGACGTCGGCGCGCAGCATGTTCTCGCCGAAGAACTGGTGGAACATCTGGCCGACCGGGCTCTTGAGGAATGCGACGCCGCCGGAGTGGCCCGGGCAGTGCCACGAGTACGAGCCGTCCTGCGCGTAGTCGACCAGCGCCCGGAAGAACGGCGGCGCCAGCGAGTCGAGATAGCTCTTGGCTTCGCGGATGATGTGGCGCGCGACGAACTCCGGCGTGTCCTCGAACGTGTGGATGAAGCCGTGCAGCTCGCGCAGGATGTCGTTCGGGATATGCCGCGACGTGCGTGTCTCGCCGTAGAGATAGATCGGAATCTCGGCGTTCTTGAAGCGGATTTCTTCGACGAAGGCGCGCAGGTTCTTCAGCGCGGACTCGGTTTCCTCGACCGATCCGGCGCCGAATTCCTCGTCGTCGATCGACAGGATGAATGCCGACGCGCGCGATTGCTGCTGCGCAAACTGCGACAGGTCGCCATAGCTCGTCACGCCGAGGATCTCCATCCCTTCTTTTTCGATCGCGGCGGCCAGCGCGCGTATGCCGAGGCCCGACGCGTTCTCGGAACGGAAGTCTTCGTCGATGATGACGATCGGAAAGCGGAATTTCATCCAGCCACTCCTGCGGATCGGGTCATGCCGTGCGCCAGAAAAGAAAGCGGGGTGTCCGGCCGGTGGCCGCACCCCTCGTCAGGGGCGCATTGTGCACCGCTTTGGGCGCGCGATGCGAGCGATTTGACGGCACGCGGCGGGAAATCGCCTTCGCCGCCTGCGCCGCAGCTTTAGACGTTGGCGGCGACCAGGATTCCGGCCCAGGCGATCAAGCCGAGCCCCAGCGGTGTCCGCAGCCGCCTTCCCCAGCGCAGGTTCTTCTCGGCGGCCATCGCGGCCGCCAGAACCAGCATCCAGCCAAGGCTGCCCATGCCCACGACGAACATCACGGCCATCAGCGCCCAGCAGCAGCCGACGCAGAAGACGCCGTGCTCGAACCCGATCCGCAACGCCTCGCCCCGCGGCGCGAGCCCGTGCCAGCGCTGATTGACGAACGCAAACGGCGTGCGGCACCGTTCCAGACAACGGTACTTGAGCGCGCTGAACTGGAACGCTCCGGCACCGGCCAGCACGATCGCCCCGACCACCCAGCCACGACCGGCGAGCCAGCCGACTTGCGCCGCGCCGGCATGAAGCACGCTGTCGACGCCGTGCGCCAGCAGGCCGAAGCCCAGCCAGGCGATCGCGTAGCCGGCAACGACGCGCCCCAGCAGCGCGCCGGCGTCAGGCCGCGCGGACACGACACGCCCGAAGATGCCGAGCAGCGGCAATGTCGTCGGCAGCATCATCGCCGTGATCATCAGCAGCCAGGCGAACGCATAGACCAGCGCGGGGACGACCAGCGCACCTTGGGGGATGCTGCTGCACAGCGCACCGAACAGACCATCGTCGGTCCAGCCACCGTGCTCGAGGTAGCGCGCGTATGGGCTTACGCTCCATGCCGCCAGCGCGAGCCACGCGACGGCCGACAGCGTCGCCACCACGGCGACGCGTAGCGTCTGCGGATCGAGGGCGCGGGCCGCAGAGGCTGCGGCCGTTGCCGGGCGGTCGGGCACGGCGATCGGGTCCGTCGTCCTCGTCAGTCGCCTTCAGGCATTGAACAGGAACGTGCTTTGCAGCGCGTTGTGGCCGCTCAAGTTGAGGTTGATCCCCAGCTTGTCGACCTTCGAGGTATAGCGCGGGCTTTTGCCGACGAACACCGGCGCACCGGGGACCGTCGAAAAGACCGTGTCCGTGAGCGTGGTCGTCGCGCCGCTCGCGCTCTTGTACGGCTCGAGCTCGGCATACCCGGCGTTGCCGATCTTGATTACGCCCTTGCCGCCATGGACATCCCACTGGATCGGCACTTTTTCGACCGACACCACTTCGCCGACCAGCTTGGCCAGGTCCGCGACAGGTCCGCCCAGCTTGCCCGTATAGACGCCGAGGATCGCTTCCTCCTGCTGGGCGCTGACCTTGTCGTCGAGGTAGACCGCGGCGCGCCAGTTGCCCTGCAGGATGTTGCCCGGAATGTGGGCGATCATCGCGATCGTGTGGCCTGCGACGTCGACGCCATTGATCGTGCCCTTGTCGAAATGCCAGGAAACGATGGTGTCGCAGGTGCCGAAGTCGGGATCCTCGCCGATCCAGCACGGGCACAGCACGCGACAATTGCAGACTTCGAGCAGCCTTCCTTCCAGATGATAAGCCATGGATTTCCCCTCGCTTGAGTTCGCCCGGAAAACCGGCGCGATCTGCCGCGCCGCGGCCTTTGATGCTACGCCGAGCCCGATACCGATTCCAGCCGAAAATTCGACAAGGGCCTGCTATCAGCGCCGGCCGCCGGCCAGCCGCAATGACGCCGGATTGGCGCGCAGCCGGGCCATCGCCCAGACCCCCGCCGCCGGACCGATCGCCAGCGGCACGAAAGCGTGCCGCCAGCCCAGGGCGTCGACGAAATACGGCAGCAGGTGGATCGTCACCAGCGTCAGCGTGAAGCCGAGCGCCGTTTGCAAGGTGAGCATCGTGCCCACGCGCGCCGGATCGGCGAGCTCCGCGATCGAGGCCGAGAACTGTGCGGAGTCGGCGACGATGCTGATGCCCCAGACGACGCAGACGGCGACCAGCAGCCAGGGCGCGCCGCCGTACAGCAGACCGACGCCGGCAGCGCAACTGCCGCTAACGGCCATCGCGATGATGGTCACCGTCGTGCGGCCGATCCGGTCCGCGACGAGTCCCGCGCCGACGCAGCCGAAGGCGCCGGCGGCTATGGTGGCGAACGCCGCGAGCCTGGCGGCGACTTGCGCCGACGAAGGCGGCAACGAGATGGCGAAGCTCGCGTTGAGGAAGACGCCGATCCACGCCCACATCGCGTAGAGCTCCCACATGTGTCCGAGATAGCCCAGGTTGGCGAGCCGCAGCGGCACGTCGCGCCACGCCAGCAGCATCGCAGCCGGCTCGAAGCGCGGCGCGGGCTTGCGGTTCGGGCCCAGTCCGGCGAGCGCAATGCCGAACGCGGCGGCCAGCGCGCTCGCCGACGACAGCGCCACCGTCGGACGCCAATCGACGCCGCCGAAGGCGTTGAACAGATGTGGCGATGCCGAGCCCAAGGTCAGCGCGCCCACCAGGATGCCGACCATCAGTCCCATGTCGTCGCGCGCCCAGGTCGTCGCGAGCTTCATGCCGACCGGGTAGACGCCGGCCATCCCGATGCCGGTGATCAGTCGCAGCAGCGGTGCGGCGACCGATGCCGGGTCGACCAGCAGCAGGCCCGCGTTGGACAGTGCGGCCGTCGCGGCCGATGCGGCGAACAGCCACCGTGGATCGACGCGGTCGGGAAGGCCGAGAAAGGCGCTCCCCAGGCAACCGACGACGAAGCCCGCCTGGACGCCGCTGGTCAGCGCTGCCTGCGCGAAATTCGACAGATGGAACTCGGCGGCGAGCGCCGGTGTGACCGCGGAAGCGGAAAACCACACCGCCATCGCTGCGACCTGGCAGACGGCGATGACGGCAATCGAGGCCCGCTTGGAGGTCGCGAACGGCATCGGGTCAGATCTTGGGTAGCGTCACGCCCTTCTGGCCCTGATATTTGCCGCCGCGGTCCTTGTACGACGTCTCGCAGACCTCGTCGGACTCGAAAAAGATCACCTGCGCGACGCCTTCGTTGGCATAGATCTTCGCGGGCAGCGGCGTCGTGTTCGAGAACTCGAGCGTGACGTAGCCCTCCCATTCAGGCTCGAGCGGCGTCACGTTGACGATGATGCCGCAGCGCGCGTACGTCGATTTTCCGAGGCAAATCGTCAGCACGTTGCGCGGGATGCGGAAATACTCGACCGTTCGGGCGAGCGCAAACGAGTTCGGCGGAATGATGCAGGACTCGCCGTTGAAGTCGACGAACGACTTGTCATCGAAGTTCTTCGGGTCGACGATCGTCGAATTGAGATTGGTGAACAGCTTGAATTCGTTCGAACAGCGGATGTCGTAGCCGTAGCTCGACGTGCCGTACGACACGATCTTCTTACCCTGGATCTCGCGCACCTGGCCGGCCTCGAACGGCTCGATCATCTTGTGCTCGGCCGCCATGCGGCGGATCCAGCGGTCGGACTTGATCATCGGTGAGGCTGCCGCAGTGCCGGCAATCAGGTGTTCTGGACGACGATGTTGGGAAACTTCGCGGAAAAATCCTCGGCCTTCTGCGCAACGAACACCGCGGTCTTGCGCGCGATGTCCTTGTAGATCGTCGCGATCGCTCCGTCGGGGTCGGCGACGACGGTCGGCCGGCCCGAATCAGCCTGCTCGCGGATATGGATATCGAGCGGCAACTGGCCGAGAAACGGCACGTTGTAGTCGTCGCACATTTTCTTCGCACCGCCTTCGCCGAAGATAGCCTCGGCGTGGCCGCAGTTCGAGCAAATGTGCGTCGACATGTTCTCGACGATGCCCACGATCGGGACGCCGACCTTGTCGAACATCTTCAGTCCCTTGCGCGCATCGATCAGCGCGATGTCCTGCGGCGTCGTGACGATCACGGCGCCGGTCACCGGCACCTTCTGCGACAGCGTCAGCTGGATGTCGCCCGTGCCCGGCGGCAGATCGACGATCAGGTAGTCGAGGTCGCGCCAGTTGGTATCTTTCAGCAGCTGCTCGAGCGCCTGCGTCACCATCGGCCCGCGCCAGACCATCGGCGTGTCGGTATCGATCAGAAAGCCGATCGACATTGCCTGGACGCCGTGCGCCTCGAGCGGCTCCAGTGTCTTGCCGTCTTTCGATTCCGGCCTGCCGGCAATGCCCAGCATCATCGGCTGCGACGGCCCGTAGATGTCGGCGTCGAGCACGCCGACCGTTGCCCCTTCGGCCGACAGCGCCAGCGCCAGGTTGACCGCTGTCGTCGATTTGCCGACGCCGCCCTTGCCGCTCGCGACGGCGATGATGTTCTTGACGCCGGGCACGAGCTTGACGCCGCGCTGCACCGCGTGCGAGCCGATGCGATGGCTGATCGTCACCGCGACCTTGCCGATGCCAGGGAGCGCCGAGAGATGGCGCTGGATCAGCCGGCGCAATGTCTCGTGCTGGCTTTTCGCCGGGTAGCCGAGCACGACGTCGACGGCTACGTTGCCGCCATCGACCTGCACCTTGCGGATCGCCTTGTCGGAAACGAAGTCGCGTCCGGTGTTGGGGTCGATCAACGCATGCAGGCTGGCTTGTACGTCTGCCTCTGAGATGGCCATATTTATCGAGTGAAGCGGTTAAACGACGAGTTTAGCGAAAAACGCCCGCCGTCGGTACTCGTCGCTTAAGGCCATTTGCTAGAATGCGCGAATCCCCTGCCGCATCAAAGGTCTTCGCCGCATGCCGCGCCGCACGCTGTTCGTCACGACCGCGCTGCCATACGCCAATGGCCCGTTTCACATCGGGCACATCATGGAATACATCCAGGCCGACATCTGGGTGCGGTTCCAGCGCATGCAGGGGCACGACGTGCATTTCGTCTGCGCCGACGATGCGCACGGCGCGCCGATCATGCTGGCCGCCGAAGCCGAGGGTGTCACGCCGCAACAGATGGTCGCCCGCATCGCCGCGACCCGGCCGAAGATTCTCGGCATCGGCGAGTTCGCCGGCAAGGGCTTTCATCTGAGCTTCGACCACTGGCACAGCACCGATTCGCCGGAAAACGTCGAGCTGTCACAGGACATATACCGTCGGCTGAAAGACCGTGGCCTGATCTATTCGAAAGCGGTCGAGCAATTTTTCGATCCGGTGAAGGCGATGTTTCTGCCCGACCGCTACATCAAGGGCGAATGCCCGGTCTGCGGCGCCAAGGATCAATACGGCGACTCGTGCGAGGTCTGCGGCTCGGTGTATGCGCCGACCGATCTGAAGAACCCGTATTCGACGCTCACCGGTGCGACACCGGTATTGAAGTCGTCGGAGCACTTTTTTTTCCGGCTGTCGGACCCGCAATGCATCGCATTCCTTCGCCAATGGACGCAAGCGCCGGGCAGGCTGCAACCGGAGGTCGCGAACAAGGCGCTCGAGTGGCTGGCCGAAAAACCGGCCGGCGACGGCAAGGGGCTCGCCGACTGGGACATTTCGCGCGACGCGCCTTATTTCGGCATCCCGATCCCCGACGCGCCAGGCAAGTATTTCTACGTCTGGCTGGACGCGCCGGTCGGTTATCTGGCCAGCCTCAAGGCGGACCTTGCGAGCAAGAACATCGCTCTGGCCGATTTTCTGAGCGGCGAAGGCGTCGAGCAATATCATTTCATCGGCAAGGACATCGTCTATTTCCACACGCTGTTCTGGCCGGCGATGCTCAAGTTCGCCGGCGCCCCGTACAAGGTTCCGGACAATATCTTCGTCCACGGTTTCATCACCTTCACCGGCGAGAAGATGTCCAAGTCGCGGGGCACCGGCATCAGCCCCGAGCTTTATCTCGACCTGGGACTCAATCCGGAATGGCTGCGTTATTACATCGCCGCCAAGCTCAACGCCAAAGTCGAGGACCTGGATTTCAATCCCGACGATTTTCTGGCGCGGGTCAACAGCGACCTGATCGGCAAGTACGTCAATATCGCCAGCCGGGCCGCGCGCTTTATCGCGCAGACCGGCAACAAGCTCGCCGCGACGACCGGATTCGACGCACGTCACGGCATGGCGTTGCGCGCCCTGACCGACAACATCGCCCTGCTCTATGCCAACCGCGAATTCGGCAAGGCCCTGCGGGAAGTGATGGAGCTCGCCGACCGCACCAACGAATATTTCGATCGCAACAAGCCCTGGGAGGCGGCCAAACGTCCCGACGGGGCGGAGCGCGTGCAGCAAATCTGCTCGGAATGCATCGATGACTTCCGGATCCTGACGACCTTGCTCAAGCCGGTGCTGCCCGCGGTCGCGGCCAGCGCCGAGCTGTTTCTGCAGATTCCCTCGCAGGCGTGGAGTGATCTCGGTACGGCGCTGCCGGCAGGACACGCGATCGGCGACTACAAGCACCTGCTCAATCGCATCGATCCGAAGCTGGTCGATGCGCTGCTCGAAGGACCCAAAGCGGCGGCCGGCGCAGTCTCCGCGCCGGCGGCCGAGCCTGCCGCGGCAACGATTCCGGTCGCGCCGCCGATCAGCATCGACGAGTTCGCCAAGATCGATCTTCGCGTCGCGCGCATCGTCAACGCCGAGCAGGTCAACGGCGCCGACAAGCTCCTGAAGCTCACGCTCGACGTCGGCGAAGCGCGCCACCGGACGGTGTTCGCCGGCATCAAGAGCGCCTACCAGCCGCAGGACCTGATCGGCCGCCTGACGCCGATGGTCGCCAATCTCGCCCCGCGCAAGATGAAGTTCGGCGTGTCCGAGGGCATGGTGCTCGCCGCATCGGGCGAGGGACCGGGCATCTACCTGCTCGCGCCGGACTCGGGCGCCGAGCCCGGCATGCGCGTCAAGTAGACACGATGGCTCGAGGCACCTTCCGTCGGACGCGAAGCATCGGAGCGTTCCGGCGATGATCAGCGCCCTGCCGCTGATCGTTTATGCCATCGTCGCGTGGCTTGCGATCGGCCTGCTGGCGCTGGTTCCGACCCGCGGTGGCTTCTTCGGCCGTTCGCTTTTCGTGGCCGGTGCGCTGGTCGGTCTCGCGATTGCCGTCATCGCGCTGACGGGCATCGGCGACGTTCCGCAGGCGATGGTGCTGCCGCTGGGTCTGCCCGACCTGCCGTTTCACCTGCGGCTCGACGCGCTGTCGGCATTTTTCCTGGTGCTGCTCGGCGCCGCGACGGCGGGCATCTCGGTGTATTCGGCCGGTTACTTCCACGCCAGCGAAAACGAATCGCCGCGACTTTTATGCCTGCAATATCACGTGTTTCTCGCGGCGATGGCGCTGGTGCTCGTCGCCGACGACGCCTACATGTTCATGGTGGCATGGGAGACGATGGCGCTGGCCTCGTTCTTCCTGGTGACGACCGACCACGTCGTCCCCGAAATACGCCGGGCCGGATTCCTCTACCTGCTGATCGCGCACGTCGGCGCGGTGGCCATCCTGCTCTGCTTCGGCGTGATGCAGGGCGGCAGCGGCGATTACACCTTCGGCTCGATGCGCTCGATGGTTCTGCCCGGCGCGTGGCCCTCGATCGCGTTCCTGCTGGCGCTCTCCGGATTCGGTGCCAAGGCCGGGCTCTTGCCGCTGCACGTCTGGCTGCCGGAAGCGCATCCGGCGGCGCCCTCGCCGGTATCGGCGCTGCTCTCCGCAGTGATGCTGAAGACGGCGATCTACGGCCTGTTGCGGGTGACGTTCGACCTGCTCAATGCGCAGCTGTGGTGGTGGGGCGTCACGGCGCTGGTGCTTGGCTTGCTGACCGCGCTTTTCGGCGTCATCTACGCGACGGTTCAGGTCGACATGAAGCGCCTGCTCGCCTATTCGTCGATCGAGAACATCGGCATCATCGTCGCCGGCATCGGGCTGACGATCCTGTTCAAGGCGAACGGCAAGTCGCTGCTCGCGTCGGTCACGCTGGTGGCAACGCTCTACCACGCGCTCAATCACGCGTTCTTCAAGAGCCTGTTGTTCCTCGCGACGGGCTCGGTACTGCATGCGACCCACGAGAGGAGCCTCGGCAAGCTCGGCGGCCTGATTCATCGCATGCCCTGGGTCGCATGGGCGGCGCTGATCGGCGCGCTGGCGATCGCGGGGCTGCCCCCGCTCAACGGCTTCGTTTCCGAATGGCTGCTGCTGCAGGCATTCCTCTTTACGCCGACGCTGCCGCAATCTTTCATCAACATGCTCGTGCCGCTCGCGGCGGCGGCGCTGGTGCTGGTCGCGGCACTGGGCGCTTATGTGATGGTCAAGTTCTACGGCGTCGTCTTCCTTGGACGCCCGCGGGAGGCGCAGCTGGCGTACGCGCACGATGCCGGTCATTTCGAGCGCGTCGCGCTGGCATGGTTCGCCACCGGGTGCGTGGCGCTGGGCCTGTTTCCGGGCACGGTCATCGCCCTCATCGACAACGTCAACGCGGCGCTGATCGGCGCGACCGTCGGCCATGCCGGCGACAAATGGTGGCTGCTCGCGCCGATCAGCCCGGACCGCTCGAGCTACAGCCCGCTGATCGTGCTGGTGGTGATCGTCGCCGTCGTCCTGCTGACGATCCAGATCGTGCACCGCTACTACCACGGACGCGTGCGCAGCGGTCCGCCCTGGGATTGCGGATTTCCGATGCAGACGCCGCGCATGCAGGACACGGCGGAAGGCTTCGGGCAGCCGATCCGGCAGGTATTCGAAGCCTTCTTCCGCATCGAGCGCGTGCTGCCTTCGCCATTCGATGCAAAGCCGCAGTATCGCGTGACCCTGGGCGACCACCTTTGGCAATGGCTGTACCTGCCGGTAATGCACGCGGTCGAGTTCATGGCGCGCTTCGCGGGCAGGATCCAGCAAGGCCGGATTTCGATCTACCTCATCTACAGCTTCGTCACGCTGCTCGCGCTGCTGATGTTCATCCGATGAGCGCCGCCGGCTTCCTGTCGCAACTGCTTCAGCTCGCGATCGCGCTCACGCTCGCGCCGATCCTGGTCGGATGGGTCAATCAGTGCCGGGCCTGGCTTTCCAACCGCAGCGCGCCGCCGCTGCTGCAACCGTACCGGATGATCCGGAAGCTGTTCCACAAGGACGCCGTCGTCGCGGAGCATGCATCGTGGCTGTTCCGGATTACGCCGTACATCGTCTTCGCCGCGATGGCGCTCGCGGCGGCAATCGTGCCGTCGCTCGCGACCGACTTGCCGTTCGCGCGCGCCGCCGACGCGATCGCGCTGGTCGGCCTGTTCGCGCTGGCGCGCGTGTTCGGGGCGCTGGCCGCGATGGATATCGGCACGGCGTTCGGCTCGATGGGCGCGCGGCGCGAGATGTTCGTCGGCTTTCTCGCCGAGCCGGCGCTGCTGATGGTGCTGTTCACCGCATCGCTGATCTCGGGCTCGACCTCGCTGCCGACGATCGTCGATACGCTCGCGCACCGCGAATTCGCCATCTATCCGAGCCTCGCCTTCGCCGGCGTCGCGTTCACGATGGTGTCGCTGGCCGAGAACGCGCGCATCCCGATCGACAATCCGGCGACCCACCTCGAGCTGACGATGATCCACGAGGCGATGCTGCTCGAGTATTCGGCGCGGCACCTGGCCCTGATCGAGTGGGCCTCCGCGCTGAAGCTGTTCAATTATTCGTGCATCGGGCTGGCGCTGTTCCTGCCGTTCGGGATCGCGGAAGGCAGCGCCGACTGGCTTGCCATCCTCGGCGCTACGCCGGTGCTGATCGTCAAGCTCGCCGTCGGCGGCTTCGCTCTGGCGGTGATCGAGACGCTGTCGGCGAAATTGCGTATTTTTCGCGCGCCCGAGTTTCTGGGCACCGCCTTCCTGCTCGCGGTGCTGGCAATGCTGGTCAACCTGATGCTGGGCAGCTAAGGTCGAGCTGATGCCGATGACGCAGATCCCGATCTGGGCGCAGCTGATCAACCTGCTCGCCGCAGTACTGCTGCTGCTGGCGTTCGCGATGCTTGCGCAACGCCGCGTGCTGACGCTGATCAACCTGTTCGCCGCGCAGGGATTCGCGCTCGCCTCGTCGACCGCGATCGTCGCGTTCGCAACCCATCAGCCGCATCTGTACTGGTCGGTCGGGCTGACGCTCGTGCTCAAGGTGATGTTGCTGCCGTGGCTGCTGCACCGGCTTATTCTGAAGCTCGACGTCAAATGGGACGTCGAAGGCCTGATCAACATTCCGACAACGATGCTGCTCGGCATCGTTCTGGTCGTGTTCGCGTTCAACCTGGCGCTGCCGATCTCTCAGCTCGCCAACACGGTGACCCGGGCAACGCTGGGGATCGCGATGGCCAGCGTCATGCTCGCCTTCCTGATGATGATCACCCGGCGCAAGGCGATCCCGCAGGTGATCGGCTTCCTGGCGATGGAAAACGGGCTGTTCTTCGCGGCGACCAGCGCGACCTACGGGATGCCTATGGTGGTCGAGCTGGGGATCGCGCTGGACGTGCTGGTCGCGATGCTGATCCTCGGCGTGTTCTTCTTCCAGATCCGCGAACAGTTCGACAGCCTCGACCTGCAGCATCTGGAAAAGCTGAAGGAGGCCGAGTGAGCGCGGCGGGTGAGGCGAAGCCGAGCCAAGGCCGAAAGGCGCGGCGCCGCGCGACCGAGTTCGGCCGACACGACCTGGCGGCGGCACTCGACTTCGTTCGAGGAGGCCGAGTGAGCGAGATTTTCGCCGTCCTCGGCGCGCCGATCGCCGGCGCTGTGCTGCTCGCCTCGATCGGCGAGCGTGAGCACGCTCCGGAAATCAACATCGGCGTATCGCTGGTCACGTTCGCCGCGGCCGTGGCGCTGACCGTTCGCGTGATCGGCGAGGGCCCGCTGCTCGTAGCCGACAAGCTTTTTTTCGTCGATTCGTTCAATGTCTTCCTGATCGCGCTGACCGCGTTCGTCGGCCTGACGACGTCGATCTTTTCGCGGCCGTACATGAGGATCGAGCAGGAGCTAGGGCACCTGACGCCGGGGCGGCTCAGGCTCTACCACAGCATGTACCAGCTGTTCAATTTCACGATGCTGCTGGCGCTGTCGACCAACAACATGGGCCTGTTGTGGGTCGCGATGGAAGCCGCGACGTTGACGACGGTGCTGCTGATCTCGCTCTACCGCACGCCGGCGAGCCTCGAGGCGGCCTGGAAGTACTTCATCCTGTGCGGCGTCGGCATCGCGCAGGCGCTGTTTGGAACGATCCTGCTCTATTTCGCCGCGGAAAAACTGCTCGGCGCCGGCGGAAATGCGCTGCTGTGGACCGAGCTCAACCACGTCAAGGGCGATCTCGAGCCGACCGTGCTCTCGCTCGCCTTTGTTTTTCTGCTGGTCGGCTACGGCACCAAGGTCGGCCTGGTACCGCTGCACAACTGGCTTCCCGATGCGCACGCCGAAGGTCCGACGCCGGTATCGGCGGTGCTGTCGGGCCTGCTGCTCAACGTGGCGCTGTACGCGGTCGTCCGCTGCAAGGTGCTGGTCGAAGGCTCGGTGCACACGTCGTTCGCACGGACCTTGATGATGGGCTTCGGACTCCTGTCGCTGGTCGTGGCGTCGCTGCTGCTGCTGCGCCAGAAGGACATCAAGCGGCTGTTCGCCTATTCGTCGATCGAGCACATGGGCATCATCACTTTCGCCTTCGGCATGGGCGGCCCGATCGCGAGCTTCGCGGGCCTGCTGCACATGACCGTGCACTCGCTGACCAAGTCGGCGATTTTTTTCACCGTCGGACACGCGACGCAAAAAGCGGGCACGCAATTGATGGACGGCATTCGCGGCCTGGTGACGATCAGTCCGCTGATCGGGTGGGGGCTCGCGCTGGGTACGCTAGCGATCCTCGGCATGCCACCGTTCGGCGTCTTCGCCAGCGAATTCCTGGTCCTGACCACCGCGATTCACGAGCAGCCGTGGGCGACACCGCTCTTGCTGGGCGGGCTGGCGATCTCGTTCGCCGCGATTTTTTCGCGCATCCAGCCGATGGTGTTCGGCGAGACGACGGTCAAGCGGCTGCCGCACCGGCCGGCGATGATCCCGGTGTTCATCCACCTGGGGATCGTATTGATGCTGGGCCTCTGGATCCCGCCGTTTCTCGCCGACTGGTATCGCCAGGCGGCACGACTGATCGGTTGACCACGCCTGCTCCCGATGAACGTCTCGCCGCTCGGACTCGCCGCCTCCTCCCTGCCCTGCACGATGCCGGCGCAGCGCTGCCGGGTCAGCTCCGGCCAGCTGCTCTCCGCCTGTCGGCTGGCGTGGGAGCGCGGCGGCGCGCTCGTCGCCCTATGGGCGAGCGACGAGCGCGATCTCGGCCGCGGCTTCGCCGTTCGCGTCTTGCTGCGCGACGGCGACGGCCTGACCTTGCTCGAGCACACGCTGCCGGACGAAGGCGCGCGCTATCCTGACCTGTCGCCGATTTTTCCGGCGGCCAATCGCATGCAGCGCTCGGCGTTCGACCTGCTCGGCGCGGTCTGCGACGCCGAAGACCAGCGCCCGTGGACCTGGCAGGCGGCGTGGCCGATCGACCGCTTTCCGCTGCGGCGCGATTTCGAAGTCTCGCCGGCCTGGGCTCCGGGCCAGGAAGACTACCCGTTCGTGCGCGTGGCGGGCGACGGCGTGCACGAAATCGCGGTCGGTCCCGTTCACGCGGGGACGATCGAGCCGGGACATTTCCGCTTCCAGGTCGTCGGCGAAAAGGTGCTGCGTCTGGAGGAGCGGCTGGGCTACGTGCACAAGGGCATCGAAAAACGCTTCGAATCGCTTTTGCTGGTCGATGGCTGTCGGCTCGCCGGCCGGATTTCCGGCGACAGCACCGTCGCCTACGCCTGCGCCTATGCCCAGGCGGTCGAATCGATCGCGTCCTGCGCCGCGCCGCCGCGCGCGGCGTGGCTGCGCGCGCTATGCCTGGAGCGCGAGCGCATCGCGAGCCATCTGGGCGATCTCGGCTACCTCGGCAACGACGGCGGATTTGCGTTCGGCCTTTCGCAGTTCTCGCGACTGAGAGAGGACGTGCTGCGTCTGAACGACCGCGCCTTCGGCCATCGGCTGCTGATGGACGTCGTCGTGCCCGGGGGCATCGCGCGCGACCTTCGCGCCGAAGACGCCGCGCTGATGCGCGAGCAATGCGCTTCACTCGAACGCGAGGTCGCGGTGCTGCGCGATATCTACGACGAGCACGCCGGCCTGCAGGACCGGTTTCGCGGCTGCGGACAGGTCACGCGCGAGCTCGCGATGAAGCTCGGCCTGACCGGGCTGGCTGCGCGCGCCAGCGGGCTGCCCGACGATCTGCGCTGTGATTTCCCCTGGACGCCCTACGATGCGCTGGGCGTGCGGCGGGTGACGCACGCCGATGGCGACGTCGCCGCGCGGGTCTCGGTACGCTTCGACGAAACCTTCGAATCGCTGCGCCTGGTCGCCGCGATGCTCGCAGCGATGCCCGACGGCGACATCGCAACGGAACTGCCCCAGGCGCCGGCATCGCGGCTGGCGATCGGCTGTGCCGAGGGCTGGCGCGGCCCGGTCTTTATCGCGCTGGAAAGCGGTCACGACGGCTCGGTCCGACGCTGCCATCCGCACGACCCGTCGTGGCAGAACTGGCCGGTGATCGAGCACGCCGTGATCGGCAACATCGTTCCCGACTTTCCGCTGATCAACAAATCGTTCAACCTTTCCTACAGCGGTCACGACCTCTAGCCATGCTGCATATCCTCCACCAGATTGCGAAGACGGGGATCAAGAGCGAGACAGCGCCCACGGCTGACGAGGACATGGTCGTCGTCGCTCGCCTGCAAAAGGCGATCCTGCGCACCCTGGGCCGCGCGCTGACGATCCGGCACGTCGACGCAGGCTCGTGCAACGGCTGCGAGCTCGAGATCCAGGCGCTCGCCAATCCGTACTACAACCTCGAAGGCCTGGGCATACGCTTCGTGGCGAGTCCGCGCCACGCCGACATGCTCCTGGTCACCGGCCCGGTGTCGAAGCACATGGCGATCGCGCTCCAGCGCACCTACGACGCTACCCCCGAGCCCAAGCTGGTCGTCGCCGTCGGCGATTGCGGCTGCACCGGCGGAATCTTCGGCCAAAGTTATGCGAGCCTGGGCGGCGTCGCCAGCGTGATCCCCGTCGACGTCGCGATCCCCGGCTGTCCGCCGGCGCCCCGTGCGCTGCTGCAGGGCATCCTTGCGGCGATCTCCGCTTACGCCCCGCCGGTCGCTCCCGCGGTCGACCGCGCGTCCGTCGAACCGACCCTCCGTCCATCGGACGCGCCGGACACCCCTTGAATTCGGCCGGCGGGCCGCCATTTATCTGTCGTGCGCGGCTTAAAGCTTTGTCCCCAGTGGCCGCGGAAAACGAATGGAGAGAAACAAATGACCAGTCTGATTCGCTATTTCGATCCGTTGGATCGCGTGTTCGATCGCGCGTTCGGGTCGGTGTTGGCCAACGGCGATGCGGGCGCGGCCAGCCGCAGCATTGCGCTGGACGTCGTCGAGACGCCGGAAGCCTATATCGTCAAGGCCGAGCTGCCCGGTATTCCGAAGGACAAGATCGAAGTGAACGTCGAAGACCGCAACGTCACCATCGGCGCTTCGTTCAGCCAGGAAATCGACGCCAACGGCAAGACTCTTTGGCAAGAGCGCAGCTTCGGCAAGCTGTCGCGTGCCATTCGGCTGCCCGAGCCGGTCGATGCCAACGGCGCACAGGCGACGCATGTCGACGGCGTGCTGCAACTGACCCTGCCGAAGGTGGCCAAGGTCAACAGCAAGCAGATCACGATTCAGTAACTAACGAGAAGTAGCAAAGCGCGGCCCGACGTCGAGTCGGCGCCGCGCTTCTTGTCGTTCGCGGCGCGTTACCGCGTCGCCTGGATGTCCCGCCCGTTGAGGTCCTGCACCGGACGCGCATTCATCGGATACGACCTGGCGAAACGTGCGATCTCGTCGGCCGAGATCGGCGTCGGCGTCTTCAGCACGAACCAGGTCACGGCCTCGCTGCACGGCGGCGTCGTCAGCGAGCCGGCGAACGTGTAATAGCCTTTGTCGCGGGGCAGCAGATCGAGCGCGTTGATCTTCACCGCGTCGACGGCGTTCTCCTTGTCCTTGGTCTGCGGCAGGTTGGCCCACAGCGCCTTGATCAGCGCATTCTCCTTGCCTGCGTCGAGCAGCACAGCGACGACGGCGACCTTGCCGTCGCTGCCCTTGTGGACCAGATGCGCCTCCATGTCATGCCCCTTCCCGCTGATCTTCTCCTCGCTCGGCTTGTGGAAGTGGAATTCGACCAGCTCGTAGCGCTTGCCCGCGACCGAAATCGTGCTGCCCGGCGCGTAGTTGACCTGGATCGTGTGTCCGTTGTCGATGATCCGCAGCGGCGTAGGCCGATAGTCGAACAATAGCGGCGGCAAGTCGCCTTTCCGCGCCTCGGCGTCCGGAATGTCGATCGGCGATTGCGTCTTGCCCAGCGCGCAGGCGGCGAAATCCTTTCCCAGCCTGGCCCATTTCGCCGGACCGTTGGCGCCCGCATAACTCCAGCGTGAGGTGTCCGCGGCCACTCCCGGGCCCGCGACGCCGACGATGCCGGCGACAGCGACGATTGCAAGCAGCCTCTTCCAGACTCGATCCATCGCTTCTCCTTCGCGACACCCGTCAGCGGCGTGTGTAAAACTGTACCTAACCGAGCAAATCCGCGGCGGCTTTTTTGCCGCGTCCGTTGCGTGCCGGCTCGCCGCGTGCGGCCTGGCGGCCGGCATGCCGGTCGAGCACCGGCTTCAAGTAGCTTCCGGTGTAGCTGCCCGGCATGTTGCCTACCTGCTCCGGCGTGCCCTCGGCAATGATATTCCCGCCGCCGGCGCCGCCTTCCGGACCCAGATCGATCACCCAGTCGGCGGTCTTGATGACGTCCAGATTGTGCTCGATGACGACGACGGTATTGCCGTGGTCGCGCAAGCGATGCAGCACCGTCAGCAGCATTTCGATGTCGTGGAAATGCAGGCCCGTCGTCGGCTCGTCGAGGATGTACAGCGTGCGGCCGGTATCGCGTTTCGACAGCTCCAGCGCCAGCTTGACGCGCTGCGCCTCGCCGCCTGAAAGCGTCGTCGCCGATTGCCCCAGCGTGATATAGCCCAGGCCCACGTCGAGCAAGGTCGAGAGCTTCCGCGCGACTACCGGCACCGGCTCGAAGAACGCGTGCGCCTGCTCCACGGTCATCGACAGCACATCGTGGATGTTCTTTCCCTTGTACTGGATCTCGAGCGTCTCGCGGTTGTAGCGTTGGCCGTGACAGACGTCGCAGGGAACATAGACGTCGGGCAGAAAATGCATCTCGACCTTGATCAGCCCGTCGCCCTGGCAGGCTTCGCACCGACCGCCCTTGACGTTGAACGAAAAGCGTCCGGGGCCGTAGCCGCGCTCGCGCGCCTCTTTGACCTGTGCGAACAGCTCGCGGATCGGCGTGAACAGTCCCGTGTAGGTCGCCGGATTCGACCGCGGCGTGCGGCCGATCGGACTCTGGTCGACGCTGATGACCTTGTCGTAATACTCGAGGCCGTGCATTTCCGCGTACGGCGCGGGCTCGGCGGTGCTGCCGTACAGCTGGCGCGCGACCGCATGGTAGAGCGTATCGTTGATCAGGGTCGACTTGCCCGAGCCGGAAACGCCGGTGACGCAGACGAACACGCCCACCGGCAAATTCAGCGTGATGCCTTTCAGGTTGTTGCCGGTTGCGCCCGTGATCGTCAACACGCGCTTCAAGTCCGCCTTGTGGCGCTGCGCCGGGATCGGGATCTGCCGATGCCCGGCCAGGTACTGTCCGGTCAGCGAATGCGGCGCGCGGCGGATCTCTTCCGGCGTCCCCTGCGCGACGATCTGTCCGCCGTGCTCGCCGGCGCCCGGGCCCATGTCGACGACGTGATCGGCCGACAGGATCGCATCGGTGTCGTGCTCGACGACGATAACGCTGTTGCCCAGATCGCGCAGGTGCTTCAGCGTCGTCAGCAATCGATCGTTGTCGCGCTGGTGCAATCCGATCGACGGCTCGTCGAGCACGTACATGACGCCGGTCAATCCCGATCCGATCTGGGAGGCCAGCCGGATGCGCTGCGCCTCGCCGCCCGACAGCGTCTCCGCCGAGCGATCGAGCGACAAATAGTCGAGGCCGACGTTGTTCAGGAACTGCAGCCGGTTGACGATCTCCTTGACGATCTTGTCGGCGATCGCCTGGCGCTGTCCTTCGAGCTTCAGCTTGCGGAAGAACTCGCCGGCTTCCTTCAGCGGACGGTTGCTGATCTCGTAGATCGCGCGCTCGTCGCCGGGCGGACCGACCTTGACGTGCCTCGCTTCGCGCCGCAGTCGCGTGCCTTCGCACTCGGGACAGGGCTTCGAATTCAGATATTTGGCGAGCTCCTCGCGCACCATGACCGAATCGGTCTCGCGATAGCGGCGCTCGAGGTTGGGAATGATGCCCTCGAATGCATGCTCGCGCACGACGGTCTTGCCGCGCTCGGAAAGGTACTGGAACGCGATCTTTTCCTTGTCGCTGCCGTACAGGATCATCTGCTGGATGCGCTCCGGCAGCTTGTCGAACGGCTTGTCGAGATCGAAGGCGTAATGCTTGCCGAGGCTTTGCAGCATCTGGAAATAGAACTGGTTGCGGCGGTCCCAGCCCTTGATCGCGCCGGAGGCGAGCGAAAGCTGCGGAAACGCGACGACGCGCTTGGGATCGAAAAAGCTGATCGCCCCCAGCCCGTCACAGCGCGGACACGCGCCCATCGGATTGTTGAACGAGAACAGGCGCGGCTCGAGCTCCTCGAGCGAATAGTTGCAGATCGGACAGGCGAACTTGGCCGAATAAAGATGCTCGACGTTGCTGTCCATCTCGACCGCGATCGCGCGCCCATCGCCGTTGCGCAGCGCCGTCTCGAACGACTCGGCAATCCGCTGCTTCAAATCCTGACGCACGCGCAGCCGGTCCACGACCACCTCGATCGTGTGCTTGGTGTTCTTGGTTAGCTTGGGCGTCGCGTCGATCTCGTAAACCTTGCCGTCGACGCGGACGCGGACGAAACCCTTGGCGCGGAGCTCGCCGAAAAGCTCGGCCTGCTCGCCCTTGCGGTTGACGACTGCCGGCGCGAGGATCATCAGCCGCGTTTCCTCCGGCAGCATCAGCACCGCATCGACCATCTGCGAGATCGTCATCGACGATAGCTTCTGTTCCGGATGATTCGGGCAGTACGGCTCGCCGACCCGCGCGAAGAGCAACCGCAGATAGTCGTGGATCTCGGTGACGGTGCCCACCGTCGATCGGGGGTTGTGCGACGTCGCCTTCTGCTCGATCGAGATCGCCGGCGACAGGCCCTCGATCAGGTCGACGTCGGGCTTTTCCATCAATTGCAGGAATTGCCGCGCGTATGCCGACAGCGACTCGACGTAACGCCGCTGCCCTTCGGCATAGAGCGTATCGAAGGCGAGCGAGCTCTTGCCCGAGCCCGACAGGCCGGTGATGACGATCAACCGGTGACGTGGCAGATCGAGGTTGATGTTCTTCAGATTGTGGGTGCGTGCACCCCGGATGCGGATGTAGTCCATGCTGCTGCGTTTGCGCTGCGAAGCCTTTGAGGCAACCTGCTAATATACTCCTTTTCGCACGCCCGTTCGATGCCGACATGCGCGCGTCAGAGCAAGTCCGACAGCATTCGATCGAGCGCCGCGCTGGTCCGCACTGCCCTCATAGACACTCATCGGCCATCCGGTCGATGCGAAGGGCTTAAGGCCAAGCCGCCGCCTCCGACATAGCATCGAACGGCGCATTTTGTAGGGGAGAAGCTCGATGGCATCGGTAAACAAGGTGATCCTGGTCGGCAATCTGGGCCGCGATCCGGAGACGCGGTATACGACCGGCGGCGAAGCCGTCACGAACGTGTCGATCGCCACGACCGACACATGGAAGGACAAAGCCGGCGAAAAGCAGGAGCGCACCGAATGGCACCGGGTCGCGTTTTTCGGCAAACTCGCCGAAATCGCCGGCGAATACCTGAAAAAAGGCAGCCAGGTGTATGTGGAGGGCCGGCTGCAGACTCGCAAGTGGCAGGACAAGGAAGGTCAGGAAAAGTACACGACCGAAATCATCGCCGATCGCATGCAGATGCTGGGCAGCCGATCCGGTGCGGGGGGCGGTAGCGGCGAGCCGCCCGCGGAACGCGAGCGCAGCCCCGCCGGCGGCGGCGGTGGCAAACCCGGCGCGGCGCCGGCCAAAAAGAACGTCGACGACCTCGACGACGATATCCCGTTCTAGCGGATCGCCCCGCCATACGTCGCCCCGGCGCAGGCGTTACTCCAAGCGTACGCGTCGCCCCGGCGCAGGCCGGGGCCCAATCAGCGATATCCGCCAAGCGTCACAACGCAACTTGGATCCCGGCCTTCGCCGGGATGACGACCGCCTGACGGTTCAGCGGCCGCGGGGTGGCCCCGTATTGCCGGCCTCCGCGGGAGCGGGCATCACTCCCTGGCGCACGACTCGACCCCTCTCGGCCGGAGCCGGAGCCGGCGCATACGTCGGCGCCGGGGCGGGCGCGGCCTGAGGTGTCGTGACGATCACGCGGGGCAGTGACGGTGACGGCGCAGGTGCCGCTTGCGGCGTGGTGACGATCATTCGCGGTGGCATCGATGGCGGCGGTGCAACCCGCGGTTGCGCCTGAACCCGCGGCGGCGCCGGAGCGACGCCGCTCGGCACCTGGCGCAACGCCGGTCCGGCCCGCTGCTCGGGAGGCGCCTGCCGGTAGGCATGAGTGCCTTGCGGTGTAGCGCGCGCATCCGGCGGCGCCTGCCGGTAGCCCGGACTGGTCTGCGGCGCGGCGGTGATCGTGCGCGGTGCGACGGCTTGCCGGCCCGGCGCGGTCGATGGCGCGCCAGTGCGCAATTCGCGCCGCACTGCGGTACCACGGCGCTCGACGTTGACGTAGCGATCGCGCACGAGCGCACTGCCGTAGGCGACACCGTGACGGTGCTCGGGCGCATGCCGCCAGGAAACGCTGCCGTGGTAATCGCGGTACTGCGGGCGGTTGAAAAACACGTTGCGCCCGACGGTCACGGCGATCGTGCCGGCACGCCATTCGGGATGCGCCCAGCCCCAATGATTTCGATCGACCCGGCAGGGCCTGCCCCAGCTGATCCCGGCGCCGACCCGGCGCACCGGGTAGCCGAAATAAGCCGGCGGATACCAGAAGAACGGCTGATACGAGGCAACCCACCACGGCCCGTAGATCAGCATCGGATCGTAGACCGGCACGTAGACGTAATCGAATTGGGTCGGCTCGATGACGATCTCCTGATCCGACCTGTACACGTGCTGCTGATCGGAGTCCTGCAGCGTGCCGGCGGCTTCGGCGCGGGCGCGCAGCGCCTGCACCGTATCCATCACCTGCTGCCGGTTGGCGAGCACCGCGTCGCCGAGCTGCTGGGTCCACTCCAGCCGGTCGCTCATCATCGCCAGCACCTGCGGAAAGGCAGCCAGCGATTGCACGCTCGGATCCCAGCGCTTGGTTTGCAGCGCATCGTCGAGCGCGGCGCCGCTCAGTCCGGGATTCTGCTGGACGAAGCGCGCGGCCTCGACCACTTCCAGCGGGTAGGTCGACGCCATCAGCACCTGCGCCAGGAGGTCGTCGGGATACAGTGCGATCGGCGCCAGTAGCGCGTCGAGCTGATCCTGCGAAAGATACTCGGCCGACGATGTTTCGAGGTCGGGCGGCACACCGGATTGAGCGGACTGAGCGTGCGAACGCGGCACCAGCAGCGCGAGCATCAGTATCAGCGCGAGCGCGAACAGTCGCTGCGGCGCGGGATGGGGGCGCAACGCCCGGTTGCCCGCGCGCGCATTGGAATCGATTGGCATCGTCAACATTTCATCAGCACCTTGGCCGGCTAACACGCCGGACCGCTTGACTGTTCCGGCGCCCTTGCACTGCGAATCGATAATCGGCGCCTTCTCCAATTATTAACGCGCGGCGAGCCATACAGACAACGTAGGGACGATTTTCTTGGTAACAACTTGTTGCGCGAGCGTGGCCCCGCGCGCGAGGCATTCGGGGCGGGCGACGGATCGCGCCCGCGCGATCAGTCGGCCGGTGGTCAGCCCACGGCCGCGAGTGCCGGCGCCAGCTCACGCGCGTGCGCCGATTCGATCACCGCGCCGCCGAGGCAGGTCTCGCCGTCGTAGAGCACCAGATATTGCCCGGGTGTCGGCGCCCATTGCGGAGCGTCGAAGCGAACGCGCCAGCGTCCTTCGGCCAACGCCTCGAGGCTGCAACGGGCGTCGGCCATCCGGTAGCGCGTCTTGGCGGCGAAACGCCGGCCGCTGGGCGCGGTCCCGGCGATCCAGTGCATCGCCGCTGTTTCGACGACTTCGGCGTAAAGGCGCGGATCGTCATGGCCCTGGACGACGATCAGCGCATTGCGCGCGCGATCCTTGCCGGCGACGAACCAGGGTTCGGCGCCTGCGCCGCGCGTCCCGCCGACACCCAGGCCCTGCCGCTGGCCCAGCGTGTAGTAGGCCAGTCCCTGATGCCGCCCGACCGGCGCGCCGGACGCCGTCTCGATCACACCGGGTTCCCTGGGCAGATAACGCGCCAGGAACTCGCGGAACGGCCGCTCGCCGATAAAGCAGATGCCGGTCGAATCTTTCTTCGCATGCGTCGGTATGCCCTGCTCGCGAGCGATGGCGCGCACGTCGCGCTTGGCCAGGTCGCCGACCGGAAACATCGTGGCGTCGAGCTGCGCCTGCGAAAGCTGATGCAGGAAGTAGGTCTGATCCTTGCCTGGGTCGACCGCCTTGCGCAGCGCGGCGCCGCGCTCGCCGGCTGCCAGCCGCGCGTAGTGTCCGGTCGCAATGCGCTCGGCGCCCAGCGCCCTGGCGTGATCGACGAAGGCCTTGAACTTGATTTCGCTGTTGCACAGCACGTCGGGGTTGGGTGTGCGTCCGGCGCGGTATTCGTCCAGAAAATGCGCGAACACGCGGTCGCGGTACTCAGCCGCGAAGTTGACCGCTTCGAGCTCGATGCCGATCACGTCGGCGACCGATGCCGCGTCGACCAGGTCCTGGCGCGACGTGCAATAGCCGTCGTTGTCGTCGTCCTCCCAATTTTTCATGAACACGCCGACGACCTCATGGCCCGCGCGCTTGAGCAGCCACGCCGCGACCGCGGAGTCGACTCCGCCCGACAATCCAACGACGATGCGATGCTTGCGGTCCATCGAACGCCAGTCTAAATCTTAAGCCTATGATTATAGGCTAATTTCAGCGTGGCAAAAAACAAAAGGCCCGGTCCCTCGCGGGGCCGGGCCTGCAACGGTATCAGCTTGAATTTACTTCTTGGCGGGCTCAGCCGGCGCCATCGCCTTGTCGGACTTGGCGGCGGCGTCCTTCTTCATGGCCTTGGCCGATTCCTTCTTGGCCTTCTTGGCGGACTTCTTCGCTTTCTTGGCTTCCTTCTTGGCGGTCTTGGCCGAAGCCTTGGCCATCGATGCATCGTGCTTGGCGGCATCCTTCGCCGCTTCGGCCGTGGCCGGCGCCGCAGGCGCCGGCGCCGGGGTTTGCGCGGCGGCAGTCAGCGATACGGCAAAGGCGCCGGCGAGCAGCGCGGTCAACAGCTTGTTCATGGGTCTGTCCTCAGTCTTAGGGGTGGGTTGGTCGACACTCGAAGTCGTGTCGCCGCCATTAACGCCACCCTGGCATAAACGGTTGACAGAGCGAGACTATCGCCCGCGTGGGCCTTAACGCCAGCTGGCAATCGGCCAGCCGCGCGCGGCCGCCTGGGCCGCGAGCACCGGGTCGGGGTCGATGGCGACCGGATGGGTCACCGCCAGCAACAGCGGCAGGTCGTTGTGCGAATCGCTGTAGAACCAGGATTCGGAGAAATCGGCAAGATTCCGGTTCAAGCCGGCAAGCCAGTTATCCAGGCAGGCGAGTTTGCCCGCCTGGAAGCAGGGCTCGCCGCTGGGCCGCCCGGTAAAGCGACCGGCGACGAACTCGGGCTCGGTCGCGACCAGGTGTCGGATCCCGTACAGCGCGGCGATGGGCCGGGTGATGAAGCTGTTGGTTGCCGTCACGACGGCGACCAGGTCGCCGGCGGCCAGCCGCTGCGCGACGAGCTTGCGGCCTGCCGGCAGCAGCATCGGCTGGATTTTCTCGGCGATGAACCGCTCGCGCCAGGCCATGAGGGTCGATAGCTCGTTTTCGGCCAGCGGGCGCAACTGGAATTCGAGAAACGCATGGATATCCAACCGGCCTGCCTTGTAGTCGGCAAAAAACGCGGCGTTGCGGCGTTCGTAAGGTTCGGCGTCGACGGCGCCTTCCTCGATCAGGAACTGCGCCCAGCCGTAGTCGCTGTCGCCGCCCAACAGCGTGTTGTCGAGATCGAACAGCGTCAGGCGATCGGCCGCCGTGTCCAACCGCATCGCACCGCCGCTCATACGTCCGCCCGTCGCAACCAATCCTTGAGCAGCGGCACCGTGATCGGGCGCTTGCTCGAAAGCGATGCCCGGTCCAGCGCGGCCAGCGTCGCCAGGAGCGACGGCAGGTCGCGCCGGCCATGGCGAAGCAAGTAGTCGATCACGTCCTCGGACAAGTGGAAGCCGCGCTGCTCGGCAAACGCCGCCATCGCCGCGGGCTTGTCGTCATCGGATAGCGGCAGCACTTCGTAGACCAGGCCCCAGCCGAGGCGTGTGCGCAAGTCTTCGCGCAGCGGCAGCGCGGCGAGCGGCGTGCGACTGGCGGCGATCAGCCGGCCGCGGCGCTGCTTCAACGCGTTGTACAGGCTGAAGATCGCTGCCGCGGCATTCGCGTCCGCAGTATCGACGCGATCGATGACCACCAGCGCGTCGTCGTCGCCGGACGTCGACGCAAGCTCGCCCGGCTGCGCAATCCACCGCGCCGCGATCCGCTGCTCGTGCGCCGACGCGATCGCCGCATGCAGCAGATGGGTCTTGCCCGCGCCGGGCGCGCCCCACAGAAGGAGGCCCGTCTCGTCGACGTCTCCGGCGACGAAGCGTGGCAGCAAAGCGACGAGCTCGGCATTGCGGCCCGGAAGGAAATTGGCAAGACGCGGAGGCTCGGCCGGCGCGAGCTCGAATATCAGCTGTTCCATCGTCGCCGGTCGGCGTCCGCCACCTCGTCAAATGAAGGCGCGCCGCCCGCTCGCGGACAACGTCGTGGAGATCTCGCCCGGAACACTACCGGTACAGCGCGGAATCGTTGTATGCCCTGCGCAAGTGCCGCAGCGCGACCAGCAGCACCGCACTCGCCGGGAGTGCCAGCAGCACGCCGGCGAAGCCGAACAGCTGGCCGAAGGCGAGCAACGCAAATATGACCGCCACCGGATGCAGGCCGATCCGGTCGCCGACGAGCCAGGGCACCAGCACATAGCCTTCGAGCAGCTGCCCGACGCCGTACACGGCCAGCACCGCGACAAATCCGGGCAGGCCATGCCACTGCAGCAGCGCGGCCAGCACCCCGAGGATAAGGCCGAGACCGAAGCCCACATAAGGAACGAACACCAGCAGCCCGGTCAGGATCCCGATCGGCACCGCGAATTGCAGGCCCGCGATCGACAGCGCCACCGCATAGTAGATCGCCAGCACAATCATCACCGAGGCCTGGCCGCGCAGGAACTCGGCCAGCACGTCGTCGACCTCGACGGCCACCGTGTGCAGCTTTGCCACCCAGCGCCGCGGCGTCAGCTCCTCGACCCGCTTCAGAATCACGTTCCAGTCGCGCAGCAGGTAGAACATCACCACCGGAATCAGCGCCAGGTTGATCACGATGGCGAGGACCAACGTTCCGCCGGCCTTGACGCTCGAGAGCACTTTCGGCGTCAGCGCCTGCGCGTCCGGCATGTTGTCGGCGATCATCGCCTTGATCGAGGCGAGATCGAGTTCCAGCGCTATCCCGAATTTCTCCTCGAGCCAGGGCGCGAACTTGGTCTGCAGCAGCACGGCGAGGTCGGGCAGGCGTTGCAGCAGCTGCGCGAATTCCGAATGCACGAGCGGCGTCAAGACCAGGATCAGTCCAAAGACCACGAGAATCGTGACCGCAAGGACCACCAGCGTGCCCACCGTTCGAGGAACCCGGTGCGCTTCGCCGAAGCTGACGGCCGGATTGCCGACGTACGCCAGGATTGCGCCGATCAGGAATGGCGTCAGAATCTCGCCGAGCAGGTGCACCAGCAACGCGAAGATCACCGCGACGGCGATGATCCAGACGTACTGCTGCAGCGTCAGCTGCTGCTGCCGCTGCGTGTGACCGCGAACGACTCCGCCCGGCGACGGCGTATGGTCGGGCGGCGGGCTCCCAATGATCATTTCCGGTAAAATCCTCCCCGCGCACTGTACCGCGCGCGACGCCGCGACTCAATCCAATTCGCCCCCCACCGCCGCGCGCCCGCGAAAGACTGCATTGACCTCCCCGAAAGGCACTCCCGGCCACTCGCTTTCGTATCGCGACGCCGGTGTCGACATCGATGCGGGCGACCGGCTGGTCGAAGCGATCAAGCCGTTCGCCAGACGCACGCTGCGCCCGGAGGTTCTCGCCGGCATCGGCGGCTTCGGTGCGCTGATCGAGTTGCCGAAGCGCTATCGCGAGCCGGTGCTGGTCGCCGGGACCGACGGCGTAGGCACCAAGCTCAAGCTCGCGTTCGCGATGAACAAGCACGACACCATCGGCATCGACCTGGTCGCGATGAGCGTCAACGACATACTGGTCCAGGGCGCCGAGCCGCTGTTCTTTCTCGATTACTACGTCTGCGAGACGCTCGACGTCGCCGTCGCCAGCGAAGTCGTCCGCGGCATCGCGCGTGGCTGCGAGCAGGCCGGTTGCGCGCTGACCGGCGGCGAGACGGCCGAGCATCCGAAGGCATTCGTCGCCGGCGAATACGACCTCGCCGGATTCGCCGTCGGCGTCGTCGAGAAATCGCGCGCGATCGATGGCCACAGGATTGCCGCCGGCGACATCCTGCTCGGGCTCGCGTCCAGCGGCGCGCATTCCAACGGCTTTTCGCTGATCCGCAGCATCCTCGAGCGCGCGCACGCCGATCTCGCGCAAAAGATCGCCGGCGTCACCGGCGAGCGCACGCTGGGCGAAACGCTACTCGAGCCGACGCGCATCTATGTCAAGCCGGTGCTGGCACTCCTGGCCGAATGCGACATCAAGGGGATGGCGCACATCACCGGCGGCGGCTTGAGCGAGAACACGCACCGGATGTTTCCCGACGATCTCGCCGCGCGCATCGACGCGCATTCCTGGCCGCGGCCGCCGATTTTCGACTGGCTGCGGCAGCAGGGCAACGTAGCCGCGAGCGAAATGCACCGGGTGTTCAACTGCGGCATCGGCTTCGTGCTGGTCGTCGCACCCGACGCCGCCGACGCGGCGATCGCGCGACTGTCCGCTCTGGGCGAGACCGCGTACGCGATCGGCAGCGTCGTGGCGCGTGCGCCCGGCGCGCCGGGAACGGTCGTCGCGTGAGGCCGGAGCGCTGCGCGCCGCGGCGGCTATGACACGACCGTCGCGGCAGTGTTTCGTGATCCCGGCGAAGGCCGGGATCCAAGTTGCGATGCCTGACTGCCGATATCGCTGCTTGGGCCCCGGCCTTCGCCGGGGCGACGATCTTATGAGCGCTAATTGAAGCGACTCGTTATCCTCATCTCCGGTCGTGGCTCCAACATGGCCGCGCTGATCGAGGCGGCTCGCACGGGCGAGATCGGCGCGGGCATCGGCATGGTCATCAGCAACCGCCCCGAGGCTGCGGGGCTCAAGATCGCAGCCGCGGCCGGCGTCGCGACAGCCGTCGTCGATCATCGCAGCTTCGCCGGCCGCAGTGAGTTCGAGCGCTCGCTCATCGCGGCCATCGACGGCGCGGCGCCCGATCTGATCGTGCTCGCGGGGTTCATGCGCATCCTGTCGCCGGCGTTCGTCGCGCGCTACGCCGGACGGCTGCTCAACATCCACCCTTCGCTGCTGCCCGCGTATCCGGGCGTCGACACGCATCGCCGGGCGCTGGCGGACGGCGTGCGCATCCACGGCTGCACCGTGCACTTCGTCACCGCTGACGTCGATTGCGGGCCGATCGTCGCCCAAGGTGCCGTGGCGGTGGCCGACGGCGACGACGAAGCCACGCTCGCCGCACGCGTGCTCGCCGTCGAGCACCGCCTGCTCGTCCGCGCGGTGCGCTTGTTCTGCGCCGACCGGCTGGCGATCGCAGGCGCTCGCGTGCACATCCGCGGCGAAACCGCCGAGCCGGCGGTGCTGGAGTCGCCCTCGGACAAGGCGACGAACTCCCCGTCGCCCTGAACGTCCAATCCGGCAATACCCGGCCAAAGCCGGTAAGCTCCGATCCAGCCATGTCCTCGCTCAGTGCATTGTTCGCACCTTCCGACCGCCGGCGCACTTCGCGCGTGCTGGCCGTGGCGGCGGTCGCCTCGCTTGCGGTCCACATCGCGCTGTTCCAATCGCCGATTCGCCTTCCCGATCGCGTCGACGAGCTCCCCCCGCTGCTCGCCACGATCACCGAGCTGCCGCCGCCTCCGGCGCCGGTCGAAAAGCGTGCGCCGGCGAAGCCCAAGCGTCGCCACGTCGTACGCGCTCTCCCGCCGGTCCCGGTCGTCGAGAGTCCCGATCCTGAAGTGGTCGCCGCCGCCGCGCCCGCGGCGGAGTCCGCAACGCCTGCGGCAGTGCCCGAGCCCGTCGCTCCGCCGGCGATCGAGGAATCGATTCCCGCCACGCCGTCGATGGCACCGCCGCGCGAGCTGCCGCCGCGCATCGATCTCGCCTACCGTGCCTTCCTCGGCACGCGCGGCTTCCTGATCGGCGACGCCGTCTACCGCCTCGAGCACTCGGGCAGCCAGTACTGGATCTCGACCGTCGGCGAGGCGCGGGGCCTCGCCGCGCTGCTGTTCCCCGGACAGGCGAAAGCGAAAAGCGAAGGCGCGATCACCTCCGACGGGCTGCAACCGACGAGCTACAGCATCGAGCGCAACAACGGCCACCGGCGCGAAGCGGCGACGTTCGACTGGGAATCCGGCATGGTCGGGCTGAACGACGACAAGTCCGCGCCGCTGGACCTGCCGACCTTCGATCCGCTGGTCGTGCTCTGGCAGTTCTATTTCGCACCGCCGACGCAGGACGAGACCGAGTTCAGCATCGCGACCACGCGCAAGATCTACCACGTCACCTTCCGCCGCGTCGGCACCGAGAAGGTCACGCTGCCATTCGGCGACGTCGACACCGAAATCTGGAAGAAGGTCGCCGGCGACGGTTCGGTCGATGCGCAGGTGTGGCTCGCGCCGTCGCTGCGCTACGTCGCGGTCAAGCTGCGGCTGTCCAACCCGCGCGTGACCGTCGAAGGCCTGCTCGACAGCATCCGCGTCGACGATACCGTCGCGCAGCAATGACGGTCCGCGCGAGCCAGCTCGGCGCGCTGACCGACGCGCTGGCCGCCGTGCTGCCGTTCAAGGAACCCGCCGACAGCGTGCTGCGCGGTTTCTTCCGCCACCATCGCGGCCTCGGGCAGGACGATCGCGCGTTCGTCGCCGAGGGCGTGTTCGCGGCGCTTCGCCGCCTCGCCTCGCTGCGGATCCAGGCCGGCAGCTCAACGCCCCGCCGTCTCGCCATCGCCGTGACGCTGCGCGAGCTCGGTGCCAGCCTGCGCGAGATCGAAGGCGCGCTGTCGACCGGCGAGACGGCGTGGGCCAAGGAATTCAAGGCGGCGAAACCCGTGCTCTCGCCCGCGCAAGCCGCCGAGCTTCCCGACTGGTTGTGGGACAAGCTTTCCGCCGCGCTTCCTGCCGCGGAGCGCGACGCCCTGGTGCGCTCGTGGCTCGCGCCGGCCCCGCTGGATCTTCGAGTCAATACGATGAAGACCACGCGCGAGGCGGCGCGCGCGGGGCTCGCGTCTTCCGGCATCGAATCGGAATTCACGCCGTACTCGCCGATGGGACTTCGCGTCGCCGGCAAGCCCGCACTGCAATCGCACCCGATGTTCACTTCCGGCGCGATCGAAGTGCAGGACGAAGGCAGCCAGCTGCTGGGGCTCTTGGTCGCGCCGAGGCGCACCGACATGGTGGTCGACTTCTGCGCCGGCGCCGGCGGCAAGACGATGCTGCTGGGCGCGCTGATGCGCTCGCAGGGGCGGGTCTACGCGTTCGATGTCTCGCGCGCGCGGCTGACCCGATTCAAGCCGCGGCTGGCGCGCTCGGGGCTGTCGAACGTACAGCCGACGTTGATCGAGAACGAGCGCGATACGCACATCAAGCGCCTGGCCGGAAAGATCGATCGCGTGCTGGTCGATGCGCCGTGCAGCGGGTTCGGCACGCTGCGCCGCAACCCGGACCTGAAATGGCGGCAGACGGCAGAGTCGATTCCCGAGCTCGCGGTGAAGCAGGCGAGGATCCTCGCCGCGGCGGCGACGCTGGTCAAGCCGGGCGGCCGGCTGGTGTATGCCACTTGCAGCGTGCTGCCCGACGAAAACGAGGCTATCGTCGACGCGTTCATCGGCGCCCATCCGGAATTCGCGCTCGGCGACGCGGCCGCCGAGTTGCGCCGCGCCGGCGTGGCGCTCGATACCGGGCGGACGCTCAAGCTGTCGACGGCGCGTCACGGCTGCGACGGATTCTTTGCCGCCGTGCTCGAGCGCTCGGCATGAGAGCGGCAAGCGCAGCGGCCAGCGTGCTGGCAATCGTCGCGCTCGCCGTCTGCGCGAGCGCGCTGGCCGACGCGCCTTCGCCGGCGGCCGGCGCGCGCTTCGCCGCGACCGGCAGCATCGAGACCGCGTTCACGCCGGGCGAGCGCATCGACAACCTGATCATCGCGGCGATCGCGGCCGCGAAGCGCGAGGTGCTGGTCAACGCCTACTCGTTCACGCAGCCGAGCATCGCTCGCGCGCTGATCGCGGCACGCAAGCGCGGCGTCCCGGTACAGGTGATCGCCGACAGCCAGCAAGCCGCCACGCTGCCGCAAAACGTGCTGGGCGAGCTGGTGAAGGGCGGGGTCACGGTGTGGCTCGACGCCAACTACCAGGCCGCGCACAACAAGGTCGTCATCGTCGATGCCGACGCGCCGAGCGCCACGACGATCACCGGCAGTTACAACTTCACCTTCTCCGCGCAGTGGCACAACGCCGAAAACGTCGTGATCCTGCGCGACAACCGCGAAGTGGCCCGCGCCTACCGCGACAACTGGCTGCGTCTGAAGGCGAAGGCGACGCCGTGGCCGGCCGCCAAGGCCGACTCACGCTAAACTTCCGGGCCATGCTGACGCCTCTCGATCTCGAGCGCATCCAGGAATCGCTGCGAACGCCGAACGGCTGGATCGAGCTCGCGACGATCGCGCTGTGCTTCGCGATCGCCTGGGCGGTCGACCGGCGCGTGCACCTGACCAGCGAGCGCGAATCGCGCGTCGCGCGCCTGAGCGCCGGCAGCCTGAACCGGCTGATCTTTCCGCTGACCGCGCTGGCGCTGCTCTACGTCGCCCGGGCCGTGTTCCGGCACTGGCAGGTCCCGGCATTCTTTCCGATCGCCTTTCCGCTGGTCGTCGCCCTCGCGCTGATCCGGCTTTCGATCTATGCGTTGCGCAACGTCTTCGGCGTGCACGCGGCGTCCGCGTCGGAGCGCACACTGAGCTTCGCGATCTGGGGCGCGCTGCTGCTCTACTACGTCGGCGTGCTGCCCGAGATCGCCCAGGCGCTCGACGATGCGCGCATCCCGATCGGCAAGGGCGAGGTCAGCGTCCTCGACCTCGGGCGCGACGCGATCGTGATCGTCGTCGTCATCGTGCTCTCGCTGTGGGCATCGAGCCTGCTCGAGCAGCGGCTGCTGCGGGCCGGGCATCTCGACGGCAATCTGCGGGTCGTGCTGGCCAAGGTCTTCCGTGCGCTGCTGATCCTCGTCGGCGTCCTAATTGCGCTGTCCTTCGTCGGCTTCGACCTGACGGTGCTGTCGGTATTCGGCGGCGCCGTCGGTGTCGGCATCGGGCTCGGGCTGCAGAAGCTGGCGAGCAACTACATCGCCGGATTCACGATCCTGCTCGACCGCTCGATCCGGCTGGGCGACATGATCACTGTCGACAACCGCACGGGAACCGTCAGCGTCGTGAGCTCGCGCTACGTCGTCGTGCGCGGGCTGGACGGCGTCGAGGCCATCGTGCCGAACGAGACACTGGTCACGACCACCGTCCTCAACCATTCGTACACCAGCAAGGACATCAAGCTCGGCATACCGGTGCAGATCAGCTACGACAGCGACCTCGAGCTCGCGATGCGGCTGATGACCGAACTCGCCGCGAAGGAGCCGCGCGTACTGCAGGGGGCGCTGGCGCCGGTCGTCAACGTGCTTCAGTTCGCGAGCGACGGCATCAACCTCGAGCTCGCCGTCTGGATAAACGACCCCGAAAAGGGCCAGGGAAACTTGAAAACCGCCCTTAACATCGCCATATGGAAGATGTTCCGCGACAACGACATCCGCATTCCCTACCCCCAGCGCGAAGTGCGTATCATTGGCGGCCTGCCCGGCGACAAGCCGGAAACGCCCGCTCCGGCGTGACTTTTGTACTGGACAGCGCGGCGATCGACGGCCGATGACGGCTAAACGAAACGATGTAAAATCCGCAATGTCCGATACCATACACTGGGCCCCGGCGCCCGACTCTCCCTCCAGGATTTCCCACTGATGTCATTCGATCCCCTTTCCCTGCTCGCCCATGGCCTGGTTCCGCTGCCGTGGTGGGGCTATGTTGTCGTCGCGCTGGTGTTCACCCACATCACCATCGCCGCAGTGACCATCTACCTGCATCGCTCGCAAGCCCATCGGGGCCTGGACCTGCATCCGCTGGTCAGCCATTTCTTCCGCTTCTGGCTTTGGCTGACGACCGGCATGGTCACCAAGGAATGGGTGGCGATCCACCGCAAGCACCACGCCAAGGTCGAAACCGCCGAGGACCCGCACAGCCCGCAGACCCGTGGCATCAACAAGGTGTTCTGGGAAGGCGCCGAGCTCTATCGCGACGAAGCGAAGAACCACGAAACGCTGGACAAGTACGGTCTGGGCACGCCGGACGACTGGATCGAGCGCAATGTCTACACGCGCCATTCATGGGAAGGCGTGGGGCTGATGCTGGTCGTCAACCTCGCGCTGTTCGGCCCGCTGGGCGCGACGATCTGGGCGGTGCAGATGGCCTGGATCCCGATTACCGCCGCCGGCATCATCAACGGCATCGGCCACTACTGGGGCTATCGCAATTTCTCCTGCGAGGACGCCAGCCGCAACATCGTGCCCTGGGGCATCCTGATCGGTGGCGAAGAGCTGCACAACAACCACCACGCCTACGGCACGTCGGCCAAGCTTTCGTCGCGCTGGTACGAATTCGACCTGGGCTGGGCGTACATCCGCACGCTGGAGTTCTTCGGCCTCGCGACCGTGCGCAAAGTCGCACCGCGGCTCAAGTACAACCGCGCCAAGCTCAACGCCGATCTGGAAACGCTGCAGGCGATCATCACCCACCGCTACGCCGTGCTGACCAGCTACGCGTCATCGCTGAAGCTCGCGTACGCGCAGGAAGTCGCGAGCTTGCGCGAGCGCGCCCGGCGCGGCGAGCTCACGCCCGACATGCCGAGCTTCCGCCGGCTGCGCAATTGGTTCCAGTCGGATGCGACGGCGCTGCCCGAAACCGATCGCGCGCACCTGGAGACCACGCTCGAGGGCAGCAGCGCGCTCAAGACGATTTACGCGATGCGGCAGGAGCTCGCCGGGCTGTGGGAACGGTCGAACGATTCGCGCGAGCAGCTGCTGGCGCGCCTGCAGGACTGGTGTCATCGCGCCGAAGCAAGCAACATCGCGGCGCTGCAGAAGTTTTCGCGGACCTTGCGCAGCTACGCGTAAGCGAGACATTCGCACCATGCAAAAAGCCCGCCGGAAGGCGGGCTTTTTTTGTCTTGTCGCCGTGTGCTAGTGTCGCCCCGGCGCAAGGCCGGGGCCCAATCAGCGATACCGGCAGCCGTAGCATTCGCAACTTGGATCCCGGCCTTCGCCGGGATGACGTTGGGCTAAGCCCAACGTCACTTGAGCTTGGTTTCCTTGTACATCACGTGCTTGCGGGCGACCGGATCGAACTTCTTGATCTCCATCTTCTCCGGCATCAATTTCTTGTTCTTCGATGTCGTGTAGAAATGGCCGGTGCCGGCCGACGATTCGAGCTTGATCTTTTCACGCATGGTCTGAAATCTCCTTGAGCTCGCGCCGCGTTAGACGTGCTCGCCGCGGGCGCGAATGGCCGCCAGGACGACGTCGATGCCGTTCTTGTCGATCGTGCGCAGCGCGGCGTTGGTCAGCCGCAGGCTCACCCAGCGATTCTCGGTCTCGACCCAGAAGCGGCGGCGCTGCAGGTTCGGCAGGAACCGGCGCTTGGTCTTGTTGTTGGCGTGGGACACATGGTGACCCACCATCGGGGCTTTGCCCGTTACCTGACAGACTCGAGCCATCGCTCGCTCCAACTCGTTGAAATTGCGAAAGTCTTGGATTGTAACCGGAAATCCGGAGGCGACTCAAGCATCAGGAGCCGTCATCCCGGCGGAGGCCGGGATCCAAGTTGAGATATCGCGCCTGCGAATATCGCTGCTTGGGCCCCGGCCTTCGCCGGGGTGACCCCCTACAACAGCCCCCGCTCGGCAAACGACACCGTCCGCGTGCCGGCGACGATGAAGTGATCGAGCGTCTTGATCTCGACCAGCGCCAGCGCCTGCTTGAGCGTCTGCGTCAAAAGCTCGTCGGCGCGACTGGGCTCGGCGACACCCGACGGATGATTGTGCGCCAGGATCACGCCGGCGGCGTTGTAGCGCAGCGCCGTCTTGACGACTTCGCGTGGGTACACGCTGGTCTGCGTCAGCGTGCCGCGAAAGAGCTCTTCGGACCCCAGCAGCCGGTTCTGCGAATCGAGAAACAGCGCCACGAACACTTCGTGCGGACGGCTGCCGAGCGACAGCGAGAGATAATCGCGCACCGCGCGCGGCGAAGTCATCGCATCGCGCTGACCGATCTCTTCGCAGAGCGCACGGCGCGCGATTTCGACGACCGCCTGCAATTGCACGTATTTCGCCGGGCCGAAACCGCGTATCGCCGCGAATTCATCGAGCGTGGCGCCGAGCAGCCGGTTCAGGCCGCCGAAGCGCGCAAGGAGATCGCGCCCCAGCTCGACCGCGCTGCTTCCCGCGATGCCGGTGCGCAGAAATATCGCGAGGAGCTCGGCTTCGGACAGCGCCGCGGCGCCGAGCTTGAGCAGACGCTCGCGCGGGCGCTGGTCCGCGGGCCAATCGGCAATGCGCATCGTCGAAGTGTCCTGTTCCACGAGCTCGGAAGAAGCCCCTGTACCGTGGTGCCAGCGCATATTAAACTCGCGTCACGCCACACCCCGTTCGTCCTCATGGATGAGACCTGAAGCAATGACCTCCCCCGCTGCCGCGCGATCGCTGTCGCGTGTCGTGCTCGGCCTGACCGGCGGCATCGCCGCCTACAAGGCCGCGGAGCTGACGCGTCTGCTGGTCAGGAAGGCATCGCCGTCGACGTCGTCATGACCAGCGCAGCCACCCAGTTCATCGCGCCGATGACCTTGCAGGCGCTGTCGGGCAACCCGGTGCTGTCCGGACTGTGGGACTCGGGTGCGGCCAATGCGATGGGACATATCGAGCTTTCGCGCCATGCCGATGCGATCGTCGTCGCGCCGGCCTCGGCGGACTTCATCGCCAAGCTCGCCAACGGTCATGCCGACGACCTGTTGTCGACGCTGTGTCTCGCCCGCGATTGCCCGCTGCTGATCGCGCCGGCGATGAACCGGCAGATGTGGAGCAACGCGGCGACGCAGCGCAATGTCGCGCAGCTCAAGGCCGACGGGGTCGAGATCCTCGGTCCGGGAAGCGGCGACCAGGCCTGCGGCGAGATCGGCGACGGGCGCATGCTCGAGCCCGAAGAAATCCTGGCGGCGCTGCTGGCGTCGTCGCAACCGCAGCTCCTCGCCGGCAAGCGCGTGCTGCTGACGGCCGGGCCGACAGTCGAAGCGATCGATCCGGTGCGCGCGATTACGAATCACAGTTCCGGCAAGATGGGCTTTTCGCTGGCGCAGGCCTGCGTCGAAGCCGGCGCCGAGGTGACGCTGGTGTCCGGGCCGACGGCGCTGTCCACGCCGACGGGCGTGACGCGCATCGACGTCAAAAGCGCAGCCGAGATGGCGACGGCGGTCGACGCCCAAGTCGCGGCCGCGCAAATCTTCATCGCCGTTGCCGCCGTCGCCGATTACACGCCGGCCGAGGTCCAGACCCAGCAAGCTCAAGAAGAATGGGAAGCCGATGACGCTGGCGCTCAAGCCCACGTCCGACATCCTCGCCGCCATCGCGGCGCGTCCGAAACCGCCGTTCTGCGTCGGCTTCGCCGCCGAGACCGACGATGTCGTGCAGAACGCCGAGGCCAAGCGCCGCAGCAAGAAGGTGCCGCTGCTGATCGCCAATCGCGCGCAGGATGCGATGGGGAGCGACCAGAACGAGGTGACGCTGCTCGACGAGCGCGGCGCGCACCCGTTGCCGCGAATGGACAAGCTCGCGCTGGCGCGCCGGCTGGTCGCGGAAATAGCGTCGCGGCTGCCGCGCTGAGGGCGTAAACGGCGACATCGTCGCGGGCCAGACACCTCTTCGCCGTCGTCCCTACGCAGCCCGGGACCCAGTTCCGTTCGCTCAACGCAGTTAGCCATATAAACGTATGGCTTTATTTCTGGCGCCGAGGTAGTATACGTGATGGCCAAAGCGCGATTCGATTGGGATCCGGCCAAGGATCGCGCGAATCAACTGAAACACGGTATCGGGTTCGCTCAAGCCCAATTGGCGTTTGCCGATGCGCGCCGCGTGATTGCCGAAGACTTGGCGCACAGCGAGGACGAACCTCGGTTTTTCTGCTTCGGCCGAGTCGGTGGTGGCATTCTTACCGTTCGTTTTACTTATCGGTCGAACGTTATCCGGATACTGGGCGCCGGTTACTGGAGAAGGGGCAAACACACCTATGAGCGCGAAAATCAGATACACCGATGAGCCGTTGGGCAAGCTCAGGGTCGTGCCGGATTTCCTGCCAGCGCCCGAAGATCTCGTTCTACGTGAAGAGGGCGTCAAAGTCACGCTTGCACTGAGCAAGCGGAGCGTCGAATTTTTCAAGCGTGAGGCGGCGAAGCACAACACGCAATATCAGCGCATGATCCGCCGCCTTCTCGACGCCTATGCCGAGCATCATGGACAACCTCCAGCCGCTCGCTCAACCAGGACGCGCCTTCGGCGCGCCGGCTAGCATGGACCTTGGAGAATTTAGAGCACAGGCGTTGGCACGGCCAGACGTGTGGCGGGAGTACGATCGACTCGACGACGAATTTGCAGCCCTTGATCAAAGTCTCGAGGGCCGTGTCCGCCAAATCGAATCAGGCCCTGTTTCGTGAATTGCCAGGGGAGACGAGCCATGACTAACGCAACCGTCGCCCTGAGGGTCCTGGACGAGCGGATCCGGCCGTTCCTGCCCGCGTATGCGACGCCGGGCTCGGCGGGGATGGACTTGCGCGCCTGCATCGACGCGCCGATCGAGCTGCAACCGGGCCGCACCGAGCTCGTCCCGACCGGGCTGGCGATGCACATCGGCGACCCGGGACTGGCGGCGCTGATCCTGCCGCGCTCCGGCCTGGGCCACAAGCACGGCATCGTGCTGGGCAACCTGGTCGGCCTGATCGACTCCGATTACCAGGGACAGCTGATGGTGAGCTGCTGGAACCGGGGAGCGATTCATTTGAGCTCAGGCCGATGGAAAGACTGGCGCAACTTGTGCTGGTGCCGGTGGCGAAGGCGTCATTCGTCGAGGTGGCAGAATTCGCCGAGAGCGTGCGAGCGGCCGGAGGATTTGGAAGCACCGGCCATGGATAAACCAACCACAGTTGCGCTCTTCGCGACCGTTGCGTACAATGCAATACACGTATCGCAACGGAGTAACTCGTGGCTACTTCCATCCGACTCCCCGAGGAGCTGGAGATCCGTCTCGAAAAACTGGCCGCAAAGACTGGTCGGACGAAGACCTTCTACATCAGAGAAGCGATTGAAGAACACGTCGCCGACCTCGAGGATTTTTTTCTAGCCGAGCGGCGCATGCGCTCATACGACCCCGCGGAGAATGCCACGCTGGACGAGATGATGACGCGGCATGACGTGGCGCGTTGAGTTCTCCAAGGGCGCCCAAAAGGATCTGGCGCACCTCGATGGCCCCGGGAGAGGACGCATTTTGCGTTCCTCGCTGAGCGCATCCAAGGTAGCGATGATCCGCGACGGCTTGGCGAAGCCTTGAAAGGACCGGTGGTCGGCCGCTACTGGAAATATCGCATGGGCGACTATCGGATTGTCTGCGACCTGCAAGATGGTTTGATGTTGGTGCTCGTCGTCCGAGTCGGTCACCGTCGAGAAATTTATCGTTGAAGCCGCTCAGTGACGGATTCGATGTAGGAGCTGGCCATGAAAGACTGAAAGCTTGACGCACGTGGACGGGATAAGAACGACCCCTAGCGTAACGCCGACGGTCCTGGACG
>CAWHFL010000005.1:0-13585 GCA_963828665.1 uncultured beta proteobacterium
GCGGAGGTCGGAATCGAACCGGCGTAGACGGCTTTGCAGGCCGCTGCATGACCACTCTGCCACCCCGCCCGGGCTGACACGCGACGCCTGATCCCGGCGCGTCGCTTGAGAAACGGAACAGGAGAGCGCCGGCTCTCGCTAGCGAAATCTGGAGCGGGAAACGAGTCTCGAACTCGCGACCTCAACCTTGGCAAGGTTGCGCTCTACCAACTGAGCTATTCCCGCGACTGGCAAACGATAATTGTAGCGCAATTCGCCGTTTTATTTCAAGGGATTGCGCGTCCGGCCGCGCCGCGCGGCTAGGCCAGGACTCGGGCGATGCTGTCCGCGACGTAGCCGATATTGCGTGTGTTGAGGGCGGCGACGCAGATGCGTCCGCTGTCGATCGCATAGATCGAAAACTCGCTTCGCAGGCGCGCGACCTGCGCCGCGGTCAGCCCGGAGTAAGAAAACATGCCGCACTGGCGGAGCACGAAATCGAACTTCGCGCCCGGTGCCCTAACGGCAAGTTCCTCGACCAGCGCACGACGGTTGGCGCGGATGCGTTGACGCATCTCGCCCAGCTCATGCTCCCACAGCGAACGCAACTCAGGCGTGTCCAGGACTGTCGCTACCAGCTGGCCGCCGAACGTCGGCGGGCTCGAGTAATTGCCTCGAACTACGCGTTTCACCTGCGACAGCACGCGCGCTGCTTCATCGCGATCGGCGGCAACGATCGAAAGGGCGCCGACGCGCTCGCCGTAGAGCGAAAACGATTTGGAGAACGAGCTTGCGACGAACAGCGGGCCGGGGGTGGCGGCGAAGCGACGGATAATTGCACCGTCGGCATCGATGCCGGCGCCGAAACCCTGGTACGCGATGTCGAGAAACGGCAGCAGTGCGCGCTCGCGCACGACCTCGATGATCCGACCCCATTGCTCGTCGCTCGGGTCGACACCGGTCGGGTTATGGCAGCAGGCGTGCAATACGACGATCGCGCCGGCGGGCAGTCGCTGCAGCGCGGCCATCATGCCGTCGATGTCCAGCCCGTGCGTCGCCGCCTGGTAATACGGATAGGCCTTGACGGTGAATCCTGCCCCTTCGAAGAGGGCGCGATGGTTCTCCCAGGACGGGTCGCTGATCCATACCTCGACGCCGGGTGCGAAACGGCGCAGGAAATCGGCGCCGATCTTGAGCGAGCCGGTGCCGCCGAGCGCCTGAACCGTAACGACACGGCCCGCCTGCACGACTTCCGATTTCTCTCCGAAAACGAGGTTGCGAACCGCGCGATCGTAGGCTGCGATGCCGTCGATCGGCAAATAAACGTGCGGACCGCCTTTGTCGGCCAATATTCGCTCGGCCCGGTGCACGCATTCGAGCAGCGGCACCTTGCCATTGTCGTCGCAGTAAACGCCGACGCCGAGATTCACCTTGCGCGGATTGGGGTCGGCATTGAACGCCTCGGTGACGCCGAGGATCGGGTCGCGCGGCGCCATTTCTATTGCGGCCAGGAGCGGAGGGGCGTGCGGAGCGTTCATCGTCGGAGGGGGTCGCCGAAAGAAACGCCATTTTATCATGGGGGTCGAACCTCGGTGCTGCCGCGAGACTCGGTTGAAATCGCCGGCGGCGTCGCCATCTAGAAGCCTTGGCCGGCGCCAGGCGCCGGCGCCTGCAACTCGACACCCCGCGGCGTGGCGGCGCCAGGTTTTCCCCGAACGCGTGAAGACGGTGCGGCGGGCCGCACCGATCAGCTAGAATGTTCGATTGTCCGGCGGCAAGCGCAAACCCACCACAGTCCATGAATCTCAAATTCCCCGATAGCCCGTACGAGCTGCACCAGCCCTTTGCCCCCGCAGGCGATCAGCCCGAGGCCATCGACAAGCTGGTCGAGGGGCTGTCCGACGGCCTGGCGTTCCAGACGCTGCTCGGTGTGACCGGATCGGGAAAGACGTTCACGATGGCCAATGTCATCGCGCGCACCGGCCGGCCGGCGCTGGTGCTGGCCCCGAACAAGACGCTCGCGGCGCAGCTATATGCCGAGTTTCGCGAATTCCTGCCGAACAACGCGATCGAGTACTTCGTCTCGTACTACGACTATTACCAGCCGGAGGCGTACGTGCCTTCGCGCGACCTGTATATCGAGAAAGACTCGTCGATCAACGAGCACATCGAGCAGATGCGGCTGTCGGCGACCAAGTCGATCCTGCAGCGGCCCGACTGCATCGTGGTTGCTACCGTCTCCGCGATCTACGGTATCGGCGATCCGTCCGAATACCACAGCATGATCCTGCACCTCCGACAGGGCGATCATCTGACGCAGCGCGACGCGATCAAGCGCCTGACCGAAATGCAGTACCAGCGCAACGACACCGAATTCCGCCGCGGCACGTTCCGCGTGCACGGTGATGTGCTCGACATCTTTCCTGCGGAGAGCGCCGACAATGCCGTTCGGCTGTCCGTTTTCGACGATGAGGTCGAGTCGCTTCAGCTGTTCGACCCGCTGACCGGGCACATACGCCAGAAGCTGGGGCGCTTCACCGTATTCCCGTCGAGCCACTACGTGACCGGGCGGCACAAGGTGCTCGAGGCGGTCGAGAAGATCAAGGTCGAGCTCGCGCAGCAAAAGGAGGCGTTCGTGCGAGAAATGAAGCTGATCGAGGCGCAGCGCATCGAGCAGCGGACGCGCTTCGACGTCGAGATGATGCTGGAGATCGGCTTCTGCAAGGGCATCGAAAACTATTCACGCCATCTGTCCGGACGCGCCCCGGGCGAGCCGCCGCCGACGCTGATCGACTACCTGCCGCGCAATGCGCTGGTATTCGTCGACGAGTCGCACGTGACGATTCCACAGGTTGGCGGCATGTACAAGGGCGATCGCGCGCGCAAGGAGAATCTGGTCAATTACGGTTTCCGCCTTCCGAGCGCGCTCGACAATCGGCCATTGCGTTTCGACGAATTCGAAAAGCTGCTGCCGCAAACGGTTTTCGTTTCGGCCACGCCGGCCGAGTACGAACGCACGCATGCAGGCCAGGTCGTCGAGCAGGTCGTGCGGCCCACGGGCCTGGTCGATCCGGTGCTCGAAGTGCGGCCGGCGCAGACGCAGGTGGACGACCTGCTGTCGGAAATCAATCTGCGCGTGGAAAAGGGCGAGCGCGTGCTGGTCACGACCTTGACCAAGCGCATGGCCGAGGATCTGACCGATTATCTGAACGAGCATGGGGTCAAGGTGCGCTACCTGCACTCGGACATCGACACCGTCGAGCGGGTTGAGATCATCCGCGATCTGCGCCTCGGCGAGTTCGACGTCCTGGTCGGAATCAACCTGCTGCGCGAGGGCCTCGACATCCCCGAGGTGTCGCTGGTGGCAGTCCTCGACGCCGACAAGGAAGGCTTCCTGCGCGCGGAGCGCTCGCTGATCCAGACGATAGGCCGCGCCGCGCGACACATCAACGGCACCGCGATCCTCTATGCCGACAGGATGACCGATTCGATGCGCGGGGCGATCGGGGAAACGACGCGCCGGCGCGACAAGCAGCTGGCGTGGAACGAGAAGATGGGCATCACGCCAAAGGGTGTGACCAAGCGCATCAAGGACATCATCGACGGCGTTTACGACATCGACGAGGAACGCAAGCAGCTCAAGGCGGCGCAGGCGCACAGCAAGTACGAGGCGATGCCGGAAAAGGACCTCGAGAAGGAGCTGAAACGCATCGAGAAGGACATGCTCGACGCGGCGAAAAATCTGGAGTTCGAGAAAGCCGCGGAGCTGCGCGATCGCCTCTACCAGCTCAAGGAAAAGCTGTTCGGCGTCGCGCTGGGCTGACGCACGACGGCGATCGGGACGCCACGGCCGCATGAAGTTCAAGGATTATTACGCGATTCTCGGCGTCGAGCGCGGCGCCTCCGAAGACGACATCAAGAAAGCCTATCGTCGCCTTGCGCGCAAATATCATCCGGACGTGTCGAAAGAGCCCGAGGCGGAAGCGCGCTTCAAGGAAATGGGCGAGGCCTATGCGACGCTCAAGGATCCGGACAAGCGCGCTGCCTATGACCAGCTCGGACAGCAGCGTCCGGGCGAGGAGTTTCGCCCGCCACCCGAATGGTCGACGCAATTCGGCGACGCGGCGGGCGCCTTCGACGAAATGGATCTGGCCGATCTTTTCGCCGGCCTGACCGGACGCCGCGGTCGCGCCGGTCGCCGCGGGCCGGCGCCGGCGATGCGCGGGCAGGACTACGAGCTCACCGCGCCGATCACGCTGGAGGATGCGTTCCAGGGCACACACCTGAATCTCGATCTCACGACGACGGAATTCGACGAGCAGGGAACGCCCAGACGGGTGCCGCGGACCGTCAAGGCCCGCATCCCCAAAGGCGCTACCGAGGGTCAGTCGCTGCGGCTGCCGGGGCAGGGCGGCAAAGGCATCAACGGCGGCCCTGCGGGCGACATCTACCTGAACATCACGCTGCGCCCGCACCGCCTGTACCGCGCGTCGGGGCACGATCTTTTTCTCGACCTGCCGCTGACACCCTGGGAGGCGGCGCTCGGGGCGACGGTCGAAGTGCCGACACTCGCCGGATTGGTGAACTTGCGCGTACCGGCCGGCACGCGGACCGGAGCGCAATTGCGCCTGGCCGGGCGCGGTCTTCCCAAGCCGGCCGGCGGCGCCGGCGACCTTTATGCGATCGCGCAGCTCGTCATGCCGCCTGAACTATCCGAGCGTGAACGCGGTCTTTTAGGGGAGCTGGCTGCGGCCTCGTCGTTCGATCCGCGGCGGCACTTTCACTAGGAGCTCGGTGTGACCGTCGAATATCCCGACGCACTCTGGCCCGACGAGCGGCAGAACCTGCCCTTGCGGGCGTTGGCCGAGCTCTCCGGTCTATCCGAAGACGAATTGGTGCAGCTGATCGATTGCGGCGCGCTCGCTCCGTTCGCCGAAGCGTCGGGGCAGCGCGTGTTTTCCGTACACTCGATCACCGTCGCGCGTACTGCCCGCCGGCTGCGCGATGATTTCGAGCTCGAGCCGCACGGCGTGGCGGTCCTGCTTGCCTATCTCGACCGCATACGCGAGCTCGAGGCGCAATTGCGCGCACTGCGGGCGCGATTGCCGCGATGAGCCCGCACGACCGTGCTGCGGGCGAGCGTGGTGTTCTGCCCGTGTTGAGCTGGATGAGGTCGCTGATGTACCCTCCCGAGCGCATCGCCAGCGTACTGTTTGTCTGCACGGGCAACAGGCGCCATTAGAGTGAAAAAAGGCACCTTGGGTGCCCTCTTCGGTGCCATATTCGGCAGGGCGCCCCTATGAGCGCCGAACACGTTGCCGGCGCGTTCGGCCTCGGTGGTGTCATCCGAGGTGCCATCATCGCCAGCGGGGTTGAGTGGCTGCAAAAGCGCAAGCGGCATGTCGCCTACTGGTCGGCGATGAGCGCCGAGATTGACCTTTGCCGCGAGCAGGCACAGGGTTATTTGGATGACAACGTGATTGCGCCGCTCAATCGTCTGCCTACCATTGCTTACACGAACGCGCTGCCCGGCCTGCTCGGCGATGGCGCGGTATCTGGCGGCGAGGCTAAGGCCGTGGTTTCGTTCTACAACCTTGTCGAACAGATTAACCGTGGCATCGAGCAAGCGAATGATGCGCTTACGCCGAGGGCAAGAAAACCGACCGCAGCGTAAACGAGAGCCGGCGCGTCGACATCAAGTGCAAGCGCCTAGTCGAGAAGGTGGACCGTACGACGTAGCGCGAGCCGCGATCTCTGTGCACGCGAAGCTCGCCGACGTGCCCACAGAACAACGTCGGCCTTAGCGCGTCGCCTTGGGTCGATCTGTGCGGCCGTTCGCTGGCAGCTAGGCTACTGGCACCAGTAAGAGCCGTTGCGCATGACAGGGACGCAGACTACCGGTGCCGGCGGCGGCGGTGCTGCCGGCGGTGGCGTCATCGCCCGCTGGAATCGCGCATCGTTCTCGGCGCTGTGCCGCGGCGAGATCGGCCGGCGAGCCACAGTTTTCTCCGCGTCGTTCCAGTTCCGCCATTCGCGCCGGGTGATTAACGTTGTAACTGGAAGCGTCAGCAGGCCGCGGCAAATCTCCGCGGTCGATACGTTTTCATAGTACGCAGGGTTGATCGTCGCGCATCCGGTTGCTGCGGTTGCGGCTAAGAGTGCCACGGCTAAACGGTTTTCATGTTCTCCCTTTTCGCTGTCATCGGCATCCACATTATCCGCGCAATCGCGGATGACCTAAAGGCGCATAGAACTCCGATTTTTGTGTCGAGTGGAACCGTCCGCCACAACCTGTCGTACTGGCGCCGGAATATCGCGCCGTCACAATGCCGCATGGTCGAAAACATCATACGGACACTGCCCGCGACTTACACAAGCGACGCGCGCCCGCGATCAACTGGCCTCTACGTCTGCCGCTTCCACGGCGGGGAGTCTTTTGCGCCAAGTGTGAAGCCTTATGTTATGTACCGAACAACTAGCTTTGGACCGTCCCTAGAGTCCGCAGAATCTGACTCGCGCTGGAAAAGGCGTCCGGCGAGTCCACTTCGGGGCGACAGATGCGCAACCTACTGGACCAGCTTTACTGGGGTGAAGCAGACCATTTGGGCAGTCGGTCATTTCCGTCGGAACGACTGATTGATACTGAAAACGGCGACGCAGTACCGGATTTTACCTGTCGATATTTGGAGGCCCATTCAGTCGCCCCGGACGATAATCAGGTCCACGCCGTCACCGTGGCCATCGCGCGCTACAAGGGACCTCGACTCGTCCAATGGTCAATCCTTGAATCACTATTGAACCCGCTCGGGATGGGTCGGCGGCCAGCTACTCTAGCGCGTAATCAGTGATAAAAACTCCGCCGGCCCGGCGATGGTAACCGGCGGAACAAAGCCTGCGCGCCAAAGGAAACGAAAAACGCGCGGCGGCGAGCTCGACAAGGGCACATCGCTTGCGCAAGACCGCCAGACCCGCGAACGATGGGATACGCGGCTCGCGGCTGCTGCTACTGGCAGCGCGAGCCCGGCGCGACGATGAGTAAGCCAAATCAATCGGCGGCGGCGGTAGCGATAGCGTAGCTTGGTCTGATGGCCGCACTATTTGGATGATTCGCTCGATCGCATGACTCTCGCGCACGAGCTCCCCGTCGACTCCATACGACGCGTCCACGCGCACGATGGCTTGAATAGCGTCGCCCGGCATGATGATCGTCGCAGGATCTCGCAAGTGGAATTTCTCCAGCCACTCGCTATCCTCAATGGTGGCGCTAATCGCGCGGTTGCCGTATCGAAGGTCCCATTGCGAGCTTCCCAAAAAATCAGGCCTCTTAACTTTTAAGATCATTGGGCCTCGATTTGATAATACTTGTTCCGTAATAAGCACTTCCAATTGACCCTCTGCGACTTCGAACACTTTCGTTACTTCCACCGTATCTCCGTCGCTCCGGAAGCGCATATTTTCGTCTTCACCCAGTTGCGCAGCCGCGTTGCGAAATTCATCGCGGTTTCCGCGCGTTCGACAAATCCCATGTGCTGTGTATGCCGGGATTCTATGGATGGCGGTTCCTTCCGCCGTAGTTTCTGCAGTTCCCCGCGAAGCTCCTCGACGTCTGCTCTTGAGTCGAATCTCGGATGTCGATGCTCCCAAGAAAGAATTGCGCGTTTGGCCTTGATAAGTAATGCCCTATCACCTGTTTGAATTCGCCAGATTCCAAGGTCTTGTCGGGAAGGTCCTGCACCACGACCAAAACGCAACCGCGAATCGAACCCTTTTCGATGTCCTCTAACAGCAATGCGGGCATCACATTCACAGCGAGAGAGCGAACTAACATACGGTCAGCACGCTCGACCGCTTCAATCATGTCCGAAAGTGCTCGGAAGACGCGCGATGGCGCGTCACGGCCAGGTTGATAGTCAATTTCAATAGCAAGGAACCCTTAGCATCGCTAATTGTGGAATCGGCCATTTCGTCCCCCTCTTTTCGAATTGACCCGGCAACGCGCGTTCGATTGAAGCACAAACCAACGTACAGCACCAAACGCCCCCCGAGGCTGCGCGTCAGGTGTAGATGATCCGGTGCAGTAGGTGGACGCAGCCGTTCTCCAACGCGGACACGCGCAGGCTCAACGTCGTGGCCCACGGTGCGAACAGCATCGCGACGATCAGCCAGCGCCACTCAATAGTCATTCGTCCTCGCCGCCGTTGCTCGCGGTGCCCCGCGCATGCCGCGAGGTGGGAGCCACGATGAGGATCGCAAACCACCCCACGGCCGCGCGGGACAATGAATCGTGAGCGCCGCGACCGTTCCCAGCCGCGGCGCGGTGCAGCTGCATCAATCGGGTGCGCGCTTTCCCACAGCGCACGTCCGACCGTCGGCACGCGATTGCGGGTGCCGCATGCCGGCATCCCGCAGGAGAAAGGAGGGCGCCCCTCGCGGCCCTGCCCCGGCATGGTCATGTCTATCGCACCGCGGAACTCTAGGAGTAAAGCCCACGATGCGAACCCGCATATACGCCTATGCCGGAGCGCGGTCGACGTATGCGAGGAGGTCAGGTAACCGACGTGGCGACGTACACCGCGCCCTTTTGCAGCACGACAATATCGACGTCCATCAGAAGTCTCACCTGAATGAGGCCCTCTGTGAACGCCGCATAGCCTGCCGGTGGGGAATGACCTTGATCGTCACCCGGCGCCCCACATCGCGAGACGCCTGGCTCCTCATTCGGCCAGGAACAGCGCGCCATCCGGCCCATCGGGCCAAACGTTGCTGGGCGGCCGTCGAGCTGATTGCGCTCCACAGCGCAGAGCTCGAGCCGGTGAAGACTTGCCGCGCAGCGAGAACTTGCCGCACCGCCGGCGTCGCGATCCACGCGAGCTCGGTATCGTTGGCGCCCGATACCGCCGCACTCATCGCGAGCACTGCGTCAAGTCAAGCGAAGTGCCGGAGGTGGTGACGTCGGGCACGTTGATCAAGCCCATCGGCTCGCCGCTGATGCCGAGCCGCCGAGAATCGCCTTGTCTAACGCGCGGCCCGCAACGCGCAGCAGCTGTTGCCGGGCGAACGCTTCGGCGTCCTGCGTTCGGCCAAAATGATGTGTGATGGAATTACCGCGCCCCAGGTTTTCGGACTGACCGCGATCTGCCCGACCGTCGGCTGACTCGGCACGATCGCGGGTTTTCGTCCTGCAGCCACGCGGCCTGTTAGATTGCGTTGATCGGCGGAAAGCCCTCGTTGCTGCGCAGGTTCGGATGACCGTTAGACCGGCAGACACGGCCACGGACGATGGCCGCAGCGCATCCGCCACGGCCTCGTGGCCGGTCCCGACCAGGAATGCCCGGTGTACCCGCCGGATGCCGTCAGGTCGCGCTCGGCGATCGCGCTCCACGGGATTGTCACCGCGTCCGGACGTCGGCGCGATCGGCCACATCGCCGCCGCGCTGCAAATGTCAAACTCGAAGCCGCGGTGAAGACCGCCGCCGTCAACCATCTGCCGGAAAACTTCGGCAAGGCCGAATACTCTGCGGTGGCTTGCCGCGGTTCCGGCGAGCCCGCCATAAAGCGGCAGTTCGGCTGCGACCGAGCGCCGTGGGTCAGCGGCTCCCGAGGCTTGCAGCATCGCGCACTCTCGTCGTAATCGCCGACGACGATACGACGCGCCGCGGAGAGCCGCCATCGTGCGAGCGAGTTTCGCGGTTTTTGCGTCGTTAAACTCGCGAAAATGCGCCGGCGGCGCTCGTCGCCGACACGCTGTACGACGAAACCGGCGATCAGCATGCCGTCCGCACGCCGTAGCAGCTTGCCGAGCCGACGACAGCCCGCCAGGAGTGACCAGAAACAGCTCCAGCGCAGCCGCCAAGGCATCGCTCGTCGCGGCCATGGTCACGATGACGGCCACGCTCCAAATCTGATCGCCGATCAGCGCGAAAACCGCCGGCAGGAGTGATTCGAGCCGCACCCTGTCGTGGTCCGGGAGAACACGGCAAGGTGGGCGCATGAGCGCGGCGACGTCGGCGCGTAACTCCGCGAGCTCGTCGAGAATCCGGTGCAGCAACGCGTCCGTATCGTCGACCGGCTCCGGCTTGCGCAGTAGCGCGGCGTCATTCCGGCAACGGACGGCGCCGGTAGCGTGCGATTGCCGCGTCGAGCGCAACCAGGACTAGGCCCGCAGCGTTTCGTCGGGAATCTCTCTGACCGCTCGGCGCACCTCATGCAGCGGATCGGCCGGTGGACGCAGCACGCGTGCCGCTTCAGCGAAAATCTTTTCAGCGTTCGTCATGTCCGTTTCCCTTCGGCGAATCGGCAATTTCCTGCAGCGCCTCGTCCACCAGCCGCGTCACCTCCTCGAACACCTGAACCCTCACGGCCGCGGGGACCGCCGCCACACATCGGGTCGGGAGTGCGAGCAGCCGCGACCCACGTTGCCAAACTGCTGCTGCCAGCCCGCCAGAACTCGCCCCGTGTCCAGCGACCGCCCCTCAAGTAAGGCCAGTTGCCGCTCGGCCAGCAGCGCCCGCGCTCGGTCGTGGCGATCACGCCAATCTGTCGCAGGCGGATCATCCGGCGCGCTCGCCTTGCCGTTGCCCGATCGGGGCGCCCGGCGGCGTCTGCGCACCAGCCGCGGATCGAGATTCCGCTGCGCCATTCCTGAGCCTCCTCGACGCTGGTGGTCGGCATGCCCGCGCTGGCCAATTTGCTGACCATCGCCTGGGAAATTTTCAGGGCTCGCGCCAATTCAGTTTGCGTCATCGCCAATCCGCTCATAATCTAAAGTTATCAACAGACATTTTGCTATAACCACCTGAATTTTTCTCGAAGTAACCCTACCGCGGGATCGGGAACGACCCGCATACAAATAAGGCAGTAAGTACCTTATTAATCAAGGACTTAGCTATACACTCTATGCCACCGTCATTAACGCTCACCTCGTCCCCGCTTGCTGCCTCGTCCTGGTCGGCGTGGTGGCATTGGTGCCAACTGGTGCCAACTGGTGCCGAGTACCAATCCGCACCAATTGGCAGGTGCCAACTGGTGCTGCTCCCTTTAGGGGAGCACCAATTGGCATCTAATGCGGCGGCAGTCATCGCGGCACTAAGCCAATAATCCCGACGACTTCTTTGACCGTGCCGGCTTCGGCCATTTTCTTGAGTTCCTTGTAGACAGAGGCTTTGTGGTAACGGCCTTCGAAATGGTCGACCAGCTCGCCCTTCTTGATGCCGGAGCCGCGGGCGGTCAGGAATTCGACGATCGCGCCGGCAATCTCGGATGGTCGCTTGCCCGATGTCTGCTTTGCCGGGGCCTCGGCACTGACGACGACGCAGGACGTGATCGGCTTGCCCCACTTGCCGATGCCCATCTCGACCACCTGGAGCCGAAACCCGATGCGGTCGCCCTTGCCCTCGATGTCGCGCTGCTTGGTGATCTCGGCCGCATGGGTGCCGGTCTGCTCGTCGGCGGTTATCTCGATCTCGGTGTCGGTCGCCGCCGCATCCCCGACCAGCCGCGCATCCCGCGGGCAGCATCCTTGCCGGTGTGGTGATCAACAGGAAGTGGACTAGGGCTTCGTGCCGGATGCGCTCGGTGTGATACACGACGATCGACATATCCTCGCCGCTGTTTTCGTTGGCGCCAGCGCATAGACGCGACAAGGTATCGCCGACGACGAGCTGACACTTCACCCCGACTTGCCTTTCCAGCTCTGCACCAGCTTGATAACCCGCTCGGTGTCGGCCGCGCCGTTGTATAGGTCGATCGGTGATTTCACTATAACGAAGGCCGGCACTTTGCAGCCGTGGTGCCGCTGATAGGCGCGCAGCCGCTTTTTGACCGATGCCGGCGACTCGGTGGCCAGATAGACGACCATTCCCGGCTCGACGTGGCGGCCCATCCAGAAAACGTGCCGCGCCACGGCGCAAGCGATGTCGATCGCGAAAAAGGTCTTGCCGCTGTTGCTGTCCCCGTAGCTCACGCTCATCGCGCCGCGAGTCAGTAAACGCTCGACCAGTTCATCGGCCTCGTCGCCGTCGTCGCCTAGTTCATGCGCGAATATGTATTCCAGTTCATCGTCGTCCGGCCCTCTTGTTTGTGCCTCTGCGGCGTCGGGGCGGAAGCTTTCATCATCGAAACCGGCGTCGCTTGGTGTAAACGTCGTCATGGCTGCGCCTTCCGGAGCACCATGTCGTTGTAGTCCTCGCCGGCGCGCTTCGGCCGCAGGAAATTGGCGTTTACCCCGGCCGCCATGTACCGCAAATAGACGGCCCGCGTCGCCTTGAGTCCGGCCTCGTCGTAGTCGGCAAACACGGTCAGCGATTCAATGCCGCGCACTACGGAAACTTCGTCATTTGCCCGGCGTCGATCGTCGACCACATAGGCCGGAACCGATGCGCGGCCGCAAGCGCCGTCTCGACGCCTTCGGCAATGCCGAGCCCGAGCTCGACCGCATCGTCTGACCATAGCCGAATGCAGCCGGCTTATCGCTGCTGCCGAGCCGCATTTTCTTGACCGCCTTCGCTTCGCCCGGCCGGATCCAGATCCGGTGAATGCCGATCGCTTAGCCGGTGACTGTCGTCACTTTGGCGACCAGCGCCGGAAGTTCCGCGCTTACCTCGGGGCAGAACAGCGCCGCATGGAATCGCAAGTCGCCATCGGCCGGCGGTAGCGCGCAATGCCGCAGACGGAGATATTGTTCGCCGAGCGTGCCCGCGATCGGCTGCGTCTGTTTCCAGATCGCCCGGCAGGCGGCGAGTGCCGATAGCTGTCGCGCCTGGTCTTGCGGGTCGGGCGCCTTCGGACGCGATCCGGCGTGCATGGTCAATACGCGATTGCCGCGCGTGCCGCCGCTCGCATGGCAGCGCCAGCACCACCAGACCGCAGAACCATCGGCCCGGAGCTCGACTAATAAGGCATCGTCCTTCGGTTCCGTCTCGCACTCTGGGCACGGAAGGCGATGCTTGCCGATGCGGAGCCCATGCAGATCGATCTCACGCATGGCCGGTGCCCCGAATGGCCGCGATACCGGCAAGCGCCGCCTCTACCGCTTGCTCGCGATCGCCGTCATGGGCGAACGTAGCCGCATCTAGAAACCAGTTTTCCGCAGACCGTTTCGGCGCATCGTCGGGTGCCGGCGATGGTGATCGTGCGACCGGGCGCACTCTTCGGGCTCATCGCGCGCCCATTCCAAAACGGTGATCAATCTCCGCTTTGGGCTCATCATCGTCGCCTGGTCCGACGATTCTGGCGTCAAGCCCGAGCGCGCGAAGGTGGGAGCACGCGGCCTGCGCTTCGTCGCGGCCGGTGTACTGCCGCCATAGTTGACTTGTACGCTTGCCGTCGACGACGACGCGGAAAACGGCGCCGCTCATGCTGCCGCCTTGGTTTTCGCCTCGAGCATGATCTTCGCCAGGACGTGCGAGCCCCGGCCGCCAAGATGTGAATGTGGTGTTCACGTTTCCCAGTAAACCAGGTCTGCCGCGATAGGCAGCGGGGACGCCTGCGCCGACTAACAAGCCAAGGTATTTGCGTTCATGGCGGGCGAGCGGTAGAGTGGCGGTGTCCGGTACGTCGCTTCGCGCAGTGTGCCACCACGCGGGCTTTTGCGTTTCTGGGCGGGCTC
>CAWHFL010000006.1:0-178501 GCA_963828665.1 uncultured beta proteobacterium
ATGATGCAGCAGTATTTGCGCATCAAGGCGGAACACGCGGATAAGCTCCTGCTGTACCGCATGGGCGATTTCTACGAGCTCTTTTACGGTGACGCGCAGCGAGCGGCGCCGTTGCTCGATATCACCCTGACCGCGCGTGGACAATCGGCCGGGGCACCGATCCCGATGGCCGGCGTTCCTTACCACGCGGTCGAGCAATACCTCGCCAAGCTGGTGCGCCTCGGGCACTCGGTGGCGATTTGCGAGCAGATCGGCGACCCCGCGGCCAGCAAGGGACCGGTCGAGCGCAAGGTCACACGCGTCGTCACGCCGGGCACGCTGGTCGATGCCGGCCTGCTCGACGGCAAGCGCGACTGCCTGCTGGTCGCACTGCATGCGACGGCCTCGCGCGCCGGCGTCGCGTGGCTCAATCTGGCCGGAGGACGGCTGCACCTGCGTGACGTGCCGCTGGCCGAAGTCGGGGCACTGCTCGCGCGCATCGACCCCAGCGAAATCCTGCATGCCGAAGACAGCGCTCCGGTCGCCGGCGCCAGCGCGCCGACGCACGCGCTGCCGCCGTGGCGCTTCGAGCGCGCCACCGGCGTGCGACGCCTGTGCGCCCAATTCGGCACCCGCGATCTGGCCGCGTTCGGCGCCGACGATGCGCCGCTCGCAGTCGCGGCCGCCGGTGCCCTGCTCGACTACGCGCAGGCCACGCAGCAAGCCGCACTCGCGCATATCCGCACGTTGATCATCGAGCGCAGCACCGATTATCTGGCGCTCGACCTAGCGACGCGGCGCAATCTGGAGGTGACCGAGACGCTTCGCGGCGAGCCTGCGCCGACCCTGTATTCGCTTCTCGACGGCTGCAGCACCGGGGCCGGCAGCCGCCTGCTGCGCAGCTGGCTCTCCAACCCGCTACGCGCCCAGTCGGCCGCCATCGAGCGCCACGCGGCGATCGCCGAGCTGGCGGCCGCGCCACAACGGCGCACCGCCCTGCCCAAGGCGCTCAAGACGACGGTCGACATCGAACGTATTGCCTCGCGCATCGCGTTGCGCTCGGCCCGGCCGCGCGATCTTGCCGGTCTGCGCGATACGCTGCAGCGCCTGCCGACGCTGGCCACCCTGGTCGAAGACTGTTCCTCGCCGTTGCTCAGCGCCGCCGCGGCGGCGCTGGGCGTCGATTCGCGCTGGGCGGAGCTCCTCGCCCGCGCCATCGCCGCCGAGCCCGCGGCCGCCGTGCGCGAAGGCAACGTCATCGCCGCAGGCTACGACGCCGAGCTGGACGAGCTTCGCTCGATCCAGGACAACTGCGGCGCGTTCCTGGTCGATCTGGAAGCGCGCGAGCGCGAGCGCACCGGAATCACCAGCCTCAAGGTCGAATTCAACCGCGTGCACGGCTTTTATATCGAGGTGTCCAACGCCAACGTCCAGCGCATTCCGGACGACTACCGCCGGCGCCAGACGATGAAGAACGCCGAGCGCTACATCACGCCGGAGCTCAAGACCTTCGAGGACAAGGCGCTGTCGGCGCAGGAGCGGGCGCTCGCGCGCGAGCGCAGGCTGTACGACGAGATCGTCGCCGCGCTGGATCCGTCGATCGAGGCGCTGCAGCGTGCGGCGCTCGCGCTGGCATCGCTCGACGTGTTCAGCGCGCACGCCGAACTGGCGACCGCGCTGCGCTGGACGCAGCCGCGCTTCAGCACCGAGCCGATGCTCGCGATCCGCGGCGGTCGGCATCCGGTGGTCGCGGGACAAGTCGAGCACTTCATCGCGAACGACCTGGCGCTCGGCGGGGCGCGGCGAATGCTCGTCGTCACCGGCCCCAACATGGGCGGCAAGTCGACCTACATGCGACAGACCGCCGTCATCGCGCTGCTCGCCTACTGCGGACTGTTCGTCCCGGCCGCCGATGCCGAGATCGGCGCGCTGGACGCGATCCATACGCGCATCGGCGCCGCCGACGATCTTGCCGGTGGACGCTCGACGTTCATGGTCGAGATGACCGAGGCCGCCTACATATTGAACCGCGCGACACCGAACAGCCTGGTGCTGATCGACGAAATCGGCCGCGGCACGTCCACCTTCGATGGACTGGCTCTGGCGTGGGCCATCGCGCGTGAGCTCGCGCTGAATAACCGGTGCCTGACGCTTTTCGCCACGCACTATTTCGAATTGACGGCGCTGCCGGCGGAGCTCGAGGCCTGCGCCAACGTGCATTTCGACGCCGTCGAGCACAAGGACGGCATCGTTTTCCTGCATGCGGTCGAGGAGGGTCCTGCGAACCAGAGCTACGGCCTGCAGGTGGCGCGGCTCGCCGGCGTCCCAGCCACGGTGATCCGCGGCGCGCGCACGCATCTGGCCCGTCTCGATCATTTCAGCGCGCGACGCGACGGCGATCTGTTCGCGGGCATCGCCCCACCTGCCGATCCGGCCCCGGCCGACTCGACGCTACGCGACCGGCTGAGGGCGCTCGATCCGGACGCGATGTCGCCGCGCGATGCGCACGACCTCCTCTACGAGCTGAGACGGCTGGCCGACAACGTCTGAGAAGCGGCGGCGCGGCATGCCGCGCCGCCGCTAAAGGGCTTGCGCTGCAATCAGTGGTGGTGGCCGTGCGCGCCGTGCACGTGCCCGTGCGCCAGCTCTTCTGACGTCGCCGGGCGCACGTCGAGGATCGTGCAATCGAAGCGCAGGCGCTGTCCCGCCAACTGGTGATTGCCGTCGACGACCACTTTGCCGTCCGCGATGTCGGTGACCGTGTATACGATGCCGGCCTCATCGTCGCCGTCCCCCTGCCCTTCGAATTGCATTCCCACCTTGACCTCCGGCGGGAAACGGTCCTGCGGCTCGATGCGAACCAGGTCGGCGTCATAGTCGCCGAAGCTGTCTTCGGGCTCGAGGCTGATCGAGACCTGGTCTCCGACCGTCTTTTGCGCCAGCGCCGCTTCGACCTTGGGAAAAATGCCGTGGTGCCCGCCGTGCAGATAGCTGATCGGCTGCGGCGACTCTTCGATCAGCTCGCCGCTGGCGGAAAACAGCTTGTAGCTCAGCGTGACGACGGTGTTGGAGAATACGTTCATCGGTGGATCGGGCGGTGAGGGATTTGGCTTCGCGGAGCGCGGATTTTACCTCAACACGGCCGATCGTCGACCGGCAGCGGGCGAATCGCGGCCGCTATAATCGCGCGATGCCCGACGCCGTCGAACGGAGTCTGCTCGGAGGATTGACGCCGGCGGCCTTTCTGCGCCGACATTGGCAAAAACGGGCGCTGCTGGTCCGCGATGCCATCCCCGGCTTCGCCGGCCTCTTGACGCGGGCCGAGATGTTCCGGCTCGCATGCCGTGACGACGTCGAATCGAGACTGGTGCTGCGCGAGCGCGACCGCTGGTCGCTTGCGCACGGACCTTTCCGTGCGGCGGATTTCGCCGGGCTTCCCCCGCGCCGATGGACGCTTCTCGTCCAGGGCGTCAATCTGCACCTGGCCGCCGGCGATGCGCTGCTGCGCCGCTTCGCCTTCATCCCGTACGCGAGGCTCGACGACCTGATGGTCAGCTACGCGGCGCCCGGAGGAGGCGTCGGTGCCCATGCCGACTCGTACGATGTGTTCCTGCTGCAAGGCGAGGGGCGGCGTCGATGGCGCGTCAGCCGGCAGCGCGATCTGGCTCTCAAGCCCCGGCTGCCGCTCAAGCTGCTCGCGCATTTCCGGCCCGAGGCCGATTGGACGCTCGGCCCCGGCGACCTGTTGTACCTGCCGCCCAATCACGCGCACGAAGGCGTCGCCGTCGACGCCTGCACGACTTACTCGATCGGATTCCGCGCGCCATCGACGCAGCACCTCGCGACGGCCTTTCTCGACTGGCTGCGCGACGAAATCGCGCTCGACGGCCGCTACGTGGATCCGGACCTGCGGCCGGCGCGCGAGCCCGCGCGCATCGGCGCGGCGATGCAAGCGCAATGCGCTGCGGCGCTCGACCGCATCCGCTGGAATCGATCCGGCGCCGACGTTTTTCTCGGCTGCTATCTCACCGAGCCCAAGCCAAACGTGTACTTCGAGCCGCAGCCGCACCCGCTCGGCCCGCGGGCTTTCGCCGCAGCCGCCGCGCGACGCGGCGTGCATTTGGACGCGCGCACCCAGTTGCTATACGATGGCCGCTGGGTCTTTATCAACGGCGCCGCAATCGCGCGGCCGAGCGTGGGCGCAGCGCCGATCGAGCGCCTGGCCAACGCGCGCGGCTTGGCGAGCGGTGAAGCGGGAACCGCCGCACCCGCCGAGCTGCTCTATCGATGGTATCGCGATGGCTACCTGCACCTCGATTGAAGGAATCCGCCATGCCGGACCCAACGCCGGCTGAGCCGCCCGCCGAGCCCCGCCTGATCGAGCTTGGCACGCTGGCCGAGCAGACCGAGGCCATCGACACCTTGATCGGGCTGGCGCAGCAGCACATCCGCGTCTTCGATCAGGACCTGTCGCAGACCGGATGGAACGGCGCCGCCCGTGCCGACCGGCTGGCTGCATTTCTGCGCCAGGTCCGCGGCCGGCGGCTGGACATCATCGTGCACGACACGCGCTATCTGCAAGGCGCCTGTCCACACCTGGTCAACCTGTTGCGCAACTACGGCCACGCGCTGACGATCTATCGGACCGGTCCGGAGGGCAAGGTCGCGACCGATCCCCTGGTGATCGTCGACGGCCGGCATTATCTGCATCGTTTTCATTTCGAGCGTCCGCGTGCCGCGCTGGGCATCGACCAGCCGGAGCAGACACAGCCGCTGGCCAGCCGCTTCGACGAGATCTGGGCCACCGGCGAAGCGGGCTTGAGCGGCACCGTGCTGGGCCTCTAAAGCGCTTGCCCGCGGCAGTCCCAAAGCGCATATCGCGCGCTTCGAGGCATGTAAATCCGTCGCCGATTGTGCTAACATTTCATCGTCGGTCGCACCTCCGTCGCAGCTGCCGAAATGCATGAATCGGCCGTCTGCGGAAGCCGATTTCCGCCACCGAATATTCAACTGCCGAATTTCCATCTTTCAAACACGAGTAGGGGAAACCAATGAAGAAGTTCGTATCCGTATTTATCGCCGCTGCGATGGCCTTCGCGCTGACTGCTTGCGGCGACAATGGCAAGGCGGCGGCTGACGCCAAGGCAGCAGCTGACAAGGCGAGCGCCGAAGCGAAAGAAGCAAGCGACAAGGCCGCGGCCGCGGCCAAGGACGCGGGCAACGCCGCGATGCAGGCGGGCAAGGACGCGACCGATGCGGCCAAGGCCGCGGGCACCGCTGCGATGGATTCGATGAAGCCCACGACCCCGCCGGCAGAAGCGTCGAAGGATGCCATGCAGCCCGCTCCTGCCGAAACGACCAAGAAATAGCCCAAGTTCGTCGGATTAAAAAACCGGCCTTCGGGCCGGTTTTTTTATCGCGGCGCCGTACACGATGGGAGCGGCGACTCCCGGTGAAAAGCAGCGCGACGAAAGCCGCTAAAGCGGCGCGCCGATCCGGCGCGCGACTTCGCGATATTTGCTGATCACTTCGCCCAGGTCGCGCCGGAAGCGGTCCTTGTCGAGTTTTTCCTGCGTCGCGTGATCCCAGAGCCGGCATCCGTCGGGAGTGAATTCGTCGCCGAGCAGCAACGCTCCTTCCGGGTCGTCGAGCGCGTGGCCGAATTCGAGCTTGTAGTCGACGAGATCGATGCCTGCGCGCGAGAACAAGGGTTGCAGCACGGCATTGACCTTATGCGTCAACGCCTTCATCTGCCCTATCTCGTCCGCACTCGCCCAACCGAGAATGCGAATGTGCTCGTCGTTGACCAAAGGGTCGTGCAGCGCATCGCTCTTGTAGAAAAACTCGAATATCGGCTCCGCCAGGCGCGTTCCCTCGACGATACCGTACCGCTTGGCCATCGAGCCGGCGCAGACGTTGCGCACGACGCATTCGACCGGGATCATCTTCAGCGCCCGCACCAGCGTGTCGCGCTCGTTGAGCACGCGCACGAAATGCGTCGCAATGCCGGCCTCGGCAAGCTTGCCCATGATGAACGCATTGATCTTGTTGTTCGTCTCGCCCTTTTGCGGCAGCTGCGCGACCTTGGTCCCATCGAACGCACTGGTATCGTCGCGGAAATGCATGATCACCAGCGCCGGATCGTCGGTCGCGTAGACCGTTTTGGCCTTGCCGCGATAGAGCTGCTGGCGTTTCTCCATGTCCGCTCCTACGAGATGAATTCGCGCCAGGCGAAGCCTTCGCGCTGGTCGGCGATGCCGACCCAGTCCGGCGCGCAGTTGAGTGCTCCGGCGAGCGCGGCGCGGGCCAACTCGGGCCGGTTGTTGTTCTCGCTCAGATGCGCGGCGAAAAGATGCTTGAGCCGGGAATTATCCAGACGCCCCAGCAACGCCGCTGCGGCACCGTTGTCCAGGTGACCCTGCTTGCCGGCGATACGCTGCTTCAGCGGATACGGGTAATCGCCGTTGGCCAGCATGTCGACATCGTGATTGCATTCGAGGACCAGCGCATCGCAACCCGAGAGGCTCGCTTCGACGTGCGCGGTCGACACGCCCAGGTCGGTCAGCACGCCGATCCGCCACCGGCCGTCGGAGCAGACGAATTGAACCGGCTCTCGGGCGTCGTGCGGAACGGGAAAGGGGCGCACTTCGATCGCGTCGATTGCAAAATGGTCATGGCTGTCGAACCCGAACACGCGCGGCAACGCGGCAAAACGCTCGGCGACGGTGGCCAGCGTGCCGAACGTCAGCCAGACCGGCGTCTCGTACCGTGCCGCGAATGCCGCCACGCCGCCGACATGATCGCTGTGCTCGTGGGTGACGATGATCGCGGTGATGCTTTCCGCTTCAACGCCCAGGCGGGCAAGGCGCGCGACCGCGTCGCGGACGCTGAAGCCGCAGTCGATCAGCACGCGGGTGCTGCCGCATTCGACCAGCAGGCCGTTGCCCTCGCTGCCGCTGCCGAGACACGCGAAACGCACCGCGGCTAGTGTCCTGTTCCGTAAGTTCCGAAGATAAAGGAGCGGATGCAATCGGCCGTCAGGCAAGGCGCGAGGACGAAACCGTAGCTTTTGCTACGGTGAGGCCGAGCAACGCAGCATGGCGGCCGATTGCGCCGCGAACTATCGAGCGAATTTACGGAACAGGACACTAGCTCACGCCGTCACTTCAACTGGTCCTTGAGCAGCGCAAGAATTTTCTCGCTGTTCGGCGTGCGGTCGACGGCTCCATTCGGATCCTGCACCGTAACGACGCTGCGAGGATCGGCCTGGGTCACGACGACGCGATATTGCTCGGGCTTGTCGACCGGCGCCGTTTTCCAGAACTGCATCTTGTTCAGGGTATCCGCCAGCCATCCTTTCGTCGGTTCTCTCTTCGCGAGGTCAGGATTGGCGTAGCGGACAAAATACAGGCCCTTGGAACGATCGCGGTCGACGACGGTGAAGCCGGTGCGGTCGAGTGCCAGTCCCACGCGCCGCCACGCCCGGTCGAACGTGTCGTCGACGACCAGCTGCGCACCCTCGGCGCTCTTGTCGATGCGAGCCCGGTCGGGCGAGTTGGTTTCGGCCGCGATCGCCTGCGCTGCCGCCGGCGCCGGCGTCCCGAGCGCGACCATCAGCTTCTCGAGGAATTCCGCTTCGAGCTGAGGATTCGGCGGCGACGGCATCCAGTTCCAGTCCTCCGGCGTCCCACCCTGCCCGATCTTCATCGGCATCTGCTCGGAGCCGCGGTGGCTGATATAGATCTCGACCGTCCCCGGCTCGCTGCCGCGCTCGATGCGCGCGCGGAATTTGTCGCGCTTGTAACTGTCCGTCATGAAACTCACATACTTGTTCGCAAAGCGTTGCAGCATACCTTGCGGCTTGTCGACGCGGCTCTCGGCCCAGTCTGTTTCCATGATGCCGATTGCCGGCTGCTCGACGGCGAGGACAAAGCCGTTCTTGATCCAGAAATCGCGCAATGCCGCCCACGCCGCCTCGGGACTCGCCTTGACGACCAGCCAGCGCTCGCTGCCGGCGCGTACGACGTGGGCGTCTGGATTGGGCGGCAACACTTCGCTCGGGCGCCCCGAAGTCGTTGTGCGCGCCGCGACCGCGGCGGAGGCGGTCGTCGCCTGATAGCGATCATCGTAGTTCGGCGTCGTCAGATCAGGCGGTACCTCGAGCGAGGGCGCCGTTCCGGCCGATTTGTACTGGATCTTCTTGCCCAGGTCGAAGTTCAAGGACTCACAGCCGGACAGCAGCGTGGCCACGAAGGCGGCTGCGATTGCGGCGGTGAGCGCAGGACGCGTCAGCTGCCGCGTCAGGGAAGAACGATGCATGCGAATCCTCCTACAGGCAGCCCGCGCGCTTGAGCGCTGCGCGGACGGCGTCGTGGTATTGGGCTGCAAGCGGCGTCAACGGCAACCGCAAATCCGGCGCGATCATGCGCATTTCTGCCAGCGCCCATTTGACCGGGATCGGGTTGGCCTCGACGAACAGCTTGGCGTGCAGTGGCATCAGCCGCGCGTTGATCTCGCGCGCCTCCTTGAGTTTTCCGGCCAGCGCCGCCGCACACAACTCGGCCATCGCGCGCGGCGCGACATTGGCAGTCACCGAAACCACACCGTGACCGCCGAGCAGCATGTACGCCAGCGCGGTATCGTCGTTGCCCGAGAGCAGGGCGAACGATTTGTTCTTGGGCAACCGGTCGATCAGATCGACGTGGCGCACCAGGTCCGACGTTGCATCCTTGATGCCGATGATGCCGGGCAACTGGGCCAGGCGCAGCAGGGTGTCGGTGCCGATATCGGCGACCGTACGACCCGGCACGTTGTACACCAAGAGCGGAAGATCGACCTTCTCGACGATCGTCCGGTAGTGCTGGTACAGGCCCTCCTGTGACGGCTTGTTGTAATACGGAACCACCGACAAGCCCGCGACGGCGCCGGCGGCTTTGGCGTATTCGGTCAGCGCCAGCGCTTCGGTCGTCGAATTGGCACCGGTCCCGGCGATGATCGGCAAGCGCCCGGCCGCATGGTCGATCGCCGTTTTGATCAGCAGGCAATGTTCGTCGACGCTGACCGTCGGCGATTCGCCGGTCGTGCCGACGACGACGATGCCTGCGGTGCCATTGGCAACGTGGAAATCGATGAGCTTGCGCAGGGCCGGCAGATCGAGCGCGCCGCCGGGCTGCATCGGCGTCGCGATCGCGACGAAACTTCCGGTCAGCATCGAGGCCAATCTGGGAAAAGCGTCATTTTACCCGAATCGAGAGATGCAAGGCATCGCGCCGGAACGACCCGGCGGCGCGTCAGCGCTATGCGTCCTGCGCCGCGGCCACATCCGGCGGCAGCAGCGGCGGCCAGCGCCGGCCCTGTCCGACGGCCGCGATCCGCTGTATGACGGCAGGACGCCCGCCGCCGACGCGGCCCTGCTCGAAAGCGACGATCGTCAGCCGTTCGTGCATCAGCGAAAGCAGTTCGCCAGCGGCCAGCAGATGGTCCGGGTTGGAGGGCCGTCCATAGGCTTCGTTGCCGGCAGCGAATGTCTCGTACAGCCACGTACCGTCGCCAGCCAGCGCGTCGAACAGTCTGGAAAGCAGCGGTCGGTGCAGATAATTCGCGACTATGACGGCGTCGAAGCGCTCGCCCGACAACGGCCAGTCCCCAGCCTCGAGATCGGCGGCGATCGTCGTCACCCGCGGCGTGCCGGCGAGTGCTTCGAGCGCTTGGCCGTCGCGATCGATCGCGACCACATCGCATAGCCGTTCGGCCAGGAACCGGCTGTGCCGACCCTGCCCGCAGGCCAGATCGAGCACGCGGGCCCCCGGCGGGATCAGCGGCGCAAAGCGCGCGATCCATCGCGACGGCGCCGCGAGCGCAGCGTGGCTTGCGGCGCCGCTCATCGCTTGACCCGGGACCGCTTTCGCGACGGCGTGGCTTTGCCGCCGGCGTCGAGGGGGCTTTCGACCGCCGCCTCCTCGATCAGCCAGTCGATGAAGGCCTGCGCTTCGGGACGCAACGCGGCAACCGTGCCCCGCACGATGAAATAGGCGCGCGTGGTCGCATAGCGGTTCTTGAACGGCGCCACCAGCCTATGTTGCGCCAGCAGGCTGTCGATCAGCGGCACCCGACCCAGCGCCACGCCCTGGCCATCGAGCGCGGCCTGCACCACCTGATCGAAATGATTGAAGCGGAGCGATCCCGCCGACTCGATTTCATCGATGCCGTTCGCGGCCAGCCATACCGACCAGTTGAGCCAGGGAAAGCGCCCGCGCTCGTCGTCGATATGCAGGAGCACGTGCCGGGCCAGGTCCTGCGGATGCTTGAGCGGCCGCGCGCGATCGGCGGCGAGCCCCGGGCTGCACACCGGCAACAGCCGCTCGCCGAAAAGGCGCACCGCGCCGGGCGGCGCCATCGCCTCGGTGCAATAGCGTACGGCCAGGTCGATGCGCTCGCGCTCGAGGTCGACGATGCGATTGTCCGCGGAAATGAATACGTCGATCGCCGGATGGCGGGCACGAAAGCGCGCCAGCCGGGGGATCAGCCATACCGAGGCGAACGGCTGATTGGTCGAGACGGTGAGCGGCAGAGCCTTTTGCTCGCGGCGTATCTTGGCTACCGCCTGTGCGAGCTCATCGAGCACGCTTCTTGCAGTCGCCTGGAGGATCTGGCCTGCATCAGTCAGCCGGAGCTCGCGATGCCGGCGCTCGAACAGCGCGAAGCCTATCTGCTCCTCGAGCGCCTGCATCTGGCGGGACAGCGCCGACTGCGTCAGGAACAGCTCCTCCGCGGCACGGGTAAACGAAAGCTGGCGCGCCGCGGCCTCGAAGCCCTTGAGCAGATCGAGCGACGGCAGGCGCATCCGGACACGCGGTTTCGCGACGGTCTTTTTTTCCATGCCGAACCCTCATGCATCTCGCTGCCAGCGATCATGCCAGCCATTCCTTATTCTCATGCATCGCATGCGCCAAAATCGTTGGTCAGGCCTGCGGCGGGCGCCGATACTTCAACTGCGCCAACCCGAAAACGCATCCGATTCCACCAACCGGCTGGTGCATGTATACCACGCATGAATAGGAGCTGACCATGCCCTTCGATCGCCCTGGCCCCCAACGCGTCCGCCGCATGTGCCTGCCGCAGCGCGAGTCGCTGATATTGGACAACGCTGAAGGAACGACAGTCGCGGTCGACGCCGGCTGCCTGTGGGTGACGATGGAGCGCGATCCGCGGGACATCGTGCTGCTGCCGGGCATGAGCTTCGAGATCGACCGCAGCGGCCGTACGGTGATCGCGGCCGAGGACGACTCGCGCTTCCGCCTGCTGGCCGGCGCAACGACCCCGAGCCGGATCGCGGCATGGCTCGCGCGTCGCTCGGCCCGGATGTCAGCGCGTTGGGCTTTCCGCCAGGCGCGACGCGTCGCTCCGTACTACTGACCCTCGCGCCGCCTTCGAGCCGGCCGCGTCCGCTCAGCGCTTGGCGAAGACGAGCTTGCCGTTTTTTTCCGCGACGTGCACGGTGTCGCCGGCCGCGAAATTACCGCCCAGGATTTCGCTCGCCAGCGGGTTTTCGATCTGCTGCTGGATCGCACGCTTCAGCGGCCGCGCGCCGTAGATGGGATCGAACCCCTCTTGCGCGACGACGGCCAGTGCTGCCGGAGTAACGTCGAGCCGGATGTCCATCTTGGCCAGACGCGATTCGAGCGACTGCAGCTGGATCTTGGCGATCGATGCGATGTTCTTCTCGCTCAACGCATGGAAGACGACGATCTCGTCGATCCGGTTGACGAATTCGGGCCGGAAATGGGTTTTCACCTCGGCCATCACCGCCAGCTTGATGACGCCGTAGTCATCGCCCGACATCTGCTGGATCATCTGCGAGCCCAGATTCGACGTCATGACGATCACCGTGTTCTTGAAGTCGACCGTGCGTCCCTGGCCGTCGGTCATACGGCCGTCGTCGAGCACCTGCAGGAGGACGTTGAACACGTCCGGATGCGCTTTTTCGACCTCGTCCAGCAGGATCACGCTATAGGGCTTGCGCCGTACCGCTTCGGTCAGGTAGCCGCCTTCTTCGTACCCGACATAGCCGGGCGGCGCGCCGATCAGCCGGGCGACCGAATGCTTTTCCATGAATTCGGACATGTCGATGCGGATCAGGTGCTGTTCCGAATCGAAAAGGAATCCGGCGAGCGCCTTGCAGAGCTCGGTCTTGCCGACGCCGGTAGGGCCAAGAAAGAGGAACGATCCGTACGGACGATTGGGATCGGACAGGCCTGAGCGCGAGCGCCGGATCGCGTCCGAGACCAGCCGGACCGCCTCGTCCTGGCCGACGACACGCTGGTGCAGCGCGACTTCCATGTGCAACAGCTTGTCGCGCTCGCCCTGCATCATTTTCGACACCGGAATGCCGGTCGCGCGCGACACCACTTCGGCGATCTCTTCGGCGCCGACCTGCGTGCGCAACAGCCGCGGCTTCGCCGCCTGCTCGGTCGCGAGCTTGCTGTCGGCCTTCTTGAGCTGCGCCTCGAGCTGAGGCAGCTTCCCGTATTGGAGCTCGGATACGGCCTGCCAATCGCCCTTGCGCTTGGCCTCTTCCATCTGCAGCTTGAGCTTGTCGATCGCCTCCTTGATGTGCTGCGTGCCGGCGACCTGGGCCTTTTCCGACTGCCAGACCTCGTCCAGGTCGGCGTACTCGCGCTCGAGCTTCCGGATCTCCTCCTCGATCACTCCAAGGCGCTTTTTCGACGCTTCATCCTTTTCCTTCTTCACCGCCTCGCGCTCGATCTTGAGCTGGATCATGCGGCGGTCGAGCCGGTCCATCACTTCGGGCTTGGAGTCGATTTCCATCTTGATGCGCGCGGCCGCCTCGTCGATCAGGTCGATGGCCTTGTCGGGCAGGAAGCGGTCGGTGATGTAGCGATGCGAGAGCTCCGCGGCGGCGACGATCGCCGGGTCGGTGATCTCGACGCCATGATGGATCTCGTAGCGCTCCTGCAGTCCGCGCAGGATCGCGATCGTGCTCTCGACCGACGGCTCGTCGACCAGCACTTTCTGGAAGCGCCGTTCGAGTGCGGCGTCCTTTTCGATGTACTTGCGGTATTCGTCGAGCGTCGTAGCGCCGACACAATGCAATTCGCCGCGCGCGAGCGCGGGCTTCAGCATATTGCCGGCATCGATTGCGCCTTCGGCCTTGCCGGCGCCGACCATCGTGTGCAGCTCGTCGATGAAGACGATCGTGCGGCCCTCGTCGGCGGCGATGTCCTTGAGCACGGCCTTGAGCCGCTCCTCGAATTCGCCGCGGTACTTGGCGCCCGCGAGGAGCATAGCCATGTCGAGCGAAAGCACGCGCTTGTTCTTCAGCGTCTCGGGCACTTCGCCGTTGACGATGCGCTGCGCGAGCCCTTCGACGATCGCGGTCTTGCCCACGCCCGGCTCGCCGATCAGCACGGGGTTGTTCTTGGTCCGGCGCTGCAGGATCTGGATCGTGCGGCGGATCTCGTCGTCGCGGCCGATCACCGGGTCGAGCTTGCCCTGGCGGGCGCGCTCGGTCAGGTCGATCGTGTACTTCTTCAGCGCCTCGCGCTGGCCCTCGGCTTCCTGCGAATCGACGCCCGCACCGCCGCGCACCGCCTCGATCGCCGATTCGAGCGCCTTTTTGGTCAGCCCGTGCTCCTTCAGCAGCCGGCCGGTCTCGCCCTTGTCGTCAGCGAGTGCGAGGAGGAACAATTCGCTGGCGATGAACTGATCGCCGCGCTTGGTGGCGATCTTGTCAGTCAGGTTGAGCAGATTGGTAAGGTCGCGCGAAGCGCTGATCTCGCCGCCCTGCCCTTCGACTTTCGGCAGGCGCGCGATGGCCTTGTCGGCCGCGGCCTTGAGCGCCGGCACGTTGACCGCGGCGCGGGAAAGCAGCGAGGAAGTGCCGCCGTCCTCCTGGGTCAGCAGGCTCGCAAGCAGGTGCTGCGGCTCGACGAAGCCGTTGTCGTTGCCCAGTGCCAGGCTCTGCGCGTCGGCGAGCGCCTGCTGCAGCTTGGTGGTGAATTTGTCGAAGCGCATGACCGTCGTCCTTGCGGCAATAAGCCTGACATCAACATGGGGAAGGCTACATGGGTTTTCAAGCCGCGGGCGCTCCTCAAGCGGTTGATTTCGTGGCGTTGCCTCGTGCGCCCGGCCAATTCGCTCTTGGCCGGGCGCCGGTTTTGCGATTGACTTACTGGCCGACGATGGACGGACGCATCGGTCCGAGGATGCCCAGAAGCTCGCCTTTTTCCTTGTCGGGCACCTTGAACTTGTCCAGGCTCTTGACCAGGTCGCCGACCAGGGCGTCGAAGTCGGCGTTGGTGACGCCCATCCCGGCGTGCGCGGTCTTCATGTCGCGGCCGGTATAGGTGCAGGGGCCCCCGGTACCGGCGCAGATCTGGTCGACCAGGTTGCGCTTGAGCCGCGGAATGTCGGTTCTGGCGAAATAGCGGTTGATGCGGTTGTCGGCCGCCACGTTGCCGACGAAATCGTCGACGACGGCGACGATCGCGTCCTTGCCGCCGAGGCGATCGTACAGCGACTTCTGCTGCATAGGCATCATCGTGCTCGTGCCCATGTTCTGGCAGGCGGTGAGCAGCAGGACCATGCCCAGCAGCGCCGGGATCCGCAAGTTGCGCAGTATTGCGTTCATCTCATCTCTCCTCTGGTTTCGTTGCAGCGTGGGAGGCGCTGTACCGGCCATATACGGGGAAGCGGCGGTTCCGGATGCGGGGAGGAAGGCGGCCACCCGTGTTAGGCTTGGCCGCCGCATTCTTCGATCGACGACCATGCCAGACCCAGCCTCGCCGCAATCCCCGCCGCCCCCGCCCGCGGCCGACCGCCAGGCCGGTTTCGCGCAGGTCATCGGTGCGGTGTTCTGGAGCTTTTTCGGGATCCGCCGCAGAGCCTCGGGAGAGCGCGACATGGTGACGATCAAGCCGCTCCATGTCGTCGTCGCCGGGCTGCTGGGCGCGGCGATTTTTGTTGGCGCGCTGATCGCGCTGGTGGCCTTCGTTACCCGCAAGGGGTAGCGGTAGCGCGGCGTTTTGCTACCGCGGCGGACCGCTAGTGCGTCGCGATTTCACCCAGGCGTTTGGCCGCGTCGGCGAGCTCGGCTTGCGTCGTCAGCAGGTCGGGACAAAGGCGAAGTATGTCTCCGCGCGAATCGACGATCACGCCGCGCCGCTCGAGTTCCCCGGCCCAGGCGCGCGCTTTATCGCTGCGCACGACAACGAAGGCGCCGCGGTCTTCGCTGCCACCCTCGGCGCGCACGCCGTGCTCGCCTAAGTGCCCGACCAACGTGCGCAACTGCGTTAGCGAATATTCGCGCAGCCGCGCGACGCCAACGGCCGCCGTGAAAAGCTGTCCTGCACGCGCCTGGTAGCAGGTCAGCACCGGCGGCGTCGATTCCAGCAACGCGTCGCCGCCGGCGCCGAATTCCGGCGGATCGGGACGCACGTAGTCGAAGGGAGCCTTCTTGGCGAACCAGCCGATGTCCAGCGTGCCGAAGCCGCCGTCGAGATGGCGAGAATGCAGGTACATGAAGCCCGCACCCGGGCCGCCGCGCAAATACTTGTAGCTGCCGCCGATCGCGAAATCGGCGTCGAGCGCGGCGATATCGACTGGCAGCACGCCGAGCGAATGATAGACGTCGACCAGCACCCGCGCGCCGCCGGCGTGCGCTGCAGCGATCAACGCAGGCAGTCCCGGCAGCACCTGGCCGGTGTTGAACAGCACCTGCGAGACGACGACCAGATCGACATCCCGGACGGCGGAGAGAAGCTCGGCGGCGTCGAACATCCCATCGGCGCGCGCCTCGACGAATCGGAGCTCGATGCGCCCGCGACGCGCGTATTGCCTCAGAATCACGTCGATCGAATCGAATTCACCTCGGGTGGCTACGACGCGCGGGACGCGATCGTAGCTGTTGAGTATGGCGCGCAGTCCCTGCCCGGCGCTGGTCTTGGGCACGACGCAGTCGGCGCGTGGCGCGTGCAGCAGTGCGGCGAGCCGCGCCCGATAGGCGGCGATCTCCGCCAGCCAGGCGTCCCACGCGTTGCCCAGTTGCGACTGCCACAGCCCGATCGCTTCGGCAACGTCGGCGGCGGTCGCATCGAGCGGGCGGCCGAGCGAATGATTGGCGAGATAGATAGGCCGTTCGGGTCCGAAGAGTACCCGGGAGAACAGCGGCGCGACGTGACGCTCGATGCCTTCTTCGGTCAGCGGCCCGGGACCCATCGCGGCGATCGCCGCCGCAATCGCTGCCGCGGTATCGGCGCGCGGGCTAGTGTGATCCCCCCACGCTTGCGGCTCAGTTGGCAGCTGCGGCCGCTGCGCTGTCCCCCGGGGGAGGGAATTCGCGCCTTGGGGCAGCCCGTCGGCGCTCATGGCGCGCCGATCACGGTGCGCACGTCGATCAGCTCGGGAAAGAACGTATGCTCGAGCGCGCGCCGCAAAAAAGCGACGCCGCTGGATCCTCCGGTTCCACTCTTGTGCCCGATGATGCGCTCGACGGTCTTCATATGACGGAAGCGCCAGAGCTGAAAGCCCTCTTCGACGTCGACCAGCTTTTCCGCCATCTCGTAAGCGTCCCAGTAGTGCTGGGGATCCTCGTAGATCGTCTTGAACACCTGGACCAGCGCCGCATTGCGCTGATGCGGCAGTGACCAGTCGCGCTCGACGCAGACCGCGGGCACCGGCAGCCCGCGCCGCGACAGGTGTCGCAGGAACTCGTCGTAGAGCGACGGCGCCTCGAGCAAGCCGATCAGTTCGGCGTGGGTCGCCGCATCGTAGTTGAATATGTCGGCCCGTGCGCGGTCCTTGTTGCCGAGCAGGAACTCGATCGCCCGGTACTGCGGCGACTGAAAGCCCGACGCGCTGCCGAGCGCCGGCCGGAATGCCTCGTACTCCGAGGGCGTCAGCGTTTCCAGCACCGCCCACTGCTCGAACAGCTGCTTCTGGATCAGCTTGACGCGCGCCAGGATCTTGAAGCAGGAATCGAGCTGGTCGGCCTGAATGAAACGGATGGCGGCCTCGAGCTCGTGGATCATCAGCTTCATCCACAATTCCGATGTCTGATGCTGGATGATGAACATCATTTCGTCGTGGCGCGCCGGCGTCGATCCCGAGCCGGAAAGCGGCTTCTGTGCGCCGAGCAGCGTGTCGAGGCAAAGATAGCCGGTGTACGTCAGGCGATCGCGTAAATCGATGACGATGCCCGGTTCGAGCTGATGCGGCATGGCGAACAGTCGCGTGAGATGACGATGCAGTATAGGAAGCGCGATCCTGCGTGTCCACACGCGTTAAAGCGCGTGCCTGCTCTGCTAGAATTCGCGCATGCCGCATTGGGCCAACGCCGCCGGGCGCGCAATGACATGCGTCCGGACGATCGCGCGCGCCGCCGCGCTTGTCGCAGGCCTGGCCCTCGTCGCCGCATGCGGTAGCAAGGCACCGGTGCGACAGATCGAGCTCACCGAATGCCGCGTGCCGAAGCTCGCCACCGCCGCGCAGTGCGGCACGGTCGAGGTTGCGGAGGATCGCGGGCGACCGGCGGGGCGCAAATTGGCGATCGCTGTCGTCGTGCTGCCTGCGGCCACGCTTTCGCCGCAACCCGACCCGCTGATCATGCTGCCCGGGGGACCGGGACAATCGTCGGACGCGCTTGCGCCGCTCGCCGGCGCGCTCGGCGGCGTGCGCCGCAACCGCGACATCGTGCTGATCGATCCGCGCGGGACCGGAAAATCGGCGCCGTTGCGTTGCCCGGCACTCGCGCCGCGCGATGCCTTCGATGAACTGGCGGAAGAACAGACGATCGCCGTCGCGGCGAAGCATTGCATCGCCGAATTGCGCGCGAGCGGCGATGCCGATCCGGCGCAGTACACGACGTCTGCCGTCGTGGCCGATGTCGACGCAGTCCGGATTGCGCTCGGTTATGACCGGATCAATCTCTGGGGCGGTTCATACGGAACTCGCGTAGCGCAGGAATATCTGCGCCGGTATCCGCAGCATGTGCGCAGCGTGGTCCTCGATGGCGCCGCGCCGCCCGCGATGCGGATCAGCTTCGACCCGTGGCTGTCCGGCGACGCGGCGCTCGACCAGGTCATCGCCGCATGCGCGGCAAGTCCGGCATGCCGGCAGTCCTACCCCGACCTCGACGCGACGCTGGCGCGCATTCGCGCCGATCTCGCTCCCGCGCGAACAATCACCGTCGCCGACCCGCGGAACGGCGCCGGGCGGGCGTTCAAGCCGTCGTTCGACACGATCGTCGGTGCGCTGCAGGGCCTCGTCTATGTGCCGGAAACGGCAAGCCTGATTCCGGCACTGCTCGCACGCGCAGCGGCCGGCGACTACGCGCCGCTGACGGCCGCGGCCATGCTGTTGAACGATGACGTCTCGAAGACGGTGAATCTCGCGCTGCACTTCGCCGTCACCTGCGCCGAGGATGCGCCGCGCATCGACGCTGCAAAGACCGATCGCGTGCTGTCGCGACTGCGCGCGCCGGAGCTGGCCCGACGCAATCTTGCCGCCTGCGACGGCTGGCCCCGACCGCCGGTACCGGCGGATTTTTACACCCCGGTCGTCAGCGACAAGCCGGTGCTGATTCTGTCGGGCGGCCTCGACCCGGTCACACCGCCGGCCGCGGGTGCGGAAGTCGCACGTACCTTGTCGCACAGCCGCCACATCGTCGCCGCCGGCTACGGACACATCGTGTCGCCCAACGCGTGCGCACCGCGCCTGATCGAAAAATTCGTCGAAGAAGCAGGGTTCACGACGCTGCCCCAGTCGTGCATCGACTATCTGTCGACCAGCGCGCCGCCGCCGCTCTTCGCGTCACCGCTGGAAGCGAGATGATCGTCGCCGACGGCCTGGTCAAGACGTTCGGCAGGCGAGGGGAAATTCGCGCGGTCGACGGTGCGACGTTCACCGCAGCCGACGCGGCGATCACCGGCCTGCTTGGTCCGAACGGCGCCGGCAAGACGACCGTGCTGCGCATGCTGGCGACCTTGATTCCGCCCGACGCCGGGGCCGCCTCGATCGACGGGCTCGATATCGTGCGTGAGCGCGCCCGCGTCCGCCGCGGCATCGGCGTATTGTCCGACGCCCGCGGCCTCTACGCGCGCCTCACGGCACGCGAGAATGTGCGCTACTACGGCAGACTGCACGGACTCGCCGGAACGGCGCTGGAGACGCGCATCGATGCGCTGCTTGGCGAGCTCGGGCTCGCCGCGCTCGCCGACCGCCGCACGCAGGGATTCTCGCAGGGCGAGAAAATGAAGGTCGCGATCGCCCGGGCGCTGGTGCACGATCCGGCGACGATCATGCTCGACGAGCCCACCAGCGGACTCGACGTCATGAGCATCCGCGGCCTGCGCGACCTGCTGCGCGCGCTGCGCGCCGCGGGCAAGTGCATCCTGATATCGACCCATGTCATGCAGGAGGTCGCGCTGCTGTGCGACCGCATCGTCATCCTGAGTCGCGGCCGGGTGCAGGCGACCGGCACCGGCGCCGAGCTCCTGGCCCGCACCGGAGAAACCTCGCTCGAGGACGCGTTCGTAAGGCTGCTCGGATCGGCCGAAGGCCTTGCCGCATGAGCTCACCGGAAGCAAGCGGCATGACGTGGCTCGATCGCATGGTCACCGTCGCCCGCAAGGAGCTGATCGACACCCTGCGCGACCGGCGCACGATGCTGGTGACCTTGCTGACGGCGATCGCGGCAGGCCCGATCTTTTTCGCGCTCATTCTCAACATGGCCGCGAACCAGGCGGAAAAGGCGCGCGAGCTCAAGCTCCCGGTGGACGGCGCCGGCAACGCGCCGGCGCTGATCGCATTTCTTAAGCGGCAGCAGGTTTCGATCGAGGCGGCGCCGGCCGACTACGAGGCCAAGATCAAGAGCGGCGATCTCGATGTCGTGCTGGCGATCGCTGCGGACTTCGAAACCGACGTCGCCGCCGGCAAGGCGGTCACGGTCAGGCTGGTCTACGACCGCTCGCGCGATCGGGCGCGCGCGGCGATCGAGTCGGCTGAATCGCTGCTGCGCGCATACAACCGACAATGGGGCACGCAGCGGCTGCTGCTGCGCGGCATCGCGCCACAGGTCGCGGCACCGCTCGAGGTCCAGGGTATCGATCTTGCGACGCCGCAGCAAAGCGGCGCGTTGATCCTGTTTCTGGTCGCCTACTACGGATTGTTTGCATCGCTGATGGGCAGCATCGCGATCGCACTCGATGCGACCGCGGGTGAGCGCGAGCGCGGCTCGCTCGAGCCGTTGCTCGCGACGCCGCTTTCGACTCTGCAGCTTGCCGTCGGCAAGTGGCTCGCGATCGGCGCCTTCGACTTTCTGGTCGTGCTGCTGACCCTGGCGGGCTTCTATCTGATGCTTAACTTCGCGCCGTTGCCCGCGATCGGCGTGCCATTCCTGTTCGGCGGTGCCGAGCTCACGCGCTTTGTGGCGATCCTGCTGCCACTGGTGCTCCTGCTGCCTGCAGTGCTGCTGTATGTGGGCCTGCGCGGCCGTACGCTGAAGGAAGCGCAGAGCAACGTCTCGGCGCTGGTGTTCGTCGTCAGCATGGTGCCGGTCGTGCAGCTCTTCCTGCAGAAAAAGGAACCGGCGTGGCTGTTGTGGGTGCCGGTCTCCGGCCAGTACACTCTGCTGAAGCGCGCTTTGCGCGGCGATGGCATTGCCGGCACCGACTGGTTGCAGAGCGCGGCGCTGCCGCTGCTGTTGACGATCGTCGCGCTCGCGGCGGCGGCGCACCTGTTGCGCCGCGAGGACGTTTTCGCCGGCCGCTGAGGAATTCCGCCGCGGCGAGTCGTTAGCGCGAGGCGCGGCGCAGCAAGGCGACCACACCCGCCCAGTACGCCGCCAGCATCAAAAGCGCCAGCAGCGAAGGATGCGCCCGATAGCCGGTGAACGCGGCGACGAGGCTGCCGACGCGGCTGCCGTCATCGAGCACGGCCGAGGTATCCCAGAGCGGATCGATCAGCGGCGGCAGCAGGTCGAACGAGATCAGTTTGTCGACGGCGCCGATCAGCAGCGCACCGGCGAGCAGCAGCAATACAATCTCGCTGAAGCGAAAGAACGTGCGCCACGACACGATCCTGCCGCCTTGCTGCAGCACCCAGAACGTCGCCAGCGCGGCACCCAGGCCCAGTGCCAGGATGCCGACGAAAGCCCAGACGCTCGTGTACTGCGTGCCCAGGCCATACAGGAACACGACTGTTTCGGCGCTTTCGCGTCCGACGGCCAGCGCGACGACGATCAGAAGACCCCACCAGTTCGCCGCGGACGCGTTCTTCTGCATATCCTGCTCGAGCTCGCGCTTGAACGTGCGGCCGTGCCGGCGCATCCAGAAAACCATCTGCACGATCAGCGCGGCCGCGATCAGCATCATCGCGGTCTGGAAGTATTCGAGCCCTTGGTCGGACAGCGTCCTGGCGATGCCCAGCATCACCGCGGCGAGTGCCATCGCCAGCGTGATGCCGGCACCGACCCCACCCCACAGATAGCGCATGCCGCGCTTGACGTCCGGATGCTTGCGCAGCCAGGCGTAAAGGATGCCGACGACCAGCATCGCTTCTGCCGATTCGCGCCAGATGATAAACAGGGCGTTACCCATGATCGTTGTGCGGCATCGGGCCGGCCGTCCGTAGTGATCGAGCGCGTATGATAACGCGAATCGTTCTCATTTGAAAGGTAGGGGGCAATTATATACTTGACAGGACAAGAAACGGCTCCTATACTCAAGGCATAGTCAGGAGCCGACCATGCTTACCAAGTTCAAAAGCCGATATGTCCAACGCCTTCCCGGACGAGGACGCCTGTATCAATCACTTCCGCGCCCTCCGCTGGCCGGATGCGGACAAGACCGCCTGCCCCCACTGTGGCGTGATCGGCAAGCCCTACACGCTCAAGAACAACACGCACAAGTGCCCCGAGTGCTTGAAGAAATTTACGGTCCGCAACGGGACTATTTTCGAGGACAGCAAGATTGGTCTTCGCAAGTGGTTCATGGCCGTGTTTCTGATGACCTCGCACAAGAAGGGCATCAGCTCCTGCCAGCTGGCGAAGGATATTGGCGTCACGCAAAAGACCGCGTGGTTCATGCTGCATCGGATTCGCAATGCCGCCATGACCCAGGAATTCAACGCGCCGCTGACTGGGCCGGTCGAACTCGACGAAGCATACGTCGGTCCCAATCCACGGTTTCAGCACAAGGACAAACGCAATCCGCTCATCGTGGGACGCGCGGCGGCGAACGCCAAGAAAATTGTTTTCGGCATGATCGAGCGCGATGGCGAGCTGCGCGTGCACCATGTTCCCGACAGCAAGAAAAAGACGCTCGCGCCAATAATCCTTGCGAACATCAAGCGCGGTGCAAAGGTCTATTCAGACGAGGGCGCGCAGTACTACTGGATGCGGTCCGAGTATATGCATCGCTTCGTTGCTCACACGCTGGGCGAGTACGTCCGGGGCGAAACTTCGACGAACACAATCGAAGGCGTGTTCTCGCACTTCAAGCGGACCATGGTTGGCACCTATCACAAGGCGAGCGACCAGCATTTAGACCGGTACTTGCAGATGTTCGCGTACCGCTGGAATCGCCGCGATATGGGCGAAGGCGAGCGCGTGAACGATTTGTTGCGCTTTACCAATGGGCGCAGGATTTCTTACAAAACGTTGATTAGCTGACAGTCGAATGGTTTAAAGCATTGCCAGTGTTCCGCAAGCCAATGCTATCCCCGAACGTACCCGTGCGGATCGATGTTGAGGTGCCCGCTTGCCACCACTGGGTGTGCTCTGTCGGCATGGTCATTCATGGCGAACGGTTTGCCGCTGGACGCGGTTACGTCGTAATGAAAGCCTTCGGGGATAGAGTAGGAATATTTCCAGCTTCGAGGGAAAGGAGCCTTTCCATGACGAGCGCCGGTATGGTCGAACAGTCGACCACGTTTGTCTACCCAACGGGCTCCAATTCGTTCAAGTATTTCCCAATGTGCGCGTCTAAATCCATCAATTGCTTTGGCCGCGCCGTCGATGTTTCCAACGTCTCCGTAGGCCATGGCATGGTCCCATAGTCCATAGTCGTCAGTCGCAAATGAACATCCCGGCAAAAGAAGCGGTGATTCAGTATCACGCGGCTTTACGCGTTCGGCCCACAAAGACTCCTCATCCAATGCCGCGTTTATGCCTGTGATGAACTCAGGAGTATTAAAACCAATGTGGGAAATAAGTTTGATGTCCAGCCATCTAAATCGGAAATAAGGTCGAATTTCACGGGCAATTGCCTGCTTGTCGGGTCCGGGTTGGTTCGAGATCCCGACAATATGCGCGGCGCTTTCCGACGCTAATTGGATGGTCGCTTTAATATCAGTCGGGAATATCTCAGGCCGGGTTCGCTTTGCGAAGTGAAACTCGACGTTCCATCCCGCCGCCCAGGTGACAGATCCCTTGCCTAACGCGGCCTTGACGCGCTTGGCCATGTCGCGCGGCAGCCCTACCAAAATAGCTGTTGCCATGGCGCTAGCGCGCCTTTAACGCTCTCGCAACTAGGTCCAGAGGAACGGATATTCGTCTGAGGTCTTCGATTCCTAGTGACGAAACGAATGCACCTAATGCGGCCTGAAAATCCGGCTCTAACGTTCCCATAATGGCCGCAGAGACCGCGCTCTCGGCCATTTCATAGGTACTTGATCCAGTGAGCCAGTGAGCCTGCCAGGTGATTTTGAAATTGTCTGCCCAAGCGGCAATTCTGTCTGCGAGCAGCTTGGTCCGAAACACGTGCCACTCTCGCTGAAGTCCAGTCTCCCGAAGCGCAGAAGTGAAGGAATGAAACGTAGGCGTTTCCAATGCTTCGAGGAGCGCCTGCTTCGCAGGACCGTCGGGCCTTTCTTCTGCGAAGGCTCGGCGATCAGCGAGGGCCGCGCTTAATGTTACTGGAGGGATTGCTACGCTTCCCTTAGGTACTGGGGCAGTGTGAGCCTCTAACCAAACAACGCCATCCAGCGATGGATCGTAATAAGCTTTGTGCTGAGGTGCGACTCGAGTAAAGGCGTCGAACAGGTCTTGTCGTATGCGCCCTGGATTAGCAGCTTCGACCAACAAATCGGGTTTGTCTGCCGGAGCTACTAAGAGATCAGCGCCAGGTCGTTTTCGTAACGTGACAATCTCGGCATGCTTAGCGAGGAACTGGCCAAACTTTAGCCCCGGTTCGGGGGGATATTCGACTCCGGAACTTCGCGCTACTTTTTCTACCAGTTGCCGCAACTTCGCCCCGGTTGCTGCTCGGGTGCCATTTTTAGTTCCCTCGGCCAGCGCGGCTAGCAAAATGGTGGCCCAAGGATCACCTTCGGGCACGTTCGACGACGTCATGAACTCACTCTTCGGGGCCAAAAGAAAAATGGGGCCAGTTGGCCCCATTGATTCCAATGGATGCGTTCTCAACGCTCCCATTGTTTGATAGCACTCTCACGTATCGGCAGCGAGCGTAGTTCGGAGGTTCCTTACGACAGCGTGAGCCTGCCTGTAAGCTTCTCCGCGCCGACTGACGCGCCTTCCGTCCGAGGCTGCAATTTGCCGCCCATTCCGGAATTGCAAGAATATTAGTCCTGTTCTGTGTGATTGTCAATCTGTAAGTTGTTGATTTGCCGACGAGCGGCCCGCCAGTTGACGACCATTGCGCATAATGCCATGCTTATCTTATGAATCAAAAGCTTGTTAAATTGCCTATGGAGTTTGGCGAGGCCCTAGCACGCTTAGCCAAGACTCCTAAGGTGGCAATAGATAGGCAGGGGCAGAAGACGGATACGGCCAAGGCGAGCCAAAGCCCGCCTCGGCCTAGCCGTCGGAAGACGGCCTAGTTACCTATAACCAATTTCGCGGTTTGCTAAACACGCAGTCCTCCTTTCTTTAGACGGTTGGGCGGATACACCGCGAATCGAAGCCGGGAACGTTCACGCGCTCCCGGCTTCATCTTTTTATGCGTCTGTTTCGTCTGAGTAGATGTATTCAATCGCAGCCGAGAATGCGGAGATAAGTCCCTCGCGCTTCTTAGCTGGCATTTTCGTTCCGGCGGGCGGAAGCCTGCTTAGCAGACCCATAATCTCGGCTGGAATGTTTGGCGGATCGCCTCCGCGGCCGCCGCCGGCTCCATTACCCCCGTTGCCGTTTTGGCGCGCAGGATCGGGCGTCGCGTTAGGAGGTCTAGGCGGCAGTTCTTGAACGGTTGACGCCGCGAGAATCGGCGCGACCATCCGCGAGCGGTTGCCTGCCGCTTTGAAAAATCCGGCCGAGTCTGCTGAGTCCAGCATGATCTTTAGACTAGGAGCAACCCGGTCCGGGACCACCTTGTATTCATTGAGCAGAAGATTAGTCAGCCCGGCCTCGCCCGGAAGCGCCTGTCCGTTGAATTTTTCGAATACCTTCTTGAAAAGCTCGACTGACAAGAACGCATCATGATTAGCGCGGGAAGCATCGCCATCAGAAACGGGCGCTGCAACCGCTAGGCCGCGCTTGGTGACGCGCAGCCTCTCTCCGTCTTGCTCGATGAGTCCGAACATTTTGGCCGCAGCTACACGCGTTAGGAAGGCTCCATTGTTGACGCCCGAATATTTAAGAAGGGGCGCTAGCTGGGCTCGGTCGCAGGAGCCGCCAGCTACGTCATGAATGATGCGAGCGACCTCGATCGATTTCGTCAGGTCGTAATATGGGAAGCCGACTCCGGACTTTGGTCTTGACTTACCAAGCTTCGGATCGGGAGTCGGTTCTGCAACGGCTTTGATCTCTGGCACGATACTTCTCCAAGTAAGCGACCTTACTTGGAATAGTAAGACTTTGCAGTAACCGTGTCAAACGTTGCCGTAAGCAATGCGACCTTACTTGGGGGCCAGCCTGTCACGCCGACAGCCATTCTACAAGGTTTGTCCAGTCAAATATATAATTGCCAGGTGGGGCCCGAATGGTTCCGACTCGGCTTCGGCCCCAGCTAGCCGAACTGGCGCAGCAGGGCGAGCGGCGGCTGGCGCAGCGTGTGCCGCGTGCCCAGCCAGCCGGCCACGGCGACGCCAAGCCCGCCACCGATAATGCCAATCGCCCATAGCCACGGATTCCAGCCGAAGGGGATGTGGAAAACCCGATCGGCCAGCACGTAGGCGGTTGCCGTCGCTCCCCCCGCCGCCACCAGGCCGGATAGCGTCCCCAGCGCCAGGAATTCGGCGAGTTGTGCCGCCGTCAGCTGACGGCGGCTTGCGCCGAGCGTGCGCAGCACGGCGGCGTCGTACAGGCGCTCGTCCTGCGTGGCCGCAATCGCCGCCTCGAGCACCAGCACGCCGCCCGCCAACGTGAACAGGAACACGAATTCGACGGCACGCGCAACCTGCTCGACGATCGCGCCGACCTGTTGCAGCATCTCGCCGACGTCGATCGCGAGCACATTCGGAAACTGCGCCAGCAAGCCGTTGAGCCACGCGGGGTTGCTCGGCGCGCGTGCGGCCGCGATATACGTCGTCGGCAGGCCCTGCAGCATGCCCGGAGGATAGAGCGCGAAGAAATTGACGCGGAAGCTGTCCCAGTCGACTTTGCGCAGGTTGATCACGCGCGCGCTGACGCGCGTGCCAACGATATCGTACGTGAGCACATCACCGACCTTGACGCCGAGCGTTTCGGCGATGCCGTCCTCGAGCGACATGACGCCGGTCTCGCCCGGTTTCCACCACTGTCCGGCGACGACCCGATTGCTGCGCGGCACCTCCTCCATCCACGACAGATTGAATTCGCGTTCCGCTAGCCGGCGTGCGCGTGCGTCGGTCAGGCGCGTCGAATCGACGGGCACGTCGTTGACCGCCACCAGGCGGCCGCGCACCATCGGATAGAGCGGCACGTCGGCCTTGAGCTCGCGCTGGAGCAGCGCGTGCATGGCATCGGTCTGGTCGGGCAGGATGTTGATCAGGAATACATTGGGCGCGTCGGGCGGAAGGCTCGCGCGCCAGTTCTTCAGCAGGTCGCCGCGAACCAGTGTCAGCAGCAGCAGCGCCATCAGCCCCAGGCCGAGCGCGCCGATCTGCAGGCTGGACGCCAGCGGCCTGCGGCGCAGGTTCGCCAGTCCATAGCGCCAGCTGTAACCGCGTTGCGGCAGCAAGCGCAAGAACGCAATCAGTCCCCAGGCGACGGCGCCCGCGACCGCAAGCAGCCCGATGGTGCCGCCGATCATGATCGCGCCGGTGGTCGCATCTTGCGCCTGCCAGGCAATCAGCAGCGCGATCGTCGCCGCACCGAGCGCGTAGGCGAGCCAGCCGCCGGCACGCGGCAGCCCCAGGTCGCGCCGCAGCACGCGCAGCGGCGGCACGCGTGACAGCGCAAACAGCGGCGGCACCGCAAAGCCGAACAGCAATGCGAGCCCGCTCGCCGCGGCCGCGACGGCGGGCCACAGGCCTGGCGCCGCCAAGTGCGTGCTGACGACGCTGCCCAGCAGGACGACCAGCAGCTGCTGGCCACCGAGCGCCAGCGCACAGCCGACGACGCTGGCACCGACACCCAGCACCAGGAATTGCAATGCAAACAGCGCCAGGATATGTCGTTGCGGCGCACCGAGGCAGCGCATCATCGCCGCCGCGTCCAGATGGCGGCGAAGGTAGCGCGACGCAGCGAGCGCAATCGCAACCGCAGCGAGCATCACCGCGACCAGTGCGGCGAGTCCCAGGAACTGTTCGCCCCGATCGAGCGTCTGCCGCACTTCCGGCCGCAGGTCGCGGATCGATTCGATGCGCTGGCCGCGATCCAGATGCGCCTGCGCCCAATCGCGAAAGGCGTTCACCGCATCGCCGGCGACCAGCAGCCGGTACGAAGCGCGATTGCCGGGTTGCAACAACCGCGTGGCAGCGACATCGTCCAGATTCATCATCAGCCGGGGGCCGAGGGCGAGCAGGCCGCTGGTCACCTCGGGGTCCTGCTGCACGATCGCGCCGACGGTCAACGTCGATTCGCCGACCGCGAGCTTCGAGCCTTGCTGCGCGCCGAGCCGCGCCGCGAGTCGGCTGTCGATCCAGACCTCGCCCGGTGCCGGGACGCCTCGCGCAACTTTACCAGCGGGGTCGGCCGGGTCGACGAGCAGGATCGCGCCGCGCAATGGATAGCCAGCGGTGACCGCCTTGACGTCGGCAAGAACGGCGCTACCCGCGCCGCCGGCAGCCTGCACCATGCTGTTGAACTTGATCGCCGAGACCGCCGCAAGTCCGCGCGACCGCGCTTCGCGGATGAACTGGTCGGGCAGCGGTCGGTCACCCGAAAGCAACAGATCGGCGCCGAGCAAGAGATTCGCCTGCCGGGTCAGCGCGCCCTTGACGCGGTCAGTGAAAAAACCCACGGTGCCCACGCTCGCGACCGCGAGCACCAATGCAGCGATCAATACGCGCAGCTCGCCGGCGCGCCAGTCGCGCGACAGCAGCCGCCAGGCCAGCCGTGCGGTATCGAGCACGCTCACGCGGGGGTCGATCCGCCCACGGCGCCGCTTCGTTCGTCGCCGACCAGTCGTCCGGTGGCCAGCGACAACCGGCGGCGGCAGCGCGCGGCCAGCGTGACTTCGTGCGTGACCAAAAGCAACGTCGTGCTGCGTTCGCGATTCAGGCGAAACATCAGCTCGGCGACTTCGGTGCCGGTCGCGCCGTCGAGGTTGCCGGTGGGCTCGTCGGCCATCAGCACCTGCGGCTCGCCGGAGAATGCGCGCGCGATCGCCACACGCTGCTGCTCGCCGCCCGACAATTGCTTCGGATAGTGCGTGATGCGGGCGTCGAGCCCGACGCGTGCGAGCCACTCGCGCGCGCGCGGGCCGGCATCGCTTGCGCCGGCGAGCTCCAGCGGAAGCATGACATTCTCCAGCGCCGTCAGCGCGGGCAGCAGCTGAAACGATTGGAAGACAAAGCCGACCCAGCGCTGGCGCAGCGCCGCGCGTGCGTCTTCGGACAGGCCGTTGAGCGCCATCTTGCCGAGCCAAACTTCGCCGGACGTCGGACGATCGAGCCCGGCGAGCAGTCCCAGCAGCGTCGTCTTGCCCGAGCCCGACGCACCGACGATCGCGACGCTTTCGCCGGCTTCGATGTCGAAGCTGACGTCGTCCAGGATCTTGAGCGGCGCCTCGCCGCTCATCACCTCCTTGGACAGCCCGACGGCGCGAATGACCGGATCAGGCATCGGCCGCGCTCAGCCGCTTCGGCGCACGTTGTCCCGGCGCTTCGATCGCAGATGAGGAAGTCGGGAAATCGTAGGCGCGGCGCGGCGGATTCATGGCTTGCGACGGGCATTCTACCTTGACGGCGACGCGTGCCCTTTTGGCGCCGCATGCGTGCCGGCCTACAATGCATCATGGTTCCTGGTTTTCGCTCGATGCTTCTGCGCGGGCTCGCCGCCATCGCGTGCTGTTTGCTGCTCGCCGCCGCGATGCCTTCATCGGGAGAGCGCGCAGCGCCGGTGATCCTGCTCCTCGGCGACAGCATCTCGGCAGGCTACGGATTGCCGACCGGCGTCGGCTGGGCAGCGCTGCTGCAGCAGCGGCTGGACGCGCGGCACCTTCGTTATCGCGTCGTCAATGCGAGCATCAGCGGCGACACGACGGCTGGCGGCCGCGCGCGCCTCAGCGCGTTGCTGACGCAGTACCATCCCGCGATAACGATCATCGAGCTCGGCGGCAACGACGGCTTGCGCGGAGGCAGCGTCGATGCGATGCGCGACAATCTCAACGCGATGACCTCGGCCGCGCAAGGTTCCGGGTCGCGGGTATTGCTGATCGGCCTTCGCGTGCCGCCGAACTACGGCGCGGCTTACGGCGAGCGCTTTGCCGCTACCTACGCCGAGGTGGCCCGGGCGCGCAAGGCGGCGCTGGTCCCGTTCCTGTTCCAAGGGTTCGCCGAAGACGACGCGATGTTCCAGCCCGATCGCATTCATCCGCTGGCCGCGGCGCAAGCCACGATGCTGGACAACGTCTGGCCGTCGCTCGCGCGGCTGCTGACGGCCAAAGCCGCATGAGCGCGGTGCTCTACCCGGGCAGCCGCGTCGACGTAGCCGCACTGGCCGCGCATCCCGACCGCATCGACGTCCGAAGCCCAGGCGAATTCGTCGAGGATCATATTCCGGGCGCACGCAATCATCCAGTGCTCGACGACGACGAGCGTGCCCGGATCGGCACGCTGCACGCAGCATCGCCGTTCGAAGCGAGAAGGCTGGGCGCGGCACTGGTCGCGCGCAACATCGCCACGATGCTCGAGACCGCTTTCGCACACCAGCCGCGCGAGTGGAAGCCGCTGGTCTACTGCTGGCGCGGTGGCCAGCGCAGCCGCGCCGTCGCGCATGTATTGAACGAGGTCGGCTGGCGCGCAGTGCAGCTCGACGGCGGCTATCGCGCCTATCGACGCCACGTTGTCGCGCGGCTGGCGGTCGAGCCGGCGCGCTACCGGTTTCTGGTGCTGTGCGCGTTGACCGGCTCGGGAAAAAGCCAGCTCCTCGGCGCGCTCGCGGACGCAGGCGCGCAAACGCTCGATCTCGAGCGCATCGCGCAACATCGCGGCTCGCTGCTGGGCCAGGTGCCGGCCACCGCCCAGCCCTCGCAGAAAAAATTCGAAACCGGGCTCCTCGCCGCACTGGGTGAGCTCGATCCCCGCCGTCCGGTCTATGTCGAGGCGGAAAGCAGGCGGATCGGCGCGATCCAGCTGCCCGATGCGCTGCTCGCGCGCATGCACGAGGGCGAGGCGATCACGGTGCGCACGCCGCTGTCGCATCGCATCGCGCTGCTCAAGTCCGAGTACGGGCACTTTCTGGAAAACCCGACGCTGCTGCTCGAGCGGCTGCGTCCGCTGATCGCGCTGCACGGCAAGGCGGCATTCTCCCGCTGGGAGGCGCTGGCAGCGAGCGGCGACTTCGATGCACTGATCGCGGAATTGCTCGAGGCGCATTACGATCCGTTGTACGGACGCTCGATGGCCCGCCATTTTCCGGCCGCGGACGCGGGCGCCGTGTTTGGCTTGCGTGACCCGACAGCCGCCGGCTTTGCCGCGCTGGCGGCCGACGTACTTGCCGCAAGCGATGAGCCGCGCGAGGCGCTGGAGCCACGATGAGACATTACCGGTTTCGCATTCTGAACGTGTTCGCGCGGGAAGACGTCTTGAGCGGGAATCCGCTTGCGGTTTTCGAAGACGCGATCGGTCTCGACGAGACGACGATGCAGGCGCTGGCGCTGCAGTTCAATCTTTCCGAGACGACGTTCATCCTGCCGTCGACCGCTGCCACCGCGCAGGTTCGCATCTTCACGCCGTCGTTCGAAATGGCGTTCGCCGGCCATCCGACGCTCGGCAGCGCGCATGTGGTTCGCGACAGCCTGCGCGCCGGCGACTTCCTGAGCCTGGAAATGGGCGCCGGCATTGTGCCCGTTACCGCAAGCGGCGATCGCTGGACCCTGGAGGCCAAGGCGCCGCGAACCCGCGAGGTCGCGGCGTCGCGCGACGCGCTGGCCGCGATGCTCGGGCTGTCGGCCGCCGATCTGGGCACAACGCCGCTGTGGGTCAATACCGGCGCCGAGCAGCTGGTGATCCCGTTGACGAGCGCCGACGCCGTAGTGCGCTGTGCACCGGATCCGGCGCTGCTGATGCGCGATGCCAGCCTGGACCTGCCTGTCTCGCCCGGCGGTGCGCGCAGCGTGCGCGCGATGGCCTACGTCTGGTCGCGCGCCGGCGAAGGTTCGGTGCTCGCGCGCTTTTTCTTTTCCAAACACGGCGCCGTGGTCGAGGACCCGGGCACCGGGTCCGCGTGTGCGAATCTGGGCGGGTGGCTGGTCGCGACCGGCGCCGCACAGCCGCAGGCGCTGGTCGTCGACCAGGGTGCAGCCGTCGGACGACTCTGCCGCCTGGGCCTCAAGGTCGACGCCGATGCGCGCATTTTCGTCTCCGGCCGCGTGATCGAGCTCGGCCGCGGGACGATCAGCCTATGACCGGCATCACGCCGCTGCCGATCCTCGGGACCTAGCTCACGCCCTGTGCATTCGTATCCCAGGCCGCGATGAATTCGCGCCAATGCGGCGCGCCGGTCGCCGCGAGTTTCTCGCGCGCGAACGAAAGCTCGGTCGCGTACTGGGCAGCGGACAAGGTCCCGCGCAGCAGCTGGAAGCGAAGGTAGACGAGGTAGGTGTTCATTACGTCGGTTTCGCAATAGCTTCGGATCTCATCGATCTTGCCCGCCTCGAATGCCGCGTGGACCTCGCTGCCATCCATGCCGAGTTTGCCGGGAAAGCCGGAAAGCCGGGCGATCGCGTCCAGGCCGGCGGTCGCTCGCGGCTGGTACATCGACAGCACGTCCATCAGATCGAGATGCCGCGTGTGGTAACGCCCGAGATAGCTGTTGAATTTGAACTCACGGTCGTCGTCGCCCCAATCCCAGAATCTCGCCGCGCTGACGCCGTGAATCAACGCACGGTGGTTGAGCACCGGCAGGTCGAAACCGCCGCCGTTCCAAGAAACGAGTTGCGGCGTATAGCGATCGATGCCGTCGAAAAATCGGCGGATCAGCTCGGGCTCGGGATCGGCGGCTTCACCGAGCGACCAGACCCGGAACGTGCTGCCTTCGCGCAAGCCACAGGCGATGGCGACGATGCGCTGGAGATAGAGCGGCAGGAAGTCGCTGCCGCTCGCGGCGCGTCGCTGTTGCGCGGCCCAGGTCGCCACCGCGGCGTCCGACAAGGTGTCGGGCAGGCGATTGAGCCTGCGCAATCCCACGACGTCGGGCACCGTCTCGATATCGAAGACGAGGGTCGGCGTCATCGGCGGCGCGCGCCGCGCGGCATCGATGAGAGCCGCGCTTTCACTCTAGCCAGGAAAGACCCCGCTCGATAAATAGCGGTCACCGCGATCGCAGGCGATGAACACGATCGTCGCGTTCTTGACCTCGTCGGCGATGCGCAGCGCAACCGCGCAGGCGCCGCCCGACGATATGCCGACGAATATCCCTTCTTCGCGCGCGAGTTGTCGCGCCGTGGCTTCGGCGTCCGCCTGCGAAACGCTTTCGATGCGATCGACCCGCTTGCGATCGAATATTTTCGGCATATAGGCTTCGGGCCATTTGCGTATGCCGGGGATCTGCGAGCCCTCTTCCGGCTGGCAGCCGATGATGGCGATGGCCGGGTTCTGCTCTTTGAGGTACCGCGACACGCCCATGATCGTCCCGGTGGTGCCCATGCTGGACACGAAATGCGTGATCCGGCCGCCGGTGTCGCGCCAGATTTCCGGGCCGGTTCCCTCGTAGTGCGCGAGCGGATTGTCCGGATTGGCGAACTGGTCGAGGATGATGCCCTTGCCGTCGTCGCGCATGCGCTCGGCGACGTCGCGCGCCGTCTCCATGCCGCCCGCCTTGGGCGTCAGCACGATCTCGGCGCCGAACGCGCTCATCGTCTGGCGCCGCTCCACCGACAAATGCTCGGGCATCACCAGGATCATCCGGAAGCCGCGCATAGCGGCGGCCATCGCCAATGCGATCCCGGTGTTGCCGCTGGTCGCTTCGATCAGCGTATCCCCGGGCTTGATCGTGCCGCGCTTCTCGGCCTGCGAGACCATCGACAGGGCAGGACGGTCCTTGACCGAGCCCGCAGGATTGTTGCCCTCGAGCTTGGCCAGCACGCTGTTGCCGGATGCGGCGGCCATGCGGCGCAGCAGGACGAGCGGCGTATTGCCGACGGTTTGTTCGATGGTCTTGTACATGGCTCTCGGACCCGCGACTGCGCCTCATTTTACCCGAGGCTTCGGCGCGCGCCGGCGCGGGTCAATCGATGCGTTTCGACGCCTCAAAAAGGCAAACCCCGCGAATGCGGGGCTTGCTCAGGGCTCGCTTTGCAGCGCTCGAACCGCTCGCGCCTACTTTTTCGCCTTGTCGGCGGCCTTGGCCGCTGCCTTGGCGTCCTTCTTGGCCTTGGCTTCGGCCGCCTTGGCGTCCTTCTTCGCCTTGGCGTCAGCCGCCGCGGCTTCCTTCTTGGCTTTGGCCGCTGCCGCCTTGTCTTCCTTGGCCTTGGCCTTGGCAGCCTTGTCCGCAGCCGCCTTTTCGGCCTTGCTCGGCTTGGCGGCCTTGCTCGCCGCCGCTTTGCCCGAATCCGACTTGGCGCTGGCTGCGTCGGTCTTGGCCTGGCCCGCGTCGGCCTTGGCCTTGCCGGCATCGGCCTTGGCCGCGGCGGCATCTTTCTTCGCCTTGGCCGCGTCCGCCTTCGCCTTGGCGGCGTCTTCCTTCGCCTTGGCTTTGGCCGCCTTGTCGGCCGCCGCTTTTTCCTTCTTGGTCATCTTGGCGTCCTTGGACGGCGCCGACGCAGCGCCCGACGCGGACGGCGCGGGGGGCGTCGTCGCAGTCGCGGGCGCGGGAGCGGGCGCGGCCGCAGGTGCCGGCGTGGCGGTTCTGGCGGGCGGCGCAGCCTTCGAAGGCGCGGCAGACGGCAACGGCGTCGATGCCCCGCTCACCGAGATCAGCCCCTTGATCTTTCCGTAGGTGCCTTCCTTGATGCCGCTCACCTTCATGACGTCTTCGGGCGACTTGAACGGGCCGTTGGTATTGCGGTAATCGACGATCGCCTGTGCCTTCACCGGACCAATTTCGGGCAAGGCCTCGAGCTCGGCCTTGCTTGCCGTATTGATGTTCACCGCCGCCAAAGCCAGCGCCGAGAACAGCACGGTCACCAGCAGCAGCACGAATCTTTTCATGGTTTTTTCCCCTGGATGGTAACGATCGGTCCGGCCCATTGCCTTCCCGGACTCATGAAACGCGCAGACGATGCTCCGGGTTGACCTCGGCCCGCGCAAGGAGCGCCTTGACGCAGCCGGCCACGCCCTCCTCGACCGTGAGCATCGGCGCCGTGTACCCGGCGGCGCGCAGGCGAGTCAGATCGGCTTGCGTGAAACTCTGGTAGCGCCCGGCGAGCCCCGGCGGAAAACCGATGTACTCGATCGCGCCGGTGCGATGCAATTCCTCGAATGACAGCACGGGCATGCCGTCGGCGGCGCGGCATGCATTGATCGTCGCAGCGGCCACCGAGTTGAAGCTGGCGGCGCTCCCGGTGCCGACGTTGAAGATCCCCGAGCGCTGCGGGTGATCGAGGAAATCGAGGTTGACCTTGACCACATCGTCGACGCTGACAAAATCGCGCCGCTGCTCGCCCGCGTCGTAGCCGCCCGAGCCCTCGAACAGCTGGACCTTACCGGTGCTGCGGTACTGGTTGAAGAAATGCCAGACCACCGACGCCATCCTGCCCTTGTGCGCTTCACGCGGCCCGTAGACGTTGAAATAGCGAAAGCCCGCGATCTGCGAAGTGCGTTCGGGCAGCGTGTGCCGCACGTGCTGGTCGAACAGGAGCTTCGAATAGCCGTAGACGTTCAGCGGCGCCTCGGCTGCGGCTTCCTCGCGAAACACCGGACCGGCGCCGTACACGGCCGCCGACGAGGCGTAGAGAAACGGGATGTCGTTGTCCTGGCAGTGTCGCAACAGCGACATCGAATAGCGGTAGTTGTTGGCGAGCATGAAGCGCCCGTCGGTCTCCATCGTGTTCGAGCACGCGCCCTGGTGCAGAATCGCCACGATGTCGTCGTCCAGCTCGCCTTCGGCCAGCCGCGCCTGAAATTCATCCTGGTCGAAGTATTCGACGATTTCGCAGTCGGCCAGATTGCGGAACTTGTCGGCCTGCTGCAGATTGTCGACGGCGATGATCTGCGTTTCGCCGCGCGCATTGAGTGCCTTGACCAGGTTCGAACCGATGAACCCTGCGGCGCCGGTGACGACGATATTCAAGCGGTATCCTTTTAGAGCTCGATGTCGACGCTGCCGACTTCGGTGGTCACGAACGGCACACGCGTCGACACCGCGCAAAGAAGCTCGTAGCCGACGGTGCTGGCCGCGGCAGCGACATCGTCGACCGACAATTGTTCGCCCCAGAGCACCGCCGGGCTGCCGATGCCGGCCTCGGGCACTTCGGACAGATCGACGGTCATCAGGTCCATCGACACGCGTCCCGCGGTGCGCACTTTCTTGCCGCAGATGAGTACCGGCGTGCCGTTCGGCGCGTGGCGCGAATACCCGTCGGCGTAACCGCAGGCGATCACGCCGACGCGGTGCGCACGCGCGGCGGTGTAGCCTCCGCCGTAGCCGACGCTGTCGTTGGCCTTCAGCTCCTGAACCGCGATCAGCTCGCTGCGCAACGTCATCACCGCTTTCAGTCCGAGCATGTCCGCCGTGTCGTACGGAAACGGCGACGAGCCGTAGAGCATGATGCCGGGCCGGACGTAGTCGCCGCCGACGGTGGCGAACTTGAAGACGCCGGCGGAGTTCGCCACCGAGCGCGGATACGACAGACCGCTGCACGCATGCTCGAACGCCTGCAGCTGTTCCTGCACGCCATCGTCCTCGTCGGCACGCGCGAGATGCGTCATCATGCGTAGCGCGGCGACGCTGCTCGCACGCGACAGGCGCTCGGCGATATCATGCACCTGGTCCGGCCTGAATCCGAGGCGATTCATTCCGGTATTGACCTTGATGAACACTTCCAGGGGGCGCGCGAGACTTGTCGTCTCCAGCATGCGCACTTGCTCGCTGTGGTGCACGACTACGGCAAGACGGCGCGCAGCGATCTCGGGCAGCTCGGCTGTGCCGAAAAAACCTTCGAGCAGCAGAATTCTGCGTGCATAGTGTTGCTCTCGCAGCGTGACGGCGGCATCGAGTTCGAGCAGCGCGAGACCGTCGGCATCGGCCAGCGCGGGCAGTACGCGCATCAGTCCATGTCCGTACGCGTTGGCTTTGACGACGGCGAGCACCTGCGCACCTGTCGCACGCTCGCGCGCAACGTGAAGATTGGCGCGCAATGCGGCCAGATTGATCTGTGCGAGGATCGGACGCGTCACGGTCAAAGCGGCGGGAGGTCGATTGGCGAACCTTGGCCGGCCGGTTTGGTCTGAGAAGTGAAAACGTGGTATAAGGCGCGAGCCGCAAGCGCCGGCCAGTTGTTTTTATTATACACAAGCGCAGCGTGCGCCTCCCGACCTCCGCGGCCTGCGCACAGCTAACAAGAGCGCACGCGCCAACTGAGGACGATGAAGGCCGGGTTCTACACGATAATGGCGGCGCAGTTTTTCTCGTCGCTGGCCGACAACGCGCTGCTTGTCGCTGCAATCCAATTGTTGCGCGATCTCGAATCGCCCGCGTGGATGACGCCGGCGCTCAAGCAATGCTTTGTCATTTCGTACGTCCTGCTGGCGCCGCTGGTCGGCGCGCTGGCCGACTCGATGCCCAAAGGCCGCGTGATGCTGATAACCAACGGCATCAAGATCGTCGGCTGCTCGCTGATGCTGATGATGTTCCACCCGCTCATCGCGTATGCGATCGTCGGCCTGGGCGCTGCCGCGTATTCGCCGGCCAAATACGGAATCCTGACTGAGCTTCTGCCGCCGCGGCAACTGGTCGTGGCCAACGGCTGGATCGAGGGCACGACGGTGGTGTCGATCATCCTCGGCGTACTGATGGGAGGCCTGCTCATCAGCGGCCCGATATCCAGCGCGCTCCTGGCGATCGACATTCCTCATATCGACAGTGGCATCGACACGCCGCCCGAGGCGGCGATCGCGGTGATCATGGCCACGTATGCGATCGCGGCGCTGTTCAACTGGTATATCCCCGACACCGGCGTCGATCACCGGATGCCCAGCAAGAATCCGATTTTCCTGATCCGCGAATTCGGTCATTGCTGCGCGCTGCTCTGGCGCGACAAGCTCGGCCAGATCTCGCTGGCGACGACGACGCTGTTCTGGGGCGCCGGCGCAACCTTGCAATTCATCGTCATCGACTGGGCCGCGTCGCACCTGTGCTACAACCTGTCCCGCGCCTCGTATCTGCAAGGCGTCGTTGCAATCGGCATCGCACTCGGCGCGGTCGCAGCGGCGCGCTTCGTGTCGCTGAAGAACGCGGTCAAAGTGCTGCCGCTCGGCGTCCTGATGGGGATAGCGGTGATGGTCATGATCTTCGTGCAGAAGCTCGAAACCTCGGTGCTCTTAATGACGCTGATCGGCGCGCTCGCGGGGTTCTTCGTCGTGCCGATGAACGCGGTGCTGCAGCATCGAGGACACGTGCTCATGGGCGCCGGCCATTCGATCGCGGTGCAGAACTTCAACGAGAACATCGGCGTCCTGGTCATGCTGTCGTTCTACGCGATGCTGGTCTTTCTGGGCTTGTCGACCAACGAGGTCATCGTGCTGTTCGGGCTGTTCGTCGCGGGCACGATGGCCCTGGTGATGTGGCGGCACAGGATCAACGTCGCCACCGGCGACCTGTTGCAGCTGCTCGCCGGCGATCGCCCGCGCCGCAGCACGGCAACGCGCGGCACCAAAGCGTAGCCTGGGCCCCGGAAGGCTCTAGAGCATCACCGGTCGGTCGGAAAGCTCGTTGCCGCCGGCCGCGTCGCGCGGGAAGTGCCGGGCCAAAAGCGCGCTGACTGCCTCGATGCCGGCAACCACGCCCTGCTCGAAGCGCTCTTCACGGAAGGCCGACTCCATCGTCTGGCAGATGTCCCGCCAAGCCCCCTCGCGCACCTTGCGATGGATGCCGCGATCGGCGACGATTTCGACGTCCTTGTCGGCGAGCAGGACGTAGACCAGGACGCCGCTGTTGTGCTCGGTATCCCAGACGCGCAGCCGGCCGAATGTCTCGAGGGCACGTGCTCGAGGGGTTTCATGCTGCAGCACCAGCGACAGCGGCAACGCGGGCTCCACTGCAAAGCAGACCTGGCCGACGTGATGGCGTTCACCCTCGGCGATTGTGCGCTGTATTCGCTCCAACGCTTCAGGCGGAAAAGTGCGCCGCGCCGTACGCTGATCGCTGACCAGGTGCCGCCAGAAACGGTACGGTTGCTGTCCCGTGGTGGTCATCGTCACCTCCTAGTTCCAGCCGCCTGACGCGCCGCCGCCGCCGAACCCGCCACCGCCGCCACTGAAGCCTCCGCCCCCGCTGAACCCGCCGCCGCCGAACCCGCCACCGCCTCCCGGGATGAAAATCCCCGGACCGCCACGTCCTGAGATGCCGGTGAACAGCATGACGATGAAGCCGATGACCCCCGCAGCGCCGGCGATCAGCAGCGAGCCGGCGACGAACCAGGCAATCGCGCCGACGATGCCGCCGCCGAGCAGTGAACCGCCGAGCTTGCCGAAGATCGAGCGCAGCACGCCGCCGAGGATCGGCGCGGCAACGAGCAGCACGATCAGCAACGTGCCGAAGTCGAATCGGCGCGGAGACGCGCGTGTGCGTTGCGGCGTAACAGCCGGCAACGGCTCGCCGGCGTCGACGACCGCGATGATGCGGTCGACGCCGGCGTTGATGCCCGCCGCGAAATTGCCTGCGCTGAATTCGGGCGCGATATTCTCGGCGATGATGCGGCGCGAAGTGACGTCGGTCAGCACACCCTCGAGACCGTAGCCGACCTCGATGCGCATGTGCTTGTCGTTCTTGGCGACCAGCAGTATTGCGCCGTTATCCTTGCCCTTCTGGCCTATCTTCCAGGCGTCGGCGACGCGAATCGAATAGTCCTCGATAGCCTCCGGCGCGGTGGTCGGCACGATCAGCACGGCAAGCTGGTTGGTCGTGCGCGCCTGCCAGTCGCGAAGCTTCGCCTCGAGCGCCTGGCGTTCGCCCGTCGACAGCGTGCCGGTCTGATCGGTGACCGCGCTGGTCAGCGGCGGGATCGGCACGAGCCCATCCGACGGCGCGCCGAACGCAAACGAGGTCAGCGCCGCAAAGATGAGCAGCGCAGCCAGGCCGCGACCGAGCAGGCGGGAACGGGTCATGAAAGCGGCGGCAAGTCCGCATTGCCGCGCCGGAGGCGTGCGGTGTTCAGCTCTTCGGCGCCGGTGCGGGCGCAGGCTGTGCAGGCGGCTTGCTGAAATCGACCTTCGGCGGCGCGCTGATCGCCTTTTCGTTGTCGACGGTGAAGTTGGGCTTCACCTGCATCTTGAACAGCATCGCGGTCAGATTCGTCGGGAACGACCGCACTGTGGTGTTGTACTCCTGAACGGCCTTGATGAAGCGGTTACGCGCCACGGTGATGCGGTTCTCCGTTCCTTCGAGCTGCGAGGTCAAGTCGCGGAACAGCGCGTCCGACTTCAATTGCGGATAATTTTCCGAGACGACCAGGAGCCGCGACAGCGCCGACTGGAGCTCGCCCTGCGCCGCCTGAAACTTGGCGAATGCCGCCGGATCGTTGAGCAGCTCAGGCGTCGCCTTGATGCTGCCGACGCTGGCACGCGCATTGGTGACTTCGGTCAGCACCTGCTGCTCCTGCGCGGCATAACCTTTGACGGTGTTGACCAGGTTGGGGACCAGATCGGCGCGCCGCTGGTACTGGTTGACGACTTCCGACCAGGCCGACTTGATCTGCTCGTCCTGCCGTTGAAGGTCGTTGTAGCCGCACCCGGACAACACCAGCGTTGCGAACACCGCGCTGAATGCCGCGGCGGCCAGGCCAGAATACTTGCGCATGCTTTTTTCCTTCCAGAGTCGCCACGCGGTCAAGGCCATGCGAGGCGCGTTCCTCGGGCAGGTCGCCCGTCGGCCTTTAGTTGGGGGCCGCCGCCGCGCTTTGCAAGCCGGCGTCGGACAGAGCGCGAACCGTTGCCCGCGCGAGGCAGAGATCTTCCCATGCCTTGGCTTTGTCGGGCAAGTTGCGCAGCAGGTACGCCGGATGATAGGTGACGATCAGCGGCACGCCCTGATAGCGGTGCACGCGACCGCGCAAGCTCGCGATCGTCGCGTCGACGCCGAGCAGCGTCGTCGCGGCGCTCCTGCCCAGCGCGACGATGAGCTTCGGCCGTATCAGCGCAATCTGCCGGTCCAGATACGGCCGGCAGGCATCGACCTCGCCGGGTTCAGGCGTTCGGTTGCCGGGTGGGCGGCATTTGAGCACGTTGGCGATATAGACGTTGCGCTCGCGGCGCATGCCCAGCGCGGCGAGCATGTTGTCGAGGAGCCGTCCCGCCTGTCCGACGAAGGGCTCGCCGCGTGCGTCCTCTTCGGCGCCCGGCGCCTCGCCGACAAACATCCATTCGGCGCCGGCGTCGCCAACGCCGGGCACCGCCTGCCGGCGGGAGCGGCACAACCCGCATGCGGTGCACGCCTGAACATCGGCGGCGAAATCGGACCAGCCGAGTGTGGCGATGCGCGCGACGCGCTCTACCGCGCCCGCCGCCGGTGCCGTGCGCGCCGGGTCGATGGCCGCATCGCGCATCGTCAGTTGCGGCGAGACTGCGGGCGGCGAGGCCCTTTCGCGCGGGGCGGCGACGGACGGCGGCGCGCGCAGGCGCCATACCGGGAGCAGCCCCAGCTCGCGCAGGATGTCGCCGCGATCAACCATGCGCACCGCGCCCGAGGTGGCGGCGCATCACCAACGCATCCTCGCGCCGGTTGGCGCCGGCCGGCGCCGGATAGTAGCCGCCGCGACGCGCGACCGGCGCGAATCCCTCGCGCAGGTAAAGCGCGATGGCAGCATGATTCGATTCGCGCACTTCGAGAAAGCATTGCTCGGCGCCGAGGCTCATCGCGTCGTCGAGCAGCCGCCGCAACAACCGGCGGCCCAGGCCCCGCCGGCGCACCGGCGCCGCGACCGTCAGATTAAGAAGCTGCGCCTCGCCCGGCGAGAGCATCAGCACGCCGTACGCCACGACGTCAAAGTCGAGCTCGCCGACGAGTGTTCCGTAACCTGCGGCAAAGGCATCGCGAAAATTTCCCTGCGTCCACGGCGCCGCATGCGAGGCTTGCTCGAGCGCGGCGACGATCGGAAGGTCCGCCTCACGCATCGGACGCCAGGTCACTGTGACCTCGATGCCGGCCTCGACGCCGTCGCTCATTGCGGCCGTCCGAGGACGCGCTCGGCGCTGGTCAGCGCGACCTTATGCCGCAGATAGATCGGTGCGGCATCGCGCGCGGCAACGCCCTCGCCCGCGGCAAGGCGTGGCAGCGCGAGCGCGCCGATCGCGGTCGCCGTCGGCGCCAGTATCGGTTCATACGACGCGAGCACCGCAATGCAACGCTCGCGCAGCGTCGGATACGCGGTGAAACCGCTGCCGACGCCGATCCAGCCGCCGCCATCGGGCAAGGTCGCCGCGGCCGGAGCAATCACCGCAGGCGCCACGGCTTCGTGCCATCGCACCCCGTCATGCCGGTAAGCGGCGACGTAGACTTCCTGCGCCCGCGCATCGAGCGCCGCGATGACCCGGCTGGTCGGATGCTGCTGCCGGGCGGTCTCGGCCAGGGCTTCGAGCGTCGATACGCCGATCATCGGCAGGCCGGCCCCGAGTGCCAGCCCTTGCGCGATGCCGCAGGCGATCCGCAGTCCCGTGAACGCGCCCGGTCCCGCGCCGAACGCCACGCCGTCCAGGTCCGAGAGCGTGGCGCCGTGGTCGTCGAGCAGTCCGCGGATCATCGGTAACAGCAACTCGGAGTGACGGTGCCCGGCGACCAGCGAGCGTTCGTCCCACGCGGCGCCATCGCCGAGCGCGACCGCGCAGGTTTCAGTCGAGGCATCGATGGCCAGCATTCGCATCGGCGCATTTTACCGTGCCTGAAAGTCGGTGCGATGTCGCGCCGGCGCACGCCGGTACAATGATCGATTTGCGCTTCGGCGCGGCAGGCCATGAATACCGTCCTCATCACCGCGCTCGACCAGGATGGCCGCGGCGTCGCGCGCATCGACGGCAAGGCGGTGTTCGTCGAGGGGGCCCTGGCCGGCGAGCTCGTCACGATCGAGATCTATCGCCGCAAACCCAATTACGAGCTCGCGCGCACGGTCGAGATTCTGCGCGCCAGTCCTTCGCGCGTCGCACCGCTATGCCCGCATTTCGGCGTCTGCGGCGGCTGCAGCCTGCAGCATCTGGACGCCTCGGCGCAGGTCGCCGCCAAGCAGCGCGTGCTAGAGGATGCGCTCCGGCACATCGGGCGCGTGCGCGCGGACGAGCTGCTGGCGCCGATCCACGGACCGTCGTGGGCCTACCGGCAGCGGGCGCGCCTGTCGGTGCGCGACGTGCCCAAGAAGGGTGGTGTGCTGGTCGGGTTCCACGAGCGGAAGTCGAGCTTCGTCACCGACATGCGCTGCTGTCCGGTGCTCCCGGCGCACATTTCCTCGCTGCTCCCGGCGTTGCGCGAGTTGGTCGGCAATCTGTCATTGCGCGATCGCTTGCCGCAGATCGAGCTCGCCGCCGGCGACCCGGCGGACGACGGCACCGGCAACGAAGTCCTGGTATTGCGCAACCTCGCCCCGCTGACGGCCGCCGACGAGCGCGCGCTGACGAACTTCGCCGATCGCCACGGCGTGCTGCTGTACCTCCAGCCGGGGGGGCCCGCCAGCGTGCAGGCGTTCCATCCCCCTGCGCGCGCTTTAAGTTACGGGCTGCCCGATTTTGGCGTGCGCATCGAGTTTCAGCCGACCGATTTCACCCAGGTCAACGTCGCGATGAATCGGATGCTGGTCCGGCGCGCGCTCATCCTGCTCGACCCGACGCCCGGCGAGGCGATCGCCGACTTCTTTTGCGGGCTGGGCAACTTCACCTTGCCGATCGCCCGGCGCGGGGCGCGCGTGGTCGGCGTCGAGGGCAGCGCGCCCCTGGTGCGGCGGGCGCAGGCCAACGCGCAAGCCAACGGCCTGGCCGACCGGGCGCGTTTCGTCGTCGCGAACCTGTTCGATGCCACGCCGGCAGGCATCGAAGCGCTGGGTGCGTTCGACAAGGCGCTGCTCGATCCACCGCGCGAAGGCGCGATTGCGCTGGTCAAGGCGCTGCCCGAAACGCGGCTGTCGCGGGTTGTCTACGTTTCCTGCAACCCGGCCACGCTTGCTCGCGACGCGTCGGTGCTGGTGCACGAGCGCGGCTTTTCGTTGCGCAAGGCAGGCATCGTCAATCTCTTCCCGCACACGGCGCATGTCGAGTCGGTCGCGCTGTTTACGCGCTGAACGGACGCAAAAGAAAAGGGCGCCCGCAGGCGCCCTTGGTCAGAACAGCCGGAACCTTCAGTCGCGCTGGCCCGAGAAGATAAGCAGCAGATTGAGGATGTTGACGAAGATGTTGTAGATGTCGAGGAACAGCGCCAGCGTCGCCATGATGTAGTTGGTCTGGCCGCCGCGGACGATCGCGTTGACGTCGTGCAGCAGATAGGCCGAGAAGATCAGCACGGCAATCGCCGAGACCGTCACCGACAGCGCCGGGATGTGCAGGAACAAGTTCGCCAGCGACGCCACGATCAGCAGGATCAGCCCGACGAACAGGAACTTGCCGAGGAAGCTGAAGTCGCGCTTCGATACCGTGGCGATCGTGGCCATCACGAAAAATACCGCCGCAGTCATGCCGCCGGCGAGCGCCACCAGCTGCCCGCCGTTCCTGACCTGAGCCGCGAACTGCAGCATCGGCGCCAGCATCACTCCCGACACGAAAGTAAAGCCGAATATCGCGAGCACCCCCCAGCTGCTGTTGCGCAGCGCCGAGACGACGAACAGCATGCCGAACATCGCGCCGAACATCAGCAGCGGCGCCATGATCGGCGAAGTCTTGAACATGCCGGCAAAATTGAGCGACGTGCCGAACCACGCGCCGGCGATCGTCGGCAGCATCGACAGGGCGAGCAGCCAGTAGGTGTTGCGCAGAACGTTCTTCTGCTGGTCGCTCGTGGCGATCGTCGCGCCGGACTGGGCCGGCGGTGCCGGTTGCCGCCATGCGGGCTGGGTGCTGTCGATCGGAACGGGCTTCAGTTGCGGTTCCATCAGATTTCCTTTTCAAGGCGACGGATTCCCGCCGCGTTCGCTTAGACTAGCAGAAATACCCCAAGTTTCAACTGCAAGGCTTTCAGGGCAATAGTTCCAAGATGCCGTCGCGCGGTTCGTAGATGCCGTCGCGCGCGCCTAATTCAAGGGCGAGTTCGCCGGGGGCTTCGCCAGACACGCGACCTTCTAGATCGCAATGCTATGATTTTGCCCTGCCGGGCAGGCCGGCAGGCATCGCCCGGAAGGTTGGCAGAGCGGTTGAATGCACCGGACTTGAAATCGAGTCCTTATTTCGCAAGTAATTGATGTAATTGATATCGTGCGGCACCAGCCCAGCTGTCTTGCGATGTCTTGTCATAGTGCGGTGTGATTGGGCGATGTACAAACCGCGTACAGTGATGTTCAACGGCAGCGGCGCAGCGCGACGTCGCTGATCCTATCGTTTCTCACCGTGCTCAATCGCTCAGAAGATCCCTCGCGCCCGTACAACATAGCGTCGCGGCTCCGAGTCATAGCCTGCCACAACGGTCTTCACAATAATTTGATCGCCAGGACGCCACTCGGCAAGTGAAAGGGCACGAGGATGCCGAAGCTGGCGTAGGCACTCCTCTGCGGCATCGCGAAACTCCCACGAATAGTCGATCCTGCGGCTACGCAGCTTTTCGACAAATGGAGTAATCCTACGGTTGCGGTAGTTCGACTGCGCCTCTCGCAGTGCTCGGTTGGTGTCGGCACGAAGCGTCCTGAGGAACGCCCGCAGAACCTCTATCTGTTCGGGCAACGGCATTGGAGTGAGCATGCTTCGGTCAGCGTCATCGAAGGTGTGAAGATTTGCGTGGGCAATGGTGGCGCAGAAGCGCAAGCGAACAAATCCCAACCGCGGGATGCAGGATGCCCGCGCGGCGCTCCAACCGCATCCGCGCGCGCTTCACGAGTGAATCGGCTCCAGTCCCGTCAGTAGCCGTCCGGCGTCCTCGAGTGCCCACGAACTCTCCCGGAAGATGGACTCGTGCGTGAAGGCCGCTACATGTGGCGTAGCGAGAACTCGTGGATGCGCAAGAAGGGGATGAGGATGCTGCGGCGGCTCCACTGCGAATACGTCGAGCGCCGCGCCACGCAATGTGCCCTGCTCCAATGCAGCATAGAGCGCGTCCTCGTCGACCAGCCCGCCACGCCCAGTGTTGACCAATAACGCCTCCGGTTTCATCGTGGCCAGCGCGGCATGGCTGATGAGACCCGCCGTCGCCGTATTCAACTCGCAATGTAGCGAGACGATGTCTGCCGTACGCAGGAGCTCGTCGAGGCTGCACGGCCGCACGCCCATGCTAGCGGCTGCAGCAGCATTAAGACGCGGATCGCAGGCGACGATCCTGCCGCCGAAGGCACGATAGCGAATGGCGACTTCCGTTCCGACCGCACCGAAGCCGATCAATCCCAGCGTTCGTCCGGCAAGTTCCCCACCCAGCAGATCGAAGTCGCGCCATCCTCCCTGCTCCAGGCGACCGATCAGCTTTGGAAACTGGCGAAGCATCGCGAGTATCAGCATGAGTGTCATCTCGGCGACGCTCACTGCGTTGGCTCCCGGGGTCCAGATGACGCGCACCCCGCGATCCTCCGCCGCGTCGATATCGACGTTGGATGTCGGTCTCGATCCGCCTTTGGCAATCACGCGGAGGGCGGGAGACGCATCCAACACGCGCCGATCGATGCGGTCCCTGGAATAGATTGCGACCGCCTGGGCGCCATCGATGAACTCGATCAACTCGCCCTCGGTGAACCGCGGGCCGGGCCGTCCCTGGCGAATCTCGAACCGCTTATCCAGAACCGCGAGCGCCGACTCCGGAAACGGCTCCGGAATGGCCACGACGAATCGGTCAGACATTAGCGCGTGCGGCAGCTTCTTCTGCGCGCAGAATGTCGGGGAGGATTCGCTCGAGACCGGCGATCGTCTCCGCCGCGACGGGATAGATGGGTTGTCTTGTCGGTCCTGCGGAGCGGCCCGCCATCGCCAGCGCCACCTTTAGTGGTCCAGGATTGGGTTCTCCGTAGATCACCCCACACAGAGGCAGCAGGCTTAACTGGATCCGTTGCGCATCCGCAAGTCGCCCTGCGGCGAACGCACTCTGGAGGCCGCGGAGCAAGGCGGGCACCAGGCAGCCGAGCGAGAGCACGGCACCGTGGCCGCCCAGGGCCAGCGTCGGCAACACATATTCATCGAAGCCCTGCAACACGCGGAAGGACCTCGGTGCCGAGCGCAGGAGTTCCGCGGAGATTGCGAGATCGCCCGACGTTTCCTTGATCGCGACAAACCGGGGTACAGCGGCAAGCAACTCCAGGATACCCTCGGCACTCAGGCGCACGCCGCTCCGCCCCGGGCCATGGAAGAGAACCATCGGCAGGTCCACGCGCTCCGCGATCGTCGCAAAATGGGCGCGCGTGTGGGAAGGCTTCGTGTTGATGAAGTAGGGGGGGATGACCATGATCGCGTCCGCCCCGGCCGCCTTGGCGTGCCGACCGCACTCCAGGATGTCTTCCTGGCGTGCAAGCAGTGTGCCGATCACCACGGGAACGCGTCCCGCAGCCTCCTGCACCACCACATCGATCACCCGCTTGTGCTCCTCCACCGTGAGGGCGAGCGGCTCGCCTGTTCCTCCCAGCGGGCAGAGGCCCCCGACGCCGCTCGCGATCAGGTGCTGTACGCTCGCTCTCATGCCCGGAAGGTCGAGCGCGCCGTCCTCGCGAAAGGACGTGACCATCGCCGTTATGATTCCTTCAACCGCCTTCACGCGAGCAACCTTTCAGTTTGTGGAAGTTACATGCAGACCCGCGTCGCGAGCCGGTGCATACTCGTCGCTACCGCTTCTGCTCACGACACCATGACTCAACCAACATTTCCCGCCGCCGCTCGCCCGGCATGGTCCGTGATCGACCTCGATGCCCTGGCCCACAACGTCAGGACCATACGCTCCATGCTGCGGCCGGGCGATCGCTTCTACGCGGTCTGCAAGAACAACGCGTATGGCTGCGGTACTCGCGAGACCGCCGAAACGATGCTGGCGGCGGGGGCCGATGCTTTCGCGGTTTCGGACCCTGAGGACGCGGAGCGCATTCGGGCCGCGGGAGTGAAGGCCCCGATCCTCCTGTACGCAAGCACCTGTCCTGATGCCGCGGAGGCGGTAGCCGAGCTCGACCTCATCGCAACCGTGCACGATTTCGACGGCCTCGACGCCTTCTCGCGGGTGAAGCGCGCGATCGATGTGCATGTCGAGGTCGACTGCGGATATGGACGCCTCGGCTTCACTCCGAACGAATGGCGAGACGCCTTCGATCGCCTGCGCCAAGCCCCGAACCTGAACGTGGTCGGGATCTACACGCACCTCACGAGCGTCGAGGACGCTGCCGCGGTGGGTAAGCAGGCCGAACTCTTTCGGAAAGCTGCTGCTGAAGCGCACGCCGCGGGCTTCCGGGAGATCGAGCGCATGGCCGCTAGCAGCCGGGTTATGCTGGGCTACCCCGAGCTCAATCTCAATTCGGTCAATCCGGGCCGCATGCTGTACGGCATGATCGAGGACCCGTGGCAGGGCAAGGCGGACCTCGCACCGGTCATCCGCTCGATACACTCGCGCGTGTTGCAGGTAAAAGCGATCCCCGCGTCGTTCGACTTCGACTGGAAGCGACATCGCGATGCTCCAGGAACACTGCGCACGGCCATCATCGCATTCGGCTTCAAGGACGGCCTTCCGCGACAGCCGGCGGGCGGGTCGGTGCTGATCCGGGGAAAACGCGCACCCGTCATCGGCCTGCGCGCGACCGAGCACACGATCGTCGACGTTACCGACGTCCCGGGCGTGACGGCCGGGGACGAAGTGACGATCGTGGGCACCCAGGGCTCCGAGACGATCAGCGGTCATGATGCAGTGGCCATGTACCAGATGCCCATGATCGAATTGTTGCCGCGCATGACGCTCAACACCGTGCGGGTCTATCGCGCGGACAAAGACTGACGCGGCATCATAGGTAGTTGGCCTCCGAGAACCGCCGCAGGAACGACTTCAAGCGTTCGCTGTCTGGGTGGTCGAGCACGTCGCGCGGCACACCCTGTTGCAGAATGCGGCCTCCATCGAAGAACAGCAGCTGATCCGCCACATCGCGCGCGAAGTGCATCTCGTGGGTGACGATGATCATGGTCATACCATCCTGGGCCAAGTCACGGATAACCCTCAGCACTTCCCCCACCAGCTCGGGATCGAGAGCCGAGGTCACTTCGTCGAAGAGCATGACCTTGGGTTGCATCGCCAGCGCCCGCGCAATGGCCACTCGCTGTTGCTGCCCCCCCGAGAGGTTGGCCGGAAGCGAGTTGAGTTTCTCTGACAATCCCACCTTCGCCAGCAACGCCTCCGCGATCGTCCTCGCTTCGTTCTTCGGCATGCTCTTGGCGAGCACCGGGCCGCACATCACGTTCTCGACCACAGTCTTGTGCGGAAACAGGTTGAAGCTCTGGAACACCATCCCGACTTCCTGTCGATGTCGCGCGATGGTCTTGTCGTTCTGGTGCACGCGAGTCCCGTCGGGCCGCAGGTCGTATCCGACGCTCTCGCCGCTGACATGGATCGTTCCCCCCTGGAAGTCCTCCAGAAAGTTGATGCATCGCAGGATCGTCGATTTGCCGGACCCGCTGGCACCGATGATGGCGGCGACCTCGCCTTGGGCGACATCGAACGACACGCCCTTCAGCACTTCGAGCGAGCCGTAGCTCTTCACCACTTTGCGGACTTCGATCATCTCGGGCATCGGGGATTCTAGTGGACGACCGTCGCCCTCTTCTCGAGGCGGCGCGACAAAAGCGACATGGGATAACAAATGATGAAATAGGCCACCATGACGGCGCCGAAGATCTCGAACGTCGCCAGCGTTCGCTCCACGACCTCCTTCGCCGCGAAGGTCAGTTCCCAGGCCCCGACAATGGCAGCATAGGACGTGCTCTTTACCATCACGATCGACGTATTGAGCCAAGGCGGAATCGAAGACTTCATCGCCTGCGGAAGTAGGATATGGAAGACCGTGGGAATTCGCGCGATGCCCAGACTGCGTGCTGCCTCGAGCTGGCCCCGAGGCACCGCGGCAAGCGCACCGCGCATGACGTCCGTATAAAAGGCCGCCGCATACAGCGTGAGCGCCACGGTGACCGCCGCAAAGCTCGACACCCGATAGCCGACCGCAGGAAAGGCATAGTAGGTGATGAACATCAGCACGAGCACCGGGATCCCGCGCGTAAGGAAGATGAACGTGTCGATCGCACCCCTTACGAGCTTGCTCTTCGAGCCGGCGGCGAGCCCCAGCGCCAAGCCGACGAGGGAGCCGATCGAGATCGCCAGCGCGGCCATCCAGATCGTCTGGACTGCGCCCTTTGCAAGGTACGGGAGGCTCTGGATCAATACGTCCATGCTCAGACCGCCATCGCCCGAGTCTTGTTCTCGATCCAGCGTACGAGCAAACCGAGTACCACGGTAAGGGCCAGATAAAACGATGCGACCACGATGAATACCTCAAAGGACGCGGCGTTGCGCTCGAGGATTATCTTGCCCGTCAACGTAAGGTCGAGCACAGCTATGCCCGAGACCACCGATGTATCCTTGACCAGGACCAGGAGTTGATTGCCAATGGGCGCAGCCACCTTCACGGCGGCCTGCGGAAGGATGAGGTGCCAGACGGCCGTGGAGTCCGTGATTCCAAGCGCCCGTGCGGCCTCCCATTGACGCCGGCTTATCGTCTCGATCGCGCCGCGGAACGTCTCTGCCAGAAAAGCCGAGTGTTGCAAGGCGATGGCCAGCACACCGCAGTAGAGCCCGTCCAGACGCCAGCCCAGCATCGGCAGCGCGAAATACAGAAGGAACATCTGGAGCAACAGGGGCGTGTTGCGCATGATCTCGATCCAGAAGCCGATCAGCGCGCCGATCGGCTTAGTGGAGAACATGCGCAGCACCGCGATGACCGCCCCAAGCGCCACGGCGAGGGGCAGGGATAGCGCAGCGATGGTGACGGTGACGCCCAGCGCGTCCAGCATCTGCGGGTAGATACTCGCAATCAGCCGCAGCTTGATGATCCACCACTCCATTGCTGCCTGCCCCCGACCTTGCCGTCTATTTCTTGAAGTAGTACTTGGCGTGCATCGGCTTCTCGCCGAACCACTTCTCGTAGATCGCAGAATAGTCGTTGTAGAGGCTGCCACCCGTCATCTCGCCCACCAGCGTGTCGAGGGCGAGCCACATCTTGAAGTCGCCCATTTTCATGAAGATCGCATTGTTGGTGGGAGGCACCAGCGGCTCCTCGATGATTCGCATGTCGGGGTTCTGCTTGACGTACCAGCGCGCCACGGGTGTGTCGAGCTGTGCGGCGTCGGCCCGGTTCGACTTCACTGCCGTGAACTGCGCCGCGATGGAGTCGAAGATCTGCGTCTTCGCTTTGGGGAAGAACTTCTTGGCCCGTTCGGCCTGTTGGGGATTGGTCAGAAGGGCCGTCGTGTACTTGGCATCATCCAGATCCTTCAGGTGCTTGAACGGCGAGTTATTGCGCACGATCAGCACGATGCCGCTGTCGATATACGCCCGCGTGAACGCAACGCGCAGTACTCGATCCGGAAGAATGGTAGTGACCTGGATTCCGATGTCCACCGCACCCGACTCGACATTGGGCCACCGCGCCGCGAATCCTTGCTTGACCAGTTCGATGTGCTTGGGCGAGTCGTCACCGTTGAAGATCGTCTTGGCAAGCAATTTGGCGATGTCGATGTCGAAGCCAACGAGCTCGCCTTTGTCGTCGATGAACCCGAAGGGCGGGGCCTCCGAGGTCACGCCTACGATCAGCTTGCCCCTAGCGAGGATCTCATCCAGCCGCGATTTCTCCTGCGCTTGCGCTGAACCTGTGCCAATCACCCCCACGATCGCAAGTACTCCAATCAATTGCTTTAGCATGACTCGATCTCCTCGATTGAACAGACGATGGAACTCCTACTGCCGCTAAGACTGCTGCACACCAACGCTGCCGTCCCGCACATACAGGTCGCGTGTAGTGAGGCCCTTGCGCTTGCCATTCGGAACGTCAATCCAATACCGCACCAGATGGCGCTTTTGCGTGGCGCTGTCTCGATATTCGGTACGCGCATGCATGACGGTGAAATTGTTCAAGTACTGAATGTCGCCTTTCTGCATCTCCATGTGGAGCTGATACTCCGGTCGCGCCATCAGGGCGTCCAGGTAGTCCATCGCCTCAATCTGCTTCGGCGAAAACACAACGCCTTCTTCGGCGGACCACAACGACTGGTTGCGGTCATAGGTGCAGTGAAGCAATCCGTCGTAGAACGCGAAGACTGGTATGGGCGCAGGCGACACGGGATGATCGCCCGGAGCGTGCTCTCCGCGCCTGTGATGGTGAAAGCCCGTGACGAGGATCTCATGGAGGTCCGGACGTTCCTCGATGATCCTGTTGCTCAGCGCACCGGAACTCGCGAGGACGCTCAGCCCTCCCTCCACGGCACTCTGGAGGCACAGGAGACCCGTCAAGACGGCGCCGTCGGTGTGGAAGCGAAGCATGGCACTGCTCTGGTAGCCCCGTACATCCTTGCCATAGGCCAGCCCCAGGTCCTTGACGTCTGCTTTCATCGCACCAGCATAGTTCTGATCGACGAGCGTGCCCAGATGCGCGGAGACGCCGGCATATCCAATCAGGTTCTCCTCGTATGTGAAGCGGTCCACGGGGAAATCGCCGACCACGGAGAAGCCCGCGCCATCCTCCACATCGTTGAACACGGCGCGCAGCATCGAACGGGTCTTAGGCAGCGGAAAGTCGGCGAGGCCGACGTCGGTGTAGCTCTTGCCCACCGCAACGGCCCGGCGCACGCTGGCCTCGATCTCGTCCTGGAACTCGGGCGTAAGGCGATGAACCCAGGATCGCGTCGCGCCAGAGTCCGCAGCAAGCCACACGCTGGGGCCCTGCACTTTCTGGGGCGGTGTCGACTTCATGCGTTGCTCCCGGGAGTGGGCTCCGCTTTCAGCCCACATTCATTCGTCGTCGAAGATGACCGCTGCGATTTCGGCAGCGGCGGCTTGCATCAAGGGTTTGAACTTCTTCAACTGCTCGGCAGGCATGCGCGCCCCTGGGGCCGACACGCCCAGACCGGCAATGAGACGTCCGCTGGCAGCCCGGATGGGTACCGCACACCCAACGACGCCCACGACGAGTTCCCCAATGCTGGTGGCGCAGGCCTCCTGCCGCACCATTTTCACGGCAGTGCGAAGCGCCTGCGCCGACACGATCGTGGAAGGCGTCATGCGCTTGAGATGGGCATGGGCGAGCCAGAAGTCGAGGTCGGCGTCACTCATCTCGGCCAGAAACAGCTTACCGGTCGAAGTGCAATGCATCGGTGCGCGGCCACCCTGCTGAAAGTACAGTCCATCGGCGCGATGGACCGTAGCCGAGTCGATGTACACGACGTCGTCGTCGAAGCGGCGACCGATCTGGCAGTGCTCGCCGAGGCGATTGGCAAGGGCGGTGAGGATCTGATGTGGCCGGTCGGTACGCAATGCGCCTTCGATCGACGCAGCACCGAGCTGCACCAGCTCTCGTCCCACGACGAGCTTCCTGGAGCCGAGCGCCCGACTCAAGAGCCCGCGTCGCTCGAGCTGCGAGACCAGCCGGTGCACGGTCGGCACGGGGAGGCCGCACTCGGCCGCGATCTCGGTCACCGAAATCGAGCGCGCGGCATCCGCGACAGCGCTCAGGACCGCGAGTGCCCGGTCGAGGGGTTGGTCGGTCGCCGTCTCAGTAGACTGAGACGGCGACCGCCAAAGAAGTTCTTGACCGCTGTTCATGTATTGCAAAACAATAACCGAAAAAGAGAAGAAAATCTTCCATTTTCCGGAAGTGTCAAAAAATTTCGATCTTGTCCCAATCCAGCCAAACACACTCAAGCCCAGAGGAGATGGTCATTCAAGCCAGAGATGAACAAGCGAAGACGCCGAGCACGCAGGGCGCAGGCCACCGCGGCCCGGTGGTGGGCCTGCGGGTGCTCGATGCGGGGAACATGATTGCGGGACCGCTTGCAGCCACGCAACTCGCCGATTTCGGCGCCGATGTCATCAAGATCGAACTACCCGGGATCGGCGACTCGATGCGGCACTGGGCGCCAATGAAGGAAGGACACTCCCTCTGGTGGAAGGTCATCGGGCGCAACAAGCGTCTGATCACGTTGGCGCTGTCGAAGCCGCGCGGTCAAGCATTGTTCAAGGAGCTCATCCGCAATACGGACATCCTCATCGAGAATTTCCGGCCAGGCACATTCGAGCGCTGGGGACTCGGCTTCGCAGATCTCGCGAAGATCAATCCCCGCCTGGTCATGGTGCGCGTATCCGGCTTCGGTCAAACGGGACCCTACTCCAAGCGCGGCGGCTACGGCACTATCGCCGAAGCGTTCTCCGGCATTCCATCCTTCACCGGATTTCCGGACCGCCCGCCGACGCTGCCCGGCTTCCCAATGGCCGATTCCGTCGCCTCCACGTTTGCCGCGATGGCCGCGATGTTCGGTATCTACCATCGCGACAACGGCGACGGCAGCGGCCAGGAAATCGACGTGAGCCTGTACGAGCCGCTCTTCCGGCTGGTGGAATCGCAGGTGATTGGATTCGATCAGCTCGGGATTGTGAAGAGCCGGCAGGGCAATCGCCTCGCTGAGGACTCGCCGCGCAACACCTACGAAACACGCGATGGCCGTTGGATCGGAATATCAGCAAGCTCCCAACGGACCTTCGAGAGACTCGCCGCCGCCATGGGCATGCCCGAGCTCGCGACGGACCCGCGCTTCGCCGACAACAAGCTGCGATGCGACAACGATGTGGTTCTCGACGAGATCATCGGACGCTGGTTCCTCCAGCGCGACTGCGACGCGCTGATGCAGCTCTTCGAGGAAACAGAAGTCGTGGCGGGGCCGGTACTCAACATCCGGGACATCGTCGACGACCCGCAGTATGTCGCACGCCAGAACATCGTTTCGGTGCCAGACGACGACTTCGGAAGCGTTCGCATGCAAGGCGTTGTGCCCCGCTTCGTCGGCACGCCCGGCGAAGTCCGGCATTCTGGAGGCGGTATCGGCGCGGACAATGAGGACGTTTACATCAACGTGCTTGGGCTAACCAGGGCCGAACTCGAGCAACTCAAGAGCGAAGGGATCGTCTGAGATGGCCGGCGTCTTTGAAGGGGCACATATCGTCGGTGCCGGCCAGACTGTTTATGCCAAGCGATCGCCGGACACCGTCCAGAAGCTGCTCTACCAGGCCGGCAGCGCGGCCCTGCGCGACGCCGGCCTCGACTGGTCCCGGGTCGATGGACTCGCGGTCACGTCGTTCATGCTGCCGCCGGACAACGTCGCCACCGTTGCGGAACACTTCGGAGTCGAGGCTCGCTTTCTTTTCCAGGGCCTCTACGGTGGCGCCTCGGGCGTGATCGGCATGGCCCATGCGGCCAGGGCCATCCGCGACGGCACCTGCGACGTGGTCGTGGTGGCGGCAGCCGACGCCTTCGATGTCAGCTCCCACAACGAGACGCTCGACCGGTTCAATGGATCGGTGCGCGAATTCATGTCGCCGCAAGGCTTCGGCGGAGCAAACGGCATGTTCGCCCTGCACACACGCCTGTACATGGAGCGTCACGGCGCGACCCGCGAGGATTTTGGACGATTCTGCATCGCCCTTCGAAGCAATGCGCTTCTTAATCCCAACGCCCTGTTCAAGACGCCGTTGACGATGTCCGATTACCTGAACGCCAAGCCTATCGCGGACCCGCTGCGGCTGTACGACTGCGTGCTTCCTTGCGTGGGCGCAGACGCGATCGTGATCGTATCGCAGCGCATCGCCAACGAACTCGCCGGTCCATCGTTGCACATTCTGGCGTCGGAGGAGATTCACAACCACCCTGCCAACGACATGTATGTCACCCCCGGCGGTTGGGGAGGCTTGGCCGACCGCCTGTACGCCCGCGCCGCCTGCGGCCCGAATGACCTCCACTTCGCCCAGCTCTACGACGACTATCCCGTCATGTGCTTCGTGCAGATGGAAGGCCTGGGCATCTGTCCCTCAGGGACCGCCCATCGCTTCGTTCGCGAGACCGACATCACCACGCGCGGCGCCTTTCCGATCAATACGGGTGGCGGTCAGCTGTCCGCCGGTCAAGCAGGTGCGGCAGGCGGCACGATAGGCATCTACGAAGGCGTGACTCAATTGCTCGGGCGCGCCGGCAAGCGGCAAGTGCAGTGCAAACGCGGCCTGGTAGCCGGCTACGGAATGATCGCCTACGGTCGCGGATTGAGCTCGAGTGCTGCGATCCTCGAACGTGTGGAATAAGGAAGCGTCCATGACGACCTCGAACGCGGCCCCAGTGCTGAAACCCCAACCACGCATCACCGAACTGACCCGGCCGTACTGGGATGGCGCGAACGACGGACGCCTCATGATCCAGCGCTGCACAAGTCCTGCGTGCGGCAAGGCAGTGTTCTACCCGCGAGTGTGTTGCCCCTACTGTCACGGCGCCGAGCTCACTTGGTTCCGGGCAACCGGGCGCGGATCGATCATTACCCACACCACCGTCCGCCGAGCGCATCACGATGGCTTCAACGCCTCCGCGCCGTACGTATTCGCCGCCGTCGAGATCGAAGAAGGCGCGTGCATCTATGCGGAGATCCCTGGTGCTCCCGTCGAAGGCGCCTCGCTCATCGGTCTGCCGGTGATGGTGGACTTCGTCGAGCACGGACCCGGTCGCTGCATGCCGGTCTTCCGTCTTCAGGACTGAAGCCATGCCGGAACCGGAGTCCGAAGTGCGAAAAGACCAGACCCTCGACTTCGGCTCGGAGAACACCTCGCCCGTCCATCCCGCCTTCGTGGCATCGATCACGGCGGCCAATGTGGGATTCGCCACGAATTTTGAGGACGAATCGTGGACGCGCAACGCGCTATCTCGGCTGCGTGAATTTTTCGACCACGACTCGCTCGAGGCCTTCACGGTGTCCACCGGTACCGCAGCTAACGCCATAGCGCTCGGTGCGATGGTGCCGCCGTATGGCACCATCCTCTGCCATTGGGACGCGCACATCGAGACGGACGAATGCGGTGCCCCGGAAATGTTTACCTTCGGCGCACGCCAGATCCCGCTCGGCGGTGACCATGGCCGGATGTCGCCGGCGGCATTGAGCAAGCATCTCGCCCATGCCCGCATTGGCACCGTGCACTCCCTGCAGCCCGCCGCGCTGAGCCTGACCAACCTTACCGAGGCGGGCACCGCCTACGCGAGCGAACAGATCGGCGAGCTCGCGGCAATCGCCCGCAAGTATGGCCTCGGCATTCATATGGACGGTGCCCGCTTCGCCAATGCCGCCGCCGCCACGGGCGCTACGCCGGCAGAATTGTCGTGGAAGGCGGGCGTCGACGTGCTGACGCTCGGCACCACGAAGAGCGGCTCCTTCGGCGCCGAGACCATCGTCTCGTTCACTCCTCGTTACAACACATCGCTCGCGTTCCTGCGCAAACGCTCCGGTCACCTCGCGCCCAAAACCCGCTTTCTCGGGGCCCAGCTACAGACGTACATGGACAATGATCTGTGGCTCACGAATGCGCAGAGCGCCAACGCCAAGGCACGCCGGCTAAGCGAAGGCCTGCTGCGCGTTCCGGGCGCATCGCTCGTGCATCCCACCGAAGGCAATGAAGTGTTCGTGCAGCTTCCCGAAGCCGTGACCGAAGCGCTGGTTCAACGCGAATGCCGTTTCCAGCGAGGCTGGCGGCACGAGCCACCCCATCATCGCTTCGTATGCTCGTGGGCCACGAGCGACCGTCAGGTGGACGAGACGGTGGCCATCGCACTCACCGCGGCGCGGCCGGAAGGGTGATGCCACGGGTTGACAGGACAGTAGGTCTCCTCTGCCTGACCATCTTCGTCAACACGCTCTCGATCGGAGCGTTTCCCGTTCTCCTTCCGGAGATCGGCCGCAGCAACGGCATCGACTACTTCGCCCTGGGGGCGATCGCCGGCGCCTTCGGGCTCGCGCGGGTCTTTGCCGATATCCCGGGAGGTCTCTTCATCACGCATCACTTGCGGCGGGCACTCGTCTTGGGCGTGCTTTCCGTGGGCGCCGGTGTGATCTGCTTGGGCCTCGACGGTCCGTATGGCCTGCTCCTGACTGGCCGCGCGCTGGGCGGAGTTGGCCACGCATTGACCATGCTGGGCGGGATGACAGCCATCATCCGCTACGCGCCCTCGCGCTCCCGGGCCTTCTCGCTCAACGCTTTCGAGATGTGCGCGATGCTCGGCGTGCTCTGCGGGATGATCATTGCCGGATTCCTTCCATCGGGGTGGCCATGGAACGTCACGTTGCTGGTCGCCTCCATGCCGCAGGCAGTGGCTTTGTTGCTCCTGCCGGCGGTGCTTCGGGCCATTCCGTCCGATTCAACTTCCGGTACCCCGCGCGCCCTCTTCTCGCGCGGATTGGCCGCCGATCTTGTCGGAAGTTCGCAATTGCGGATATCTCGAACCACGATCCTGGGGTTCACCGCAGGCTGCGTTGTTGCGGTCGCCTGGTCGTCCATCGGGCAGTTCATCCTGCCCATCCGCGCGAGCCGGGACTTCGAGCTCGGTCGCGAGGGTGTCGCAATGCTCCTTTCGATACCGCAGGTCTTTGATGTACTGCTGCTTCTGCCAATCGGATTGCTCGCGGATCGCACATCCCACGCGCGCGTGCTCGCAATAGTCCTCGTGATCATGGCGACGGGGGTCGCGGCGATCGCGTTCGGGTCCATGCATGTCGTGATCCTGGGATGTGCCCTGCTGGGCATCGGATTGGCAGGTTGGATGCTCCCGGTGTCACTGCTCAATCAGGGCGGAACGTCACGTGCCGTCTCATGGCGCACCGCGCTATATCGAACCGGAGTGGACACGGGTGTATTCCTCGGTCCCGTGCTTAGCGGCCTTCTCACACAACACGACATGCTGTGGATGCTCACAGCATCGACGTCCATTGCACTCATGGTTCTCGGCTGGATGCTTTTCCGACTTCCATTGTGGCGGAAGACGACAAGCAACTGATGTTGCCCGAGCGCGCAAACCGCGAAGTCAAGCGCTTGTTGCTTGCCAACAACGTGGCCCGCGGTACGCCCTCCTTGAGCAGCGCGCGGCAACGCTCTGGGGAATAGCCCGTACCCGGCGCGGGCGGTAGTGTATTGGGATCAGGCGCATCGGGCGCGGATGGCCCGGTTGCAGACACGCCTGAAGCTTCCATGATCGAATGAAGACCGCATGACCCGGCAGAACCAGTGCGGCGCGCGATTGGGTACGCTGCCCAGCACATGCGATAAGGGTTGCGGACACCGACCACAGCAGGTGTGGTAGAAGCGAGCGAGTGACGAACAGCATCGTAGAGAAATCCACGAATGCCGAGTGGTGAAATACGCGCACCTTTCGAAGGACAACCTTCAAGCAATGGCCGGAAAGCTGGACAAGATCTTGTACAAATCCAGCACAGTCGGGCAACATAGGGCCGCGGATACTGGTTGATTCAAAACGAAGGAAGGTTGGCAGAGCGGTTGAATGCACCGGACTTGAAATCCGGCGTGTCGGCAACGGCACCGTGAGTTCGAATCTCACACCTTCCGCCAGATCCTCGCCCACGCGCGGGTGGCTTTGGCAGTACCCAGCGACCAATGCTGCCGGCTAAGCGAACGCTTGAAACGGAACGAAGCGGCGGCGGACGTCGCGCCGGCCAAGCTCAAGTGAGGCCCGGATTCGATCGTCCTGCTTGCCGCATTCGCCGTTGTCGCAGCCTTCGCAGTGATCCGCTGGAAGGCAGCGGTCGCAAGGCCGCGCGGGTAAATCGCTACCGCGGCACAGCGCGCTGGCGCCGGTGGCGGTGCCGGCTGCCCGGTCAGAACGTGACCTGATCGATGTCGTCAGTGCGGCCGACGGGCCGATGGCGGGGCGTTTGGTCTGTAGGCGCTTTGCGCCAGCGGCGTCCCCTCGCTGGACTACAGAATTTTCGGTCTCCCTCCGATACCCGGCCAGTGGCGTTCGCGGCAATATGACATTTCGTACTCACGTTCAAGGAGTTGCTATGAATGTTCGAACAACCTTATTGGCAGTTGCTGTAGCGAGCTCGCTGGCAGGCCCGGTTGCGGTCCGTGCGGCAAACTTCAGCCTAGACGTCGACGTTGCGCCGCCGCCTGCGGTGTACGAGCAGTTGCCGCCCCGTGAAGGCTATGTCGTCACTCCCGGGTATTACCGGTTTGATGAAGGTACCCACAAATACGTGTGGAACAAGGGCGGCTACGAACGCGAGCGGCACGGTGAGCACTATGTTGGCCCCGAGTGGCGCGAAGAGGAGGGCCGCTACCATTTTCACGCAGGACACTGGGATCACGACTAAGAACGGGTCGCTTTGAACATCACGGCGCGTTTCGAACGCGCCGTTTTTTTTGCCCGCGGTGATCCCAAGGTGTGCAGCAGTCCGCTTGCCAGAACGAATCCGAAGCCGTAGGACAACTGCTTGGCCGGTTCGGGTACCTCGCCCTTGCTTACTGCAGGATTTTGACGTTCTCGACGTCGGGAAAGCAGCCGCTGTCGCGTGCGGCGATCTGGAACGCGAGGAATTGGGCGAGTGTGTCCCGGGTCGGCGCTTCCTCGGTGGCCACCCGATTGTCGATGACGACAACGCGCTTGTAGCCCGCGTATGCGCCGGCCTTGTTGCGCGCGTTGTATTCGGCGCACATGCCGGTCTGCTTCGGACTCAATTCGGCGTTGCGCACTTGCACCGACGCCGGATCGGCGACCGTCCGCTTCAGCGTTTCGGTGTATTGACGCAGCAGATTCGCGCGCTCCGCCTGCTGTTGCTCGGGGCTGGGCGGCGCGGCGGCGGCGCGCGCGAGCTCCTGCTCGTGCTCGGCCGCCTCGCCGGCGAGGCGTTCGCTCGCTTGCGCCGCGGCGCCTTCGCGCATGCGCCGGTCCTTTTCCCGCTCTTCCGCCAGCGACCGCTCGAGCGCCTGGCGCAGTCCCGCCTCGCGGGCGGCCCGTTGCTGTTCGCGCTGCTCTTTCGAGTCGCCGCAACCGGCAACAGCGCAGCCCAGCAGGGCGGCGACTACCAGCGCGTAGCGGATTGCCGGCATGTCCCTCCTCCGGATCAGGGGGCGCGGCTCATTGCGGCACTGGCGAAACGCCTGCCGCGGGCGACCGGGCCGGATATCGGGTGCCGTCGAGCATCGCGACCAACCGACGCACGAGCCGGATGACGTCGGCCTGGTTCTTCAGATACATTTCGGCGGCGCTCTTGCGCTTTCGCCCGACCCGGATCGACAGCACCTCGGGCATGCGCATGCGGAACACGTCCTCGTCGGTGACGTCGTCGCCAACATAGATGGCGCGCGTGCAGCCGGAATGACCGAGCAGGCTTTGCAGCGCCTCGCCCTTGTGCGGAGCGTCGGGCGCCAAGAGGTTCAGCACGCGCTTTCCATGCACGATCTCGGGCCGCGGCTCCAGTCTCGCGACGCGCTCCTCCAGTATCTGCCGCGCGAGCGCCGGCCGTGCGGCATGCCGGTAGTGAAACGACAGCGAGTACTGCTTGTCCTCGAGCATGATGCCCGGCATCGCCCGCCATCCGTGCGCGTCGGTCGTGGCGCTCAATTCGGCGAGCCACGCGCCGCAAACCCGCTGAAAGGCGCTGCTTTGCCGTTCGAAGCCGGGGATGCCTTCCGCGCCGTGGTTGCCGATCAGATAGTGGGGACTAAAGCCCAGCATCGGCCGCGCGTCCTTTACCGCGCGTCCGGTGATGATCGCTACCGGCGTTCTGGCGGCCAGCGAGCGAAGGCAGGCGCGCAGCTCCTCCGAGATATGCGCGCGCCACGGCTCGGCGACGATCGGCGCCAGCGTGCCGTCGATGTCGAAAGCCAGCATCGGCCGTCCTGACAGCGTGTTGCGCACTTGTGTCAGCGATGCGGAGCTCAGTGCGTATCTCATGCCTCGACTCCGGCATTGCGCTGATGCGCAAAGATTCGCGCCGATACGCGTTGCCGCTGCCGCAGGCGCGCCGCGTCGAGCAACATCGAACCGGCCCAGCGGTAGACGTTGAACTCCTGCACCAGCCGCCGCATGCTGCGCATGCGCACGCGCTTTTCGTCCGTCGGCATCGTCAATGCCTTGTACAGCGCGTCGGCGCAATTCTCGATGTGATACGGGTTGACGATCAACGCATCCGGAAGCTCGCGTGCAGCGCCGGTGAATTGCGACAGAACGAGGACTCCTTGCTCATCATCGCGCGACGCGACGAATTCCTTCGCGACGAGGTTCATCCCGTCGTGCAGGCTAGTGACGATGCAAACGTCGGCGGCCCGGTAGTATTCGTTGACCGACTGCGAACCGTGATGCTCAACTTTCAGTCGTATCGGCTCGTAGCCGTCGCGGCCGAAAGTCGCGTTGATGCGCGCCGCCAGCGCTCGAACCCGCGTCTCGAAATTCTGATACTCGTCGAGCGACGAGCGCGAAGGCGCGGCGATCTGGACCAGCACGAAGCGGCCGATGAATTCGGGGTGCACCTCGAGCAGGCGCTCGACGGCGAGAAAGCGCTCGAGTATGCCCTTGGTGTAATCCATCCGGTCGACGCCGATGCCCAGAAGCACGTCGTCGGCGAGCTTCTCGATCCGCAGCACCTTGGCCCGGCATAACGAAACCGATAGCTGCGAATCGATCCACTCGGGCGGCCACTGGATCGAAATCGGGTACGACTCGACGCGCGTCAGCTGGCCGCCATACGAAATCGTCGACGACTCGCGCTCGATGCGCGCCTCCAGGTGCCGGTCGACGGTTTCGACGAAATTCTGGCAATGGAACCGGGTATGAAAGCCCAGGATCGTGCTGCCCAGCATGCCTTCGAGCAGCTCCTCCCGCCACGGACAGATGCTGAACGACTCCGGATTCGGCCACGGGATGTGCCAGAACATGATGATCGTCGCTTTCGGCAGCCGCTCGCGAATCATCCGCGGCACCAACGCGAGGTGATAGTCCTGTACCAGCACGACCGGGTCCTCGGTGCGCACCTCATCACGTACGGCGTCGGCGAAGCGGCGGTTGACCCGCAGGTATTGCTCCCAGTCGGCCGAGCGGAACACCGGGCGCACGTGGGCGATGTGGCACAGCGGCCACAGACCTTCGTTGGCGAAGCCGTTGTAGTATCCGCGCTCCTCTTCTGCGCTGAGCCAGACGCGGCGCAGTGTATAGCTCGGGTTGTCGGGCGGCACGCGCAGGCGCCCGCGCGCGTCGGCAGTCTCGCGATCGGCGCTGCCGCTGCCGTGCGCAATCCACGTCCCGGAGCACGCGCGCATCACCGGTTCGAGCGCGGTGACCAGTCCGCTGGCCGGCCGCAACAGCGTGATCTCGTCGCCATCGCGGTTATGGATGAACGGCTCGCGATTCGACACGACCAGCACTTCGTCGCCGAGCAACTGCTCGTGCAGGACGTTGCGCAGCATCTCGGGACTCCATATCGCGCTCTGGTCGCGCCCCCGCCGGCTCTGGTCCAGCTCACGCAGTAGCGCCCGCAATTCGCTCGCCAACGGATGCACCGGCGACGAGCCCGGCCGCGAAAAGGGCTGCAGTATGCCTTCGCCCCGCAACAGCGAGCGCACGCCGGCGACCCAGCCGCGCCATGAAAGGTGCGCGATCGACACGGTGACCAGCGATACGACGACGCCGAGGACGACGAACAAGCCGATCAGATAGAGCCGCGTGTCGGCGCTGCGCCGATCGACGAAGCTCATGTCGTGGACCAGAATCAGTGTTCCGATCCGATCGGCGCCCTGAAACAGCGGTCGCTGCACGACGTGCAGCGGTCCCTGGCGCAGGCGAATCACCGAGTGCGCCTCGCCTGGCGCGCTGGCTGGCGGGCGGCAGCCCAGCGTCGACGGATAAGTCGGCGTCGAATAGCGCATTTTTCCGCGCTCATCGCAGAACGCCAGCGCATAGAGACGTTCGTCCTGCAGCGCTCGCATGAATATCTGTTCGACCTTGGTCGTCGACCCCTGCTCGATGGCCCCGGCGAGCTGGCCCTGCAGCGTGTTGGCGACCAGCTCCGAGCGTGTGTCGAGGTCGTTGATCCACCAGCGCAAGGTCAGCTTGTCGACTAGCGGCACGAGCAGGTACGCGAGCAGCGCGAGCGCCACCGTCAGCGGCGCGATAAAGCGCAGCGACAGGTGCATCGGGCGTAGCGGTTCTTGGCTGCTCATCGTCCAGCGATCATTTCAGCGTGTGTGCGAACGCGTCAAGCCGGCACCGAACGCCGGCCGGTCGATGCCGCGTCTCGGAAGCGACAAAAAAACGTCGAAGATTGATGCTCCCCTGGCGCCGGCGATGCCCTTCCCGCTTCGCCGACCATATCGTTTTAAGTCTGACCGCTCCGACCGATCCGAGTTTCATTCGGCACGGGGGGCACCGCTCCGGCATTCGACCGGCACCGTCGGCTAGCCCAGGGGCACGACCTTGATGACTTCCTCGGCAGTGGACAACCCGGCCGCGATTTTCGCCGCGCCGGAAACGCGCAGCGGCTTCATGTTTTCCTTGTACGCCTGCTCGCGGATCTTCGAATCGTCGACATCGGCATGGATCAGCCGGCGGATGGCCGGAGACAAAGTCATGATCTCGTAGAGGCCGATGCGGCCGTAATAGCCGGTCATCCGGCATTCGAGGCAGCCGACCGGGGCATGCACGTGCTGCTCGCCGTCGCTGCGGAACGGCGCGGTGAGCATGCGCCAGGTGTCCGGATCCAGCGGATCGGCCGGCGCCTTGCAGTGCGGGCACAGCGTACGGATCAGGCGCTGAGCCATCACGCCCAGCACCGTCGAGCTGACGAGGAATGGCGGCACTCCGAGGTCGATCAGTCGGGTGATCGCGCTCGGCGCATCGTTGGTGTGCAAGGTCGACAGCACCAGGTGACCGGTCAGCGCGGCCTGCACGGCCATGTCCGCGGTGTCGCGATCGCGGATTTCGCCGACCATGATGATGTCGGGGTCCTGGCGCAGGAGCGTGCGCACGCCGCTCGCGAAATCGACGCCGATCGCCGGCTGCACCTGCATCTGGTTGAACTCGGGCGCGATCATCTCGATCGGATCCTCGATCGAGCAGACGTTGACTTCTGGCGTGGCGAGCAGCTTCATCGTCGAATACAGCGTCGTCGTCTTGCCCGATCCGGTGGGGCCGGTGACCAGCACGATGCCGTAAGGCTCCTTGATCATCCGCTCCCACCGTTCGCGGTCCTCTGCGGTGAAGCCCAGCTCCTGGAAATCACGCACCAGCACGTCGGGCGCGAAAATCCGCATGACGACCTTCTCGCCGAACGCCGTCGGCATTGTCGAGATGCGAAGCTCGATCTCCTCGCCGTCCGGGGCCAGCGTCTTGATCCGCCCGTCCTGCGGACGGCGCCGTTCGACGATCTCCATCCGCGCCAGCAGCTTGATGCGACTGGTCATCGCGATCAGCACCGGGTTCGGGATCACATAGACCTGGTGCAGCACGCCGTCGATCCGGAAGCGCACGACACCCGATTCGCGGCGCGGCTCGATGTGAATATCCGAGGCACGCTGCTCGAACGCGTATTGCCACAGCCAATCGACGATGTGGACGACGTGCTGGTCGTTGGCATCGAGCTGGCCATGCTTGCCGAGCTCGACCAGCTGCTCGAAATTGCGCGCGAACGAGTTGTCGCCGCGCTGGGTCTCGCCGGCCTTCTTGATCGAGCGGGCGAGATTGAAGAACTCGCCGATGTAGCGGCGGATATCCTGCGGGTTGGCGAAGACCAGCTTGACCTTCAGGTGCAGGATCGCCTCGAGCTCATCGGCCCAGGCACGCACGAACGGCTCGCTGGTCGCCACGGTCAACTCGCCCTTGGCGACCGCGACCGGCAGGATGCGGTAGCGCTCAGCGTACGCGATCGACATCGTTCCAGTGACCGCGACCAGGTCGATTTTCAGCGGGTCGATGTGATGGTAGGGAATGCCCAGCTTGCCAGCCAGCCATTCGACCAGCGTCTCCAGCGTCAGCGGCCGTCGCGGCGGGATCAGCGAACGCCACTTCTGGTCGGCGATCAGCTCGAGCGGATGATCGTAGCGCTGCGTGCGCGAGCGGGCGACCGGATCCGCATCGGCGGCGGCGACCAGCCCGTCGGCCATCATCAGCTTGAGGACGTCGTCGAGTCTTAAGCGCCGGTCCGGCGCACGTGCCGGCTGCCTGGCGGCAGGGGCGCCCGGTGGCGCCGCGGGCGTGTTGATCGGCTTGGCCGAAGACATCGCGCTACTATAGACCGAAGCGACCGAGGGCGACAGCGGACGCTGGCGCGGTTGCGGGCGGCGCGAACCGTCCCCGGTCTCCGGGCGCGAATGCGAAAATGACGCGATGGCTCCGGAAATCACCGCTCTTTCCGCCGACATAACGACGCTGGCCGTCGATGCGATCGTCAACGCGGCCAACACGAGCCTCCTGGGCGGCGGCGGCGTCGACGGCGCGATCCATCGCGCGGCCGGCCCGGAATTACTCGTCGAGTGCCGGACCTTGGGCGGCTGTGCCACGGGCGAGGCAAGGATCACGCGCGGCCATCGCCTGCCGGCGCGGCACGTCATCCACACCGTCGGCCCGGTGTGGCGCGGCGGCAACGCCGGCGAGCCGCAATTGCTGGCCTCGTGCTATCGGCGCTCGCTTGAGCTCGCCGTCGATTACGGGCTCGCGTCGATCGCGTTTCCTGCTATCAGCTGCGGCGCATACGGTTATCCGCTGGCGCAAGCGGTGCCGATCGCGGTCGCGTCGGTGCGGGGCTTCGACCGGCTCGATGCTCTCGAGCGGATCGTGTTCGCTTGCGCGGCCGCCGACGTGCTGGCGGCGTACTTGGCAGCGCTGGGCTAGTCGGCGTCGAGACCGTCGCCGCCTGCGGCCGCCACCGGTTCAGGCACCTCGAATACCTCGCGCAGATAGGCGACATACGAGGGATCGTAGTCCATCGCCTTCGATGGCTCGTCGCTGATCTTGGCGACCGGCTGGCCATTGCAGCGGGTCATCTTGATGACGATCTGCAACGCTTCGTACCCCAGGTCGTTGGTCAGATTGGTGCCGACGCCGAAGGCCGTCTGGCTGCGGCCCTTGAAATATTCGAACAGCCTTATCGCCAGCGGCGCGTTCAACGAATCGGAGAACACCATCACCTTCGACCTCGGGTCGATCCGCATCTTCTGGTAATGCGCGATCAGCTTTTCGCCCCATTCGAACGGGTCGCCGGAGTCGTGCCGGACGCCGTCGAACAGTTTGCAGAAGAAAAGATCGAAATCGCGCAGGAAGGCGTCCATGCCGCAGACGTCGGACAGCGCGATTCCCAGGTCGCCGCGGTATTCGCGCGCCCAGGTGTTGAACGCGAACACCTGCGAATCCCTGAGCCGCGGTCCCACCGCTTGGCACGCCTGCATGTACTCGTGCGCCATCGTGCCGAGCGGCGTCAGGTTGTGATCGAAGGCGAGCTTGACGTTGCTGGTGCCTACGAACTTGGGGCCGATGCCGTCCTTCAGTGTGCGCACGACTTCGTCCTGCCATGCGCGCGAGAATCGTCGTCGGGTGCCGTAATCGGCGATGCGGAACTCGGGGTCGGGAACCGCGTTGATCTGCGCGATCTTGGCATCGAGCCGGCGGCGGCCCTCGGCCAGGTCCGGCCGGGTTACCGTCTCCCGGAAATACACTTCGCTTACGATCGCGAGCACCGGCACTTCGAACAGGATCGTGTGCAGCCACGGCCCCTTGATCGCGATGTCGATTTCGCCCGGCGTCGCCGACGGCGAAAGGTGGACGAAGCGCCGGTCGAGCTGGAACAGGCCGAGCAGATCGACGAAATCGCTTTTGAGAAAGCGCCACCGTCGCAGGTAGGCAAGCTCCTCGTGGGTGAAGCGCAGGCTGCACAGGCCGGCGATCTCGCGCTCGATCTGGCTCAGGTACGGGGTCAAGTCGATGCCGGGCGTCCGGCACTTGAAGCGGTACTCGACCTGCGCACCGGGAAAATGGTGCAGCACGACCTGCATCATCGTGAATTTGTACAGATCGGTGTCGAGCAACGACTCGATGATCATGCGGCGTTTCGCGGATTGCGGAAAAGGCAGCCATGGTACCCGCTGTCGGCGGGCGCATCCACTTTGCCCGGCGCGGCGGACACCGGTTGCGCCGCGCCGAGCCAAGGATGCGCGCGCAAGGTGGCAATCGAGGACCGGGGCCGCTATCATCGATGCATTCACCGCGAAAGCAACGATCATGCTGGTCAACTGCGTCGCCTATCAGGAAGGCAAGAAGCTCGCCGACATCCCGAAAGAGGCGATCAGCGATTACCTGAAGCGTCCCGGCTGCTTCGTCTGGGTGGCGCTGAAGGATCCTGCGCCGGCCGAGCTCGAGGAGATGCAGGAGGAATTCGACCTGCCGGGACTCGCGGTCGAGGACTCGAGGCACGGCCATCAGCGGCCTAAGATCGAGGAGTATGGCGATTCGCTGTTCGCCGTCCTGCAGGCGGTCGAGATGCGCGACGACGAGTTGCATGTAGGTGAAATCGACATTTTCGTCGGCCCCAATTACGTCCTGTCGGTCCGCCGCGATACCGAGCGAGGTTTTGCCGACGTGCGCGCGCGGAGCGAAAGCGAGCCCGACCTCCTGATGCACGGTGCCGCTTATGTCCTGTATGCGCTGATGGACAAGGTCGTCGACCGCTATTTTCCGGTACTCGAGACGCTCGAAAGCGAGCTGGAGACGGTCGAGGAGCAGATCTTCATCCGCAATACGGCGCGGTCCAATATCGAAGCCTTGTACGCCTTGAAGCGCAAGCTGATGACGCTCAAGCATGCGGTCGATCCGCTGATGGAGGCCGTCGGCAAGCTCTACGGCGGCCGCGTGCCGCGCATCTGCGCCGGCATGGGCGAGTATTTCCGCGACGTGTTCGACCATCTGCAGCGGCTGCACGCCTCGATCGAGGGCATCCGCGACATGCAGACAACCGCGATCCAGGTCAATCTGGGCATGATCAGCCTGAATGAAACAGAGGTGACCAAAAAGCTCGCCGCCTGGGCCGCCATCATCGCGGTGCCGACGATGATCGCCGGCATCTACGGCATGAACTTCAAGAATATGCCGGAGCTCGACTGGGCGTTGGGCTATCCCGTCTCGCTCGCCGCAATGGTCGCGATCGACGTCGCGCTCTATTCCTGGTTCAAGAAGATCCGCTGGCTTTGACGTCCGGGCGCCAGCGCCCGTTCACCGGCCCTAGTGCAGGTGAGGCTTGTCGTCGCCGGCGATGGGCTTCACCGGAATCACGCGCTTGTCCGCCGAGGGTTGATGCCACGCCGGCTGCAAAGTCACGTGATCGATGCGGTATCGCTCCGCCAACAATCGCTGCGCCGCCGCCAGGGTCTGCGGCCATGCGTGCGCATCGCGGATCAGCAAATGCGCCGACATCGCCGTTCTGTCGTTGGTCATTTGCCACACGTGCAGATCGTGCACGGCAGCTACTCCCGGAACGTGCGTCAGCGCTCGGCCGATGTCGTCGTAGGAAAGATGCGAGGGCACGCCTTCCATCAGCACGTGCGTCGAGGACTTGAGCAAGAGCCAGGTCGAGCGCAGGACCAGCGCCGCCACCAGTAGCGACAGAATCGGATCGATGGGCATCCATCCGGTCCAGGCGACGACGGCGCCGGCGACGATCGCCGCCACCGAACCCAGCATATCGCCGGTGATATGAAGCAATGCGGCCCGGCTGTTCAGGCTGTGCCCGTGCGACAGGCTCCAGGCCGCAAACATGTTGATCAGGAGGCCGACGGCGGCGATGGCCATCACCATTCCGCCGGCGACCGGCGACGGGGCCAGAAGCCGGCGCACCGCCTCGACCGAAATCCCGACGACGACAGCCAGCATCAGCAGCGAATTGATGAACGCGGCGATGACCTCGGCCCGCGCATAGCCGTAGCTCGCGCGACGCGATGGCGGCAGCCGCGCCACGTGCTGGGCCAGGAGCGCGATGCCCAGCGCCGCGGCATCGGTGACCATGTGGCCCGCGTCGGCGAGCAGCGCCAACGAGCCTGCGAGCCAGCCGCCGCCCGCCTCGACCACCGCGAAGACCAGCGTCAGTACGACCGCGAGGCGAAGCGCTCGCCGTTCGTGCGTCGCCGCGCTCGTCGTGGTGTCGCCGTGCGTCTTTGCCGGAGAGTGGTGGCGGGAGGTCATGATCGCGCGAGCTTATTGTCGGCCATGCCCGTGGCCTGAGCAACGTCGCCGTCGGTAGAATAGCGACATGCGCAACACCGCCGCGTTCGCCGACCGCATCGATGCCCTGCTGCCGCAGACGCAGTGCGGACGCTGCGCGCATCCGGGGTGCCGTCCGTATGCCGAAGCGATCGCCGCCGGAACGGTGCCGATCAATCGCTGCGCGCCGGGAGGCGCGGCGACGATCACAACCCTCGCCGCGCTGCTCGACGTGCCGGCGCCGCCGCCCGATCCCGCCTTCGGCACTGCCGAGCCGCTGGCGTGGGCGCGCATCGACGAAGCTGCCTGCATCGGTTGCACGCTATGCATCGGGGCCTGTCCGGTCGACGCAATCGTCGGGGCGGCCAAGCGGATGCATACGGTTCTGGCCGACCACTGCACCGGCTGCGGACTTTGCCTGCCGCCGTGCCCGGTCGACTGCATCGTCATGACCGACGCGGGGCGAGCGTGGACTCCAGCCGATGCTGCAGCGGCGCGCACCCGCTTTCAGTCGCGCAATGCGCGGCTCGCGCGGCGCGCCGCCAAGCGCGCGCGCCCCGATGCCGGAGCGGCGCTAGCCGGGCGGGATGCGACACCGGGCGAGCGCCGCGAAGCCGTCGCGGCAGCCCTCGCCCGGGCGCGCGCCCGCCGTGCGCCGGAGCGCTAGTGAATCCGACCAAGCGGCTCGCGATCTATCAGCGATTGCGCGAGCAGAATCCGCATCCTCGCAGCGAATTGATCTATCGCACGCCGTTCGAATTGCTGATCGCTGTCGTGCTATCGGCGCAAGCGACCGACAAGAGCGTCAACCTGGCGACGGCGAAGCTCTTTCAGGTCGCGCGCACGCCGCAGGCGATCGTCAAACTGGGCGAGGCGGGCCTGATTCCTTATATCCAGACGATAGGGCTGTTCCGTACCAAGGCCAAGAACGTCGTCGCGCTATGCCGCCGGCTGATCGAAGCGTATGACGGCGAGGTGCCCTCGGATCACAACGCGCTGGTGAGCCTGCCCGGCGTGGGCCGCAAGACCGCCAACGTGGTGCTGAACGTCGCCTTCGGCCAGCCGACGATCGCCGTCGACACGCATATCTTTCGCGTCGCCAACCGCACCGGCCTGGCACCCGGCCGCACGCCCGAGGAGGTCGAGCGCAAGCTCGTCAAGTTCACGCCGGAAGAATTCCGGCACGATGCCCATCACTGGCTGATCCTGCACGGCCGCTACGTGTGCCAGGCGCGAAAGCCGCTGTGCGCGCAATGCGTGATCGTCGACTTGTGCGAATACCGGCACAAGACCGCGCAAGGATGACCGCTTGAAACGAACAAGGCGCCGCAAGCGGCGCCTTGTCGCGATCGCTGAAAGCCGGTCAGTGCACCGTAACGACGACCGCGGGCTGCGCGGCATAGTAGGCGGCGAGGTTCTCGATGTCGGCGGTCGACAGCGTGCCGGCGAATGCCGCCATGATCGGATTCTTGCGCGCGCCCGACTTGTAGTCGCGCAGCGCCTTGGCCAGATAGTCCGGATACTGGCCGCCGAGCTTCGGATAGTCGGCGTTCTGGCTATTGCCATCGGCACCGTGGCAGGCCTGGCAGACCGCCTTGACCTTGGCCTCGCCGGCTTTGACGTCGGCGGCCGCCGTGGTGCCGGCCGCCACCAGGGCCGTCAAAGAGAAAAAACCGAGCACGAATGTTTTCTTCATGGTTTTCGCCATCATCATTTGCTGGCCGTCTTGGATAGCGCGCTCGAATAGTAGGCCGCCAGGTCGGCGATGTCCTTGTCCGACAGCGTCGCCGCGATCGCCTTCATCGACGGATGGCTGCGCTCGCCGGCACGATATTCCTGCAGCGCGCGGACGATGTAAGTCTGGTGCTGTCCGCCGATCTTGGGCACCTTGTAGACTTCGGGAAAGGCCGTGCGCCAGCCGACGATGCCATGGCACCCGATGCACTTCTCGATTTTCTGCGACCCGGCGGCGGCGTCGCCGGCAGGCGTCGGCGCCTGAGCCAGCGCGGCTCCGGGTAGCGCCAGCATGAAGGCAGCGGCAAGCAGAGACTGTCTGGTCATCGACCGGCTTTCATAAAGATGCCGCTCTGGCGCGGCGGGCGACAAACCGGGTTATTTTACGGGCTCGCTGCAACGCCGGTCAAACAATACGACGACAGCGGATCAGGACCGGCTAGCGCTCCAGCAGGGGCAGCTTGACCTTGACGGTTTTCCATTCATCGGCGTCGGGAGGCGCCGGCTTGCGCTCGATGATCGGTTTCCAGGCCTTCGCGAGCTCGGCGTTCAAGGCCTTGAACTGCTGCTGGTCGTCGGGCACGTCGTCTTCGGCATAAATCGCCTCGACCGGGCATTCGGCGACGCAGAGCGTGCAATCGATGCATTCGTCCGGATCGATGACCAAGAAATTGGGCCCTTCGCGGAAGCAATCGACCGGGCAGACGTCGACACAGTCGGTATACTTGCAGCGAATGCAGCTTTCGGTCACAACGTAGGTCATCGCTTTTTTTGTCCTTTGACGCCGGTCTTGGATTTTACCAAATCGGCCCCAGTTAATCATAAGCGGTGATGCGCCCGTCGCTTGCGCCAGTGGCTCCTTTGCGCTAAGTTAGGTCTCGGGACGCGACCGCAGCGGCCCTCCAGGCAGGCCACCCGCGCCGCGACAGCGCACCAGCGAGGATCAGCATGAATGAGCATATCAAGCACGTTACCGACGCCACTTTTGACACCGACGTACTGAAGGCGGGCACGCCGGTATTGGTCGATTACTGGGCCGAGTGGTGCGGCCCCTGCAAGATGATCGCGCCGATTCTAGACGATGTCGCCAAGAGCTATGCGGGCAAGCTGACCGTGGCCAAGCTGGACATCGACGCCAATCCGGGCGTCCCGGCGAAGTACGGCATCCGCGGCATACCGACCCTGATCCTGTTCAAGGGCGGGGAAGTCGCGGCGCAGAAGGTCGGGGCGCTGTCCAAGTCGCAGCTCACAGCCTTTATTGACAGCCACATCTGAACACGCTACGCTGCTGATCCATTGAAGCACGCGTCCCGCCAAGCGTAGTCGCTGCGGGGCGTCGTCACCGGCGCTGCCGCACGCAGTTGTTGTTTTATCCGGCGCCAACCTCCCTTATCGCACTGGTTTCGCGGCCTTTAGCTTGTCCGGGGACCGTCCCGCCTTCTCCCGCAACTCACTCCCTCCATGCACCTGTCCGAACTCAAGTCCAAGCCCGTTACCGAACTCGTCGAGATCGCCAACACCAACGAGATCGACGGCGCCAACCGCCTGCGCAAGCACGACCTGATTTTTGCGCTGCTGAAAAATCAGGCAAAAAAGGGCGAAAGCATCTTCGGTGACGGCACGCTCGAAGTGCTGCCCGACGGTTTCGGGTTTCTGCGCTCGCCCGACACCAGTTACCTCGCTGGCACCGACGACATCTATATTTCGCCGTCGCAGATCCGGCGCTTCAATCTGCATACCGGCGACACGATCGAAGGCGAGATCCGCACGCCGAAGGACGGCGAGCGCTATTTCGCCCTGGTCAAGGTCGACAAGGTCAACGGCGAGCCGCCGGAGAACGCCAAGAGCAAGATACTTTTCGAGAACCTGACGCCGCTGTTTCCCGACGAGCCGCTGATCCTCGAACGCGACATCAAGGCCGAGGAAAACATCACCGGCCGCATCATCGATATCGTGGCGCCGATCGGCAAAGGACAGCGCGGGCTGCTGGTCTCGTCGCCGAAGTCGGGCAAGACGGTGATGTTGCAGCATCTGGCACATTCGATCGCGGCCAACTATCCGGACGTGGTCCTGATCGTGCTCCTGATCGACGAGCGGCCCGAGGAAGTGACCGAGATGCAGCGCTCGGTGCGCGGCGAAGTCGTATCGTCGACCTTCGACGAGCCAGCGACGCGCCACGTCCAGGTTGCCGAGATGGTGATCGAAAAGGCCAAGCGGCTGATCGAGCACAAGAAGGACGTCGTGATACTGCTCGATTCGATCACGCGCCTCGCACGCGCCTACAACACCGTCGTGCCCGCGTCGGGCAAGGTGCTGACCGGCGGCGTCGATGCCAACGCGCTGCAGCGGCCGAAGCGCTTTTTCGGCGCCGCGCGCAACATCGAGGAAGGCGGCTCGCTGACCATCATCGCCACGGCGCTGATCGACACCGGATCGCGGATGGACGACGTGATCTACGAGGAATTCAAAGGCACCGGCAATATGGAGATCCACCTGGATCGCCGGATGGCCGAAAAGCGCATTTATCCGGCGATCAACGTCAATCGCTCCGGTACCCGCAAGGAAGAGTTGCTGCTCAAGCCTGACGTCCTGCAGAAAGTCTGGGTGTTGCGCAAGCTCCTCTACCCGATGGACGAGCTCGAGGCGACCGAGTTCCTGGTCGACAAGGTCAAGCAGACGAAGAACAACGCGGAGTTCTTTGACTCGATGCGACGCGGCAACTAGCGCGTTTGGAATTCCTCGCCGTCTCAGGGGTCGCCTCCCCGCGCCAAGCGCGGGGACCTGCTCGGCCCTATGGCGGGGACTGTTTGACTCCATGCGACCCGGCAGGTGCTCAAATGTGCTCGCGGGACCGCCCGGCACCCACGACTTGATTCGGTCAGTGGCGCCGCCATCTAGGGTGAGTTTCCCTGTTGCACTGCAGCGATAAATGGCCCATAATTTTTGGTTGTACGGCGTGGCTTTGGCTTCCCGGCCGCTCAAGGCACGGGGCCGGGGTCCGGCCGAAACCCGGCGCGCGCCTTAGAAGCGCCCGCCTCCGAGGTATCGATGAAAACCGCCATTCACCCGCAATACAGTGAAATCCAGGTGACGTGCAGCTGCGGCAACACGTTCACCACCCGGTCCACCGTGCAGAAGCCGCTGCATGTCGAAGTGTGCTCCGCTTGCCATCCTTTCTATACGGGTAAGCAGAAGATCGTCGACACGGCCGGTCGCGTCGAGAAGTTCCGGCAACGCTATGCCGCGAAGCCTGCGGTGGCGCCGGCGGCCAAGCCCGCTCCCGCGCCGGCGGCCAAGAGCGGGTCGACCAAAAGCGCTGCTGCGGCCAAGGGAGCCACCGCCAAGAACGCAGCCAGGCCCGCGTAGGCGCTGCTCCCACGGCGCAAACCGAAAGGCAGCTTCGGCTGCCTTTTTTGTTGGCTCGCCGCCTTCGCACTTGCGGCGGACCGGCTTAGTGGCGCTGCGCCCCATAAACCACTAGTGTTCTGAACCGGATGAGCGAAAAGCCCGACCCCGTAGCGTCTTAGTCCATGCCTCTTGCCAACCTCACCGCCCCTGCGAACGAGGCTTCCGATCTGTCGCCCTCAGGCAGATACCGCGCATACAAACAGATGGGACTGGTGTTCCTCTGCGCCGCGTGGATTCTGCTCGGCCTGTTCGGACACGATCCCTGGAAGTCCGACGATGCGACCACCTTCGGCGTCGCCCACGATGTCCTGAGCAACGGGGATTGGCTCGTACCTCAGCTCGCGGGCACGCCCGCAGCCGAGCGGCCACCGCTGTTCTACGCGCTGGCCGCCGCGAGCGCCGCGGGGCTGCGGCCGGTGCTTGCGCTGCACGATGGCGCGCGCGTCGCCAACGCGCTATGCCTCGGATTGACCTTGTGGCTGCTTGCCCTCACCGGGCACGAGCTCTATGGGCGCGCCTTTCGCTGGATGCCCGTGCTGGTGTTCATCGGCTGCATCGGTCTGTGGGATCGTGCGCATGCGCTCGCGCCCGAGATGGGTTTGCTGCCCGCATATGCGCTGGCGCTGTATGCGCTGGCGCTGGCGCCGCGGCGCGCGCTGATCTCGGGCGCGCTGCTCGGAGCCAGCGCAGGTATCGCGTTTCTCGTCCGGGGCACGTCGTGGGCGGCGATGATTGGGTTGACCGCGTTGCTGCTCGCGGCTTTTCCGCCGTGGCGAACACGGCGATATGTTGGCACGCTGGCACTCGCCGTGCTCGTGGCGGCGCCGTTGCTGATCGCGTGGCCGCTGGCGATCTATTTGCGCGATCCCGCGATCTTCGGCCTGTGGCGGGACGCACAAAGCGTCGCGCGATTCTTCGGCTTGGCTGCCGGATCGCCGCCGGTCGAGCCGTTTTACTATCTGACGAATCTGCCCTGGTTCGCCTGGCCCGCTCTGCCGCTGGGGTTGTGGACGCTCTGGCTGCGAACGCGCGGCTACCACGGGGGCCTCGCCCAGCCCGGCATCGTTTTGCCGCTGACGATGAGCATTGTGCTGTTGCTGGTGCTGTCGGCCGCGGCGGAGCCGCGGGCGACCTTGGCGCTGCCGCTGCTGCTGCCGCTGTGCCTGCTGGGAGCGGCCGAAATCGACTCGCTCAAGCGCGGCACCTCGGGTGCGCTCGACTGGTTCGGCATCCTGACCTTCGGTCTGCTCGCGATCCTCGTCTGGGCGCTCTGGCTGGAGTCGCTGTGGCATGGCTTGCCCGAACCGGTCGCGCACATATTTCGCGATACGCAGCCGGGCTTTCGGCCGCCATTGCAGCCGCTGGCGTTGCTCGTGTCCGGATTCTTGAGCCTGCTCTGGATTGTGCTGGTCCGGCCGGCGCGCCGCTCCAATCGCCGCGCGGTGTTGAACTGGGCGGCCGGCATGACGCTGGTGTGGGGGCTTTACATGACGATCTGGCTGCCTTATCTGGATTCGCGGCGAAGCTACCGCCCGGTCGCCGAATCATTGATGCAGCAATTGCCCGCGGGCGCATCGTGCGTGGCCAGTCGCAATCTTGGCGAGCCGCAGCGCGCCCTGATCGAATACTTCGGCGGCATCGTGCCGGTGCGCGACGATCTTGTTGCGGCGAATGCCTGTCCGTTGCTGCTAATGCAAGTCGGCCGCGACGATTCCGACACGCCGCCCGACTCGGCCTGGGAACCGGTCTGGGAAGGCCACCGGCGTGGCGACGACACCGAGCGCTTCCTGTTGTTTCGGCGTCCGGCGGTCTCCGTACGCCAATGAGCGAATGCATGCTCCGCACTCCAGTGTGCTCCTCGTGAAATTCATCGACGAAGCGAAGATCGAAGTCATCGCCGGCAACGGAGGCAACGGCGCGGTCTCGTTTCGTCGCGAAAAATACGTTCCCCGCGGCGGTCCGGACGGCGGCGACGGCGGCCGGGGCGGAAGCATTCACGCGGTCGCCGACCGCAACATCAACACGCTGATCGACTACCGCTACGCGCGCATCCACCGCGCCAAGAGCGGCGAAGGCGGTCGCGGCGCCGATCAATACGGCCGCGGCGCCGAAGACATCGTGTTGCGCATGCCGGTGGGCACCGTCATCACCGACGTCGAAACGGGTGAAACGATCGCCGATCTGGCCGTGGATGGTCAATCGGCCGAGCTCGCCAAAGGCGGCCAGGGCGGCCTGGGCAACCTGCATTTCAAATCCAGCACCAATCGCGCGCCGCGCCAGTCGACGCCCGGCGAGGAAGGTGGGCACCGATTCCTGCGCCTCGAGCTCAAGGTTCTTGCCGACGTGGGGCTGCTCGGCATGCCCAATGCCGGCAAGTCGACGCTGATCCGCGCGATCTCGGCCGCGCGACCCAAGGTCGCCGACTATCCGTTCACGACGCTGGCGCCGAACCTGGGCGTCGTCAGGGTCGACGAGAATCGAAGCTTCGTCGTCGCCGACGTGCCGGGGCTGATCGAAGGCGCCGCCGAAGGCGCGGGACTGGGTCATCAGTTCCTGCGCCATCTGCAGCGTACTCGGCTGTTGCTGCACGTCGTCGACCTTGCGCCGCTCGATGGCGACGCCGATCCGGTGGCCGGCGCGCGCGCTATCGTGCGCGAGCTCGAGCGCTACGATCCGGCGTTGTACGAAAAGCCGAGGTGGCTCGTCTTGAACAAGTCCGATCTGATCGACCCGGCCGAGCGCGACGCGCGGGTCGCCGCATTCGTCAAGTCGTACCGCTGGAAAGGGCCGGTGTTCACGGTTGCCGCGATCAGCGGCGAAGGCTGCCGCGATCTCGTCTACGCCATCCAGCGCTGGCTGGAAGCGCATCCCGCCGACGCGCCGGTCGTAGCGCCATGAGCGCACCGGGCACGATATCGATCGTCGCTGCGGCGCGGCGACTGGTGATCAAGGTCGGATCGACGCTGGTCACCGACGAAGGTCGCGGCATCGATCATGCCGCCGTCGGCCGCTGGGCCGGACAGATCGCGACGCTGTCGCGCAACGGCAAGGAACTGGTGCTCGTATCCTCCGGTGCAATCGCCGAAGGCATGAAACGTCTCGGTTGGACGACGCGTCCGGTGGCGATCCACGAATTGCAGGCCGCTGCCGCCGTCGGGCAGATGGGACTCGTGCAGGCGTACGAGACCGCATTCAAGCGCTTCGGCCTGCATACGGCGCAGATCCTGTTGACGCACGACGATCTGTCGGATCGGCGACGCTATCTGAACGCGCGCTCGACCTTGCTCACGTTGCTGCGACTCGGCGTCATCCCGGTGATCAACGAAAACGACACGGTGACGACCGATGAGATCCGTCTCGGCGACAACGACACGCTGGGAGCGCTCGTCACCAATCTTATCGAGGCAGATGTATTGATTCTGCTCACTGATCAGTCCGGGCTCTACAGCACCGACCCCCGCGCCGATCCTGCCGCGACGATGCTCCGACGCGCGCGCGCCGGCGATCCGGCGCTCGAAGCGATCGCCGGCGGCGCCGGTGTCCTCGGCCGCGGCGGCATGCTGACCAAGGTCCTGGCGGCCAAACGGGCGGCCAGGAGCGGTGCGACGACGGTGATCGCCGGCGGTCGCGAGGAGAATGTGCTCACCCGGCTCGCCGCGGGCGAGATGCTGGGCACCGAGATCGCCGCGGAAATGATGACGCTTGCCGCGCGCAAGCAGTGGCTGGCCGATCACGTGCGGCTGGCGGGGCGGCTGACGCTCGATGCCGGAGCGGTGCGCGCGCTTGCGCACGAGGGCAAGAGCCTGCTGCCCATCGGTGTCACTGCTTGCGCCGGAGCGTTCGAGCGCGGCGAGCTGGTCGGCTGCTTCGACGACGCCGGGCGCGAGCTGGCACGCGGCCTGATCAACTACAGTGCCGCCGAAACGCTGCGCATCCTGGGCAAGCCCTCGGCGCAGATCGAGAAGATCCTGGGCTACGTGGACGAGCCCGAGCTCATCCATCGCGACAATCTGGTCGTGCTTTGAGTCGGTCGTTCCAGGGGGCGCCGGACGTGGCCGCGAATCGACACGCGCTTCACCTTCCCCTAAACTCGCGCCACAAGGAACCGCTCCGATTGCGCCGGATGGGCACGCGAGCGGCCGACTTTTTCGATCGACACCAAGGAGGAGCGTCATGAACCTGGTCGACCGTATCAAGAACATCCTGATGTCTCCGCGGACCGAATGGCCCAAGATCGCCGAGGAGGCGGCGACGGTGCAATCGCTGTACGTCGGCTATATCCTCATTCTCGCCGCCATCGCCCCGGTCGCGCTGCTGATCCGTTCCGGCGGAGTCGCGATCGCGGCGGCGCTCGCGCACTATGTCGTTGCGCTGGTGATCACTTACCTGATGGCGCTGATCGTGGACGCGTTGGCGCCGACTTTCAACGGCACCCGGGATTTCACGCAGTCGCTCAAGCTGGTCGCGTATTCGTACACGGCGCCCTGGGTGGCCGGCGTTTTTCTGCTGATCGGCGCAACGATCGGCGGCCTGATCGGGCTCCTCGCCGCGATCTACGCCTGGTACACGTTCTACCTGGGCGTGCCGGTGCTGAAGAAATGTCCGCCGGAAAAGGCAGTCGGTTATACGATCGTCGTCGTGCTTTGCGGGATCGTGCTGGCGATCGTGCTCGGCGGCGTGCTGATGTCGGCGATGTTCGGCGGTGCGATGGCCGGCGCCGAGTTCGGAATGATGCGCTGACCGCCCGGCGGGCGATGGCGCCGCGCGCCCCCAAGAGAGCTCAGCGCCGCGGCGCTAGGCCTTGCCGGTCGGGTTGGTATAGGGCGACGAGGGCACGACGCTGTGCGCCCAGCCGTACAGGCGCTCGCGCCTCGTCTGCGGCCGCTGGTGCAGGAAACGCTCGAGCTCGGTCAAGCCCCGTCGATAGACGTCGCGCTTGAACTCGATGACGTTCTCCAACGGAATCCAGTAATCGTGCCAGCGCCAGGCGTCGAATTCGGGATGCTCGCTGGCGCGCAGACTGACGTCGCTGTCGCGACCGGTCAGCCGCAGCAGATACCATATCTGCTTTTGCCCGCGGTAGCTGCCGCGCCACTCGCGCTTGATCCAGTGCTGTGGAACCTCGTAGCGCAGCCAGTCGCGCGTGCGCCCGAGAATCTTGACATGGTCGGCTTCGAGCCCGACCTCTTCCTTCAGCTCCCGATACATCGCCTGCTCGGGCGTCTCGCCGGGATTGATGCCCCCTTGCGGAAACTGCCACGAGTGCTCTCGGATCCGTTTGCCCCAGAAGACCAGATTCTTCGAGTTGGAGACGACAATGGCGACGTTCGGGCGATACCCGTCACGGTCCAGCATCGCGACACCTGTAGTTCTGCGCGTTGCGGTTATTCTTGCACAGTTCGGCGCGCTTGCAAAGCGCGTCTCCCGCGGCGTCGACGACGGGCCGGGTACTCAGCCGCGCGACAATTCGCGCGGCGTTGCGTGCAATAGAAGGCGCTGATCGCGGCGCAGCACGACCACGTCGACGGCGTCGCCGATGCGCCGACCGGTAAGCAATCGCTGCAGGTCATCGATGCCTTTGACCGCCTCGCCGCCGAAGGCGACGATCAGGTCGCCGGTGCGCATTCCCGCTGCCGCGGCCGGCGAATCCTTTTCGATGGTCGAAACGCGCACGGCCGACTCGTGGGCCAGGTCGAAATGCCGAACGATGCGCCGCGCGATCACTGCGTCCTGGCCGCCGACGCCCAGATAGGCGCGACGCACCCGCCCCTCGTGCATCAGCGCCACGGCGACGCGCTCGGCGGTGTTGGCTGCGATCGCGAAGCAGATCCCCTGGGCAGGCAGGATCATCGCCGTGTTGACGCCGATCACGTCACCCGCCGCACTGACCAACGGACCTCCCGAGTTGCCGGGATTGAGCGCCGCATCGGTCTGGATGATGTTGTCGAGCAGGCGTCCGGTCCGGCTGCGCATCGACCTGCCCAGCGCGCTGACGATGCCGGCGGTGACGGTATGCTGAAAACCGTACGGACTGCCGATTGCGATCGCGATCTGACCGACCCGGATTCTGGTCGAATCGGCGAGTCGCGCGTAGGCGAGCTCCGGCGCCGCGACCTTGACCACGGCCAGATCGGAGTCGGGATCTTCGCCGACCAGCTCGGCGGCCGCGGTCCGCCCATCGGGCAGCGTGACCTCGAGTGCGCTCGCGCCGCCGGCGACATGACTGTTGGTGAGCAGATACCCGTCCGGCGCGATGATGAAGCCCGAGCCCGAGCCTTCGCCGCGCGCCCTGCCGCGACGCTCGACCCGAATGTGCACGACCGCAGGGCGCACGCGCTCGACCGCGCCGACCACTGCGACCGAATAGGCATCGAGCAGGGCCGCGTCGTCGACTGCGCGCTCGTGCCCGCCGGGTGCGTCAGCGGCAGCCGAAGATTCGTCGAGCAGCCGATGCAGGCGCGGAACGGCGTGGCCGTCGAGGGGAGACATGGCAGCTAGTTGGCGGTCCGCGTCGGCAAATTCAAGACGACCGAGGGGAAGCGTCGGTGCAACGGCAGCGCCGAAAACCCGATGCGATCTTGCAAGGCCTACAGGAGCTTGCAGTTCTTGCGCACCCATTTGGGTGCGCAAGAACGACTGCGCAAGGCGAGCGCTCCAGGGCTTCGATGGCATATCGATTGCTAGAGTCAATGCTGGAGTAATGGGGCGTGCACGGCGCGCTCGGTCCGAAGCGGCGCCTAAGCGGTTCCGGCGCCCGCGATCGAATCCGCGTTGGGTGGGCAACGACAGGAGCAAAAGCGATGACCGACATCCGGGCAAACACCTCGCAAGATCCCCAATCGGTGGGTACGGCGATTCTCGGCGGCGGTCCGCTGGGCCTTGCTCCCCGCCCCGAATTGATGGCCGCGCACGCCTTGCGAGGCGACCCCGTCGTCAATCCCAAGGGTTGCGCGCTGGGCAGAGTCGAGCACATCGTCCTGGACGTCGAACGCGGTTGCATCGCCTACGCGGTGCTCAGCTTCGGCGGGTTCCTGGGCCTGGGCGACAAGCTTTTCGCCATTCCATGGAACGCGTTCACGTTCGACGCCGATCGCCATCGTTTTATCCTCAACGTCGATCGCGGGGTGCTCGAAGGCGCACCGGGGTTCGACAAGAGGCAGTGGCCCGCGATGGCCGATCCTCGTTGGGCGTCCCATCTGCACGCCTATTACGGCTACCGCCCCTATTGGGACTGAAGGTCCGCCGGACGCGTCGTTCTAGGCAGCCAGCTGGATCCCCGACGTCGGCGTCTGCAAGCGCGCCAGCCTCGCGCCCTCGGGCGCACCCTCGATCAAGGCACTCAAGCGGCTTAGCCGCGCCGTTCCGAAAAAGGTCGCGAACGGGACTTCGGATGCGTCGCGTCCGGTCCCGATGCGCACCAGGTCGCGCATCGGCGAGAGATCGGTCGGATCGAACAATTGCCATCGACCGCCGAGATAGGCTTCGAACACCGCATGAAAATCGGGCGGCGGCTCGGCGTAGCGTGCATAACCGGTGACAAAGCGTGCGGGAATGTTGAGCGCACGACAAAACGTGATCGCCAGATGTGCGAAATCCCGGCAGACGCCGGCGCGCAAGGCGAGGACGTCACGCGCCGAGTAGCTCGGCGTCGACGTGCCGATCCTGTAATCGATGTTGGCGCGGATCCAGCGGCAGATCGCGTCGACGCGCGAGAAGCCGGGCGCAAGCCCGCCGAAAAGCCGGCAAGCGAGATTGAATACTTCCTCGGATTGGCAGTAGCGGCTGCCGCGCAGAGCCGTGAACGCATCGACCGGCAACATGGTGATCGGGACTTCGGGCGCCTGGATGTCCGCTTCGGTCGGCGTCACGTCGACCACCGCCAGATAGCGCGCGCGGAAGGGCCCGGGCGCAACATCGACGCGAATGAAGCGATTGAGCGTTTGCGGTTCGAAGAGCTCGTCCCACGGCAACGACGGCTCGAGCTCCACCCTTTCTTCGACGACGCGCTGGCGATGATCGTCGGGAACCGCGACGTTGAAGACGAACACCGTCTGCGCGGCGACCTCGTAGTCGAGCTCGCAATCGATCTGAAACGTGCTCATCGGTGCATTGATTGGCGTCGCGGGAGGCAGTTTGCGCACGGGCGATCTTCTCGCCCGCGAGAGTGCGACGCGGCTTCTCGGCCGTCGCCGCGCGTCCCCGTCGCTCGGCGCGGTGCGCCCGCTAGATCCTGCCCATCAGCAACAGGACGATGAGGACGATGACGACCAGTCCCGCGATGCCGCTGGGCCCGTAGCCCCACGCGCGGCTGTACGGCCAGGCGGGCAGCGCGCCCAATAGGACGAGGATCAGAATGATCAGCAGTATCGTGCCTAGCGTCATGACTTGCCTCCTTGAGGGTCCGGTCAGGTGGAAATGCGATTCGTCCGGCGTCGGGCGAAACGATCAAGCGCGGGCCGGCCGGCGATCGGGGCTGGCAAAGGCGTGCATTCCTTTGCCAGCCGATCGCCGCCGGACGGTCGCGATCGCCTCACTGCGCCTTATTGGTTGTAGCGCGCTTTGGCGCTCTGAAGGCACTTGCTCTTGGCGTCGCCGCTCAGCGCGTCGCATTTTTCCTTTGCCACGCTGTAGTTGGCATCCATCTTTTCGTGCTGCGCCGACGCCATCGCATCCTTCGACTTGCGGTTGGCCTTGGCGTCTTCCTTGGCCTTGGTGAGATTCGCCTTCGCTTCCTTGATGCACACGTCCTTGTCGTTCCCCGTCTTGGCATCGCAGGCGCTCTTGGCCGACTTGTATTCAGCTTCAGCGCTGGCGACCGCCGCCTTGTACTGGGCCTTGTCCGCCGCTTTGGTATCGTTGCCCATCGCGTAGCTGCTGAGTGCAAAAACGCCGAAAGCCGTCGCACAGACCATCTGACTGATCGTGGTACGCATTGTTTTCTCCTTGGTGGTGTGCCGGTTTGACTTCCCGGGTTGGTTGATTGCTTGGTTCGTGCCGCATCGACATGCCCGGCGCCTGCCTGCGGCCATGCCGCTAGTGCATCTTTTCCCAGTCCTTTACCTGCCGGTCGGCCTCGTCGCGGCTGATGCCATACGTCTCCTGAATCTTGCCGACAAGCTGGTCGCGCTGACCATCGATTTGGTCGAGCGCGTCGTCGGTCAGCTTGCCCCATTGCTCTTTCACTTTGCCCGTCATCTGCTTCCAGTTGCCTTGTACGCGGTCCCAGTTCATGTTTCGTTCCTTCGCCTTACCGGTGGCGCGATTGCCACGCGGAGTGTGCCTCTATGTCAGCAACGGTCGTGCCAACTCTGCTTATTTCGCAAACTCAGTGACTTGGATCGTTCGTGCGCGATGACTGCTTTGGCGGGAGCGTAAGAATTGCGCGCAGCGGCTGTAAATGCTGCGCTGAACGCGCAACCACGCATTCACCGCGTCGGAAAAAACCAGCGGAGGAAGTCGGACGGCGGCCTACGCGAGCAGGCGAATCGCGGCGCGGAGCTTGCGGCACATGCGGCGTTTCATAGACCGAGAATGTCGCCGTAGGGCTTCAGACGCTCGACGTGGTCGCAAAGCGTCTTGATCGCCACCATGATGGGCACCGCGAGCAGCAGGCCCCACCCGCCCCATAACATGCCCCAAAACAGCAGCGACACGAACACGGCCGGCGTGTTCATCCGCGCCGCGCGTCCCATCAACCACGTCTGCACGCCGATGCCGAGAATCGCGGCGATCAGGATCGGTATTGCGGCCGCGATCAGCGCCATCTGCACGGTGCCGAACTGTCCGTAGGCGATCAGCGCCGCGGTGCCAGCCAGCATTGCTGCACCGACGTAGGGAATCGTGTGCAGAACAGCGGCGGCGATCCCCCATACCAACGGGCGCTCGAGCCCGATCGCGTAGAAGCCCGTCCCGATGACGACACCCACCGCGACATTGACCAGCAATACGATCGCGAAGTAGCGCTGATTCTGCCGGTCGACGCCGTCGAGGATGCGCAGTGTCGTCCTGCGGCGGGAAAAGTCACCGCCGACGGCGTGCAGGAACTTGCGCCGGAACAGGTCTCCGGCCGACAGCAGAAAAAAAGCCAGAAACAGCGCCGACGCCAGCTGCCCCAAGGCGATGGCGACGTTGCTGGTGCCGATCAGCAGCATCGAGCTGATGTCCAGGCCGGAGCGGCTGGCGGGTGCATTCGCTCGTACCTGCGGACTGGCCGCCTCGGCCAGCTTCTGCAATTCCGACGCAGTCCTTTGCACGTGCTCGAGGGTGCCCGGGTGATCCCGCTGGGCGTGCGTGAGCGCAATGCGCAGTCGCTGCACGGCCGAAGGAATTTCCTGCAGCACATCGCCGGCGTCGCTTCCGACCCGGTAGAGTGCCCCCGCAATCGCCGCACCGAAGGCGAGGATCACGAGCGCTGCGCCGATCGAGCGCGGCACGCCCCACTCGGCCAATCGACGCACAACCGGGGACAAGGCATAGTTGAGAAACAGGCTGAGCAGCAGCGGAATAAAAAAAGCGGCGCCGGTCCTGATCGCGAACAAGCCCAGCAGGAGCGCGATCAAGGTCAGCGCCACGGTCGAGGGTCGCGGCGGCGGCAGCGGCGGCCCGGCCCGCGCCCGCTCGTCTTCCGACGCGTGCGTTGCATCAGCGGGCACAACTCCCCTGCTGTCCGCCTCCATCGAGCCTCCCTCGGTAGCGGGCGCGCCTTTCAGCCCGCCTCTTGTGCCACACGACACCGGGCGGGCAGACGAGCGGCGCTCGCTTACATCTTCTGCTTGGCCTCCTTGGCTTCTTCCTGGACTTTATGTCCGCCGGCGGAAACGTCCTTGCCCGCGCCCTCGATCGTATTGCACGCGCTGATCCACGACACGACGGCGACGCTAGCAAAGGCTAATACAATCTTCTTCCACATGAAGGATCTCCTTGTGATTTGTTTATGCGGCGGCCCACGCCACCCATACGGGCATCAGCAATCGCCGTGCCATTGTCGCGGCCGGCGCGCCTAGCCCGCGTTTTCCCGCGCCTTGTCTTCCCGGCGAGGTGCGGCGGCAAGCTCGTCGCGCCGCCAGTGCAACGCGCGTTCGACAGCCAGCGTTGCGACGCCCTTGAGTATCGGACGCAGCATCGTGCCGAGCAGCGAAGAGGCGCGTCGCGTTTGCGATGCCTTCGAGCGCACACCGGCCAGTCCCCCGGCCGCGACCAGCAGTGCGAGCGTCGATGGCCGGGTGAGCGTTCGCCCGCATTGTTCCTTCAACGCGCGCCTGGCGCCGGCAAGCGCCAGTCGATCGTTACGCAGCTTCTGCTCGACGCGAAGCACCTCGCTGTCGTCGATGCCGAACAGCACGATGGGCGTCCTCTTTTAACCGTGGCCGCGAAGCTCTCGCCTCGATCGCTCGAACAGTGCGCGGCGGATGAGTGCGCGCAGCCGCAGGACCAACCAAGCCGTGGCCAGCGCGCAAGCTAGCGCCGCTGTCCCCGCTGCTGCCGGGCCGGAGTATCCGCGCTCGACCATTTCCATCGCGATGGCTACCAGAATGCCCGCGGCCGCGAGAACGCCGAGCATCGCGGCACACACCGCGGTGACGACCAGTGCGGTCATTGTCTGCAGCGCGACATGCGCCTCGGCGGCGACAAGGTCCGCCGCGTCGGCGACCAGCTCGCGACCGCAGCCGAAAAGTTCCGCGATCGCCGCTCTGAGCGACGTTGGCGCGCCGCCGGCCGGCGACGGCGCCGCCGCTCCGATCACCGAATCACTCACCGCCAGAGACGCCCGAGCAGATAACCCGCCGCGAGGGCAACGCCAAGCGTGACCAGCGGACGCTCGCGGATGTAGTCGCGGGTGCCCGCGACCATCTGATCCTGCGCCTGCCTGACCCGCTCGGCGCTGTCGCCGATCCACTCCGCCGCAGGATGTGCTGCCTGCGCAACCTTGTCGACAGTCTGGTGCGCCGCGCGCGCGACGCGGTCGATCGCCGGACCCGCCTTGTCGGCAGCCTTGCGAGCGATATCGTCGACCGTCTGATGTGCCTGGCTCGCGGTCCGCTCGATCGCGTTGTTGTTGCCGGTAAGTTCCATTGCATCCTCCTCAAGAAAAATAACGATCGCCTCCACAAGAACACGGGCGGAGCGGGTGGAATTGCGACCGGAGGCTCCGCCCGCGACGGGATGCGTTTGACGCGACAGTATGCTCAGCCGGTACTACCTGCTGCTTAAGACGTCACTGCTTGCTGTCGGTCGCAGTAGTCGAATGGTCGTTCGCCTGCGCCGGCTTCGGCATCGCGGTCGATTCTTCTTCCTTGGTCATCGATTGCTTTGCCGTCGGATCGCTGCCTTGCGCCGTCTGGCCCGGCTCCGGCTTGGTCCCGCCGGAATCCACCGGCGTGCTTTTCTCGGGCGTCGATGCCGCGCCTTCGCCTGCGGAAGGCGACAACGCTGTCGCGGCCGGGGGCGGCATCACCGCAGGCGGGTTGGCTGACGGATTGGCGATTGCCGGCGGGGTAGGCGTCAGCTCCGGCTTCGCGGCTGCCGACTTGTCGGCTGGGCGGTCACAGCCAGCGATGCAGACGGCAATCGCCATGGCCGCCAGAACGAACGGCAGCTTCCGGCCATGGCCAATCGCGACGGCCGACAATTAACCTCCCCCGCGACGGAACAGGCCAACGACCAGTGAAACGACGAACAGAACCAGGAAAATGAAAAACAGGACCTTGGCGATTTCGGCGGCGCCGGCTGCGATGCCGCCGAAGCCGAACAACGCCGCGATCAGCGCGATGACAAAAAATACGATGGCGTAATGCAACATTTTCAATCCTTTCTGCTCAGCGTAGAGCAAGAGTTACTCGGACGCGAGGCGCCCGTTGCAGGAAAACAACGATCAGCGCGCCTGTCGCACGTAACTGAGCAGACAGACGCAAACGGCATGCCAGTGCCGGCATGCCGAATCGTTCGCGGATCGAGAATTTTTGGCGACGCGGAAAGCGCGAGCAACGCGTCAGCGCATGGCCTACATGACCTGACGCAAGTGCGTCAGAAAGGTATCGTACTCGGATGATTTGTCGAAAAACGCATCGGCGCCCGCCAGAGAACATTGCACCTGGTATTCGGGGTAGGCGAAATTGGTAAGCACGAATATTTTCGGCTGCGGCGTTATCTCCCCGGCGCGAACCTGCCGGACCACGGCAATGCCATTGCCTTCCTTCAGCCGGATGTCGGTGACCACGACGTCCGGCCGGAGTTTTTTGATCGCCTCGATGGCCTCCTCTTCGGATTCGGCAAAGCCGACCACGTCGAAACCACTCATCGACTGGACATTGTCGATGATGCGCCGACGGATCAGCGCCGAATCCTCGACCACGAAGACGCGAACCGTAGGTTTCACCAGGCGGGCCGCGCGCATCAACTTATCAGACTATGCCGAAGTGCATAGGCAGTCAGTTCCGCATTGCGCGCGAAATTCATTTTCTCGAGTATGCGTGTGCGATACGTGCTCACCGTCTTGACGCTGAGGCAAAGCTCTCCCGCGATGTCGGTGACGGTCTTGCCGGCCGCGAGCTGAACGAAAATCTGGAACTCGCGATTGGACAGCTGCCTGTGCAAGGGCTCGGCAGCATCGCCCGCCGCCTCCATGGCCAGCGCCTCGGCGAGCGAGGCGCTGATGTACTTCTTGCCGGCGGCAATCGTTCGCAGCGCCTGCAGCATGTCCTTGGCTTCCCCCGCCTTGGGGAAAAAGCCGCTGACGCCGGCGCGCAACAGATTGACCGCGTACTGCTCCTCCGGATACATGCTGACGATGAGAATCGGCAACTCCGGCTGTTTGCGGCGCAGCGAGCTCACCGTCTCCAGGACGTTGGCGTCGGGCAGCGAGATGTCGAGCAGGACGATGTCGAATCGGCCGGTAGCGGCCAGGCTCAGCGCGGCGGCAGCGGTTCCCGCCTCGCCGGCGGCCTCCAGGTCATCGGTGGTGTCGAGCAGTTGTTTGAACCCGGCGCGGACGAGTGCGTGATCGTCGACGACCAGCACGCGCGTCTTGCGCCCAGGCTGCGTGGGACGATCGCCTTGCGCCATAACCTCCCCCCCCTCTCGCATCACGGCTTCTCCTTGATTATAGGTCGGCCCGTCGAGCGCGACCAGCCGTGGCGATCACGCTGCCAGAGCATCGTATCCGTTCGACGGCATCGGCTTGCGCCGAATGCATCCGTCGCCATAGGCGTGCAGCCGGTTGTACATCGTCTTCAGGCTGATGCCCAGCAGTCGCGCAGCTTCGGTCTTGCTGCCACCGACCGCCTGGAGGGTAGCGGTGATCAATGCCTTTTCGACGTCGTCCAGCGACATGCCGACGGTAACCCGCAGCACCGATGGATCCGACATTGCCAGCGTACCGGTCGCCGAGGCTATCGTCTCCACTGCGCCGCCGCTTTCGCCGCGATCCTGGACCAGGGTCGAAAACGTGCCGGTGTCGACCTGGACCTCGTCGTCGGAAAGCACGAACGCACGATGGATGACGTTCTTGAGCTCGCGCACGTTGCCTGGCCACGTGTGCTCGACTATCCGCCGGCGCCCCTCGGCGCTCAGCGTCTTCTGCTCGCCGTGCTCTTCATTGAGCTCGGCGAGAAACATTTCCGCGAGCAGAACCACATCGTCGCCGCGATCGCGCAGCGGCGGAACGTTGACTGGAATGACGCACAGCCGATACATCAGATCTTCTCGCAGCTGGCCCGACGCCACCGCCTGCCGCAGATCGCGATTGCTCGCGGCGAGCACCCTGACATCGGCACCGATTTCCTGGTCGCCGCCGACGCGCGTGAATCGGCCTGTCTCGAGCACGCGCAGCAGGCGCACCTGCATCTCCACCGGCATCTCGGTCACTTCGTCCAGAAACAACGTGCCGCCGTCGGCGCGCTCGAAGCAACCGCGGTGCGTCCGCGCGGCGCCGGTAAAGCTGCCGCGTTCGTGGCCGAACAATTCGCTTTCGATCAGGTTCTCCGGAATAGCGCCGCAATTGACCGCGATGAACGGGCGCTCCTTGCGCGCGGAAAGATGATGCAGTGTCGTCGCGACCAATTCCTTGCCCGATCCGCTTTCACCGAGGATCATCACCGGCGCGGTGGAGCGGGACAGTCGATCGAGGCCGCGAAACAGCTCTCGCATCGGTTGACATGCGCCGTACAGCAGACCGAAATGCTCGAGACGTTTTTCGGCGGACGTCTTGCTCGGCGCGCGAGGTGGTACATCGACGGCGTTATCGGCCGGGTACTTTGCAAGATTGGCGACGCTCTGGAGCTCTCCGAACATGACCCTCTCCGTTGTTATTGACGTTGGACGCGCCAATACTCACCTACGCAACTTTTGGCCGGTATCGGTCTTGCTCTGTAAATTCTGTAGGCGTAACGGGTAGCCCTGTAGGCTCTTGTCCTACAACGCGGTGCGCCGCGATCGGGTGGTGTCTGGCACCAGCGCCTTCACCGGCCATCAAGTGGCCGGCGGAAAAGCGCGGCCTTGCCGCGCCGCGCCGCGGACGCTGCGGCTTGAACGCAGTGCCGCTAAGGAAGAGTGGAGCAGGCGCGCCGGGTGTATCGAACTCGGTTCATGGGAGGGCTGAACGAACCCAATGTCCCCGACGCCCTGCGTGGCCCCTGTCGCAAGCGGCGTGCCAGCATCGCTCTCACTCGACAGCGCAGTCATGCACGCTCCGTGCGGCGGCACGACTTGCAATGCGGATTGCAATAAACGACAGAGCTATTGTAGAAACGTCGCAAGCGCGGCATTGCCTGCGACCCATCGCAGGATCCGAGGGCTTGGCATGAGGCTTGCGACATTGTGGCGCAGATCTGCAATCTGCAATCTTAACCAACGGTGAACACGATGCCAGCACTGTCCCGCGAGCCCCAGGACGACGCTGTGGCGGGCTCGCCGGTCGACATGGCCGCCAACGGTGGCGACGCGGCGGAAGCGCATACGCCGCGACCTCATCCGCCGATCGAGGAGCCGGAGGAACAACCGCAGGAGCACGCGCCGGAAACCGAGCCCGATAGCGAGCCCGACCCCGACGCTGACCCGCAACGCCGACCGCCACGTCCCGGGAAGGCGCCGCGCTGAAGCCGCTGCGCCAGCACGCGGACGGCACCGTCGGCGGAACGCATCGCACTATGCATCTCGCTGCATATCGCCGGCCCGCGTCCGCTTCATCATGGCGCCGCGGCGCCCCTCGCTTGCGTTGACCCGCTCCTCGTTTAGACGCTATAAGGTCTCAGCGCGCAACGACAGTCGGCCGCAAGTCCGCGTTGCACCGACTCGCTCGCTCGCAATCGGCTAACATCTGTGCTTTTTGCGCTCGCCTTCGGTGTTGCGCAAACCTTATGCCCTCCACCCGCGCCTTTCGCATGGACGCCTGGATTCCGGCGCTGCTTTTCGCCGCCGGCGCCGGCCTCGCGGTCTTCGCGGGCTTGATGATCGTCAGCTGGCACTCGAGCGAGCCGGTGCGGGTAGCCGTGGGCTTCGAGCGCATTCAGTACGACGCCGCGTGGGCGATCGCCTTCGCCAGCATTGCGTTGGCCCTGCACGCCGTGGAGGCACCCCGCATCGCGCGGCTGTGCGCGCTGGTTCCGTTGCTCCTCGGCACGCTGCGGCTGACCGCATGGGTGGTACCGGATGGCATTCCGGTCCGCCCGATGCTGGCCAATCCCTGGCTGCCGTCTGCCGGCTACAACGATATGGGCCTGCTCACCGCGCTGATCGCGGTGATCATCGGTGCGGCCCTGGCGTTGTTCCGCCCTCGCAGGCATCGCAAAGCCTGGGGTGCGATCACCGTTGCGGTGCTCACCTCGATCGCACTGGCGCTATCGCTGCTGATGCTGCTCGCGGCATGGAGCGGCAGCACGGTCGCGTCCGAGTCGCTGCAGCTGACCGGAGGCGAGCGCACGACCGGCGCGATCTGTACGGTGCTCGCCGGCGCCTTGCTCGCCTACGCGATGCTGGCAAGCGGCGGCGAACGAGCGGCTTTGCGCCGGTCGGCGCCGCTGATCGTCTGGCTCGCCGTCATTGCGTGCACGCTGGTGCTATGGCGCGCACTCGCCGTGCAGGAAACGCGATTCATCCAGCGCAGCACCGCGCTGGTGGCGGCAGATGCCCGCGGGCAGCTGCAGCGGGATCTGTACGCCCGCATCGACGGCGTCGAGCGCCTGGCGGAGCGCTCGATGGCCTACACCGATCCCGAAGCGTGGAAGCGTGATGCCGCCGGCCTGTTGAAAGGAGTCGCGTCGGTCGATACGGTGACGCTGGGTGGCCCCGATTACGTCATCCGCCAGGCAGTTCCGGCAACCGCGGAACAGGTCATCGGCCTCGACCCTCGCTCCGATCCGAACCGCCGCAAGGCAATCGACCTCGCAGTGAGCACGCACGGCACGACACTGAGCCCATTTCTCGATCTGGTGGTCGGCGGCGAAGGTGTCGTTCTGTACGTGCCCATATTCCAGAACGATGAACTGCGCGGACTCATTTCCGCGACGCTGGCGCACGCCGGATGGCCGAGATCGATCATCGATCAGCGGTTCCCCGAGTACTACATCGAGATCGTGCAGAACGGACGCGTAGTGCGTACCGTCGCGCCGGACAGACCGAGGGCGGCCGCCAAATGGTCGCAGGACCTTCCGCTGATCGTGCAGAACGCCAGTTGGACGCTGCGTGCCACGCCGACGCAGAATCTCATCGCCGGCGGCGCCTCGCCGCTGCCGATCGCGGCGTTGGCGCTCGGCGGGATCCTGGCCACCCTGCTAGCGCTTTCGACCTACCTTTTCCAGACTGCGCGCGCTAACGCGAGAGACCTCAAGCGTACCAACGAGCGGCTGGTCAGCGATATCGCGCGGCGCTACCACGTCGAGCAGGAATTGCGCGAAAGCGAAAGCCGCACCGGCCTGATCATCAACGCCGTCAAGGACTGCGCGATCTACATGCTCGACACCGAAGGGCGGATTGCGAGTTGGAACCCGGGTGCGCAGGCGCTGAACGGCTATACGGGCACGGAAATCGTCGGCAAGCACTTTTCGATGCTCTATCCGTCCGATCGCCAGACGCCACCCGAAAAAGAGCTCGCAATCGCAGCCCGGCGCGGCTGGCACGAGGAGGAGTGCTGGCATCTGCGCAAGGATGGCAGTCGCTATTGCGGCGACGACATCATTTCGGCGATTCGCGACGAGCCTGGAAATCTTCGCGGGTTCTCGGTCGTCACCCGCGACGCGACGATGCGGCTGGAGCTCCGCGAACAGACCGAGCGCGCGCGCGACTTCTACTTTTCGCTGTTCTCCGGCTTCCCCAATCTGGTCTGGCGATCCGACACAAGCGGCGCCTGCGATTACCTCAATCAGGCGTGGCTCGAATACACGGGCCGAAAGCAGGATGCCGAGTTCGGCGCCGGCTGGCTGGAAGGCGTCCACCCGGAAGATCGCCCCCGCTGGCGCGAGATCATCGCTGAAACCTTTCCCGCGCAGAAGACATTTGAATACGAATTCCGGCTGCGGCGCGCCGACGGCAGGTTCGGCTCGATCATTTGCAATGGACGCCCGTATTACGACATGCAGGGCCGCTTTGCCGGTTACCTGTGCGCGTGCTACGACAACACCGCGCGGCGCGCGATGGAAAGCGCGCTAAAGGAAAGCGAGGCGCGCTATCAGGGGATGACGGCCAACGTGCCCGGCATGGTGTTCGAGCTGCTGCGCGGCGCCGACGGGAAGCTGTCGTTCTCGTATGTAAGCGAGGGCGCCGAAGCGCTGACCGGCGTCACCGAGACCGCGCTGACCGCGGACAGTGCGGCATTTTTCGATCTGGTCGCCGCCGCCGAGCGGCCACACCTGGAGGCAACGCTCGAAGCATCGGCCGCGCAGCTGTCGACCTGGACTTGGAGCGGCCGGATTCATCCGCGCCACGAATCGACCGAACGATGGATCAGCATCCGGGCCCGCCCGCGTCAGGCCGAAAACGGGGGCGTGCTATGGGATGGCGTCGTATTCGACGATACGCAGAGCCGCCTTGCCCAGGTCGAGCTCGAGCGCTCACGCGAGGAGCTTCGCGAGCTGTCGCGGCACCTGCAGACGGTCCGTGAGGAAGAGAAGCAGCGGATCGCGCGCGAAGTCCACGACGAGCTGGGTGCGACCTTGAGCGTGCTCAAAATGGACCTCGAGTCGCTCGACTCGCACCTGCCAGCCGGTCTCGCGGAGGCGCGGGCCAAGCGCAGTGCGATGATTCAGCTGGTCGATGCCGCCGTCGCTACGACACGCAAGATCGTCACCGATTTGAGGCCCAGTATCCTGGACGATCTTGGGCTCGCCGCGGCGTTGCGCTGGCAAATCGGCGAATACGAGAAGCACACCAAGTTGCGGCTTCATTTCGAGATGTCCGACCCGGACATCGCGATCGATCGCGAACGAGGATTGGCGCTATTCCGGATATTCCAGGAGACGATCACCAACGTGTCACGCCACGCCGGCGCGGACAACGCTTGGATAGCGCTGACGCAGGCCGACCGCGCCTACGTACTGACGGTGCGCGACGACGGCGGCGGAATCAGCGAAGACGACCTGCGCAAGCCCACGTCGCACGGCGTCCGCGGCATGCGCGAGCGCGCGCAGCACTTCGCCGGCAATTTATCGATTTCCTCGACGGCCGACGGAACGACCGTCGTAGTGACGATTCCGAAGCAGAACGCTTGACACGCCCGCGCGGGCACGCCCGAAAGCGGGCGGGCCCGCATCCGGGTCAGGCGCTGCGACGGCGGTCCAGCATCGGCCGGTCGCGCACCGCGCCGTAGCCGGACTGGATCCGGCCCAGCGAGCGCGAGCGTTCGCCGCGAAACTGCAGCGTCTGATCTCCGATTACGCGGCCCCAGCTCTCTTCGAGCGCGCCGATGAACGACCTCAGGCGTCCTTCGATTCGATCACGATTCATCGCTGCTCCGATGCGATAGCGTCAAGCCGACTTGACGACCAGGTTATCGACTACATTCTTGACGCCACTGGTCGACGAAGCAATCTGCTTTGCGCGATCGCGCAAGTCGTTGGAGGCAACGGTGCCGGACAGCGTTACCGTCGCTTCCTTGGTGTCGACGTTGATATCGGTGGACTTGAGCCCCGGCTCCGAAATCAGAGCGGCCTTGACCTTGGCGGTGATCGCCGTGTCGTCCGCCGCCGTCGCGACCTTCGAGCTCGCGTTGCTGGTCGTATCGGCGACCTTGTCGGCCGCGCGGTCCATCTTCTGGCCAACGGTCGTGCCGGTACCGGTGCCCTGTTGGCCGCAGCCGACAAGCAGTAAGCCGGACGCCAGTGCTGTGATCGCCATCAGTGGCTTTAGGTGACTGTGCATTTTTGCTCCTTGCTGAACGATTCCCGCCTCATGGCCGGCGGTTCTGGCCTCGTGCCGCTAACCGTGCTGCACGGCACGCTCCCAATACGGCTTGGCGCCGAAATACGCGTGGATAAAGACCGCGAGCTCGCGATCGAGCAGCGCGCCCATGGCTTCGATGCGCATCGATGGTGCACGCTCGATCCAGTCGCGCGTCGCGTTGACGCAGATTCCATCGCCATCCGCCTGCATCTGCATCGTGTTCCACGGCACCGCAATCAGGCGCTCGCTCCAGTCCGGCGCGTGGTCGAGAATGACGACACCGTAGGCCACCCGTCCCACATGCATGTCGATCAGGACGTCGAGCAATTCGCCGACCCGCGAGTCTTGACTGTCGAGGACAGCCCGCCCGAGCAGGCTTTCTGCGCCAACGATTGGAGATCGGGCAGTCGCGGCTCGTTTTACTTTGAGTTCAGAGAAAAGGTCCGGTGTTGCGGTGCCGCTGCTGCGACTTTCCTGCGTTTGCCTGAACATCGCCCGTCTCCCATGCATGTGAGAGACTATGCCGAGTGTCGCAGGCCGTCGCTATCGGTCGCGGACTGTTTCTCATGTCAGCGTCGTGGGCGCGCGCTGTCGGACGCAGGCCTACGAGAGACGGGGCGATCAGTTCTTAAGACTCGCCGGCAAATGCGTCAGTAGGTCGGCCAAGTCGTCGGCGTGCTCTTCCTCCTTCGCCTGGATTTCCTCCATCAGGCGCCGCGAGGTGGCATCGAACGCCGAGAAATAGGCTGCGATTTCACGATAACTGTCGATCGCGATCCGCTCGGCGACCAGATCCTCCTTGATCATGTCGATCAGGTCCTTGCCTTCGACGTATTCCGAATGGCTGCGCGTGGCCAGCCCCTCCGGCGAAAAATTGGGTTCGCCGCCGAGCTGCACAATGCGTTCGGCGATCATGTCTGCATGCGCCTGCTCCTCGGTGGCGTGCTCGAGGAACTCGGCGGCTACCGGCCCGGAGTGAATCCCGCGGGCCATGAAGTAGTGGCGCCGGTAGCGGAGCACGCAGATGATCTCTGTCGCGAGGGCCTCGTTGAGTACCCGGATCGCAGTCTGGGTGTCGCCGCCATAACCGGCGGTGACGGCGCCTTCTTCGATATGTTGCCGCGCGCGCTGGCGCAAACTCGCGACGTCGGAAAGAAATGGTTGCTTGCTCATGACGGCTCCTGGGGATGGTCGGCGCGGGGGCGGTTGGCTGCCCGCGAACAAAATATCCGCAGCAGGAATCATGCCGGCATCTGGTGCGCTATGAGAGGTAGCGCGCCAGCAGCAACTGCCGCAAATCCTGCCGGATCGACGTGTAATTCTTACAGCAGCGAGCAATAACGCCGCGGCATGACGCCCGGCATTTGACGCTAGATCAGCGCACTCTGCCGGTCGACCCCGGCATCGACTACGGCCAGCGCCGTCATATTGACGATGCGCCGCACGGTGGCGGACGGGGTCAGGATGTGAATCGGCTTGGCCACGCCGAGCAGGATCGGCCCCAGCGTCAGGCCGCTGCCTGCGGCGACCTTGAGCAGGTTGAACGAAATATTGGCCGCGTCCAGCGTCGGCATGATCAGCAGATTGGCGTCGCCCTTCAGACGCGCATCGGGAAAAACCGTGCGCCGGATCTTTTCCGACAGCGCGGCATCGCCCTGCATCTCGCCTTCGACTTCCAGATCGGGTTCCTGCGCGTTGATCAGCGACAGCGCCACCTGCATCTTGCGCGCCTGCGGGTCGACGCTCGAACCAAAGCTCGAATGCGAGACCAGCGCCACCTTGGGCGTGATGCCGAAGCGGCGCACTTCCTCGGCGGCCAGCCGCGCGATCTCCGCGACCTGCTCGGCCGTGGGGTCCCGGTTGATGTAGGTGTCGGCGATGAACAGCGTCCGATCGTGCAGCAGCACGGCGTTCATCGCCGCCCAGGTCGTGACGCCCTCGCGCAGGCCGACCACCTGCTCGACATAGTGCCGGTGCGCCGAATGCGCGCCGAAGGTGCCGCACAGCATGCCATCGGCGTCGCCCATGCGGATCATCATCGCGCCGATCAACGTCAGGCGGCGACGCATCTCGATCTTGGCGAATTGCTGCGACACGCCCTTGCGCTGTGTCAGCCGGTAGTACTCGGTCCAGTAGGCGCGGTAGCGCGGATCCGATTCCGGATTGACGATCTCGACGTCGACGCCGGGCTTGATGCGCAAGCCGTAGCGCGCGAGACGGCGCTCGATCACGGCCGGGCGGCCGATCAACATCGGCTTGGCGAGCCCCTCGTCGACGACGACCTGTACCGCGCGCAGCACGCGCTCTTCCTCACCCTCGGCGTAGACGACCCGCTTCGGCGCCTTTTTCGCGGCCTGAAAAATGGGCTTCATCAACAGGCCCGAGTGATAGACGAGCTGCAGCAGACGCTCGTGGTAGGCGTCGAAGTCCTCGATCGGACGCGTCGCGACACCGGACTCCATCGCCGCCCGCGCGACCGCCGGTGCGATCATCACGATCAGGCGCGGGTCGAACGGTTTCGGGATCAGGTATTCGGCGCCGAACTTGACGTCCTGGGCGCCGTAGGCGGCGGCGACGATGTCCGATTGCTCGACCATCGCGAGATCGGCGATCGCGCGCACGCAGGCCAGCTTCATCGCTTCGTTGATCGTCGTCGCACCGACGTCCAGCGCGCCGCGGAAAATGAACGGGAAGCAAAGAACGTTGTTGACCTGGTTCGGATAGTCGGAGCGGCCGGTCGCGATGACTGCGTCGGGGCGCGCCGCCTTGGCGACATCGGGCATGATTTCAGGCTCGGGATTGGCCAGCGCCATGATCAGCGGCTTGTCCGCCATCCGTTGCAGCATCTCGGGCTTGAGCACGCGCGGCGCCGACAGTCCGATGAAGATGTCGGCGTCCGGAATGATGTCGGCGAGCTTGCGCGCATCGGTGTCCTGCGCGTAGCGCGCCTTGTTGTCGTCCATCTCCTCTTTGCGGCCGCGATACACGACGCCGGCGATGTCGGCCACCCAGATGTTCCGGCGCTGGATGCCGAGTTCGACCAAGAGGTCGAGACAGGCGAGCGCGGCGGCACCCGCACCCGAGCAGACCAGCTTGACTGCGCTCATTTCCTTGCCGACAACGCGAAGACCGTTGAGCACCGCCGCTCCGACGATGATCGCCGTGCCGTGCTGGTCGTCATGGAATACCGGGATGCGCATGCGCTCGCGGCATTTGCGCTCGACGTAGAAGCATTCGGGCGCCTTAATGTCTTCCAGATTGATGCCGCCGAACGTCGGTTCGAGCGCGCAGATGATGTCGACCAGCCGCTCCGGATCGCGTTCGTCGACTTCGATGTCGAAGCAATCGATGCCGGCGAACTTTTTGAACAGGACCGCCTTTCCCTCCATCACCGGTTTGCCGGCGAGCGGACCGATGGCGCCGAGTCCGAGGACCGCGGTGCCGTTGGTGATGACGCCGATCAGGTTGCCGCGTGCGGTGAGATTGCGCGCTTGCCCCGGATCACGCACGATTTCGTCGCATGCCGCGGCAACGCCGGGCGTGTAGGCGAGCGCGAGATCGCGCTGGTTGGTCAGCTGTTTGGTCGGCAGGATCGAGATCTTGCCTGGCGGATACGCGCGGTGGTATTCGAGCGAGGCCTCTCGTATGTCGTGGTCGGGCAGCTCTTCGCTCATCGATTCGTCCCCCGAAAAGATGATAGCAGAAGCCTTGACCCGCGCTTTACTGCTCGACCGCGTGAAGACCGCGGTCGGCGCTTGGCGCCGCCCGGTATAATGCGGGTCATCGTGTCGCGGCCCTCCTGCTGATGCCCCTTTTCTGGTTCCTTGCCGCCGCCCTGCTGCTGGCCTCGCTTTGCGTACTGCTGTGGCCCTTGCTGCGCACGCGGCGAAATGCAGCGGTGCCGAACGCCGAGTCGGCCGCGATCGCGGTATTCCGGGACCAGAAGCGCGCGGTCGATGCCGACTTTGCCTCGGGTGCGATCAGCGCCGCCGAGCGGGACGTCGTGCTGTCGGATCTGGCGCAGCGGGTTGCCGATGAAGTCGGCGCCGCACCGCGGACCGCCGCGAGCGGCGCGATGCCGCGGCAGTCGTGGCCGTTGGCGATAGCCCTGCTGGTGTCGATACCGGTGCTGTCGATCGTACTCTACGGCCGCCTCGGCGATCCAGCCGCCGCCGCCCTGGCGCAGGTCAGCGACGGCGGACACGAATTGAGCGACCCGCAGATCGCCGCGATGATCGGCGCGCTGGAACGGCGCCTCGAGCAGCATCCCGAAAACGCCGAAGGCTGGGCACTGCTGGCGCGGTCGTATTACACGCTCGGCCGCTTTCCCGCGGCGGCGGAAGCGTACGCCAAGGCGCTCGCGCTGGCGCCCGACAACCCCGATCTGCTCGCCGATTACGCCGACACATTGGGGATGACGCAGGGTCACCGCCTCGCCGGCAAGCCGCTCGCGCTGGTCGAGCGCGCGCTGTCCATCGATCCGCAACACGGGAAGGCGCTGGCGCTTGCCGCAACGGCGGCGATGGAGACGCACGATCCTTCGAAGGCGCTCGCCTACTGGCGCCGGCTCGCCGCCGAGTTACCCGCGGGCTCCGATGATGCAACGCAGGTTGCCGCCGTGATCGCCGAGCTCGGTGGCGGAGCGCCGGATGCGGTGAAGACGACGCGAGCGCCGGCCCAGCTCGGCGACGCAAGCAACGGCGGTACGATCAGCGGCCGCGTCGCCGTGAGCCCGTCTCTGGCCCCAAAGGTCGCGCCCAACGACACCGTCTTTATTTTCGCGCGGGCGCCGACAGGACCGCGCATGCCGCTTGCAGTACTGCGTATTCCGGCGAGCGAGCTGCCGAAGGAATTCAGATTGGACGATTCCATGGGCATGGCCGGCGGCGCAAAGCTCTCGAGCGCACCCGAAGTTGTCGTCGAGGCGCGGTTGTCGCGAAGCGGCAACGCGCTTCCGCAGCCGGGCGACCTCTTGGGCAAAAGCGGGCCGATCAAGCCTGGCGGTGCCGCCTTGAACATCACGATAGACCAGGTCGTCCCGTAATCGCCGTCCCGCTGGAGGCACCGCCGCGTCATGCTATGATCGCCGCCGAGCCAAATTCGGGAGGCGGCGCGAGCATGGAACAGCGTTCGGACCGCGGCTCGCTCGCGCAGCGTTCGGCCCCCCGGCGCTGGTATCCGGCGATTGCTGCGATCACCCTGTGCCTGGGCAGCGTCGCGACGACGGCTGCAGCGGCACCGGTCGATGATTTGCGTATCGCGGTCGAAGCCGGCGACTCCGCCGCGGCGTATGCCCGCTTTTGCGCGATGCCGATCGATGCGCCCGAGCGCTCGCCCGAATTCGATCTGTGGTGCGGCGTCGCAGCAGTCGACATTGGCCGCTCCGGCGAAGGCGTTCTGGCGCTCGAGCGCTACACGCTGCAGTTTCCCGATGATCCTCGGGCCCGCCTCGAGCTGGCGCGCGCGTATTTCTACGCCGGCGACGACGTCCGCTCACGCGAAGAATTCGAGTCGGTTGCCCGAGGCAAGCCGCCGGCGGAAGTCCGGGCCGGCATCGATCGTTACCTCGCCGCGCTGTCGGAACGGGAGGCACGCTACCGCGGCCGGCGCCTGGCGTTTGTCGAAATCGGCGGCGGATACGACAGCAACGCCAACGCCGGCGTCGCGCAAGCCGACATCGGCCTGCCGGTGCTGGGTCCGGTCACGGTCGACGATTTCGGCGTCCGCAAGGAATCGGCGTTCGGCTGGTTGGCGGCCGGAGCCGAAATCCACCATCCGCTGTCGCCAGGATGGACGGTCAACGGCAGCGTTTATGCCGGAGGCACGTTCTACGGATCCGCGTCGGAGTTCAATCTGGCCAACTACGGCGTCGCGCTCGGGGCGAGCTACCGCGCGGCCCGCGACGAGTATTCGCTGGCGTACGCCCATGGCGACATCGCGCTCGACGGATCGCGCTATCGCTGGACCGACGGCGTCGGACTCGAATGGCGGCGGCAGATTTCGGAGCTGTCTTCGTTCGCGCTCGCGCCCCAGTACGCTCGCATCGGCTACGACGGCGATAACGCGGCCCGCAACGCCGATCTGGCCGCGATGAGCGCGAGCTATCGGCAGGTGTGGCTGCGCCGATGGCAGCCGGTGCTCAATGCGACGGTTTTCCACGGCGACGAGCACAACCGCGAGGGTCGCGGCGACCTCGGTCGCGCCATCCGCGGTGCAAGCGTCGACGTCACCGTATCGCCGTCGCCGCTCTGGGTGCTGAACGCCGGCGTCGGCTACGCGCAAAGCGACTACGATGACCCGATTCCGCTGATCGAGGTGACCCGGCGCGATCGCAACTTCGGTTCGAGTCTCGGCGCGATCTACCTGGTCAACCGTAATTTAAGCGTGCGCGCCGAATACCGGTATGCGAAAAACACGTCGAATATCGAGCTCTACGAATACACGCGCCACGTCGGCGCATTGAAAGTCCGCTATGACTTCAAATAGCACGGCGACCACGCTGCAACGAAAGCTCGCCTGGCGTTTCCTGCTCGTTTGCTGCTCGCTCGCAGTGAATTGCGCGATGGCGCAGACCGCCGGCAAGATTCTGCTCGCGGTGGGCGACGTCAACGCCGTTCGCGGCGGCGAGCGGGTTCGCCTGGCTGCGGGCGCCACCGTCAACGCCGGCGACAGCGTCGTCACCGGCGCCGAAAGCTATGCGCAGATCCGTTTCAGCGACGATGCGCTGGTGGCGCTCAAGCCTGAGACCGAGTTTCGGATCGAGCGCTTCAATTTCAACGGCAAGCAGGACGGCAGCGAGGTCGCGATCTTCCGCCTGGTGCGCGGCGGCTTCCGGACGCTGACTGGACAAATAGGCAAGTTGAACCACGACCATTACCAGCTGTTGACGACGCAGGCGACGATAGGCATCCGCGGCACGCATTATCAGGTCCAGATCTGCGCAGCCGGCCAGTGCAAGAACCGCGGCGCCGATGTGGGTGCCGGCATGTACGGAGGCACCTACGAAGGCGGCGTCATTGTCGCCAACGGTTTCGGCAGCGGGCAGTTCGGCGCCGACGAATTTTTCTATGTTCCCGACGGCCGGGCGCCCCTGCGCTGGCTCGGGCCGCCTGATTTCCTGTCCGACAAGCTCGAACGGCGCACGCGTGTTGCGCGCACCGCGCCGACCCAATTGCGGTTTGCCAAAGTGCCCGAGACGGCGCCGCCGCCGGCCTTGCCGCAGTCCCCGTTCACGTTCATGGCGACCGAAGATCTCGGCAACGGATTGTTCGCGCCGGGACAGACGATCGTCGTCGGGTCGGACCGCTACACGCTGGAGCTCGACGCCGCCTCGAACCCGGACCTGCAGCTAGGCATCGTCGGCGGCGCATTGCATTCGTTTCACAACGGCTCGCTCGCCGCGGACCTCGGCTCGGCAGTGCTGACCGACGTCGGCAGCGACGGCTCGAGCTCGTCGCGCTTTGCCGTCGGCAGTGGCCTCAACTGGGGGCGCTGGTTGGGCCCCGGATCGACGATCGCGCAGACGCTGGGCAGTCAAGTGGTCCACAACGACGGCGGCGATCTGCATTACATCTACGGCAATACGGCGACAGCGCTGCCGACGTCCGGACAGGTGTCGTACGCGGTGGTCGGCGGCACCCGTCCGACCGATTCGGGGACCGGCGCCGTCGGAACGCTGGTGTCCGGCGGCACGGTCAACGTCAACTTCACCACCGCTCAACTGGGACTGGCCGGCCTCACCGCGGGATTCAGCGATGCCAACTATACGATGGGCGGCACGGCCAGCATTCTCAACGGCCGCTTCTCGACCGGCGGTGTCGGCGGCGCGGCCACGACGTGCGCGGGCGGCGGCTGCCAGGCGCTGGTCGCGGGAAACTTCACCGGCTTTTTCGCCGGCCCCGGCGGGTCCGGCATCGGCATCGACTACTACTTCAACACCCGCAGCGGCAACGTGATCGAAGGCGTCGTCGGTTACCGCAAATGCGGGCCCGGCGGCTGTTGAGGCGGCGCAAGCGCTATTTCGTAGCGAAGTTGGTCGCGCCGTCCCAATCCGCCGGAGGCCGTGCGGTGGCATAGGTCGCGCAGCGCTGCGCAAAGTAGGCGTAGAGGCGCGTGGCCGGATGCGCGCTGGCAAGCGCAGCGAGCGAAGCCGCGGCATCGACAAAGCGCCGCTCGCGGTACTGTTGCAACGCCTGCTCCCACGCCGCGATTTCACCTGCGACCGCGGCCTCGGAAGCTTCCGACAGCGGCTCGAATATCGTGACCGGGTTCGCCCTGCCCTTGACGCGCACGCGATCGAGCTCACGGCAGCGGATTTGGGGGATCGCGGCGCGCGTGTCCTCGCCGATGATGACGTCCACACCGTATTCCTTGGTCAGCCCTTCGAGCCGGGACGCGAGGTTGACCGCGTCGCCCAGCACCGTATAGGCCTTGCGGAATTCCGATCCCATGTCGCCGACGTTCATCGCGCCGCTGTTGATGCCCACACCGATCGAGAGCTTGGGCCAGCCGCGCTTGGCGAACTCCTCGGCCAGCGATGACATCCGCTGCTGCATGGCAAGCGCGGCGAGAACGGCATCGCGCGCGTGGTCGGGATTGTCGATCGGGGCACCCCAGAACGCCATGATCGCGTCGCCGACGTATTTGTCGACCGTGCCGTGATTCGCATGGATGATCTCGGTCATCGGCGTCAGATAGGCATTGAGCATCGCCGACAACTCGCGGGGAGGCAGGTTTTCGGACAGCGCGGTGAAATCGCGCACGTCGCAGAACAGCACGGTCATCGTGCGGCTTTCCCCAACCATGCTGTAGCGCTCGCCGCTCTCGACCATTTGCGCGACGCGCTCGCGCGGCACGTATTCGCCGAACATCGCGGAGACGCGGCGGATCTTGCGTTCCTCGCGCATGAACCCGGCCAGCATGTTCCAGCCGAACAGCACCGCGAGCATCAGCAAGGTCGCTGCCACCGGAACGACCTCGTTCAGCTTGATCCATAGCAAGAGGTTCGCCGCGGCCACCAGGCCCATGACCGCGACGACGCCCAGCGCGTTGAGCACCGGGTCGCGGTACGGGATGACGAACAGCACGACCAGTCCCGTCAGCAACATGATCAGCGCTTCGATCGCGTTCGCATTCGCCGGAACCGATTTGAATTCCTGGTTGAGCATGCCGGAAATAAGGCTGGCGTGTATTTCGACCCCGGGGAAGTCGGCGGCAAGCGGCGTCGGCCGCAAGTCCTGAAGACCCTTGGCCGTCGTGCCGACCAGCGCGATCGCGCCGGCGAAATCGGCCGGCGCGCTGCCCGAGAGCACATCGGCCGCCGAGTAATAGCGGAAGGTCTTGGGCTTGCCGCGAAAGGGGATCAGCGCCGTCCCGTCCGGCGCGGTGGGAACGGGCAGGCCGCCGACGTCGAAACCGTCGAGTAGTTGGCCGGGACCGAAATGCGGCATCACGCGCTTGGCTTCGAGCACGACCCGCGCGATCGCCAGCGACAGCGCCGGATAGTAGGCGTTGCGATAGACTTCGACCATCGGCACCCGGCGAACGACATTGTCGGCGTCGAAAAACGGGTCGACGTGGCCGCTGCCGGCGGCTGCGTGCGTGAGCTCCGCGATGGCCGCCGTGTAGCCGACGGCCGGCTGGATCGGAATGATGCCGCGGCCGAGATCCGCCGCCTGGAAAAGCGGCGGCGGAAGCGCGCCGATCTGCTGCGCCTCGTAGGTGAAGCCGAATCCCAGTATGACCGGCTTGCCGCGAATGGCCTCCGCGAATCGCCCGTCGAAGTCGAGGTCGGGGCGCAGCCTGTCGAGCGCGGCGACGTAGCTCCGGTCGTCCTTCAGATCCCGCTGCGCCAGCCGATCAAGCACGTCGATGCCCGACGAGCGGTCCGGCTCGGCGAACACAACGTCAAATCCCACGGCGCGCGCCTGGTAGCGCTCCAGCAGTTGGGTGGTCAAGCGGGCAAGCTTGTCCCGCGACCAGGGCCAGCGCCCTTCACGCTGCAGGCTGGGCTCGTTGATGTCGATGATGACGACCTGCGGGTCGCCATGGTTCGGCAGCGTGAGCTTGAGCCGCGTGTCGTAGGCGATCGCTTCCAGCTTGGCGAGCAGGCTCGTCTTGCCGAATTGCGTCAGCGGATGCAGCAGGAAGACGGCAATGATCAGCAGGCCGACCAGCCAGCGCGGCGCGCCGATGAGCCAAGCGGCAAGCGTCCCGGGAGCGAGACGCACAGCGAGGGGGGCTAGCGCCGCGCCGGCCGGCGCAGTGCCGCCATTGCCAGCGCCGCCACCGCGACCGCCAGCAGCAGGAGGTCCATCGACGAGAGGGCGGGTATCGCACTCCCGTCCGGCGCCTGCGCGATGATCACACTCGTAGCCGATGATGCGGCGGCGGAAAACCTGCCGTCGCCGCGATATTCGGCGCGCAGTGACAGCACGCCGGCGCGCGGCGCTGCGAACTGGAACTGCGCCGCGCCCGAAACGTCAAGGGTCTTCGCAGCGAGCATGTCGGCGTCCGCATACAAGCGCACTTCGCCCGTCGGAATGGCGTCCGGACTGGGCGACTTCACGGCGATGCCGACGGCCATCGCGGCGCCGGACTGCGCCATTGCGGGCGCATTGAGCTCGACCTGCGGCGAGGGCAGCAACACGCCCTTGATCACCAGCTCGCTGACGGGCCCGGCGCTGGCCGAGTTGTGCGAAAGGTCACCCGCATAAGCTGCGGACAGCGCGAAAGTGTCGATCGTCAGGCCGACCAGGGCAAACTGCGCGCGCCCACTCACATCGAGCGCGGCGGACAATGGCGCGACGATCCTGTCCGGCGGCGTTTCAGGCGGCACAACGTCGAAAGGCGGCCCGCAGTACGCCGCGGTCGGTCGAACGCAAAGCTGGACCACGCCCTGCGGAGCAGCGGGCCCGCCCGAAGCGAACACTGTCGCCGCCACCGTCTCACCGTAGATCGAGACATCGGGTAGCGCGACCAGCGACAGCGTCGTCGCTCCGCGATCGACCGCCAAGGTCCGCGCTTGGACATCTGGCGCTCCGCAGCCGTTGACCGCGGTGATCGTGAGGGTCGACGTTCCTGCCGCGGTTGGCGTGCCGCGGATAATGCCTGCCGCGACGTCGAACGATAGACCGGCGGGGAGGCCGACAACCGAGAGGTTCGGCGTCGGACGACCCGACGCTACCACGTGAAACGAATAGGGAACGCCGAATACCGCCGGGGGCAACATCGCGTCGGCGATCACCGGGGCCGAGCATTGCTGGCGCCGCTCGACGACCAGAATAAACGCTTTCCGCGCAGTCGTGACAGGGTCCGAAAACGTGTCGACGGCAACGACTTCGCAATCGTACGTGGCCGGCGGCGCCAGCGGCGCGCCTGACAAGCTGCCGGTGTTGGCATCGAGCACGATGCCGGACGCGGCCATGCAGTCGGGGGGACTCAGTGACCATTGGACTGGAAATTTCGGCAGATGGCTGCGGACAGGAATGAATCGCGCAGCAAAGGGCTCGCCGATCTCCGCGACCAGCGTACCTTCGGAGAGGATGCCCCTGATCGCGTGTGCTTGCGGCGCCAGCGACACGGTGACCACCGCGAGCAGTGCGGGCAGGCAAGCGCTTGCGCGTCGAGCAAGGCGCAATGCGGATCCAAGCGACCATGGCATCGATGGCCTCTGCCAGAACGGCGGTTAGACGACGGTCGGCCGTCACCTTAGCATATCTGCCGCAACGCCGCGGCAGCTCCTGCTTCCGGGGAGCGCTGCTGCGGTGGGCTATAATGAACGTTCTTCCTTCCGCCGCGCAGGTTTGATGCTGGAATCGAAGCAGCTGGCCGCGCAGCGCGGCGCCGCGACGCTGTTCTCGGGCGTCGATTTCATGCTCGCGCCGGGCGACGCTTTGCAGGTTACCGGCGCCAATGGCAGCGGCAAGACGACGTTGCTGCGCATTGCGGCGGGACTGTCGCACGCGACTCGAGGTACGCTGTCGTGGCGCGGCGCTGCGGTTGCGCCGCTCGATCCGGAGTTGCGCGCGGCGGTGACGTATATCGGACACGCCGCGGCGCTGAAGGACGAGCTTACGGCGGAGGAGAATCTCGCTTCGCTGGCGAGCCTGCATGGCGGCGCGGCGACGAGCGATGCTGTCCGCGGCGCGCTCGCGTCGTGGTCGCTCGAGCGTCAGCGCGCGCTGCCGTCACGGGCATTGTCGATGGGACAGCGCCGTCGCATCGGCCTGGCGCGATTGACGCTGGTGCAGCGGCCCCTCTGGATCCTCGACGAGCCGGCTGCGGCGCTCGATACCGCGGGCGTTGCGCTGCTCTGCGACATGCTCGGCGCACATCTGGCGCAAGGTGGGATGGCGATCATCGCCACGCATCAGGACATCGGATTGTCCGGACCGTCGGTGCGCGGGCTGACGCTGTCATGACGGCAGCGGCCGGCGAGCTCGACACGATCCCGGCGCCCGGTGCATGGCGCGGCGCCGCCTGGGCCGTGCGGCGCGACTTGAGACTTGCGCTGCGCTCGAAGGCCGAGCTCGGCGTGCAGCTGCTTTTCTATGTGATTGTCGTCACCCTCATTCCACTGGGGGTCGGTCCCGACACCGCGCTGCTTCGCGCACTCGGCCCGGGCGTGCTCTGGGTTGCGGCGCTCCTGGCCTCGCTGCTCGCACTGCCGCGTCTTTTCGCGACGGATTTCGCCGATGGCACGCTTGAGCAGATGGCGCTGTCGCCCCATCCACTCCCGGGGCTGATCTCCGGTAAAATAGCGGCGCACTGGCTCGCGACCGGCCTGCCGCTGGTAGCGGCATCGCCGCTGCTGGGATTGCAGTTCGGCCTCGGCGGCGACGAGCTCGCCGTGCTGGCGCTTGGACTGTTGCTGGGAACGCCGACCTTGTCGCTGCTGGGCGCGGTCGGGGCAGCGCTGACGCTGGGCTTGCGCAACGGCGCGCTGCTCGCGCTACTGGTGCTGCCGCTCTATGTTCCGGTCCTGATTTTCGGCGCAGGCGCGGTCGACGCGGTGCGCACGGGCCTGGGGGCAGCCGCGGAGCTATCGCTGCTCGGGGCGGGGCTGCTGGCAGCGCTGGTCGGCGCGCCGCTCGCTGCCGCGGCGGCGGTGCGCATCGCAATCGATTGATTCGAAAGGACGCTTGTTGAACTGGTTCCGATTCGCCTCACCGGCGTCGTTCTATCCACTGGCCGGACGGCTTGCGCCCTGGTTCGGCGGGGCGGCGGCGGGATTCGCGGCGGCGGGACTGTATATCGGTCTCATCGCGGCGCCGACCGATGCCACCCAAGGCGACGCGTATCGCATCATATTCGTGCACGTGGCGGCGGCGTGGATGTCGATGTTCATCTATCTGGTGATGGCCTTCTGGTGCGCGGTGTCGCTGATGTTCAATGCCCGCCTCGCAGCGATGATGGCGCAGGCACTCGCCCCGACCGGCGCGCTGTTCACCGCGCTGGCGCTGGTCACCGGTGCGCTCTGGGGTAAGCCCACGTGGGGCACCTACTGGGCCTGGGACGCCCGAATGACGTCGGAGCTGATATTGCTGTTCCTCTACTTCGGCTACATGGCATTGCGCCAGGCGATCGACGAGCCGCGCCGCGCCGACCGCGCGAGCGCGGTGCTGGCGCTGGTCGGCGCGATCAACGTGCCGATCATCTATTTCTCGGTCAAATGGTGGAACACGCTGCATCAGGGAGCGAGCGTCAGCCTGACTTCGGCACCGACGATGGCCGCGATGATGCTTACCGGCATGCTGCTGCTGGCATTGGCCGCATGGTTCTATTCGATCGCCATCGCGCTGACCCGGGTGCGCGCGATCATCCTCGAGCGCGAGCGTCACACCGGCTGGGCGGGCGAGGCTGCGCTGGCCGTCAGGGGAGCGCGATGAATATCGGCGAATTCTTCGCGATGGGCGGCTACGGATTCTACGTCTGGGGCTCGTACGCGGCGTGCGCACTGGCGGTCGTCGCCGAGATCATCGCCGTACGCGCGCGTCTGGCCGCGGCGCGGCGCGGCGCCGGCGACACGGAGTCTTCGCAATGAAAGCCCGGACACGCCGCCTCGGGTGGATTACCGGTGGGCTGGTGCTGCTCGGTGTCGCCACTGCGCTGGTGCTCAACGCCTTCCAGTCCAACCTCGTGTTCTTCTTCACGCCGTCGCAAGTCGCCGCGAACGAGGCGCCGCGCGGTCGCCCGTTCCGTATCGGCGGGATGGTCGAGGCCGGCAGCCTCACCCGCGATAGCGACAGCCTGACCGTTCACTTCCGGGTGACCGATACCGCGCGCACAATACCGGTCAGCTATACGGGCCTCCTGCCCGACCTGTTCAAGGAAGGCAAGGGCGTCGTCGCGCAGGGAACGCTGGGGCCCGACGGCGGCTTTCACGCCACCGAAGTGCTCGCCAAGCACGACGCCAACTACATGCCGCCGCAGGCGCAAGCGGCGATCGACAAAGCCAAGAAGGGTATGACGATGCCAAGCCTCCACGAACGGAGCTCCGGACAATGATCCCCGAGTTCGGTCATTTCGCGCTGATCCTGGCGCTGCTGGTCGCCGCGACGCAGGGCATCGTGCCGATGCTTGGCGCCGCGCGCAATCATTCGCGGATGATGGCGCTGGCGCGGCCCGCCGCGCGCGTGCAATTCGCGCTGGTCGCGACGGCGTTCGGGTGCCTCGCCTGGTCGTTCGCTACCAATGATTTTTCGGTGCAGAACGTCGCCTCCAACTCGAACTCGCAGTTGCCGCTGCACTACCGGATCGCCGCGACCTGGGGTTCGCATGAAGGATCGCTGTTACTGTGGACCTTGATGCTGGGTGGCTGGAGCTTCGCCGTCTCGGTTTTTTCGCGCAATCTTCCCGATGCGCTGGCCGCGCGCGTTCTGTCGGTGATGGGACTGGTCAGCGTCGGCTTCCTGCTGTTCCTGCTGTTCACCTCGAATCCGTTCGCGCGGCTGCTCCCGCCCGCGCCCGAAGGACGCGATCTGAATCCGCTGCTGCAGGATCCGGGCATGGTGTTCCATCCGCCGCTGCTGTACATGGGCTACGTCGGCTTTTCGGTCGCGTTCGCGTTCGCGCTGGCGGCGCTGATCGGCGGCCGGCTCGATGCGACCTGGGCGCGCTGGTCGCGGCCCTGGACGACGGTCGCGTGGGCATTCCTGACGACCGGCATCGCGCTCGGCAGCGGCTGGGCCTACTACACGCTGGGCTGGGGCGGCTGGTGGTTCTGGGACCCGGTCGAGAACGCGTCTTTCATGCCCTGGCTCACCGGCACCGCGCTGATCCATTCACTCGCCGTGACCGAGAAGCGCGGCGCCTTTCGCAGCTGGACGGTGCTGCTCGCGATTCTTGCCTTTTCGCTGTCGCTGCTGGGGACCTTCCTGGTGCGCTCCGGCGTGCTGACCTCGGTGCACGCCTTCGCGACCGATCCGGCGCGCGGCGTGTTCATCCTCGTATTTCTCGCCATCGTCATCGGCGGTTCGCTCGCGCTGTTCGCCTGGCGCGCCGGCACCGTCGGACTCGGCGGCTCGTTCGCGCTGGTGTCGCGAGAGTCGATGCTGCTCGCCAACAACGTCGTACTGATCGTCGCGATGGCGAGCGTGCTGCTCGGCACGCTCTATCCGCTGTTCCTCGATGCGCTCGATCTGGGCAAGATTTCGGTCGGCCCTCCGTATTTCGACGCGGTGTTCTATCCGCTGCTGGCGCCGGCCGTGTTCCTGATGGGCATCGGACCCATTACGCGGTGGAACCGCGCGGCCGTGCCCGAGCTGGCGGCGCGTCTCAAGTGGGCGCTGGCGGTCGCACTGGTGAGCGCGCTGCTGCTGCCGTTCGTGCTTGGCCGCTGGTCGCCGCTGATCAGCTTCGGCCTGTTTCTCGCGCTCTGGCTGTTCGCCGCCACCGCGGCCAACCTGTGGCAGCGGATCAAGGGCTCGCATCGCGCCGGTCTGTGGGCGAGTCTTGCCGCGAATCCGCCGGCGTATTACGGCATGCTGCTCGCGCATTTCGGCGTCGCCATGTTCATCGTCGGCGTCACGCTGGTCAAGGGCTACGAGATCGAGCGCGACGTGCGGCTCGACGTCGGACAACGCGTCGTCGTCGGCCCGTACGAATTCGCTTTCCTCGGCGTCACGCCGGCGCCGGGCCCGAACTATCGGGCACTGGTCGGCACGGTCGAGGTCCGCCGCGACGGCCGCCTGATCGAGACGCTGCATCCGGAAAAGCGCATCTATAACGCGTCGGGACAGACGATGACGATCGCGGCGATCGACACCGGCCTCGCGGGCGACCGCTATGTGTCGCTCGGCGATCCCGCGGGCGGCGACGGTGCGATCGCCGGCGCCTGGGGCCTGCGCGTCTATCTGAAGCCCTTTGTCGACTGGATCTGGCTGGGCGCATTCGTCATGGCGCTCGGCGGCTTCGTCGCCGTTTCGGATCGGCGCTATCGCCTCGCGGTGCGCCGCCAGCTTGGCGCACTGGTCGGCGCCGCGGCGGGCGAATGACCGAGCCGTCGATGAAAATGCTGCGGTGGTCGATACCGCTGGCGGTTTTCATCGTGCTGGTCGCGTTTCTCTGGGTCGGGCTGGGTCACGATCCGCACGAGGTGCCGTCTCCGCTGATCGGCAAGCCGGCGCCGGCATTCAAGCTGCTGCAGCTGCACGATGCGAACAAGACGCTCGCAGCCGACGATCTGAAGGGCAAGGTCTGGCTGCTCAACGTCTGGGCGTCATGGTGCGTGTCCTGCCGTGTCGAGCACCCGCTGCTGGTGCAGCTGGCCAAGACCAACGTCGTTCCGGTGTACGGCCTCGACTACAAGGACAAGTCGGATGACGCGCTGGCCTGGCTCGCGCAGCACGGCAACCCGTACACGGCGTCGATCGTCGACGGCGATGGCAAGGTCGGCATCGACTACGGCGTGTACGGCGTGCCGGAGACGTTCCTGATCGACAAGCTGGGGGTCATTCGCTACAAGCAGATCGGTCCGCTGACGGTCGAGGCACTGCAGCAGAAGATCCTTCCGCTGATCCGGCAGCTGCAGCAGTAATGCGTACTATCCTGCTGATCGGCATCGCGGCGATAAGCGCTGCGGCGTATGCAGCCGCGATGACCGCCGCACCGCCTTCGGCCGCGCTCGAAGCACGGCTGAAGAAGCTCGAGACCGAGCTCCGCTGCCTGGTCTGCCAGAACCAGACGCTCGCCGACTCGAACGCCGACCTCGCGAGCGACTTGCGCCGCGAGGTGCGCGAGCAGGCACTCGCCGGCAAGAACGACGTCGAGATCCGCGACTACCTTGTCGCCCGCTACGGCGATTTCGTGCTCTACGATCCGCCGTTGAAGCGCACAACCTGGCTGCTGTGGTTCGGTCCGTTCGTCCTTCTCGCCGGCGGCGGCCTGCTGTGGTGGCAAGTCTTGAGGCGCCGCCAGCGCGCACCAGCCGCAGCACCGACGCGCGATCCGGCCGCCGACGCCCGCGCCCGCGCGCTGCTTGACGAGCCGCCAACCTAGGCGCGAGCTCGCGTGGCCCCGGCTGGCCCCTGGCATCGGCGCGAAGCTAGAGGCTTGCGCCGCAGTGCCAGCACAATTCGAAGTTCGCCGGATTTTCCTCGTGGCACGAGCGGCAGAACACGCTGCCTCCCGATTGTCCGCGTTCGCGGGCGAGCGCGGCGAGTACCGCCTCCGCGCGCGGGCGGTCGCGCTCGTTCACCAGCCAGACCTGCGGTTGCGCGACGTCGGGCGGGACCTCGCCGACGATGCTCGACACGTGCTCGTTGAAGACATGCGCGCGGATCCCCGCATGCTGCAGCCGGTGCAGCAGCAGGTAGGCGTCGAATCGGTTCAGCGCGGTGTAAAAGCGTTCCATCACTCGTTCCCCGGCGCTATGATGCCGCGGAATGTCATACCGGTGTTAGCGGCGGCGCGCTAGTCGTCCGCGCGATTGAGCCGCCAGCGCCAGGCGTCGGCGCAAATGGCATCGATGTCGCGATGCGCGCGCACGCCAAGCACCGCCTCGGCGCGCGACGGATCCGCGTAGTAGGCGGCGACGTCGCCGGGGCGGCGCGGGGCGACGCGCCGCGGGATCGCGCGGCCGCAGGCGCGCTCGAACGCCGCGATCAGTTCGAGCACCGAGTGACCGCGTCCGGTACCCAGATTGAGCGCGATAAGTCCCGGCGTCGAGATTAGATACGCGAGCGCCGCCACGTGGCCCGCGGCAAGATCCATGACGTGAATGTAGTCGCGAACGCCGGTCCCGTCGGGTGTTGGCCAGTCGTCGCCGTAGATCGCGATTTCAGCGCGCCTTTCGGCGGCGACGTCGGCGAGCAGCGGGACCAGGTTGTTCGGAATCCCGGACGGCGCCTCGCCGATCGCTGCGCTCGCGTGCGCCCCGGCCGGATTGAAGTAGCGCAGCAGCGCGATCCGCCATGAACGGTCGGATGCGGCGACGTCCTCGAGCAGCTGCTCGACAATCCGCTTGGTGCGGCCGTAAACGCTCTGCGGCCGCAGCGGCGCGCTTTCGCTGACCGGGTTGCGGTCCGGCTGTCCGTACACGGCTGCCGACGAGCTGAAAACCAGGCGCTTGACACCGGCTGCCGCCATCGCGCCGACCAGCGCGATGGCGCCGCCGACGTTGTTGTCGTAGTACATCGCAGGCTGGGCTTCACCCTCGCCGACCGACTTCAATCCCGCACAGTGCACGACTGCGGCGATCGCGTGACCAGCGAACACACGCGACAGGGCGGACTGGTCGCGCACGTCGGCGGTGACACAGGGTACTTCCCGTGCGGCGATGCGGGAGAGGCGCGGCAGCACCGACGGTGAACTGTTGCTGAAATTGTCGACGACGATCGGCCGGTAGCCCGCGCGCGCGAGCTCGACGACGATGTGCGAACCGATATAGCCCGCACCGCCGGTGACGAGGACGGCATCTGCCATCGGGCGATCTTACGCGCGGAGCGCCTTAAGCCGGGACGAAAAAAAGCCGGGCGCAAACGCCCGGCTCTTCTGAGCGAAGGCGCCCGATCACGCGGCCTTGGCAGCGGCCCGGGAAGCTTTGGCCTTGGGCGCTGCGGCTTTGTTCTCGACCGTGGCTTCCGTATCCGTGTCCGGACCGCGGTCGACGAGCTCGACCAGCGCCATCGGCGCATTGTCGCCCTGCCGGAACCCGTACTTGAGGATGCGCAGGTAGCCGCCCGGACGCTTGGCAAAACGCGGTCCGAGCTCGTTGAAGAGCTTGCTGACGACGTCGCGATCGCGCAGCCGGTTGAACGCCAGACGCCGATTCGCGACCGTCGGCGTCTTGCCCAGCGTGATCAGCGGCTCGGCGACGCTGCGCAGTTCCTTCGCCTTCGGCAGGGTGGTCTTGATGACCTCGTGCGTCAGGAGCGAATTGGTCATGTTGCGCAACATCGCAAGGCGGTGGCTGCTGGTGCGGTTGAGCTTACGCAATCCATGTCGGTGGCGCATGATCTTTTCCCTTACGGCCGGTCGAGGTTCGCCGGCGGCCAGTTCTCGAGCTTCATCCCGAGCGAAAGACCGCGCGAGGCCAGTACTTCCTTGATCTCGTTCAGCGACTTCCGGCCCAGGTTCGGCGTCTTGAGCAGCTCGGTTTCGGTGCGCTGAATCAGGTCACCGATGTAGTAGATGTTCTCGGCCTTCAGGCAATTGGCCGAGCGCACCGTTAGCTCGAGATCGTCGACCGGGCGCAGCAGGATCGGATCGACCTGCGGCATCAAGCGCTGCTCGGCAGGCGCTTCGGTGCCCTTCAAATCGGCGAACACGCCAAGCTGCTCGACCAGAATGCTTGCCGCGTAACGGATCGCCTGCTCGGGCTCGATCACGCCGTTGGTCTCGATGTCCATCACCAGCTTGTCGAGGTCGGTACGCTGCTCGACGCGCGCGCTTTCGACCGCATAGCTGACGCGGCGAACCGGCGAGAACGAGGCGTCGAGCAGGATGTTGCCGATGCTGCGTCCGCCGTCGGGCTTGGCGCGAACCGTCGCCGGCTGGTAGCCGCGCCCCTTCTCCACCTTGATCTCCATCTCGATCTTGCCACCTGCGGTCAGATGCGCGATCAGATGGTCGGGATTGATGATCTCGACGTCGTGATTGGGCTCGATGTCCGCCGCCGTGACCGGACCTTCGCCGGTCTTGGCGAGCTTCAGCGTCACGTGGTCGCGGTTGTGCAGCTTGAGCACGACGCCTTTGAGGTTCAGCAGCACGTCGACAACGTCCTCCTGGACTCCATCCAGCGCCGAATACTCGTGCAGCACGCCGGTGATCTTGACTTCCGTCGGCGCGTAGCCCGGCATCGACGACAGGAGCACGCGCCGCAGCGCGTTCCCCAGCGTATGACCGTAGCCGCGCTCGAACGGCTCCATCACGACCTTGGCGTGGAACGGCGACGTACTCTGCACATCGATGATGCGCGGTTTCAAAAAAGCATTGCTCTGCATGCGGAATCCTTAAGGCAAATCCCAAGCGGTCTCGGCCAAATGGCGCGCGCCGCCTACTTCGAATAAAGCTCGACGACTAGGCTTTCGTTGATGTCCTGGCCGAATTCGGACCGGTCCGGCGCACCCTTGAACGTGCCTGCCATCTTCTTGACGTCGACTTCGACCCACGACGGAAATCCGATCTTCTCGGCAAGCTGCAGCGCATCGACGATGCGCAGCTGCGTCTTGGCACCTTCCTTCACCGCAACGGTGTCGCTGGCCTTCACCAGCGCCGACGGGATGTTCACGACCTTGCCGTTGACGGTGACTGCGCGGTGCGAAACCAGCTGGCGGGCTTCGGCCCGGGTCGAGCCGAATCCCATCCGGTAAACGACGTTGTCCAGGCGCGACTCGAGCAACTGCAGCAGATTTTCGCCGGTCGATCCCTTGCGGTGCGCGGCCATCGTGAAATAGCGGCGGAACTGCCGCTCGAGGATGCCGTAGGTGCGCCGCAGCTTCTGCTTCTCGCGCAGCTGGTTGCCGTAGTCCGATTGGCGCATGCCGGATTTCACGCCATGCTGACCCGGCTTGGAGTCCAGCTTGCACTTGGAGTCGAGTGATCGACGCGCGCTTTTCAGGAAAAGGTCGGTGCCTTCCCGTCGCGCCAGCTTACATTTGGGTCCGAGGTATCGAGCCACTTTGTATCCTTATTCGGCCACGAGTAAAAACCTGCTTTCGGCCGGTCTGGTTTCCTGGAAATCGCGGCCTGATCGCCCAATGAGGCCCGCCGATTTCCAGCGATAACTGCAACGACAACCGCGCATCAGATGCGGCGGCGCTTCGGTGGACGGCAGCCGTTATGCGGCACCGGCGTCACGTCCGAGATGCTGGTGATCTTGAGGCCCAGCGCATTGAGCGCGCGCACCGCGGATTCGCGGCCGGGTCCCGGCCCCTTGATTCGCACCTCGAGGTTCTTGACGCCGCACTCCTGCGCCGCCTTGCCCGCCGATTCGGCGGCAACCTGCGCCGCGAACGGCGTCGATTTGCGCGAGCCCTTGAAACCGGCGCCGCCCGACGTCGCCCACGACAGCGCATTACCCTGCCGGTCGGTGATCGTAATGATCGTGTTGTTGAACGACGCGTGGATGTGCGCTATCCCTTCGGATACGCTCTTCTTCACCTTCTTGCGCGCTCGCGTGGTGCCGGTCTTGGTTGGTGCCTGTGCCATTCGTTCTTTCCTTGGTCCTTGTTCGGTCCCGAAGTCCTGTTACCGGGATTATCTCGGCGCGGGCTTGCCAGCGGGCTTGCCCGTTCCCTTGGTCATCTGCGACTGCCGCGCCTTGCGCGGGCCCTTGCGCGTGCGCGCGTTGGTGCGCGTGCGCTGGCCGCGCACCGGGAGGCCCTTGCGGTGCCGCACGCCGCGGTAGCAGCCCAGGTCCATCAGCCGCTTGATGCTCATCGTGACTTCGCGGCGCAGATCGCCCTCGACCGTGTAGCGGCCGACCAGCTCGCGCAGCTTGTCCATTTGTGCGTCGGACAGATCCTTCACCTTCTTCATGCCGTCGACGCCGGCAGCCACGCAGATGGCCCGGGCGCGCGCCCGGCCGATGCCGTAGATCGCCGTCAGCGCGACATCGGCGTGCTGGTGGTTCGGAATGTTGACGCCTGCAATGCGGGCCATATGCCTACCCTATCGTTCTGATCCGTTAACCTTGACGCTGCTTGTGACGCGGATCCGTGCAAATGACCCGCACGACCCCGTTGCGCCGGATGATCTTGCAATTGCGGCAGATCTTCTTTACCGATGCCATAACCTTCATGTCCGTCTCTCCGCCATTCGTCGCGCGTCACCCGCGCGCCGCTGAAATCCCGCTACTCCTAAAACCCCGTCCGCCGCTCACTTGGCGCGGAATATGATCCGCGCCCGGGACAGATCGTACGGAGTCAGATCCACCGTCACCTTGTCGCCCGGCAAAATCTTTATGTAGTGCATCCGCATCTTGCCGGAGATGTGTCCCAGCACCACATGACCGTTTTCCAGCTTCACCCGGAACGTCGCATTGGGCAGCGTCTCCAGGATTTCTCCCTGCATCTGTATCGTTTCTTCCTTTGACATCAGCGCGTGGGCAAGCCGCCCTTGAAGTTCGCCTTCTTGAGCAGACTCTCGTACTGCTGCGACATCATGTAGGCATAGGCCTGGGTCATGAAGTCCATCGTCACGACGACGATGATCAACAGCGACGTGCCGCCGAAGTAGAACGGCACGTTTTTCCACGCGATCAGGAAGTTCGGGACGAAACAGACGACGACCAGGTAAAGCGAGCCGATCAGCGTCAGCCGCAGCGTGATCTTCTCGATGTACTTGGACGTCTGCTCGCCGGGCCGATACCCGGGGATGAACGCGCCACTCTTCTTCAGGTTGTCCGCCGTTTCCCTCGGGTTGTATTGCAGCGCCGTATAGAAGAAGCAGAAGAATATGATCGCGGCGGCGTACAGGATCTCATGCACCGGCTGGCCGGGCGCCAGCGTCGAGGCCAGGTCGCGCAGCCAGATCGTGTTTTCGCTCGAGCCGAACCACTGTCCCAGCGTCGCCGGGAACAGGATGATCGACGAGGCGAAGATCGGCGGAATCACGCCGGCCATGTTGAGCTTCAGCGGCAGAAACGACTGCTGCCCCGCATAGACCTTGTTGCCGACCTGTCGCTTGGCGTAATTGACCTGGATCTTGCGCAACGCCTTTTCGACGAACACGACGAAAGCCGTCACCGCGATGACCAGGACCGCGATGCCGAGCACCAGCAGCACCGAATAGGCGCCGGTGTTGACCTGCTCGAGCGTCTGTCCTATCGCGCGCGGCAGACCGGCGGCGATGCCGGCGAAAATGATCAGCGAAATGCCATTGCCCAGGCCTCGCTCGGTGATCTGCTCGCCGAGCCACATCAGGAACATCGTGCCGGTCACCAGCGTCGTCGCCGACAGGAACCGGAACGCGAGACCCGGCTCGATGACCAGCCCGGCTTGCGCCTCGAGCGCGATCGAGATGCCCAGACCCTGGAAGAACGCGAGGCCCAGGGTCGCGTAGCGCGTGTACTGCGTGATCTTGCGTCGGCCGGCTTCGCCTTCCTTCTTCAAAGCCTCGAGCGACGGCACGACCACCGTGCACAGCTGCATGATGATCGACGCCGAAATGTACGGCATGATGCCCAGCGCGAAAATCGAGAAGCGCTGCAGTGCGCCGCCGGAGAACACGTTGAACAGGCCGAGGATGCCCCCTTGCTGCGAGCGGAACAGCTCGTCGAGAACCGACGCGTTGATCCCCGGCACGGGAATGTGCGTACCGATCCGATAGACGATCATCGCGCCGAGCAGGAACAGCACGCGCTTTTTCAAGTCCGCGTAACGGCTACCGCTTTTCTGCGCCGGGTTGTTCGTGGCCAATTCGTTCGCCTATTCGCTCAGACTGCCACCCGCGGCTTCGATCGCCGCGCGCGCGCCCTTGGTTGCCTGCAAGCCCGACAGCTTGACCACCTTGTCGAGTTTGCCGGTCTTGATCACTTTCGCCGTCTTCGCCAGCGCCGGCACCACGCCCGCGGCCTTCAGTACGAGCAGGTCGATCTCGGCCACCGGCAGCTTGGCCAGATCGGACAGGCGCACTTCCGCCGTGTCGTCGCGCATGCGCGAAACAAAGCCGCGCTTCGGCAGCCGCCGCTGCAGCGGCATCTGGCCGCCTTCGAAGCCGACCTTGTGAAAGCCGCCGCTGCGCGAGCTCTGGCCCTTGTGACCGCGTCCCGCTGTCTTGCCCAGACCCGACCCGATGCCCCGGCCGACGCGGCGCTTCGCGTGCTTGCTGCCGGCCGCCGGCTTGATCGTGTTCATCCGCATCGTCGTGTCCTCGATCGCACTCATCGGCCCGATAGCGCCAGATGGGTCCTTTGTCCGTAAAAACAACTCAAGCCTTCGCCTCGGTTACGGCGAGCATGTAGCCGATCTTGGCGATCATGCCGCGAATCTCGGGCGTATCGGCGACTTCGACCGTGTGGCTGCGCCACTTGAGGCCAAGGCCGGCGACAGTCGCTCGGTGATCGGGCTTCTTGCCCATCAGTCCGCGCACCAGCGTTACCCGAAGCCGCTTCGGCGCAACCGCACCACTCTTGTCCGCCGCCATCGGTCAAGCCTCCGTCAACTGCTCGACCGTCAAGCCGCGCTTAGCCGCGATGTCCGCCGGCGCATTGCAGTTCTCGAGCGCGTTGAGCGTCGCCCGCACGACGTTGTACGGGTTGGTCGATCCGTGGCACTTGGCCAGGATGTTGGTCACGCCGACGACGTCGAACACCGCTCGCATCGGGCCGCCCGCGATGACGCCGGTGCCCTCGGAGGCGGGCTGCATGAACACCTTGGTCGCGCCGTGCCGGCCGACGACCGCATGGTGCAGCGAGCCGCTCTTCAGGCGCACCTTGATCATCCGGCGCCGGGCTTCCTCCATCGCTTTCTGCACGGCGACCGGAACTTCCTTCGCCTTCCCCTTGCCCATGCCGACCCGTCCGTCGCCGTCGCCCACTACCGTCAGCGCAGCGAAAGCCAGGATCCGGCCCCCCTTCACCACCTTGGTGACGCGGTTGATGCTGATCATCTTTTCGCGCAGGCCATCGCCGCGATCGTCCTGCTGCTGCCTGCCTTGCTGCCTGCCCATCGGCTTTGCCATGTCGGTCCCGTCCTTTGTATGGCGCTAGAACTTCAGGCCGCCCTGACGGGCGGCCTCGGCCAGCGCCTTGACGCGGCCGTGATATTTGTACCCCGAGCGGTCGAAGGCGACCGTCTCGATGCCCAACGCTTTCGCTTTCTCCGCGATGCGCTTGCCGATCAGCGTCGCCGCTGCGCGGTTGCCGCCGTTCTTGGCGCCCTCGCGCATCTCGCCCTCGAGCGTCGAGGCGCTGGTCAGCACCTTGTCGCCGTCCGGCGCGATGATCTGCGCGTAGATATGGCAATTGGACCGGCTGACCACCAGCCGGTTTGCTCGCTGCGTGGCGATGCGCGCCCGGGTTTTGCGGGCGCGGCGGACACGAGCTTCTCTCTTGTTCATTAACCAGTCTCCAGTGTGGGTCGGCGAAGCCGCTTACTTCTTCTTGGTTTCCTTGATCACGACCCGCTCGTCTGCGTAACGCACACCCTTGCCCTTGTACGGCTCAGGCGGACGATAGGCGCGGATTTCGGCGGCCACCTGTCCGACCTGCTGCTTGTCGACTCCCTTGACGATGATCTCCGTCTGCACCGGGACTTCGGCCCTGATGCCCTTGGGCATCTGATGGACGACCGGGTGCGAAAAGCCCAGCGACAGGTTGAGCTTGTCGCCGGCAACCTGCGCCCGGTAGCCGACGCCGACCAGCGTCAGTCGCTTCTGGTAACCGTCGGTGACGCCCTTGACCATGTTGGCGACCAGCGCCCGCATCGTGCCGTGCATCGCGCTCGCTTCGGCCGTCGCCGCCTTGAAAGTCAGCGTGTCGCCGGACTGCTCGATGCTGACCGCGGGGCCGTAGCGCCGCGACAACGAGCCCAGCGGACCCTTGACCGAGATTTCGCCGCCGCCGATCGTTACCTCGACCTTGGCCGGCAGCTTGATCGGATTGTTGCCGATACGGGACATTGCTTGGCTCCTCGTCAGGCAACAATGCAAAGCACTTCGCCGCCGACCCCGGTGGCGCGCGCCTTGCGATCGGTCATCACGCCGTGCGATGTGGATACGATGGCGATGCCCAGCCCGTTCATCACGCGCGGAATATCGTCCTTGCTCTTGTAGATTCGCAGGCCCGGCTTCGACACGCGCTCGATCTTCTCGATCACGGGCCGCCCGGCGTAGTACTTGAGCGAAATCTCGAGCTGCGGCTTGGCTTCGTCACCGACGACGGCAAAGCCCTCGACGTAGCCTTCGTCCTTCAGCACCTTGGCGATCGCCAGCTTCACCTTCGACACCGGCATCTGCACGGTGGCCTTTTCCGCGAGCTGCGCGTTACGGATACGCGTCAGCATGTCGGCGATCGGATCAGTCATGCTCATGAGTCACCCCTACCAGCTGGCCTTGACCACGCCGGGGATTTCGCCCCGCATCGCGATCTCGCGCAATTTGTTGCGGCCGAGGCCGAACTTGCTGTACACGCCGCGCGGGCGGCCGGTCAGCGTGCAACGGTTGCGCAGCCGGGTCGGGCTGGCATCGCGCGGGAGCTGCTGCAGTTTGTGCCGCGCGTCGAGGCGAACGTCCTCGGACAGCTTGAAGTTGTTGATCGCTGCGATCAGCTCGGTACGCTTTTTGGCGTACTTCTTCACCATCTTGCGGCGCTTCAGATCGCGGTTGATGACAGCCGTCTTAGCCATGGCGTCCTTCAGTCTCAGTTCAGTTCTTAAACGGAAATTTGAACGCGGCGAGCAGCGCCTTCGCCTCGGCATCGGTCTTTGCCGTCGTCGCGATCGTGATATTCATGCCCCGGAGCGCGTCGATCTTGTCGTACTCGATCTCCGGGAAAATGATCTGCTCCTTGACGCCCATGTTGAAGTTGCCGCGGCCGTCGAACGAGCGGCCCGATACGCCGCGGAAATCGCGCACTCGCGGCAGCGCGATCGACACCAGGCGATCGAGGAACTCGTACATCCGTTGCTGGCGCAGCGTGACCATGCAGCCGAGCGGGTAGCCGGTGCGGATCTTCCAGACGGCGATCGATTTCCTGGCCTTGGTGACCACCGGCTTCTGCCCAGAGATCTTCTGCATGTCGCCGACGGCGTTGTCCAGGATCTTCTTGTCCGCGATCGCCTCTCCGACGCCCATGTTGAGCACGATCTTGGAGATGCGTGGAACCTGCATCGCCGACTTGTAGCCGAATTGCGCGGTCAGCGCAGGGACGACTTCCTTCTGGTAGATTTCCTTCAGGCGCGCCATCGTCATGCTCCGAGCACTTCGCCGTTGGACTTGTAGAAGCGGACCTTGCGGCCGTCGTTCAACGTGCGGAATCCGATCCGGTCCGCCTTCTGCGTGACCGGGTTGTAAACCGCCACGTTCGAAACGTGGATCGGTATTTCCTTGGTGATGATGCCGCCCGGCTGGTTCTTCATCGGATTGGGCCGCGTGTGCTTCTTCACCTGATTGACGCCGGCCACGACGACGTGTTCCGCGTCGACAATCTGCGTGACGCTGCCGCGCTTGCCCTTGTCGCGGCCGGCGATGACGATGACGTTGTCGCCCTTCTTGATCTTGCGCATGGTCAGAGCACCTCCGGCGCCAGCGAGACGATCTTCATGAACCGCTCGGTGCGCAGCTCGCGCGTCACCGGCCCGAAGATGCGCGTTCCGATCGGCTCGAGCTTCGGGGTCAGCAGGACCGCGGCATTGCTGTCGAACTTGATCTTGGCGCCATCGTCGCGGCGCACACCCTGGCGGGTGCGCACGACGACCGCGTTGTAGATCTCGCCCTTTTTCACCCGACCGCGCGGCGCCGCATCCTTGACGGTGACCTTGATCACGTCGCCGATATGCGCATAGCGGCGCTTCGAGCCGCCGAGCACCTTGATGCACATGACGCGCCGGGCGCCGGTGTTGTCGGCGACATCGAGCATTGACTGCATCTGAATCATTGCAACAATCTCCAACTTGACCCGCTGCGACACGAGCTGGCGGCGGCCAGTTTTGGAACCCGTAAGGGTAGAACCGCCGCCGAGTGCCTGGATTGAGCCTCACTGAGCCTTACGCCCAGCTGGCGGCCGGTAAAACGAAAAGTATGGCAGGTTTTATGCTTATGCGCAAGTATCTCGTTCAATCAAAGGCTTAGATCACCTTCGCCTTCTCGATCAACCGCTTGACTCGCCATGCCTTGGTCTTGGCCAGCTTGCGGCAGGCCTCGATCTCGACCAGGTCGCCCTCCTTGTATTCGTTAGCCTCGTCGTGCGCGTGATACTTGCGGGAGCGCGTGACCACCTTGCCGTACAGCGGATGCTTGACCCGGCGCTCGACCAGGACGGTCACGGTCTTGTCCATCTTGTCGCTGACGACGCGCCCGATCTGCGTCTGTATCAGGCTGCCCTTGGTCGCGCCCGGCTGCGATGCCGCCGCCTGCGCGTCCTGCGTATTGGCTTGCGCGTTCATACCGGTCCCGCCTTCTGGTGGAGCAGCGTTCGTACCCTGGCGATGTTGCGCCGGACGTCCGTCAGCTTCGAGTGGTTGGTGAGCTGCTGAGTGGCCTTCTGCATGCGCAACCCAAACTGTTCGCGCAAAAGCGCGTGCAGCTCGGTGTTGAGCTCTTCGGGCGACTTCGCGTGCAAATCTTTCATGCGTTCGGAGGTTTTCATCGTGTCCTCTCAACCACCGAGCAGGCGATGTACGAATATCGTCCTGATCGGCAGCTTTGCCGCGGCGAGCGCGAACGCCTCGCGGGCGAGCGCTTCGTCGACGCCATCCATTTCGTAGAGCACCTTGCCCGGCACGATTTCGGCAACGTAGTACTCCGGGTTGCCCTTGCCGTTACCCATGCGGACCTCGGCCGGCTTCTGCGACACCGGCTTGTCCGGGAAAATGCGGATCCAGATCCTGCCGCCGCGCTTGATGTGGCGCGTCATCGCACGACGCGCCGCCTCGATCTGGCGGGCCGTAAGCCGGCCGCGCCCGGTCGCCTTCAGTCCGTATTCACCGAAGCTCACCTTGGCGCCAACGGTCGCAACGCCTTTGTTGCGGCCCTTCTGCTCCTTGCGGTATTTCCTTCTAGCTGGCTGCAGCATTCTTCACTCCCGCGCTCTTCCGCACACGCTTCGGCGCTTCCGGCGCCGGTACCGGCGCCGCCTGCGGCTCGCCGTTGTGCGGCATCACCTCACCCTTGAACACCCAGACCTTGATGCCGATCACGCCATAGGTAGTCTTGGCCTCTGCGAAGCCGTAATCGATGTCGGCGCGCAACGTGTGCAACGGCACGCGGCCTTCGCGATACCACTCGGTCCGCGCGATCTCGATGCCGTTGAGCCGTCCCGCGCTCATGATCTTGATGCCTTGCGCGCCCAGGCGCATCGCGTTCTGCATCGCGCGCTTCATCGCGCGCCGGAACATGATCCGCTTTTCGAGCTGCTGCGCGATCGAATCGGCGACCAGCTGCGCGTCGATCTCCGGCTTGCGGATCTCCTCGATGTTCAAGCCCACCTCGGTGCCCATCATCTTGCGCAATTCGGCGCGCAGCGTCTCGATGTCCTCGCCCTTCTTGCCGATGACGACGCCGGGGCGCGCGCTGTGGATCGTGATCCGCGCATTCTTGGCCGGGCGCTCGATCGTGATCTTGCCCACCGAGGCGTGCGCGAGCTTCTTTTTAAGATAGGCGCGAACCTTGATGTCCTCGTTCAGGATCGTCGGAAAATGCTTGCTGTTCGCGTACCACTTCGAGGCCCAGTCGCGATTGACGGCAAGGCGGAAGCCGGTCGGATTGATCTTCTGTCCCATGAGCTATCCTTGTTTGCCGTCACCGACGGTGACGTGAATGTGGCAGGTCTGTTTCAGGATGACGTTGCCGCGACCCTTGGCGCGCGCGGTGAAGCGGCGCAGGTTGGTCGCCTTGTCGAGATAGATCGTCTGGACCTTGAGCTCGTCGACATCGGCGCCATCGTTGTGCTCGGCGTTGGCAATCGCCGACTCGAGCACCTTCTTGATGATCTTCGCGCCCTTCTTCGGGCTGAAGGCGAGCACGTCGAGCGCCCGATCGACCCGCAGCCCGCGGATCTGGTCGGCGACCAGCCGTCCCTTCTGTGCCGAGAGGCGCACGCCGCGCAGGATCGCTGTGGTTTCCATGTCTTGCTCCTTACTTCTTCGGCGGCGACGTCGGCGCCGCGATCTTCTTGTCGGCCGAATGTCCCTTGAAAGTCCGGGTCAGCGCGAACTCGCCGAGCTTGTGGCCGACCATGTTCTCGGATACGTACACCGGAATATGCTGCTTGCCGTTGTGCACGGCGATCGTCAGGCCGACGAAATCGGGCGTGATCGTCGAGCGCCGCGACCAGGTCTTGATCGGGCGCTTGTCCGACGTGGCTCGCGCCGCCTCGACCTTCGCCTGCAGATGATGATCGACGAACGGTCCCTTCTTGATCGAACGTGCCATGGTTCCTTATCCCTTTTTCGCGGCTTGACGGCGGCGAACGATCATGCCGTCGGTGCGCTTGTTGCGCCGCGTCTGATAACCCTTGCTCGGCGTACCCCACGGCGACATCGGATGGTGCCTGCCGCCGCCGCCGTTGGTGCGTCCGCCCATCGGGTGGTCAACCGGATTCATCGCAATGCCGCGCACCGTCGGGCGAATGCCGCGCCAGCGGTTGGCGCCGGCCTTGCCGATCGAGCGCAAGCTGTGTTCCTCGTTGCCAACGGTGCCGATCGTCGCGCGGCAGTCGACGTGCACCTTGCGAATCTCGCCCGAGTGCATGCGCAGCTGCGCATACACACCCTCGCGCGCCAGCAACTGCACCGACGCTCCGGCCGAGCGCGCGATCTGCGCGCCCTTGCCCGGTAGCATCTCGACGCAATGGATCGTCGTGCCGACGGGGATGTTGCGCAGCGGCAGGCAATTGCCGGCCTTGATCGGCGCTTCCGCGCCGCTCATCAGCTGCGAGCCCGCGGACACGCCGCGCGGCGCGACGATGTAGCGGCGCTCGCCGTCGGTATACAGCAGCAGCGCCAGGTGCGCGCTCCGGTTCGGATCGTATTCCAGCCGCTCGACCGTCGCCGCGATGCCGTCCTTGTTGCGCCGAAAATCGACCAGGCGATAGTGCTGCTTGTGGCCGCCACCTTTGTGCCGCGTCGTGATATGGCCGTTATTGTTGCGGCCCGACCCGCGCTTCTTGCTTTCGGTGAGCGCGTTGAACGGCGCCCCCTTGTGCAGCTCTTTGGTGACGACCTTGACCAGCGCGCGCCGGCCAGGTGAAGTAGGTTTAACTTTGATCAGTGCCATATCAGCCCTCTTGGGCGAAGTTGATTTCCTGCCCCGGCTTGAGGCTCACGTACGCCTTCTTCCAGTGGCGCCGGCGGCCGCTGTACGCGCCGAAGCGCTTGGCCTTGCCCTTGACGTTGGCGATGCGCACGGCCTCGACGTCGACCTTGAACAGGAGCTCGACCGCGGCCTTGACCTCGGGCTTGGTCGCATCCTGCACAACCCTGAACACGACCTGGGAATGCTGGTCGGCGATGTGCGTCGCCTTCTCCGAGACGGTCGGGGCGAGCAGCAAGGTCAACAGGCGCTCGGGCTTGTATCCTGCGCCGGGCGCTTTGGCCGGCATCTTGGCGGACGTTTTCGCGGGCGTCTTGGCAGACGTTTTCGCTGACGCCTTCGTTTCGGCCGTTGTCTTGGTCGGGCTCATGCCAGGATCTCCTCGAATTGCGCAACCGCCGCCTTGGTCAGCAGTACGTTGTCGAATCGCACCAGGCTGACCGGATCGACTTCCCGCGCCTCGAGCACCAGGACGCCGGGCAGGTTGCGCGATGACAGGAAGACGTTGTCGTCGAACTTGTCGGTGACGACCAGCACGCTGCCGGTCAGGCCGAAGGCCTTGATCTTTTGCGCGAACAGCTTCGTCTTCGGCGCATCGACGGCAAACTGCTCGACCACCGAAAGACGGTTCTCGCGAACCAGTTGCGACAGGATGGCGGCGATGCCGGCGCGGAACATCTTGCGGTTGACCTTCTGCGAGAAATTCTCGTCGGGTGAGCTCGGGAAAATCTTGCCGCCGCCGCGCCACAGCGGGCTGTTCGCCTGCCCTGCGCGCGCCCTGCCGGTGCCTTTTTGCGCCCACGGCTTTTTGTGCGACTTGTTAATGTCTGCGCGGCCCTTTTGCGCACGGTTGCCGCTGCGCGCATTGGCCTGGTATGCGGTCACCAGCTGATGGATCAGCGCTTCGTTGTACTCGCGGCCGAACAGCGCATCGGATGCGGCGTGCGTAGCCCCCGACTTGCCGCTGTCGTCGATCAATTTGAGATCCATGTTCAGGCCCCCTTCTTCAGCGGGGTCTTGGCCGCCGGCCTGACCACGATGTGGCCGCCGTCGGCACCCGGCACCGCGCCCTTGACCAGCAAGAGGCCGCGAGCCGCATCGACGCGGACGACCTTCAATGTCTGCACGGTGCGATTGACGTTGCCGTACTGACCCGCCATGCGCTTGCCCGGAAACACGCGGCCCGGGTCCTGCGCCATGCCGATCGAGCCCGGCGAGTTGTGCGAACGCGAATTGCCGTGCGAAGCGCGGTTCGAGCTGAAGTGGTGCCGCCGGATCGCGCCGGAAAAGCCGCGGCCCTTGGTCGTTCCGGAAACGTCGACCAGTTGCCCGACGGCGAAGGTCTCGACGCTGACCGTCTCGCCGACCTTGAGGCTGGCGAGCTGCTCGGCGGAGACTGGAAATTCCTTAAGGAGCTCGCCCGCCTCGACGCCGGCCTTGGCCAGATGCCCGGCCTGCGCCTTGGTGACGCGGCTGGCGCGGCGCTTGCCGTAGGTGAGCTGGACGGCCGTGTAGCCGTCGGCCTCCTGCGTCTTGATCTGGGTGATGCGATTATTGGCGACGTCGAGCACCGTCACCGGGACGGCCGCGCCGTCGTCGGTGAAGATCCGCGTCATGCCGACTTTACGGCCGACAAGTCCTAGACTCATTTTCGTCTTCCTTCAAAGCCGCCGATTACGATTGACCGGCAGCGTCCAATTTCCCCGGGATCACCCGGGCACCGACTGCAACTTCCCGTTCGTTTTGCTGCTATTGAAGCTTTATCTCAACATCGACGCCGGCCGGCAGGTCGAGCTTCATCAGCTGGTCGACGGTCTTGTCTGTCGGATCGATGATATCCATCAGCCGCAGGTGCGTGCGTATCTCGAGCTGGTCGCGCGAGGTCTTGTTGACGTGCGGCGAGCGCAGGATGTCGAACCGCTCGATCTTGGTCGGCAGCGGCACCGGGCCTTTGACCACGGCGCCCGAGCGCTTGGCGGTCTCGACGATTTCCTGCGCCGACTGATCGATCAGCTTGTAATCGAACGCCTTCAGTCGAATGCGGATTCTCTGGTTTTGCATTTTCAGCTTTCAGTTATCCAGCTTGCGAACGTGCTCGTTATTCGATGACTTTCGCGACGACGCCGGCGCCGACGGTGCGGCCGCCTTCGCGAATCGCAAAGCGCAGCCCCTCTTCCATCGCAATCGGCGCAATCAGCGTCACCGTCATCTGGATGTTGTCCCCAGGCATCACCATCTCGGTCCCCGCCGGCAGCTCCACACTCCCCGTCACGTCCGTCGTCCGGAAGTAAAACTGCGGCCGGTACCCCGGGAAGAACGGCGTATGCCGACCGCCCTCTTCCTTCGACAGGATGTACACCTCGCAGCTGAACTTGGTGTGCGGCGTAATGCTGCCCGGCTTGGCCAGCACCTGACCCCGCTCCACTTCCTCCCGCTTCGTGCCTCGCAGCAGCACCCCCACGTTGTCCCCCGCCTGCCCCTGATCCAGAAGCTTGCGGAACATCTCCACCCCGGTGCACACCGTCTTCAACGTCGGCTTCAACCCAACGATCTCCAGCTCCTCGCCCACCTTCACCACCCCGCGATCCACCCGCCCGGTCACCACCGTGCCTCGCCCCGAGATGCTGAATACGTCTTCCACCGGCATCAGAAACGGCCCGTCGATCAGCCGCTTCGGCTGCGGAATGTAGCTGTCCAACGCATCCGCCAGCCGGTCGATGCACGGCTCGCCCAGATCGCTCTTGTCCCCTTCCAGCGCCAGCTTCGCACTGCCGATCACGATCGGGATCTTGTCCCCGGGAAACTCGTACTTGGTCAAAAGCTCCCGCACTTCCAGCTCGACCAGCTCCAACAGCTCCTTGTCATCGACCATGTCGGCCTTGTTCAGGAACACCACGATGTAGGGCACCCCCACCTGCCGGGCTAAGAGAATGTGCTCCCGCGTCTGCGGCATCGGCCCGTCCGCCGCGCTCACCACCAGAATCGCCCCGTCCATCTGCGCCGCACCCGTGATCATGTTCTTCACATAGTCAGCATGGCCCGGACAGTCCACATGCGCGTAGTGCCGGTTCTTCGTCTCGTATTCCACGTGCGCCGTGTTGATCGTGATCCCCCGCGCCTTCTCCTCCGGTGCGTTGTCGATCTGGTCGTACGCTTTCGCCTCGCCACCAAACTTCTTCGACAGCACCAGCGTCAGCGCCGCCGTCAGCGTCGTCTTCCCATGATCAACGTGCCCGATCGTCCCCACGTTCACGTGCGGCTTCGTCCGCTCGAATTTGCTCTTGGCCATGATTCGCTACCTCGTAATCAGGATTTCTTGTTGATCACCGCTTCGGCCACCGTCTTCGGCGCCTCGGTGTAGTGCTTGAATTCCATCGTGTATGTCGCGCGACCCTGCGACAGCGAGCGCAAGGTCGTCGAATAGCCGAACATTTCCGACAATGGCACCTCGGCCTTGATCACCTTGACGCCGACGACGTCCTCCATGCCCTGGATCATGCCGCGGCGCCCCGACAGGTCGCCGACGACGTTGCCCATGAAGTCCTCGGGCGTTTCGACCTCGACCGCCATCATTGGCTCGAGCAGGATCGGATTCGCCTGACGCATGCCGTCCTTGAATGCCATCGACGCGGCCATCTTGAACGCGTTCTCGTTCGAATCGACGTCGTGGTAGCTACCGTCGAACAGCGTGACCTTGACGTCGACCACCGGAAATCCGGCAAGCACGCCATTGGGCAGCGTCTCGCGCAGGCCCTTTTCCACCGCCGGAATGTATTCGCGCGGCACCGTGCCGCCCTTGATCGCGTCGACGAATTCGAATCCCTTGCCCGCTTCCTGCGGCTCCATCTTGAGCCACACGTGGCCGTATTGACCGCGGCCGCCCGACTGCTTGATGAACTTTCCTTCGACCTGCACCGGCTTCTTGATCGCCTCGCGATACGCGACCTGCGGTTTGCCGACGTTGGCTTCGACGCCGAACTCGCGCTTCATCCGGTCGACGATGATCTCGAGGTGCAGCTCGCCCATCCCGGAGATGATCGTCTGGCCCGACTCCTCATCGCTGCGCACGCGAAACGACGGATCTTCCTGCGCCAGACGGTTGAGCGCGATGCCCATCTTCTCCTGGTCGGCCTTGGTCTTCGGCTCGACCGCCTGGGAGATCACCGGCTCGGGGAACTCCATCCGCTCGAGCATGATCACGTGCTGCGGATCGCACAGAGTTTCGCCGGTCGACGCTTCCTTGAGTCCCACCGCGGCGGCGATGTCGCCGGCATACACTTCCTTGATTTCCTCGCGCTGATTCGCATGCATCTGCAGAACCCGCCCGATGCGCTCCTTGCGTCCGCGCACCGAGTTGAATACCGTGTCCCCCGACTTCAGCACACCGGAATAGACACGAATGAACGTCAGTTGACCGACGTACGGGTCGGTCATGATCTTGAACGCCAGGGCCGCGAACGGCTCGCTGTCGGACGCCTTCCGGCTCGCCGGCCGGTCGCGATCGTCCTCGCCCTCGACCGGCTTGATGTCGATCGGTGATGGCATGTAATCGATGACCGCATCGAGCATCGCCTGAACGCCCTTGTTCTTGAACGCGGACCCGCAAAGCATCGGCACGATCTCGTTCTTGATCGTGCGGATTCGCAGGCCCTGCTTGATCTCGTCGACCGAAAGATCGTGGCCTTCGAGATACTTGTGCGTCAGGTCGTCGTTCGCCTCGGCCGCCGCTTCGACCATCTTCTCGCGCCATTTCTTCGCTTCGTCGACCAGACTCGCCGGGATGTCGCGAAGCTCGTACTTCATTCCCTGCGTCGCCTCATCCCAGTAGATCGCCTTCATCTTGACCAGATCGACGACGCCCTCGAACTTCTCTTCGGCGCCGATCGGGATCTGGATCGGGATCGGATTGCCCTTGAGCCGTGTCCGGATATGGTCATAGGACTTGAAGAACTCGGCGCCCTGACGGTCCATCTTGTTGATGAATGCCAGCCGCGGCACCTTGTACTTGTTCGCCTGGCGCCAGACGGTCTCGGACTGTGGCTGCACGCCGGCGACCGCGTCGTAGACCATGCACGCGCCATCCAGGACGCGCATCGAGCGCTCGACCTCGATCGTAAAGTCGACGTGGCCCGGCGTGTCGATGATGTTGATCCGATGCTCGGGATGGCTGTTCTCCATCCCCTTCCAGAAGCAGGTCGTCGCCGCCGACGTGATCGTTATGCCGCGCTCGCGCTCCTGTTCCATCCAGTCCATGACAGTCGCGCCGTCATGGACTTCGCCGATCTTGTGCGACACGCCGGTGTAGAACAGGATGCGCTCGGTGGTCGTGGTCTTACCGGCATCAATGTGTGCACTGATGCCGATATTCCGATAGCGCTCGATGGGTGTCGTTCTTGCCACGTTTCTTCAATGCCTGAATGCCTGCGGGGAAATGCCACTGGGATCCGCCGCCGCTGGTTCATGTTGTCCGTCTAGAAGCGGAAGTGCGAGAAGGCCTTGTTTGCTTCGGCCATCCGATGCACTTCTTCGCGTTTTTTCACCGCGCCGCCGCGTCCTTCCGACGCTTCGAGCAGCTCGGCCGCCAACCGCTGGCCCATCGATTTCTCGCCACGCTTGCGCGCCGCCTCGCGCAGCCACCGCATCGCCAGCGCAATCCGACGCACCGGACGGACTTCGACCGGCACCTGAAAATTCGCCCCGCCGACGCGCCGGCTCTTGACCTCGACCATAGGCTTCGAATTCGACAGCGCCTGGTTGAAAACCTCGAGCGGATCCTTGCCGCCTTTTTTCGCGATCGACTCGAACGCGCCGTAGACGATGCGCTCGGCGACCGACTTCTTGCCCTGGCTCATCAGGACGTTGACGAATTTCGCAACGTCGCTGTTCGAATACTTCGGATCCGGCAGGATCTCGCGCTTGGGGACTTCTCTGCGTCGTGGCATATGCTCTCGTTCCGTTCAGTCTTTAAGCAGCCTTGGGCTTCTTGGCGCCGTATTTGGACCGGCTCTGCTTGCGATCCTTGACGCCGGCGGTGTCGAGCGCGCCGCGCACCATGTGATAGCGCACACCCGGCAGGTCCTTGACGCGGCCGCCGCGGATCAGCACGACCGAGTGCTCCTGCAAGTTGTGGCCTTCGCCGCCGATATAGCTGATTACCTCGAAGCCATTCGTCAGCCGGACCTTGGCGACCTTGCGCAGCGCAGAGTTCGGCTTCTTCGGCGTCGTCGTATAAACGCGCGTGCACACGCCGCGCTTCTGCGGACTCCGCTTCAGCGCCGGGACCTTGCTCTTCGAAACCGGGGCCACCCGGCCCTTCCGCACCAGCTGATTGATCGTTGGCATGCTTTCGTTCCGCTCGTTATTCCATCGACCGTCCGGCATGCCGAGCGCGGCAAACCGTTTTCCGGGCGCGATTTTTGAAGCACATAAATCAAAGTGGCCTTAAGGCATCGTCTGCCCAGGCCACCTTTCTCGCGCCTCGACCGACATGTACCTGATGAAACTCAGGCAATGCGGCCGGGTACGCACGCCCCACCGGCACCTGGCCTTTTGTGGCCGGGCCCAAAACCCGGTAAGGGGCGAAAAGACCGTCAATTTTAAGGGCTTATGCTGGGTATGTCAACGTATCTGACCGCGACAAACCCCCTGTGCCGGGGTGCGAATGGGCTCAAAAAAAAGCCGGCGGATCGCTCCGCCGGCTTTTCGTCGCCAATGCCCGATCATGCAGCGTCGGCGCTGACCTCCGCTGCCGGTGTTTCGGCGATCGCGCCTTCGGGCAGGAAGCCCTCCGCCGCGCCGCCGGCCTTCTGCTTCTTGCGGGCGTTGTGATAAGCGAGCCCCGTCCCCGCCGGAATCAGGCGGCCGACGATGACGTTCTCCTTCAATCCCCGCAACTCGTCCTTCTTGCCCATGATCGCCGCCTCGGTCAGCACGCGCGTAGTCTCCTGGAACGAAGCCGCCGAGATGAACGAATCGGTCGACAGCGACGCCTTGGTGATGCCCAGCAGCATGTGCTCGTAGGTGGCGGGCTGCTTCGCGTCCGGGCCGCCCTTGACGCCACCCTTTTCCGCCACGCGATCGTTTTCGTCCAAGAGATCCGAACGCTCGACCTGCTCGCCGACGATGAATCGGGTGTCGCCAGCGTCCTGCACCTGCACCCGACGCAGCATCTGCCGCACGATCACTTCGATGTGCTTGTCGTTGATCTTGACGCCCTGCAGCCGGTAGACGTCCTGCACTTCGTCGGTGATGTAGCGCGCCAGTGCCTCGACGCCCAGCAGCCGCAGGATGTCGTGCGGATCCGCCGGCCCGTCGACGATCGACTCGCCCTTATTCACGACCTGCCCGTCGTGCGCGGTGACGTGCTTGTCCTTCGGTATCAGGTACTCGTGCGCGACGCCGTCCAGATCGGTGATCACCAGGCGCTGCTTGCCCTTCGTATCCTTGCCGAACGACACCGTGCCGGTGACCTCCGCCAGCGTTCCGGCGTCCTTCGGCGCACGCGCCTCGAACAGCTCGGCCACGCGCGGCAGGCCTCCGGTGATGTCGCGCGTCTTCGACGTTTCCTGCGGGATGCGAGCCAGTACTTCGCCGACGGTGACGTCCTGGCCGTCCTTGACGGTGATGATCGAGCCGAGCTGGAAGGTGATGTTCACCGGCAGATCAGACCCGGCGAGCTTCACTTCCTGTCCCTGCTCGTTCAACAGCTTCACCTGCGGACGCACGCCCTTGGCAGCGGCGCCGGCCCGGCGCTTCGGGTCGATGACGACGAGCGTCGACAGGCCGGTGACTTCGTCGACCTGCTTCGCGACGGTGACGCCTTCCTCGACATTCTCGAACTTCACGCGGCCCGCGTACTCGGTGATGATCGGACGCGAAGTCGCGTCCCACGAAGCGAGCACCTTGCCCGCCTTCACCTGTTCGCCGTCCTTGACCAGCATCGTCGCACCGTACGGCACCTTGTGGCGCTCGCGCTCGCGGCCGTTGTCGTCGTGGATAAGCACTTCGCCCGAGCGCGCGATGACGACCAGCTCGCCCTTGCCGTTGGTCACGTAACGCATCACCGCCGAGAAGCGGACAATGCCCGCCGACTTGCTTTCCAGCTGCGAGGCCGCCGCGGTACGCGATGCTGCACCGCCGATGTGGAAGGTCCGCATCGTCAGCTGCGTACCCGGCTCGCCGATCGACTGCGCGGCGATGACGCCGACGGCCTCTCCGACGTTGACCAGGTGCCCACGACCCAGGTCGCGGCCGTAACAGGTCGCGCACAGTCCGTAACGCGTGTCGCAGGTCAGCGGCGTGCGCACCTTGACTTCATCGATGCCCAGCGCTTCGATCTGCTCGACCTCGTCTTCGGACAACAGCGTTCCCGCGTGATACAGCGTTTCCTGCGTCTCGGGGTTGACGACTTCGGCGGCCAGCGAGCGGCCAAGGATGCGCTCGCGCAGCGCTTCGATGACCTCGCCACCTTCGACCAGCGCCTTCATTGCGACGCCGTTGCTGGTGCCGCAGTCGTCCTCGGTCACCACCAGGTCCTGCGTGACGTCCACCAGGCGGCGCGTCAGGTAGCCGGAGTTCGCCGTCTTCAATGCCGTGTCGGCGAGACCCTTGCGCGCGCCGTGCGTCGAGATGAAGTACTGCAGCACGTTCAAGCCTTCGCGGAAATTCGCCGTGATCGGCGTCTCGATGATCGAGCCGTCTGGCTTCGCCATCAGGCCGCGCATCCCCGCCAGCTGGCGGATCTGCGCCGCCGAGCCGCGGGCGCCGGAATCGGCCATCATGTAGATGGAGTTGAACGACTCCTGCTTGACCATCTTGCCTTCGCGGTCCTTGACCTCCATCGTGCCGAGCTGGCTCATCATCGCCTTGGCAATGTCGTCGCCGGCGCGGCCCCAGATGTCGACCACCTTGTTGTAGCGCTCGCCCTGCGTGACCAGGCCCGAGGTGTACTGCGCCTCGATTTCCTTCACTTCCTTCTCGGACTTCTCGATGATCGAATGCTTTTCCGCAGGGATCAGCATGTCGTCGGCGGCAAACGAAATGCCGCCGCGCGTGGCCAGGGCGTACCCGGCCTGCATCAGCCGGTCGGCGAATATCACCGTCTCGCGCAATCCGCAGCGGCGGAAGCTGCCGTTGATGATTTTGGAGATTTCCTTTTTCTTCAGCGGACGGTTGATCGTGTCGAAAGGCAAGCCGGCCGGAAGGATCTCCGAGAGCAGCGAGCGGCCGACGGTCGTTTCGTACCGCGTGACCTTGTCGCTGCGCTCGCCGCCGGCGCCGACGACGATCTCCTTGATGCGGACGCTGATCTTGGCGTGCAGGTCGACCTGACGCGTCTCGTACGCGCGGGCGACCTCGGAAATGTCGGCGAACAGCATCCCCTCGCCTTTGGCGCCGATCAGTTCACGCGTCGCGTAGTACAGCCCAAGCACGATGTCCTGCGACGGCACGATGCAGGGCTCGCCGTTCGAAGGCAGCAGCACGTTGTTCGACGCCAGCATCAGGGTACGCGCCTCCATCTGCGCTTCGAGCGACAGCGGGACGTGCACGGCCATCTGGTCACCGTCGAAGTCGGCGTTGAACGCCGTGCAGACCAGCGGATGCAGCTGGATCGCCTTGCCTTCGATCAGCACCGGCTCGAACGCCTGGATGCCCAGACGGTGCAAGGTCGGGGCGCGGTTCAACATCACCGGATGCTCGCGAATGACTTCTTCCAGGATGTCCCAGACGACCGGCTCCTGGCTTTCGACCATCTTCTTCGCCGCCTTGATCGTCGTGGCCAGCCCCATCGTTTCGAGCTTGTTGAAGATGAATGGCTTGAACAGCTCCAGCGCCATCAGCTTCGGCAGGCCGCATTGATGCAGTTTGAGCTGCGGACCGACGACGATCACCGAACGTCCCGAGTAATCGACGCGCTTGCCCAAAAGGTTCTGTCGGAAGCGGCCGCCCTTGCCCTTGATCATGTCGGCCAGCGACTTCAGCGGACGCTTGTTGGCACCGGTCATCGCCTTGCCGCGGCGGCCGTTGTCCAGCAGCGAGTCCACGGCCTCCTGCAGCATCCGCTTTTCGTTGCGCACGATAATGTCGGGCGCCTTGAGCTCGAGCAGGCGCTTCAACCGGTTGTTGCGGTTGATGACGCGCCGATACAGGTCATTGAGGTCGGAGGTCGCGAACCGGCCGCCGTCCAGCGGGACCAGTGGACGCAGCTCCGGCGGCAGCACCGGCAGCACTTCCAGGATCATCCATTCGGGCTTGATCCCCGACTTGTGGAACGCCTCGAGGACCTTGAGCCGCTTGGCGATCTTCTTGATCTTCGTGTCGGAGCCGGTGGTTTCGAGTTCCTTGCGCAGCTTCCCGATCTCGGTGTTGACCTCGAGCGAGCGCAAGAGCTCTCGGATGCCCTCGGCGCCCATGCTGGCCGAAAAATCGTCGGCATACTGCTCGACCTTGGCCAGATAGTCGTCCTCGGTCAGGAGCTGACCGCGGTTGAGCGGCGTCATTCCGGGCTCAGTAACGACGTATGCCTCGAAATAAAGCACCCGCTCGATGTCGCGCAAGGTCATATCGAGCACCATCCCCATGCGCGAGGGCAGGCTCTTCAGGAACCAGATGTGCGCCACCGGGCTCGCGAGCTCGATATGGCCCATGCGCTCGCGGCGCACCTTGGCCAGCGTCACTTCGACGCCGCACTTTTCGCAGATTACGCCGCGGTGCTTCAACCGCTTGTACTTGCCGCAAAGGCACTCGTAATCCTTGACCGGCCCAAAAATCTTGGCGCAGAAAAGGCCGTCACGCTCGGGCTTGAACGTGCGGTAGTTGATCGTTTCCGGCTTCTTGACCTCGCCGTACGACCACGAACGGATCTTTTCCGGCGAGGCAAGCCCGGTCTTGATCGCGTCGAACTCTTCTTCCTGGGTAACCTGCTTGAACAGGTCGAGCAATGCTTTCATGCGTTACTCCCGAATATTCCGTGTCCGAGCTGCAACTGTGCAAATCCCTTGAGAATCGGTGCCGCGCCTGGCATCAGTACCGCTCCAGATCGATGTCGATCGCCAGCGAGCGGATTTCCTTCACCAGCACGTTGAACGACTCCGGCATGCCGGCTTCGATCTTGTGCTCGCCCTTGACGATGTTCTCGTAGACCTTGGTGCGGCCGTTGACGTCGTCCGACTTGACCGTCAGCATTTCCTGCAGCGTGTACGCGGCACCGTAGGCCTCGAGCGCCCACACCTCCATTTCGCCGAAACGCTGACCGCCGAACTGCGCCTTGCCGCCGAGCGGCTGCTGCGTGACCAGGCTGTACGGGCCGGTCGAGCGCGCGTGCATCTTGTCGTCGACCAGGTGGTGGAGCTTCAGCACGTGCATGTAGCCGACGGTGACCTGACGATCGAACGCTTCGCCCGTGCGGCCGTCATGCAGCGTCACCTGTCCCGAGCGCGGCAGGCCGGCGAGCTCCAGCATGTTCTTGATCTCCGCCTCGGTCGCGCCGTCGAAAACCGGCGTCGCGAACGGCACGCCGTCGGTCAGGTTGCCTGCGAGCTGGAAGATCTCGTGGTCGCTGAGCGACTCGATGTCCTCGGGCTTGCCGGTGCCGTTGTAGATCCGGGTCAGGAACTTGCGGACTTCGCCCGCGTTGGCCTGTGCCTTGAGCATCTCGGCGATGCGGTGGCCGAGCCCCTTCGCCGCCCACCCCAGGTGAACTTCGAGAATCTGCCCGACGTTCATCCGCGACGGCACGCCCAAGGGATTGAGCACGATGTCGACCGGCGTCCCATCGGCCATGTACGGCATGTCCTCGACCGGAACGATCTTCGACACCACACCCTTGTTGCCGTGCCGGCCGGCCATCTTGTCGCCCGGCTGGAGGCGGCGCTTGACCGCGACGTAGACCTTGACCATCTTCTGCACGCCGGGCGGCAATTCGTCGCCCTGCGTCAGCTTCTTCTTCTTGGCCTCGAATGCCTGATCGAACTGGACGCGCGTTTGCGCGATCGAGTCCTTCATCGCCTCGAGCTGACGCGCCGCTTCCTCGTTGGCCAGACGGATGTCGAACCAGTCGTGGCGATTGGTGCCCTCGAGGTAATCCTTGGTCAGCCGCGTTCCCTTGGCCAGACGCTTCGGACCGCCGTTCGCGGTCTTGCCCAGCAGAAGCTTCTCGATCCGCGCAAAAGCGTCGTTCTCGACGATCCGCACCTGGTCATTCAAGTCCTTGCGGTAGCCCTTGAGCTCGTCGTCGATGATCTGCGCCGCCCGCTTGTCGCGCTCGATGCCTTCGCGCGTGAAGACCTGGACGTCGATCACCGTGCCCGAGATGCCCGAAGGCACGCGCAGCGAGGTGTCCTTAACGTCGGAGGCCTTTTCGCCGAAGATCGCACGCAAAAGCTTCTCTTCCGGCGTCAGCTGCGTCTCGCCCTTCGGCGTCACCTTGCCGACCAGCACGTCGCCGGCTTCGACTTCGGCGCCGATGTAGACGATGCCGGATTCGTCGAGGCGACCGAGCTGGGCTTCGCCCAGGCTCGAGATATCGCGCGTGATTTCCTCGGGGCCGAGCTTGGTGTCGCGCGCGACGACCGAGAGCTCCTCGATGTGGATCGACGTATAGCGGTCGTTGCCGACGACCCGCTCCGAGATCAGGATCGAGTCCTCGTAGTTGTAGCCGTTCCACGGCATGAATGCGACCAGCATGTTCTGACCGAGCGCCAGCTCGCCCATGTCGGTCGAGGCGCCGTCGGCGATGACGTCACCCTTGGCGATGACCTCGCCCACCTTGACCAGCGGCCGCTGATTGATGTTGGTGTTCTGGTTGCTGCGCGTGTACTTGGTGAGGTTGTAGATGTCGACGCCGACTTCGCCGGCCGCCGTCTCGGCATCGTGCACCCGCACGACCATCCGGTTGGCATCGACGTAATCGACCTTGCCGCCGCGGCGCGCGAGCACCGCGGTTCCCGAGTCGACCGCTGCCGTGCGTTCGACGCCGGTGCCCACCAGCGGCTTCTCGGCGCGCAGACACGGCACCGCCTGCCGCTGCATGTTGGAACCCATCAGCGCGCGATTCGCGTCGTCGTGCTCGAGGAAAGGAATCAGCGAGGCCGCGACCGAGACGATCTGCGCCGGCGCCACGTCCATGAACTGGACCTTGTCGGCGGTCGAGAGCATGAACTCGTTCTTGCAGCGGCACGAAACCAGCTCGTCCTTCAACTTGCCGGTCTTGTCGAGCTGCGCATTGGCCTGCGCGATGACGAAGGCGCCTTCCTCGATCGCCGACAGATAGTGGATCTCGTCGGTGACCTTGCCGTGCACGACCTTGCGGTACGGCGTCTCGAGGAAGCCGTATTCGTTGGTGCGCGCGTACAGGGCGAGCGAGTTAATCAGGCCGATGTTCGGGCCTTCCGGCGTCTCGATCGGGCAGACGCGGCCGTAGTGCGTCGGATGCACGTCGCGCACCTCGAAGCCGGCGCGCTCGCGCGTCAGGCCGCCCGGGCCCAGCGCCGACACGCGCCGCTTGTGGGTGATCTCGGACAGCGGATTGGTCTGGTCCATGAACTGCGACAATTGCGAAGAGCCGAAGAACTCCTTGATCGCGGCCGAAATCGGCTTGGCGTTGATCAGGTCGTGTGGCAGCAGGTTTTCGCTCTCGGCCTGACCGAGGCGCTCCTTGACCGCGCGCTCGACTCTGACGAGCCCGGAGCGAAACTGGTTTTCGGCCAGCTCGCCGACCGAACGCACGCGGCGATTGCCGAGGTGGTCGATGTCGTCGATCTCGCCGCGGCCGTTGCGAAGCTCCACCAGGATCTTGATGACCGCGATGACGTCCTCGCTGGTCAACGTTCCCGGTCCGGTCAATTCGCTGCGGCCGACGCGACGGTTGAACTTCATGCGTCCGACCGGCGACAGGTCGTAGCGCTCCTCCGAGAAGAACAGGCCGTGGAACAGCGCCTCGACCGCATCCTCGGTCGGCGGCTCGCCGGGCCGCATCATGCGGTAGATCGCGACGCGCGCCGCGGTCTGGTCGGGCGTGTCGTCCATTTTCAGCGTCTGTGCGATGTACGGACCCTGATCGAGGTCGTTGACGTAGATCGTGTGGATCTTCGCCACGTTGGCGTCGATCAACTTGCCCAGGAGCTCGTCGGTGATCTCGTCGTTCGCCGACGCGAGGATTTCTCCGGTGTCCTTGTTGATGACGTTCTCGCCCAGGCTGCGGCCGACCAGATAGTCGTTCGGGACCGCGATCTTCTTGACGCCGCCCTCGGCCAGGTCACGAATATGGCGGGCGGTGATGCGCTTGTCCTTCTGGACGAGCACCTTGCCGTCCTTGCCGTGAAGGTCGAACTTGGCCACTTCGCCGCGCAGGCGCTCCGGGACCAGGTCCATCTGCGAACCCTTCTTGGCCGGATGGAACGTGTCGAAGGCGAAGAACTGCTTGAGGATGTCCTCGTTGGACAGCCCGATCGCCTTCAGCAGCGTCGTCACCGGCATCTTGCGGCGCCGGTCGACGCGAAAATAGAGGTAGTCCTTCGGATCGAACTCGAAGTCGAGCCACGATCCGCGGTACGGAATGACCCGTGCCGAAAACAGGAGCTTGCCCGAGCTGTGCGTCTTGCCGCGGTCGTGCTCGAAGAACACACCGGGCGAGCGGTGCAGCTGCGAGACGATCACGCGCTCGGTGCCGTTGATCACGAACGAGCCGTTGTTCGTCATCAGCGGGATTTCGCCCATGTAGACTTCCTGCTCCTTGACTTCCTTGACGGTCTCCTTCGGCGCTTCCTTGTCCATCAGGATCAGCCGGACCTTGGCGCGCAACGCCGAGCAATAGGTCAGACCGCGCTGCTGGCATTCGGTGACGTCGAATGCCGGCGGCAACAGCGAAAAGCCGACGAATTCCAGCCTGGCGTTGCCCGAGTGGCTGGAGATCGGGAAGATCGACGTGAACGCGGCCTGCAAGCCCTCGTTCTTCCGCGCTTCCATCGGCGTCAACTCCTGCAGGAACGCGCGGTACGAATTGAGCTGTGTTTCCAGCAGAAACGGCACCGGCAGCACGCTCGCGCGCTTGGCGAAGCTTTTGCGGATACGTTTCTTTTCGGTGAACGAATACTGAGCCATGGGCCTTGACCTCTCGGAAGATCTTTCGGGCGCGCGCCGGCCACAGCCAAAGAAAGCGGCTGGCGCGTTACCGGTGGTTCATCGACTGATGCGGGGTATTGCGCCCCTTGGGATGGTGGTTGGCCACTACCAACCGCTGGCGGACGACGGCCCATTGCTGCACCGTCCGACCAAACCTGTCTTCTGCAGTCGGTTCAGAAGACGAAGATAAGCAAGCCTATATGCGGCCGCCTCGGGGGCTTTCAAGAGACGGCGCTGACTCGCTTGTCTTCGGCATCTGGAAGCGCTTGCGCGCTCCCCGAGACGAAGGCGATGGACCCGGATTTAGTCCGAACCCATCGCTCCTGCGTTATTTGATGTCTGCCTTGCCGCCCGCGTCTTCCAGCTTCTTTTTCGCCGCGTCGGCGTCGGCCTTGTTGATGCCTTCCTTGACCGGCTTGGGCGCGCCATCGACCAGGTCTTTGGCTTCCTTCAGCCCCAGCCCGGTGATTTCACGCACGGCCTTGATTACGTTGACCTTGTTGTCACCGATCGCCGTCAGCACGACGGTGAACTCGGTCTGCTCCTCGGCGGCGGGAGCGGCAGCAGCCGCAGCGGGTGCGGCGGCCGCGACGGCGGCAGCAGCGGACACGCCGAACTTCTCTTCCATCGCCTTGATGAGCTCGGAGAGCTCGAGCACGGTCATCGACGCAATCTTGTCGAGGATTTCCACTTGTTGGACAGCCATGTCTTTCTCCTGAATCGTAAGGTTGAATAGGTCGGTAGTCGTCGCGCTTGTCAGCCGGCAGCCTTCGCGTCGCGCACGGCGGCGAGCGTCCGTACGAACTTGCCCGGGACCTCGTTCATCGTCCGGACCAGCTTGACGATCGGCCCCTGCATCGTGCCGAGCAGCCTGGCGATCAATTCCTCGCGCGAAGGCAACGCGGCCAACGCCGAGATCTGCTTGGCCGACATCAGCTGCCCGGGCATCGCTCCGCCCGCAATGACGAACTTCTCGTTGCCCTTGGCAAAGTCGCTCAGCAGCTTTGCCACGGCAACCGGATCGGCGCTGATGCCGTACGCCAGCGGACCGACCATCTTGTCGGCCAGCGAGGCGAACGGCGTGTCGGCGACCGCTCGGCGTACCAGGGTGTTTTTCATGACCCTGAAGTAAACGCCGGAAGCCCGCGCCTTGGCCCGCAGCTGCGTCATCGCGGCGACCGCCATGCCGCGGTTCTCGGCCAGGACGATCGCTTGTGCACCGACGAGCTGCTTCGCCACTTCGGCGACTACCGTTTGCTTCTGCTCCAGATTAAGACCCAAGGTCTACCTCCATCTTTTCGGAACTGCCGGCGGGTTTAGCCGCCTTGGTTCCACGCCGTCCGAACACTTCCGAGACGGTTCCCACGGTGACCTTACGTCAGGAAAAATCCTGTCTTCGGGACACCATCTAACGCCGGATCGAGCTTTCGCGGCCAGGTGACGGGGAACAGCCAGACCCCGTATTTCCAGCCGATCGACTCGTTTTGAGCCTTCGCTCCTGCGGTCTTTGACGGCTCGCCTTGTCGGCAACCGGGTTGGAACGTCCAACCCGGCACCACCTCAGCGTTCCCTCAAAATTCGTTTCGTGCCTTGCGTTGCTGCCCGACGGGCCAGCGCCTACGCGTGCGTCTGCTGCTGCCCGAACACCGACGAGTCGACCCGCACGCCCACGCCCATCGTGCTTGAAAGACTGATCTTCTTCAGATAAATCCCCTTGGTGCCTTGCGGCCTCGACTTGTTCAGCGCCTCGATCAGCGCCATCAGATTCGTCTTGAGCTGATCGGGCGTAAACGACGCGCGCCCGATCGTGCACTGGATGATGCCCGCCTTGTCGGTGCGATACTGCACCTGACCGGCCTTGGCGTTCTTGACCGCCTGACCCACGTCGGCCGACACCGTGCCGACCTTCGGGTTCGGCATCAGGCCTCGGGGCCCAAGAATCTGGCCGAGCTGGCCGACGACCTTCATCGCATCCGGCGTCGCGATCACGACGTCGAAATCCATGAAGCCTTCCTTGACCTTCGCCGCCAGATCATCGAAGCCGACGATATCGGCGCCCGCTTCGGTCGCGATCTTGGCCTTGTCGCCCTGCGCGAACACGGCGACGCGTACCTTCTTGCCGGTGCCGGCCGGCAGCACGACCGAGCCGCGGACCGTCTGGTCCGACTTCTTGGCGTCGACGCCCAGATTGACCGCGACGTCGACCGACTCGTCGAATTTGGCGGTCGCGGTTTCCTTGACGAGCTTCAGCGCCTCGTCGATCGGATACGACTTCACATGATCGATCTTGCCGCGCACGACCTTCATGCGCTTGGAAAGGTGGAGGCCGTCCTTGTTCGATGTCGTGGCCATGATCACTTCACCCCTTCGACGGTGATGCCCATGCTGCGGGCGCTGCCGGCGATCGTCCGCACGGCCGCGTCGAGATCGCCGGCGGTGAGATCGGGCGTCTTCATTTTTGCGATCTCCTCGGCCTGCGCGCGAGTGAGCTTGCCGACCTTGTCGGTATGCGGCTTGGGGCTGCCCTTGTCGACTTTCGCCGCCTTCTTGATCAGCACCGTCGCCGGCGGCGTCTTCATCACGAAGGTGAAGCTCTTGTCGGCGAATGCGGTGATCACCACCGGAATCGGCAACCCGGCTTCGAGCTTCTGCGTCTGCGCGTTGAACGCCTTGCAGAACTCCATGATATTGAGCCCGCGCTGGCCGAGCGCCGGCCCGATCGGCGGGCTCGGATTGGCCTTGCCCGCCGGCACCTGCAACTTGATGTAACCGATGATCTTCTTTGCCATTGCCTACTCCTTGGTGGGTGCTAGCGGACGCAAAACGCGCCCTCCCCGTTCATCAAAGCTCCGCCGGACGGCGAAGCAACGTCCGGATTGAGCGTCGGCGACGCTGACGCTCGAATCCGGACAGATAGTCCGCCGGGCCGGCCTTATCGGCACGACGGACTATCAAGCTTTCTCGACCTGCGAAAAATCCAGTTCCACCGGCGTCGATCTGCCGAAAATCGTGACCGACACGCGCAGCTTGCTCTTCTCGTAGTTCACGTCCTCCACATTACCGTGGAAGTCGGTGAACGGCCCTTCCTTGACCCGAACGGCCTCGCCCATTTCGAACAGCACTTTCGGACGCGGCTTCTCGACGCCTTCCTGCACCTGACGCAGTATCGCGTCGACTTCCTTCTGCGTGATCGGCGTCGGCTTGTTCGCCGTGCCGCCGACGAAACCGGTCACCTTCGGCGTGCTCTTGACCAGGTGCCAGGTATCGTCGGTCATCTCCATCTCGACCAGCACGTAGCCCGGAAAAAACTTGCGCTCGGAGATCGCCTTGGCGCCGTTCTTCATTTCGACGACTTCCTCGACCGGCACCAGGATCTTGCCGAACTGTTCGGCCAGCTCCGAGCGCTTGATGCGCTCGGTCAGCGCGCGCTGCACACTTTTCTCGAAGCCCGAGTAGGCGTGTACGACAAACCATTTCTTGTCGCTCATGCCTCGCTCCGCCCGGTCGCCAGCTTGATCAGCGACGCCACCGCCGCATCAACGCCGAACAGGAATGCGGCCATGACGACGACGAAGGCGAACACGACCAGCGTCGTCTGCAGCGTTTCCTTGCGGGTCGGCCACGAAACCTTCGCTGCCTCGCCCCAGGCCTCCTGGCCGAAGGCGAACAAGCGCTTGCCCGGCTCGCTTAGCCAGGCGACGCCGGCGGCGGCTAAGAGGCCGCCCAGCACCATCAGCAAGCGCAGCACCGACGCGGTGTCGCTGAAGTGGTAGAAGCCCCACACTCCTGCGACCACCAGCGCGGCCGCCAGGGCCAATTTGATCTTGTCCAGCATCGTTACCTTTTAGAGGACAGAATTGCGCGATCTGCGTTCAACACGGCACCGGCCGCAGGCACTGCTTTTTCCCACCGTTCCATCGTCCCGACCCTTAGTCCTTGCTCCGCGCCGCCACCCTTCCGGTGGCAGGCCAGGAGGGAATCGAACCCCCAACCTGCGGTTTTGGAGACCGCCGCTCTGCCAATTGAGCTACTGGCCTAGTTCAGTTACTCAATAACTTTCGCGACGACGCCGGCGCCGACGGTGCGGCCGCCTTCGCGAATCGCAAAGCGCAGCCCCTCTTCCATCGCAATCGGCGCAATCAGCGTCACCGTCATCTGGATGTTGTCCCCAGGCATCACCATCTCGGTCCCCGCCGGCAGCTCCACACTCCCCGTCACGTCCGTCGTCCGGAAGTAAAACTGCGGCCGGTACCCCGGGAAGAACGGCGTATGCCGACCGCCCTCTTCCTTCGACAGGATGTACACCTCGCAGCTGAACTTGGTGTGCGGCGTAATGCTGCCCGGCTTGGCCAGCACCTGCCCCCGCTCCACTTCCTCCCGCTTCGTGCCTCGCAGCAGCACCCCCACGTTGTCCCCCGCCTGCCCCTGATCCAGAAGCTTGCGGAACATCTCCACCCCGGTGCACACCGTCTTCAACGTCGGCTTCAACCCAACGATCTCCAGCTCCTCGCCCACCTTCACCACCCCGCGATCCACCCGCCCGGTCACCACCGTGCCTCGCCCCGAGATGCTGAATACGTCTTCCACCGGCATCAGAAACGGCCCGTCGATCAGCCGCTTCGGCTGCGGAATGTAGCTGTCCAACGCATCCGCCAGCCGGTCGATGCACGGCTCGCCCAGATCGCTCTTGTCCCCTTCCAGCGCCAGCTTCGCACTGCCGATCACGATCGGGATCTTGTCCCCGGGAAACTCGTACTTGGTCAAAAGCTCCCGCACTTCCAGCTCGACCAGCTCCAACAGCTCCTTGTCATCGACCATGTCGGCCTTGTTCAGGAACACCACGATGTAGGGCACCCCCACCTGCCGGGCTAAGAGAATGTGCTCCCGCGTCTGCGGCATCGGCCCGTCCGCCGCGCTCACCACCAGAATCGCCCCGTCCATCTGCGCCGCACCCGTGATCATGTTCTTCACATAGTCAGCATGGCCCGGACAGTCCACATGCGCGTAGTGCCGGTTCTTCGTCTCGTATTCCACGTGCGCCGTGTTGATCGTGATCCCCCGCGCCTTCTCCTCCGGCGCGTTGTCGATCTGGTCGTACGCTTTCGCCTCGCCACCAAACTTCTTCGACAGCACCAGCGTCAGCGCCGCCGTCAGCGTCGTCTTCCCATGATCAACGTGCCCGATCGTCCCCACGTTCACGTGCGGCTTCGTCCGCTCGAATTTGCTCTTGGCCATTTTTGCCGCTCCTTGCGATGTCTATGCCTACGCCCGCCGATGCGCCTGATTTTTCGCGTACAGTCCGTGGTGCCCATGGAGCGGATTGAACGCTCGACCTCTCCCTTACCAAGGGAGTGCTCTACCACTGAGCTACATGGGCGCTTGCTGCCCTTCGAGCGACCCCGCCCATGCGATGCCGCGAATTGCCTCGAACCGCCCCTTGCCGTCTCAGATCACTGGAAAAGGCCAAGTTCTGGAGCGGGTGAAGGGAATCGAACCCTCGTCATAAGCTTGGAAGGCTTCTGCTCTACCATTGAGCTACACCCGCGGTTCAGGAATCAAGAATTCGATATTGCCAACCCGAAAATCCCCGCTCCGCCCGCACCCAAGCCCTCCTATCCTGCTGTCGCCTGCCTTCTGGCCCCTGAATTGTTCGCTGGTGGAGGGGGAAGGATTCGAACCTTCGAAGGCAGAGCCGGCAGATTTACAGTCTGCTCCCTTTGACCGCTCGGGAACCCCTCCGTCGAAACCGGGAAACCGCATAGTTTAGCAATTTCCATTCCCAAGTGTCAAACCAAGCCGGTTTTGGCCGCATTACGAAAGCAGCGCGCCGCCGCCCGAGGCTCTCTCGCTTGCGTAGAATCCGACGAATGCAGTACGACTACATCATCGTCGGCGCGGGGTCGGCCGGTTGCGTACTCGCCAACCGGCTGACTGCCAACGGTCGTTACTCGGTACTGCTGCTCGAAGCGGGTCCGCCGGATACGTTCCGCTGGATCCACGTGCCGATCGGCTACGCCAAGACGATGTTCGACCCGCGCTACAACTGGTGCTTCCATACCGAGCCCGATCCCGGCATGAACGACCGGAAGATCTACTGGCCGCGCGGCAAGACGCTCGGAGGCTCGAGCTCGATCAATGGACTCATCTACGTCCGCGGCCAGCGTCAGGACTACGATCGCTGGGCGGCGGCGGGCAATGCAGGCTGGAGCTATGACGAAGTTCTGCCGTATTTCAAGCGGCTCGAGCACGCGCCTGGCGGTGACCCGGCATACCACGGCCGCGACGGGCCGCTGTGGTGCTCGCCGATCCGCCGCCGGCACGAGCTGATCGACGCGGTCATCGCCGGCGCCGGCGAGATCGGCATCGCCCGCAACGACGATTTCAACGGCGCGGTGCAGGAAGGCGCCGGCTACTACCATCTGTCGACCCGCCGCGGATGGCGCTGCAGCACCGCCGTCGCCTACCTCAAGCCGGCGCGCCGGCGGCAGAACCTCCGCGTCGAGACCGGCGCGCAAGCGACGCGAATCGCGTTCGACGGGCGCCGCGCCGGCGGCGTCAGCTATCGCCACCGCGGCGCCGAACACACGGCGCTCGCGCGCCGCGAAGTCCTGCTCTGCGCCGGCGCGCTGCAGACGCCGCAGCTGTTGCAGCTATCCGGCGTCGGACCCAAGGACCTTCTGCAGCGGTTCGACATTCCGCTGGTCCATGAGCTCGCCGGCGTCGGCGAAAACCTGCAGGATCATCTGCAGGCGCGCGTCATCTACCAATGCACGAAGCCGATTACGACCAACGACGACCTCGCGAGCTTCTGGCGCACGATAGGCATGGGCATCGATTACCTGTTCACGCGCGACGGCCCGATGGCCGTCGGCATCAACCAGGGCGGCATATTCGCGCGCGCCTGTCCCGACGCAACGACGCCGGATGTGCAATTCCATATCGCTACCCTTTCCTCCGACATGGCGGGCTCGCCGACGCACACCTTTTCCGGGTTCACGATGTCGGTCTGCCAGTTGCGGCCGCAATCGCGCGGTTGGGTGCGCATACGCTCGGCCGATCCGCTGGTCCCGCCGGCGATGCAAGCGAATTACCTGTCGACGCAAGCTGACCGGGAAACGCTGCTTGCCGGCATCCGCCTTGCGCGCAGGCTCGCGGCGACCGGCGAACTGTCGCCCTACGTCAAGGCCGAATACCGGCCGGGGCCGGCGGCTCAATCCGACGCGGATCTGCTGGAGTTCGCGAAAAATACCGGCGGGACGATCTTCCATCCCAGCGGCACCTGCAAGATGGGCGATGCTGCCCGCGATCCGCTGACGGTGGTCGATCACGAACTGCGCGTGCACGGCCTCGACGGCTTGCGCGTGGTCGACTGCAGCATCATGCCGACGTTGACGTCCGGCAACACCAATGTGCCTGTGATCATGATCGCCGAAAAGGCGGCCTACCTGATCCTTCGCGATGCCGACCAATCGCCGGGCGCCGCTTCCGCAAAGGAGATTCGATGAGCTGCTGCCACACCGACTTCGCGCTGACCGCTGACAGCGACAAGGCGTTCACCGTCGGGATGCCGACGTTCACCTTCGGCGCCGGCTGCCTGGCCGAAGCCGGCGCGCACGCGGCGGAGCTGGGCTTGAAACGGGTCGCGCTGTTCACCGACAGGACACTGGCGAGCTCCGAGCACCTGGCGACGGTGATGAGCTCGCTATCGGCCGTTGGAATCGATGTGGCGATCTACGACGAGGTGACGGTCGAGCCGACGACGGCGTCGTTCCAGGCCGCGTCGCGTTTCGCCGCCGAGGGTAGATTCGACGGTTACGTCTCAGTCGGCGGCGGCTCGGTGCTCGACACCTGCAAGGCGGCGAACCTGTACGCGACCTACCCGGCCGAATTCATGACTTACGTCAACGCGCCGATCGGCGCCGGCCAGCGCGTTCCGGGCGTGCTGCGTCCGCATATCGCCTGTCCGACGACGTCGGGCACTGGCTCGGAGATGACCGGCATCTCGATTTTCAACCTGACCGAGATCAACGCCAAGACCGGCATCATTTCGCGCCGGCTGATTCCGACGGTCGCGCTGATCGATCCGGATGTAACCGCGACCTTGCCGCGAAACGTCGTCGCGTCCAGCGGGTTCGACTGCATGAGCCACGCGCTCGAATCGCTCACTGCGCGCGCGTGGCCAAAGCGGTTGAACCCGGCGCGCGGCGCGAGCCGCCCCGTGTCGCAAGGCGCCAACCCGTTTTCCGACGGACTGGCGTCCGAGGCACTGCGCTCGGTCGGCAGGTTCCTGGTACGCGCGGTGAACGATGCCGCCGACATCGAGGCACGCACCGAAATGATGTACGCGGCGATGCAGGCGGGCATCGCATTCAACGCCGCCGGATGCCATTTGCCGCACGGACTGTCGTACGCGGTGTCCGGGCTCGCGCGCGACTTTCACGTCGCCGGCTATCCGGCCGGCAAGACGCTGGTGCCGCACGGCATGGCGGTCGTGCTCAACAACCCGTCGGTGTGGCGCTATACGGCCCCGTCGTGTCCGGCGCGCCACCTGCACGCCGCGGGCTGTCTCGGCGCGAAGACGCAAGGCGCCGGCGATGGCGACGCGGGCGAAGTGCTCGCCGGACGCGTGGTCGAGCTGATGCGCGCCGCCGGCATGCCCAACGGCCTGGCTGCGCTGGGCTTCGGCGCCGCAGACGTCGATGCACTGGCGACCGGCGCCGAGCCGCAATACCGCGTGATCCGCAATGCGCCCAAGGACGTCTCGCGCGACGACCTCAAAGGCCTGTTCAGCGCGGCGATGACATACTGGTAGGGGATTCGGCGGCGCCTTCGGCAGCCGTCGGCGCAGAGGGCTCGGTCTCTTCGACGATGACGCGGCGACTCGGCAGCCTTGCGGTGAAGCGGCTGCCTCGTTCGGGCTCGCTTTCGATCTTGAGCTCGCCCTGGTGCCGCATCAGCACATGCTTGACGATGGCCAGCCCGAGCCCTGTGCCGCCGGTCGCGCGCGAACGGCTGTGATCGACGCGATAGAAGCGCTCGGTCAGCCGTGGAATGTCCTCGGCGGCGATGCCGATGCCGGTGTCGGCGACGCTGAATTCGCCGCCGTTTGCATTCGCCCGCCAGTCGAGCGCTATGCGGCCTCCGTCGGGCGTGTACCGCACTGCATTGCTGATCAGATTGCCGAACGCGCTGGCCAGCTCGTCGCGACTGCCGCGGACCCTTGCCGCATTGTTGATCGTCAATACGATTTCATGCCTGCCCGCCGACAGGGCTTTGGCGTCCGCCGAAAGCGCGAGCAGCAGTGGAACGATCGCGAATTCGGTTTCGCGCAGTGGGCTTTCCTCGCTTTCCAGCGTCGACAGCGTAAGCAAGTCATCGACCAGGCGCTGCATGCTTTGCGCCTGGTCGCCCATCAACGCGAGACAGCGCTTGCGCTGCGCTTCATCGAGCGGCACATCGGCCAGCGTCTCGATGAAACCCGACAGCACCGTCAGCGGCGTCTTGAGCTCGTGCGAGACGTTGGCGATGAAGTCGCGACGAACACGCGCGACGGCTTCCAGCCGCGTGATATCGCGGCTCATCAGGAGTTTTTCTTCGACGCCGAATGGAACGATCTGTAGCGACAGCGTCAGCGTCGCTTCGCGCGCGGACTGCAGAACCAGAGGCTCGCCGGTCTCTGCGCCGGCCAGGTAATGGACGAACGCCGGCTGACGCACCAGGTTGACGATCGGCGCGCCACGGTCCTTCCTGCCGTCGATGCCGAGATGCCGCGCGGCGCGGGAGTTTGCCCACTGGATGCGGTTGGTGCCGTCGAGAACGACCACACCCTCGGGCATCGCCTCGGCGCCGCTTTCGAAGCGCTCGAGCGCCAGCCTCAAATCGCGCTGGCGAGCCGAGCGCAGGCGGGTCCTGCGATAGAGCGCGGTAAAGACCCGGCCCCAGACGCCACGGCCTTCCGGCACCTGCGCATCGATCGGCCCCGCTGCCCACCGCAGCAGGCGGTCGAGCTGGGACAGATGCCACCCGAGGACCACGATTGCGCCGATGGCCACCGCGCCGCACGCGACGCCGATGCCGCCGGACAGACCGGCGACCAGCGCCGCCAGCGCCACCAGAACGACGGCGGCAAGGCCGCTCAGCCAGACCAGGGTCATTGCCTAAAGCCGTGGCAACAAGGGCAGCGTGCCGAGGTCCGCGAAGAGCCTACGGACGCTTGACCGCGGCAAGCCGATATCCGGTACCGCGCACGGTCTCGATCATGTGCTCTTGCCCGTGCGGCTCGAGGGCCAGGCGCAAGCGGCGAATGTGGACATCGATCGTGCGCTCCTCGATGTAGACGTGATCGCCCCAGACCTGATCGAGAAGCTGCGTCCGCGTGTGTACGCGGTCCGGGCGCGCCATCAGGAACTTGAGCAGGCGGAATTCCGTCGGCCCGAGATCGACCGTCGCGCCGGCGGCGGTGACGCGATGCGCGGCCGGATCGAGCTGCAAATCGCCGACCGAGAGCATTTCCTGCGCAGACTCGGGTGCGCGGCGGCGCAGCACAGACTTGATACGAGCCTGCAACTCGCGCGGCGAGAATGGCTTGGTCACATAGTCGTCGACCCAGGCCTCGAGCCCGGCGATCCTGTCCGTCTCGTCGCCGCGCGCGGTGAGCATGATGATCGGCAGCTCGCGCGTGCGCGCGTCGGCGCGCAGCGTGCGCGCCAGCGCCAGTCCCGATTGCCCGGGCAGCATCCAGTCGAGCAGGACCAGATCGGGCAGCGCACGTCGGATCTCCGCGTGTGCGCCTTCCGCATCGGCGACCGCGTGCACGGCGAAGCCGGCGTCACCGAGGCTCAGCCGCAGCAGCTCCTGGATCGCCGGCTCGTCCTCGACGACCAGAATCGACGTGCCTAGGCGCGCAGCGGCCATCGGCTCATTCTGCCACTTCGGCGCGGATTTGCTCGGCGGTGGCGTGACGGACATCCTTGCCCTTGACGACGTGAACGACATTCTCGGCCACGTTCTTGGCGTGGTCGCCGATGCGCTCGATCGATTTGGCGATGAACACGATCTCGAGCGCCGGCGTGATCGTGCGCGGGTCTTCCATCATATAGCTGATCAACTGGCGCAGGATCGACAGGAAGGCGGAATCGATCGCCTCATCGTTGCTGACGACCTGCGCGGCGGCGTTGACGTCGAGCCTGGCGAACGCGTCCAGCGCGAGCTGCAGGTTGCTCTCGGCGAGCTCGGCAGCACGCGTGATTTCGTGAAAACGGACGTTGGACAGACGCTCCGGCCGCTGCATCTGCTGCGCCTTGTACGCGATCTTCTTGATCTCGTCGCCGATCCGCTCCAGCTCGTTGACGACTTTCACGACCGTCAGGACCATGCGCAGGTCGATCGCCGCCGGCTGGCGCTTGGCGATGATCTGGCTGCACTGCTGATCGATGCTGACCTGCATCTGATTGATCGCTCGCTCGTCGGTGGCGACCGATGCGATCAGGTCGATATTATCGGGATGCTTGAGCGCATCAATCGCACGGGTGAGCTGCGTCTCCACCAGCCCGCCCATGGCCAGCACACCCGAGCGGATTTCCTCCATCTCGGCGTCGAATTGCTTGTGCGTATGATCGCTCATTGGGTTGCCCTCGTTGTTCGCCTGCCGGCGAGTCAGCCAAACCGGCCGGTGATGTAATCCTCGGTTTCCTTGCGCTTAGGCTTGAGGAATATCTCGTCGGTCGCGCCGAACTCGATCAGCTCACCAAGGTACATGTAGGCAGTGTAATCCGAGACGCGCGCGGCTTGTTGCATGTTGTGGGTGACGATGACGATCGTATAGTCGGCCTTGAGCTCGCTCAACAGCTCCTCGATCTTGGCAGTCGAGATCGGGTCCAGCGCGGATGTCGGCTCGTCGAGCAGCAGAATCTCGGGTTTGACGGCGACGGCGCGCGCGATGCACAGCCGCTGCTGCTGGCCGCCGGAAAGCGCCATGCCGCTCTGCTTCAACTTGTCCTTGGCTTCGTCCCACATCGCCGCCTTGGTGAGCGCCCATTCGACGCGCTCGTCCATCGCGCGCGAGCTCAGCGTCTCGTACAGCCTTACGCCGAACGCGATATTGTCGTATATCGACATCGGAAACGGCGTCGGCTTCTGGAAAACCATGCCGATCTTGGCGCGCAGCATGTTGAGATCGATGCGGGAATGCAGGAGGTTCCTGCCGCCGAACAGGATCTCGCCCGTTGCGCGCTGCCCGGGATAGAGCGAATACATGCGGTTCATCGTCCGCAACAAGGTCGACTTGCCGCAACCGGACGGGCCGATGAACGCGGTGATGCGACCGGTGGCGATGTCCAGATTGACGTCCTTCAGCGCATGGAATTTTCCGTAGAAGAAATCAAGGTGCCGGATCGATATCTTGATCGGAAGATGTGCAGCAGCGGCGCCGCTCGCTTCGGCGCGAATCGCGACAGCTTCGAGATTCATCTAAAGGCTCCCGATTTCATTTGGCTGCCGTCTGTCGAAAGAACAGACGCGCCACGATGTTGAGCGTCAGCACTGCAAGTGTAATGAGCAGCGAACCGGCCCATGCGAGCTCCTGCCAATCGCTGTAGGGGCTCATCGCGAACTGGAAGATCACCACCGGCAGATTCGACATCGGTGCGTTGAGATTGGTTGTCCAGAACTGGTTGTTCAACGCCGTGAACAGCAACGGCGCGGTTTCGCCCGAGATTCTCGCGACCGCGAGCAGGATTCCGGTGATGACGCCGGCGCGGACCGCCTTCAGCGTCACCATCAGGATCATTTTCCATTGCGGGGTCCCCAGAGCCACCGCCGCCTCCCGCAGGCTGTCGGGAACGAGTCTGAGCATGTTCTCGGTGGTGCGGACGACCACCGGAATGACGATCAGCGCCAGCGCGAGTGATCCCGCCCATGCCGAGAAATGGCCGACCTGGAAGACGTAGATCTCGTAAATGAACAGCCCGATGACGATCGACGGCGCCGACAGCAGGATGTCATTGATGAACCGTGTGACCGGCGCCAGCCAGCCGCGGCTGCCGTATTCCGCAAGGTATATCCCGGCGAGAATTCCGATCGGCGTACCGATCAGCGTGCCCATCGTCGCCATCATCACGCTGCCCATGATGGCATTGAGCAGCCCGCCCTTGCTGCCCGGTGGAGGCGTCATCTGCGTAAAAAGGGCGACGCCAAACGCGTGGAAGCCCGCCGCGAACAGCGTGTACAGAATCCAGAGCAGAAAGGTCAGTCCGAACGCCATCGTCATCAGCGACATGGCGAGATTGAAGCGGTTGACGAACAGCCGGCGCGCGTAGAGTGTTTTCATCATGGGGATCGGCGCCGACTCAGGTCTTTCTGCCTTCGCCCCTGGCGAGTTGCAACAGGAGCAGCTTTGCCAGCGCGAGCACGATGAACGTGATCACGAACAGGATCAGGCCAAGCTCGATCAGCGCCGACGTGTACACATCGCCCACTGCCTCGGTGAATTCATTCGCCAGCGCCGACGCGATGCTATTGCCCGGCGCGAGGATCGACGCGGTCAGCTGATGCGCATTGCCAATCAGGAAAGTCACAGCCATCGTCTCGCCCAGCGCGCGGCCCAGCCCCAGCATGATTCCGCCGATGACGCCAACCTTGGTGTACGGCAGAACGACGTTGCGAACCACTTCCCAGGTTGTGCACCCGATGCCATACGCCGATTCCTTGAGCACCGGGGGAACGATCTCGAACACATCGCGCATCACCGAGGCGATGAACGGGATGACCATGATCGCAAGAACGAACCCCGCCGTAAGCACGCCGATGCCTTGCGGCGGGCCTTTGAACAACGCGCCGAGAAGTGGCACGGCGCCGAGGCTGGCAATCAACCACGGCTGCAGGTAATCGGCGAACAGCGGCGCGAGGACGAACAGACCCCACATGCCGTAGATGATACTTGGAATCGCGGCGAGCAATTCGATCGCAGTGCCAAGCGGACGCTTGAGCCAAAGCGGCGACATCTCGGTCAGGAAAAGCGCAATGCCGAAGCTCACCGGCACCCCGACCAGCAACGCGATGGCGGACGTGACCAGCGTGCCGACGATGGGCACCAGCGCGCCGAACTTCTCGGTGACGGGGTTCCACTCCGCACTGAACAGAAATCCGAAACCGAATCTCTGCATCGCCGGCAGGCTGCCGTAGACCAGAGAAACAATGATCCCCAGCAAAATGGCGAGCACCAGGAACGCAAAAGAACGGGTCAGCCAGCGGAACAGCGCGTCCTGTAACTTCGTGCTCCGCTGTTTGGACTTTGGCATCCGGAAGGTGGCCGCAAATGCTGCGCGAGGCGACCTCTTGATTATAACCGGTGTGCCCTCCGCGGTTGCCTGCATGACCGGTACGCGCACGTCATCCTCTGATGCAATCGCTCGGAGCCAAGCCATGCGCGGACCGCGCATGCGGCCGCGAACGGCGTGGCTCCGATCGAAAAAGCTGGTGTGGGCGCGTTTGCCGAACGGCGACAACGCGGGCAAAGGCAGGCCGCGCTATCAGTACACCGGCTTCCCGGAAGCGTCCTTGATCTGCGACTTCCAGGTGTTGCGGATCTGGTTGGTGACCGCACCCGGAAGCGGCACATAGTCGAGCGCATCGGCGAGCTTGTCGCCTTCCGGCGAATAGGCCCAATCGAAGAACTTGAGCACTTCCTTCGCCGTGTCCGGCTTGGCCTGCGTCTTGTACATGAGGATGAACGTTGCGCCGGAGATCGGCCACGAGGTCTTGCCGGGTTGATCGGTCAACAGCAGGTAATAGCCAGGCGCCTTGCTCCAGTCGGCGCCCGCGGCGGCCGCCTTGAACGTTTCGGCCGACGGGTTGACGAAGTTGCCGTCGCGGTTCTGCACTTGCGCGTGGGTCATCTTGTTCTGCAGCGCGTACGCATATTCGACGTAGCCGATCGAGCCCTTGACGCGTTGCACGTACGAGGCGACACCCTCATTGCCCTTGCCCCCGACGCCTGCGGGCCAGGCGACCGACGTGCCCTCGCCGACCTTGTCCTTCCATTCCGGGCTGACCTTCGACAGATAGTTCACCCAGATGAATGTCGTGCCCGATCCGTCCGAACGGTGCACCACCGTGATCTCGGAATCCGGCAGCTTGACGCCCGGGTTGAGCTTGACGATCGCGGGGTCGTTCCATTTCGTGATCTTGCCCAGGTAGATGTTCGCCAGCAGCGGACCGGTCATCTTGAGCTCGCCCGGCTTGATCCCGTCCAGATTGACGACGGGGATGTCACCGCCGATCACCGTCGGAAACTGCAACAGGCCATCCTTATTCAGTTCCTCGGGTTTCATCGGCATGTCCGACGCACCGAAATCGACGGTCTTGTTCTGAATCTGCTTGATCCCACCGCCGGAGCCGATCGACTGGTAGTTCAATCCCACACCGCTCTTGGCCCTGTAGGCCTCAGCCCACTTGGCGTAAATCGGGTATGGGAAGGTCGCGCCGGCACCGGTAATGTCGTCTGCCCGGGCGGACGCAGCCGCCAGCAAACCTACGCCCAGCACTGCCGCCAGCAAACGGGATGTTGTAGTAGTGTTTCGCACGTTATTTCCTCGCGTTATTGTCATAGCCTCCATTGTGGGAGGCTAGTATTACAGCGCGATTACACCGCGGGTCGCCGCCGCCGGTGCGCCCGACCGGCGATCAGGCCGCTTCGGCGATACCCACGGGTCGAAGGCTGTTGACGAATTGTCTGGTCGCCATCGCCCACGAGAACTGCTGCGCATAGCGATGGACCGAGCCGCGGTCGAGCTTGAGCGCGGCAAGCGCAGCGGCGCGCAGGTCCTCCGACAAGACGCCCGCTTCCGGGTCCCGCACGACGTCGATCGGCCCGGTGACCGGAAACGCGGCGACTGGAGTGCCGCAAGCCATCGCCTCGATCAAAACCAGGCCGAACGTGTCGGTACGGCTTGGAAAGACAAACGCGTCAGCCTGCTGATAGTGGTACGCAAGCTCCGCACCGTGCTTCATCCCGAAAAACACCGCCTCGGGGAACCTGGCCTCAAGCGAGGCCCGCGCCGGGCCGTCGCCGACGACCCACTTCGTGCCCGGCAGATCCAGCTTGAGGAAATCTTCGATAGTTTTTTCGACGGCGACCCGACCCGCGTAGAGAAATATCGGCCGGCCTGGCAGACGTTCCCGCTTTGCCGGAGCGAACGTATTGGTATCGACGCCGCGCGACCACCCGGCCAGGTTGGTGAAACCTCGTGCTTCGAGTTGTCTTTGCATGGCCGCCGTCGGCACCAGAACCGCGGCCGCCGGATCGTGGAACCAGCGCATCAAGCGGTAGGTTATGGCGACCGGCAATCGACACCGCGCATAAATGAACTCCGGGAACTGCGTGTGATACGCGGTCGTGAACGGCCGGTCTTCCGCCATGCAGTACTTGCGAGCGGCGATGCCCAGTGGCGCTTCGGTCTCGATGTGCACGGCGTGCGGCTCGAATTCCTCGATCGCACGCGCGACGCGCGGGCCGGGCGCGATCGCGAGACGGATCTCCGGATAGGTCGGACACGGAATCGTCCGGAAGCCTTCGGGCGTGATCAATTTGACCAGGTGTCCGAGCTGCTCCAGTTCCCGCACCGTATTGCGCAGCGTGGTTACGACGCCGTTAACCTGCGGCGACCAGGCGTCGCTCGCGATCAGGATGCGCATCAGTTTCCTCGTCGGGTTCGTCCAGCACGGCCGCGGTGAGGAAGTCGCGCCAATGCACGATCTTGAGCTCCCCCGCGGTGGTTTCCACAAGCGCGGTCAGGCTCTCCACCCAGTCGCCGTCGTTGCAATACAGAATGCCGTCGATCTCGCGGATCTCCGCCTTGTGAATGTGGCCGCAGACGACCCCGTCGAAGCCGCGAGAGCGCGCTTCGGCGGCGAGCGCCTCTTCGAACGCGCTGATATAGCTGACGGCGTTCTTGACCTTGTGTTTGAGAAACTGGGCCAGCGACCAGTACGGCAGTCCCAGCCGCGCGCGCAGCGCATTGAAATGGTGGTTCAACCGCAGCGTCAGCGTGTAGAGCCAATCGCCGAGGTAGGCGAGCCACTTGGCATGCTGCACGACGCCGTCGAACAGATCGCCATGGATCACCAGCAGTTTCAACCCGAGCGCGGTCCGATGTACCTCTTCGCGGCGGATCGTGATGCCGCCGAAGGCGAGGTCGAGAAAATGACCGGCGGCTTCATCGTGGTTGCCGGGAATGTAGATGACCTCGGTGCCCTTGCGCGCCTTGCGGAGGATTTTCTGCACGACGTCGTTATGCGATTGATGCCAGTACCAGCGACGTCGCAATTGCCAGCCGTCGATGATGTCGCCGACCAGATAGAGGTAATCCGATTCGGTGCGTCGCAGAAACTCGAGCAGACGCGCAGCCTGGCAACCGGTCGTCCCGAGATGGGTGTCCGAGATCCAGATCGCCCGGAATCGCTGCATGGCGGCAGGCATCGGGTTCATGCCGCCTTACGCGGGCCGCGACCGGACGGCGTGGCGAGAGAAAACGCGACGGCGACGGTCCCGCGCATTGCAAAGTTCAGCCAGAACGTCAAGCATCACGCGCAAGTGCTTATGTTGGCGCATGACGTGAACCTTATCCCGCGAATGCGACGCCGGCATGAAGCGAATGTTGCAGTTGTGTGACGGCGCTACGACGTCCTGCGAAAAACTCTTGCATGCGTCGAGCATCGATGTTTATCTTGGGGTCCAATGCGACATCAAGCCGGGGAGTAACGCACCGGTTTGCAACTTCACCTTCAATGGAAGCACCCTTCAATGGAGCTTATTGTGGAGCGCTATCGCAATGACTCGGACGAGCCAGCGAAACATCGCAAGGCAATCGAAGCCCTGGCCACCGAGCTGAGCTGCCCGGTGTCCGAAGTCGAGCACGCCTACGAATCAGAATTTGCGCGCCTGAAAGAGACCGCGCGAGTTACAGATTACCTTGCGCTGTTCGCGAGCCGGCGGGTGCGCGAGATTCTCATCGGGCGGCTCTGAATCCGCAACCAGCCCGCCGCCAATCACCGGCCGCGAACAAGAGAATCGCCGGGATCTGCAACTGCGTAGTTGCGCCGGCGGCTGTCTAGCGCAGCGGCGCGACCAGGCTCTGGCCGTAGTGAACCAGCGGCGGTACGGCAATCAGTCCCCAGGTGATCGCAAGCATGACCAGGGCGACCAGCACCGCAGCGCTACCGAGATCCTTGGCGCGCTTCGAGAGTCGATGCGTGTCGAAGCCGATGCGGTCGATTGCCGCTTCGACGCTCGAGTTAAGGAGCTCGACCACCAGGAGGAACAGCACCGAGCCGAACAGCATTGCGCGCTCGACCGCCGACACATTGACCAGACACGCCAGCGGCAGCAACAGGGCCGCGAGCGCGACTTCCTGGCGGAACGCGCTCTCGTGATGGAATGCCAGACGCAACCCCGACAGCGAATAGAACACTGCGTTTAGCAGCCGCTGCAAGCCGCGCTGCCCCTTATGCGGGCTCTCAAGAAGCTCGGGCGCGGCCATCAAGCAAGTCGGGGTCGCGGGACACTCGGGTGATCAAGAAATGACGGACGCCATTGGTCGATGACGCCAGAGCATATTCAGCGGTCATTGCAATCCGATGGCGTTACGGTGACAAATGCATTAAATCGATCCGGCGGCGGCCGGTTGTCATTGATCCGTCACAAATGTTTGGCTATTTGCGCCCGAGCGTATCAGTGTAATCTGCGCGTTTGCTCATCGATGCCGCCTTTGTGCGGGCAGAGCGCCATGCCGGGGGCGACATCCTGTTCTTCGAGGAATCCATGAACGACCGCACAGCCGAGTCTGCTCTTGTCGACACGATCGACCGGAAGGCATTCCTCGAGCATGCCTGGCTCGACCGCGATATCGGGTGGCTTGCCTTCAACGACCGCGTTTTGCACGAGGCATTCGACGAGCGTACGCCGCTGCTCGAGAGACTCAAGTTCCTTGCCATCGTGACGTCGAACCTGGACGAGTTTTTCATGAAGCGTGTGGGAATGTTTCGCGGCAAGGCGTTGAAGGAAGACCGCGAAGACCCGCTCGCTCGCGAGGGGGACGCGCGCGCGCGGTTGCTGGCGATACGAGCGATCGTGCTGAAGATGCTGGACGATCAGGCGATCTGCTACAAGGCGCTGCTGCCGCAACTCGCTTCGCACGGAATCGAGATCTCGACCTGGGAGCAACTGAGCACGGCGCAGGCGGAAGAGGCAAGCGCCTATTTCGACAGCCACGTGTCACCGGCGCTCACGCCGTTGAGCTTCGATCCTGCGCATCCGTTTCCGTTCATGTCGAACCTGTCGACCAACTGGGCGTTCGTGATCGCCAGCGAGGAATCGATCGAGCCGCGGATGGTCCGCATCAAGATTCCGCCGGAGCTCCCGGCCTGGTTCGAGCTCAAAGCCGACGTTCCGGCCGATCAGCGTCGCTTTCTCGCACTCGAGGAATTGATTTACCACAGCGCGAACAAGTTGCTGCCCGGGATGACGATTATTTCCGGCACTTTGTTTCGCATCCTGCGTAACGCGGAAATGGACCTCGAAGACGATGAAGGGGAGAGTCTGCGCGACGTTGTCACCGACGCCGTCCGGCAAAGGCGGTTCGAGCCGGTCGTGCGAGTCGACTTCGGCCCCGACGCCGACCCGGCGGTGCGAAGCGCCTTGATGGAGCGGTTCGAATTGACCGATGTGGACGTGTTCGAGCTGCCAGGGATGCTCGACTATCCCGACCTGTTCCAGATCGCCGCGCTCGACATTCCGGCCCTGCGTGATCCTGCCTGGACTCCACAGCCTGTCGTCCGGCTCGACGGGCCGGAATCCGATATCTTTACCGCAATCGATGCCGGCGACATCCTCATCCACCACCCTTACGAGAGCTTCGATTCGAGCGTCGAGCGCTTCATTCATCAGGCGGCCGACGACCCCCGAACACTGGCGATCAAGATGACCGTCTATCGCGTCGGCGACGACACGCCGTTTGTTCGCTCCCTGGTCCGTACCGCCGAAGGGGGGAAGCAGGTAGCCTGCGTCATCGAGCTGACGGCACGATTCGATGAAGCCCGCAACCTGCACTGGGCGCAGCAGCTCGAAAAAGCCGGCGCGCACGTGACCTACGGCGTCCTCGGACTCAAGACCCACACCAAGATTGCGCTGGTCGTGCTCCAGCACGGGATGGGGCTGCGCTGCTACGCGCATATCGGCACCGGCAACTATCACGTCAAGACGGCCCGCTCCTACACCGACGTCGGGCTGCTTACGGCCGACCCTGCAATCACCGGCGACATCGTCAACCTGTTTCATTACCTTACCGGCCACTCGAAGGGGCCTCAATTCCAGAAGTTGCTGGTCGCGCCGATGAACATGCGCCAACGGTTTCTGGAGATGATCGGGCGCGAAGCGGCTCACTGCGCAGCGGGCCGAACCGGCCACATCATCGCCAAGCTCAACCAGGTCGACGATCTGGAGATCACCTCGGCGCTGGTGGCGGCCTCGCGAGCCGGTGTCAGGATCGACCTGATCGTCCGCGGTTTCTGCTGTCTTCGCGCAGGCGTTCCGGGCTGGACCGAGAATGTTCGCGTGCGCTCGATCATCGGGCGGTTCCTCGAGCACTCGCGCATCTTCTATTTCGCCAACGGCGAGGAGGATCCGCTTGCGGGCGAGTTCTACCTGGGCTCCGCGGACTGGATGATGCGCAACCTTTCGCAAAGGGTCGAAGCGGCGACGCCGATCAACGACCGTCCGCTGCGCGAACGCCTCTGGGAAATACTGCAGGCATGTCTGCAGGACAGCCGGCAGGCGTGGGTCATGGGTGCGGACGGAACCTACCGTCAGCAGCAGGTGCCGGCGGACGACGACAAGGGACCGGCGACCCTGGGCGCACAGACCTGGTTGATGGAGCTCACGCGCCGTCGCGCGGCCGATAACTAGAAGCCCGGTCGACCGCCTCGCTAGCCGCCCGCACGGGCGCGCCACGGCATCGGAGATGCGCGAAGTATGCGCGGCTCGCCGAAGAAGCCGTGTGCAAGGTCCGCCGCGAACTGCGCGACCCAGTCCATACGCGGCCCTCCCCAGTAGACGTTCGAGGCCGACGTCCGCAGATCCGTTACGCAGACCGTGTAGCTTGCGGTCCATCCGTTGGCAGGGCCTGCCAGGTGTGCGCGACGGACGGTGAGCGAGAAGTCCTCGTGCCGGTAGCCGAGTCGGCTAAGCTCGGATTCGAAGTCCTGCTTCTCCCCGAGCTGCTCCATGATCCGGCAGTACCCTTCGGCGTGAACAGCCATGATGTGCCTCTCGACGTCGTTGCCGCATTCTTGCCCGACGTAGATGACACCGATGTGACGGTCGCGCCCGGCGGCGCCGACTTGCCGCGGTTGGCCTCCCTGACCTTAGCCTGAGAGCAGCGATTCGCCGGGCCTGACCCGCGTAAACCGCACCGGCACGGTCTCGACGCCCAGCCTCCCCTGCTGCCGCCTGACACGCGTGTATGCCGAGGCGGCCAGATCCCCGGTATCGGGATAATCGGCGCGAAAATGCGCGCCCCGCGATTCGCGCCGCGCGGCGGCGGCCGCGACGATCGCGCGGCTCACCTCGACCAGGCTCCCCAGGTTGAGCCAGTCATGCCAGCTCAAGTTGAAGGCGCGCTCGCGCGCACCGGCCGGCAGCGCGTAGCTGCCGAGCTCATCGGCGAGCGCGTCCAGCATGGCAGCCGCGCGCCCGAGGCCGCCGGCATCGCGCACGATGCCGGCGTCATCCCACATCGCGGCGGACAGCCGCTCGCGGATCGCGTCCAGGTCAGCGCTTTTCCCCTGCCGGAACGGTGCCTCCGCACGGTCGAGCGCAGCCTCAATCGCGGCGCTGTCGGCATGGCGAAACGCACCTTCGCGCGCAACCCATGCTGCCATCGCGTCGCCGGCGATCGCGCCGAACACCGTCGAATTCGCCACACCATTCCCGCCGAGCCGGTTGGCGCCGTGAACGCCGCCCGAATCCTCGCCGGCGACGAACAATCCGGGGAGCGCCGTCGTGCAGTCGGCGGCGAACTCGACGCCGCCCATCATGTAATGCGCGGTCGGCACGACTTCGACCCGGTCGCCCGCCAGGTCGAAACCGCAGTCGGCGCAGCGCTCGACCATGCCCTTGAACTGGCGCCGCACGTTGTCGGCGCCCAGATGCGCCATCGACAGCCAGACGCCGCCGTGCGGCGTCGTCCGGCCGGCGCGCATTTCGGCATCGATCGCGCGCGATACGATGTCGCGCGTCGCGCGCTCGGCGCGCGCGTCGTAGTTTTGCATGAAGCGCTGGCCACGTCCGTCGAGGAGATAACCGCCGGCGCCGCGCAGGCCCTCCTCGAGCACGGTGCCGGTCATCCGCGTATGCGGGCCGGCGAGGAGACCCGTCGGGTGGAACTGCACCATTTCCATGTCGCGCAGCGGCAGGCCCGCCGCGAGCGCCATCGCCATGCCATCGCAGCTCTTGTCGCCCGACGGCGTGTGGTAGCGGTACATCGTCGGTCCGCCGCCGGTGGCGAGCAGCACCGCCTTGGCTTCGGCAAGCACGTAATCGCCGGTGCGCATGTCGACCAGCAGCACCGCGGCCAGCGCGGATCCATCCGGCGTCAGGATGAACTCGAGCGCGCGATGCTCCTCCAGCCGTTCGATGCCGCGCGCCCACACCTGCTCGGAAAGGCGGTTGATGATCTCGATGCCGGTCAGGTCGCCCTTGTGCACCGTGCGGTCGAACGTCTGTCCGGCAAAGGCTTTCTGGTGCACGCTGCCGTCGGGATTGCGGTCGAAAAAGCAGCCGAGCTCGTTCTCGAGCTCGTGCACGCGCTCGATCGCGCCGTTGACCAGCGCCCAGGCGAGATCCTGGTCGGGCAGCCACTTGCCGCCTTCGATCGTGTCCATGAAATGGCGCTCGACCGAATCGCCGGCGGCAAGCGCCACGTTGTAGCCGCCCTGCACCATGCGCGTACAGCCGCATTTGCCGAGCAGGCCCTTGACGGCGATCGCGATCGACAGCGACGGATCGGCGGCATGGGCATGCAGCGCCGCAAACAGCCCGGCGCCGCCCGAGCCGAGGATCAGGATGTCGCTCTTGAACCGCCGCATTCAGCGTGCCGGGCGCGCGTTGACGCCGAGCGCCGCGAGCGCCGCGGCGCGCTTGCCGCGTGCGTCCGCATCGACCGACGTGTACAGGCTGCCCCCGTGGCTGTCCATCGCCACCCGCAGGGGGCCGAAGCCGCGGACGCGAAACCGCCACAGGCTCTCGGGATTGAGGTCGTCCAGGTCGACATCCTCGATCGCCTCGATCCAGGTCGTCTCGAGCGCCGCGGTGCCACCGACGATCGCCAGGTACGCGCCTCCGATCTCGCCGAACGCCGCCAGCGATGCCGCTCCGAGCCCACCTTTGCCGATGACGAGACGAACGCCGCAGCGCTCGAGCAAGGGCCGCGTGAAGCGCTCCATCCGCGACGAGGTCGTGGTGCCGATGCACACCGGTGCGTAGCCGGTGGGATGCTCGGGCGAAACGTCGACCTTCTTCACGTTGGGCGCGGTGTGGATGACCGCATGGCCGACGAGATCGAAGCGCGTCGCCCGACCGCGATCGAACATCGCAATCTGCGTGGCGTCGCGGATGCCGAACAACGGCCCGTTCAGGGTGACGGTGTCGTCGATTCGCAGCGCGCGCGTTTGCGCTTCGGTGATCGGCGTAGAGAGATCGTGGTGCGCCATGCGCTTAGAAGCCGTAACTCACGCCGGCGGAAGTGATCGCCGCACTCGCCCGTCGCGCCGAATGGCACTGCATGTTCACCGCAACCGGATTCATCGTGATATGCGTGGCGGCGAGCTCGACGTGGACGGCGAATGCCGTGGCATCGCCGCCCAGGCCTTGCGGTCCGACGCCGAGCATGTTGACCGCGCCGGAAAGCTCGTCCTCGAGCTTCGCGCCTTCGGCGTCGGCGCAATGCGTTCCCAGCGGCCGCGTGGCGGCTATCTTGGCCAGGTGCATGCAAAGGTCGGCCGTGCCGCCGACGCCGACGCCGACGATCGTCGGCGGGCAGGTCTTGCCGCCGGCGTCGAGCACGCAGTCGATGACGAAGGTCTTGATCGCGTCGATACCTTCGGCCGGCACCGCCATCTTGAGCCAGGAATTGTTCTCCGAGCCGCTGCCCTTGGGGATCATCTCGATCTTGAGTCCGTCGATCTCGTCGCGGTGGTCGATTTGGATCACGGGGACGCCGATGCCGCAGGACGTGTGCTCGTTCGCGCGCGTCAACGGGTGCACGATCGACGAGCGCAGCGGATGCTCGCGCGTCGCACGCTCGCAGCCCTTGCGAATCGCCGCCTTCAGCGCCGCGCCGTCGTCGCCGCTGAGCTCCACGCCGCGTCCGATCGTGACGTTGTAGATCGGAATGCCGGTGTCCTGGCAAAGCAGGTTGTCGGTCGCCTCGGCGACGGCGATGTTGCGGATCATCGTGCCGAGCACGTTCTGTGCCGTCGCCGCGGTCTCGCGCGCGGCAAGGGTATCGAAACCCTGCTTGATGTCGGGCGGCAGGATTTTGAGCGCGCGGATATAGAGTTCTTTGGCGACGTTCTCGACGACGCCCGGATCGATGCGGAGCATGCGCTCAGTATAAGTTAAGCGCGAACGCCAGCGCACAGAACAGCGCCACGCCGGCGGCGATGGCGACCCAGCTTTGCTTCGCCTGGCGGCGCCAGCCGACGAACTCGATCAGCAGCAGGCGCAAGCCCCCGGCCAGATGCGCGGCAAGCAGGAAGACCAGCGCCACTTCCGACGCCTTGACCAGCGGCTGCTCGGTCCAACGGAGGAACTGCGTCCAGCGCGGCTTCGCCGGCGAGTGCCTGTCCCAGTACCCAGAAATGCAGCGGCAGGAACAGCGCCAGCGCGAGGCCGGAGACGCGATGGACGAGAAACGCCCAGTACGACGGGTGGTCGCGGTTGCGCCAACCGGCTGTTCTCACAGCACGACCGCCGCGACCGCGCGGATGCCGATGGCGAAGAGCGCCGCGCCGACGACCAGCCAGAACGCATCGGCGCCGCGCCCGCGCCACTGCAACCATTCCGACCCGATCGTACGCAAGCCGATCGGCGCATGAATCGCCACCGCGGCGACGAACACCGCGTAGAACGCGGCCCACGCCGGATTGCCGCGCGTGCGGCCGAGGATCTCGGCGGCGGTCAAGCCGCCCTTCACTGCGACGATCATCGTCGCCAGATGGACCAGCACGCACAGCGCGAGCACCGCCGCGCTCGCCCGCTGCGCCAGCCACAGGCGCGTCTCGCTGCGCGCGCTCACAGCTCGCCTTTCAGCGCCGCGCGCGCCGTCATGCGCTTGAGACCCGCGATCGACGCCGTCGGCGAAAGCTGCTTCGGACAGCGTTCGGTGCACGCGGCCTGCGTATGGCAGGCGTGGCAGCCGGCATCGCCCGCAACCGCGGCGAGCCGCGCGGGACGATCGCCGTCGCGCACGTCGTTCTGCAAGGTCCACGCGCGATTGAGCGCCGCCGGGCCAAGGTAGGCCGGATTCCACGCGACGATGTCGCACGAGGCGTAGCAGACGCCGCACCCGATGCACTCGATTGCCGCGTCGACTTCGCGCCGCGCCGGCGTATCGGGAGCGACGCGCGCGAAATCGTCGCGGCGGGATGCCGTCGGCGTGAACTGTCCGCCGGCCTTCGCCCACTTGTCGAAGAACGACCGCATATCGACGACGAGGTCCCGCACGACCGGCAGATTCGCCAGCGGCCCGATCTGCAGGCGGTTGCCGCGCGCGACCTTGGAGACGTGCGTGCGGCAGGTCCAGCGCGCGCGCCCGTTGACGGTCATCGCGCAAGAGCCGCACATGCCGACCCGGCAGGCAAAGCGGTAGGCGAGCGTCGGGTCGAGCTTTCGCTGGATCCAGGTGACGACATCGAGCACCGTCTGCGCATCCTCGCGCGGTACGGCGTAGGTCCGGAATTGACCGCCGCGGTCACCGTCGCCGCGCCAGACGTCGACCTCGAGCAGCTCAGGTTCGCGCATCGCCATGATAGAGGCGCACCGTGTGCCGCGCATCGGCGAAGAAGAGCCACCGCTCGGCGAGCAGGCCCACAAGCGCCAGCACCGCTACCGACAGCGCCGCGACCCAGTGGCGCGGACCCGTGGCAAGCCAGATCAAAGGAATCGCAAAGCCGAGCGCCAGGGCGGCCCCGCGCACGGCTTGCGCGTGTTGGCGCGCGATGCGAAAGACGAATTCGTCGGTGAGAAACGTACGTTGCGTGTGTCCGGCGTCGAAAAGCCGCGCCTGCGCGACGCTGACGCCTGGCGGGCGGACCCCCTGCGCCACGCCGATCGCCTGCTCGAGCGTCAGCGCCGATTTGCCGCCACGATCGTCAGCGCCATGGCGCCAGTAGCCGAGCTTGGCGACAAGCGCCGCCGCGCCAAGCGCCGCGGCGAGCCACGCCCAGGAGCTCGATTCGCCGCCGTAACCGCTGGCGAGCGCAACAGCGAGGAGCGCGCCCGACCAGTGACCGAGCAGCAGGTATGTGGCCGGCGTCCATCCGGTGCGCCACTGCCGTATCGGCTTCAGGCTCGCATAGATCATCGCCGTGCAAAAAAGCAGTCCCCATGCCGAGAGGCAGACCAGCGTCGCAAGCAGCAGGCGCGACAGGCCGGCGGCATCGAGCCGCACTGCCGCAAGATAGACGAAGGCCAGCGGAAAGAGCAGTGCCGCGAGCACCGCTTCACGCGAAAGCCATGACGTGCGGACGCGCGAAAACGCGCGCCACGCATTCGAGGGCTTGGCCAGATGCAAGAGCGACGAGGCCAGCCCTGCGGCGATCAAAAGCAGCGCGACGGCGATGCCGCGCGGCAGCGCCGCGGGCGCCAGCAGCGGAACGGGGCAAAGATCCGCCAGCGCAAGCAGCGCGAGCAGCCCCAGGCCCGCGCCGGAAGCAACGGTGAAAAAGACGATCGACAGCGCGGGCTTCATCGCGGGACGGTGTGTGGGAGGCGTCAGCGCCGGATGACGGGGCTCGCCAGGCTCGCGAGCCCGCGCTCGAGCAGCGCGCGCGCATCGTCGACGCCCGGCAAGGGTTTGGGCTCGCGCGGCGGAAGATAGCGGTTGACCGGTGCGTAGCCCAGCTCGGGCAAGAGGCCGAAGCCGCCGCGCTCCGCAGTGACGCGGGAGACTTCGGAGTGCGGATCGTCGAAGTCGCCGAACATCCGCGCGTGCGTCGGACAGGCCAGCACGCACGCCGGCTGGCGATCCTCCGGCGGCAACAGCACGTCGTAGATTCGATCGACGCACAGCGTGCACTTTTTCATCGTGCCGGTCGACTGGTCGAGCTCGCGTGCTCCGTACGGGCAGGCCCAGGCGCACAGGTTGCAGCCCATACACTTGTCCTGATCGACCAGGACGATGCCGTCGGCGCGCTTGTACGAGGCCCCGGTCGGGCAGACGCTGACGCAATCGGCGTCTTTGCAATGCAGGCACGACATCGGGAAGTTGATCGTCTTGCTCGCCGGATAATCGCCGACCTCGTAATGCCGGACCCGGTTGAGCCACACGCCGGACGGCTCGGCGCCGAACGGCTGATAGTCGGACAAAGGCCCGCTGACCGACGACGCGCCGTTCCATTCCTTGCACGCGGTCGCGCAGGCGTGGCAGCCGACGCAGGTGTCAAGATCGATGACCAGACCCAGCTTCACCTGACGGCCTCGTTAAACGGCGCGAATCGCCGCGATGCCGCATTGCTCGTCACTCGCAATCCTCACGTCCACTCGTGCACGTTCCGGTTGCTCGTTCCGGGGCGCCTTGCCTCGCGCCGATTCGCTTGCTTTCGGCGACCATCAGGACCTCTTGGTGGTCCAGCGCAGTATCGACGGGCGGACGCCGTCGTCGCCGGGCAGGCGCTGGGCCGCAGCGACCGTCGGCCACACACCGGTTTCACCCGGCGCGCACTTGCGGACGCTGACGCGGAGATCGAACCACGCCGCCTGGCCGGTGACCGGATCGGAGTTGGTGAGCCGGCGCTCGTCGCTCGCATGCTTGGGCAGCAATTCCGAGATCAGGTGATTGAGCAGGAAGCCCGCCGTGGCTTCCGGCGCGTCAGGTGTAAGTCCGGCGGTCCCCGCCTGGCGGCCGATCGCGTTCCAGGTCCAGACGGTGTTCGCCTCGACGCCTTCCATCGTCTTCAGCTGGCAACGGATACGGGCGTGGCGCGAGGCCACCCACACCCAGTCGTAATCGGCAAGCCCGAGCTTCTCCGCGCTGCCGCGGTTCATGTACAGGTAATTCTGCGCGACGATCTGCCGCAGCCACGCGTTTTGCGAGTCCCATGAGTGGTACATCATCATCGGCCGCTGCGTGATCGCGTGGAACGGATAGGCTTCGCGCGCCATCGCCTTGCTTTCAAGCGGCTCGTACCAGAACGGCAGCGGATCGAAATAGGTGGCGAGCCGCTCGCGATCAGTCGCCGATGACGGCTGCGGGCCATCGTACAGGCCCTGCCCGGCCAGACGAAACTTCTGCAGGGGCTCCGAGTACATCTGCAGGATCACCTGCACCGGCGGGTTTCCGAACAGCGCGTGTTTTTCGGCGAACTCGAGGTAGTCCTTGTTCGCAAACCGGTAGTAGCGCATGTTGTCCGGCCACGGATAACTGAAGAACGACTGGTGCTCGATGTACTTTTCCCACTGCTTCGGGTTGGGCTCGCCGCGCAAGGAGGATTGGCCGTCTTTGCCGCGCCAGCCGGCGAGAAATCCGATCCCGGGAAACTTTTCGTAATTGACGATGAAGTCGCGGTAGTCGGCGAACTTGCGCGAGCCGTCCTCGCGCGTGAATGCCGGAAACTTCATCCGCGACGCGAGCTCGACCAGCACGTCCTGCCACGGCTTGACGTCGCGGTCCGGCGCCAAGATCGGGTGGCGGATCGCATCGGCGGCCGCGTCGGGCTCCGAGATCGGGCGGTCGAGCAACGAGATCGCATCATAGCGTTCCAGATACGTCGTATCGGGCAGGACGAGGTCGGCGAAATTGACCGTCTCGGACTGGAAGGCGTCGACAACGACGACGAAGGGAATCGCGTATTCGCCATGCGCGGCGGTGCGACCCAGCATCTCGCGCACGTCCCCGGTGTTCATCGAGGAATTCCACGCCATGTTTGACATGAACAGCAAGAGCGTATCGATCGGATAGGGATCGTGGTTGGCGGCGTTGGTGATCACCATGTGCATCAGGCCGTGCGTTGCGAGCGGTGATTCCCACGAGTACGCCCGGTCGATGCGTAAAGGCTTGCCATCCTTGTCGATGACCAGATCCTCGGGCCGCGTCGGGTTGCCGTTGGGCATGTGCTTCAACGGCGTGTCCGGCGCGAAAATCACCTTCGGATCGTTCTCCGGCAGCGTCCGCGACGGAATGCGGCGCGGATAAGGCGTGCGCGCGCGAAAGTTGCCGGGCCCTTCGAGCGCGCCCAGCAGCATCTGCAACAGGTGCAGCGCGCGGCAGGTCTGGAAGCCGTTGGAGTGCGCGGAGACGCCGCGCATCGCGTGCATCGCGACCGGGCGCCCGATGACCTTGTCGTGCGTGCGCCCGTGCATGTCGGTCCAGCGGATCGGCAGCTCGACGGCCTCGTTGAACGCGACGTGCGCGATCTCGTGCGCGATGCGGGTGATCGTCGCGGCCTCGATACCGCATTCCGCGGCGACGTGCTCGGGTGAATAGCGCTCGTCCAGATAGCGTTCGCTGATCAGCGAGAACACCGTCTTGGCGCGGCGTCCGTCGGGCAGCTCGACGCTGGCGAGCAGCGCCGGCGCGATATCGGGAAGGTGGCCGTCGGTCAGCGTTTGTGCGACCTGGTCCCAGACCAGCGGATTATCGTGGTCGTCGCGGGCGAACAGGCCGTCGCCCGGCAGCCCCGGCGTCTGCACGACCAGCCACGGGGCGTTGGTGTAGCGGATCAGGAACTCCCAATCGATCGCGCCACGCTTGAGCAGCACGTGGATCAGCGCGAGCGCGAGCAAGCCGTCCGTTCCCGGCCTGATCGGCAGCCACTCGTCCGCGATCGCCGAGTACCCGGTGCGCACCGGGTTGATCGAGACGAACTTGGCGCCGCGCCGCTTCAGCTTGTCGAGGCCGATCTTCAGCGGATTCGACGAATGGTCCTCGGCGACCCCCCAGAGCAGAAAATACTTGGCGTAGTCCCAATCCGGCGCGCCGAACTCCCAGAACGAATAGCCGATCGTGTACAGGCCGGCGACCGCCATGTTGACCGAGCAGAAGCCGCCGTGCGCGGCCCAGTTCGGCGTGCCGAATTGCTGTGCCCACAACCCGGACAGCCCCTGCATCTGGTCGCGGCCGGTAAAAAAAGCGAGCTTGGTCGGATCGCTGCCGCGTATGTTCGCCAGCCGCGCCGCCAGCATGTCGAGCGCCTCGTCCCACTCGATCTCGACGAAGTCGCCGGCGCCGCGCCTGGCGCCCGGCCGGCGCATCAGCGGCTTGGTGAGCTTTGCCGCCGAGTACTGCTTCATGATGCCGGCGGAGCCCTTGGCGCAGAGGACGCCCTTGTTGACCGGATGATTCGGATTGCCCTGGATGAAGCGCACGCGATCGTTCTCGACGGTGACCTTGATGCCGCAGCGGCACGCGCACATGTAGCAGGTGCTGAAATGCGTTTGCTGGCGCGAACGGTCGTCGAAGGCGATCTGGCGAGTCATAGGTAGTGGTCGATAATGCAGCCGGCAGCGCCGCTGGCGGCCGGACTAAGTATGACTCAAGATTTTGCGCGTTGTCAGAAAAAGGCGAACAGCGCGCGAACGAGGCCGACCGCGGCGACGCCAGCCAGCACACGCAGCACCGAGCGCCGGAACTGAGCCTCAGCGGCGCGCGCAAAAAAGCGACGGCCGATCGCGATGCCGACCAGCATCGGCGCCAGCAGCCACGCCGCCCACAGCGCCGTGCCGCCGGTGGCAAGTCCCTGCTGCCATGCCCACGCGAGCCCGTACCACGCGCTTACGAAGAACAAGGTGATCAGCGTCGCGCGAAGGCGCGCCCCCGGAAGCGACGTCGTGAACAGCATCGTCGCGGCGAACATGCCGCCGATCGACGACAATCCCGAAAGGAACCCGGAGCCGAGGCCGGTGCCGAGGCGCAACGCAATCGTGTCGCGCAAGTTCGGATGCCACCCGCGGAGCATGATCAGCGCAGCGACGAATATCAGGACCGACACGGCGATGCGCAGCGGAGCCTCCGGCAGCGTCGCCAGACACCACACCCCCAGCGGCACGGCGACCGCGTACCCCGCGAGCAGCGGACCGATCCAGTGCCAGGCCACGTGGCGCCAGACCGAAGGCAGCAACGACAGGCTGGCGAGGATCTCCAGCATCATCGCCGCCGGGACGATCTTTTGCGGCGGAAGCAGCAGCGACATGCCGGCGACGATGAACGCCGACAGGCCGAAGCCGGCGAAGCCGCGTACGACGCCGGCGAACAGCGCGACGCCCGCGCCCCAGGCGACATAGCCGACAGGGGCGGGCAACGGCAACGCGATCAACGCGCGGCCGTCGACTTGTACTTGTCGAGATGGCGTACCGGCATCGCCAGCGCGTCGCGCCGGAACGGGTCGCCCAGCTCGCGCGTCACCATCATTTCCAGGATCGTCGTCTTGCCTTCCTTTTGCGCGGCAGCCGCCGCGCGCAAGGCCGGACCCACATCGGAAAGCTTGTCGATGCGGATACCTTCGGCGCCCATCGCCGTGGCGACCGCCGCCCACGACGGCTGCCGGTCGAGATCCACACCGAGGAAGCGGTTGGCATAGAAGTCGACGTGATTTTTCTTTTCGGCGCCCCACTGGCCGTTGTTGAACACGACCGCCGTGACCGGGATGGCTTCGCGCACGCAGGTCTGGATCTCGCCGAAGCTCATGCCCCACGCGCCGTCGCCGACATAGGCGATCGCCGGCCGGCCGGGCGCGGCGACCTTGGCGCCGATGATCGTCGGGAATGCGTAGCCGCAATTGCCGAAGCTCATCGCCGCGAACATGCTGCGCGGCGACTTGAAGCGCAGATACGAATTGGACACCGAGCAGATGTTGCCGATGTCGGTCGACACCATCGCGTCGTCCGGCATCGCCTTTTCCAGCTCGCGCAGCATCTGTCGCGGGTGCATCGCCGATGAGCCTTTCGCGACCTCGAGCGACCAGCGATCCTTCTCGTGCGACCATTGGTCGAGCTCGGATTCCCAAGCCGAGCGTTCGGACGCGATTTCCGCCAGCCGCCGCTCGCGGTTGCCGTGGCAGGCGAGCGGGCGCCCCGAAAGCCGCGCGATCAGCGCCCGCGCCGCGGCCTTCGCATCGCCGCAGATGCCGACCGAAATCGGCTTGACCAGGCCCAGCATCCGCGGGTCGGCGTCGATCTGGATGATCTTCGCCTCGGCGGGCCAGTAATCGAGGCCGTGCTGCGGCAGCGTGCCGAACGGCCCCAGGCGCGTGCCCAGCGCCAGCACGACGTCGGCGTGGGCGAGCAGCTTCATCGCCGCCTTCGACCCCTGATAGCCGAGCGGTCCGCACCACAGCGGGTGATCGGCGGGAAACGAGTCGTTATGCAAATAGCTGTTGGCGACCGGCGCCTGCAAAAGCTCGGCGAGCGCGATCGCTTCGGCTTGTCCGCCGGCCATGACCACGCCGCCCCCGCAGATCAGGACCGGGAATTTCGCTTCGGCAAGCAGCGCCGCCGCATCATCCAGGCTCTGCTCGCCGCCGGCGCCGCGCTCGATCGCCAGCGGAGACGGAATCTCGCATTCGATATCGCCGTAGAAATAGTCGCGCGGGATGTTGAGCTGCGTGGGTCCCAGCTCGAGCAGCGCGCGATCGAACGCGCGCGAGGTGAGCTCCGCCATGCGCGCGCGGTTGTTCACATGCGCCTGGTACTTGGTGATCTTCGAGAAGATCGGCAGTTGCTCGGTTTCCTGGAAGCCGCCCAGCCCGAGCGTCATCGAGCCGGTTTCGGGCGTGACCACGACGACCGGCGAATGCGCCCAGTACGCGGCGGCGATCGCGGTCACGAAATTGGTGATGCCCGGGCCGTTCTGCGCGATGCATACGCCATGCCGCCCGGACACGCGCGAGTATCCGTCGGCCATGTGTCCGGCGCCCTGCTCGTGCGCAACCGAGATGAAGCGGATGCCGGCGAGCGGAAAAAGGTCCAGCGCATCCATGTACGCGGAGCCGACGATGCCGAACACGTCGTTCACGCCATGCGCGACCAGCGTTTCGACGAACGCCTCGGACGGCGTCATCTTCTGCTTGCCGCGGACGGCGCTGCGCACCGGCAGCGCGCCGGCATCGGTCATCGAGTTCATTGCCGTTCCTTTCGTTTTTGCGCTACGCCAGCGCCTCCGCCGGTTCAGTGTAGGCGTAACCGAGCGCCTCGGCCACCGGGCGGCAGGTCACCTTGCCGAACGCGACGTTCAGGCCGTTCGTCAGATGCGCGTCGTCGGCGAGCGCGGTGCGGTAACCCTTGTTGGCGAGGGCCAGGACAAACGGCAATGTCGCATTGTTCAACGCGAACGTCGACGTCCGTGGCACGCCGCCGGGCATGTTGGCCACGCAATAATGGATGACGCCATCGACCACATAGGTCGGCTCGGCGTGCGTCGTCGGGCGCGACGTCTCGAAGCAGCCGCCCTGGTCGATCGCCACGTCGACGATCACCGAACCCTGCTTCATCTGCCGAACCAGCGCGGCCGAGACCAGCTTCGGCGCCGACGCGCCGGGAATCAGAACGCCGCCGACGACCAGGTCGGCGCTGATGACGTGGCGCTCGATCGCGTCGTGCGTCGAGAACACCGTGTTCAGCGGCCGGCCGAACTGGCGCCACAGCGCCCGCAGCACGTCGGTGCTGCGGTCGAGCACCCAGACTTCCGCGCCCATACCCAGCGCGATATGGCAGGCATGCGAGCCGACGACGCCGCCGCCGAGAATGACGACTTTGGCCGGATCGACGCCGGGCACGCCGCCGAGCAGCACGCCCAGGCCGCCATGCGCCTTTTCGAGAAAATAGGCGCCGGCCTGGATCGACATGCGTCCCGCGACCTCCGACATCGGCGCGAGCAGCGGCAGCCCGCCGCTGTTCGAAGTCACCGTCTCGTAGGCCATGCAAACGGCGCCGCTGGCAATGAGATCGGCCGCCTGCTCGGGGTCGGGGGCCAGATGAAGGTAGGTGAACAGCAGCTGGCCGCGGCGGAGCATTGCGCGCTCGACCGCCTGCGGCTCCTTGACCTTGACGATCATGTCGGCCCGACCGAAAACTTCGGCCGCGGTCGCGACGATCGTCGCGCCGGCACGGCGATAGGCGTCGTCGTCCATGCCGATGCCCTGCCCGGCACGCGTTTCGACTGTCACGTCGTGGCCGTGCGTACGTGCCTCGCGCACGCTCTCCGGCGTGAGCCCGACGCGGTGCTCGAGGACCTTGATCTCTTTGGGAACACCGATGTGCATCGTGGGAGGGTGCCTTGGTCCAGCGCGATTCGACGATTGCGCGACGACCGCTCGATGCGCCGCCGCTGCACTACCCCAGCCCGCAAGCTGGCGTAGAATCCTAACACAGCCGCAACGGGCCGATCGCGACAGGGTCGCGGCACCGGTTTCGCGGTGACAAGGAGAAGCGTAATGGGGCAAGCCGAAACCAATCTGCGCGACCAGCCGGCGGTCACCCAGGTCTCGCTGGACGAGTACTGGATGCCGTTCACGCCGAACCGCGAATTCAAGGCCGATCCGAAAATCGTCGTGCGCGCCGAAGGCATGTACTACTGGGACGATCGCGGGCACAAGATCCTCGACGCCAGCTCGGGTCTGTTCTGCTGCGCCGCCGGCCATGGCCGCCCGGAGATCGCCGATGCGGTCGGCAAACAGCTGCGCGAGCTCGACTTCATCCGCCGTTCCTGCGCGGCCACGTCAAGTCGTTCGAGCTCGCGGAGCGCGTGGCCGGGCTGACGCCGGGCGACCTGAACCGCATCTTCTTCGCCAATTCCGGCTCGGAAGCAGTCGATACGGCGATGAAGATCGCCTCGCCTACCACCACGCGCGCGGCGAAGGCGGCGCACCATGTTCGTCTCGCGCGAGCGCGCCTATCACGGCGTCAATTTCGGCGGCGTCGCGCTTTCCGGCATGGTGAACAACCGGCGCGCCTTCGGTCCGACTTGCCCGGCAGCGTGCACATGCGCCACACGCACCTGAAGAAAACGCTTCGTCCGCGGCGAAGGCGCGCATGGCGCCGAGCTCGCCGAGGATCTGCAGCGCCTGGTCAAGCTCTACGGCGCCGAGAACATCGCCGCCTGCTTCGTCGAGCCGATCGCGGGCTCGACCGGCGTGCTGGTGCCGCCCAAGGGCTACCTCGAGCGCCTGCGCGAAATCTGCGACACAAACGGCATCCTGCTGGTGTTCGACGAAGTGATCTGCGGCTTCGGCCGCACCGGCAAGGCGTTTGCCGCGCAAAGCTTCGGCGTGACGCCCGACCTCATCACGATGGCAAAGGGCATCACCAATGGCGCCCAGCCGATGGGCGCCGTTGCCGTCAGCGAGCGCGTCCACGACACGATCATGGGAGCCGCCGCGGAAGGGCCGATCGAATTGTTCCACGGCTATACCTACTCGGCGCATCCGGCCGCCTGCGCGGCCGGCCTCGCAACGCTCGAAATCTACCGGAAGGAAGACCTGTTCGAGCGCGGCGCCGAGCTGTCGCCGTATTTCCTCGACCATCTGTTCGCTGAAGGACCTGGGGGTCGTCGCCGACCTCCGCGGCTATGGCATGCTGGCGGCATCGACGTTCATCCCGACGGCGTGCCGGGCGCGCGCGGCCACGACCTGCAGAACAAGCTGTTCGACAAGGGCCTGCATCTGAAAACGACCGGCGATTGCGCGATCCTCGCGCCGCCGCTGATCGCCGAAAAGAAAGACGTCGATATCATCGTCGACTGTTTGCGCAAGACGCTGGCGACGATCTGACCGGCGGCTCGATTTCACTATCCGAAGGGAACGGAGACAACATGAAGCATTGGCTGGCTGGGATGCTCTTGGCGGTCGCGGCGGCCTTTGCAGTGCCGGCAATGGCGCAGAAAACGGTCACTTTCGCTTATCAGGACATGATGAATCCCTGGCGTTGGGTGCAGCAGAGCCAGGAGATCGAAAAAGCGACCGGGTTCAAGATCAACTGGCGCCAGTTCGGCGGCGGCGGCGACGTGATCCGCGCGATGGCTTCCGGCGACGTCCAGCTGGGCGAAGTCGGGTCGACCGGCATCGCGACGGCGATCAGTCAGGGGATGGACGTCGAGCTGTTCTGGATTCTCGAGGACATCGCGGCC
>CAWHFL010000007.1:0-274684 GCA_963828665.1 uncultured beta proteobacterium
ACCCGGCAAACCGGGAGGTCTCCACCCGTAACCTCGATGCGGATCTCGCGACCCGGCCCCGCGGCATACCGCACGGCATTGTCGACCAGATTGCGCAGCAGGATCTGCAGCAGGGCCGGCTCTACCGCAACCATGGCGGACGCGGGCGCCTCGACCGACAGTTCGAGGCCGCGTTCCATTGCCGACTGCGCATGCATCGCAGCGACCTCTCTAGCGACAGCAGCGAGGTCAGCGGTCTCAACCGGACTCGCGGCCCGCGCCGGATCGAGCCGCGCCAGCGTCAGCAGCTGGCCGATCAGATGTGCCGCTCGATCGGTGCCCGCGATGACGCCCCCGAGCGCGTGGCGCCGCTGCGCCTCGTCGTCTGCCGCAAGGGCGACTTCCGCCTGCGCACGCAGCGCGGCGATCGGCGTGCGCAGTTCGTGCGCAGCATCCGCGGTGAAGCGGCGCTCGTGTTCCATCGACGCCCGCACGCGTTCGAACAGCGAGTTGAGGCTTGCCACGAGCGGCGCCACCTCACGCGGGGGCGACCCGACATCGAGCGGGGCAAGGTTCGCGGGATCGCGCCGCGCGACCGCCTGGCCAACCGCGCCCAATGGGGCGAGGCCGAGCGTCACTGCTATCCAGAGCAACAGGCCAAGCACCGGAAGCGCGACCACCAGCGGTGCCGCGAGCCCGCGCGCGACGGCGAGCGCGATCGCCTCCCGCGCGCCGAGGACCTCACCGACCTGCACCAGGATCTTGCGGTGTGGGTCGTAGCTCGAGAAAACCCGCCAGTTCCGACCTTCGACCTCGACGTCGTCGAAGCCTTCGGTGCGCGGTGAAAGGCGCCGGTCGGGCGCGTTCGCCGAATGCGTCCGCAGGGTCTTGCCGTCCCAGATCTGAAAGGCGACGCTGCGCGCGTAGCGGTGAAGCTGGGGAGCGTGCTCGAGCTCGAGGTCGCCGAGATCTTCGCCGGCCTGGGCGACGAGCAGCGCGGCCGACTGCGCCAGATAGCCGTCGAGGAGCTCGTCGGTCTCGTGCCGTGCGTCGCGATACGCGAACACTCCCGCGCCGATCCACGCGACGGCGACACTGCCGAGTACGAGCGCCAGCACACGGTTGCGCAGCGATGGCGCACCGGACCGCTCAACCACGGGGATCCCTGGCGACGAGGTAGCCAACTCCGCGCACCGTGCGGATCACGTCCGGACCAAGCTTGCGCGCAGGCGATGCACGAGCACCTCGACCGCATTGCTGCCGACTTCGTCGCCCCATGCGTAGAGCCGTTCCTCGAGCTGCTTCGCGCGATAGCGCCCGGCCGGCGTTCAGCAACAGTTCGTGCAACAGCGCGAATTCGCGCGGCTGCAGCGACACGGGAACGCCCCGCAACGTCACTTCGCGACTCGCGGGATCGAGCCCGATCTCGCCGGCACGGAGCTTCGACGACGCCTCGCCGCGTGCACGCCGCACCAGCGCGCGCAGCCGCGCCGCGACTTCATGCAGGTCGGCGGGTTTGACGAGGTAATCGTCGGCACCGCCGTCGAGGCCGCGGATGCGGTCGTCTACACCATCGCGTGCGGTCAGGATCAGCACTGGCAGCCGCTCGTTCTTCGCCCGCAGGCGAGCGAGGAGTCATCTCCCGAACGCCGCGGCAGGCCAAGGTCGAGGACCAATGCCGCATAGGGTGCGCCCGCCAACGCGTGTCTCGGCGGCAATCGCCATCGCGCGCCCAGTCGACATCGAAGCCCGCCTGGCGCAAGCCGACCTGCAGCGCGTCGCCCAACAGCGCGTCGTCTTCGGCAAGCAGGATGCGCATCGTCGGTCCACTAATCGTCGTGGCGCCCAGCATCGCACGCCGGCGTGCGCGGGAGAGGTGATGTTGATCAATGTCTGTTGCAGTTCGAGTCCCGGCATGGGAATAAGGCCAGTCCAGAAGCTCACCACCAGGCCGATCAGCGCGGCGGCGACGAGCCGACGGGGTTGGCGGATACCTTCGCCCGGCGCGCCTCGCTTGCGGCCCGTCAGCATGCCGGCCGCAAGGTTCTCGCGATGCACGAGACTGCCGACAACGACCCCCGCAATGTGGACGATCACCACCGCGAGCATCGCATTGGCGACGCTCTCGTGCAGTTCGCCCAGCCACTTGCCGCCGCTATCGGCGAACGCCGCAAGTCCGGTGAGCGCGGTCGCGGCCGCAAGGATCAGCAGCGCGTAGATAGCGAGGCTGCCCGCCGGATTGTGACCGAGGTAATGCTCCGGCCGTGCCGAAACGAGCGATCGCAAATAGGCGAGTGCACGGCGCGGGGCCAGAGGGAATGCGCCGAACCGCGCGTAGCGGGTGCCGAACACTCCCCACAGGATGCGGAAGGTAACCATGGCCAGCGTGGTGTAGCCCAATATGGCGTGCACATCGCGCCAGCGCTCCGATTCGGCGGTCAGGAACGCGCCGACAAACGACCCGGCCAGCAGCCAGTGGAAGACGCGCAGAGGGAGGTCCCAGACGAGGACGGTGGCGTGATTTGATTCATCGTTCATGGCTTTTTCCTTGCTTAGCGCGGAATTGTGACCGCATGCTCATTGAAATCGGCGCCTGCAGCACCGGGATGGCAGGCCGCGCAGTTCGCCGCCGTCTTGACGCTCGACGAACGAAAGACGGCGCCCGAGACCTCGTCGTGCTTGTGCCGGAACCAGCGTGTGGTCGTTATCCGGAGCTGTGCCTCGGCGACGCGACCTTCGCCGCGGCCCGCGCTGGCCGCGAGGAAACGATTGATCTCTGTCGCGGTGTTGGTGTCGACGGAAGCGTCCACGCCAAAATGGCGGTCGAGCGACTCCATCAGTCGGCGCCATTCCGCCGCAGGGAGCAGCGCGGGCGGATAGGCCACGTGGCAGCTGCCACACTCGGCGCGCCAGATCGCGTTGTCGGCCATGAGGTTCGGCGATTTCCCTTGGGCATCGACGGCGAGCAGCGTGAAGACGAGCAGCGGAGCCATGATCCACACGGTGAGGTCGAACAGAAGACGCCTTCGTTCGCTATTCATCAATTGCTCCTTCAATTCAGGGAGCGGAGGAAGGCGACGACGTCACCCTTTTCCTGTGCCGTGCACGCGCGGCCGAGCACGTCGCCGCAGTTGCGTTTGAACCACTTCTCGACCTTGACAGGGTCGGTGAAGCGCTCGGCATTCGCGGCGGGCGCGAGCGGCCGCACGACATTCCCCGTGCGCGCATGCCGGCCCGGGACCACGGGTCTTGCCGTATGGCAGGTCGCGCAACTCCAGTCATTGCCATGCGTCGAACGAAAGAACTCGCCGCCGCGCACGGCCGAAACACCATTGAAACTGGCCACCTCCTTGCGGGCAACCGCTTCGTACTCGGCTTGCAGTTGAACAGGCGTCACAGCGTAAGCAACGGCAGCGAACAGGGCGCCGGCGGCGGCAATGACGGGAAGAGTGCGGCGGACAACGCGCGGCATGGCAGGTCTCCTTGGGTGATCGTGCCTTCGCAGTTTGCGCAACTGCCCTTACGTGGCGCTTACCAATCCATGGGCGCCGGCGGCACAGACAAAGATCCGGAAAGCCCCTGTCTTGAGTTCGGTCTCTGTGGTGAACAATGCCCTTCGCTTGCGTGGGGCGCGATTTGAGCTCTGCCGTCCGCGACATGCGCCGCGCGGTTGCCCAAGAGGTCAAGCTGCCGCCCGGTTACTCGATCTCCTGGTCCGGGCAGTTCGAGTTTCTCGAGCGCGCAACGCAGAAATTGAGGATCGTGGTGCCGGCGACACTGGTCATTATCTTCGTGCTGCTCTATCTCACCTTTAAGCGCTTCACCGATGCGTTTCTCATCATGGCGACGCTACCCTTTGCTCTGGTGGGCGGCTTCTGGCTGATGTATCTGCTCGACTACAACATGTCGATCGCGTCCGCGGTCGGTTTTATCGCGCTGGGCGGCGTGGCGTCGGAGATCGGCGTAGTGATGCTCGTCTACATCAATCAGGCGGTCACGGCACGGGCGGCAGAAGGGAAGCTCAATAAGCGGAGCGAGCTTATCGAGGGGATTGTCGAAGGCGCTGCGCTGCGCGTACGGCCGATCGCCATGACTGTAGCTGTGATCATCGCGGGGCTGCTGCCGATCATGTGGGGTAGCGGTACCGGGTCGGAAGTGATGCGCCGTATTGCGGCACCGATGGTCGGCGGAATGATCACCGCAACGCTATTGTCGATGTTCGTGGTGCCGGTGGCCTATCTGCTGATTCGGGACCGCGCGCAACGGCGTGAGCGTGCTGCACGGCATCCAACTGAGCCACGGCTGATGTATGACGGCGCAGGAAGGCAAGAGCCGTAGCGGCCTACCGTTAGTCGTTCGCGTCATGCGATGCGCACCTTCATTGAAATTACTTTCGCGATGAATGCTCTACTGTCCATCCCGACTCGCGTCAAGTCATGCCAGAGACGCGTTGTTAGGGCCGCAACAGGCGATTCTTCCACTGGCCGACAATTCCATCCTGCTGCACCTACGCGACCCCCATAGAACCAGAAAATCAGAGCGTTGTAGCGTGACCCTCGACGACGGCGTCCCGGGTCCAGTTCCGCGGCAGCGTCAGGATCGCCTCCAGCCCTCCATTCTCGTGATTGCGCAGGTGGACGTCCCCGCCGTGCGCACGCGCGATATTGCGCGCGATACTCAAGCCGAGCCCGGTTCCGCCGGTCTCCCGGTTGCGGGACCCCTCGAGCCGATAGAACGGTTCGAACACGCATTCCAACTCGGTATTCGGCATTCCGGGTCCGTGGTCTCGGATGCGCAGTGTCAATTCGGTCGCGGTTTCTGCGACCTGGATCTCGGCCTGCTTCCCATAGAGAACCGCGTTGTCGATGAGATTGGCGATGCACCGCTTGAGCATTTGTGGCACGCCGCGCAAAGGCTTCGCTACGTCACCCGCGATGGTGACCTTTCGTCCCATGGCTTCGTTGTCGGCTTGCAGCGTTTCAAGCAGCGCCGTGACGTCGACGAGTTGCTCCGGCTCGCCCTTGGTGAGGCCGCGCATGAAATCGAGCGCCTGTGTCACCATCGCCTGCATCTCAAGCAGATCCTTTTCGAATTTCTCGCGCAGGTTTTCATCCTCCAGCATTTCGGCGCGCAGCCGCATCCGAGTGATCGGTGTTTTAAGATCATGGGACATTGCCGCAAGAATCCGGGTGCGCTCCTCGATGAAGTGGATGAGGCGCGCTTGCATGTTGTTGAACGCGTGGGCCGCGCGACTGACCTCGACCGGACCACTCTCCGGCAACGGCGGGCGGTTGATGTCGCGGCCGAGCTCGTCGGCGGCCGAGGTGAGCAAGTGCAGCGGACGGGTGACCCAACGCACGGCAACGTAAGACACTACGAGCACTACGGCGAGAAGGGCCGCCAAGGTGAGCAATAGTCTCCACGGCAGGTTCGCCGATTCCGGCGTGATCTGCGTGTCGAAGGTGGCCCAGGTCCCATCCTGCAGGCGAACTTGAGTCATGAACGAAATGCCGTCCGGAGCAAACCGATGCATGGCGGCCGGGCCCATCGGTCCCGCCATGGGGAATGGCCGGCGCATCTGCGTCGCCGGCGGCGTCCATGCGGGTGGTTTCCCGGCCATCGTTACGCGGACCGGGCGGTCGTCACCGAGCGCAGCGTGCAACACCGCGGAGAACATCGCGGCGTGAGGACCTCCGACGGTTTCGGAGTTGTCGGACTCGGCAGGGCGCTCAAGCGACACTACCAGCGGTGGCACATTGAAAATCCCGACAATGCGGTTTCGCTCGGTCGGACCCATCGAGTCGAGCAGCTTGACGATATCGGCGATCCGTTGTGCCGGTTGCATGCCGCTCGCCCGCACCAGCAGCGAGTCGCGCTCCTGCAGGTTGATCGCCGTGCTGAGAAGCTGAGCTACGATCAGCCCGCTCGCGAGCACCAGCATCAGCCGGCCGAACAGGGAGCGCGGCAGCAGACGCATCACGCCTCCGCCGTCACCGCGACCGCGAGTACGTAGCCTTCGCCGCGCACGGTTTTGATCAAGCGCGGCTCGCGCGAATCATCGCCAAGTCGGTGCCGCAGGCGGCTCACTTGCACGTCGATGCTTCGATCGAGCGGGTCCGCCTCCTTGCCCTGCGTGAGATCGACCAACTGATCCCGATTGAGGACGCGATTCGGGTGATTCAAGAATATTCGCAACAACCGGTATTCCGCACCGGAGAGCGGCGTGACGACGCCTGAAGCCGAGACGAGCTGACGATGAATGGTGTCGAGCACCCAGTCGGCGAATCGCAGGTGCCGCGCTTCATCGGGTCGCAGGTTCTGCGGGAGGCTGCGCGCGCGGCGAAGGATCGCCTTTATGCGAGCCAAGAGTTCGCGGGCGCTAAACGGCTTGGCGAGGTAGTCATCGGCGCCCATTTCCAGGCCGACGATGCGATCGGTTTCCTCGCCGCGCGCGGTGAGCATGATCACGGGAATATCTGACGATTTCGCGCGCAGATTCCGACACAGCGTCAATCCATCCTCGCCCGGGAGCATCAGGTCGAGCACGATCAGATCGATCCGTCCCGCATCGAGCGCTTGCCACATCGCTCGGCCATCGGCGACAGCCGTCGCCCGCAAGCCGTTCTTCTGCAGATACCGACTCAGCAGGTTCCGGATTTCGGCGTCATCGTCAACGATCAGTATGTGATCGAGCGTGTCCATGGCGGAATTGTCGGATGGTTGCGGAAGAGACGGGCGAGAGAAAAGTAACGCAGTGTGTCATCCGATGGTTTCGTCGCAGTGCGCTACCAAAAGGCCTCGCGTTGACATGATGGTCTTACACGAAGGTGCTCAAATCATAACCGTTGTGAAGGGATAGCCATCGAACGATGTCCACCTTCCAGCGGATCGCTTACCATCTATTGGAGATGCATTATGAAAAGGACTCACGCGGTTGTAGCCGGCGTCGTCGCCGGCGTAACCCTGGCAGTTGCCGCAATCGCCTATGCGCAGCCGTTTGCTGGCATGGGTCAGGGCTTCGGACCTGGCATGGGCATGGGCATGGGGTCGGGTCACGGACCGATGGCCGGTCAGACATTGATGACGCCCGAAGAGCGCGCTGCATTCCAGGAGAAGATGCGTAGCGCGAAGACACCCGAAGAGCGCCGGAAGCTCGCCGAAGCGACCCGCGCTGAGATGCAGAAGCGCGCGAAGGACCGGGCATCACGCTCCCCGAGCATCGCGGCGCGGGCTTCGGCCCCGGATCGATAACGCGTTCGGAATGATCCAGACCGGCCGACGTACCGGGACGGGTGCAACCCGTCCCGGCTTTTTGAAAGGATCGAAGCAATGAAAGCAATGATCGCAGTTGCGGCGAGCGCCCTGATCGGCGCATCGATGGCTTTTGGGGCAAACCCCATGCCGAACATGTCTCGGCAGGACGAGGTGGCCCACAGCGGCGCATCGGTGATGCCGTTCGATCTGATGCGTACCACGCATTACTTCGATGATACCCCGAGCGGCGGAGTCGAGACGATCACCGCGAACGACGAGCGCGATGCGCGGCAAGCGGCACTCATCCGCGCACATCTGGCAACCGAGGCGAAGCGCTTCAGCCACGGCGATTTTTCCGATCCGGCGAAGATTCACGGCGCGGACATGCCCGGGCTCGCGGAGCTGACCGGCGCGGGGACCAAGCTTCACGTGAAGTACAAGAAGTTGCCGGCCGGAGCGAGTCTTACCTACACGAGCCGAGATCGCGCGGTGGCCGCGGCTGTCCACGCTTGGTTTGCGGTCCAGCGGTCCGACCACGCGGCCCACGCCCATCTGCACCCATAGGAGGCCCGAAGCTCCTCGATCGGTCGGCAGGCTCAAGGGGCATATCCCCACCGTAATCCTGGTCGACGGCAAGTAGCGATATTCGCGCCAGGATGGCAGCACGACCAAGTTCGTCAATTTTCCGGCAGGCGCTGGAAACCCAACGGGCTTCAATGGGACTTCGGTCGCGGAAGGTGTCAAGGCTGTCGACTGAACCGCACGTCGCGTGTGAACGGATCTGCCTGGGGGCCAGGCGTAAGGTGCCGCATCTAGCGCGCGGCGCGCGACATCATGTTTGCCCTCGCCGCACGCATCATGGCGACCATGCCGTCGCGGGCGAGTTCGCTGACCTCAACGGCGTGCGCCTGAAGCGCAGCGACCACTTGGGGGTCGCTGGACGTCTGCGTTACGGTCGAACCCTTATCCGTCGTCGCGACCACGGTCTTGATCTTGTCCCGGTTCGCGAATAGGACCGGAATGGTCGGACTGAACAAATTGAATTCCTTACCGTCGCCGAGCCGTCGCTCCATGCTTGCCACATGGGCCTTGATCGCTTGCGCCACTTGTGGCTCGTCCGATTCAGTGATCGTGCGTATCCCGTCGGGCAAATTGGTGACCGTGCGCTTGATCTTCTCATGATTAAAAATCATGGCGTGAACCAGTTGCATGTCGTCGCCGAACGCCCCATCCGCAGCCTGCATGCGGCCGGCCATCGGTCCGCGCATCGGCCCGCTTGACCCGTCCATCCCCGGTTGCTCGCCGTGCATCATCATTCCAGGCCCCATCGGACCCCCCATGCCGTGCATCATCATGCCGGACCCCATCACGTCGCCCATGCCGTGCATCATCATTCCGGGTCCTACCGGGTCCGGGTCGGCAACCGCGGCAATGGCGATACCGAGACTCAATGCGACAGCGATTCCGGCCGCAAGCTTGGTGGAGGTTTTCATGATCGCAGTTCCTTAGATTGTGAGCTGTGCGCTTGAACCGCGCCGTCCTCGGCGAATGCGGCGACGATCGCGGTGCGCTCGTATTAGAGCAATGCGTTGTAAGCGGCGAATGTCACCGGACGGGCTTTTTGTATCGCAGCCTTGCGGCAGTGGCCGCTGTTACGCTGCGTTACAGGTTTGCGGAACCGCGCGACTCCATGAGACCGCGCAGTTGGGCGGCGAGCTGATTTAGCCCGATTAGGATAGGGGCTCCAGTGATCCGTCCTGCGCGCCCCGAGCTGCCCAATCTATGTGAAGCTGAGGTATACGCTAACCGGGTAGCGCAGAAACTTGGAATCACGTCCGAATAGCCGCGGTTTGCGGACTAACCGACGTGTGTCCGTCGACCTCTGGACCGTGGCGGACTGTGGCAAATATTCGTGCTTGACTCAGCAGGCGTAATAGTAGAGCCCAACTCAGCTTTCGGTCGAAAGCCTTCACGCTCGTTGCCGCAATTTTGGCAACCACCGCGCCGGTACTAGGCTTGCAGCCCCCGAATTTGACTAGATTGCGGAGCAGAATTTAGACTGAGTGCATAATCCGATATATCTCTCCGACCGACTGTTAATCCGCAAGTCCCTGGTTCGAGCCCCGATCGGGGACCCAATTTCACAAGGTTCGTGACAATAGCGGTTGCGAACCCTGTCTATTCGATAGACCAAGCTCGGTCTATTGCGCAGGCCCTATAAACAGTTCCAGCCTTTGCGCCTATGGACTCAAAACAGGCGGGAAAAACGTTCGCGAACCGACCTTGACGCGACGAATGCGGAGTTTGATAGACGTTTGGCCACGTACTTCGTAAAGACCCCTGTATTGAATCTGCGCTCCATTTGAGGCGCGAGCTATTCCGCGGACGCAAGGGTGCCGGATACACCGCGGCCTCGGTTACGCGGCAACCCTTCGCAGGAAGGTACCGCGATAGCGTAGTCCTTGCAACGCCACAGAGGCCAACGTGAAAAGCCGATTTCTTGAAGAGAAAAACATACACTTTGCCTTCGAGATCAGCCTCTTCTTGAAAGCGGCGTTCGCGGTCGCCGAGATTGTGACTGGTATCGGCGTGTATTTTGTTACCCAACAGTTTGTATTCAGACTTGTCGAACGCATCATGCGAGCGGAGCTGCTTGAAGATCCGCGCGATCTAGTCGCCAACTACCTGTTTCAGTCAGCTCAACACTTTTCGGTGAGCACGCGCAATTTCACAGCGCTCTACCTTTTGAGCCATGGCGTCATCAAGCTTTGGTTGATCATTGGCCTGCTGCGAGCAAAGCTCTCGTACTACCCAGTCGCGATTGCTGTCTTTGGACTGTTTATCATTTACCAGGTGTACAGGTTCAGCGTCACCCACTCCGTCTGGCTACTTCTCATAACGGCTGTGGACGTCCTGGTGATCGGCCTTACCTGGCACGAGTACGACTACCTGAGGCGTTCGCATGGCGGACCGAGACATGAATGACAAGGTGTGCGCCAACAGCCACGACAACAATCAGAGTCTCGACGCAAGGCATGTCGGAGCTGAAAGCTTAGCTGCCCGCTCGCCTAGACTGCAAGGGATCGCATCGACCAAATGAAGGGACGATGGAAAACCTTTCTCGACAACCTGCGCGTCGAGGCGGCCCGGCGCCGGTTTGAAGTGCTAATCGAATTTCTGCGCGCACGCCTTTCGCCGCGCGGGTACCTCGGTCTGCAGTTGACGCTCGGCGCGCTGATTCTCCTCGGCGCAGCGTGGCTGTTCGGCGGAATTACCGAGGATGTAATAAGCGGCGATCCGCTAACTGAGGTTGACCTGCTGGTAGCGAACTGGTTCGGCGCGAACTCGACCCCGGTGGTGACAGCGGCGATGCGCCTGCTCAGCCGCCTTCATGGCCCGATCGCGATGACCGCAATGGTATGTGGCCTGGCGCTGTTCCTGGCATGGAGGCGGAAATGGTACTGGTCAATGACGTTCCTCATCGCGGTGCCCGGCGGCATGCTCCTCAATACAGTCATCAAGGAAATCATCCACCGGCCACGTCCGCACTTCTCCGATCTCGTGCTGACGCTTACCACGTACAGTTTTCCAAGCGGACACGCTGCCGCGGCGACGCTCTTCTATGGATTCCTGGCAACGTACGTGATCGTCCATCTTCGAGCGTGGCGCTGGCGCGTGCTGGTCGCGCTCATTGCGCTCTTCGTCATCGTGGCGATCGGGCTGAGCCGAATTTACCTGCGAGTGCACTACCTAAGCGATGTGTTGGGAGGGATGACCGAGGGCATCGCCTGGCTCGCCCTTTGCTTGACGGCCATGAATACGCTGCGGCGACGAGCGCATGGCAATGTCGCGAGGCTACGGTGAGCCAAAAGCCATCCGACAACCAGCGCGATCGTGTGCTTGGAACATTGCTTAGTAGGAAGCCTTCGGATAGTGTGGGGTTGGCGTGCCCGACCTTGGTTCGTTAGACGGCCCAGATAACGCCATGCTCTCCGCAATTGATGCACTCGAGCGACTCCGAGAAGGCAACCGCCGCTTCGCGTCAAACACTCCTGCAACTCCGCCCCTGAGATTCACTCGGCGCGACGAGCTCAGGAGTCAGGAGCCCTTCGCCATCGTGCTCGGTTGCTCCGACTCTCGTGTGCCGGCCGAGATCATCTTTGATCAAGGCCTCGGCGATTTGTTCGTCATTCGCGTCGCTGGGAATGTCGTCGCCCCGTCTGGCGTAGGCAGCGTCGAATTTGCGGCTGCGCGGTTCGGAACTCGTCTGGTGGTTGTGCTCGGGCACTCGGGCTGCGGGGCGGTTGAGGCCACAATCGAAGAACTACAGGGCGTATCGCAAGTCCACTCCAAGAACCTTCGCTCCATCGTGGACCGCGTACGGCCTTCTGTGGAGAGCCTTCTTGAGGTCTCACGTGCGTGGAGCCCGGAGGAACTCCTCCATCAAGCGGTCCGGGCCAACATTCGGATGTCTGTGAATCAATTGCGGCACGGGTCACAGTTGCTCGAACAGTTCATCCAGGAGAACGGCCTGATGGTGGTCGGTGCCGAGTACTCGCTTGAGAACGGTGTCGTCGATTTTCTAGAAAGTCCCCGCGGGGCCGCCTGACCCCTGGCTCATCTCGATCGGTCGCCGGCGGCGCATGCGCTCAGGCGGGCTTACTCGAACCTTCTTAAGCGCTGCGGCGCGGCACGAGCTCGAAGCCCGACCGGACAGACTGTTAATCCGCGGGTCCCGGGTTCGAGCCCTGGGCGGGGAGCCAAAATATACGTGGGATTTCTGCGTTTGGTCACCTCGCAGCCACTGCGGCTCTCGACCTACAGATCGATTTCCGTCCACAGTGGATAGTGATCGGAGCCGGTAGCGTTGGCATCGATGCGAGCCGCTTGCACCCGGCTTGCCAACGCGGCGGACACAAAGCAGAAGTCGATCCGCTTGCCGTTGTCAGCGGTCGCCCCTTCATCCTGGCGACGGCCGCCCGCGACCCAGGCATCGACGAATCCACTGAGCCGATTGAGCCGACCGTGCCGCTCGCTCATGGGACCGACGATTCGATCGTACTCCGCCGTATGCCAAGTGAAGTTGAAGTCGCCCATCAGAATCGCATCTGGCGGCATCGGCGGCATCTCGCCTTCCGTCCATCCGGCGGCTGGGTCGGGATGACCGCCGCACCAGGCTCCGCCCTCGCTCGGCGCGTGCCCGTGGATGTCGAGCAGCGCTTCGATTTGGGGCAGCCGCGTGGCCGGGCTCAAATGGCTCAGATGCACCGAGTAGATGCGGACAGGGCCTGCTCGCTCGGTGACGATGACCGCTTCGAGCGCGCCCTGCTGAATACTGTGCTGAGTGAGCGTGCCGTACTTCGGCAGCATATGGTTGCGCGACGACACGATCGGCAGTCGCGACAGAATCATGGTGCCGAACTGCCGGCGCCGATTGACGAGCCTGCCTTCCGCATCGCGATAGCTGGCATCCATATCGAGATTGGCACCGTAGACCCAGTGATGCTCGGGAAGCCGTGTACCCAGGACCGCAGCGGAGTCAACGCAACCCGAGCGCCGCCAATGGCGCTCCACTTCCTGCAGGGCGATGATGTCGGCCCCCTCGATCTCGCGGGCGATGCGAGCGAGGTCGTAGCGCTTGTCTTTCCCGAGTCCGTACTGGATGTTGTAAGTGACGAGCTTCACTGCTGGTTGACCGCGCGAGCCGCCAGCGACAGATTCGTGAGTTTTTCCCTGGCGCTCGCGCGAGTCAGCTCCAGCATGCCACAATCCGGCGCCAGAATCAGTTGTCCTTTTGGTACGAAGCGGAGGGCTTCGTTGGCGCGCGCCACCAGGGGCTCGACACTTTCGACTTCGTTCTCGCCGACGTCGATCACGCCCAGCATGACGATTTTCTCGCCGATGGCGCTCAATATCGACACGTCGAGGTTACTGGCGGCCCCTTCGATAGAGACGACGTCCAGCCGAGACTCCGACAGCCAGCCCAGGATATCGCGGTAGTAATCCTGATTCGCCTTGTACGTGATGCCTTTGCGTTCCAGCGGCTTGTTAGGATAGCCGCGGCAAATATGCACGACAAACGTCGCGCGGTTTTCCAGTCCTTCAAAGCAGCGTTCGAGTGCGGCGAGCCCCCAGGCTTGCGCGGCTTCCGGATAGCGAAGCAGGACCGGATCGTCGAATTGAATGACCTCGCATCCGGCGGCTATCAGCGCCGCGACTTCGTGATGGATGGCGTCAGCGTAGTCGAAGGCAAGCTTTCTTCGATCGCCCTGATAATATTCATCGGCCACGCAGTCGGCAACGGTGCTAGGCCCGGGAAGACCTATCTTGGCGATACCCTTGGCATGCTTCTTCGTGAACAGAAACTCCTCCAGAACCAGGGGCTCCTTATAGCCTAGTTTCCCGATGATGCGCGGGGCGTCCTGCTGGGCAGTCCCTGCTCGCATCGAGATGGGCTTCCGGTGGTGGGCATCGACGCCCTCCAGACGGTTGACGATATGCAGCACATAGTGGCCACGCCGTTCTTCGCCGTCGGTCACGATGTCGATGCCCGCGCGGTCCTGGTCCCTGATAGCCTCGAGCGCAGCCCTGTCCAGCAGTCTCGAAAACTCGGTTGACCCGAGTTCCTGCTGGCGACGGTCGAAGGCAAAGCCGAAGCTGTCGAGCAACGATCGACCGTTCTGCCGGTAGACATAGCGCGGCTTCGGATAACTGCCCACGATCGACGTCAAGACTTTGCCTTGCATCAGGGATGTCATGGCGTTGATCAGGCCGCAACGAGCGTGTCGAGCCGCCGGCCGCTCGTCTTGTCGAACAGCAAGGCGTCGCCAGGTGAAAAAGAAAGTGCGATGTTGTCGCCCTCGGCATGGCGAGCGTCAGCGCCCGCCTCGAGAAATCGAATGACCCCCAGAGAACAGTCGGCGGTGTAAAGCACTTCGCGGCCCATCGGCTCGACGGCGGCGATTCGCGCCGGCGTCCCGTCGCCGTTTACCCGGAGACTCTCCGGCCGGATACCGAGCACGACCGGTCCGTTGGCTGAGACCGCCAGCGGAATCGCCGCCTGGTGCACCTTGATGGTTCCGGCCTCGGCATGGCCGTCGAACAGGTTGATCGGCGGCGAGCCAATGAAGCTCGCGACAAAGAGTGTTTCCGGTCGCTGGTAGAGATCATCGGCCGCGCCCTCCTGCTCGACCCGGCCCGCGTTCATGACGACAACGCGGTCGGCCATCGTCGTCGCCTCGATCTGATCGTGGGTCACCAGGATGGTTGTGACGCCGAGCTCGCGCTGGATGCGCCGGATCTCGGTGCGCATCGTCAGTCGGAGCGAGGCGTCGAGGTTGGACAACGGCTCGTCGAGCAGGAGCAGATGCGGCCGCTTGACCAACGCGCGGGCGAGGGCGACGCGCTGCTGCTGTCCACCCGAAAGCTGGCTCGGACGCCGGTCGAGGAATGCGTCGATGCGCACGAGCCCGGCGATCTCGCGGGCCCGGCGCTCCGCCTCGGCGCGTTCGACCTTCTTGAATCGTAGCGGGAACATGATGTTTTCCAGGACGGTCATGTTCGGGTAGAGCGCGTAGGACTGGAATACGATACCGACGTTGCGGTCGCGCGCCTCGACATCGTTGACGCGCGCACCGTCAAAGGCGATGTCGCCGGCGCTCGGACTGTAGATGCCGGCAAGCATCAGCAGCGTAGTGGTCTTGCCGCATCCCGAGGGTCCGAGCACCGCGACGAACGCGCCGTCGTCGATCTCAAGATCGATGCGCTCGACTGCGGTGGCGCCGACCCACTGCTTGCGAACATTCTTAAGCTCGATGCGCGCCATCATTCACCCCCGGATGCCACCGATTGTCATCTGCGTAAGGTATTTCTGGCAGAAGACATAGAGAAGAAGGCTCGGCAGGACGTAGAAGACCGATACGGCGGCGACGATGCCGTAATCGACGCCCATGATGTCGTCCGAAACCCAGAACAGGTACAGGCTCATCACCCACTTCGTGTTCTCGATCAGCATCGTCCGCACGAAGATGTACTCTTCCCAGGCGCGGATGAACGCGAACACGCCAACCGCGATCAGGCCGACCTTCACCTGCGGCAACACGACCAGGCGGAACGCCTGGCGGCGCGTCGCGCCATCGGTCATCGCGCTCATCTCGATATCCCAGGGCACGGCGTCGAAGAAGCCCTTCAGCACGAACACGTAGAACGGCAGCTCGATGGTGGCAAGCACGAGCATCACGCCTGGGATCGTGTCGAGCAGATGAACCCAGTGCAGAATGAGAAAGAGCGGGATGATCAGTGTCATCGCCGGAAAGGCGTGCAGCACGAGCATGCCCTGGAGAAAAGTTTCGCGTCCGCGGAAGGCGAAGCGCGAGATGTAATAACCCGCCAGCGACGCAACGGTAAGGATGATCGCGGTCTGCGACAGCGCCAAAATGAGCGAGTTGCGGAACGCGATCCAGACCGAAGGGAACTGGCCGCCTGCCGTCGCCTTCGAACGGATCTCCTCGATGATGTTCGTGCGCCACAGAAAGCGATAGTTGGCGAGGTGCAGCTGGCTACCGACGAGCGTCGCGAGCAGGGCGCCCGCAGCTACGAGCAGGAATACTCCCGCAACGACTCGCACCCGCGTCGATGGGGTCAGCAGATGGACTGCGCTGTAGATCAACACCGCCGGAACGATCACCGCGCAGGCGGTCCACAGCACGTCGGTCGCGACCCCGCCGCTGCGCGCCGTGAGCGAGATCATGACCATCCAGAAGTACGGCAGGATGATCGGCACCGAGACCGCGAGCAGAAACGCGACCAGCGCCGACTGTCCTGCGACGCGCTTGAATTGCGCGCGCCGGGCGAGCACCGACCAATCCGGCCGCGCGACCGCGACCAACGGCGCAGCGGATGCGTCGATCGCCATCAATGCACCTCGATTCGCGGCGTCTGCAACAGCCGCCGCATATCCATCAGTCGCCACATGCCGAGTGCCGCGATCACGCCGATTACGATGAGGATGAGCGAGAGCGCGGCACCGTACGCGTACTGGCCGTTCTCGAACGCGCGCCGGTAGGCATAGAGCGAGAACACGGTCGTGTCGTAGAACGGGCCGCCGCCGGTGATAAGCAGGATGTACTCGAAGCTCACCAGCAGTGACAGCGTTTGGTGGATGGTCATGTACGAGATTGGCCAGCGCAGTGCAGGAAAGACGATATGGCGAACGATCGCGAGTGACCCGGCGCCGTCCGCACGCGCCGCGTGGAACAGATGCTCCGGAATCGAGCGGATGGCCGAGGTGAAGATGATCATCCCCAACGACGCGCCGATGAATCCGTTCGCGATGATGATGACCAGCAGCGGTTGATTGCTGCGCAGGTCGATCGGCGCCATGCCAAGCACGTGAACAAGGATCTGGTTCAGCAGCCCGCGCTCGTTGGGATCGACCACCCACAGCCACAGCAGGGCATAGACCACCGACGGGCTCATCCGCGGCAGCAGCCATACGGCGCGGAAGAACGCGCCCATGCTCTTGGGAACGGCTGTCGTCGTCAGCGCCAGAAGCAGCGCGAAGGTCACGTTGAAGATGCCGAGCGTCGAGACGACGAAAACGGCGGTGATGCCGAGCGATGATATTAACCGCGAGTCGCGGGTGAGCATGCGCTGGAAGTTGTCCAGCGTAAGCGTCGTGACCGCGAGCGTGCGATCCATGTCGGTGAACGCGAGGACCACATCGACGATGACGGGCGCGACGAAGAAGCAGGCGAGCAGCAGGAGCGCAGGTCCCAGGAACAGCGCGAAGTTAGCGCGCTGGCGGCGAAGTTGCGCACGCGCAAGGTCTGGCATCGGAGTCAGCGGCAATGGACCGGCGGGCTATTTCGCCCGCCGGCCAAGGTCTGCTTAAGCTGGTGCAGGCTCAATTACGTATCACGACGTCCTTGCCCAGCTCGTTCTGCAGCTCGTCGACCACGAAGTCGGTCGCCTTCTCGGCGTTGAGCCGACCCGTTTCCACGCCTTGGATGCCTTTGAAGATAATGGCGTTGTACTGGCCGATCTTCGGATGATTCGGCATGAAGCTCGCGTACTTGAGCATCGGCGTCGCCGCAGCCAGCGCCCAGCCCTTCTCGACGAGCTCCGGCATCGCAGTCTCGCCGTAGTTGATCGGCGTGTGGTTGGTCGATACGGCGTGGCGCAAGTTGGGAATCGGCTGGCTCGCGAGCGCGACGATGTACGCCGCCAGATCCTTGTTCTTGGACTTGGCGGACACCGCGTACGCGATCGGGTGTGACAAGTTCGCAGGCTTACCGCCCTTCTTGCCCGCCGGCGCGTTGATCCACGTGATCTTGTGGAAGTAATCGTCCTTGCCCTTCAAATTGAACGCCTTCATCTGATCGGTAACCCGCCACACGCCGTGGAAGAAGGCGAGCGCTTCTTCGCCCGCGAACGAGGCCTGTTCGATCGAGTCCCATGACATGGCCGTATTCGTCGAGGGGATTGCCTTCTTGTCGACGCAGTACTTGACCCAGGTATAGAAGCTCTTCAACGCCGTTTTCGACGCCTCCAGCTTGGCCGATTGCTTGTCGTACGGTACGAGCCCGAAGGCGTCGGTCAGCATCTGGAAGTCGGGCCCGGAATTGGGTCGGTGCAGGATGCCGTACTTGACGACGCCCTTCTGGACCGCACGTCCGGCCAGATCGCACAGATCATTGGCGGTGAATTCGCCCGCGTCCACCTTCGCGGGAAGCGCGGCGATCTCCTTGTCGCTCATGCCGAGCTTGCGCAGCTTGTCGTTGTTCAGGAAGAACATGCGCACCTCGGAGTCCTGCGGGACGCCGTAGCGGGCACCCTTATAAGTCACCGACTGCCACAGCGGACCGATGATGTCGCCGTAGAGCTCCGGGTTCTTCCCGATGTGGTCCTCCAGATTCATCGCGTACCCGGCTTCGGCGAAGGCGCCCGTCCACTCGTGGGCGAGGACGAAAATGTCCGGCCCCTTGTCGACGGCGAACGCCTTCAACAGGTCGAGCGCATCGTCGTCATAACCCTTGGCGTTCGTTTCGTTGAGCTCGATTTTTACGCGTTTGTCGCTGCCGGCTGCCGCGAGCATCTTGTTCATCGTGTCGCCGGCCGTGACGATATTTCCCGCCCGCAGTGGTCCGGACCGGTCGGCCCGCGACCACACCTTGATAACCACGTCCTCGGCCAGCGCCGATGCGGCGGCGATGCAAAGCATTGCACCGGCGACTATGCCACAGACTAGTGTTTTGCGATCCATGATGTTGCCTCCTCGTTTGCAGCGGCCTCGACCGGCCGCATTGGCCTGCCGTTCCGAACCCATTCGCGTCCGCGACGCGGTATCTTTCTGCAACTATTCGCGGGTCATCTAGTGCGCGACTCCCTTTGTAGTGTGCCCATCTACGATGCGTCTCAGAACCGCCGGTGTGTTGCTGCAGATGGCATCGGGCTCCAACGCCACCATCGAGCGCAACTCATCTTCGCGTTCCTCGTGCCACAGCGTGATCGCCAGCCCGGCGCGACGCAGCCGGTCGATGGCAGCGCAGTCCAGCAATCGATGCGGCCGAGCTGCACGCGTTTCCCAGCAGAGGTGCACACCGTCAGCGCGGAACGCGGCGGCGAGACGGACCAGCTCTTCAGGGCCCGCCACGCTGCCCATCATGAAAGAGGTTTGCACGTTGGGCGTGATTGCCTTGACGGCTGCAAGCGCCGGTCCATGAAAACTTGCGACCACGATCCGGTCGCGTTGTGCGCTTGCGTCAATCATCTGCGCCACGGCTTCGGCCGCATCGGGGTCCTTGATCTCGACCAGCAAATCGATCGGCACACTCTCCGCGAAAGCGAGAAGATCGCCGAGAACCACCGTACCCGGCGCTCTCGCCTCGATCTCGGCCAAGCACAAATCGGCTAAGAGGCGGTCGTCGATCGTGAGGTCGTGACGAACGACGATGACGCAGTCGCGCGATGCCTGGACATCGCATTCGATCGCATCGGCGCCTTCCCTGGCGGCCGCCTCGAACGCCGACCAGCTGTTCTCCGCATACCGCGCGCTGCTGCCTCGATGGGCAACCACCTGCGGTCTTATCATGCCGATGCCTCGGCGACCGGTCCGCGCACGGTCGATCGCACCACCAGCTCCACGGGTACTGTCGTCAGCGCGTGCGGCGGCGCCGCGCGTTCCTTGCGCCGGCGCAACGCGTCCATCACGACGCCGGTCAATCTCTCAACCGGCTGCCGGAAAGTCGTGAGCCGATAGGCATCCCAGCCGGCCTGCGGGATGTCGTCGAAGCCGATCACCGAGAGGTCGTCAGGCACACGGCGCTCGGATTTCGCTCGCGCGGCGTCGAGGAAACCGAGCGCGAGCAGATCGGTAACGCAAAAAACGCCATCGAAGGGATCTTTGGCGAGCAGTGCGAGTGCGGCGTCCCACCCGCTGCGATAGTCGGTAGGGCCGTCCTCCCAAACCCGCACCGGCACGCCGGCGTCGGCCGCGCGTGTGCGAAATGCGTTGACTCGACCCACCAGGCTCGAGGTGCGCGCTGCGCTCGAAACGACTGCGAGCCGGCGGCAGCCTGCGGACAATAACTGCTCCGCGGCGAGCCGTCCGCCCGCGGCGTGGTCGGCAAGTACGGTGTCCACGGCCAGTCCCGGCAGCACCTTGTTGACCAGGATCACCGGCACGCCATTGTTGAGGCACTCCTCGACGATGCGTGCCGGAGGGGTCCCGGTCATCACGACGATTGCGAAGACGCGATACTCGAGCACGCGCGCGATCAGCGCACTCATGTCGTGCTGTGCGTTGCCCGCGTTGAGCAGCATGCATTGAAAACCATCGGCGAGAAGCGCTGCAGAGAGCGTCGCCAGAAACTCGGCGTGGAATGGCTGCTGGAGGTCGGTGCCCACCAGACCGATCAGGTTCGAGCGGGCGTTGATCAGGCTCTGCGCCAGGCGATTGACGTGATACCCGAGGTGGTCGGCAGCGTGCAGGATGCGCTCGCGCGCCTTGGTCGAAACGCTCGCACCGGGCGTGAACGCGCGCGAAACGGCTGAGCGGGATACGCCGGCGCGCCTCGCGACGTCGGCTGCAGTGACGAAAGTTCGACGCACCGATTCCTGGTCCACCTCGAACCCCCGGTCTCGCACCGCGTGCATCATCCTACGCCCGTGATGCACACGTGTGCAAGGTCCACCCGCGATACGCGCGTACTTTGGTAGTCGTGGATTTGAACCCATCCGTAGCGCGGCTTCAAGCGGGGTTTCCCGGGGTCGAGCCCTGGTTGGCGAGCCAATATCCATGCGGGTCTTGGCGATCCTGGTCGCCGATTCCTGTTCCGCCATTCTCCGCAAAACCGGCCGAGTTCCGCGATTCCGTAGATTGTCACGGGTCGGTCCGTTGGCGCTAATCGCCCTCGGTTGACCCATGTGACCGAACCCCCAATACTCGTACGCGTTTGCGCGATTTGAATACCTGTCTATTACGGGATCGGCACTCGATTCGCGATCCGAGCACTTCCTCGGTCGCACAAGACAAGGAAAATGGACGATGCCGAGCGACTCGATATCCCAATCCTCGGCAGTCGGCGGGATCGAAAGCCTCCGCCCCTGCCTGATGGGAACACGCCACATGGTCGTGGCAGGGCATTACGGCGCAGCCCACGCCGCTTTCGCCATTCTTGAGGCGGGCGGCAACGCCGTGGATGCGGGCGTCGCCGCAGGCATCGCGCTCTCCGTGCTGCAAAGCGATCTGGTGAACTTCGCCGGTGTGGCGCCGATGATGATCTATCGTGCGAAGGAGCGCGAGGTTTCGACTATCAGCGGCCTCGGGACCTGGCCGCGGGCCGTGTCGCCGGACCTCTTTCAGAGGCGCCATGGCGGCAGGATCCCGGACGGCGTGCTGCGCACAGTAGTTCCGGCTGCACCTGATGCGTGGATCACGGCACTCGAGAACTACGGCACGATGGGTTTCGGCAATTGCGCCCGCGCTGCGATTCGTTTCGCGAGTCGGGGCTTCCCGATGCACGGTCTGATGTCGGACATGATCGGCATGCATGCCGCCGACTACGCGCGCTGGCCATCGAGTGCTGCGATCTATCTGCCGAACGGCGCGCCTCCGCGCACGGGCGAGATCTTCGTCCAGGCCGACCTCGGCCGCACACTCCAGTACATGGCGGATCAGGAGCAGGCGGCGGCGGCGAGCGGCCGTGCCGCCGGACTGAAAGCCGCGCGGGATGCCTTTTATCGTGGCGACGTCGCGCGCGCCATCGTGGCCTACCACGAGACGAACGGAGGCCTGATGACAGACCAGGACATGGCCGAGTTTCGCGTCGCCGTGGAGCCGCCGGTGAAGGCGCGCTTCGCTGGCGCTGACGTGTACACGTGCGGGCCCTGGTGCCAGGGCCCGGTGCTGCTGCAAATGCTCGGTGTGCTGGAGGGCATCGATCTCAAGGCCATGGGTCACAACTCGCTCGACTATGCGCATACGGTGGCGGAGGCAATCAAGCTCGCCTTCGCCGATCGCGAACGTTATTACGGCGACCCGCGATTCGTGAACGTGCCGATCGAGACGCTGCTGTCCGACGCCTATGCGCGCCGCCGCCGCGAGATGCTGCGCCTCGACCGCGCCTGGCCGGAGATGCCTCCCTGTGGCGAGATCCCTGGCTTTGCGCATCGGCCAGGCCCGGTGCCGACCGCGCTTCGCGCGGCGGCCGGCGCGCGCGACACGTCCTACGTCTGCGTGGTGGACGAGGGCGGAAACGTGTTTTCGGCCACGCCCAGCGACCCGTCGTTCGACACGCCGGTGATCCCCGGCACGGGCCTGTGCCCGTCCTCGCGCGGATCGCAAAGCTGGGCCGATCCGACCCACGCGTCATCGGTGGCGCCGGGCAAGCGGCCGCGCCTCACGCCCAGCCCCGCGCTGGCGATACTGCCGGACGGCAGTCCGATGCCCTTCGGGACACCCGGTGGCGACGTGCAGGCGCAGGCGATGCTGCAGGTGCTCCTGAACATCACGGTGTTCGACATGAATCCGCAACAGGCCGTGGAAGCCGCGCGGTTCGCGTCGTACAGCTTCCCCGATTCGTTCGAGCCGCACAACTATTCACCGGCGCTTCTGCACGTGGAAAGCCGCGTGCCGCAGAGCGTGCGCGACGGCCTGGCGGCACGCGGCCACAAGGTTTCGGATTGGCCCGAGTTCGTGTGGCGGGCCGGCGCCGTGTGCGTGCTGCGCGCCGAGCACACGAGTGGCGTAATCTCGGCCGGCGCCGACCCTCGGCGCCCCTCCTACGCGGTGGGCTGGTAACGGGCGGCGCGGCTTCTGGCCTCGGCAATTCTCGAGGACTAGAATGCGAAGGGCATTCGCGAGGAAGCGATATGAGACGATCAACGCGCAAATGGGGAGATACTCATGCATAGAAGACAATTGCTCAAGGCGACCGGCGCATCGATGGCGCTGCCCCTGCTACGTCCGTTCGATGCGCAAGCAAAGACCGAGCAGCTGGTCATCATGACCTGGGGCGGCCAGTGGGGTGATGCCATGCGCGACAACGTCGACGCGGCCTACACGAAGGCGACGGGCATCAAGGTGGTGCAGGATCGCGGCGGGAGCCCGGTCGAGCGCATCACCAAGGTGAAGGTGAGCCAGCCAAACCCGACCACCGACCTGTTCCAGCTCGCCGATGGCCTGGTGCCCCTCGCGATCAAGCAGGGCGTGGCGGAAAAGCTGAACCGCAACTCTCCGCGCATGCCGAACCTGCACAACATGATTCCGTCGTTTTGGAACGACTACTGGGTGCCGCAGATCTTTTCCGTCACCGGGATCATCTACAACACCAAGCTGCTGAAGAATCCGCCTACGTCGTGGGCGGATTTGTGGCGGCCGGAGCTCAAGGGCCGCATCGTGCTGCCCGAGATCTCGCATTCCATCGGCTCGTACATCATCCCCATCGGCGCGCTGGCCAGCGGGAAGCCGCCGATGGACGAGGAGGCCGGGTTCGAGATGCTGAAGAAGATAGCCGATCTGCGGCCGATCTGGGCCAAGGACACCGACACGATGATGAACGCGATGCGTACGGAGGACGCCATGATCGGCATCCTCTACAAGTCGCAGACCTATACGGTGAAGGGTTGGGGTACCGCGGTGGAATGGGTATACCCGAAGGAAGGCGGTATCCCCTACTCGTCGGGGACGTGCATCGCCAAGAACACGAAGAACCTCGAGGCGGCCGAGGAGTACCTCAATGTCACCATGGATCCGGACGTGCAGCCTTTCGCCGCCAAGATCTACAATTACGGCGGCACGAACAAGGACACGCTGTCGCGCCTTTCGCCCGAGTTGCAGGAGCGCGTCAAGTTCCCGCAGGACCAACTCGACCGTCTGGTGAAGCTCGATCTGGATTACATGGGCGACCACCGCGCGGCCTGGGTCGAACGCTGGAACAAGGTGGTCGCGGGAAACTGATGCCGGCGGGGAGTGGCGCCGCCAAGCTCTGTCATCTGAGCTGGCGCGCCAATGGCGACAATCTCGACGTCGCCCTGGCCGTCAATCGCGCGCTGGCGGTCGGCGCGCGCGCGTGGCGCCTGCGCGCTCGCGAAGTTCCATTCGATGCGGGCGATTACCTGCTCGAGCTGACGGCGCGCGGCCAGGCAGCCATTGGCCGCCTGGGCCTGAAGAGTGTTCCCTGGGAGGGAAGGGTTCCCGCCGGTGCGCAACCGCTGAAGGCGGCCGCCGCATTGCTGTTCGCCGGCACCGCCTCGCGCTTTCCGTATTTCGCCTATTACTCGCTGTGCCTTCTGCGGCTGGGGGTTGCCTACACGCCCTGCGACGGCACGGCGCTGTCCAGCGGCGCGCTGGACAACGCCAATCTGCTCATTCTGCCCGGTGGATTTTCGACCTGGGGAATCGACAATGCCGAGGACGTGGTCGGTGCGGACGCCCGGGTGCGTGCCTTCCTGGCGGAGGGTGGCACCGCGATTGGTTCCTGCGGAGGCGCTTATTACCTGTCGGCTGGGCGGCCCGGGTGGACCGGTACGGTTCAGGCCAAGCCCCTTTACACGCATGAATACCTGCAGAGCGGCGTCGGCGTGACGACCTTGGAGATGCGTGAGGGTCCGCTGGCGCTTGGCTGTCCGCCGACAATGGAGGTGCCGTATTACCACGGGCCTATTTATGACCTTCTCGGGCCCGATATCGAGGTCGCCGCCACGTTCCGCGAGTTGGCGCTTTCCGGCGGACTTGCCATCGACAATCCGCTCGACCGCGACACCTTTCGGCGCGACATGGCCGGCAAGCCGGCGGTCCTCCTGGCCGCGGGGAACCGAGGACGCGCCGTACTGTTCTCGCCGCATCCGGAGATGGGTGACCTGGTCCGCAAGTACATGGCGCTCGACGGTTACGTGCGGCATTACCTGCCGATCCGCGGCTTCGGTACGATGCGTGACACGTTGCGCCATTATCGGATTTCCGATTCTCCCAGCTTTCGCCTGGTGCAAAACGCGATCGACGAGTTGATGACCACAGCGCGGCATGCACCGGCGCCCGTTGCCGAGCTCGGCGGCAATGCCGCCGCGGACGGCGACATCGTCGAGCTCTGCCGACGTGAAGCGGCCGCGTTGCCGGATTTCGGCGCGGGCGGGGAAGGCGATCTGCTGCGCGACGTTGCCGCGCGCGTCTGTGCGCGCATCGATGCAGCCAGCGCAAGGGTCGCCGTGGCAGTCGCGGCAACCGGAAAACCGCCGGGACTGCACGCCTCCTGGCGCCATCTGGCGGCGACGATGACCGAGCATTTCGGCGCAGCGCCGGTACGCACGCCGGCACAGCAGCTGATGGAGCTGGAACTGTCCGTCGCGCTGGCCGAGAATTGGACGCGCGCAGCCGAGCTGGACCTGGGCATGGCGGGGCAGCATTGAGCGAGGCGGATGTCCGGCTGGACAAGGTGCGCAAGAGTTTCGGCGCGGTCGTGGCGGTCAACGATGTCACGCTCGACATCGAGCGCGGAACCATATTCTCGCTGCTCGGGCCGTCCGGCTGCGGCAAGACGACGACGCTGCGCCTGATCGCCGGGTTCGAGCAGCCGAGCGCAGGGGAGGTCTACATTCGCGGGCAGCGCGTGACCTCGATCGCGCCCTATCGTCGCGATTTCAGCATGGTTTTCCAGAGCTACGCGTTGTTCCCGCATTTGAACGTGGCGGAGAACGTGGCGTTCGGTCTGCGCATGCGCCGTGTACCGCGCAGCGAGCGTGGCGCGGCGGTGAAGGAAGCGCTGGAGCTGGTGAAGCTCGGCGCGCTGGCCGACCGCTATCCAAGACAATTGTCGGGCGGGCAGCAGCAGCGGGTCGCGCTGGCTCGGGCCATCGTGGTCAAGCCGGCGGTGCTGCTGCTGGACGAGCCGCTCGGCGCGCTCGACAAGATGCTGCGCGAGGAGATGCAGGTCGAGCTGCGCGACCTGCAGCAGCGCCTTGACATCACCGCGGTGTTCGTCACACACGACCAGGAGGAAGCGTTGACCCTCTCCGATCGTGTGGCGGTGATGCGCGGCGGCGTGATCGAGCAGGTCGGCGCGCCGCGCGAGATCTACGACCGGCCGGTGAGCGAGTTCGTCGCGGGATTTCTGGGCGCCAGCAATTTCTTGGACGGCAGCGTGGTTGCACGCGACGGCGAGATCGCCGTGGTGGAAACGCCGGGTGGACGCGTGCGCGTGATAGCGGCATCGGTGCCGGTCGGCACCAGGGTGCGTGTGGCCGTTCGCCCCGAGCGTGTGCGCATGGGTGCTCCCGGCGGCGACGGGCTGCGCGGCAAGTTGCGCAGCATCGTCTATCGGGGCTCGGTGACGCACTATTACATGAACAGCGTCGGTGGGCCCTTGCTCGCCTATGCGCAGAACGCCGGCGCCGGCGACTGGGCGGTCGGCGACGACGTGTGCTGCGCATGGGACGTCGAAGGCGGGGTGCTGGTCGCCCCGGAACGCGCGTGAAGGGCGTCAAGAACCTTTGGGGCTGGGCATTGCTGACGCCGCCGCTGGCGGTGGCGCTCGTTCTCTTCGTCATCCCGCTGCTGTACCTGTTCTACATCAGCCTGCACGCGGCGTCCCCGAGCGAGATCTACGGCAGCACACTGACGCTGGAGAATTACACGTCGATCCTGGGCGACAGCTTCTATCTCGGCATCATTCGCCGTACGCTGGGCACGGCGTCAGCGATCCTCGGCCTCTGCCTATTCATCGGTTATCCGGTAGCGTATTTCGTCGCGCTCCTGCCGACGGGTCGCCGCATGATCGTCATGCTGCTGCTGCTGTTCCCGCTGATGGTCAGCAATGTCGTCCGCGCCTATGGCTGGGTAGCCCTGCTGGGCCGGCGCGGTGTGATCAACACGGGCCTGCTCGACATGGGCGTGATCGACGTCCCGCTCGATCTGCTCTACAACACCGAAGCCGTAGTGGTGGGGCTGATGACAATCCTGCTGCCCTACATGGTGATCACGATCGCCAACACGCTTTCGGCGGTCGACCATCGCTACGAGGAGGCAGCCCAGGCGCTGGGCGCCGGACCGGTCCGCACGTTCCTTCATGTCACGCTGCCGCTGTCCACCCCCGGCGTCGCCTCGGGAATGCTGCTGGTATTCCTGCTGACGCTTTCCGCCTACGTGACGATCACGCTGCTTGGCGGCCCGCGATCGAAACTGCTGGTCAGCATGGTCTACGACAGCGTGGTGGGTTTCCAGTGGCCGCGCGCCGCGGCGCTGGCCTTCATCCTGCTCGCCCTGGCCCTGGCGCTCACCGGGGTCATCCTCGCCGTGCTGCGCCCGAACCGCATCCAGGGAACGGGACGATGAACCGCGCGCTTTCGGTCGGCCGTGCCATTCGCGGCGGCGCGGCCGCCATCGCGTTCGTGTTGATCCTCGCGCCGATCCTGATCGTCGTTGTGACGGCGTTCTCGCCCACCGACTATTTCCAGTTTCCACCGCCCGGGCTGTCCCTGCGCTGGTTTGTCGAGTTCTTCCATCTCGACAACATGCGCAACGCCTTTACGCTCTCGCTGGAGCTGGCCCTGCTGTCGGCCACGATCGCCACGGTCCTGGGCACGATGGGAGCACTGTTCCTGGCCCGGCGGCGCGGTTTGATCGCCGGGCTGCTGCAAGCCCTGTTCCTCGCCCCGCTGGTGTTCCCGACGATCATTCTGGGTCTGGCACTGCTGCTGCTCTACAAGACTCTCGGCATGCCCGTGTTTCCCGGGTTGCTGCTGGCGCACTGCGTGATCGGCATGCCCTATTGCTTCCGCACCGTGCTGGCGAGCGTGCAGGCCCTCGATCCCGCGCTGGAGGAGGCCGGGCAGAGTCTGGGCGCAGGGCCGCTCAGCACGCTTTTTCTCGTGACACTGCCACTGATATGGCAAGGCGTACTCTCGGGATGGCTGTTCGCCTTTGTCGTGTCGTTCGGCGAACTGAATACGGCACTCTTCCTGAGTGGGCCGGGATTGACCACGCTGCCGATCGAGATCTTCAGCTATCTGCAGTTCGAGGGCAGCCAGCTCGTGATTGCCGCGGCCTCGACGATTCAGATCGCGCTAATCGTGCTTATGGTGGCAGTGATCGAACGGGTCGTCGGCATGGGCCGCATCATCCGGTCGCGCTGAAGGGCCCGTTCGGAGATGCACTGGTTTGCCAGACAGCGGTCAACCGCGAGGGTCCGTTGAGGGTCGAAGGCCGTCACTCTCGTTGCTCCGCAAATTTGGTAAACACTGCGCCCGGATTTGGCGTGCACCCGCCAAGTTTGACTAACTTGCGGAGTGGAATTTAGGCTAAGCCCATGATCCGGTCGACACTGGGGCGCATCCTAAGTTACTGCGAACGACTCGTCGAATGATGCGTGCGCAGATTTTGACAATACGGAGTCAAATCTCCTTGCGAGTCGTAGGAATTACGTCACTCATTCGATGTGCCGGACCTTCACGCTGAAGTAAGGATGGCGTTGGAACGGCGAGGAAAAGCAGCACGCATGTACTTAGCCGACTGGCTCCAACTTGCGAGGTGGCGGGATGGTTTCAATCAGTCCCCCCCCCCCCCCCCCCCCCCCCCCCCCCCCCCCCCCCCCCCCCCCCCCCCCCCCCAAAAAAAAAAAAAAAAAAAAAAAAAAAAAAAAAAAAAAAAAAAAAAAAAAAAAAAAAAAAAAAAAAAAAAAAAAACTCACAAAAACCTCTAAAAAAAAAAAAAAAAAAAAAAAAAAAAAAAAAAAAAAAAAAAAAAAAAAAAAAAAAAAAAAAAAACAGGGGGGGGGGGGGGGGGGGGGGGGGGGGGGGGGGGGTTGGCCACGCTGCCCCCCCCCCCCCCCCCCCCCCCCCCCCCCCCCCCCCCCCCCCCCCCCCCCCCCCCCCCCCGGTGTTTGCCAGCCAGCGTATTGCGAGGGTCCGTTGAGGGTCGAAGGCCGTCACTCTCGTTGCTCCGCAAATTTGGTAAACACTGCGCCCGGATTTGGCGTGCACCCGCCAAGTTTGACTAACTTGCGGAGTGGAATTTAGGCTAAGCCCATGATCCGGTCGACACTGGGGCGCATCCTAAGTTACTGCGAACGACTCGTCGAATGATGCGTGCGCAGATTTTGACAATACGGAGTCAAATCTCCTTGCGAGTCGTAGGAATTACGTCACTCATTCGATGTGCCGGACCTTCACGCTGAAGTAAGGATGGCGTTGGAACGGCGAGGAAAAGCAGCACGCATGTACTTAGCCGACTGGCTCCAACTTGCGAGGTGGCGGGACTGGTTTCAATCCAAGCTGCCGTTCATCACGGCAGGCGCGCTATTGCTCGCGCCCCCGGACGTGCACCCTTTCACAATTATTCTGATGATGGTCACCGTCGCGTTCTGGGCGGCCTTTGGCTACGGAGTCAACGTCATCGCTGACAGACGTGCGGACGGGCGCGCCGGGAAGGCGAATAGGGCAACACAGGTTTCACTCGTAAGCCGCACGCTGTTTCTATTGTTCACAGCAGGGGGTGCACTCGCGTTGTGCCTGCTCTGGGCTGGCGACGCCGCCGCGCCCGGTTTTCTGGTGGCGGGACTTGTGATGGCTCTTGCCTATTCAGTCCGGCCAATCAGGTTGAAGGAGAGAGGCTTTTGGGGATTGCCTGCAGCGGCCGCGGCTCAATGGGGTTTCCCAATTCTCGCGGTTTCCGCGGTAGAACCCGGGGGATGGCTCCGGCCCGCGGCCTGGTTGCTGAGCGCGCTGGGGGTGGCGATTGGCCTGCGATGGATGGCCGTGCACCAACTCCAGGACACTGCCGCGGATCGACAGGCGGATGTGCGAACGTACGCGTCGAGTGGCGCGGACGTCTGGCCTGTGATCGTGTTTGCATTCGCGTGGGAGACCAGCGCATTGGCGGTGATCTTACTGCTCGGTTGGCCGATGACACTGCCGGCGCTCATCGCACTGGCCTGTTGGGCTCTCTGGCGTGCATTGCTCCGATACCCGGGCGGATCGTTCCGCGCGAGACTCCGGGGATATACAGAGGCTCCACTGTCCGAATACTACTTCCTCATGCTGCCCGTGGCCCTCGCCCTGAGCCGCGTGTCGTCTTCATACGGCTTCCTTGGGATTACCGCCCTCCTGCTCCTGGTGGGTGCACCGCATGTCTTGAAGATGCTTCGTTGATGGCAGACGAGAGCGCCATTTCTGGTGCACGGCTGAGCGGCCCATGAACGCGCGACCTCGCGGCCCGTACGTGATCGCTGCGGTCGGAGGGTCGGGGACCCGCGTTCTGGCGGCCATCGTCCGGCAATCTGGCATGTGGATTGGAGCCAACCTGAACGGACCGCTGGATGCACTGGATTTTGCCGACTACAGCGCCCGGTGGATTCGCACGTTCGCAGTAGGCGCGAGTCGCCCGCTCTCCACACCCATCCTTCATCAGATGAGCGATGGCTTGAACGAAGTGGTCAAAAAGCATCTCGCACCTGTCAGCGACGCGAATGCCGCCTGGGGATGGAAGAACTCGGGAAGCCTTCACCTGCTGCGCTTTCTTCATGGCGAGTTCCCGAGTCTCAGATTCTTGCATCTGGTGCGCGATGGGCGCGACATGGCCTATTCGCCGAATCAGTATCAGGTGCGTTGCTATGGAGACTTGCTGCTGACGCCGGAGGAAACGCGCTGGAGTCAGCCCTTGCGCTCGATTGCCGTGTGGAGTCGTCTCAATCTCATGGCCGCGGACTACGCCGAAACCCAACTGCAGCACCAGTATCTCCTCGTTCGCTTCGAAGACCTGTGCGCGTCGCCCGTTCCGACCGTTCGGCGCATCCTCGATTTCTGCGGCCTGAAAGGTGACGCGGTCCGCATCGCGCGCGATCAAATCGTTGCACCGTCATCCATTGGACGCTGGCGGAATCAGCCGCCGCAAGCCGTCGCAAGATTGGGTGACGTCGCTCGGGTGGCGCTACAACGGTTCGGTTATGGGGACGGAGACGGGATGACGCCGTTCAGACGAACGCCAAAGGAGCGCGTCATGGCGTTCGAGCAGGCGTTGCGCAGCCGACTATCGGCCGGCCTGGGAGGCCATGTTGCCGAACGTTACCGTCTGCTACAGCGGTTCCGCGGCCGACGCTAGCATCACGGTCGGTGCGGACCCGGCTTCTTCGCTCGGGCGATGATGGCGCGTCTGCGTCTTCTTCGCCACGGCTTGAACGGTGGATAGGTGACGACTTCCACTGCATCAAAGTACTCGCTGAAAAAGTCCACCATGTAGTCCAGCTGCGGAGCCACCATGTCCTCGTGGCGCTTGCCCGATTCCTCGATCCACGACCAGGTCACACCCGTGATCATGAGCGTCTCGGGAGGAAACCCGGCCTGGCGAAGCAGATACGGAAGCTTGACGCCGCGGCCGAGATTAGCCGGTTCGAAGACCGGTACGAAGCAAACCCCTTCGTCTGTCGTCCAGCGTGCCAGGTTACTCACGACCGTCCGGACGGCTGCGATGGATTCAACGAGGCCGTACGAATACCAGAGACACGTGACGACCGACCATGCGCCATCCCATTCCGGAAATTCGTCGGTGAAGTCGCCCTCCCTGAACAAGAGCGCGTCTGGATTCGATTTTCGCGCCATCGCGAGCATCGCCGGAGAAATGTCCAGTCCGGCCCGTGGCACACCGGGAAAACGACTCAGGAAATAGCCGGTGCCGCACGCGACGTCCAACCAGCGGCCTCCGTCGGCCAGCAGCCGTTTCAAGACCGCGATCTCGAATTCCGATTTTGATCTGTAGTGTTTGTTGCGAATGAATTTTTCTTCGTACGACCGCGCGTACGCCTCATCATACGTCGCCAGAACTTGCCGTCGGTCCATCCCTGCTCCTTCCCATCTGCCGCATAATGCCCCGTCGCGTAGTCGACAGGTGTCACCACTCCGGCCGAAAATCCTCGGACGAACGTAGCGAGCCTCAACAGCCGGTGCGGACGATTGCCCAGGCTTCGTGCCACGGGTGACCGTCCAAATGCCCACCGCCAAGCCAGGCGAAGGAGCAGACGCCACGTATTGCGCGGGTCGCCCTTCAGATGTTTTGCGAACACGGCGCCGGTTCCGTACCAGTAACGGCGAATGAGGAGGCGGCCGTCCTTCCACTCTCGAAAACCGTGATGGACGAGTGTCAGGCTGGGAGTCTCGTACACGAAGTAACCGGCCTGCAGCGACCGGATGGTGAGATCCACTTCCGCGCCCGCCTGTAGCGGGGCTCCGACGCCGAGCATCGTGTCGAATCCGCCCAACGCATGCCACGCGCTGCGACGCATGCCCATGCACGCCGACATCCCTTCGACCCGATGCTTTTCACGAATCGTCTTCGCCAAAAACGGTTCGTGCCGAAAATATGCCGGGACAAATCCGCTTTTCGAATCGTGCGGGCCAGGCTGAACGTTGCCGAAGACAACACCGATTCGTGGATCGACCGAGAACGCTTTCGCCAATTCCCGTAACCAGTTCGCCGGCACCTCGCAGTCATCATCCAGAAGTCCGATGACCTCGCCCTCGGCCAGGTCGATCCCTGCATTCCGCGCTCTCGACGAGCCACGCGTCGCGGCCCGGACGTAACGCAAGTTGGGCGCATTACGGTATGGGCGCATGGCCTCCGCGGTCGCGTCGTTGTCGCTCTGATCCACGACGATTATCTGGAACGGGCGATAGTCGTTCAGGAACAGCGTCCGAACCGCTTTCGTGACGCTGTCACCGCGATTGCGAGTCGGCACAACGATGCTGACGAATGGCCATGAGTAAAGTGAGAGCATGCTCGCTTTTCCAAGGTAGTTCTGTCAGATGCCGAGGCTGCGCGCTACAGTGTGGGCACGAGACTAGGGGAAGACGTTTTGCCTCGTAGGTCGAGCGCGCGAAGAGGAACCAACCGCATGTTTTCCCCGGGACCCGCAGTCAGCATGCGGCGCACATGTTTCACCGCACGATGGTCGGCCGGCGCAAGCTGCCAGTACGACAGAATGGTCGCAAGTACAAGCTTCATTTCGAACAGCGCCAGCGACTTCCCCAAACAGGCCCGGTGCCCGCCACCGAAGGGCAGATATTCGTATAGCGAAAACTTGCCGTCCAGGAAACGTTCCGGGGCGAAGTGATCGGGCCGCGGATATAGATCCGGGCGACGATGCGTCAGATAGATCGAAACGATCAGGGCCGTGCCTGGCGCGAACTGGTAGCGAGCGAGCGTCAGCGGTCCCTTCAGGACCCGCAACACGCTCATGCACGGCGGGTTCAGGCGCAGGGTCTCCTGGCAGACGGCGGCGAGGTAAGGCAAACGGGAGATCTCACTCGCATCCGTCCAGACGGACCGTGTCTCGAGCTCGCGGCGCAGCTTCTCGTGGGCGTCCGGTGAATGGTGCAGCCGGTAGAGAGCCCAAGCAAGGGAGGAGGCGGTCGTCTCATGTCCGGCGAAGAGCAGCGTCATAACCTCGTCGTGCACCTCCTGATCTTTCAGCGGAGGCCCCACTCCGTTGTGTGCAGACATCAGCAAAGCGAGAACGTCGGTACTCGAAGAACGACCACGCGCACGGCGCTCGCGGATCTCTTCGTAAATAAGGCGATCGATCTCCTCCTTCGTCGCCACCAGCGATTTCCACCTTCCCAGCGGGACGGGGATTCGTGCCAAGAGCCGAAACAGCGCAAGGTGCCAGGGAGAGCTCAGCGAGGTCATCAGAGAGCTGAAGAGTTGCCGCAGCCGTTGGAGGCGTTCTCCTTCCTCGGCATCGAACACCATGCGAAAGATGACCCGAAGGGTAATTTCCCGCATGGCCCGCCCGACGCGGAATGGCTCGCCGGTGCGCCAGCCGTCGACGACTTCGCGCGTAATCCCGGCGATGGAATCGGCGTAGGCGCGGACCCGTTCGCCGTGGAAGGGAGGCGTCAGGAGGCGCCGCTCGCGCTGGTGTCCTTCACCTTCGCGGAAGACCATCGAACCCTCGCCAAAGAGAAACCGGGCGGCCCAGTCTTCGCGGAAGGGCTCGAATAGTGCGTGGTCGGTGGCGAGTATCTCCTGGATGACGCAGGGACTGCTGACGTACACGGAGGGCGCCGCGCCTTTCCCTCCGGCAGTGAAGATGTCCCCGTAGCGTTGCGCGCACGCATCGAGATACGCCAGCGGGCGAACTCTGAACTGAATTGCCTGGAGGAGGTGGGGAGCTCGCGGTCCCGGTGGCAGTGCCATGAGCAGCCTTCCGCCTTGAACGGTTGCCTTAAATCTAACGGAACACAAGAATTGGACTATACCGTAGGAAGACGAATGGCCCAACCCACATGGCTAGACTGTTTTCCAGGTTTCGTGTACGCCGCGACACAGATCTGCTCGACCGCGCCGAGGTCCGAACGGCGTAGCTATAGGCATATCGGGATTGACGAGGATCAACCTCCGGGTTCCCCGGCGGCCCTATCATTATCTTATTGTCTGAACCCGCTCGAGGAGTACAACGATCATGGCACGACGACATTCAACTCCAACCCCTGAGAGCCCGCCGGGCAGCGTTACGCGTTATCGCGACCGCATTTTCGACGACCTGCGGCACGATCCGTATCATGCCAAGGGCAAGTACCGGGAACCTACCGTATGTCCCGGATGCGGTGCGATCTTCGAAAACGGGCGGTGGAAGTGGGGCGAGGCACCCCTAGGCGCCCATAAAGCGACGTGTCCCGCATGCGCGCGCACCCGTGACGAGCTGCCGGCCGGATTCGTGACGCTGTCCGGCGACTTTTTCAACGCGCATCGCGTCGACCTGTTGCAGCTCGCCCGAAACACGGCCGAGAATGAACGCTCCGAGCACCCGATGAATCGGATCATGACCGTTACCGAGGCGTCGGACGAGGCCGTGATCACGACTTGCGACGTGCATTCCGCGCGCCGCATCGGCGAGGCGCTCAAACGCGCGTACGACGGCGATCTCGACATGAGCTTCGCCGAGGACGAATACTCGGTGCGCGTCAACTGGAAACGCTAACATGCAAATACCATTGCAGATCACGGTTCGTCACATGGCGCATTCGGCGGCGCTCGACACACGCATCCGCGAAGACGCTGCCAAACTGGAGGAGTTCTATCAGGGCATCATCAGTTGCCACGTCGTCGTCGAGGAGCAGGGCCGGCACCAGCAACAGGGTCGCTGGTTCAACGTCCGCATCGCGGTTCACCTTCCGGGCCACGATCTCACCGTCAATCGCGATCACGACGAGGATGTGTACGTTGCGCTTCGCGACGCCTTCGCGAGTCTGACCCGGCGGCTGGAGGACATTGCTCGCCGCCAGCAGGGCCAAGTCAAGAAGCACGAGCCGAAGGGCTGAGCCCCTACCGGTGGACCCGGGCGCGTACCTATCTCGGCGCCTCCCCCAGTGCGAATGGCCGTCTCATCGTCGCCTGCCCCGACTCGGCAGGTGGTGGAGAAGCTGCTCGGCATCGTCAATGAGCTCGCCCGGGAGTTGCGCTCCGGCCAACCAATCGCAGGGCGAGCCGAACTGGACAGCAACCTCGAGAAAGATCTTGGCTTCGACAGTCTCGAGCGGGCAGAGCTTCTGTTGCGAATCGAAAAGGCGTTCGAGGTTCGCCTGCCTGGGCGCACGTTGGCGACGGCCGAAACTCCTCGCGACCTGGTGCGGGCAATGCAGGCAGGAAGCACCGCCGCGCCGCAAGCAGTCGCCTTCGCATCGACGGCGGTGGGGGCAGTACCCGCGGCGGCGATTCCAGAGCACGCCGCGACTCTGCTTGACGTCGTGCGCTGGCACGCCGACGTGCATCCGGAGCGCACCCACCTTACGCTGCTCATCGAAGCCCAGGAGGGACCGCGGGAGGAGCCGATCACTTATCGCGAGCTGCGCAATGACGCAGCGCGGGTTGGCGCCGCCCTTGTGGCGGGCGGGCTGGAACCGGGACAGTGCGTGGCGATCATGCTGCCGACGTCGCGCGAGTTCTTCGCAGCGTTCCTCGGCGCGTTGTTTAGCCCAAATGGGATGCGACCCCAGAATCCGAGCAAGTCTCGTAGTTGCGCGCCGACTACGTCGGCTTCCATTCGCGCGCGAGCCTCTGCGCCTCCGCGATCTGGGACAGCGTCATCTTCTTCGCCATGATGTCGCGATTCTTGGTGGCGCGAGTGCGCTTCTCTGCCTCCGAAGGTAGAAACCGGGAGGCGGCGAGGTTGAGCCACCGGTGGCCTTCGACATAATTCTGCGGCACCCCTCGGCCGTAGTAGTACATGATGCCGAGATTGAGCTGAGCTGCGGCGTCGCCCTGATCGGCGGCCTTGCGATACCACTTCACCGCCTCAGCGTAGTCCCGCTCCACGCCGTAGCCGTTTTCGCACAGGGCTCCCAGACTGAACTGGGCGCTCGCGTTGTTTTGATCGGCCGCGGCGCGGAACCACCTGAGGGCCTCCAAATAGTCTTTAGGCGCACCCTGACCGATCTCGCACATGACGCCGAGGTTGTATTGGGCGACGGCGAATCCCTGGTCCGCCGCCTTGCGGAACCACTTGCGCGCCTCGGCGTAGTCCTGCTCAGCACCCTGGCCGCTTTCGTACAAGACACCCAGGTTGTTCTGGGCGTGGGCGTAGCCTTGCTCGGCGGCCTTGCGATACCACTTCGCCGCCTCGGCATGGTCCTGCGACGTCCCGCGTCCACGCTCGTACAGGTAGCCAAGATTGTTCTGGGCGATTGCGAAACCTCGATCCGCCGCTTTGCGGAACCAACTAAGGGCCTCGGCGTAGTTCTGAGCCAAACCGAGACCGCGTTCGTACATGACGCCGAGATTGAGTTGCGCGCGGGGAATCCCCTGGTCGGCCGCCCGGCGATACCACTTGACTGCCTCGACATGGTCCTGCGGCGTCCCGCGTCCGCGCTCGTACATGAAGCCGAGGTTGTTCTGGGCTCGAGCATGGTCCTGATCCGCGGCCTTGCGATACCACTCGACGGCCACGGAATAATCCTGTTGCAAGCCCTGACCGTTTTCGTACATTACACCGAGGTCGTTCTGCGCGTGCGCGTACCCCTGCTGCGCGGCTTTGCGATACCACTTCGCGGCTTCGGCATGGTCCTGGGGCACGCCCTCGCCAACGCTGTACATCTTGGCGAGCGCGTACTGGGCGCGACCGTGACCCTGATGGGCGGCCTTGCGATACCACGAAATCGCTTCGGCAGCGTCCTTCGGCACGCCCTGGCCGGTACTGTAAATGCGCGCGAGCGCGTACTGGGCAAGGGCATAACCCGCATCGGCAGCCTTGCGATACCACAGCAGCGCTTCGGCATCGTCCTGTGGCACGCCCCGACCACGCTCATACATCAACGCGAGGTCGTAGTGCAAGCTGGCTTCGCCGGGGATGGAGAGCACCAGTCGCAGCGGCGGGAAGTTCGAAATCAGGTGAGCCTGGGTCATGTCCGCTTTCCACGTCTGTATCGATCGCTCGGCAGGACGCCAGCTCAGATCGGCCGACAATTCTTACCGCATCCATTTCTGTGGTCAACTAATTATTCGCTACGAAATGCGACGCTGAATCGCGTTCGTTCGCTAACTTGTCGCCCCCCGTGAGCCCGCCGACGTGGTCGGCCTGAATGTGCGTGATGTACCTGTTCCCGCTAGCCCACGGTCTTGAGTCAGTCGACGCTATCGGTGGTACGCAGGCGTTCGCATTGGGCATGCGATGCCCAGCGGCGCTGGCTGCACTGCATTTGCATGCAGCGGTACAACGAGAACTGCGTGCGCGGACCGCACGCCTCGCGCGGGCTGGCCGGGGCGCGCGAGCCATGTTGCTGTGGTACGCGCGTTGGGGCGGGGGTGAGGGCGGGCGGCTGCGCAGCTGCAGCCGATTCGGCCGGCGCGGCGGGCGCTGCGGCCGCCAGCGTCGCGCGGGAGCTGGCAGAAGGCGAAGGTGCGGTCGCGCCAGCCGATGAGTCCGCGGCGGTTGCCTTGGTCGGCATCGGCTTCGCGGTGCCGGCGTCCGCGGCAATCGGGGCGGTGGCGACAGACGCAGGCGCGGTGGCGCTCGCCGGTGAGCCCGCGGCGGTTGGGCCCGTCGGCATCGGCTTTGGGGCCCCGGCGTCCGCGGCAATCGGCGGTGGCGCCGGCGCCGTGGCGCCTTCAGGGGATGCGGACACAGGCGCGGTGTCCCCGACGCCAGTATCACGGCTAATGCCAAGGACATCGAGCACGCGTCCGAACTGGCCTTCCTCGCCAAACTCAAACACGCCGATAAGCAGCAACGCCAGCAGCACCAGCACCGCGGCGCTCAACTTCGCGATGGGTCGAGGTTGGGGGACCTGGCGTGCGAAAGAAGTCCGCACCGACCGATCATCATCGATGCGGGCGACGGCGGGAGTTGCCGGGAGAGTGGCATCGGGCGCGACCGCCATCACGGTGTCGGGATCGGGCGCCCCGCGGGCCGGCGTCGCGGGATGCGGGGCTGGCGCCGGCGGCGATGGCACGGCATCGTTCAGCACAGGGGCGGCGGTCCGTGCCGCGCTGACGGGTCGACCTGCGGCCGGACGTGCGGTATCCAAGCGCGCGCGCATCTGCGTGACGCTTTGGGGCCGCTCAGCGGGGTAGATCGACAAGGCGCTGTCGAGCGCGTCCAGCAGCGATGTGCTGTAGTGCAGTCGCGGCCAGATCCGGCACAGCCGTTGCACGGTGTCTGCGAGTCTTTCGCGCCGCGGGGTGCGCGGAGCGCCAAAGACCGGCGCGGGCAACTCGCCGCTGATCCAGTAGCGCGCAACGTTGGCCAATGCGTAGAGGTCGCCCGAGGGACGTAGCGGAATGTCGGCCGATTCGACCATCTGCTCGATCGGCGCGAAGCAGGGTTCCCCGCCAGTCATCAGCGCGTCGATACGGTCGCCGGCGATCGCCCGGCCCGCTGCGCCGGGGCCCAGCAGCAGCGGTCGGTTGTCGGCCAGCAGCAGGATATTGGACGGGGTCACCTTGCCGTGACCTCCCCCTGCGTTGTGAAACACCGCCAGCGCGCCTAGCAGTGCGTCAATCAGCGCGCGCACCGCTTCCTCGTCAGGTGGTTCGTTCATGCTCTCGCGAACCTCGAGGAGCCGCCTGGCCGGGTAGCGCGGCATGACGCGATACGCTGTTCCATTGGCTTCCCATAGGCGCGCGATGCGTACCAGCGACGGATGGGCGCATCGGGCCAGCGTACGGGTCTCATTGATGAAGGCCTTCAGCCCTTTCGCAAAGGCATCGGCCTGCGCGGAGGTCCGTGGCGTGACCTCTGCTTCATGATTACGCTGCGCAAGCCTCACCGGCATGTACTCCGCGATCGCCACCGGGACCGCGCGAGCGCGGTCCGTGGCCGCGTAGACGATCACGGCGCTGCCCTCGCCGATGATTTCCCCAACTTCGAACTCATCCAGCCAGCTACCCGCGGGCAAGGCGCGGACAGCGGACGCGATGGGGCCGTCAGGCAGCGCCTCGTTCAGTGCAGCGGGTGTCGACTCTGGAAGTTTCATGCGAATCGGCTCGGCAGAATACTTGGATCCAATGTCGTCCAGCTTGGTTCGACTACGTGCCGTGCGGGAGCCGCAAATTTTCTGGGTTGCAACGGTCAATGATCCCGCCAATACTCCATCCGAGAATTCTCTCAACCTCCTGGCAGCCTCGTCGCTGACACGAAGCGCGGGGGTACGGCCCGCTCTCAGGAGAAGCGAGGCGCCTCGCCCGGCGCCGGCGTATACGGATAGCTGCCGCGCGTCCGGACCGCCTCGGCGCCACCCAGCTCCGCGATGCGGCGCTCCTGGTCGCGGAATGCGCGCTCGGAAACCTCCGTCGGGTCGCAGATCGCACGCAGGCGCTTCTCACCCTCGGCGGCGATTGCTTCGTGGCCAGCCTTGAGCGCGAGATCCCGCGTCTCCAGCGGGTCGCTCTCGAGATCGAAAAGTTGCGGCCGGTAGCCTTCATAGTGGACGTATTTGTACCGTCCGAAGCGCACCATGAATATCCCGGTCAGCGAGCCAACAGCATGGTACTCGCTGAATACGCTGCGGTCGGCATCATCATTTTCGATCAGATACCGCAGCGAGGTCCCCGGGAGCTTATGCTCGTCGGACGTCGGCTGCTCGCCGACCGCCTCGATGATCGTCGGATATGCATCGACGAGCGAGACTGGAGTGCGAACCCGGCGCCCGGCCGGAATTCCAGGTCCGCTCAAAATGAGCGGCACGCCGACGGCCTCCTCGTACATATTGGACTTGCCCCAGAAAGTCCGGGTGCCGAGATTGTCTCCATGGTCGCTCGTATAAATGATCAACGTCTCCTCGCTGAGGCCGGTCTCGCGAAGCGCCTTCAATACCCGGCCAATGTTATCGTCGAGGAACGAGACCATGCCGTAATAGGCGGCGATCGCGATGCGGACATGCTTCTCGTCGCGGAAGTGGTCCTCGTAGTTCTGCACTTCGCGCAGCTTCCGCAGTACCGGATGATCGGGAAAATCGGCGGGTTCGCGAAGGCCGGGCAGCGGCACCTTGCCGAGATCATAGAGATTGAAGAACTCCGGCGGCGCCACCAAAGGGAAATGGGGGCAGACGAAGGAGACGAACAGGCACCAGGGCTTCTCGGGCTTCGCTCCCGCGACCCTCCTCAGCCACGCAATAGCCTGGTCCCGAATATCACGGTCATACCGAAGATAGGTCGAGTCGCCGGACCCGGCGTCGCCGGCGAGTTGGCGCGTGCTCGCGCGAGGCGGCGGCGGTCGCCGCAGCATGCCTTGCACGTCGCCTTCGCCGTTCAGGACGTGCAGCGGAAGGATCTCGTTGTCGAAGCCGTTGGGATCATCGCTACCGCGATAATGGAGCTTGCCGATTGAATCGCACCGATGGCCGGTGTCGTGCAGCCGATGCCCCCACGACGGCGGCGTGCCTCGGTAAGGGAAGGCATTGTCCCAGTAGCCGATCCTGTGAACATAGTGCCCGGTGGCGAAGCTCGCCCGGCTCGGTACGCAAATGGGGCAATTGCAATAGGCATTTTCGAACAATGCGCCACCGCTCGCCAGCGCATCTAGATTGGGAGTTCGTATGACGGGATTGCCGTAGGCGCCGAGAACGCGGCGGCTGTGTTCGTCGGACATGATGACAAGTACGTTGTGTCCTTGCATGTTCTTCATCTATTCGATCGCTCGGTTGGGTTGAAGGTCGTTGCCGGTGTTCGCGAAAGCATCCGTTTCATCGGGCATGATCACGCAGTCATCGATCGGAACGGTGAGGACCGCCTCGACTGCCGACGTTGCGGAAGGTGCGCCGCTCGCCCTGCACGCGGACGGTGAGGCCGTCGCCGACGTCCACCATGTAGTCGATGATGTTGCCGAGGAACGTCGCCTCGACAACGGTTCCTTTCAGCCGGTTTTCGCCGTCGTGCGCGCTCACCGACCCCGTGGTGAAGGAGAAGGCCTCGGGCCGAATCGCCACGGTCGCGGTAGGGCCGACGCATCCGGGTGCAGCGATCGCGGCGATCCGGTTTTCGCCGAGCCCGATGATCGCTGTTTCGCCATTGCGGCCGAGCACGGTTCCGGAGACCTTGTTGACGAGTCCCATGAAATCGGCGACGAACATGTTCGCTGGACGTTCGTAGATCTCGCGCGGCGTCCCCACCTGCTGCACTGCGCCACGATGGAAGACGGCGATCCGGTCCGACAGGACCATCGCTTCCGACTGGTCGTGCGTGACGTAGATGAAGGTGATGCCGGTGCGGCGCTGCAGGGCCTTGAGCTCGAAGCGCATACGCTCGCGCAACTTGGCGTCGAGATTGGACAACGGTTCGTCGAGCAGCAGGATCGACGGCTCGACCACGAGCGAACGCGCAAGCGCGACGCGCTGCTGCTGTCCTCCGCTGAGCTGACCTGGATGCCGGTTCTCGAGGCCCTCGAGTCCAACCGCCGCGACAACGCGCTCGATACGCGCCTTGTGCTCGCGGCGATCGAAATCGGTATAGCGCAGGCCGAAGGCGATGTTTTCCACGACGGTCATGTGCGGCCATACCGCATAGTTCTGGAACACCATCCCCATACGACGCCGCTCCGGGGGCACGACGCGATCCGGCGACGAGAGGACCTCGCCGGCGACGGTGATCTTTCCGCTGTCAGGAGCAAGGAAGCCTGCGAGGAGACGCAGAGTCGTCGTCTTGCCGCAGCCTGAGGGGCCGAGAAGGGTGACGAACTCCTTCTCCGCGACGGCGATACCGACGTCGCTGATCGCGCGCACGCCGTCGTAGCTCTTCGTCAGTTTCTCGATTTCTATGTGAGCCATGCCGTGCTCTCTGGATCACCGGGCCGGTGCCGACGGCGCGATCAAACTGCGGCTGGAGAGCCAGTTGAGCGGCAGGCTGACCAGCAGCGTCACGGCGATCGTAAAGACGGCGAGCGCCGCGACGACCTCGAGCTGGCCGAGATCATTGAGGCGAAAGAGCGCGACAGAGATCGTCTCCGTTCCGCCGGAATAGAGCAGGATCGTCGCGCTCAGCTCGCTCAAGGCGGGAATGAAGACGAGCAGGAAGGCGACCGCCAAGCCGGGGCGCGCGAGGGGCAGGAGAATGCGCCACAACGCCGCCAGCCGCGACGCTCCGGCAATGCGCGCCGCTTCTTCAAGCGAGGGGTCGATCTGGCGCAGTGTCGAATTGGCACTGCGCGTCGCGAGAGGCACGAACCTCGCGACATACGCGACGAGCAGGATCCACATCGTGCCGTATATCGCAAAGGGCGGACGGATGAACGCGAGCAGCACCCCGACCGCCATCACCGTGCCCGGCAGGCCGAGCGGGAGAACGGCAAGATAGTCGAGCAGCCGGCGGCCTCTTGCCCGCGTGCGCAGGTCGACATAGGCGACCGTTGCACCGACGATGACGGCGCAGGCGCTCGCGGCCGTCGCGAGGCGAAAGCTGTTGAGGATGCCGCGCGCCGCGATCTGGTTGTTGAACATTGCCTCGTCGAAATTCGCCAGCGTGAGGTTCGCGATCGAGAGGCCACCGACCCAGCTGCGGCTGAACGCGGCAATCGTGAGGACGACGACCGGCGCGATCGAGCTCAGGAAGACGACGCAGAAGCAGAACGCCGCGAGAGCCCACTTCCACCCGCCGAGGCGGATCGTCTCGACGCGGACACCTCGCCCGCCGATGGTGGCGTACGAGCGCCGCTCGAGATAGCCGCGCTGGAGCAGCAGGCCGCACGCGGTGAGAACCACAAGCGTCAGCGATAGCGCGGAGGCCTCCGACCAGCGCGGCGGGTAGCTTCCGATGACGCCGTAGATGCGCGTCGGCAGGAAGGTGATCTGGGCCGGCAGGCCGAGAAAAGCCTGCGGCCCGAACAGCGCCATCGAGTCGACCGCCGAGAGCAGCGCGCCGCCGGTGATCGCCGGCGCCACCACGCGCAGACTGATCTTCAGGAACACCGCCCAACGGCCCGCGCCGAGAAGGCTCGCGGCCTCCTCGTAGGATGCATCGACCGATCGCAGCGCGGTGTAGGTCAGGAAATAGGTGAACGGGAAGACGTGAATCCCGATCACGAAGATCACGCCGCCCATGCTGAAGATGTCGATCGGACCGTGTGCGGCGCCGGTCAGCGCGCGAAGCGCACGATTGAAATAACCCGCATCCGGACCGAGAAGGATGATGTAGGCGATGGCCGTCAGATACGGCGGGATGATGTACGCCACGGCGACCAGCGCCTGGACAAGATGCCGCAATGGAGCGTCGGACCGCGCCGTCGCCCAGGCAAGGGGCGCGCCGAGCACGACACTGAGGATTCCGGCTCCCACGGCCAGGATCAGCGTGTTGACCAGCGGAACGAAATTCTGGGTCCGCGTGTACACACGGATCAGGTTTCCAAGCTGAAACTCGGCCGGCAGTCCGAAGGCCGACATCAGCAGCCAGAGCAGCGGATAAGCGACGATAACCAGCAGCAACCCGATCGCGAGCGCAAACACGAGCGCGCTCGAGTCGATCCGGCGCTGACGCCACCGCGCGAGCAGCGGCGACGTCACCGCTGCTGTTCGGTATCGCAAGATCCGACCTGTGCTGCCGATCGCGGGGTCAGACGCCCCATTCCCCGCCGAAGATCTTGGTCATCCGCTGCAGGATTTCCGGCCGATTCTTCTGGTAGGCCGCATAGTCGAGCGTGAGGAGCTTGATCTGCGCCAGCGGCGGACTGCCTTCGGGCGGAGCGAGGTCGGTGCGGCTGGAATACTTGCCGCCATTGACCAGAAGATCCTGAGCTTCCTTGCCCATCCAGTACTCGTGGAAAAGAAACGCTGCGTGCGGGCTGGCCGAGCCCTTGATGAGCCCGACCGCACCGGGCTCGGTCGGCACGCCTTCGGGCGGAAAGACGTAGGCGGTGGGCTTGCCTTCCTTCTTCGAGCGCCAGGCGATGTTGTCGTTGGTGGCGAAGGCCGCTCCGCGCTCGCCGCTTTCGAGGATCTGGGAGACGAGCTGCGGACTCGCTACGCGGATCGGACGATTGGCGGCGAGCGCCTCGAGCAAGCCCCAACCGAGATGCTGCGCCATCGTGTAGAGGCGAGGCGCGCCGTCACCATTGGCGCTGCTGAAGAAGATGAGCCGACCCTTCATCGCCGGACCGGTCAAGTCTTTCCAGGTTTTCGGCGCCTTGTCACCGCCGAACTCCTTCACGTTGTACTGGATCACGCCCTGCGTGAGGCGGTCGGCCATCCACGTCCCGTCCGGATCGCGTAGTGCCGCAGGGACGGCCCCGGCGGCCTCCGACTGCTTCGCCAGCAGCAGCCCCTTCTCTTTCATCAGCAGAAGCGCTCCGAGATCGGATGCATCGACCATGTCGGCCCGGATGCGACCGGCGTCTGCTTCCGCCAAAACTTTCGAGGTCACATCGGCCGAACCACCGCGAAAATATTCGACCGCGATGCCGTATTTCTTCTTGAACGGGCCGATGATCGCGTCGACGATCTTGGTATCGAGGCTGGTGTAAAGCATGAGCCGGCCTTCTGCCTTCGCCTTCTCGATATCGATCTTGGACGCCATGGCGGGCCCGGCGTCGGCCGTCCATCCGCTGCGGCTTGCGAGGACGATCGGAATTGCGGCGAGCCCCTTCAGAACCGCACGGCGCTGCAGCTTTTTCATGGCTTCTCCTCTTCGGCGCTCGCTTCGCGAGCTGACTGTTTCTCGGCTGATGTTGACAGTTACCTCAAAGGCTGGCAAGAGTGGGAAGATGAGCGATAACTAGCGGTTATCATATGATCGATTTGCGCACGCTGGACTACTTCCTGGCCGCGGCCGCGCGCCGCTCTCTCAGGTCGGCAGCGCAAGAGCTCGGCATCACGCAGCCCGCGCTCACCAAAGCTATCCGCAGGCTTGAGGAGTCGTTCGGCGTCCCGCTTTTCGACCGGCAAGCGCGTGGTGTCTCGCCGACGGTTTATGGGACCGCGCTGCTGCGGCACGCCAGGGACGTTAAGGCCGCCCTCGGCGCAGCCCGGGAGGAGGTTGAGGCCTTGCGCACCGGCAGTGCCGGGTTCGTCAAGGTGGGGGCCGGGCCGTCATGGCAGGACGCAGTGCTTCCCGAGGCAATTGCCGAACTGCGCGCGGGCAACCCAAAGATCCGCGTACATGTCACAGGGGGCGGGGACAACCAGCTCAAGGAGCAGCTAAAGAGCGGTGCGCTGGATTTTGTCCTTGCGGCGGTGCCCGAGACGCCGCGACTCGAGCCGGAGCTCGCTTGGCTCCCACTGCTCGCCGACGAGTATTGCGTCATCGCTGATGTCGGCCATCCGCTTCGCCAGCGGAAGGTGATGCGTCCGGAGGACCTGCTCGCCTATCCCTGGATCCTGCCATCGCAGTCGACCTACATGGTCGGCCGGCTGCACCATCTGTTGCGCGCCGCCGAAGTTCCAATGCCAGTGCCGGCGATCGAGACGGATGTCATCCCGCTAAAGCTCGCTCTCATGCGCGGTAGCGACTACCTCAGCTACCACGCGGTTGCCCATCTCGCCAGCATGGATTCCGGCCGCATTCAGCCGCTTGATGTGCCAGGAACGCGAGCCGTTCGCCATGCCGGGCTGATCACTCGACAAGGCATCGAGCTCGGCCCGGCGGCGAAAGCGCTTGTCGCTATCTTGGATCGTCGGTGCGCCCGAAGGTGACAGCGTCGTCCTCTCCGAGGACTGCGGGACCAGCGACGCAGATGCTCCGGCTGCTCCTGCATGAGCAGATGCACGGTTGATTTGAGAAGCTCGTTCGTTTCGCTCCGGGGATGTCCCGGCGAAGCCGCTCGGTTCACTCGGGTGTCACTGTCGCCTGTAATTTCCCCGGGACTGTCGCTTGAAAAATCCCCAGTGTCAGCGCTATCTCCGGTGGATTCTCTGATCGGAGAGCGCAGTGACCGATGATCCGTGGCGATATGGAGCCGCGGGAGGATCGGTGGTCAGTCTTGTGGAAGCGATGGAGATCTTGGAGCGGGACTTGCGGCGAACGCGAACGTGAGCCCGCTCTGTTAATCCTCAGGTCTCAGGTTCGAGCCCTTGTCGGGGAGCCAATCACATCGGCGTACAGGGACAGCGTTTCGCTAACCTCGCCCTGTTCGATCGGCCGAGATTGGTCTATCGTGGCTGCCTCGATTCACACGCCCAAGCTGTTTCATAAAGATCCGGATGAGCATGAAATTGACCAGCGAAGGCTAACGGATGCCGCCGGGTGCATCCGCTCCAGCCGCGCCTTCCGACGGCGTGGACACCGCGAAAACGCCGATCGTCGTCACCGGTGTGATCGGCTCCGATACGCATATCGTCGGCAACCGCATCCTGTCGATGGCGCTCGAACGGGCGGGCTACAAGGTCGTCGCGCTGGGCGCGCTCACGCCGGCGACCGAATTCATCAAGGCGGCTATCGAGACGAACGCCGACGCAATTCTCGTGTCGTCGCTCTATGGCCAGGGCGAGCTCGATTGCCGCGGGTTCCGCGACCTGTGCATCGAAGCGGGACTCGATGCCATCCTTCTCTACGTCGGTGGCAATCTCGTCGTCGGCAAGCAGGCGTGGCCCGAGGTGGAGAAACGGTTTCTCGACATGGGATTCGACCGCGCAGCGCCTCCGGGAACGCGCATCGAAACGGTTATCGCGTGGCTGGCCGAAGACCTCGCTCAGCGCAAGCGCAGGGACGGATGAGGCGATGACGACAGCCGCGCTGTTGATCGACTTCGGCAGCACGTACACGAAGCTGCGCGCGATCGACCTGGACCGGGGGCGCATCCTCGGCTCGGGGCAGGGGCCGTCGACCGTCACCACGGATATCATGATCGGGATGAAGGCGAGCCTCGACGACCTCGAGCGGCGCCTTGGCGGCTTGCCGCGGTTCAAGTACCGGCTTGCCTCCAGCAGTGCGGCGGGGGGATTGCGCATGGTGACCGTCGGGCTCGTGCGCGAGCTGACCGCCGAGGCGGCACGCCGCGCTGCGCTCGGCGCCGGGGCGAAGCTCGTCGGCGCATTCGCGTACCGGCTCACCGAAAGCGATGTCGCGCGCATCGTTTCGCTGGCGCCGGACATCCTGCTGCTTGCCGGCGGCACGGATGGCGGCAACAGCGACGTCATTCTGCATAACGCTCAAGTGCTCGGCCGCAGCGCGCTGGCGTGCACCGTCGTGCTCGCCGGCAACCGCAACGCGGCCGACGACGCGCGGGCGGCGCTCGCCGGCAGGGAAGTGCTGGCGACCGAGAACGTGATGCCGGAGTTCAACGTGCTCCACATCGAGCCCGCGCGCGCGGCGATTCGCCAGGTATTCATCGACCGCATCGTGCATGCCAAAGGGATCGACCGCGCGCACGCGGAATTCGATCGCGTGCTTATGCCGACGCCAGCAGCGGTGCTCGAAGGCGCGCGGATGCTCGCTGACGGATGCGACGGGATCTCCGGCCTCGGCCCGTTGCTCGTCGTCGATCCCGGCGGCGCCACGACCGACGTGCATTCGGTGGCGAGCGGAGAGCCTTCCGCTCCGGGCGTTATCGTGCAGGGCTTGCCCGAGCCGCGCGTGGCGCGCACTGTCGAGGGCGACCTCGGCATGCGTCACAACGCGGCGAACATCGTCGAGCTCGTCGGCATCGATGCGATCGCCGCGGAAGCGGGGCTCGATGCCGGGCGCGTCGAAGCGCTGGTTACCGAGATCTCGGGCGATTTCGACCGTCTTCCGAGGACGACCGACGAGATTGCCCTCGACCGGGCGCTGGTCCGTGCCGCCGTCAGGCATGCGGTGATACGCCATTGCGGCACGGTAGACACCGTCTACACCGTCAGCGGCCCGGTTACCGTGCAGCATGGGAAGGACCTGTCCGAGGTCAGCGCGGTGATCGGCACCGGCGGCGCCCTGGTACACAGTCCGGATCCCCGCTCGGTGCTGGAGATGGCGCTCGCCGACCCCGACACGCCACGTTCGCTGCGGCCGAAAGCGCCGAAGCTCTTGCTCGACCGGCACTATTTGCTGTATGCCTGCGGTTTGCTCGGGACCGTCGAGCCGCAGGCGGCGCTCGGGCTCGCGCTCGCCAACCTCGATGCCATGGAAAGGAGTCCCTCGGTTGAACGCGCCGTCACGGCCTGAAGCGACGCGCCGCCCGCTGTCGGAGGAGCGGATACCGGACAACGTGTTCGCGGGGATGCGGCGCGAGAACCTCGCGCGCTGGTCTACCGGCAGTGGCGTCGACTTCGACGAGGCCGTCGCGTTGCAGCGGGCGCTCCCCGAGCATAAGCAGCTCGGCCGCGTCATGCGCCGCGCAGTCGCCGAGAGGCGCTGCCTTACGCAGCCGCGGGGCGGCTTCGGCACATTCGAGATGCAGCGCGAATTGATGGTGACGCTGGATCGCGACGGCCACGCCGACATCGTGCCGACGACCACCGACAGCTACACGCGCAACGAGCAATGGGACCTCGCCCAGAAGGGCATCGACGAATCCGAGCGCCTGGGGCGCTCGATGCTCAACGGCTACCCGATGGTCAACTACGGGGTGGCGCGCGCGCGCGAGCTGATCGCGGCGATCGACAAGCCGGCGATCATGCTGACCGGCACGACGATGCCCAAGCTCACCAGCGAAATCGCGTTTGCCGGCGGGTACTCGGGTTACCTCGGATCCGGCATCGCGTACACGACGTCGTACATCAAGGAGTTGTCGATTGAGGACGGCATTCGCAACCACCAGTACCTCGACCGGCTTGCCGCGATGTACGCCGAACACGGCGTCGAGCTTCATCGGCGCCAGCCGGGCTTTCTTACCGGCACCAACATTCCGCCGTGCATCGCCATCGCGACCTGCGTGCTCGATTGCCTTCTCGCGGCGGCGCAGGGCGTTAAAAACTACGGCCTCGAGATGGGCGAGACGATGCATCTCGTGCAGGACGCCGCCGCCGTAGCCGCCTGTCGCGAGTTGTGCCAGGAGTACCTCGTGCGGAAAGGGTTTGCCGACGTCTTCACCTCGGTGACCTTGTTGCACTGGATGAGCGCGTGGCCGCAGGACGAGGCACAGGCTGCGGCGCTGCTCTGCTACGGCGGCACGCTCGCGGCGGTGAGCGGCGCCGCGAGCGTCACGACCAAGTCGACCCACGAGGCCTTCGGCATTCCGACACCGCAGGCCAACGCGGAAGGCCTGCGGATGACCCGGATGGCGATCTATCTCGCGCGCGATATCCGGCTCGACGGGCTGCCGGCATACGAGCAGGAAAGGACGCTGATCGGCCGTGAAGTGCGCGCCATCGTCGACAAGGTGCTCGAGATAGGCGACGGCGACGCCGCGGTGGGCTCGGTGCGCGCGTTCGAGGCGGGCGTCATGGACGTCCCGTGGTCGCCGAACCGGCATTGCAAAAGCCGCGTGCTGCCGGCGCGCGATGTCGATGGATGCCTGCGCATTCTCGATCCCGGGCTGATGCCTTTTCCGCGCGACATCCTCGAATTGCACGAGGAGCGGCTGCGCAAGCGCGCGGAGCGCGATCGGATCGCGTTCGGGCCGGATCTCGCCGTGCAAAGCGTCTACGAAATGTCGGAGCCGGTCGACAAGCTGCTGCCGGACCGGTGGATGCGATGAGCGACATCGCGCGGTTCGACCGCATCGACGTTCACCGCCTCTGCATCCCGCTGGTCACGCCCTACCGGCTTGCGTTCGGACCGGTCGACCATTTCGACACCATTGTCGTCGAGATCACCGATCGCGATGGACGCGTCGGGCTGGGCGAAGCCACGGTGCTGACCGGGTATACCGACGAGACGATCGACGACAGCTGGCGCGTCGCGCGCGACTTCGCATCGCAACTTATGACCATGGACGCCGGCTTCGCGTTCGATAGCATCGCCACTCTGGGCGCTCGATATCCGTTCACGGCGACGGCGTTCGGTTCGGCGCTCGAAATGCTCGCCGGCAGTACGGCGCTCCAGGTGCGCGAGACGACTCGCGTCCCGGTGCTGGGACTGCTCAATGCAGAGCGCGAGGAGGCGATCGCGACCGAGTTCGAGCTGCTGCTTGCCGCGGGCTTCCGCACGATCAAGGTCAAAGTGGGTATCGACGCCGTCCGCGACGCGCAGCGCGTACGCGCCGTGCAGCGCGTCGTCGCCGGTCGGGCTCGCATCCGGATCGACGCCAACCAGGGCTATACGGCCGACGAAGGCGTCGCGTTCGTGGAAGCGCTCGATCCCGCCGGCATCGAGCTCTTCGAGCAGCCATGCGCGGCCGGCGACTGGGACGCGCACCTGGCCGTTGCGCATGCCGCTTCGGTGCCGATGATGCTCGACGAATCGATCTACGGGCTCGATGACATCGACCGCGCCGCGGAGCTGGGAGCCGCACGTTACATCAAGGTCAAGCTGATGAAGCTCGGCACTCTGGAGCGACTCGCTGCGGCGATCGCACGCATCAATGCGCTGGGCATGCGCGCGGTGCTCGGTAACGGCGTGGCGTGCGACCTCGGCTGCTGGATGGAAGCGTGCGTGGCCGCGCGCTCGATCGACAATGCGGGGGAAATGAACGGCTTCCTCAAGCCGCGCAGCGGCCTTCTCACCACGCCACTCGAATTCGACGCCGGGGCAATCGTGCTCAGGCCCGGGTTTGCGCCGCGGCTCGATCACGGGCGCATCGCTCCATATCGCCTCGACTTCGCCGGTTTCCTGCGCACGGGCGCCCCGATCGCCGTGCGGGAGACGAGCCAGTGAAAGCGGTGACGATCGCCCGCTTCGGCGGTCCCGACGTGCTCGAATTGAGCGAAGTCGCGCCGCCGGCACCGCGTCCGGGCGAGGCGCTGGTCGAGCTGGAGTGTGCAGGCGTCAACTTCATCGACATCTATATGCGCAGCGGCCTGTACGCTCGCTCGCACACATATCAGACGCCGCTGCCGATGACGCTCGGCATGGAAGGCGGCGGCGTCGTGGCCGCGCTGGGTGAGGGTGTGAGCGATTTCTCGGTCGGCGATCGGGTCGCGTACTGCATCGTGCGGGGCAGCTATGCCCAGTTCGCTTCGGTGCCGGCCTCGCGGCTGGTCCCGATTCCGGCACATGTGCCGACACGGATCGCGACCGGGTTGATGCTTCAGGGCTTGACCGCGCATTACCTGTCGCATTCAGCATATTCGCTCGGCCCGGGGAAGACCTGCCTCGTCCACGCCGGCGCGGGGGGCGTCGGTCAGCTGCTGATCCAGCTCGCGAAGCTGCGCGGCGCGACGGTCATCGCGACCGTTGGCAGCGAGGAAAAGGCCGCGGTTGCCCGCGAACGTGGCGCCGACCACGTGGTTCTCTATCGGGACGTGAATTTCCGCGACGAGGCGAAGCGACTCACCGACGATCGCGGCGTCGATGTTGTCTACGACGCGGTCGGCCGCGACACGATCGCGCTCAGCATCCGCAGCCTCGCGCGGCGCGGCCTGTGCGTGAACTACGGTGGCGCGTCGGGACTGGTCGCGTCGATCGAGCCGCTCGAGCTGGCCGAAGCCGGGTCGGTGTACTTTACGCGCCCGCACCTTGCGGACTATATTGCGTCGGCAACCGAGTTGCGTGGACGTGCGGCCGACCTGTTCGCTGCGTACGCGGCCGGCACGCTCGTCGTGACGATCGACCAGGAGCTGCCGCTCGCCAACGTGGCCGATGCGCATCGCTGGCTCGAGGCGCGCCACACGAAGGGAAAGCTGCTGCTGGACGTGTGAGACCGGGAATTTTCCATTAGAGACCGGGCAACGAACGAGATACATACATGAAGGAGGAGAGAATGAGACTTGCCAGATTGTCACAGCGTGCGATGGGAGTGCTTCTCGCTTGCGTTGTCGCGTTCATGACGTTCACTGCAACAGCGCAGGAAAAATATCCATCGCGTCCGATCGAGTTCATCGTTCCGTGGGGTCCCGGTGGCGGCGCCGATCAGGTCGCTCGCAAGTCCGGCAAGATGATGGAGGATGATCTCAAAGTGTCGTTCCCGGTGGTCAATGTCCCGGGTGCTACGGGCAATACCGGCATGACCAAGATGCTCGCCGCGCAGCCGGACGGCTACTCGATCTCGGTAATGACGTGGGACACGTATGCACTTCTCGCGACCAATCCGGCGACGCGCTGGTCGCTCAAGGACATTATCCCGGTCGCGCTGATGATCAAGCAGCCGTCGGCGTTCATGACTTCGACGAACGGCAATCTGAAAACGTGGGCCGATGTCGAGCGCGAGGCAAAGACGCGGCCGTTGAAGGTGGCCGTAACCGGTTTCGGAAGCCCCGACGACATCACCGTCAATTATTTCGTCGCACGCGGCCTTAAATTGATCGCCGTCCCGTTTGCCAATCCCGGCGAGCGCTATACCGCCGTTCTCGGTGGACACGCCGACCTCCTGTACGAGCAACTCGGAGACGTGCGCAGCTTTCTCGACAGCAAGCAGATCCAGCCGGTGATCATTTTTGCCGAGAAGCGCTTCAGTGTATTCCCGGACGTGCCCGCATCGAAGGAGCTCGGCTTCGACATCACGCTGCCGCAACGGCGAGCGGTGATCATGAAGGCGGGGACTGACCCCGCGAAAGTGAAGGTCATTTCCGATGCGCTCGCGAAGGTCGCGGCCAGCCCGGAGTACAAGACGTACCTGCAGGAGCAATACGCAACCGACGATAGCTACTTCGCCGCGGCAGACGCGGCGAAGATCATGGAGGAAGATCTCGCGCAGATGAAGCGGTTCGCCGCGGAGACCGCGGCGAAAAAATGACTTTTGTAATCTCTATCCCCTGTATGCGATGCTGACTCGACTGCGGCGGACGGTCCCGTATGTGATCGTCTTCGCGGCGACCATTGTTCTTTTCGTCGTCGCGAAGCAGATCACTTTCATCGCACCGGGCGGGCGTATCGGTCCGGACATCTGGCCGAAGGCGATCCTCGCGCTGTCGATGCTTACCTGCGTATTTCAGATCGTGAAGATCCTCTTCTTCGACGAGACGGGCGAGCAGGTGCCGGGTGTGCTCGAAAGCATCCTCGAGGAGGCGCCGGCAGGCGAGATTGTCGATGCCGCGCCCGAGGCCAGGTATCCGCAGCTGATCGTCGGCGGGATCGTCCTTACCGTGGCGTACGTGGTGCTGATCGAGCGACTCGGCTTCTTCCTCTGCACGTTCGTCTACCTTGCTGCGTTCGCATGGATCGGCCGCTACCGACGGCCGCTGGTGGTGCTCGCTTCGAGCCTTGTCGGCAGCCTCCTTTTCATGTTCGTATTCATGAAGGTCGTCTATGTTTCCCTGCCGCTCGGCAAGGAACCGTTCTCGCAGGTCACTTTCCTGCTGATGCGACTGATGGGTATCCGGTAGGGCCACGTGCTGGACGTCGCGCTCTCGTTCCTCGCGGCGTTCCATACCGTATTCCAGCCGACCAACCTGATCGCGCTGGTCGTCGGTCTGATGGTCGGCATGATCGTCGCGGTGCTGCCGGGGCTCACGCTCGTGATGGGCGTCGTGCTGGCGTTGCCGTTCACCTACGGCATGGCGATCACGCCGTCGATCATCTTGCTCACTGCGATGTATATTTCCGGGACGTATGGTGGTGCGTTCACGGCCATCTTGTTTCGAATTCCGGGCGAACCACTCGATGTGCCGCTGCTCTGGGACGGGTACGCGATGGCGCACAAGGGCGAGCCCGCGAAGGCCCTTGGCTGGACGCTGTTCGCGGCGTTTTGCGGCGGAATCCTCTCGACGCTCGCGGCCGTTGCGATGGCGCATCCGTTCGCTACGTTCGCGCTGAAGTTCGACTCGCCCGAGTATTTCGCGATCATTCTGTTCGGTCTGACCAGTGTGGTGGCGCTGAGCGGCGCATCGCTGGTAAATGGCTTCATCAGTCTCTTCCTCGGACTGATGATCGCGTGCGTCGGTGTCGACTCGATCTATGGCGCCGAGCGCTTCACGTTCGGCGTGCCCATGCTCGCCGACGGCATCGAGTACCTGACGGTGATGGTGGGCGCATACGGGGTGGGCGAAGTTCTCGTGCGCCTCGAGCAGGGGTTCCAGACGCCGCCGGTGCAAGCCGGCGGGCGTGTGGCGACCCGCTTCCCCTCGATCCGGGAAGCCTGGACGGTCAGGGCGACGCTCGCGCGAAGCTCGATTCTGGGAATCATTCTCGGCATCATCCCGGGCGCCGGCGCGACGATCGCGTCGTTCGTGTCGTATGGCACCGAGGCGCAATACGGCAAGCGGCGCGACCTCCTCGGCACGGGCATCGCCGAAGGGATCGTCGCGCCGCAGACCGCTTCCACGGCAACTGTCGCCGGTCACATGGTGCCGCTGATCACGCTGGGCATTCCCGGGAGCGGCGCGACCGCTGTGATCCTTGGCGCGTTTCTGCTGCACGGCGTCCAGCCGGGTCCGCAGGTTTTCGTCAAGGATCCCGGCTTGGTCTACGCGATCTTCGCCTCGCTGTTCGTCGGCGTCATCGGCATGTGCCTGATGGGCTATTTCGCGATCAAGAGCCTGATCAAGGTACTCTACCTTCCGGAGGCGGTTACTTCGGCATTCGTCGTGATGTTCTGTTTCATCGGCGCGTTCTCTGCGCGCAACAACATCACCGATCTCTGGATGATCGTGACCTTCGGTATCGTGGGCTACGTGTTCGAACGTTTCCGCTTTCCCATCGCACCGATGGTGCTGGGCTGCATCCTCGGCGAGCAGGCCGAAAGCTCGTTCATGACCAGCATGATCAGCTATCAGAACGACTGGACGGTCTTCTTTACGCGGCCGATCAGCGGTGTCGTGATGGTGTTTGTCGTCATCGCACTGGGATACCCGCTGCTGCGTCACTTGCGCCAGCAGCGCGACCAGCAGCAACCGGGCTACGTCTCAGGTGCGCGGCGCTGAGGGAGCCAGGTCGGCGAGCTGCAGGCGCTGCACCTTGCCTGACGGGCCTTTGGGCAACTCGGCGACGAAGCGCACGTAACGAGGCGCCTTGTAGCGGCCGAGGAGGCGCCAACAGTGCTCGCGCAACGCTGCCTCGCTGCACGTACAGCCGGGCTTGAGAACGACACAGGCGAGGATCTCCTGGCCGTATATCGCGTCGGCAACGCCGACTGCCGCGCCCTCGAGCACGGACGGGTGTGCCATCAATGCCTCATCGATCTCGCGCGGGGCGATGTTCTCGCCGCCCTTGATGATCAGCTCTTTCAGGCGCCCGGTGATGAAGTAGCGGCCTTCGCCGTCGCGGTAGCCCAGGTCGCCAGTCGAAAGCCATCCGTCGCGATCCACTGCCTGCGCGGTCGCATCCGGCGGCCTGTAGTAACCGATCATCACGTTGTCGCCGCGCAGCTGGATCTCGCCGCGATCGCCGGCTGCAAGCACTCGTCCGTCCGGGGCCACGACACGCGCTTCCATGCCGATCGGCCGGCCCGGCGAGCCGATCCTTCGCTCTGTGGGATCGAGCGAATTGCAGAACGCTACCGACGCGCACTCGGTGAGCCCCATCGCTTCGATCACCGGCACCCCGAAGCGTTCCTCGAACGCGCGATGCTGCTCAGGCGGCAGCGGGGCGGAGGCCGAGCGCGCGAAGCGCACGCCACGGAGCGCCTCCGTCTGCGCAGGCGTCGGCGCCGCCGCGTTCAGAAGATACGCGATGATCGTCGGCACGACATTGAGCCAGGTCGGGCGGTAGCGTTCGACCAGGGGCCACCATCGGGATACGCTGAAACGGTGCGGAAGCACGATGCTGCCCCCCGATACCAGCGGGGTGACTACACCGATGCACTGACCGTTGATGTGGTAGAGCGGAAGCGACGAAAGAACGCGATCGTCCGGGGTCAGCAGATGCGCGGCGGTCACCGTGCGACCGGCATGCAGCATGTTCGCGTGCGAGAGCAGAACGCCTTTGGGCTTCCCCGTGGTGCCGGAGGTGTACATCAGCATCGCGGGACTTTGTCCCCCGAGCGAGTGAACGGCCTCGGCCTCGTCATCCGGCAGGACGAGGCGGTCGGGGTCGGTCGATATGATCGCCGCCTTGAGTCCGATGCGTGCGACGAGCGCGGACAGCCGGTCGAAGAACTCGGGCGCCACGAAGATTGCATGCGGCGCCGCGTGCGCGAGCGTGTACTCGAGCACGGCATCCTGAGCGAGCAGGTTGATGGGCGATACGATACGGCCGGCCGTCATCGAACCGACGAAGATAGTGGCCGCCGCGAGCCCGTTGGGCAGCATGAACGCGACAATTCCCTGCTCGGGCACCCGCAAGGCGCGCAAAAGCGCGCCGAAGCGACGCGTCGTGCGGTGCAGGTCCGCAAAAGTGAGTGAGGTGTCGGGCTCCGGGGCCACCAGGAAAGTCGCGTGCGGCTGCTTTTCCGCGTGCTGCTCGACGACCTGCCGGAATGTCTGAAAGCGCACAGCGCCCGGACTCACGTCCCGAACTTGCGCCGCCATGCGCCAAATAGCTCGTCTTCGGTCGGCTCGTGCACGGACCCCGAGGGGAGCGGATGCACGACGCTCGTGATGTTGAGGAAGTGCCGGTAGTTCAGGTTGTCCGAGAGGCTATTGCCGCCCCAGGTACCGCAACCCATCGAAAGCGAGAATGGCAACGCGTTGTCGAAGCTGCCTCCGGTTGCGAAGCAGTGCGCCTGGTTGACGATGACACGGCACACGGGCAGCGTGAGCCCGAGCTCGAGCGCGCGTTTCTCGTCGCGCGAATGCAGACCGACCGAGTGACCGGCGCCCTGATAGTCCAGCAGCCGCCGTGCGAGCGCGGCCGCCGCGGCGAAATCGGACACCCGGTACAGCGCGAGAACCGGTGCGAGCTTCTCGCCCGAGAACGGATGCGGGGGGCCCACGCCGGTCTGTGCCACCATCAGGAAGCGCACCTGCTCAAGCCCGGGCCGCGCAAGGCCCGCCAGCGAGGCAATCGCCGGGGCGGACTGGGCGATGAACGCCGACGAGAGCTTGCCGCCGGCGAACATCGTGCGCTCGAGCGCCCGCGCTTCATCGGCGGACAGCAGCACGCCGCCTTGCGCTATGAGCGCGTCCACGAGCCGGCCGTAGGCCGCTTCCACCGCGATCACGGCGTTCTCCGACGAGCAGCTGGTGGCATTGTCGAAAGTCTTCGAGCGCGCGATCAGTTCGGCGGCGGCTTTAACATCCGCCGTCTCATCGACAATCACGCTGACGTTGCCGGCGCCGACACCCAGCGCCGGCGTCCCACTCGAGTACGCCGCCTTGACGTTGGTCTGCGAGCCCGTCGCGACGACGAGATCGGCCTGGCGCATCAGCTCGAAAGTCTCTTCGCGCCTTATCGGCGCCGGCAGCGCCTGCACCAGATCGCGCGGGGCGCCCACGCGGTCGAGCTCGGCGTGAACGTAGTCGAGCAGCAGCGCAAGAGTCGAATAGCCTTTAGGCGATGGCGCCAACACGATCGCGTTGCGGCCCTTGAGCGCATTGATGATGTTGTTCGCCGGCGTCGCGCCGGGGTTGGTGGAAGGCGTGATTGCGGCCACGACGCCGACCGGGCGCGCGATCTCGACGATTCCGCGCTCGCGATCCTCCGCGATCACCCCGACCGACCGCGCGTGCTGCAGGTCGCGCAGCAAGCCCATCGTCTTGCGCCGGTTCTTCGCGATCTTGTCCGCCACGTTGCCCAGGCCGGTGTCGCGTACCGCGGTCTCCGCGAGTGCGCGATTGCGCGCTGGCTCGACGATCGCCCAGCCGGCGGCCATCACGACCTCATCGGTACGCTCCTGCGACCAGTCGTCGGCTACACGCTGCGCGGCGCGCGCGCGCCGCATGAGCTCGCGCACGACCGTCGCTGGTTCATCGCCTGTCCGGATTTTCTCCTGCTGCATCGCCGCCGCCTTCATCGATGAAGTGTTCCACAGCGCTGCGCCCGGCGCAACCGGCTCGCTCAGAGGCGGAGGTCGCAGGCGACTCACGCCGGTTTACGCAGTAGATCGACGCGCATGGGCTGGAGGAATTTGACGCCCTGCGGCGTGAGGTGGCGCATGAAGCGGTCGCGCACTGCGCTCAATTGTGACTCGGACAGCCGGTGCTGCGTATGGGTCACACCCAGGACGCGATCCTCGAAATGAGCGAAGTCATCGAAGCGCAGTGGAGTGTTGAAAAAACGCTCGGTGACGAATTCCAGCGCACCGCTTTCCACGCTGCGGGTGATCGCGGAGAAAGCCGCTGCGCGCACGCGCTCTTCGTCGTGAAAAATGCGCATGATTTCGTTATACTCGCCGGCGAAAACCGGCTCTGAGATGTAGGCCAGGCCGCCCGGAACGAGAACGCGGCGCACTTCCGCAAGCGCGGTATCAAGAAGATGGCCCGGTACGTGATGCAACGACTTGAACATCAATATCAGGTCGACACTGTCGTCTTCTAGCGGCAGGGCTTCTGCGCCGCCCGCGACGAAGCGGACGTTAGGCAGGTCGGTGATCGCGAGGTTGCGCGCGTGCTGGATGGTGTCCACCTCCATCGCGATGATCTGCGCGGTCGGGAACTCTTCGGCGATCGCCCGCGTGAGCTCGGCGCGACCGCACCCAAGCTCGGCAATGCGGGCATCCGCGAGCGGCAGCAGCTCGGTGTAAACATCGCGCTCCGAGCAGACAGTGCGCGAGTCGGGGTCTCGTAGCCGCATGTCAGAAATATCCATCAAGGGGTGGGGGAGGGGCTATCCGGAGAGGAAATCACGAGCCGGTCGTTGGCGTCGCCCACAAATTTGATAACCATCGCGCCGATACCAGGGTTGCGGCGAACATAATCGACCTAAATGCGGAGCAGAAATCATAGACTAACACTATGATAAGGCATAACTCTCCGACAGGCTGTTAGCCCGCAGGTCCCGGGTTGGGGGCCTGGTCGGGCACCCGGGCTGGACATTACACTGCAAGGGCTTGCTTGCGTTCCTTCCTGCTCCGATTTCATACGAGCCTTCCGGTTGAATTATGCGGTAAAGGGAAACGGTCGGGAGGATGCGCTCCAATCTGTTGAGCTTTCGCAAGCCCGGGTAAGGCATAATCCTTCGTGGTCTTTGGTCCCGCTGCCATATCGTCCGCTTTCGTTCAGGGAGACTTCGCGATGAACAAATGCTCCGCACTGCTTCGTTCAATGACCGCTGTGATCGGCACCGTTGCGTTGGTTGCGATTCTGAGTGCTCCGGTGGCAACGGCGCAAGGGCAGAAAGTGCTCAAGTTCATTCCGCAGGCGGACCTGCGCATTCTCGATCCGATCACGACCACCGCGTACATCACCCGCAATCACGGGTACATGATCTACGACACGCTGTTTGCCACCGATGCCAAGTTCCAGGTCCAGCCGCAGATGGTGGACAAGTACGAGCTCAGCAAGGATCAACTGACCTACACCTTCACGCTCCGCGACGGGCTCAAGTTCCACGACGGGCAGCCGGTGCGTTCGGCCGATTGCATCGCGTCGATCGAGCGCTGGGCGAAGCGCGACGCGCTGGGCCAGAAGATGGCGGAATCGACCGAAGCGTGGACCGCCGTCAACGACAAGACCTTCACGCTCAAACTCAAGAAGCCGTTTCCTCTGACGCTCGAGGCGCTGGCGAAGCCCTCTTCAAACGTGCCGTTCATCATGCCCGAGCGCATCGCCAAGACCGACGCCTCCACCAACATCACCGACCCGATCGGCTCCGGGCCGTTCAAGTTCGTGAAGGCCGAGTGGGTGCCGGGCAGCAAGGTGGTCTACGTCAAGAACACCGACTACGTACCGCGCAAGGAGCCGCCGTCGTGGGCGGCCGGAGGCAAGGTCGTCAAGGTCGACCGCGTCGAGTGGATCTACATCCCGGACTCGGCCACCGCCGCGGCGGCGCTCAACGCCGGCGAAGTCGACTGGTGGGAGCAGATGCCGCCCGACCTGATTCCGGTGCTGGCCAAGAACAAGGACGTCAAGGTCGAGAACATCGATCCGCTGGGCTCGATGGGGCTGCTCCGCTTCAACTTCATGTATCCGCCATTCAACAATCAGAAGATGCGGCAGGCGGTCCTCTATGCCCTCGATCAGAACGACTACGTGCTCGGCATCGCGGGCAGCCTGAAGAACGGCCATCCCTGCTATTCCTTTTTCACGTGCGGGACTCCGTTGTCGAGCGAAGTCGGCGCCGCACCGCTGAAGGGCAAGCGCGATTTCGACAAGGCGAAGGCGCTGATCAAGGAAGCCGGCTACAAAGGCGAGAAGATCGTCATCATCGACGCGACCGACCAGCCGATCGTGCATTCGCAATCGCTGCTGACCGCGGAGATGCTGCGCAAGCTCGGGCTCAACGTCGACTTGCAGGCAGGCGACTGGGGCACGCTGATCACGCGCCGGTCGTCGAAGGAGCCTATTGAAAAGGGCGGCTGGTCGATCTTCCACACCTGGCTGGTCGGCCCCGATGTCACGTCGCCGGCGCTCAACTTCGCGATACGCGGCTCGGGCCAGAAAGCGTGGTTCGGCTGGCCGGATGACCCGAAGATCGAGGAGCTGCGCGATGCGTGGTTCGCGGCGACGGATGCCGCCAGCTCGAAGAAGGCGGCGGAAGCGGTGCAGTTGCGCGCGTTCGACTTTGTGCCCTACGTTCCGACCGCGCAGTTCATCCTGCCGACCGCGTACCGCACGAATCTGTCCGGCGTGATCATTGCGCCGATCACGCTGATGTGGAACGTCGAGAAGAAATAGCGGCTTCCGCGCTTACGTCCAGCCTGCCAGGCGGCGGATGATCGCCTACATCGTCCGGCGCCTGTTCTCGACCATCGTCGTGATGGCGGTGGTCGCGTTCGTGGTGTTCTCGCTGCTGTACCTTACGCCGGGCGACCCTGCCGCGATCATCGCGGGCGACATCGCGACCGACGAGGACATCCGGCGCATCCACGCCCGGCTCGGGCTCGACGATCCGTTCCTGGTGCAGTTCGGGCGCTGGGTCTGGTCGCTGGCGCACGGCGATCTCGGCACGTCGATCTTCACCAATCTCCCGGTCACGCAGCTCATCGGGCAGCGCGTCGAGCCGACGCTTTCGCTGACGCTATGCACACTGGTGGTAGCGATCCTGGTGGCGGTGCCGCTGGGTGTTGTTGCCGCCGCCAAGGCGGGTTCGTGGCTCGATCGCGGCGTGATGTCGTTCTCGGTGTTGGGCTTCTCGGTTCCCGTGTTCGTGTTCGCCTATATCCTGATCCTCACCTTCTCGGTCCAGCTCGACTGGCTGCCGGTGCAGGGCTATCGCAGCTTCCGCGATGGCGTGTGGGAATGGCTGCGGCACCTGATCCTGCCGAGCGTCGCGCTGGGCACGGTCTACGTCGCGCTGATCACGCGCATGACGCGCGCCAGCATGCTCGACGTGCTAGCGCAGGACTACATCCGCACCGCGGAGGCGAAAGGGCTCGCGCCGAAGCAGGTGCTGATCGGCCACGCGCTCAAGAACGCGGCGATTCCGGTGGTGACGATCGTCGGCGTGGGCGTCGCGCTCTTAATCAGCGGCGCGATCGTCACCGAGACGGTGTTCGCGCTGCCCGGCATCGGCCGCCTCACGGTCGACGCGATCCTGCGGCGCGACTATCCAGTCATCCAGGGCGTCATCCTGATTTTTTCGGCGATCTACGTGCTGGTCAATCTTGCGGTCGATCTGTCGTATGTGCTGTTCGACCCGCGGATACGGTTGACATGAGCTCGACGACACTCGCTCCAACGCCGATCGCCGGCAATTCGCGATCCATGTCGCCGACGTGGAAGCGATTTCGCGACGCGTTCCGCCGCCATCCCACCGCGCTCATCGGCGGCGCCATCCTCATCGCGATGGTCGCCATCGCGATCGCCGCACCCTGGCTGGGAACGGTCGACCCGCTGGCGGTATTTCCCTCGAAGCGGCTGCATCCGCCGTCGACCGAGTCCTGGCTCGGCACAGACATGCTCGGCCGCGACGTCTACAGCCGCGTCGTGTACGGCGCCCGGGTTTCGCTGATCGTCGGCCTCGCCGTCGCGGCGCTGTCGACCTTGCTGGGGCTCGCGATCGGGCTCGTCACCGGCTACGTCCGCCGGCTCGACGCCGTCGTCATGCGCATCATGGATGGCCTGATGTCGATTCCGTCGGTGCTGCTTGCCATCGCGCTGATGGCACTCACCAAAGCCTCCATCGGCAACGTGATCGTCGCCATCACGCTGGCGGAAATGCCGCGCGTCGTGCGCCTGGTGCGGAGCCTCGTACTGAGCCTGCGTGAGCAGCCCTACGTCGAGGCCGCCATCGCGGCCGGCACGACCTTGCCGCGTGTTCTCGTGCGGCACATCCTGCCCAACATCGTCGCGCCGCTGCTGGTGCAGGGAACGTACGTCTGCGGATCGGCAATGATCACGGAGGCGATCCTGTCGTTCATCGGCGCCGGCACGCCGCCCAACATCCCGAGCTGGGGCAACATCATGGCCGAAGGCCGGAGCCTGGTACAGATCGCGGGCTACCTGATCATCTTTCCCGGCATCTGCCTGTCGCTGACGGTTCTGGCGGTGAATCTGCTCGGCGACGGCATGCGCGACGCACTCGACCCGCGTCTCGCGCGGCGGATGTGATGCGATGAGCGAATCTTCCGCGCCGCTCCTCGACGTGCAGGGCTTGAAGACCTACTTCTTCACCCGCGACGGAGTAGTGCGTGCCGTCGATGGCGTTTCATTCTCGGTCGAGCGGGGCGAGACGCTTGCCATAGTCGGCGAATCCGGCTGCGGTAAGAGCGTTACGTCATTGTCGATTCTGCGCTTGATTGCATCGCCTCCGGGGCGCACCGTTGAAGGGCGCGTGCTTTTCGAAGGACGAGACCTGCTCGAATTGCCGGAACCGGAGATGCGAAAGATTCGCGGCGATGCCATTTCGATGATTTTCCAGGAACCGATGACATCGCTCAACCCGGTGCTGACTATTGGCCATCAGATTGCCGAGGTGCTGATATTGCACCGTCGGTTGTCCCGCGAGGACGCGATGCTTCGCTCGATCGAGATGCTGCGGCTGGTCAGGATTCCGGAGGCGGAACGCCGCGTCACGCAGTATCCGCATCAGCTTTCGGGAGGGATGAGGCAGCGCGTCATGATCGCCATGGCGCTGGCTTGCGAGCCGCAGCTCCTGATCGCCGACGAGCCGACGACAGCGCTTGACGTCACTATTCAGGCCCAGATCCTCGACTTGATGCGCGAGCTCAAGCAAAGAACGGGTGCGGCCATCGTCCTTATCACCCACGACCTGGGGGTCGTCGCGGAGATGGCGCAGCGCGTGGTGGTGATGTATGCCGGACGCAAGGTCGAGGAAGCCCCTGTTACCGCCTTGTTTGCGCGGCCCCGCCATCCGTATACGCGCGGCCTGCTCGACTCCATTCCGAAGCTCGGTGCCGCGAGCAAGGCCGGCGCGGCAACACGCCTGACCGAGATCGCCGGCACCGTCCCTTCGCTTTCGGAACCGATCATCGGGTGCGCTTTCGCACCGCGCTGCGCCTACGCCACGGTACGCTGCCGGAACGAATATCCGCCGCTGGAAGAAAAAACGCCGGGTCATTGCGCCGCGTGCTGGGAGTCCGACCGGATGCTGGCCGAGGCCATGGCATGAGCGCCGCCGGACCGCTCCAAGGCGCGAATCGCGCCCCCACCGCGGGCAGCGCAGCGGCCGAATTGGCCAATGAGGCCGCAAGCGTGGGAGGGACTATGAGCGCCGCCGCGCTGGCCATTGCGTCCGCACCGTCGAGGGCGCTGCTCGAGGTGACGCGCGTGACCAAGCATTACCCGATGCACGGGGGGCTCTTTGGTCGAGCGCGGGGCGAGGTTCATGCCGTCGACGAGGTCAGCTTCGAGATCGCCGAGGGCGAGACGCTCGGTCTTGTCGGCGAGAGCGGTTGCGGCAAGTCGACCATCGGCAAGATCGTGCTCAGGCTGATCGAGCCGACGGCAGGAATGATCGAATGGCGCGGCACGCGCATCGATCGGCTCAAGGGCCGCGAGATGAGGCCCTACCGGCGCGAATTGCAGGCTGTGTTCCAGGATCCCTACGCGTCTCTCAACCCCCGCATGCGGGCGGCAGATATCGTCGCCGAGCCGATCCGCAATTTCGAACAGGCAACGGCCTCGCAAATCGAGGAGCGGGTGGTGTCGCTGTTCGAAAAAGTCGGCTTGCGGGCCGACCAGATGGTCAAGTATCCCTACGAATTTTCCGGTGGACAGCGGCAACGCCTGGGCATCGCACGCGCCCTGGCACCCCGCCCGAAACTGATTGTCTGCGACGAGCCGGTGTCGGCTCTCGACGTCTCGGTGCAGGCGCAGGTGGTCAACCTGCTGGTCGACCTGCAGCGGGAATTCGGTTTGTCGTATCTTTTCATTGCCCACGATCTCGCGGTCGTCGAGCACATCAGCCATCGCGTCGCGGTGATGTATCTGGGCAGGATCGTGGAGCTCACGTCCACCCGCGTGCTGTTCGGCACTCCGCTGCACCCCTATACCGAGGCGCTGCTGTCCGCGGTTCCGGTGCCGGATCCCACCGTTAACAGGAACCGTCTGATCCTTGCCGGCGACGTGCCCAGCCCGATCGAATTGCCCGCAGGCTGCCGCTTCCACACCCGTTGTCCTTATGCGTTCGATCGCTGCCGGACCGAGGAGCCGGCGCTCAAGGAAGTGGCGCCGGCCCACTTTGTCGCGTGCCACCTGCGTGACGCGCCGGGGAGCCTTTGACATGGGCGGCCTCAACCGCCTGAGCGCGACCGCCGCGGCGCGCAAGCTGGCGACGCGAGAGATTACCGCGGTATCTCTGCTCGAGGACTGCCTCGATCGGATCGCCGCGCGCGAATCGACGGTGCATGCCTGGACTTTCCTCGATACCGACGCCGCGATGCGGCGTGCGCGCGAACTCGATGCGCAAGGCCCGGGGGGGTTGCTGCATGGGCTTCCGATCGCCGTCAAGGATCTGTTCGACACCTGCGACATGCCTTCTTCTTACGGTTCACCGATCTACGCCAACCATCGGCCCGCGGCGGATGCCGCGTGCGTCGCCTTGGCGCGGGCGGCAGGCGCGATCGTCGTCGGCAAGACGGTCACGACCGAGTTTGCGACCTTTCATCCCGGGCCGACGTGCAACCCGCACAACCCGCTACACACGCCGGGAGGATCGTCTTCGGGCTCGGCGGCCGCCGTCGCCGATTGGATGGTCCCCCTCGCCTTCGGCACGCAGACCGCCGGCTCGATCGTTCGTCCGGCGGCGTATTGCGGCATCGTGGGATACAAGCCGACGTTCGGTACCGTTAACCGCGTCGGCGTGAAGATGATTTCCGACACGTTGGACACGGTTGGCGCGCTGGCGCGCAGTGTTCCGGATGTCGCACTTTTCGTGGCGGCCCTGGCCGACCGGCCGGAGCTCATGATCGAGGGGCCGCTTGTCCGCCCGCCGCGAGTCGGCCTGTGCAGGACCCATGAATGGGATCGAGCGCATCCCGAAACGGTGACCGCATTCGAGGATGCGGCGCGCTGCCTGAGAAAGGCTGGCGCAGGTGTCCGGGATGTCGTGCTGCCGCCGCAATTCGCCGAGCTGGTCGACGCGCAAATCGCGATCATGGTGCATGAGGTCGCGCGATCTTTGTCGTACGAGCGCATCGTCCACCGCGAGAAGCTGAGCGTCGAAATGATCGCCATGATCGACGCGGGCCTTGCGGTATCGCCAGCGCGCTACGACGCCGCCCGGGTCTTGGCGCAAAGAAGTCGGTCGATGCTGGCCGAGGTTTTTGCCGACGTCGACGTCCTGCTTGCACCTAGCACCATCGGCGAGGCGCCGCGCGGGATTGCAGCGACCGGCGACCCGCTGTTCAATCGGATGTGGACGCTGCTGCACACGCCCTGCGTGCATCTCCCGTGCGCATTTGGGCCACGCGGATTGCCGGTCGGCATCACCATCGTGGGGCCGATTGGCGGTGATCGTGCGATGTTGCTGGCCGCAGACTGGATTCATGCGCGGCTTGGTCTATCTGACTCTGGAGTTCCGGCCTAGAAAAGGCGACAGATGAATACGCGATCTGAAATATCTGATTCGTTACCCGTCGCGCCTGGCTCGCTTCGCGTCGATGGCGCTCGCCTCTGGCAATCGCTGATGCAACTGGCCGAAATCGGGGCCACAGCGAAGGGGGGCGTGTGCCGCCTCGCGCTGACGGATCTCGACCGGCAAGGCCGCGACCTCGTTGTCGACTGGCTGCGTGGCGCCGGCGCCAGCGTAGAAATCGATGGCGCAGGGAATGTCTTCGCCACCCGCGCGGGGCGCAACGCCGGTGTCCCAGTCGTGCTGACCGGAAGCCACATCGATACGCAGCCCTCGGGCGGCAAGTTCGACGGGAATTATGGCGTCCTCGCCGGATTGGAGGTGCTGCGCACGCTCAACGATGCCGGGTTTGTGACCGAGAAGCCGGTTGCCGTGGCGATCTGGACCAACGAGGAGGGCAGCCGGTTTGTCCCGGTGATGGGTGGATCCGGCGCGTTTGCCGGTGTGTTCACGATCGAATACCTGCTGCAGCAGCGCGACGTCGATGGCATTGCGTTCGGCGAGGCGCTCGATCTCATCGGCTATGCGGGCAACGCACCCGTCGGAAGACGTGCACTCGATGCGTATTTCGAGGCCCACATCGAGCAGGGGCCCGTCCTCGAGCGCGAGGACAAGATTATCGGCGTGGTAACTGGCGCATTGGGGCAACGCTGGTATGACTGCATTTGGACAGGCCAGGACGCGCATGCCGGCCCGACGCCGATGGAATCGCGCCACGATGCTTTGCGCGGCGCTTCCCGGCTGGTAGAGGCGGTGAACGGGATCGCGATGCGCCACTCACCTGATGGCCGCGCCACCGTCGGATTCATGCAGGTCAAGCCCAATTCGCGCAATGTCATTCCCGGCCGTGTCGCGATGAGCGTCGACATGAGGCATCCCGAGGACGAGCACCTTGCGGACATGGACCAGGAACTCCGCGCTGCTTCGACCGCGATTGCCAACGAGCTTCACCTCGAGTGCGAAGTGCGGCAAGTCGATCAATTCCCGGCGTCGCGCTTCGACGCCGACTGCGTCAATGTGGTACGCGCCGCGGCGCGGGGGCTCGGCTATACACACCGTGAGATCGTGAGCGGCGCGGGTCATGATGCGATCTATCTCGCGCGAGTTGCGCCCACCGCGATGATCTTCGTGCCATGCAAGGACGGCATCAGCCACAACGAGATCGAGGACGCCCGTCCCGAGCACCTCGAGGCGGGGGCCAATGTGCTCCTCCACGCCGTGCTCGCGCGGGCCGGTGGAACGCGCGACGAAACTCGCCCCGCAGAAACCGGCGGACGGTGACGAAGCGCATCAATCGGGTGCTTCGAACTCGCGGGCCCCGGCGGTCGTCTCATTCAACAGTTCGTCGAAATAGGCGATCGTCTTCACGAGTCCGTCATCGAGCATAGTTCGCGGGCCCCAGCCGAGCTTCTCCTTGGCAAGACTGATATCAGGGCAACGGCGGACAGGATCGTCATCGGGCAGCGGACGAAAAACAAGCGCCGACCGGGAGCCGGTCAACTCGATCACTTTTCGCGCCAGGTCCAGCATCGTGAGCTCCGAAGGGTTACCGAGATTCACCGGGCCCGTGAAATCGGCCTCCGACTCCATGAATTCGAGGACAGCTTCGATGAGATCGTCCACGTAGCAGAACGATCTCGATTGCTGACCGGAGCCGTTGATCGTGATCGGATCGCCCCGTAGGGCCTGCACAATGAAATTGGACACGACCCGGCCGTCATCGGGTCGCATCCGCGGTCCGTAGGTGTTGAAGATCCTGGCTACCTTGATCGCGAGCTTGTGTTGCCGTCGATAGTCGAAGAACAGTGTTTCGGCACAGCGCTTCCCCTCGTCATAGCAGGACCGCACGCCGGTCGGATTGACTCGCCCCCAGTAACTCTCGGCTTGGGGGTGAGTTTCCGGATCGCCGTAAACCTCGCTCGTGGAGGCCTGGAAGATCCTGGCCTTTACCCGCTTTGCGAGCCCCAGCATGTTTATCGCGCCGTGGACGATGGTCTTGGTTGTCTGCACGGGATCGACCTGGTAGTGCACGGGAGACGCCGGGCAGGCGAGATTGTAGATTTCGTCCACCTCGACGTGAAGAGGAACCGTCACATCGTGCCGCAGGAATTCGAATCGCGGATTGGCAAGCAGGTGTTCAACGTTCGATTTTGCGCCGGTATACAGATTGTCGGCACAGAGGACATCGTGGCCCTGCGAAATCAGTCGCTCGCACAGATGCGAACCGAGAAACCCCGCACCGCCGGTGACCAGTATTCTCTTTTTGTCGAAGGTGCCGTCACTTCTGTTCATGGTATTCGTCGTCCACGTTGATGTCCCAGATGTTGCTCTTGTCCAGCCGTCCGGCGGCAATATTGTCGACTGCCATCCTTGCCGTGAGCATCGAGTGATCCTGGTTGTTGTAGCGATGCATTCCATTGCGACCGATCAGGAACAGATTCTCGATGGCGTCGGTATGTGCCCGAATCGATCCAAAGTCGGCGTAGCTGCCGAAGTATGCGGGGTATGCCTTGGGGACTCGAATCACGTTCGCGGCGATAACGTCGCTCGCGTCGACGAGCCCGATCTTTTCGAGCTCGTCGATCGCCAGCGCTTGCATCTTCGTATCCGATAGACGCCACAGCTCGTCGTCCTCATTGCAGAAATATTCGAGGCCCAGCGAGACCTTCGTCGGATCGAGCGTCAGCGAGGGGCTCCAATTGTTGAATATCTGCAGTCTGCCCAATCGTACGCCGGGATCCTGAATGTATATCCAGTTGTCGGGTAGCAAGGTGGCACCACCGGGCGTGCGTCGAGCCGTCGGGTGCTTCATCGTGTTTGCGACAACGCCCACGGTAATAAAATCGCGATAAGGCAACTGTGCGGCCACCCGGCGCACGCCCTCGGGCGCCGGGGGGGCGAAACTGGCTACCAGATCCTTGACCGGCATCGTCGAAATAGCATAATCAACCGCGATCGACGTAACGTCCCCGGTACTGACGTTACGTACCCCGACCTCGGTGACACGGGAATTCGATACCGTCAGCCGCTCGATTTTGTGCAGCAGACGAATTTCCCCGCCGCCCGCTTCGACCCGCCGGGCAACCTCCTCCCAAAGCTGGCCGGGGCCATACTTCGGATACAGAAATCGTTCGATCAGGCTCGTATTTGTCTTTTCGCTTGTACTGTCACTCGATCTGCCAGCCGTTCGTCCAAGCGCGTGCAGTACCGCTTTGGTCAGCGAAAGTCCCTTGATTCGCTGCGCTCCCCACTCCGCGCTGATCTCACTGCAAGGGACGCCCCAGACCTTTTCCGTATAGGCCTTGAAGAAGGTGCGATACAGCTCGGCTCCGAAACGATTGATAAGGAAGTCCTCGAGGCTTGTCTCCGGATAGCGCGGGGCCACCGACGCCCTCGCGTAGCTGACACCTGCCTTGATGAACCGCAGCAGGCCCAGCTTGGCAACGGTAGCCAGATTGAGCCGCAAGGGATAGTCGAAGAACTTGCCCATGAAATAGATGCGCGAAAGCCGATCACGCACCAGCATGACCCGTTCGGGGTCGCCCTCCGGACCAGGCTCGCCAGCAGGAACGATGTCCGTTCGCTGGTTGCGGTAGGCGATGCTGACTCGCTCACCGCGCGCTGTGGCAGACCTTACAACCGGAAGAATCTGTTGCCACCAAGCCATGACCCAATCCGATTTGGAAAAGAACCGGTGCCCGCCGATGTCCATTCGGTAGCCGTTGAAATTCACCGTGCGGGAGATGCCCCCGACGCTATCGGAAGCCTCGAGGACGATGGGTCGAGCGCCGCCCCGGCGGATCAGTTCCAGGGCGGCAGTAAGGCCAGCCGGACCAGCGCCAATGATTGCGGCGGTCTTTCGCTCTTCTGTCATCGATGCCGATCGCGGATGTCGCAGCCAACGGAGGGCGCCTCCCGCGTCGCCCCAGGGCAGACCGCAATGGTCGCACGCAGCGGGAGGCGGCGATCGTTCGCGGGTCGGCTGCGACGAGATGTTTACCAGTGGCGCTTATGAACGTCAACTCGAGGGACGACCGCCTTCCTCGCGTAAACTAGGATAATGCAGCTGGGAATCAATGGCTGGCGAATCCACGGTCAGCGCACGGGGGTTGGCCGGTATCTCTACAATGTCGTCAGGCATTGGGACGCGGACTCGCTGCGAGGGCACGGTTTCGACGTCGCACGCTTGTACACCCCGGCTCCGTTCACCGAGCTTCCGGCGGGCCATGCTCTCGATATGCGAGTGCTTTCACCGCCGGCGCGGATGCTGCTGTGGGAGAATTTTCGATTCGGCCCGGCTGCCGCGGAGGACGTACTGTTCTGTCCCTCGTTTTCGCGTCCCGTCGTGGCGCGCGGGCGAACCGTGGTGGCGCTGCACGATGCGATGCTGGCGCTTCATCCGGAATTCAACGGCCGCTGGAGTGACGGGCTCTACAGCCGCCTTTATTCCTGGAGCGGCCACCATAGCGCTCTCGTATTGGCCTTAAGTGAAGCGTGCCGGCAGGACATTCACCGGGGATGGGGCATTCCGCTCGACAAGATCCGGGTCGTGCATCACGCGGCGGACGAGTGCTTCTTTCCTTTGCGAGATCGCGCGTCGTCGAATGACGATCGGATGCGCCTTCTCGCTGCCGATGCGCCGTATTTTCTCTTTGTCGGCAAAATGACCGGACGCCGCAGCATCCCACTCCTTCTCGAGGCATTCGCGGAATTTGTGCGCGCAACCGGCTTGCCGCACTGCCTTGTGCTGGCGGGCAAAAAACCCACTCATTTTGATCTCGATGCAGAGATTCGCCGGCACGGAATCGACGATCGAGTGAAGCAGACTGGGTTCGTGAATGATTCGGATCTCAACCTCATGTACAACTTTGCTGACGCGATGGTGATGCCGGCGCGGTATGAGATAGGTTCCCTGCCGGTCATGGAAGCCCAGCGTGCGGGAGCCCCGGTCATCTGTCTCGATAGCGCAGGCATGCGCGAAGTAGCCGGCGGCAGCGCGCGCATGGTGCGGGACATGGAGTCTTCCCTGCTGGCGCAGGCGATGCGTGATATCGCTACGCAGCCGGCACTGCGGCAGGAGTTGCGAGAAGGTGGACTGGAACACGCCAAGAAATTTTCCTGGCGCAGGACTGCGGAGCTTACGTTGGCCGTCCTGGCCGAGGCCGGCCGCTAACAGGACCCTGCAAATAGGCTCTTGCGAACTCATAGGTGCGCCGCACGCCTTCCTCGATAGAAACCTTCGGGGCCCACTCGATTAACCGGTTGAGCATGGAGATGTCACAGCAAAATTCCATTGGCCCGTCGACGGGTACATTGCGAACCGAAATCGCACACCCGCTGATTTCGCGAAGGATGCCCAAGATGCGGCGGACAGGCGTCATGGTCCCCGTCCCAAGGTTAAGCGTCCCCGTGTAGTCTGTCTCTAACAGCTTCGCAACCGCGTCCGCAACATCCTCAATGTAGATGAAATCCCGCGTCGGGGTATCGTTCCAAACCTCCGCTCTCCCTTCGGTCAAGAGGGTTCTGCAGAGTACATGGATGAGATCGAACCGTGTGAGCGGGGTCGGACCGTAGACATTCGCCAAGCGGATCGTGATCGTCGGCACCCAGCGGCTATAGAATTTGCTGGCCTCTTCCGCGAGATATTTGCTGAGAACGTACCGGTTTCTGTAAGGATTGATTGGGGACGACTCGGACACCGGAAGCACGATGCGCTTGTCGTCATAAACCAGGACGGTCGAAAAATGAATAAATTTCTTGATCGAGCGATGCTTGAGCTGTTCCATTACTCGAAGGAACGGAATCACATGGTAGTCGAAGGCAGTCGGTTCTCCTGGATCCAGCGATTCTTTTTCCAAACTGTGGTGGTCTGTATTGCCGATGATGTAGACGACCTTGTCGAACGTAACGTCGCGCAGTACGCGAAGATCGTCAAGTGCATTGATCCGGATGTGCCGATTGCCTGTGGATGGCGGGGACCGTCCAACTGAGATCATCGCGGGATTGTTCTTAAGAATATACGGCCCTAGGAACCCGCTCCCCCCGAATAGAATTGTTCCTTGCCCGCGGTTGTCCATGATCACGTCTGTACGTTGTACTTCGAGTTAGGCGGGAAGGTTGAACTACGGTCGTATGATGGTTCCTTTGAATCCCCGCTGCTGCAGTTTCGGAACAATTTCATCGTAGTAGTTCCAGGCGAACAGGATTCCGGCGTCCGCTGGTTGCGGATCGTCGAACATGTAGTCTTCGCTCCGAATGAAGATGTGCATGCCCGGAAGATAATGGCCGACTCGCAGCGGGTTCACCTCGGTGATGTAGTCGACGAGCTCCGGCCCAAGTCGGCAATAGTTGCACACGACCGTCGCCTTCGCAGGGGCGCCGATGCCAATCACTTTCTTCCTCATGGACGTCAAGCGATATACCTCGTCGAATAGCCTTCTTTGACGTTGCGCGACCGATTGCGCGAATCGCTCGTTTGTCTCCGCAGAATACAGTTGCTCCTTTTCTTCCAGCGTCACCAGGTCTTTCACGCGTTGCGACACCGGATAGTCGCCGGTATGGCAGGCAAAAACGCAAATGGACCCTCCATAAACTTCCGACCGCTCGACATCAAATATCTCCATATCGTATTGACGATGCAAATATATGAGCGGCTTAAGCGAGTAATACCGCAGGTGTTGATGAAAGATATTGTCGTAGTGTCCGCGTTTCATCGTGTCGAGCCAGTACTGGGAGTCGGTGGCGAAGACTCCTTTTGGCGCGAGCAGATTCTTGACGCCCTTCATGACGCTGGCCAGATCGGCAATATGCCCGAAGACGCCGCAGGCGGTGATCGCATTGGCTTTTCCGCGTTCGGAAAGCGCCCGGGCCGCCGTCTCTTCATTGAAGAACGCGTGCCACGTGTCGATTCCCTGCTCGTTGGCGATGCGCACCGGATCGCCGGATGGGTCGATGCCCAAGAATTTTACGCCGTAGGGAAGGTAGCCCTTCAATAGCGTACCGTCGTTGGAGCCGATATCGAGGGCGAAAGATTTCTTGTCGAGGTTCAACATTTCCACCAGACGTTTCGGCAGGCCCTGAAGATGCCTTGTCGCCGTCTGCGTCGTTCCGCTGACAAAGGGAAAGTGCTTATAGACCACGGCCGGGTCGACGATATAGCTCAGTTGCGTCAAACCGCATTCAAAGCAGTGGCGAAGCTTCAACGGATAATAGATTTCCGGCTCATTGAGTTCTGCGGCGGACACCAGCAGATCGCTCACCGGTTGATGCCCAAGGTCCAGACCCGGAACCGTCGCGGAACCGCAGATCTGGCACGCCACAGCGTCGGTATCGCGCTCCCGACCTTGCCGTCCCTCGAGGGCTCGAGGAACCGGCATTGCGGCAGTCTTGTGGCCACTCATGTGCGACCTCCAAAGAATTGTTTGAACTGTTCAATCACGTATTCGATGTCTTCATCACTCATTTCAGGATGACACCCGATATAGAACGCATTTTCATTCAGCCATGCTGCGACCGGATATTGCGCGTCCAGATTGCCGAACAACTTTCTATAGATCGGCTGGCTGATCAGCGGAAGGAGATATCGGGTTTCAATTCCCCGCGCTTCCAGGAACAGAATGAGATCGTTGCGCTGTACCGCGGGGTCGATGATGGCTAGCGGGTAGAACATGAATCCATGTTCGGCGCCCTGACGTGCCCGGGGAAGCTGGAGATGGTTGCTGAAAGGAGTCAAGCCGTTTGTGAGGCGGTTCGCTGCTTCTTGTCGACGGGACATGCGCGTTTGCCGATCTTCGATCTGCGCCAGCCCGATGGCCGCTTCCATTTCGGTGCAGCGGAAACTGTGTCCGAATCGGATGAATGAAAAGCGGCTGTTGGCGATCTGGAATAGCTCCGATCCTTTCGCTTCCTGATCATCGTCGTAACGAATATAGATGGAGTCCCGCCCATGGTTCATCAGGCTCTTCATGCACACGAGCAACTCCGGATCATTGGTTGTGCAGAGTCCACCGACCCCTGTTGAAACGATATGTGCGATGTACGTGGAGAAGCAGGCGACATCGCCAAATGAACCTACCGGCCGCCCTTCGTAATTGACGAACATTGCCTCGCACGAATCCTCGATGATCCGAAGATTGCGTCGTTGTGCGATCTCAAGGATGGGCGTCATGTCGCAAGGTAGCCCCGCAATGTGAACGGGGATGACTGCGCGGGTCCTGGGGGTGATTCTCTCTTCGATTTTATGGGGGTCGATGTCGAAAAACTCGCGCTCGACGTCGACAAACACAGGGGTGAGACCGTTATAGAGCGCCACGTTCGACGTCGCCACAAACGTCAACGCCGGGACGAGGATCTCGTCGCCGTCCTGCCATCCGTAGCGTTCTTTGAGTGCCGCGAGCGCGATCTGCAGTGCGCTGGTACCGCTGTTGCACATCAGCCCGTAGCGGCAGCCATGGATCGAGGCGATCTCGGATTCAAACCGGGCCATCATTGGCCCTGCGGACAGGCGTCCGCTGTCAAGTACCTCCATCACCAGCGCTTTCGCTCGCGCGCTGATGGTCAGCCCGCCGACCCCAATCTGTTTTCGCCGGAGACTTTTCGGCCCCGCAGGTGCCTGTGTCATCGGCCGGTCGGGTCAGGAGCGCGGCATCGCAAACGGCAGGCTGAGTTCCCCAGGCCAAGCACGCCCATAGTCAGACCTGTTCGTTGGACTTCGTTGCGCGAACCTTTTTGGCATCGCCCGGTGGCCGAAAGACCAGCGGCTGAACACGGTTCGGCGCCTGCTTTGACTCTTCAGCAGAATCGTCGAGGCGCGAAACGAACTGCGAGTCGAGCGACGCGTCGAAACTCTTCCGACGCCATAGTTTCGCCCCCCATAGCGCCTTCGCCAACTGTGCCGGTTGAAAGACGATGCTCGGCCATAGAAACACTTCGTTCGTGCAATGACATTGCTTTTCGGCGATTGCCTGTCTCAACGCATTGGCCTTGGGTGAATCCCAAATTGCGAAGAAGGATTCGTGCCTCAAGTTGCCCAGCGGAGGATGGTTTTCGCAGACGCTGACGTCACCGTTGGCATATACCACGCCAGTAAGATTTCCCGCCGTGCACGGAACATATTGGCTGTCGGTTTCGATTACGCGTCTCTTTGCCCACTGCAGCAGGGGTTCGACGATACCGCCGAATCGCCCTCGCTCCCGGTCGTCCCATACCGACCGGACGTATTGATAAAGGTCGGTGTAGCGGGCCAGCGCCGGTCCGACCAGCGAGGGATTCTTGCGATCGCCGCGGATAATCGCCAGGTTGTGATGGTCCATGGCCGGGCAGCGGTCGTGCAGGAACCTGGTGAGCGCCCGCAGTTCGTCGATGTTTTCATCGGTTGCGGTCGCGATCGAATGAATCCGCAACCGGCGATCTTCCCGTTGCAGGCGCGCCAGCATTTCGTAGGTCGCCATCGCGTTGTCGAACGATTTCGCATTGCCACGAAATCGATTGTGATACTCGGGCATTCCATCGAGCGAAATTTCGCACACAAACAGCTTGAGACTCGACTCCCGCAACACGGCGCGCAATTGCTTTTCCGTGCGCTCCGGGAAAAATCCGCTGGTCGGCACGTAGATTTGCCGCACTCCATTGTTGCGGATGAACAGCGAGCAGATCTCGGCGAACTCCTTGCGCAGGAACGGTTCGCCACCAGACAGGTTGAGATTTTCGAATGGGCCGAGCTCGGCGGAAAGCCGTGCAAATTCGTCCAGCGTCAGATCGTCGCGCTGATTCAGGTTGCGCCAGTAGAAGCAGTGCTCGCAGGTCAGATTGCAGATCGAATTGATGAACACGATCAGGAATGGCGGCGTGCGTCCGGCCGTGTGCCCGAGGGCTCGAAGGGACAGGCGGCCGTGGCGAAGGGTTCGTGAAACGACAGACATCGTTGGCCTTGCCTATCGGCGACTGCGCCTGATTCGTTGAGAGGGGAGGTGCCTCCCGCGCACGGCGCTCATGCAGGACGGCCTGCGCCACTCGCCATGCGACGCATCGCTCCAAGCATTGCAACAATCTCCTCGCTCGAGAAAGCGCGAACCCAATAACCGATCCCGAGGTATGCGCCGGTGGCGAGAGCTGCCGAAGCGGCCGCGCCAATAGGCGAAACAAGCCATAATGCCATGCCCATCGCTGCGCCTGCGGCCAAGGGTAACATACATTTTGCCGCTGCCGCGCTGGCGGCGCGCGACCACGCCGGGTCGCGCCAGAAGGTGGCGATCAGCGCCAGCAGGCCGGTTGTTTCACCCACCAGGCAGGCGGTCGCAACCCCGAGTGCGGCGAACCTCGATGCGAGGGCCACTGCAAGCAACAGATGAACGACCATGGCCGCGAGATTGATGGCTACCATGATGCGGTTCCGGTGCATTGCGACGAGAGTGTCCTGCAGGACGAGGCTGACGACGAAAACCGGCAGGATGAGGAACAGCACCGCGAGGACGGGCGCTGCATCTGCGTAGGCGCTGCCGTATATCAACAGCGTGAGCGGGGAGGCGAAGAACGCCCCGAGCACGGAAACGGGAATCAGTCCCAGCATTAGCAGACGCAAGACCGTGCATTGAAATTCGAGAAAGCGCCCGCGATCGTGGGCCGCCAGCCTGCACGAATGCGGAAAGACCGCGCCCAGCACCAGTACGCCCGCGGCCACGAAGGCAAGGACCAGTCGTTGGCTGGCCAGGTACTCGCCCGACGAAGCCGTGGAAACCAGCGATGCCACGAGCAGCACGTCGCCGTTGAGAAATAGCATTCGCGGCAGTCGTCCAACCAGCAAAACGGACGAGGCCCGTATCAGGTTCAATGGCTCGCTGCTGCGCACGGGCCAGGCGACGCGACCGATCTGCGCCAGGACGCCTCGATAGTTCCACGCCACCAGCACCAGTTCAGCGGCGATCTGAGTCGCAGCGGCGGAAAGCGGGCTGAGCAATCCCGTTCGCCACGTGAGCATGACGAGGAACAGCAACGTCAACTGCTGCAATACCACGCCCGCGGCGAGCGTGCGACCGCGCTCCAGCGCACGCAGTGCCCAAGCCAGATTCACCGCCAGGGTGAACATCCCGAGTGCCGCCACGAGTACGACAGCGATATGGGTAGCCGGGAGCGGGGCGATTGCGACAATCAGCGCCAGTATCCCGGCGCCGCAAGCGGCGAGCATCACCCTCGCAACGAGGACTCGTCCGATTGTCGCGGCGGCCTCGTGCGGTTCCTGCGCCAACGAGCGTGTGCCGTGCACGTCCACACCGGCGGCCACGACAATGCTAATGTATCCGACGAGCGCGAATGCCGTACCGAATATGCCAAAGCCCTCGACGCCCAAAAGACGGGCCAGGAAGACGGTGATGACCAGTCCGATCAAGCGGCCCACGCCGGCGCCAATCGCTTGCCAGATCGTGTTGTCCACGACGCGCGCGAGTAGCGGGCTGGAGATGCGAGGCATGCCTATCCTGAGGGGACCTGACGGCGAGCGCCGGTCGGCGGAGTATACGACGGGCAAGATGGGTTCTGCAGGGCGGAAGCGCCGACTGGAAGACGCGTGCTAGGCATCGGGTTCTCCAGCAACGCGCTGCGCCGGCCGCTGCGGAACTTCGCCATCGCGATTGCCGGCGCGATTGCGTGCGCGGTCGCGTTGAGATTCTATCCGGATCGAGCGCCGTCTTATGCAGTGAGCCTGGCAACCGCCTACCTGTCGCTGTCGTGTCTTACCGCCGCGCTCGTTATCGGTCCGTTCCAGGTGTTGTCAGGCCGAAGGCCGCCACTGTCGTCCAACCTGCGGCGCGACCTCGGCATCTGGGCCGCGATTTTCGCACTTGTCCATGTCGCGTTCGGCCTGCTGGTTCACATGGGAGGCAGGATCGCACAATACTTTTTTCGCCCTGTCCACGCAGGTGCGATGCAGATTCCGCGCGTCGATGCGTTCGGCCTCGCCAACGACTCTGGGCTCGTTGCGACGGCGATCCTGATTGTGCTGCTGGCCATCTCCAGCAATCGTGCGCTGCGCATGCTCGGTGCCGAGCGCTGGAAAGCGTGGCAGCGATCGAGCTACGTAGCTGCAGCAGCTACGGCTCTGCACGCTGCCGTCTACCAGTTGCTCGATCGCCGTGACTGGCCGTTTGTCGCAGCGTGCTGGATGCTGTTCGGTGTAATGCTGACGCTTCAGTACGCGGGGCGTAGAAAGCGGCTGGCGAACCTCGATGCCGCGCCGCACCGGCTTCGTCATGACGGCTCATAGTGCGAGTTCACGTGCCAACGGCTTCTGGTTGCGCCTGGCGACGCAAACGATCGTATGCCCGCATGGCAGTCCGAACGGCGCGACCGACACCCATTGCCGCTCGAGTGCCAGATAGGCGCCGAGCAAGCGCGACCGCATGTCGCGCTCGGGGCGGACGACGATGTGCCTGACTGGTGCTGCCGCGGCATGCGCTGGCGGGCTGCGCTCGAGGATTTCGGCGGCGAGCGAAGGCAGGGCGTTTACCCTGGACAGGAACAGAATGTCGAAATGCCTGGCGCCGAGCGCCGCACGAAGACTGACCGGCGTGAAGCTATGGGAGAAATCCCGGTCATCACCTCGCTGCAGGCTGGGCGCGCCGCGGACGCGCAGCGCCAGCGTGCCGCCGGGGACGAGCACGCGGGCGAACTCGTCGAGCGCCTTCTCGCAGTCGGCCAGCGACATGTGCTGCAGAACATCGGCGCAATGAATTGCTGCGAAACTTCCGGCGCTGAATGGCAACGCCGCGGCCGACGCCGCGGTCAGGGATGCTTGGCAACGATCTCGTGCTAAAGTTATCGCGTCCGGAAACAGGTCGACCCCGACCCAATGTTCAGCGGAGGCCGCCGTCTGCCAGTCATTGAGAAAACGTCCTGTTCCGCATCCCACATCGAGGACACGGCGCTGTTCCGCGCGGGAATGCCGCTGAAGCAGATTCAGCGTCAGCCGGCGCATCGAAGCTGTCCACGGGTGCGAGTCCTCCAGTGCTGCCATGCGCTCGAAATAGGCCGGCGAAAAGTCGGTAGCGTCGGAAGGATGGGTGCTCATCGGGACGGGCGTGGCGGAATGCGAAGCCAATGATAACTCCCCCGGTACGTCATGAGCCCTACCGGGTCGCCATCGCTGGCCTGGGCAGGGCGGCGCAGGACATCCATCTGCCCGCATACAGGAAGCTTGCCCGCGTGCGGGTCGTCGGCGGCACTGACCCGTCACCCGCGAGCAAGGACTTCGGCTTTCCGCTGTTCCCGGATCTCGCCACTATGCTGCGCGAAACCAGACCGGACATCGTTGCGGTTGCCGCGCCGCCGGCGACGCACTACGAACTGACCCGCGCTTCGCTGCAGGCGGGCGCGCATGTCCTGTGCGAAAAGCCGTTCATGCCGACGATGGCGGACGCAGATTCCATCGTCGCCCTTGCCCGCGAGTGTTCGCGCCACGTCGTCGTCAACCATCAGTATCGCTACATGAATATCCATCGTCGGGCGCGTGAGCTGATCGGAACGGCAGAGTTCGGACAATTGCAGTTCGCCAGTCTCGGGCAGACCTTTTTTGTCTCTCCGGCGACCGAGGTCGGATGGCGCGGCGCTGAAGCGCGCCGCACCGGTCAGGAATTCGGCATTCATGCGCTCGACCTGTGTCGCTATTTTTTCGGCGAGGACCCGATCGCGCTGCGCTGCCGGATGCCTCGCGCGGGCAACGCCGGCGGCCCCGACTATCTGAATCTGATCGAACTGGAATTCAGCGGCGACCGCATGGCTTCGATCGTGCTGGATCGCCTTTGCCGCGGTCGACATCGTTATCTCGACGTTCGTCTCGACGGCGCCAGCGGATGCATCGAGACGCACATCGGAGGCAAGCTCGAGCTGGCCTTTGGTGTTCGCGGCGGCACGCGCCGGCCGTTCATCAGCTGCGACGCGACCTTTGGTGGACGAGCCGATCTGTGGCACGGCGAGCGGTCGCGGCGGATTGCGTCCGACCCACTCGATCTGATGGCCCACGCGACGAGCGAGCTTGTCGGTGAGTTTCTGGACGCGCTGGACTATGGCACGACGCCTCCCTGCGACGCGAATGACAATCGCCGGTCTCTTGCGCTGATGCTCGCGGCCTACCAGTCGAACGAGTCGGGTTGTCCCGTTACACTGCGCTACGAGTGACTCCCGGGCCTTTGTCGACGGTGTCGATCAGTCTCTGCGTTGCGGCAAAGGAACCTTGCGATCCGCTCCGGTTTCTGGAGGCACTGCTGGGCGATGGATTTGTCATCGATGCCGCGCACGAGCTGCATATCGCCCACGACGGCGACCAGCCTGCGGCGGAAGCACTGCTGGCCGCCGGCGTGCATCTGCATCGGCGTCCTGCAGGCACGTCGATACTTCGGCTGTGGGGATGGGCGATTGCAGCGTCCAGCCATCCGATGGTGGCGGTTCTGGACGTCAACTGCCCTCCCGCTGCCGGCTGGTGGCAGGGAGTGCGGCGCGGGCTGCTCGCGGGTGAGCGCATCTTCACCGGACCGGTCCTGTCCGGCTGGCGGCCGGATCAGCGCGAAATCGTCGGCTATCTTGTCGACTATGCGCAATTCCACGCGCCTTCGGACTCGTCCGTCCGCGAAGTCCCCGGCATCAACTTCGTCTGTGACCGTGCACTGCTCGACCCTCCGGCGTTCCTCATCGACCGCGGACTGTTCAAGACGTTTACCCTGTGGCGATTGGAGCGCGAAAGGCACATCGTGACCGCCCGTCACGACGACGTCCAGGTGATCTATCGCCGACCGTTTTACCCTGCTGCCTTTCTGCGACGGCGCTACCGGCACGGACGCTGTTTCGCAGCGCGACGCTTCGACTCACCGAATCAGCCAAACCGCGCAGCTTGCATCCTCGGGTCGCCGGTATTGCCGCTTCTCAGGTGCTGGCGAATCTGGCGGAACTCCCGCCGGCATGCGAACCTGCGTGAAGCCTGGCGACGGCAACTGCATTGGATCGCGATGTCCGAAATCGCGTGGTCCTGGGGAGAATTCATCGGGTACGCGTTCGGCGCGGGCAATGCGTGCGCCGAACTCGATTAGATGCGCGATGTTCGCCGAACTGCCCTGACTGCCGTGACTTCGATCGGCGCGATGAACACTGCGGGCGATTCACCGATCGTCTGCTCGGTACTCGTGGGCAGGGTGAGCTCGCGCGAGGGCGCGCGCGTTTTCGATCTCCTGGCCGCGATGCGCCGTCAAACCGCTGCGATACGACATGAAATCATTGTCGCCGACCGGCTGAACGACGAAGTCAGCATACGGATTGTGGCTGATTTCCCCGAGGTCACGCTCATTCCCTGTGCGAGGGAGGCCACGTTGCCTGCCTTGCGGGCAACCGCGCTGGCGGCGGCACGGGGAACCTACGCCATCGTCACCGAAGATCATTGCGTGCCGGCTGACGACTGGCTGTCGGAAATCGTCGCCGCTTTCCGTCGCGCACCACGCGACGTCGCAGCCGTGGGAGGCGCGGTCGCCAACGGCTTGCGGGACCGTTGGATCGATCGCGCGACCTTTCAGTGCGAGTACGGCAAATACGTCCCGCCCGTCGCCGACGGCGTCTCCGACGATCTGCCGGGGATGAACATCGGCTATCTGCGAGAACACCTCGTGGCGATGGATTCGGCGCTTCTGCATGCCGGCTTCTGGGAATCGGGTGTCCACACCGCGTTCCGTCAGCGCGGGTTGACCTTTCAGTCCTCGAACCGCATCCGGGTGACCCACAAGAAACATTTCGGTTTCCTGGAGTTTGTCCAGCAGCGATTCTGGTATTCGCGGCATTTTGCCGCAAACCGCTTTCCGGCGAATTCGGTGGCCAAACGCGCGTTGGCGTTCGCCTTGACGCCCGCGCTCCCATTCATCCTGCTCTGGCGGTTCCATAGCGCGGCGCTGCGCCGCCCCGCCTATATCAGCGAGTTCGGTGCTCTACTGCCGCTGCTATCGGTCTTTGCACTGGTATGGGCCATCGGCGAAATGGCGGGGTACGCGCTCGGTCCCGGTGAAGCGCTTCGCAAACTGGAATGAGGCCGAGGTCGCTCACGCCCGCGTCCTGAGTTGGCGCTGCCCGAGCCCCGTGCTAGGCTTTCGTTCTCAAAAATTGAGCAGAGCTCAATGCACCCGCGCTCGACTACTCGCGGACGCTTCGATCGCAGCAATTCGGAATCCCGGCCCGAGGGCGGGGCGAATTCCGAATTACGACTGGCCAAGCAGCCACAATCTTGAACGCCCTCGCCGACCAGCCGAGCGCAGGAGCGTCGCGGTGGCTCGTTTCGTCAGTCGCTTACCTCGTCGTAGCCTATGTGTTGGTGCTACTGACACGCGGTCTCGCGGATTCCGGTGGAAATTGGTTCAACGCACCTGCCACGATAGCCGTCACCGGAGCGCAGGTCGACGTTATGCGCGGAAGCGGCCATCGAGAGGGTGATGTGATCCGGATCGATGCGCCGGACCCTTCCGGTGTTGCCATCGTCGGCTCGCGCATCTCGCCGTTTCCCGCCGCCGACTATCCGCGCGTCGAATGGGCGGTGAAGACAACCGCATCGATACCGCCGAATTTGATATTTCTCTGGCGTACGAGCGAACACCCCAAAAAGACGTTTTCCGCACCGGTCGCATGGGCTGGAGGCAACGTCGGCCACACCATCCCGTTGCAGATGGCCCACACCGATGGATGGAGCGGAACCGTCACCGGCATCGCGCTTGCCATTCGCGGCCCGTTTACTTCGCCAGTGATGATCGGCGGGGTGATGGTTCCCGGGGTCTCGTCCCTTACTTCGATCAACGAAATCGTGCACCAATGGATGCGAAACTTTCCTTTTCGCGGGGGCTCGATCGCCTTTCCTTTCGATGAAGAGCGAAATGACCATATCTCGTTCTTGTTGGCGACGGTCACGGCGCAAGGGCTCGCCATCGCCGCTTATCTGCTCGTCGTCTGGTGGCGTCGCGATCGCGCCGATCGGCGGATCATCTGGGCTATTCTGATCGCCGGGTGGCTGGCTACCGATGCACGCTGGCAGATCAACCTCGGCCGCCAGATCGTGTATACGGCAGAAACGTTCGCCGGCAAGACAGCCGACGAGAAGCATCTGGCCGCCGACGACGGTCGGTTTTTTGCTCTGATGCAACAGGTTGACCGTGCGCTCCCCGCACCTCCGGCGCGGATATTTCTGCTTGCGGACGAACCCGCATTCCGCATCCGCGGTGCTTACTTTCTATATCCGCACAATGTGTACCATGCGGTTGGTGAGTCCCCGCGGTTGCCGGATCCGACCGAATTGTCCAGCGGCGATTTCGTATTGCTGTTCCCGACGCTTGGAATCAGTTTTGACCGTGAGAGGCTTTTGCTTATCTGGCCCGATAACCGGAGTCGGAGTGTCGCCGAGCTGCTGCGCAGCGACGAGGGGATCACTTTGCTGAGGGTCAAATGATCGGCGAGGCGTCTCCGGCGCCGCAGCCGTGGCGCTAATGGCTGCTCTGGCCGGGTTGACGCTGAGTATCGCGCTTCCCTGGTTGGCCGGAACGTTCTGGGTCCGCGCGCTCGCGCGAGATGGCGACTGGCCTGGCTGGATGGCAAGCGTCGGCTATGGCTATTTGATCGGCGCTTTCGCAAGCACGCTGGTGATGAGACTGCTCGATGCGGTTGGCATCCAGTGGACGCTGCCGTGGATCGTGCTACCGGTCGTCATCCTGGCGTTGCCAGGTTACGCACTGTCGCGGTCGTCGCTTTCACCGCGCGCGTGCTGGGTATCGGCGCGCAGCTCGTTCGTGCTCCTGCCCGCGTGGATGCGCGGCATGTTCTGGGTGTGTCTCGCGCTGATCATCGTTCGCATCGTCGATCTCGGATTGGAAATACTCTGGCGCCCGTTGTTGCCCTGGGACGCCTGGGGGCAATGGGCGAGCAAGGCCAAAGTCTGGTTCGAATACCGTCGCATCGTGCCGTTTGTCTCTCCCGCTGAATGGCTGCACCCGGGCAATTCAATCCGTTTCATGGACTATCATTCGAGCTATCCGGCCACGGTACCGCTGCTGCAAGTGTGGACCGATATCTGTCTTGGCGGATGGGACGAATCCCGGATGAACGCGCCGTGGCTTTCGGTGATTCTCTCGCTCGCGCTCGCGTACTACGCCCAGATGCGTCGCGTCGGCATCAGCGTCGCGGCGTCGGCATTGTCCACATACGCTTTGACGTCGCTTCCGTTTCTGGATCTGCAAGTTGCGCTTGCTGGCACCGCCGATCTGTACGTTGCGGCCGCCTACGGCATGGCGGCGATCGCGCTTTGGCAATGGTCGTTGACGCGAAAACGCGCCGACCTCGTGCTTGCGTTCGCCATGGCGATCATTTGTACGGCGGTCAAGGTCGAGGGCGTTCTATGGGCGCTCACCCTGCTGCCGGGAGCAATCGTGGCCATCAATCGTCGAGTCGGGCTCACGCTCGTCACGGTTATGGCCGTGGCGGCTGCGGGGTACCTCGCCTTCGGCCCCGACCAGCTCGAGCTATTTGCTTACGTGCTCCGAACTCGTTTCGAGGATGTGTCGCTGCCGCTCGCGCAGCATATGTTCGTTATGGACAATTGGCATCCGCTCTGGTACGCGGCGATCGCGATTATCGCCCTGCGCTGGCGCGTCTTGCTGCGGGAAGACGTCGCACCGATGACCGTAACCTTGCTCGGTGGATGCGCTTTCGTCTTCGTGGTGTTTTTTTACAGCAGCGCATCCGGCGGGGTGGACGATGAGAGCCTGGTGAATCGCCTGCTGCTGCATCTTGTCCCCGCCCTGGCGTTCTACCTATCCTTGCTGTTGCTGAAGCCGCCGTTGACAACTGCGCAGCCAGTCGTTTCCGGCGAGCCGCCGGCAGGCGACGAGCGCGGAGCGCCACCAGTAACGTCGGCGGCGAATGCCGCTGGCTCACCTTGACCCCGAAGATCCGCTCATAGCGCCGCGTATCGACGACAGGCGGTACTCGATCCAGGACCAGACGAAGACCGCCACGCCGTAGAGATAGTAGAGCTGGTGGAAAAGCAGACCCTTCACCGCGAACCAAAGGCCCTGCCGGCGACGGAACAGCTTCAACAGCGCTGCGTTCGCGCCGGCCGCAGCAATCAGAAACGCTGCGGGGAGCCAACCCGGGCCAAGTCCGGCGACGGCCAGCGGGATGCTGGCGACCAGGCCGATCGCCAGCAATGCCCGCCATCTTTCCGCGCGGCCAGTGTTGAGCGTGTCCAGTAAACCGGTGCGCGAATGGATCAGGCGGGACCAGGGCAACGCGCGGCGGAAAATTTCGGTGTGCAGAAGATTCGCAAGACGCCACTCCTTGAGGTGTGTTGCTTGCAGGGCCGGGTCGAGTACGATGCACAGGCCCCGCTGGCGGAGGCGGAATCCCAGCTCGATGTCCTCGATCGACGGGTAGGGGTAGCGGGCAACGTCGAACCCGCCGGCATCGAGAAATACGTCGCGGCGAATTGCGCCGCAACCAGCCCAAAATGTCTCGGCCTTGCCCCCGTCCGCGCGGTGATAGTGATGGTGAACGAGATTCTTGTATTGCGACAGGAAATTGGTAGCCGCCGGCCGGTCGTCGTAGGTGCCGAATACAGCAGTCACGTCCGGCCGCTGGAAAGCCCGCCGAAGCACTCTGCCTGCATCGGCGCGGACGACGACGTCGGCATCGACGAACCAGAGCACTTCGCCGACCGCCGCCGGCGCGGCGACGTTACGCGCGCCGCCCGGTCCCAACCGGCCATCCGAATGCAAGACCTGGACGCCCAGCGCTGTCGCCAACTCGACTGTCGCATCGGTCGAGCTGTCGTCGACGACAATGATTTCTTTGACCTCCGCATCGCGTTGCATCGCGAGCAACGGAGCGAGGCTTTGCCCCATCGTTGCCGCGCCGTTGTAGACCGGCATGATTACGCTGATGCTCCACTCCCGGGCGGGTGCCGACGGGTTGATATCCGTCGTCATGTCGCCTTCCTTCCTCGCAATGCTTCAAGATAGCCGAGGCTCTCGCCCCAGCTCCATCCAGAGAGAAAGAACAGGAGCCAGCCCGATGCCGGCGCGAATTGCGGAGCGCAGATCGGATGGCCGAGGGCATTGCGCAGGACCTTGCGCAGGAACAGCAAAGGAAGAAGAGGAGCCGCGATCAACATGACGATCCGTCGAGGCCATGCCAGCAGGACGGCGCGATCGCGCCCGAACCTTCGCCCATGGGCGATGCGCTGGCCAAAGAATTCGAGCGCGCGATATCGATTTCTGTGCGTAACCAACAGCGTCGGCTCCAACCGCAGCCTATAACCCTGAGCACGGAAACGGGCGTGGAACGAGGGTTCCCAGAAACCATCGCGCAACAGATCTTCTTCCCGCAAGACGAGCTCTCGTCGATAAAGTGCGTTATCCGCCGCCACGTCGTTGACGAGACGCGGATTCTGCGGCGACGCGAACGCCGCATAGCGCAAAAGAAAGATCGCCCAGTCGGCAGGCCGCGCCTGCGCGTCGTTCGCGAACACGCCTCCGATCGCGGCTGCAGGGTCGGCAGCGCAGTTTTGCAGGCTTGCCACCCAGTCGGGCGCCGGAACGCAATGTGCCGTCGTGGTCGCGACCCAGGCGCCGGCCGCGGCGCGTATTCCGTCGCGCCAAAGCTCGGGAATCAGCGCCTTGTCGCCGGCAAACAGATCCAAGACATTCGCTGCCCCGCTGCCTTGGCGCTGCGCCGATTCCGCAGATTGAGCGTGAGCGAAAATGAACTCCACCTGCGGATTTTCATGCGTCCGCAACGCTTCTCGGATCGCCGGCAGGTTGGCTTCCGCCTTCTGAACGGCGATGACGATGGACAGTTGCCGTTCCAAGGTCACTCGCTACCGCGAAGGATGCGCAGCAGTCTCCGCAGCCCAATGTAGCCGCGCGCGAGTGGGCCTGCCAGATCGCGGATCACGATCGGCGAGCGCAGGTAATGCGCATCGAGTCGCGGTAAGCTCGGCGCGATGTCGTCGACCGACAGCACGCGCATTTCGGTCGTGAATCCCGCCTCATAGCGGGTGCCAATGCGAGCGGCGACACGGCGGTCGCAATAACCGAAAGGGTAGGCGAAATAGCGCGGCCGCCTGCCAACACGGCGTTCGATGGCCTCGTCCGAGGCGCTGCACTCGGAGTCGATGTCCGAGTCGCTTAGCGTACGCAGATCCGCATGGGTGCGCGTGTGGGACTCGATCGCCACGCCGGACCCGTGCAGTCGCGTCACCATGTCCCACGTCAAACTCTCGGCACGAGTTGGTGATTGCGGCATCTCGCCGTCGAGCCAGCCTGTGGTCAGAAACAAATGCGCGGGAAATGCGTGCTGACGGAGCATCGGCAGAGCGACATCATGCAAAGATCTGTAGCCGTCGTCGAAAGTCAGGGCCAGACCTCGCATCGTGCCCGGATCGAGCAGCGAAGGAAGGTCGACGACAGGAATATCGCCGTTCGCGAGTGTCTCGAGCAAGACACGAAAACGCTCCGGTCGGTAGGACAATGGACCGGGGCTATCGTCAATACGATGAAAAGTCAGCACGGCGCGCATGACGGCGAATACGAGATCGATTGCGTCGAGGCAAGAAGCGAATTTACGCGTTGCAGGTAGGCTGCCATATGTATCCGTTGCGTGTATTTTTGTTCGTAAGTTTGTCGGGCCCGTTGGCCCATGGCACGCGCAAGTTCCGGATCCCGGGCGAAGGAGTGGATTGCTGCAAGAAGCTCGCCGTCATCTTCGCAGACGAATCCCGCGTTGGATGCGCGCACGAGCTCGCCGCATCCCCCAGCGTTGCGCGCCACGACCGGGGTCGAATTGGCGAAGGATTCCACTGCGACCAGTGCCATGGATTCCGGCGCGAGAGACGGGATCACAGTGGCCGTAGCTTCGCCGTACAACGTGGACAACCGCGGCGCATCCACGGTGCCGAGAAACTGGATATTGCCGGCCGTCCTGCATTCAGCCGCAAGCTTGTTCCGAAGATCCCCATCTCCGGCGATCCACAGGTCGTAATCCGGCAGTGCCCTGAACATCCGGACGAGCTGACCAATGCCCTTGGACGCCGTGACGCGGCCGGCGAACAAAAAGAGGGGGCGTAGGCGAGGCGCCGGCTTTGTCGCTCCCGGCTCCAAGCGGGAAAACAGGGGGAAAACTTCGATCGGACGAGTGATTCCGGCAGCTTTGTGCCGGGCCGCGGTGAATTCGCTTGGGGCAAGCAAGAGATCTACATGCTCCAGTTGCCTCGTGATCAGGTTACCCAGGCGCCACAATTGCGGCGGAATTCCGGAGCGGATCGAGCATGTCCAGCACGTCGGACGGTCACAGGCCTTTTCCTTGTTCTTCCAGAAAACATGCGTCGGGCAGATCAGCCACTGCTCGTGCAGTGTCAACAATTTGATCCGGGAGCGACCCAACTCCAGCAAGCCGGGGCCGCCAATGAGTGAGATGTTGTGGAAGTGAATGACATCGTAACCGCGGTCGAGGACTGCCTTCAGCGCTCTCCGCTTGAGCCCCGGGTGTCCGGTCTGCTGAGTGATCAATGGGGACAGCATGCCCAATGGGTGCCGCAATCGGTGGACGACGATGCCGTCATCATCGGTCGATGGCGAACTGACGGACTGGCCGCCAACCACTCTGAATGCATCCTCGCAATGCACGACATCGACCGAGTGGCCCTCACGCCGGAGCGCGAGCGCCAGCGCTCGGACATAGACGGCGTCACCCCCCATGTGGAACGGGGGGTAGAAGGTTGTCACCATGCAGAATCGCATTACCGCGCCCCTGCCCGTTCGAGGCTCTGCAATGTCAGCGCCGCGGCTTTCGACCAGGAGAACTGGACGGCTCGAGCCAGCGCGCGTTGACGAAGAGCGGCACGCAGTGGTGCGTCGGTTCCGATGCGGGCGATCGCCGTGGCGATCGATTCGGGGGCGTCGGCTTGGAACAGCAATCCCGCATCGCCGATGATTTCAGGCACCGCTCCGCCGGCGCTGGAAAGGACGGGGGTACCGCACGCCAATGCCTCGATTGCAGGCAAACCAAAGCCTTCATCGAAGGCAGGCATTACGACCGCGAGCGCGGCCTGATACAAGGCCGCCAGCGTCGTATCCGACACTTTTCCGGCGAATAGAACTCGCTCGCGCAAGACGACGCCGTCGCTGACGAAACGTCGGACTTCATCGACGCAGGAGTGAAATCCTCCGCCCGCTGGATCGCCCGCGACGACAAAATACAGATCGGAAAGACCTCCGCGGGAGAGCGCAAGGCGAAAGCCGCGCAGAAACCCTGTCACGTTCTTGTGCGGGGCGATGCCGCCGACATACAAGAGAAAGCGTGCCGCCGGGGGCAAGCCCACCGTCTGCAGAGCCTGCTCGATCGCGGCGGCTTCGCGGTTCGGACCGAAGGCGGCCGCGGGTGCTTCGGTGGTCACGTCGATGCGCGCTGCGGCGACGCGGAGATACTTCACTATCGCGCGCTTGGCGGCTCCGGATACGGTCAAGACGCGGGTCGACTGCCAGAGGGCAAGGCGTACTTTGGCTTGCCATAGTCGGCGCGTGCGCATGTTCGGAAACACCAGGTCGGGAAATGCTTCCGCAATCGCGTCGTGCACGGTGACGACAGATCTTCGCCCCGGCAGCAGCGGGAACCAGGAATACACCGCCGGGAAAAAGAACACATCGACCGGGTGCGCTGCCGTGGCTCGGGTGAAGGCGAGAACGTCGGACAGGCTGCGACGGCTGGAGTCGACCGCGGCCTCGGTGACCGTCGTCTGTGTCCGGACCCGGATTATCGTGGCACCGGTTGCCGTGATATCCGGCGGTGGATCGTGATCGAAGAACACCGTGAAATCGTGTCCGGCCGGGGTCGCCAGCAGGGCGCGCAGGACTTCGCGTGCGAACCGGCCAAAACCGCGTTGGTTGTGCCAGCATGAACCGTCGACGCCGATCTTCAAGCGTTCCAGTCCTCGATGCCGCGTCCGACGCCTGCAATGGTGCCGGCAGCCTCCCCGACCGCCCAGGCGGTTTCCATCCAACAGACGAGGGGACCGACCTTCCACCAGGCTCGAACCGGGATCGCATGGCCCATCCCGCGCAGACTACGGCCGGACAAGACGAACGGCAACAGCAGCGCCTTGATCATGAATAGCGCACGACCCGGGAGCGACTGGCCGGCGACCCGATTGCCGCCGTACAGTCGTCCATGGCGATAGCGATCGATCCAGCGGACGCCGCCATCTCCCTGCGGACGGTAGTCGACCGTCATCGCCGGATCGAGGACAAGATCGAAACCCGCTGCCCGCAACTCGGCGTTGAGCAAGGTCTCTATCAGTGGGGCACGCGAATCCGTCACGGCTCGGATCGCGGAGCGGCGATATGCGATATTGTTGCCGGGCAACCTGTCGACGGCAAACGCCGTTGCTCCGTCTTTGCCGCGAGCTCGCGCCCATGCCCGGACGCGCGCCGGATGATAGCGTCCGAACTCACAGCAACCCAGAGCTTGCCGACGAGCGCCGATGTCGTGGCCGATCGTCACGGGGCCGCCGACTGCAGCCACGTTGTCCGACTCGAACCCATCGCGCACTGCGTCGAACCAGCGCGGCCCTGGGACGGAACTGTCTTCGAGCAGGCCTACGAGCGCGGTTCCAGCGGCCTCGATGCCCTGGATCCGCCGCGCGGGAACCGGGGCGGCGCCCTCGACAAAACGGATCGAAGGAAAGCGTCGCTGCCACGTTGCGCTCTCCATGCGAGCTCCCAGCATCACCAGGCAAGGAGCCCCCTGCGCGACAAGGGCGTCGAGGCATTCCGCGAGGTTCACACCTCCATTCAGCGCGACGACGACGATCGTGCATTCCGGTGAGCGCATGCTGCTCGGCGACGATGGGTGTATGGCGGCGCTCGAGTCTGCCGAAGTTTGCAATCGATCATCCCCGAGGAACGTCGATCGGTTGCATCGGCGCATGGCCCGAGCGACCGGCTCCGAGACGATCGCACCAGCTGGCGACGGTCTCGATCAGGGTCCGCGAGAATGGAGGCAAACCGTTCTGCGTCGCGGCGGCGAAAAACGCGCCGATCAGCGTTGTCAGCCCTGGGTACGCGGGTTCGCGAGCCAGTGTTCGTCTCAGCAGATTTCGTGCGGCGCCTGCCGACTGCATGACGGCGGCATCGAACGGCAGCATGATCTTGCCGAGTCTTCCGTCGCGGGCCTTCTGGACGACGCTGTAGCCGTGGAAGAAATCCAGGTGGAGCGTCCCGGTGGCGCAAAGCACGCGACCTTCGGCTCGCGTGGGCCGCGCGTGCGTGCTTATGCATATCGACGCGTCGATGTCACCAACGCGTCCACTTGCGAAGAATTCGCCCTCGGCGGTCGTGGCTACCGTCCACCGGGAGTGATCGACGACTTCCTGTCCGGTCAGCATGCAGAGCACCGACATCGGATGCGGCAGGATTTCGCGAATCAGTCGTTCGTTAGCGAAAGGATGCAGGCGCTCAGCGCCTGCAGAACAAATCGTCAGATCGACGCGCAAAGGTGGGCCGTGCGCGCGTAGCCAGCTCTCCGCTTGCCGGAAACCGTGCTGAAACGGAAATTGATAGACGGGGCACAGGACCATGCCCGCCGCATCGGCAGTATCGAGCAGCTGGCGCGTTTGCGCCGCGTCGACGGCGAGCGGTTTTTCGACAATGACGTGGATGCGGCGCTCGAGCGCCGCCGTCGCGAGTTCCGCGTGTGTCTGCACCGGGGTGCAAATGTGGGCCACGTCGGGCGTCACGGCGGCGAGCATCGTGGCCAGGTCGGCAAATGTAACAGCGGCCGGGAAGCCTGTGCGCAGGCGATTTGCCGCCGCCGCATCCGGATCGACGATCGCGATGACTTGCGCGTGGTTGCGCGCCGCATAGCGCGCGTGCCAGGTCCCCATGAGGCCGGCTCCGACAATGGCGGCGCGCAATGGCAGCGTTGTCACGCGCGTCGCTGTCGAGCGGAGGCGACGCGGTTGTAAACAAACCCAAGCACCTGGCAAACGAGATACAGGACGATGAACAGCTCGGCCGCGCCGACCAAACTTCCCGTCAGATCGACCGAGTAGCCGGGCAAAATCTCGGACAGCAGGCGCGCATGGACGCTGTGAGCCGCTGTGCCGCGAACCACCAGCCAGTTCGTCGTGCCGATCAAGCCCAAGGCCCCCGCTGCGCCGATCGCGAGACCGAGCGAAGGCCCGTGCAGACGCAGCACTGCTTCGGGGAAATCGCGGTCACCGCGTTCGAAAGCAACGAGCTCATCGAGCCGAGCCAACGCGCTCCGGGTGGTAATTCGGTAAATGCCGGCACCAAGCAGGCCGGCGCCGATGAACCCCCAGAACAGACCTGGAAGAGCGCCGTCCCAACCGGGCCCGTAGCCCGGCACGAAGATTCCGATCAGCGTGACTGTGAGGCCCAGGTATTCTCCGGAAGCAAACCCGGCAACCAAGGCAAGCGCCAACAGCAACAAGCCGCCCATCAGTCCCAGGATCAGGCCAAAGACCCATGTGTTGAGACGAACCGTGGCCCACACCAATTGCGGGTCGCTTTCCGATTCGCGTTCGGCTAATGCATTCATCGATACAGGGCTATCGAATGGATTGCAGCGCCATCATTTGGAGGTCGCCAGGTTCAGTCGATTGAATAGGCTGAGAGATTGGCACGCACGCGAATCACGCTCAAGAGAAGCGCGTGCGCAAAATTCCATAGCATCGCCAGGATGAGACCGCAGGCCGCCCCAATGGCGCCGGCATACGCGGCCCCTATGAAGGCACCCGAAGTGCTAACCGAATATCCTGGGAAGTAGATGGCCAGATGCCCGAGGTGCGGTCCGACCGGAACGCCGGGAGGTGCGCCTTTCCAGGTGATTGCCACCGTAAGCGCAAACAACACTAGCGCGAACGCAGCGGCGTTGGCAACCGAGAAAGCAACTACGTCAACGCGCGCGAACGCCCAGGCGAGGATTGTCCGGCGCCGCTGTTCGGAAGTCGAGTTCATGCATGCCGTGCCTTTAGCTCCGAGGGGGAGATTCTATCCTCATTGTGGATCGGCACGTTGCTCCAGTGGTATCCTGCCACCCCGGGCTTGTCAATGCGGACCTTACGGCCTGTTCGTGCTACCGAGATCGAAGCGTGTTTCTCATTGCGCTGCATTCGTGAATCAAGCACAGAACCCGGAAATGCGACAGTGCTTACGCACCGTATTTCCGCATGAGGGTGGCCCCTCGGGGTCTGCCGCGAAGTCAACCTTCTTGTTCCGGCGCCACGAGTACCATCCCCGAGACCGGTTCGACCCACACCAGGTGGTCGTGAATCTCTTTGACTCCCGGGACGTTTTCGACAGCCACCCGCAACGCCTGACGCTCCCGCTCATCGAAGAGCGTGCCCCAGAGGTCGACCTTGCCCTCATGGACGATGACATTGATCGAATAACGCGGCCCCCACGGCTCGCGCTGGATCTCGGCAAGGATGCGCTGTCGAATCGCCCGATCGGACGTGCTCGGACTCCCGGACGCGACGCCTGGCGTACCGAGGGCGCGCAGCAGGTCGGCCCGGCTGACAATGCCGATGACCTTGTTCTCGCGCACGACAGGCACGCGCTTGATGCGTCGCTGCTCCATGAGCGTAACGACCATGTCGAGTGGTGTGGCTTCGGTCACGCTGACGACGTCATGCGACATGACCTCATTGACGCGCCTGCCGTGCGTATGGACGTATTCGTCGGCGAGCCGCCCCGGCGACAGCACGAACTCCAGCCACCGCGGTCGATGTTGCGTCGTACCCGTTTCGGTCCGCCGTAGGAGATCGCCCTCCGTCACGATACCGATGAGTTGATCCAAGTCATCGACGACGGGCAAGCCGCTGATGCGGGTGTCCAGCATCAGCCGAACGGCGTCCGAAATCGAGTCGGTAGGACGGACTGAAATCACCTTTTGCGTCATGATGTCGCCAACCTTCATTGCGCAACCCTCCGAGTCATCGTCAGGCCTTGAGTTTGCATTGCGATTGCCATTCGAGTATTGATCTCGCGCAAGGCCCTTTGCGGGACAAGCGGGCCCTGTCCACGCCGACGGCGGCGTCGGCGCCCTCGCCGACGGTCGACCAGTGATTTGCGCCAATGGTCGACACCTGACCCATGGGGCCGCGCGCTCCGATGGCGCGCTCATGGCACGGACGTGGAGCGCGCCCTTCGCGCAAACCTTGATGCGCGTCAAGCGATGGTCGCGATGAGTCCCGATACTTCGGACGGATCCCCATCACCCGATCACGCGCCGAGCATCCGGTGACCGACGACCGCTCACCCATCATCCCTGACGCGAACTCAGCCAGCGTGCCGCATCAGGTACCGGCCGAGGCATCGGCGAACGATGGCGGCGGCAATCCCGCTTGGTGGCTGCGGCCGGCGGCGTCACTCGCGAATGAGCTCGCCGCCACCATCGAGGGCCTGTCGTCGAGCGAGGCAAGGTCCCGGCTGAAGCGCTATGGGCCCAATCAGGTGCAAGGCCAGCGTCAGATGCCGTTGGTCTGGCAGTTCCTGCGGCGCTTTCGCAATCCGCTCGTGTTGATCCTGGTCGCGGCGAGCATCGTATCGGCGTTGACCGGCGATTTCCCGAGCTTCGGCATCATCGCCACGATGATCTTGCTGAGCGTCACCCTCGACTTCGTCCAGGAGCACCGTGCGGGCAAGGCCGCGATGCGACTGAGCCAGTCGGTGGCGTTGCTTGCATCGGTCGTGCGTGACGGGGCAGAGACGAAAATACGCGCGACGCAGATTGTTCCCGGAGACATTGTGCTCCTCGCCGCCGGTGCGTTGGTGCCAGCCGACGGGTTGCTTCTCGAGGCCCGCGACTTGCATGTCAACGAGGCCCTGCTTACTGGGGAGCCGTTTCCGGTTGAAAAGGGCGCCGCGGCACCTTGCGATGCAACCACCATCTCGGACGCGACAAACGCGCTGTTCATGGGCACGTCCGTTGTCAGTGGGACAGCACGACTGCTCGTCTGCCGGACTGGCATCGCGACCGCAATGGGAGATATCTCGAGCAGCTTGAACGCCCAGGCACCGCCGACGGCGTTCGACCTGGGCATCCGCCGGTTCGGCATGTTGATCATGCGGTTGACAGTACTGATGGTGCTGTTCGTGCTGATGGTCAACGCCGTCGAGCACAAGCCGCTGTGGGAATCGTTCTTGTTCGCCGTCGCGCTGGCGGTGGGCCTTACCCCTGAATTGCTGCCGATGGTCGTCTCTGTGACGCTGGCCCGCGGCGGTCTGCGCATGGCGGAAAAGCACGTGATCGTGAAGCGCCTTGCGGCAATCGAAAACCTGGGCTCGATGGATGTCCTCTGCACAGACAAGACCGGAACCCTGACCGAAGCCAAGATACAGCTGGATTGCCACGTCGATGTACTCGGCCGAAACAGCGAACGCGTACTGACCTTTGCCTATCTCAACAGTCGCTTCGAGACAGGTATCAAGAGTCCGCTGGACGATGCGATTCTCGCTACCCGCAGCGTCGATCTGAACGCGTGGACCAAGCTTGACGAGGTGCCCTTCGACTTCCAGCGACGCCGCGTATCGGTGCTGGTCGACGATGGCGGATCACGCATGCTGGTCGTGAAGGGAGCCCCGGAAGAGATCCTGCGGCTATCGACACGCTACGCTTCAGTGGCAACGCCGGACGGTGATGCATGGGACGAAGTCGCCCGTGAAAGCGCAACGGCGCAACTGGAGGCATTGTGCAGACGCGGGGTGCGCGTGCTCGGCGTGGCGGTCCGCGACATGGGACGCGAATGCAGCCGCATCGACGCGGACGACGAAACGGAACTGGTGTTCATCGGGTTTGCCGGGTTCCTCGATCCGCCCAAGGCGACTGCGAGCCGCGCGATTGCCGCGCTCGTCGACAGCGGCATCGAAGTCAAGATCCTGACCGGAGACAGCGAACTGGTAACGAAATACGTCTGCACCAAGCTCGGCATGGCGGTGACAGGCGTCCTGAGTGGCGACGACATCGCCCAGCTCGATGACCAGGCATTGCAGGCGCAGGTCGAACGGGCCAACTTGTTCTGCCGGGTCAATCCGGCCCAGAAAAACCGCATCATATTGGCGCTCAAGCGGCGTCAGCGCGTCGTCGGTTATCTCGGAGACGGTATTAACGATGCGCCCGCGCTGCATTCGGCCGATGTGAGTCTTTCGGTCAATACCGCGGTTGATGTCGCCAAGGAAGCTGCCGACATTATTCTGCTGCGGCGTGATCTGCGCGTGGTTCACGATGGCGTGCTCGAGGGGCGGCGCACGTTCGCCAACATTCGCAAGTACATCATGATGGGGACGAGCTCCAATTTCGGCAACATGTTCAGCATGGCGGCAGCCTCGATATTCCTGCCATTTTTCCCCATGCTGCCCACGCAGATTTTGCTCAACAACGTGCTCTACGACCTCTCCGAAGTAGCGATTCCGCTCGACCACGTCGACGAGGACGAGATCCGCGGGCCGCAGGCCTGGGACATGACCTTCATCCGCAACTTCATGTGGACCATCGGACCGATCAGTTCGCTGTTCGATTTCCTCACCTTCTATGTTCTCCTCGCGGTGTTGAACGCCAATGAGGCATTATTCCAGACGGGCTGGTTTGTTGAATCGCTGGCGACCCAAGTGCTGGTCATCTTCATCATACGCACACGACGCAACCCTCTTGCAAGCCGACCCCACCCGGCGCTTGCAGCGACCTCGCTCGCCGTAGTAATCGCAGCGCTGATGCTTCCGTTCACGGGATTGGGGGAGTACTTTGGTTTCCAGCCCCCTCCGCTTGAATTCCTGGCGATTCTTGGGGCGTTGGTTGTGGCCTATCTAGGCATTGTCGAAGCCGCGAAGCGCATCTTCTATCGCCATCTGACGATGAGGCCGGGATGAATGACTGGCTTCCGGAGCAGTCCGGTCTGAGCAGCAAGGAAGCGATGATCCGCCTGGCGAGCGAAGGCTATAACGAGCTGCCATCCGCCAGGCCGCGAAGCCCCTGGGCAATTGCCTGGGAAGTCGTGCGCGAACCGATGTTCCTGCTGCTCATTGGAGCTTCCACGATCTATCTGCTGCTGGGGGATCTCCGCGAGGCGCTCGTCCTATTTGCATCGGTGTTCGTGGTGATGGCGATCACCTTCTTCCAGGAGCGCAAGACAGAGCGTGCGCTGGAAGCCCTGCGTGAGCTCTCGAGTCCCCGCGCGCAGGTATTGCGCGATGGCGAATGGCAGTTCGTTGCAGGGCGGGAACTGGTCGTCGGCGACGTCGTGTTAGTCAAGGAGGGTGACCGTGTCCCCGCCGATGCCGCACTGTTGAGGTCCAGCAATCTGATGGCGGATGAATCACTTCTCACCGGCGAATCAGTTCCGGTGCGCAAACGCGCCAACGATGGCGAGGCACTGCCGGTGGCGCCGGGAGGCGACGACCGGCCGTTTGTCTATTTCGGAACGCTGCTCACCCAAGGGCAGGGCATCGCGCATGTGGTGGCCACCGGCGTACGCTCGGAGATCGGCAAGATCGGCAAGGCATTGCAGACACAGGTGCCTGAATCAACCGGCATCCAGCGCGAAACCCGGCGGGCGGTGCTCCTCTTCGCGGCGATCGGGTTGGCGCTATGCGTGCTCGTCACGGTGCTCTATGGTCTCAAGCGTGGCGACTGGCTCAATGGGCTGCTCGCCGGGGTCACGCTGGCAATGGCGAATCTGCCGGAAGAATTCCCGGTCGTGCTCACGGTATTTCTGGCGCTAGGCGCGTGGCGCATTTCCCAACAAGGCGTGCTTACCCGGCGCGCGCCCGCGATCGAGGCACTGGGATCGACGACTGTCTTGTGCGTGGACAAGACCGGGACGCTGACGCAGAACCGCATGGTCGTACAGAGCCTGTGGGTGCCGGGCAACGAACTTGAGTCGCGGGCACGCCAGGACGAATTGCTGTTGGAACTCGTTGAATGCGGTGTCCTGGCGAGCGAACGCGAGCCCTTCGATCCCATGGAGAAGGCTTACCACCAGCTCGCGCACGAGCGCGCACCGACGGCGGTCGAGAAGCTCGACGAATGGACGCTCATCCGCACATACCCGTTGTCGTCCGGGCAGCTGTCCGTCGCCCATATCTGGGAACCGCAAGACAGCGAGCGCTACACAGTGGCTGCCAAAGGCGCGCCGGAGGCGATCATCGAATTATGCGCGCTCGATCGCAGTCAACGCGCTGCCATTCACGAGCACGTCGCCAGGATGGCAAGCGACGGCCTGCGCGTACTGGCGGTGGCACGAGGCACGCTATCACGCACGAACGAGAATGCTATTCCGGGGCCCTCGTCGCAGCGCGACCTGCGGCTGCATTTCATCGGGCTCACCGGACTTGCCGATCCCATCCGAGTCGCCGTGCCAGCGGCCTTGCGCGAATGCTACGCCGCGGGAATACGCATCGTGATGATCACCGGCGACTACCCCGGCACGGCGACGGCGATCGCCCGGCAGATCGGTCTCGAACGTCCCGAAACCGTCGTGACGGGGCCGGAGCTGGCGGCGATGTCCGATACGCAGCTGCGCGAGCGTGTTGGCCGGGCCAACATCTTTGCGCGCGTGATGCCCGAGCAAAAATTGCGACTGGTACAGGCATTCAAGGCCAATGGCGAAATCGTGGCGATGACCGGGGATGGGGTCAACGACGCGCCCGCCTTGAAAGCGGCGCACATTGGCGTCGCCATGGGCAGGCGCGGATCGGATGTGGCCCGTGAAGCTGCGTCGCTGGTCTTACTCGACGACGATTTTACTTCCATGGTCGAGGCCGTAAAGCTTGGGCGTCGCATCTTCGACAACGTTCAGAAGGCGATGTGCTACATCGTCGCCGTGCACGTGCCTACCGCGGGAATGGCGCTGCTGCCGCTGCTTTTCGGGTGGCCGTTGGTGTTCTATCCCGTGCACATTGTATTTCTCGAATTCGTGATCGATCCGGCATGCTCGGTCGCGTTCGAGGCGGAGCCGGCGGATAAAGACGTGATGCGTCGACCGCCGCGACCGGCAACATCGCGTCTGTTCAACGGGCGGATGATGGCCGCCAGCATTCTGCAGGGCGCAAGCGCCTTGGTTGCCGTAGCGCTGTTGTACGGGCTGGTGGTTGGAACGGGGACGCCGGAGCCGCAGGCGCGCGCTATGGCGTTTGCGGCCATTGCGCTCGGCAATGTGGGGTTGATCCTGGCCAACCGCTCTGGCCAGGCCACGCTGCTGGAGACTTTGCCTCGCCCGAATCCCGCTCTCTGGTGGATCGTCGGCGGGGCCATGGGGGGCCTCTGCCTCGCGCTCTATTGGGAGCCGATGCGTGAGATCTTTCGGTTCGGTCCGTTAAGCTACGCCCAATTGCTGACCAGCATCGCTGCGGCGGCAGTGGGATTGACCTCGTTCGAGTTGTACAAGGGGCTTCGTCGCCACATCATGAAACCGTCCAAAGCGTCGATGAGCGCATCCTCGAAGTAGAACCGAAGCCTCTTTAGGGTTGCGTCGGGTGTGGGCTCTTGGTGCTTCGAAGCGACGAGATACGCCGACTGATGATCGAGGTCGCGTCGAGAATCAGCCGGTTGATCAATGAGGAACCGCGACGGGGGTTTGATCGGGATCAAGTCCTCGAATCAAGAGAAGGTAAGAATTGTGAAGACAGAAGAAACCTCCTTCCATTATCGGATGCACCGGGCGGCGGAGACAAAGTGAATGCATGGCTAACCGTTATGCTCGACCCGTCGAACTCAAGCGGCCATCCGCTATTTTTCATGGCCATCTTGTTCGCGATGGGGTTGCTGGTGAGCTTCACGATTGTTTTGACCATCCTCATTGGCTTGCCGCCCGATCATTTTGCCACCTCGGATGCTCGAAAACCACCGAGTGTTGAGCGCCGAGCACTGGCCTGGGTTGGCGTGGTCCTCAAAACCCTGCTCGGTGCAACGCTAGTTATCCTGGGCGTCGTGCTTTCGTTTCCTGGAGTGCCAGGGCAGGGACTTCTTACAATTCTCGCCGGCCTGCTGCTGCTGGAGTTTCCAGGCAGGCGTCGCTTGTTACTCAGGATATTGCGCCGACCTTTCGTGCTGCGGGCGATTAATCGGCTCCGCGCCGCTTTCTCACGCCCGCCGCTCGCTGTCGGATGACCCGGCATCACGAGGCCCAACGACTCGGGTAACGTTTAACCGGTTTACCAGGTCAGCGTCACCGACTCGGGCCTGATGGAATTAACAGTAGTCCACCGCTAGAGACCAGGAGAAACGATATGTTGAAGGTGCTGCTCCCCGTTGACGGTTCCGCGAGCGCCACGCGTGCGACGCTGAAGCTCATCGAGACACTGGACTGGTACAAAGAGCCGCCGGGAATCGATCTGCTCGCCGTTCATCTGCCGTTGCCGCGATTTCCGAACATGGGAGTCGTAGTCAGCAAAGAAATGCTTGATCGCTATTACGCCGAAGAAAGCGAGGCGATGCTCGCCTCCAGCAAGAGAGCCCTCGACGCCGCCGGGGTGAAGTACACCGCCCACAGGCGGGTGGGCATGATCGCCGAGAGCATCATCGAGCAGGCGAAGCAATGCGAGAGCACCATGATCTATATGGGCACGCGCGGCATGACGGCGCTTTCCAGCATGGTCCTGGGATCGATCGCCACGCGAGTCTTGCATTTGGCGCACATTCCCGTTGTGCTGATCCATTGACAGCAACCATTGGCACGCTTCGTATTCGATTGTCGTAAGGCAGGCGATAGCGCAGTTTCCGCCAACTGCCGCTCCGCTTAGCATTCGATTGGTGTCCCCGTGCCGGCACGATGGGACGAAACAGGGGCGTTTCGCACGAAACCTTGCGCTGGGTCAAGAGCGCTATCTCGTCAAGGAATAGCATCAATATGCGCTTCGCGCAAAGTTGTTCGATCGTTTTCGATCAAGCGGATCGCGGCGCCGTCGTTACCGCCTGCGAATCGCGCCGCGGGAACGGCATTTTGAAACCAGGAGAACAGACATGACAACCAAGATTGATGACACCGAGCTCCGGCGAAGAGTGCTCGCCGAACTCGATTGGGAACCCACGGTGGACGCGTCCGCTATTGGCGTGGCAGCGAAAGACGGCGTCGTGACGCTGACAGGCTTAGTCATCAGCTACGCACAGAAGAGAAACGCCGAGCGCGCCGCCAAGCGGGTGTCTGGCGTCAAGGCGGTGGCGGAAGATCTGGCAATCAAGTTGCCGGGCACGGCCCTGCGCGGCGACACCGACATTGCTCAGTCGGTCTTGAGCGCACTGCGCTTCAACGTCTCCGTTCCGTATGACAGGATTCAGGTCACCGTGGAAAGCGGCTGGGTGACGCTCGACGGTGAAGTCGAGTGGCAGTTCCAGAAAACCACCGCCGAAGACGCCATCAAGTACACGATGGGGGTCAAGGGCGTTACCAACCGCATCACCGTGAAGCCTCGTATCAACGCCGCCGACGTAAAAGCCAAGATCGAGAGCGCGTTTACGCGGCACGCGCAGCTTGACGCCAACAAGATCAGGGTCGAGGCGACTGACAGCAAGGTCGTGCTGCGCGGCAGCGTGCGTTCATGGCAGGAAAAAGAAGACGCCGAGCAGGCGGCATGGTCCGCCCCGGGAGTGTCCAAGGTCGAGAACAACGTTGTGGTGAGTGCCTGGTAGGATCCGCGCCACCAAGTCTGGGCAGTCGTCACACGCAAGGCTGCTGCATTCGGCAACGGAGCGGAGGAACAATGGCGGCCGATCGTTCCGGATCGGCCGCCTGCATTTTGGTCTCGAATCGTGGCAACGGATGCCAGCGTTCTGCAGACGGGGAGGTCTGGACAAGTCGACCAATGAATGCGCAACGGTCCGACCACGAGCAGCCAGACGTACGTCAGTCGGACGATCGGGCGGTCGGCAGATCAGATTCGGCTAGCCAGCGCTCGCGTCGATAAGCGATCACGTTTGCAGAACGTAGCTGCCTGGGGCGTCGCCCAGCGGAGCGTAGCCCGTTACCGCGCATCCCATCGCCGGCGGCGTAACCGGAGGCCCCGAGTTAGCCGCGAGCCAAGTCGTCCACTCGGGCCACCAGGAGCCGGCCTTCGGCGGCGTCTTGGCCAGCCATACGTCGGGATCCGCGTACATCGCATCGGCCCTCTTGGTCGCGACGCGATAGTGGCGCTCGGGGTGGCCCGGTTCCGAGACGATACCGGCATTGTGGCCGCCGCTGGTCAGCAGGAAGGTGACATCGGTGTCGGTCAAAAGATGGAGTTTGTATACGGATCGCCACGGTGCGACGTGATCCCATTCGGTACCAACGGCGAAGATCGGCACCCGGATATCGCTGAGCGCGATGGCCCTTCCATCCACCTGATAGCGGCCTTCCGCCAAGTCGTTGTTAAGGAACAGTTGGCGCAGGTACTCGGCATGCATACGGTAAGGCATCCGCGTCGCGTCGGCATTCCAGGCCATCAGGTCACTCATCGGCTGACGCTCGCCCATCAGATAGTCATGGATAACGTGTGACCATATGAGATCGTTCGACCGCAGCATCTGGAAAGCGCCGGCCATCTGCTGGGCATCCAGAAACCCCTGTTCCCACATCACGTCCTCAAGGAAAGCCAGCTGACTTTCGTTGACGAAAAGCATCAGCTCGCCAGCCTGGGTGAAATCGGTCTGCGTCGCGAACAGCGTAACCGACTTGAGGCGCTCGTCGTGATCGCGGGCAAGTGCCGCCGCCGCGATTGCAAGCATCGTGCCGCCGATGCAATAGCCGACGCTGTGCACCTTCGCCTTCGGGACGATGGTAGAAACTGCATCAAGCGCAGCGATGACTCCCAGCTTGCGGTAATCCTCCATGCTCAGATCGCGGTCCTCCGGCTTGGGGTTCTTCCACGAAACCATGAACACCGTATGGCCCTGTTCGGTCAGGTATTTGACCAGTGAGTTTTCCGGACTCAGGTCGAGGATGTAATACTTCATGATCCAGGCAGGAATGATGAGTACTGGCTCGCGGCGGACCTTTGATGTCGCGGGGGCATATTGGATCAGCTCGATCAATCGATTCCGGTAAACGACCTTTCCCGGCGTGACCGCTAAGTTTTTCCCGACCTTGAAGAGGTGCACGCCGGCGGGCCGATGCCCTCCCATCGTTCGTTCCCAATCCTCGAGGAAGTTCTGGAATCCGCGCACCAGATTCATGCCTCCTTCCTTCTGCGTGCGCTCAAGAACCTCGGGATTGGTAAGAAGGAAGTTCGATGGCGAAAACACGTCCAGGATCTGGCGTGTCGCAAACGCCACTGTGTTCTCGTGCTGGCGGGTGACGCCGCTGACGCCGGTGACCGCGTTGTGCCACCATTGCTGGCTCAGAAGGAATGCTTGATAGATCGTGTCGTAGGGCGGGTTTTGCCAGGCTTTACCACGGAAGCGCCGGTCCTGGGGCAAGGGGACGATGCACGGCTCGGGACCATCGTTGGAAAAGCTTGTGCGCTGATTTGCGTAGCGGGCAAGCCGCAGAGACTTCCTGACGGCTTTTTCGACGAGCTGCCAGCGCTTTCCGGGCGAAAAACCAAGATGCGTGGCCCAGTCCATGTAGGCACTGATCAGCATCATCGGCGACAACCCCGCGGTAAAGCGCGCAGTGGCAGCATGCACCGATCGATCGATGGCCTCCGTCAGCGCCGTTGAAGAGTAGGAATCGCGGATGAAAGACGGCTCGTCTGGCGGGATCGGACGAACGTCGCGACGGGCGCGCCTACGCCCGCCGGTCACGACGAGCTTGCGCTTGGCATCATCTTTTTCCGAAGGCCCCGACGGAGGATCACGTTCGAGCTTGGCATCCATGGGTACGCCGATCGTATCAGAGTGCTTCGCCATCATAATCGTGGCCGCCGACCGGCAAGGGACCGGGCGGCGGCGTAGACTTGCCGTGAGTTACTGGACCGTCAATTCCTTCGTCGTCGCGCCTCCCTTTTTGGGCAACGTGAGAGCGAGGATTCCGTCCTGGTACTTCGCTTCGGCTTTGGATTGATCGATGTCATGCATAAGCGTGAAGCTTCGCGACTGGTTGCCGTAGTAGCGCTCGCTGCGCAGGACCGTTTCTCCCTTCTTCTCCTCCTTCTCGCGCTTGACCTCGGCGGTGATCGCAACACTGTTGCCATCGATCGCCACACGAATGTCCTCTTTCTTGACGCCGGGGATCTCCACTTTGACGTGGTAAGCCTTCTCGTCCTCGCTCACGTCTATCTTCATCTCGGGTGCTTCGGGAAGGTCACGAAACAGGGATCGCAATTTTCGGCTACCGAAGAAATCTTCGATATCCCGGAAAGGGTCGAAGCGGTTAACCTCACTTACTGGGGTGCTGCGAATAATGTTGGCCATAGCTGACTCCTCAAAAGATGAATTCTCAAATTGCCATGTCTATACGAACCGATGATCGCGACGCGGGCTACAGGCATACCGGGCCCCCAATCGGGGCCGGTCGCTACGCACTGTCTCGCTGCAACCAAAATGCAGCTTACGTGCACCCTCATGGTCGGGATTGATCTGCGTCAAAGGGCCATGCAACCGCGAGATCGACGGCGCGCGACGGTCGAGAATCCTCGAAGCAGCCACGATGTGGCGCCGCTGGCCGGTTGGTCCAGCCAGCCCGTTGACGTGGGTCAAACGGGAAACCGGCAGCTCGCAATACGCTCTCATCCATGAGGTGGCAACCGGTTCCCCTGGCATCATGTACGCAAGCGACGAGGGCGAAGAAGTGATAGCGACAACAAGGCGGATGGCGGCCTGGGCGCCGGTCGAATCTTCGATCGCCTATTGGACGTCTTGCGCGCGAATGGGGGAGATCTGGTGGACCCGGGCCGCAGGCAGGGAGGCCGTCGACGGCGCGCGTCGGCGCCGCTTCAACGCGCTGGTGCGGTTTGCGCGTCGCCAGTCACCGTTCTATCGCGATGCCTATCGTGGCCTGTCGGAACGCGATCACGAACCGGGGGAACTGCCGGTTGTAACCAAGCACTCCCTGATGGGGCGTTTCGACGACTGGGTGACCGACCGGGAAATTCATTTGCCTGCCGTCCGGGCATTTATCGCCGATCGGGAGCATATCGGCGAGCGCTATCTCGATCGCTATATCGTCTGGAAGAGCTCGGGCAGCACCGGCGAACCCGGCATCTACGTGCAGGACGCCAGCGCGCTGGCAACGTTCGATGCGCTGATGGCCGTGCACCTCGACCCGCTGCGTTTCGCCGCTCGATCTGCCTGGGACGTGGCAGCCCACGGCGCACGAGCGGCGCTCGTTGCCGCGACCGGCGATCACTTCGCCAGCATCGCATCGTGGCAGCGCGTGTGTCGCAGTAGCCCTTGGATCGCCGCCCGGGGTTTTTCGATCATGGACCCGCTGCCGCAGCTCGTTGCGGCCCTCAATGACTGTCAACCGGCATTTCTTGCGAGCTACCCGACGATGCTTTCGCTGTTGGCCGAAGAGCAAGCGGCCGGACGGCTCAAGATCGATCCCGTGCGGCTATGGTCGGGCGGCGAGTGTCTGGCCGCGGATACGGCGACAGCGATCGAACGCGCGTTCAGGTGTCCGCTGACCAACGAATACGGCGCCTCGGAATGCATGAGCATTGGCTTTGGTTGCCGCGAGGGGTGGCTCCACGTCAACGCCGACTGGGTGTTGCTCGAGCCGGTCGATCGCCACTACGCTCCGACCCCGCCCGGCGAACCGTCGCACACGGTGTTGCTGAGCAACCTTGCCAATCACGTGCAGCCAATCATTCGCTACGATTTGGGCGACAGCATCATCGTCAAACCGGAGCCTTGCGCCTGCGGTAATCCGTTGCCGGCGATACGGGTCGAAGGCAGACGCGATGACGTGCTTTCGCTGCGCGGCGCGAATGGACGGGTCGTACGCCTCCTGCCGTTGGCGCTCACGACGATCGTGGAAGAAGCTGCGCACGTGCATCGATTTCAGATCGTCCAAACGCGCGCCGACCGGTTGATGTTGCGCTTCGGCCCCTGCGCTGACGATGCTCGAGATGCGATCTGGCATGCGGCCGCAACGGCGTTACGGAAGTATCTGGACCAACAATCGCTGCATAACGTCCACGTAGGGCTCGACAAGCATGCCCCGCTGATCGATCGCCGCAGCGGGAAGCTGAGAGAAGTCATCATGGCGATTGAGGGCACACCGGTCCACAATTAGCCGGAGACGGACTTTGCCTACGAGGAGACATGACAGATGAACGACCTCAATTCTGCGACGCTCCGCGAGCGCATGGTCGAACGTCAGGTCGCCCGGCGCGGCGTGCGCTCGCACAGGGTTCTGGACGCGATGCGAACCGTCCCGCGCGAAGCGTTTCTGCCCGAATCCTTGAGTGAATTCGCCTACGAGGATTCACCGCTGCCTATCGCTGAAGGTCAGACGATCTCTCAACCGTATATCGTCGCGCTGATGACCGAGGCGTTGGACCTCGAAGGCGGTGAGGACGTATTGGAGATCGGCACGGGCTCGGGCTATGCCGCGGCGGTGCTGTCCCGGATTGCCCGGAATGTTTACACGGTCGAGCGCATCGGCCAGCTTGCCGAAAAAGCGGCTTCGGCGCTGGCCGCGCTCGGCTACTCGAACGTGCACGTGCTGCACGCCGACGGAACTCGCGGCTGGCCCGAACACGCGCCGTACGACGCGATCGTGGTCGCGGCCGGCGGCCCCGAGGTACCGGAATCGCTGAAGGCGCAGCTCAAGATCGGCGGACGGCTCGTCATTCCGGTAGGGATCGATCGCCGCGTCCAGGAATTGCTGCGGGTGACCCGGGTATCGCAGCACGAGTATCGGACGGAGGATATTGCCGATGTCCGGTTCGTTCCGCTGGTCGGCGAGGAAGGCTGGGCGCCGGAGGAGGGCCACGCACCCGCCGGGCGTCCTGCGCGCGAGGTGCCGGACGCCGACCTGGCCAGGGCCATCGCGGGATCGTGCGAACGATTCGACGCGATTGACTCCGCTGAGCTCGAACCGCTGCTGCGCCGGATCGGCGACGCGCGCGTCGTTCTGCTGGGCGAGGCAACGCATGGCACTTCGGAGTTCTATCGCATGCGCGAGCGCATTTCGCGGGAGCTGATCGAGCGAAAGGGATTCACGTTCATCGCCATCGAGGGCGACTGGCCGGACGCCGCACGCGTCGATCACTACATCCGCCACGCCGAATATGCGCCCTCCGAATGGACGGCTTTCGCGCGATTCCCGGTCTGGATGTGGCGCAATCAGGAGGTGCGCGACTTCATCGAATGGCTGCGCACCCGCAATGCCGGCGTCGAGCACGGAAAGAGGGTCGCCTTCCATGGCCTCGACCTCTATAGCCTCAATAACTCGATCCACTCGGTACTGAGTTATTTGGACGACGTCGACCCGTCCGCCGCGCGTGTTGCACGGCAACGTTACGGATGCTTGACGCCGTGGCAGTCGGATCCGGCGACCTATGGCCACGCTGCGCTGACGGGCGCCTATCAGTCCTGCGAGCGCGAGGTCGTCACGATGCTCCTCGACCTCATGGACAAGCGCCGGACCTATGCCGAGCACGACGGAGAACGTTTCCTGGACGCCGTGCAGAACGCCAGGCTGGTGGCCAACGCCGAACGCTACTACCGGACGATGTACTACGGTTCGCGTGCTTCCTGGAATTTGCGCGACGGCCACATGTTCGAGACCCTGAAGACATTGCTCGCGTTTCATGGGCCGGCGAGCAAGGCGATCGTCTGGGCCCACAATTCGCATGTGGGCGATTCGGCCGCAACGGAAATGTCCGCACGTGGTGAATACAATATCGGCCATCTGTGCCGCAAGGAATTCGGCAATGCCGCGTACGCGATCGGCTTCGGGACCGATAGCGGCTTCGTCGCCGCGGCCTCGGACTGGGACGGTCCGATGGAGGTCAAAGCCGTGCGCCCGGCGTTGCCGGGAAGCTACGAACGGCTGTGCCACGAAACGGACGCTTCGCGATTCCTGCTGCCCTTGCGCGGTCCCGACGCGAGCGCACTGGGCGATGGCCTGTTGGTGCCGCGGCTCGAACGCGCGATCGGCGTGATCTACCGTCCGAAGACGGAGCTTGAAAGCCATTATTTTCAGGCGATTCTGCCGCAGCAGTTCGACGAATATATCTGGTTCGACGAAAGCAACGCGATAACTCCGCTCGAGACCAATGCAATGACGGGTCTCCCGGACACGTACCCGTTCGGGCTCTAGCGCAGACGATGCTGACTGTCGGAAACCCGCGCTATGCGCTCGATAAGCTCGCGTGGATGCGGAAAGAGGCAATCTGGCCGAACGGTCTCAGGTATTTATGGACCGACGCCTTCGGCGTCGTTCTCCTCGTGTCGCTCTACGCGGAATTGGAAGATCGAAGATATCTGGACTTGGCGGAATGGGTGGTTGGCGAAGTCGATCGCGTCCTTGGGCGCGCTCGCGGCGTCCGGATCGGCGAGGCGCCCGATCGTGACGGACAGTATTTCCATTACCTCGCCATGTGGCTTTTCGCGCTTGCCGTCCTCGGGCGCCACCTGCCGGATTACGGGCGAAAGGGTGTGGAGCTCGTTCGCCAGGTACACGATCGCTTTGTCGTTCCTGAGCGGGGCGTCGTCTGGAAGATGAACGAGGATCTGAGCGCTCCTTATCCGGGCTACGGCTTTGGCGCGCTTGATGCATTCGACGGTTATGTGTCATACCGCCTCCTCGATGAACACGCGCTGGCGCGGGAAATTGGCCAGATGCGGCTGCTCGTTGAGCGATCGGCTCCCGACCTGGTGATCACCCAGGATCTGGGTCTGGGCATGATGTTGTGGATGACGCACTTCTTTCCCGACGAGGGATGGGCGCGCACGCAACGGACGCGCTGCCTGAAGATGCTTGACCGGATGTGGGTCGACGACGGCTATTTTTCCCGCGAGCCCGGATTTCATGAGGTCAAATTCGCCTTCACCAATTACGGCGTCTCAGTGGGTCTGCAGGCGGTGAACGCAATGCCTGAACGAGTGGACAGACTCAACGGATTTTTCGAGAACTACCGCTCGGGCGATGAATACGACCGGGAAGCCATTACCCATGTCATGGCGTGCAACTCGCATTTCCCCGGCTATCTCATCCGAAACTTTGGCTGATCGAAACGACTATCTCCGTACGAGGCCAGAATGCCGAACCCAACTCACCATACGCGTCAGCCTGTCCACGCCAATAGCACGCGACCGGCGCCCGCGCACCCCCAAAAGCGTCGCGAGCCGCTGCCTTGGCAGGAGCCGAAATCGGCGCTGGATGACCCGGACGCCCCAAGCCGTGTGCGGGCCATCATGGCGAGTGCCAACTATCGCGAGGCCGATCAGGATGTGGCGTTTCTGGACCAGCCCCAGAGCCGCGGCGTACGACTCCAGATCGACTATCTCAAGGCGGAGTTTGTACTGCAGCAGCACCATATCGAACATACGATCGTCGTATTCGGCAGCACGCGGATCGGAGAGCCGAACGCTGCACGCCGGCGACTGAAGGCGGTGTCGGACCGGTTGCACGATCACCCGGGCGATCAAGCGCTGAAGGATCGTCTGGCGATAGCGCAACGCATTCTGGCCAAAAGCCACTATTACGAGGTGGCTCGTGAATTCGGCCGCCTGGTCGGAAGCGCCGGGCGAAGCGGGCCCAGTGGAGCGGTGGTTGTGGCAACGGGCAGCGGGCCGGGCATCATGGAAGCCGCCAACCGCGGCGCATTCGACGCGGGAGCCCAATCGATCGGCTTCAACATTACGCTGCCGCATGACCAGTACCCGAATCCGTACATCTCTCCCGATTTGTGCTTCAGCTTCCACTACTTTGCTCTGCGCAAGTTGCACCTTCTGCAACGCGCCCGCGCGCTAGTGGTGTTTCCTGGCGGTTACGGTACGTTCGACGAACTTTTCGAGGTGCTGGCGTTGATCCAGACTCGCAAGATTGCGCCGGTGCCGGTCGTGCTCGTAGGCGCTGCCTACTGGAGGCGTGCATTCGATGTGGACTTCCTGGTCGACGAGGGGGTGATCGATCCCGAAGACCGGGAACTGTTCTGGTATGCCGAGACTGCCCGCGAAATCTGGGATGGGGTTTTGCATTGGCACGAGAAGAACGGGTCGCCGTTGCTCCCTCCCGGTCGCGGGCTATCCCCATCGCGCGAAACAGCATCTTGAAGCTTTCTTTTCATGGCGCTGATCGCGGAGTCACCGGCTCATGTCACCTGGTCGCGTGCGCCGGCAAGCGCGTATTGATCGACTGCGGACTCTATCAGGGTGGCCACGAGCTGGAAGAGGAGAACAGCGCAGCGTTCGGCTTTGACCCGCAGGCAATCGACTATGTCCTGTTGACGCACGCGCATCTGGATCATTGCGGACGACTGCCCCTGCTCGTCAAACGCGGCTTTCGGGGCGAGGTCCTCGCCACGGCGGCGACCCGCGAGCTCGCCCGCGTGGTACTGCTCGACGCCGCGCACCTGCAGGAGGACGAGAGTCGATACCAGGCGCGCAAGGCGGCGCGGCAGGCCAACGCCAAGACGCCGCAGCCGCTTTACACGATACTCGACGCGCTCCGCACCGTGGACTATTTCGGCAGGATCGCGAGCTACGAAGAGCCGCTCGATGTCGCCGCCGGTGTACGGGCCACCTTCCTTGATGCGGGCCATATCCTGGGCTCGGCCAGCATCGATCTACAGCTCGAAGAAGATGAGCGGCGGTGTCGCGTGGCGTTTTCCGGAGATGTGGGCAACAGCGGCCGGCCGTTGTTGCGCGATCCGGTCGCGCCGGCCGGAGCGGACGTGCTCGTCATGGAAACGACATACGGCAACCGCGAGCACAAGCCGCTGCGCTCGTCCATCGAGGAGCTATACCAGGCGATCGACGATACTTTCCGGCGCGGCGGCAACGTCGTCATCCCGACGTTTGCGCTCGAACGCGCCCAGGAATTGCTGTATTACTTTCGCGATGGTGTCGAGACCGGGCGTCTGCCGCGTAGCCTGCAGGTCTTTCTGGATTCGCCCATGGCGATCTCGGCCACCGAGATCTTTCGCCGGCACCCCGAATGCTATGACACCGAGACGGCCGCGCTGTTCCGCGACGGTCGAGACCCTTTCGCTCTGCCAGGACTGCATTTCACGCGGGAATCTGCGGAATCCATCGCACTGAATGACATTACCGGTGGGGCCATCATCCTGGCCGGGTCCGGCATGGCGACCGGCGGGCGCGTACGGCACCACCTGAGGCACAATCTGTGGCGCGAGGACTCCAGTGTGATCTTCGTCGGCTTTGCGGCGCGGGGCACTCTCGCGCGGCAGATCATCGATGGTGCCAGAACAGTGAACTTGTTCGGTGAACAGATCCCTGTGCGCGCGCGACTCTTTACCATCAATGGCTTCTCCGCCCACGCCGACCAGTCTGAACTCATCGCCTGGCAGCGGCGGGTCGGTGCACCGCGAACCTTCCTGGTCCACGGCGAGGAAGAGGTGATGCACCAGTTCGCGCTCCGGCTGCAAGGCACGACGGTGGAGATGCCAACGCTCGGACAAGAATTCGAGCTCTGACCGCGAACAGCGCCGTCCCGTAGTGTTTCCTGGCGCCATGATACCGGCCAGGACCCCGTCTCTCTAACGACCGGCAGCGGCCGCTAGCACCATTCGTGGCTGCGAGCGGGTCGAGTTTCTCTCGGGCTGCACATCTGTTACGCACTGTTACCGAGTGTTTCCCGCATTACATCATCCAGTTGCCGACGGCACGTATCTTCCGTACCTCATGAGAGGCATCGAAAGATGCCTTCCGGTACCCAAGACAGCAGAGGAGAGCAACGATGCCCAGCGCGATGCCCGACACCAGCAAATATGCGCCCCCTGTGCGGCTCCCGATCGTGACCGCGCCCATCATCCAGTTTCCGATGGGAAGCAGATCCGGCGGGTTTGCCAATGTCGCCAAGGCGAAGCTATGCAGCGAGTGCGCGATGCGCAAGGTCTGCGTGCCTTCCGAGATGAACAGCTCGGAGCTGCTCAGATTTGAGGATTATGTTCACACGCGGCGCCGGATCAGGATGGGCCAACATCTGTATCGGTCCGGCGAGGCCAGCGACTCGATTTACGCCGTTCGCTCGGGCTTCATCAAGACCTCGGCCCTGACCGACGATGGCCGCGAGCAGGTGACCGGATTTCACATGATGGGCGAAGTTATCGGCGTCGATATGATAGGTGGCGGACTTCATGTAACCGATGCGGTTGCTCTTGCCGACGCCGAGGTCTGCGAGATTTCGTTGACCGCGCTGGAGAGTCTCTCCCACGATATGCCCGCTCTTCAGCGCAAGCTCTACCGCATGATCGGTGAACAGTTTCGCCGCGAGCGCGAGGCAATGCTGATTCTGGGGAGCATGCGCGCCGAGGATCGAGTGGCTTCATTCCTGCTCAATCTCGGGCGGCGTTTCGGGGCCCGCGGCTTCTCCGCGCTGCGCTTCCTCTTGCGGATGAGCCGCGCCGACATTGGGAGCTATCTTGGCCTGCGTCTGGAGACGGTGAGTCGTCTGTTTTCAAAGTTCCAGGCCGAAGGTCTGTTGCGGGTGGACAGCAAATCGGTGGAGATCCTCGATGCGGAAGGGCTGAAGCTGGTCATCGGCCGCAGCCTGAACTGATCGTTACGACGTAAAACGGATCGCCACGAAGGAAATCGATGCACGTCGTTACCGTCCACGGCGATACTCAATTGGAGCACACTCTAATGGGTGGCAACGTTTGCGTCATTGAAGACGACGATGAGATGCGCGAGGTCCTTTCTCGGGTCGTGCGGTCGGCGGGGCTGACGCCGGAGCTCTACCATTCGGCCGAGTCATTCCTTCGGAGACGCGACAACTCCCCGATCGGCTGCATGCTCGTCGACGTCCAACTGGGCGGATTGAATGGCGTCGCTTTATTGGAGCACCTGGCCGAAAGCGGCTCGGATTGCCCGTTCTTCCTCATCAGCGGCGCGCACGACGCGGTCAGCGCAGATACGGCGAAGCGCTTGGGCGCCGTCATCATCGACAAGCCGTTCAATGTGCGACTACTGGCGCAAAGAATCCGGACCGCGGTTAGCGCGACCGACCGGTGACGGCTGGCTGTCCTCGCCCTCATCGAGGGCGAGCCGCACCTTATGCGCAAGCTCTTCCTTGCGGAAAGGCTTTCCAAGAAAGTGCGCATCGCGTTCAAGCTGCTCGTGAAACGCCGCCGTGTCCCGCACGTAGCCGGACATGAAAAGAACTCTCAGATCCGGTCGCAACTGTCGTGCCTTGGCGGCTAGCTCCGGCCCGCTCAGGCCCTGCGCCAGGACCACATCGGTGAGCAACAGACTAAGCTCGGGTTTCGCCTCCAGCAGCGTGAGCGCGGTGGCGGCATCCGCGGCTTCGACTACCTTATAACCCAGACCGGACAACATCTTGTTCGTCGCTGTGCGCACCTCGTCGTCGTCTTCGACCAGTAACACAGCCTCGGTACCCCCCGCCATGGCGCGCCCCTGGAGTGTGGTGGCAGCCCCGATTCCCTTGGCCTGCGGCAGGTAAAGCTTCATGGTCGTGCCGCGTCCTGCATCGCTGAACAGATTGACGTGGCCTCCGGATTGTTTGCAGAAGCCGTAGACCATGCTGAGTCCAAGACCGGTTCCTTTGCCCGGTTCCTTGGTCGTGAAAAAAGGTTCGAAAGCCCGCGCTGCGACTTCCGGCGGCATTCCGCTACCGGTGTCGGACACCGCGACCATCACGTAGGGTCCCGGTGTAAGCCTGCCGTCGAGGTCCGCATCGCTGTCGTCGACGACCACTTCATTGGTCTCGATGGACAGTCGGCCGCCATGCGGCATGGCGTCGCGCGCGTTGACCGCGAGATTGAGCAGCGCCGTTTCGAGCTGGCCGGCATCGACGAGGGCGTTTGGAAGGTCCGGCGCCAACGCCTCGACGATCCGGATATGCTCGCCCAACGTGCGCGCGAGCATTCCCGTCATGCTCGAAACCAGCTGATTTACGTCGAGCGAGGAGGCCTCGAGACGCTGGCGTCGCGCAAAGACAAGCAGCTTGCGGGTCAGTTCGGCACCGCGATGGGCGGCGCGCGTGGCGCTTCCGGCGAGCTCCTTGGGAACCGACCCGGGTGCAAGCTCATCCTCGAGCAATTGCAAATTGGCCAGGATGATGGTGAGGAGATTGTTGAAGTCGTGAGCGATGCCCCCGGTGAGCTGGCCCACGGCCTCCATCTTCTGCGCTTGACGCAGCGCTTCCTCGGCGGCGCGCCGCCCGGTGATATCACGGCAGGATTCGAGCACGAGCCGTTCACCATCGGGCGTGGAAAATAGCGCCATGCGGCTTTCCACCGCAATGCGGCGTCCGTCGCGGGTCGTATGCTGAAGCTCGCCGGACCAGCGACCTTCCTGGGTCAGGGTTTCCTCGATAAGCGATATGCCGTGGGGGTTTGCGGTTGCCAACAGCTTATGGCTTTCCCGGCCGAGCGTTTCCTCCCGCGTGTACCCGTAGGTTTCGGTCGCCGCCTTGTTCCAGAACACGATTCCATGCTCCCAATCCCAGGCGAAGATTGGCTCGCTCACCAGGTCGAGCATCTCGGCCTGCCGGCGCAACTGTTCGTGGGCCTGCTCGCGCTGGACGATCTGCGCGGCCAGCTCCGCAGTACGCTCACGTACCCGATCCTCCAGCTCATCGCGCGCCCTGCGCAGTTCGTCCTGGGCGCGCTTGCGGTCGGTCACATCGCGCACGGCCGCAGAGACCAGCATGCGGTCGTGGTGGCGCAACGGGCTGAGGCTGATCTCGACCGGGAACTCGGTCCCGCTTTTGTGGCGGCCCCACAGTTCGAGGCCGGTTCCCATCGGACGCGGCAGAGGATCGGCAACGTAGCCTTCACGGTGGCGCGGATGCGCGCCATGAAACCGCTCCGGAACCAGTTTCTCGATCGGTTCACCCAGCAATTCGTTCGCCGTATAACCGAATATGCGCTCAGCCTGCGGATTCGCCGCGACGATTATTCCCGAGTCGATAACCAGGACCGCGTCGGGGGCGCTTTCGAACAGCGCGTGGTAGATTTCGGCGGAAAACGACCACTGCGCAACCGGATTGGTTGGCTTCATGCGCGTTGAACCTTGGAGGTCAGGACATAACCGGCCCCACGTACGGACTTGATGAGCTCGGGCCGTTGCGGATCAGCCTCGATTTTGCGGCGCAATCGGCCGACCTGGACATCGATCGTGCGATCGAACGGCCCTGCCTCACGATTGCGCGTCGCCTCGAGCAGTTCGTCGCGAGAAAACACCCGCCCGGGAGACTTGACCAGCGCTGCGAGCAACTCGAACTCGCCGGTCGTCAAGTCCACCACCTTGCCCTGAGGAGACTCGAGCCGGCGAGCGGCGAGATCGAACGTCCAGCCGGCAAACCGGGCGACCTCGAGTGGCGCACTGGTCTCGGCGGGAGCAGCCTTGCCGCGCGTGCGCCGCAACACGCTGCGCACGCGGGCGGCGAGCTCGCGCACGTCGAAAGGCTTGGTCACGTAGTCGTCTGCCCCGACCTCGAGTCCGACGATGCGGTCAACCTGCTCACCGCGACCGGTGACGACGATCACCGCAACCGAGGAGGTTTGGCGAAGCGACCGCATCAGCGCCAGTCCGTCTTCGCCTGGCAGGCCGAGATCGAGAAGCACAAGGTCCACTTCCGTTTCGGCCATTATCCGGCGCATCGCCACGCCGCCCTCAGCGGTGCTGACCCTATAACCCTGCCCAGCGAGATAGCGACGAAGCAAGTCGGCGATCTCCGGCTCGTCGTCAACCACGAGGACATGTGCCGAAACGCTCATCGCCAGTACTCGGGTAAAGCTAAATTGTAGCATTCACCCGAAGGGCGTTCATGCGCAGACAACTGGCTGTGGCTACGCTCTGACGGCCAGGCTTACCTGCGATTGCGGGCGCATTTCCGTCAATGGCGACGGAGAATGAAGCGTTTACATCGTGCTCGCTAATATGCTGCGCATCTGAGGGCAAGGATCTGCTAGTTACTATCTTCGAGGCGCTGGTGAGAAGGATGGTTCTCAGCGTTGAGAATTCGGCGCGGGCGAGCCAGCGCGTACGCCCGAAACCGAAGGGAAGCCGTCCGCACGCGTGGGTGAGCCCATGAAGCCACTAGGAATCGGAACCATGACCAGGGGTGTCGCGGAGCTCGCGCCGCAATACCTTTCCAATCGGCGATTTCGGGAGCGCATCGCGAAACTCGACGTGTCGAGGAACCTTGTAGGCGGTGAGTTGCAGCCGGCAGTGCTCGACAATGGCCTCTTCCGTAAGGTGCACGTCCTTGCGCACGACCACCACCTTCACCGCCTCACCCGATTTGTCGTCCTGCACGCCGACCACCCCGCATTCGAGCACGCCCTGATGCATCGCCACGACATTCTCGACCTCGTTCGGAAAGACTTTGAATCCTGACACGACGATCATGTCTTTCTTGCGATCGGTGATGGTGACGTAACCGTCGGCGTTCATATTGCCGACATCGCCCGTCTTCAACCAGCCATCCTGCATCACCTTTGCGGTTTCCGCAGGGTTGTTCCAATAGCCTCTCATCACTTGCGGGCCGCGCACGCAGATTTCGCCCGTGTGGTTGAGGACGTCATCGTCGCCGTTCCACACCGGAAGCTCGTTGAAGTTATTGTCGCGAATCGTCACGTCAGTGGATGGAAAGGGCAGGCCAACGCTGCCGTTCCAGGGTGTGCCCAATGGATTGGCGGACACGCCGGGCGAGGTCTCGGTCAGACCGTAAGCTTCAGTGATGTAGCCGCCCGTCACGCGCTTCCATCGCTCAGCCACGGGCTGCAGCACGGCGGCGCCGCCGCCGACGACCACTTTCACTGCGGAAAAATCAAGTCCGTCGAAGCCGGAAGCGTTGAGCAGTCCGTTGAAAAGCGTATTGACTCCGGTCATGACAGTCCACTTCCAGCGCCGCAGCTCGTCGATAAACGCGGGCATGTCGCGCGGATTCGTGATGAGTACGATCAAGCTTCCCCACTTCATGAATGCCAGCGTCGATGTGAGGCAAAAGATGTGGTACATCGGCAGTGGTGCGATGACGATTTCCGTGCCTTCCTTGAATGTGCGCGACAGCCAAACGCCGACCTGTTCGACATTGGCGAGCAGATTCCCATGGGTCAGCATCGCGCCCTTGGCGACGCCGGTGGTGCCACCGGTGTATTGTAGAAAAGCGATGTCGTCGCGAGTGATCGTAGGCGCATTGAACGGGGCCAGGGCGCCGCGCGCCAGCGCTTCCGGCAGGTCCGTCGTGCCGTCGATACTCCACGCGGGAACGAGTTTCTTCACCCGCTTGACGACCAAATTGACGATCCAGCGTTTCGGGACCGGCAGCAGGTCGCCTGCTTGCGAGGTGATCACATGCACGATCTGCGTGTTCTTGATGACCTGTTGCAGCGTATTGGCAAAGTTCTCGAGTATGACGATCGCCTTTGCGCCGGAGTCCCTCAACTGGTGTTCAAGCTCGCGCGGGGTGTACAGCGGATTGACGTTGACCACAGTCATGCCGGCGCGCAGGATGCCGAACAGCAAGACCGGGTACTGCAGCAGATTGGGCGACATGATGGCGACGCGCTCGCCTTTGGCCAGACCCGGCAACCCCTGCAGGAACGCCGCGAAGTCGCGTGAGCGGCGCGCCAGATCTCCGTAGCTCATCGTGCAGCCAAGGTTGTGAAGCGCGGGCTTGGCGGCGAATTTATCGACGGTGTCGTCAAGCAGCTTCCCGAGCGATTCGTAGCGGTCGAGATCGACTTCGGCCGGCACGCCCGCGGGATAGTTCTTCAACCAGATTCGGTCGACCATGATCTGGTCCTCCAGTGTTCCGGGCGCTCGCGGTCGGCCCGCGAGTGTTGCCGGACGTGCGAGCTACGGCGCCGACGCACGCGGCGACGGCCTGTCTACAGCCGCCTTCGTATCCGGGGCGGGGAATCGATAGTAGTGCTCGTTAAGGTAGCGGGCGACGGCGACGATGTCGTCGTCGCTCCAATTCATCCCGATGTTCGACTCCCACCGGCGCACTTGCGCCCCGAGACTCGGCCAGTCGCTCGCCAGCCTCTTGTCGCGCCAATGCACCTGCGTCGTGTGGCAGCTGACGCAGTAAGTGGAATACAGGAGTTCGCCGCGGGAGTCCCTCGGCGTCGGTTGGGCCGCAGCAGAGAGTGGGCCGACAACACAGGCGGCGAGCAAGCACAAGAGGAGTCGCCGCAAGTCCGTCGTGCCGAACAGCTTGCGCAACGGTCCGGCGGCCGGCGGCCGCCGATGCCTTCGAACAAGGACCAACGTGGTTTTTAAATCGGTATCGTCTGACACCGCTGCCGGTGCTGAATGCACGTGATTACCAACATTCATAGCATGACCTTTCGTGATAATGGATGCCCGTCATCGCGCTCCTCGCGATCGCAGGAAGCAACGTTATCTACCTGGTACGTGCCGGCCAGCATTGCCACGATCACTGGTACCGCAGCGCATCAATCGGCTTCAGCCGAGCCGCCCTGTTCGCGGGATAGAAACCGAAGAATACGCCGACTCCGGTCGCCACCAGGAAGGCCAGGAGGACCGACGCGCCGGTGACCACCACGGGGATGCTCGCGGCCAGGTTGGCGCCGACCGCCGCCCCCACGCCGAGGAGCACCCCCACCATGCAACCGATGAGCGAGATGATGATTGCTTCAAGCAGGAACTGGGCGCGGATGTCGCGCTCACGGGCGCCGATCGCCACGCGTATTCCGATCTCACGCGTGCGCTCGGTTACCGACACCAGCATGATGTTCATGATCCCGATGCCGCCCACGAGCAGCGAGATCGAGGCGATCGCTCCGAGCATGATTGACATCACCCGCGTGGTCTGCGCCGCCGCGTTGGCGAGTGCGGTGAGGTTACGGATGTCGAAATCGTTGTCGGACCGTTCGGGCAGGTGATGGCGCTGGCGCAACAGCTGCGTCATGTCGCGCTCGGCTGCCGTCATTGCCTCTGCCGAAGTGGCCTGGGCGGCGATGAAACGCACGCTGCCGGGAAACTGCGTGCCGAATAAGCGCCTCTGCGCGGTGGTCACCGGGACGAACAGCGTGTCGTCCTGATCGCGGCCGTCGAGACTCTGTCCTTTCGGTGCGAGCACGCCGATCACCAGGAACGGGCTCTGCTTGATACGGATTGTCTTGCCGACCGGATCCGCATCGCCGAACAGGTTCTGCGCGACCGTTCGGCCAAGCAGCGTGACACGCGTAGCGGAGCGCACATCCGAGTCCGTGAACGGATAGCCGGACTCGACGGCCCAATCGCGTACCGTGAGATAGCCGGGTGTCGTCCCTGCCACCATCGTGCTCCAGTTGTTCGCGCCGTAGACGACCTGTGCCGTGCCCGGGACGATGGGGGCCACGGCGCCAATCGACGACAGCTCCCCGATTGCGTCGGCGTCACCGGTGGTGAGCGTGGGCGTCGCGCCCATCCCCATGCGAATACCGCCGGACGTTGTCGAGCCGGACATGATGATGAAGAGATTGCTTCCCATCGAGGCGATCGATTGGTCAACCGCGTATTGGGCACCCTGGCCGACGGCGAGCATCATGATCACGGCAGCGACCCCGATCATCATGCCGAGCATCGTGAGGAACGAGCGCAGGCGATTCGCGCCCATCGCGTGCCAGGCTTCGGCGAGCATCGGGGCGATCACGCGAGCGCCCCCTCCATCGCATCGACAGACACGCCGCCGTCGTGGGTGATGTGCCCATCGACGAAGCGCACCAGCCGGCGCGCGTACTTGGCGATGTCTGGTTCGTGGGTGACGAGCACGATCGTGATCTGCTCTTCGGCATTGAGGCGCGCAAGCTGGCCCATGATCTCGTGGCTGGTTGCCGTGTCGAGATTGCCTGTGGGTTCGTCGGCGAGGATCAACCGCGGACGGTTGACGAGCGCCCGCGCGATCGCCACGCGTTGTTGCTGGCCGCCGGAGATCTGATTCGGGACGAACTCATCGAAGCTCGAGAGACCCACGCGGGCGAGCAGCTCCGTCGCCCGTCCCCTGCGCTCTTCGCGTCCGACGCCCGCATAAAGCAGCGGCAGCGCCACGTTGTCGACCAGTGATTCGCGCGGCAACAGGTTGTAGCCCTGGAAGACGAAGCCGATGACGTTGTTGCGGAGCTGAGCAAGTTGATCGCGATCGAGCGTGCCCACGTCGCGCCCGTCCAGCGTGTAGCGTCCGCTGGTCGGCAGGTCGAGGCAACCGAGGATGTTCATGAAGGTCGACTTGCCGGACCCGGACGGGCCCATGATCGCGACGAACTCGCCCGGCTGGATGACGAGAGTGACATCGCGCAGAACCGGCAGTGGGCCGGCGGCGGTCTCGTACTCCTTGCACAGGCGCTCGGTGCGAATCAGCGCTTCCAGGCCCATCAGAACAGCCTCGAGCGCAAGGTGCTGGGACTCGTCTCGGCTCCGGCCGCCGGTCCGCCGACGACGATCTGATCGCCCGGCTTCAAGTCTCCGGCGACGATTTCGGTGACGCGGCCGTCGCTGATGCCGGTCTGAACCGAGTCGGCTCGCGGTCGCCCGGCCTCGAGCACATAAACCGTACCTTCGGGCGCACCCCCGGGCAATGGCGGCTTGTGCCCCGCGGCGGGCGCTGCCGCGTCCGCCGGACGGAAGCGCAGGGCTGCGTTGGGGACCACGAGCACTGCCTTGCGCTGCGCCACCTGGACGTTGACGTATGCGGTCATGCCGGGCATCAGGATCTGGCCGGGGTTATCGACGCCGACCACGACGTCGTAGGTCACGACATTCTGCTGCGTCGTTGGATTGAGGCGCACCTGCTTGACGCTGGCGTTGAAGGTGCGATCCGGAAATGCGTCGACCGTGAATTGCACCACCTGGCCGACCGTGATCTTGCCGACGTCGGCCTCGGCGAAGCTCGAATCAATCTGCATCTTGGAGAGGTCCTGCGCAATCTGGAACAGCGTGGGTGTCTGGAAGCTCGCAGCCACGGTCTGCCCGAGATCGACCGCGCGGTTGACCACGACACCGGACACTGGCGAACGGATGACCGTATAGTTCAAGGTCGTCCGATCCTTGGCGAGCTGCGCGGAAGCCTGTTCGACCATGGCCTTAGCCGAATCTCGCGCCTGGACTGCGGTGTCGAGCGCCTGTTTGGCGATGGAGTCCTGCGCCCAGAGCGTCCGGTTGCGTTGCTCGTTGGCTTCGGCCAGTAGCAGGCTGGCGCGGGCGTTGCTGAGAGCGGCCTCGTCCAGGCGGACCTGCGCCTTCAGCAGGGCAGGGTCGAGCTCGAGGAGTACCTGGCCCGCTTTCACATGGTCGTTGAAATCGACGTAAAGCTTCATCACCGTCCCCGAAACCTGCGTGCCGACATTGACCAACACCACCGGGTTCAGCGTGCCGTTGGCGGACACGGTTTGCGTCACGTCGCCGATCTTCGCCGACTCGGTGCGGTACTTGCCGTCGGCGGCGCTACGTTCGGTCCATTGCCACGTCCCGACGCCCAAACCGATCGCGACGACTGCGACAAGGAACCACAACGCGCGCTTGCGGGTAAGCTGCCCGCGCCAGCCGGCGCGCTGGCGGGCGGGGGATTCGATGATCGATGTATCTCTTGGCATATCGATGAGACTCCAGCAAAGCGCTCCAATGCGCCAATAGCCCGGTGACAGTCAGGGTCCACGCCGCGCGGACGTCGATTTCGCGTATGCCGCTCGACGTCGCTGGTTGAGCGGCGCCGCGACCCACGGGGCGATTTCCGGCCGAATTGGGCAATGCAAGCATAGGGCGGCGACCGCCTTGTCGTCCTTGCGCGAGATCAATATGGCGCTAGACTGTTGCCATCGAAGTGCTGTCTGACCCCTTGCGGAGGCGTTTGAAGTGCAGTCCTCGCAAACCGAAATTCGCTGCGTGCTCATGCGCGGCGGCACGTCGAAGGGTGCGTATTTCCTCGCTGACGACCTGCCGGCGGTCGCCGGCGTGCGCGACCGCGTGCTGCTGGCCGCGTTCGGCTCGCCGGATGCGCGGCAGATCGATGGTATCGGCGGCGCGCATCCGCTCACCAGCAAGGTGGCGATCGTGTCGCGCTCGCGCCGGCCGGGAGCCGACATCGATTACCTGTTCGCGCAGGTGGTCGTCGACGAGGCGCGGGTCGACTACTCGCCGACCTGCGGCAATCTTCTGGCCGGCGTGGGACCGTTTGCCATCGAGCAGGGGCTGGTCCGCGCCACGCCGGGGACGACCCGTGTTCGCATCTGGATGGTCAACACCGAAAGCCTGTGCGAAGCCGTGATCGAGAACGCCGGCGGGCGCGTGACCTATGCGGGCGACGCGCGAATCAGCGGCGTCCCCGGCACCGCGGCGCCGATCCTGCTCGCATTCGCCGACACGGCGGGATCGAGCTGCGGGGCGCTCTTGCCGACCGGTAACGCACAGGATGTGATCGCCGGCGTGCCCGTCACCTGCATCGACAACGGCATGCCCGTCGTGATGCTCGAAGCCCGTCTTGTCGGTTGCACCGGCTACGAGTCGCCGCAGGCTCTCAACGCCGATGGCGAGCGTCAAGTCCCGGATCGAGGCGATCCGCCTCGCCGCCGGCCCCCGCATGCACCTGGGCGACGTCGCCTCCCGCGTGGTGCCGAAGATGACGCTGATCGCACCGCCGCGCGACGGCGGCACGGTGGCGACCCGCACGTTCATTCCACGCGTGTGCCACGACGCAATCGGCGTGCTGGGCGCGGTGTCGGTGGCCACAGGCTGCGTGATCGAAGGGTCGGTGGCCGCGCCGCTGGTGAGCCTGTCCCCGGGATCGCGCAAACTGGTATCGGTCGAGCATCCCACCGGGGAATTCACCGTCGAGCTCGACACGCGCACCACATCGGCCGGCACCGAAGTGACGAGGAGCGCGCTGTTGCGCACCGCGCGTCCGTTGTTCGCGGGCAGCGTGCTCGTGCCGCAGTCGGTCTGGGACCCGGTTCTCGCCGTTCCCGCCCTATGACAGCCTCCGCTCCCGAGGCTCTCCTTGTCGTCAGTGCCCATGCGGCCGACTTCGTCTGGCGCGCCGCGGGCGCCATCGCGCTTTACGCAGAGCGCGGCGCGCGCGTGAAGGTGGTATGCCTGTCGTTCGGCGAGCGCGGCGAGTCGGCGAAGCTGTGGAAAACGCCCGGCATGACGCTCGATCGCGTGAAGGCCAACCGGCGCGAAGAGGCATCGGCGGCGGCGGCGCTGCTTGGCGCGGAAATCGAATTCTTCGACTGCGGCGACTACCCGATGCGGGTCGGCGTGGAGACCGTCGAGCGGCTCGCCGATATTTACCGCGAGGTCAAGCCCGCGTTCGTGCTGACGCACGCGCTCGAGGATCCCTACAATTTCGACCATCCGCTGGCAGCGCACATGGCGCAGGAAGCGCGCGTGGTCGCGCAGGCCCACGGTCACCGCCCGGGCGAAGCCGTGCTGGGCGCGCCGCCGGTGCTGTTGTTCGAGCCGCACCAGCCGGAGCAGTGCAACTGGAAGCCCCAGGTGCTGCTCGACATCACGCCGGTGTGGGAAAAGAAGCGCAAGGCGTTCGAATGCATGGCGGCGCAGGAGCATCTGTGGGAGTACTACGCGCGGGTGGCGCAACAGCGCGGCGTGCAGGCTTCGCGCAATTCCAACCTGAAGATCCGGTATGCGGAAGGCTATCAGCGGGTGTTCCCGCAAGTGAGCACGGTGGCCAAGGAGGATGCCAACCGCGCGCGCCTCGCCGCCGGCGAGCTGGGGCTGGACATCTACAATATGCGCGCTACCCTTGCGCAGCGGGGACTGGTCTATGTCGACGGGCCGGTCGACTGGAGCGATCCGCTGGACCAGGGATGATGGCTTTCGTCACAGACAGAAAAACGGAGGAACCATGTTGCAACGTATGCTCGCGCTAGCCGCATTGGCGCTGTCGCTCGTCGCCGGACCGGCAATGGCGCAGGACACGGTGAAGATCGGTCTCATCCTGCCGATGACCGGGCCGTTCGCGTCGACCGGCCGGCAGATCGACGGCGCGGTGAAGCTGTGGATGCAGCAGAACGGCACGACGGTCGCAGGCAAGAAGATCGAAGTCATCCTCAAGGACGATGCCGGCACGCCCGATACCACGCGCCGGCTGGCGCAGGAGCTGGTGGTCAACGACAAGGTGCAGGTGCTCGCGGGCTTCGGACTGACGCCGCTCGCGCTCGCCACGGTGCCGATCGCGACGCAGGCCAAGGTGCCCGAGCTGGTGATGGCGGCGGCGACGTCGTCGATCACCGAGAAGTCGCCGTTCGTCATCCGCGCGGGCTTCACGTTGCCGCAGGTCACGACGCCGCTCGCCGACTGGGCGCCGAAGAACGGCATCCACAAGGTCGTGACGCTGGTGTCCGATTACGGTCCGGGCATCGACGCCGAGACCGCGTTCAAGTCGCGCTTCACCGCCAACGGCGGCCAGGTGCTCGCCGAGTTGCGCGTGCCGCTGCGGAGTCCCGATTTCGCGCCGTTCCTGCAGCGCGTGCGCGACGCGAAGCCGGATGCGGTGTTCGTGTTCGTGCCGTCGGGCGTGGGCTCGGTGTTCATGAAGCAGTTCGCCGAGCGCGGTCTCGACAAGAGCGGCATCAGGCTGATCGGCACCGGTGACGTCACCGACGACGACATCCTCAACGACATGGGGGACGTCGCGCTGGGCGTGATCACGTCGTTCCACTATTCCGCCGCGCACCCGTCGGCGGCGAACAAGGCGTACGTGGAGGCGTACAAGAAGCTCAACGGCATGCGTCCGAATTTCCACTCGCTCGGCGGCTACGACGGCATGCGGATGATCTACATGGCGCTGAAGGCGACCAAGGGCGACGCGACGGCGAGGCGCTGCTGGGCGCGATGGAGGGAATGTCGTTCGAAAGCCCGCGCGGGCCGGTGACGATCGATCCCGCGACGCGCGACCCGATGCAGAACGTCTACATCCGCAAGGTCGAGCGCGTGGGCGGCGAGCTGTACAACGTCGAGTTCGCGACGATCCCGCGGTCAAGGATCCGATGCACAAGTGAGGCGCGCCGCCTCCGCGGGCGTCTGCTGCGCGGAGGGCAGCCGTGTCGCGTACGCGGGGGCAGAGCGCGGACGCGGTGCGGCCCGCGCATCGACGTTGCGATGCTGACCATTCTCTTCGACGGCATCGCCTACGGGATGCTGCTGTTCCTGATCGCGTCCGGGCTCGCCGTGACGCTCGGCTTGATGAATTTCGTCAACCTCGCGCACGGTGCGTTCGCGATGGCCGGCGGCTACGTGGCCGCGGTGCTGAGCAACCGCCTGGGCGTGCCGTTCCTGGCGACGCTGCCGGTCGCCTTTCTCTTCGCGGCGGCGCTCGGCGCGCTGCTCGAACCCACGCTGTACCGGCGTCTGTACGCGCGGCCGCCGCTCGACCAGGTGCTGTTCTCGATCGGGCTCGTGTTCATGGCGGTCGCGGCGATCGACTACTTCTTCGGCGCCACGCAGCAATTCGTCCGGCTGCCGGAGTGGCTGCAAGGACGCATCGAGCTCGGCGGCGTCGGGATCGGGTACTACCGCTTGTTCATCATCGTGGTCTGCGGCGTGATCACGGCGGCCCTGCAGTGGGCGGTGGCGAAGACGCGCTTCGGCAGCCGGCTGCGTGCCGCCGTGGACGACCGGCGCGTCGCCGGCGGCCTCGGCATCAACGTCAACGTCGTGTTCCTCGCGACGTTCGCGTTCGGCTCGGGGCTTGCCGGGCTGGGCGGCGCATTGGGCGCGGAGCTCCTCGGCCTCGACCCGACCTTTCCGCTGAAGTACATGATCTACTTCCTGATCGTCGTCGCCGTGGGCGGCACGACGACGATCACCGGGCCGCTGCTGGCGTCGCTGCTGCTGGGCATCGCCGACGTCGCCGGCAAGTACTACGTGCCCAAGCTCGGCGCGTTCATCATCTACTCGCTGATGATCGCGATCCTGCTGCTGCGGCCGCAGGGCTTGTTCGCGCCGCGAGGATCGCGCTAGGTGGAGGCGGTGCTGCAGCCCGGCCTGCGGCGCGGTGGCCGCATTCGCGCACGCTGCGCGGTGGAAGCCGTACGAGACGGTGATCTGGGCGGTCGCGGCGCTGGCGTTGCTGGTGTTCCCGCAGCAGGCCGCGCTGTGGAACGAGATCGCGATACTGGCGCTGTTCGCGATCTCGCTCGACCTCGTGCTCGGCTACGCCGGCATCCTGACGCTCGGCCACGCGGCGTTCTTCGGCACCGGATGCTACGCCGCCGCGCTGTTCGCCAAGTATTGGCTGCACGATCCGCTGGCGGGCTCGCTGTGGCGATGCTGGCCGCGGGCGCGCTGGGGCTCGCCACCAGCGTCCTGGTGCTGCGCGGCAGCGAGCTGACGCGGCTGATGGTCACGCTCGGCGTGGCGTCGATCCTGTACGAGCTCGCGAACCGCTTCGACTCGATCACCGGCGGCGCCGACGGCTTGCAGGGCGTCGTGATGGGACCGCTGCTCGGCCTCTTCGCGTTCGGCCTCGACGGCAAGGTCGCGTACGTCTACAGCCTCGCCGTGCTGTTCGTGCTGTTCCTCGTCGCGCGCCGCGTCGCGTACTCGCCGTTCGGCTACTCACTGAAGGCGATCCGCGACAACCCGATGCGCGCCAACGCGATCGGCATCGACGTCAATCGGCGCCTCGCGGCGGTGTACACGCTCGGCGCGACGCTGGCCGGCGCCGCCGGCGCGCTGCTCGCGCAGACGACCGGCTTCGCATCGCTCGACGTTCTCGACTTCAACCGCTCCGCCGACGTGATGCTGGTGCTCGTGCTCGGCGGGACCGGCTACCTGTACGGCGGCGTGCTCGGCGCCGTGCTGTTTCGCGTGCTGCAGAACGCGCTGTCGGCGTGGACGCCGCAGTACTGGCAGTTCTGGCTGGGGCTGATCCTGGTGGTCATCGTGCTGATCGGTCACGAGCGGCTTGCACGGCGCTGGCAGGCGCTGTTGGAGCGGTTGGCCCGCCGCGGTCCGGCGCCATCGACCGCCGCGGTGCCATGAGCGCGCCGGCGCTGGCGACGCGCGGCCTGTGCAAGTCGTTCGGCGGCATCGCCGCGACGCAGGACGTCAGCCTCTCGCTCGCGCGCGGCGCGCGGCACGCGCTGATCGGCCCCAATGGCGCGGGCAAGACGACGCTCGTGAACCTGCTTACCGGTGTGCTTGCGCCGTCGGCCGGCACGATCGAGCTCGACGGCGTCGACATCACCGCGCTGCCCACGCATCGGCGCGCCCGGCGCGGGCTCGTGCGCACGTTCCAGATCAACCAGCTGTTCATCGGTTCACGCCGCTGGAGACGCTCGCGCTCGTGTGCGCGCAGCGCGCCGGTGCCGGCGGCCGCATGCTGCGCGCGCTGGGGCGTCATCGGGCGGCGGTCGACGAAGCGGCGGCAGTGCTCGCGCAATTCCATCTGTCCGACGTCATGCATCGCACGGTGCGCGAGCTCGCCTACGGCAAGCGGCGGCTGCTCGAAATCGCCGTCGCGGTCGCCGGCCGGCCGCGCGTGCTGCTGCTCGACGAGCCGGTGGCCGGCGTGCCGGCCGGCGAGTCCGGCGAAATCCTCGACACGCTCGCGGCATTGCCGTCCGACGTCTGCGTGCTGCTGATCGAGCACGACATGGACCTCGTGTTCCGCTTCGCCACGCGCATCTCGGTGATGGTCAACGGCGCATTGCTGGTCGAAGGCAGGGCCGATGCGATCGCGCGCGACCCGCAGGTCAAGGCGGTCTACCTCGGCGAGGCCGGTCGTGGCTGAGCTCCTGCGCGTCGAGGGCTTGCGCGCCGGCTACGGCGAAGCCATCGTGATCGACGACATCGGCTTCGCGATCGACGAAGGCCGTTCGCTCGCGCTGCTCGGCCGCAACGGCACCGGCAAGACCACGCTGCTGACGACGCTGGTCGGCGTCACGCGACGTCACGCCGGGAGCATCACCCTGCGCGGACGCGCGCTCGCGCCGCTGCGTCCCGAGCAGCGCGCCGCAGCGGGCATCGGCTGGGTGCCGCAGGAGCGCGACATCTTCAGGTCGCTGACGGTAGACGAAAACCTGACGGCGATCGCGCGGCCCGGTGCATGGACGCCGGCGCGCGTCTATGCGATGTTTCCGCGGCTCGGCGGGCGCCGCGGGAATCTCGGCACGCAGCTGTCGGGCGGCGAGCAGCAGATGCTCGCGATCGGACGCGCGCTGGTGCTCAATCCGCGCCTGCTGCTGCTCGACGAGCCGCTCGAGGGCCTCGCGCCGCTGATCGCCGAGGAGCTTCTTCGCGCGCTCACGCGCGTCGTGCGCGACGAGGGCATGTCGGCGATCTTCGTCGAGCAGAATCCCGCGCGCATCCTGGCGATCACCGATCACGCGCTGGTGCTCGCGCGCGGGACGATCGTCCATCGCGACACGAGCGCTGCGCTGCTCGCCGACGCGGCCACGCTGGAGCGCCACCTCGCCGTCGGCGCCACCCGCACGCACTGACCCCATCCGCGGAGAGACCATGGCCAGAATCGTCGGCGCCATCGCCAGCTCGCACACGCCGACGATCGGCTTCGCGTTCGACAAGAACAAGCGGGAAGACCCGGTCTGGGCGCCGATCTTCGACGCGTACGAGCCGATCAGCGCATGGCTCGCCGCAAAGCGCCCCGACGTGCTGTTCTTCATCTCCAACGACCACGTGACGTCGTTCTTCTTCGATCACTATTCGGCGTTCGCGCTCGGCATCGGCACCGAATACGCGGTCGCCGACGAAGGCGGCGGCGCGCGCGCGCTGCCGCCGGTGCGCGGGCATCCGGCGCTGTCCGCGCACATCGGCGCGGCGCTGATGGCCGACGAATTCGACATGTCGTTCTTTCAGCATCGTCCGCTCGACCACGGCTGCTTTTCGCCGCTGTCGATGATGCTGCCGCACGCGCCCGGCTGGCCGGCTGCGATCGTGCCGCTGCAGGTCGGCGTGCTGCAGTTCCCGATTCCGACCGCGCGCCGCTGCTACCGGCTGGGACAGGCGCTGCGCCGCGCGATCGAGAGCTTTCCCGACGACATCGCGGTCGCGATCGTCGCCACCGGCGGGCTGTCGCACCAGGTGCACGGCGAGCGCGCCGGCTTCAACAATCCCGAATGGGACGCCGAGTTCATGGACCTGATCGAGACCGATCCCGAGCGGCTGGCCGCGATGACGCATGCCGAGTACGCCGAGCGCGGCGGATTCGAAGGCGCCGAGGTGATCATGTGGCTCGTGATGCGCGGCGCGATGACGCCGCAAGTCCGCTGCCTGCACCGCACTTACTACCTGCCGTCGATGACGGGCATCGCGACGGCGATCTACGAGGACGTCGACGCCGTGCGCGATGCCGACGCGCTCGCGCGCTCGCGCGCCGCCAGGCCCGACAATTGACCGGCATCGAGCGACTTGCGGGCACCTATCCGTTCGACTTTGCGCGCAGCCTCAAGGCGTATCGCCTCAACGATTTCCTGCACCGGATGGTCGAGCCCGCGCATCGCGGCCGCTTCCTCGCCGATCCCGAAGGCGCGTTCGAAGCGGCGGGCTGAGCGCGGAAGAGCGCGATCTCGTGCGCCGCCGCGACTGGCGCGGCATGATCCACTACGGCGTCATCTTCTTCATGCTCGAAAAGCTCGGCGCGGTCGACCGGCGTGTCGAACCTGCACATCTACGCGGCGATGCGCGGCGAGACGCTGGAAGCATTCCAGAAGACGCGCAATGCGCCTGGCGCGCTGTATTCGGTCGCGGGGAAGGACGCCGGGACCTGGCGTGGGATCGCGATCATGACAAGGGGAAGTCATGAGCGCGATCGGTCGCTCGAAGGACTCCATGCAGAGCGGGGTGCCCGAAGATGCTTCGACGTCCGAAAGAACACGGCCGGGTCAGGTTTGCGAGCGCATCCGATCATCGGCAAGGAAGTGGTGGCGCGCAAACTTCAATAGCTCACCGCTGGTGGGATGATCGACCGTTTCGACGCTGACGACGCGTGCTGCGATGGCCGGCGCATGCGCCTGGAGGTGCTTGAATAATTCGAGCTTTGCGGTGGATGGGCCGACGAGCAGGATCTCGCCGGCATTCTGGATTGCGTCCGAAACGGCTTGATAGTACGCATGATTTTCGGGGACCCTGCCGGAACCCACGGCGCCATGCTTGTAATGCAGATGCTCGTGCTTCGACTTCGGATGGATGACACTGGCCTCCGCGTCGTTCGGGTTGAACTCGATAACATGCGCTTCGCGATGGTCGATCCAGACAACGCAGTGGTAATGGCTCATGAGGTTTTGCTATCCAGCGATCGAAGGTATCAAGTATACGCCGCCGTGCTTCGTGTCAGCGAACGGCTGCCTCTGTGTGCGCGTCCCCGTGGCCGCAATGGAGGTAGAATCGGGATTGCAACCCGATACGGCATACCGGCATGCGTGCGATGGTTTTGCGGTCCGCGCGATCCGCGCTTGAATACGCGTCCCTCGACGACCCGAGACCCGGCGCGGGTCAGGTCGCAGTCAAAGTTCATGCTTGCGGCGTGTGCCGCACCGACCTCCATCTTATCGACGGTGAGTCGCCGCATGCGCGTTCGCCGGTCATTCCCGGCCATGAGATCGTCGGCACCGTCGTCTCCAACCGGCGAGAGAGGTAAGCGCCATTGGGATCGGAGCCCCGTATCGCGTCGGCGTACCGTGGCTCGGCTCGACGTGCGGAAGAATGCCGGTACTGCCTGAGCTTCGGGCCGGAGAACTGTGCGATGCGCCGCAATTCACCGGTTATACGCTCGATGGCGGCTATGCCGAGGTACGTGGTCGCCGAATCAGCCGCTATTGCTTCACACTGCCGGACGGATTTTTCGGATATCGAGGCTCGCGCCGTGGCTGTGCGCCGGGTCTCATCGGATATCGGGCGCTTGCGGAAAGACCGGCGAGGTCCGGCGCCTCGGGATTTATGGTTTCGGCGCCTCCGCGCATATCATCGCCCAGCTTGCGGCTTACGAAGGCCGCGGCGTGTATGCCTTTACGCGCCCCTGGCGATGCCGTCGCCCAGGCGTTCGCTCGCGGGCTCGGCGCGGTATGGGCCGGTGGCAGCGACGAGCCGTCGCCCGAATTGCTCGACGCAGCGATTGTGCTCGCGCCGGTCGGCGCTCTCGTGCCGAAAGCGCTGCGCGACATCGCCAAAGGCGGAATCGTCGTATGCGGTGGCATACACATGAGCGACATACCGCAATTTCCGTACAATATCCTCTGGGGCGAGCGACGCATCTGCCCGGTTGCCAACCTGACACGGCAAGACGGATGCGAGTTCATCGCACTCGCGCAGAAAATACCCATACGCACGACGGTGTCGGAGTTTCCGCTGGCGCGCGCGAACGAGGCCCTGACAGCGCTGCGGGAAGGTACGCTCAGCGGTGCCGCGGTGCTGACGATGGCTTGACGATTCACAACCAACCAGGAGCAGTGGCATGAAAAAATCTGCCGCGAAGAAGACGAAGGGTCTCAGGGCGAGACAGAAGGCGCCGCTGGTCACGCCCACCGATCTGAAGCCCGCGGCGACGCGCGACATCGCCGGCGGCATGAACGGCATCCTCGCCGACGTGTTCGCGATGTACCTGAAGACCAAGAACTTCCACTGGCACATGAGCGGCCCGCACTTCCGCGACTACCACCTGCTGCTGGATGAGCAGGCCGACCAGCTGTACGCGATGACCGACCCGATCGCCGAGCGCATGCGCAAGATCGGCGGCACCACGCTGCGCTCGATCGGCCACATCGCGCGCATGCAGCGCGTGCTCGGACAACGATGCCGACTACGTCGAGCCGCTGGACATGCTCGCCGAGCTGCGCGAGGACAACAAGACGCTCGCCGCGCGCCTGCGCGAGGCCCACGACGTGTGCGACGAGCACCGCGACATCGCCACCGCCAGCCTCATCGAAGTGTGGATCGACGAAACCGAGCGGCGCACCTGGTTCCTCTTCGAGGCCAGCCGCCGCGGAGACGCGACCGGGCACTGAGGGTTGGGTGAAGTTTTTTTCTGACGTCCGCCAATGTTGATGCTTCTGGCGTGTCTGGCCGCGTGTGCGACGGGGTGGTCGCGGCCGAATACCAGCGAAGCCGAATTCGACCAGGACCGTTTGCAGTGCGAGCAACGGGGGACAAGCAGGTATCCGGTCAGGATCGAATCCTTCGGCGGCCACCAGGCGCCATCGCAATCCGATTGCAGGTCGGTGGGCCTTCACCTGATCTGCACTGCCGCGCCGGGAGCCTACATTCCGCCCAGCGAGCGTGACGTGAACGCCAGTGCCAGAGCGAACGAGGTCAGGTCGTGCCTTCAATCCAAAGGTTACATGCCCAAACCTTTGCGCGGTCCGTCAGACTCGAGGCCGCCGCATTTCGCCCGGAACGCGAAGAATTCATCGGCTGAAACACGCCCCCGACGCGTTCGATCTCCTCAGCGCGACGACCTCGCGCGACTAGCCGAGGTGATGCGCGAGGATCTTGAGGCACAGGCGCTCGAAGCGCCTGCGCTCGGCGGCATCGAGCGATTCGAGCAATGTGCGCTGCACCGCCCTGACCGCCGGCAGCGCCCGGGCCAGCGTTCCTGCCCGACGGCGTGATGCGGACCAGCCGTACTCGCCGGTCGGCAGGCGAAGCCGATGCGCGAGCCAGCCTCTCGACTCGAGCCGGCCGATGACGCCGCCGATCGTCGCGCGGTCGTAGCCGATCAGGGCGCTCAAGCGCGCCTCGGTCGTTGCGGGCCTGCGCCACCGCGGCGAGCGCGGCGAACTGTACCGGTGTCATGTCGAGGCCGACGCGCGCAAAGAAGAGCTTGACCGCTACCTGCTGCAGCCTGCGGATGAAATGGCCCGGCATGTGGTGGATGACGAGGTCGCTCGCCCGCGGATCGGCGTAGCTGACGTTGCCGGCATCCACGGCCGCGTGCGGCGGCCTCAGGCCAGGCACTCGTCGACCCTCCATCCATAGAGCCATTCGAGCGCGTCATAGAACGCTCCGGCGTGCGGCCGACCCAAAGCGAGTTGCGCACCAGCCGCTCGACGCCCTTGGCGTGATACATCCTTCCCATCTCGCGCGCCGAAATAATCAGGCGGGCCCCCCGCTACGATGCGCTTGGATTCGTAGAGCCGGAAGGCGGGTCGAGACTGCCTCGCAGGCCCGAGCGCCTCGCGCAAGGTCACCGCATCCTCGAGCGCGATGCAGGCGCCTTGCGCCAGGTACTGCAGCATCGGATGGGCGGCGTCGCCAAGCAGCGTCGCCCGGCCTTCGCCCCAGCGATCGACCGGATCGCGATCGGCGGTCGACCATCGCTTCCACGAGGTCGGCTTGTCGAGCAGCTGGCGCGGCCGGTCGCAGATCTCGGTGAAGTACGACATGACCTCGTCGCGCGAGCCCTCGCGCACGCCCCATTGTTCCTGCTCCGGCTGTGGAAGGTGACGACGATGTTGTACTGCTCGCCACCGCGCAGTGGATAGTGGACGAGATGGCAATTCGGGCCGACCCAGATCGCCGCTGCGTTCCAGCGCAGATCGGCAGGCATATCGGCGCGAGGAACGACCGCACGATAGACGACATGGCCCGAGACGCGGTGTCCGTCGCCGATCAGCCGCTTGCGCACGACCGAGTGCACGCCGTCGCAGCCGATGACGCTGCGCCCCAGGTGGGTGTCGCCGTCGGCATCGACCAGCCGCACGGCTTGTGCTTCGAGGTCGACCCGCACGATGCGCGCGGAGGTGTGAACGGCGATGTCGGGAGCGAGCTGGACTTCCTCGTACACCGATTGGTGGATGTCGGCACGGTGGATGACCGCATACGGATTGTTGAAGCGCCGGCGGAAGGCTTCGCCGACGGGTATCCGCGCGACGTCGTTGCCGTCGATCGCGTCCATCATGACCAGCTCGTCGGTGTACACCGCGCGCTTGCGCGCGCGCTCCCCGACGCCGAGCGCGTCCATCGCAGCGAACCCGTTGGGCCCGAGCTGAAGGCCGGCGCCGATCTCGCCGATCTCACTCGACTGCTCGAAGAGCTCGACCGCAAACCCGCTCTGGCTCAACGCCAGCGCGACGGCCATGCCGCCGATGCCGCCGCCGACGACGAGCACCGGGGCCGAGCGGCCGGGGCGGGCGTTCATGGCGGCGCGCCCGTCAACGCCGCTCGTAGACGCCGAGCTTGCGCTGCAGCGGCGATTCATCGGCGCTGACCAGATACAGCGGCGAGCGGCTCGAGCGATTGGCCACGCGCACCGTTGCGAGCCCCGGTGCGCAAAAAGTGTCGGCATGATCGAACGTCATGGCCGTGTCGTTGACTTGCGCCTCGCCATGGCCTTCGACCACGTGGAACACGCGTGCCGCCGAGTCGCGGGGAAGAACGATTTCCTCGCCCGGCCGGAGCAGCAGCGCCGCGAATGCGAGCGTATTGAGGCAATCGCCGCCCGTTTCCGGATTCACATAAGCGAGTTGTACCGGCGTGCCGGGCTCGGTCGAGCCGGCGAGCGCCTGCAGCGCCTCGCGCGTGCGCCGCCATTCGTAGCGCAGCAGCGGGTAGGGGCCCTGAGTCCGACCGCCGTGGGCAATGGGGGCGAGCCCGCCGGCGGCATAGGAATACTCGGGCGGCAGCGCCGACTGCGACCTGCCTTCGACCGCATACGAAACGTCGAGGTAGACCATCAACGGCAGATCGAGCACGTCGAGCCAGATCACCGGCACGCGTCCGGCATGACGGTGCTCATGCCACTGGCCGGTCGGCGTCAGGATCAGGTCTCCGGGCTCCATCGCGCAGGATGCGCCGTCGACCAGCGTCACCGCACCTTCGCCCTCGACCACGACACGCGCGGCGTTGGGCGTGTGCCGGTGGCTGGGTGCGGTCTCGCCCGGAAGCACCAGCTGCATGCCCAGGTAGATCGCCGCCGATGCCTGCAAATTGTCGAGGCCGCGGCCGGGATTGGCCAGCACCAGCACCCGCCGTTCCGCTTTTTCCATCGGCGTCAGTTCCCCCGCGCGCAGCAGCAGTGGCCGGATCGCCGTCCATCGCCAGTGCGCAGGCAGCGTCGCCGAGCGCGGCGCCTGCGGCGGCAGCAGCGCGCGCATGCTGGGCCACAGCGGGACCAGGTTGGCGCGGGTCAGCTCCGCGACATAATCGCGGGGCAGCTCATCGAGCGTACCGAGGGGATTCATGCGGAAAGTCTCCTTGCGCCGACGCCTGGGAGACATTGCGCCAGGCGATCCGCCAAGCGTACTATTTCGTATGCATACATTCAATATGAACACATACCGAATGGCCGCGCGGCGGGTCCGGCGTGATCGCCGGCGATTCTCGAGGAGGAGACCATGATGCGAGCGAAGCGAGTCGTACGGACAATGCTGGCCGCGATCGTCGTGCTGGCCGGCGGGCCGACCATCGCGCAGGAAACGGTGCGCATCGGGGTCGTCGCCGAGTTTTCCGGTCCGTTCGCCGATTACGGCCAGCAGATCGTCGGCGGCATGAAGACTTATATGAAGCTGAATGGCGAGATCTTCGGCGGCAGGAAGATCGAGCTCATCATCCAAGCGATACGACGGGCCCGCGCCGGATGTCGCCAAGCGGCTCGCGCAGGAACTGGTGACCCGCGACAACGTCGATATCCTCGCCGGCTTCGGGCTGACGCCGAATGCGCTCGCGGTCGCGCCGGTCGCCGACCGAGGCAAAGAAGCCGATGATCATCATGAACGCGGCGACGTCAGTCATCACCACCAAGTCGCCCTATATCGTCCGCGTCTCGAACACGCTGCCGCAGGATACGCAGCCGATGGCGCTATGGGCGGCGAAGAACGGCATCAAGCGCGTATTCACGATGGTGTCCGACTACGGTCCGGGCATCGACGCCGAAGGCGCGTTCATCAAGGCATTCAAGGCCGCCGGCGGCGAGATCGTCGACAGCGTGCGCATGCCTCTGTAGAACCCCGACTTCGCGCCGTACCTGCAGCGAATCAAGGACAGCAAGCCCGAAGCGGTGTTCGTTTTTCTGCCGCCGGGCAACCAGGGCGATCGCATTCATGAAGGGCTACAAGGAGCGCGGCCTCGAAGGAGGCGGGCATCAGGCTGATCGCCACCGGCGACCTGACCGACGACGGCGTGCTCAGGCGATGGGCGAGCCGACGATCGGGCTCATCACCAGCTTCCATTATTCGGCGGCGCACGATTCGCCGGAAAACAAGGCGTTCCTCAAGGCGTACGTGGAGACCAACGGCACGAAGCTGCGTCCCAACTTCATGGCCTGCGCCGGCTACGACGGCATGGCGGCGATCGCCGAGGCGCTGAAAAAGACCGGCGGTTCGACCGACGCGCGACAAGTTCGTCGCGGCGCTGAAGGGAATGAAGATTGATGAGCCCGCGCGGCCCGATCACGATCGACCCCGAGACGCGCGACATCGTGCAAACCGTGTACATCCGCAAGCGTCGAGAAGGTCGAACGGCGTGCTCTACAACATCGAGTTCGACAGGTATCCCGACGTCAAGGATCCGGGCAAGCAGAATGCGCGTCAGATCCTGAACGTCGAATGCACTCCCGGCGGGAAAAGCTCCTCGGCCGTCAGCTGGCGGCGGCAAACGCCCTGCTCGAACGCATAGCGCAGGAATGCGTCGAGCGTCTTCCGGTTGGCCTCGATGCCGTAGGGCCAGGGTCGCTGCCGAAGAGCTCGCGCGCGCGACGAAACTCGTCCGGCACCCACGGCAACGGAAAGAACGATGCCGTGAGGTCCGCCGCGCGTGCGAGGCTGCGTATCCTCGCCTGGTCGAAGCCTTGAACAGGTTCATCGCCAGCCAGCGATCGCGCTCGTAGATTTCTCTGTCGCAGGCGACCACGTGCATGATCGGGAAAATGCCGGTCTTGCGGGCGTACGCCGGCCTCGACGCCGCGATAGTCGGTGAACAGCCGCCGCACGCGGGGGTCGCCGGCCGGGAACGGCGCCGGTGGCGCGCGGAGAGCACCGCGTCGAGCTCGCCGGCCAGGAGCATGTCGGACAGCGAGCGGTCCGCAACGGCGGTCAGGCGGAAACCCGGAGGAAGCTCGAGCGTCACCTTCTCGTGTCGCCCCGGCTCGTTCACGCCAGCCTGGTGCCAGTGGATCGAGGCGAGATCGACGCCGTATTCGTGCGCAAGGAGACCGCGCGAATAGATCGGCGGCGGTCTGCGCCCATTCGGGCACGCCGACGCGCTTGCCTGCGAGGTCTTCGGGCCGGTGGATGCCTCCATCGCCGCGCACGTAGATCGACGAGTGGCGGAACACGCGCGATGGAAATACCGGCAGCGGAACGAAGCGCTCATCGTCCTGCGCCGCCAGCGCGACGATCTTGGCAAACGACACTTCCGAGACGTCGAACTCGCCCGCAGCAGGAAACGGTAAAAAATCTCCTCGACCGGCAGACGCAACACCGTCAGGTCGACGCCGCCGACCGGCACCGTGCCGTCGAACAGATCGCGAACGTGATCGTAGTCGCCGATCGCCAGCGTAAGCGGGACCTTCGACATGCGCGCCGGCTCTGGTTTCAGTCGACCTTGATGCCGATCGACTTGACGATCTTGCCGTACTTGTCGTAATCGCGGCGGATGAGGGCGGCGAATTCATCCGGCGTCGTTACGAAAGGCTCGAGCCGCCAGCCGCGTTGAGCTTTTGCTTGACGTCGGCCGAGGTCAGCGCCTTGTCACAGCGGCGCGCAACGGCACGAGCACCGCATCGGGCGTTCCGGCCGGCGCAAACAGGGCGAGCCAGATCGTCACTTCATAGCCCGGATAGAATTCGCTGATGTCGGAAGATCGGGAAACTCCGACGACCGCTTCGTGCCGGTAACCGCCAGCGCGCGCAGCTTGCCCGCCTTGATCTGGGTCTGCGTCGACGTGCCGGCGAACATCGCCACGGTGTCGCCGGCCACCGTCGCCACCGTTGCCGGCGTTCCACCCTTGAACGGCACATGGAGCAGATCGATGCCGGCGCGCTGCTTCAGTATTTCCATCGACAGGTGGTGCTGGCTGCCGTTTCCGCCGGAAGCGTATGCCAGCGGTGGCGTCGCATGGCGTGCGTACTCGACGAATTCCTGGAAATTCCTGACCGGCAGCGACGGATTGACGGTCAGCACGAACTGGTTCGCCGCGACGGTTGCCACCGGCACCAGGTCCTTCAGCGGATCGAATGGCATCTTCGCGTACAGGTGCGGGTTGATGGCGACCAGGCTGTCCTGCCCGAGCAGCAGCGTATAGCCGTCGGGCGGAGCTTTCGCAACCATGTCGCCGGCGATATTGCCGTTGGACCCGCATGGTTGTCGACGACGACCGCCACGCCGAGCAGCTCGGAGACCTTTTGTCCGACGACGCGCGCAGCGATATCGGGCGCACCGCCGGCGGGGATGGGAACGATCAGCCTGATCGGTCGCGATGGATACTGGGCGAACGCCGCGGTGCTCGTCAGGACGAGGAGGCACGCAGCCAGAAGGTGACGAAGGCGAAGACAATTTCGCGATCATTGCTCATCTTTTCGCATATCATGAGGAATTGCAACATGCCGCCGAAATCATGATGCCGCCTGCTGCCGACCCCGCGCTTGTCGACAAGCTCGTCCTGGCCAATCGTATCCTCTACCGGCAAGGCGTCGTCGACGGGTTCGGACACGTAAGCGTTCGCCACGATCGATCGTCCGATCACTTCCTCCTTGCGCGCAACATGGCTCCGGGGCTGGTCCGCCGCGAGGATGTCGTCACCTTCGACCTCGACGGTGCTGCGCTGGATGCGGCCGGGCGGCGCGTGTATCTCGAGCGTTTCATCCACGGAGAACTCTATCGCGCGCGCGCCGATGGCGCGCGGTCGTGCACAGCCACTCGCCCAATGTGATTCCGTTCGGCGTGACCTGGACGCCGCTGAAGCCGGTCTTCCACATGAGCGGGTTCCTGGCGAAAGGCAGCGCGCTGTTCGAGATTCGCGACGTTGCGGGCGATACCGACATGCTGATCAGCAATGGCAGCCTCGGCGTCGCGCTCGCCGCCGCGCTCGGCTCGCGGTCGGCGTGCTCATGCGCGGCCACGGATCGACGGTCGTCGGCGTCTCGCTCGAGCAGGCGGTGTACCGCGCGTGCTACGCCGAGGTCAACGCCCGATTGCAAACGCAGGCGAAGCAGTTGGGCGAAGTGACTTATCTCAACGCGAGCGAAGCCGCGAAGGCGGCCGCGATCAACGACACGCAGCTCCCGCGCGTGTGGGACCTCTGGGCTCGGAAATCGGCGCAGTCGAGTAGGCACCGCTACCGAATGCCGCGCGCGTAGTACTTGAACAGATCGTCCTGCTGCTGCTTGGTCAGTGGCGCGGCGAGGAACTTCAAGCTGACCGCGTCCGCCATTGCGGTGTCGATACCCGAGAGGCGATCCAGGCGAAGATTGTCCTTCGGGTAGAACCGATCGCGGACCTTTTGGCCAGCTTTCGGGAACGTTGACCCATTCGGCATAGGCTTTCAGCGCCGCGGATCCGAATACATCCAGTCGAGGGTTTCGCGACAGGCCTGCAGGTAGCGCTCGAGAACGTCACGACGCTGCTCGGCGGTCGTCGTGTTGGCGATCACCAGTCTGACCGTCTGGTTCCGGAATGCCGGCACGTCGCTCTCGCGAGCCACGATCCGGATGCGACCCTGCTGCAAGGCCTCGACCCCGAACGGCGGCGAAGACCAGCCGATGTCGACCTGTCCCGACATGGTCTGCGTGAACGTCGACGCGGGACTCCCGTTGCCACCGGTTTCGCCTGCACACCGAATTCGCGAAGGAAGGCGAGGACTGCGAGGTTCGTCGACGAGCCGCTCGTCGAGTAGGCGATCGTCTTCCCGTCGGCATCCTTGAGCGTCTTGATCGGCGAGGAGGCGGGGACGTACCAGAACAGATCGTCGGCGCCGGTCATCGAATTGGCGATCGCACGCACCGGCGCGCCCTTGGCATAGGCGCCGAGCACTCCCGCGGTACCGACGCCGATGCCGACGTCGACGCTGCCCGAGATCACGGCCTGCAGCGTCTCGCCGGCGCCTTGCGTGTAGAGCAGCTCCAGGACCAGGCCATGCTTCTTGAAAATTCCGGCCTTCTGACCGAGCTCCGGGGCCGCGTTCTCCCAGTTGCCGCGCTGCCCGATCGCGAGCTTGAGAACATCGTCGGCGCTCGCGCTGGCAGCGGCGAAACAGATCGCGAGCGCAGCGAGCCGCACGGTTGCAAGCTTCATCGGTCGTCCCTCCACAAGATCGGACAGCCATTATCGCCGCGCCAATGGCCTTTGGGTATCGGCCCTCGCGATGACGTGTGCGTCGGGCTCGACGCGTCATCCGGGATTCGTTGCCGTGATGAACCACGTGCTCGACGGCGCCCAGACGCCATCGGCCCGACGAACGGCGCCAGCGTCTTCGGTCAGCGCCGCGATCACCTGCGGCTTCAGGCTGCTCCCCTTCCTCGCCCGCAAGCCGGATGATCTCGCCCGCCGGCCCGAGCGCCATCGCGAACTCGATCGCCTCGTCGAGGTCGCGGCCGATGCAGATATCGCAGTCGTAGCGCTCGAACGTGATGCGATCGAAGCCCGCGCCGCGCAGCATCGCGCTCACCATGTCGGGGCCCGCCATCGAGAACGGCCCGGCCCGCAGTGCACCTGGTCGGTCTCCTCGTGGGAGACGACCGGCACGATCGCCTTGACGCGCAAGCTCGGCCTCGTGCAGCCAAGGATTGTCTTCGCGCCTGCGCCAGACGATCATGCGTCAGCGCGCCGCCGGCTTCAGCGCGCGGCGCATGTTGCCCATCGCGGCGCCCGGCATCTCGAAAAACATCGTGCCGAAGCGCGCGAAGGCGTGATCGTACGGGCCGCGCAAGTCGTCCCATCTGCACATCGGCGACGAAAAAGCGGGCGTTAGCGACGCCCGCCTCGTGCACGTCGTCGCGGCCCGCCGATGAAGTTCTCGGCGCAATCCACGCCGACGGCCTCGCCGTCCGGCCCCACGCTCTGCGCGATGCGCAGCGTGCTGTCGCCGAAGCCGCAGCCGACGTCGAGCACGCGCATGCCCGGCGGGTAGCGGCGGCGTGAAGCGCCGCGTTGCTGTGTTCGCGAGTCCCTCGACAAGCAGATGCCTGAAGCGACAGAACTTGTCGAACAGGACCGTGTTCCAGGCCTCGATGATGACGCGATTACTGTCGTTCATGGCGCCCCCTTCACCTCGAGCAGGTCCGTGAACGCCAGTCTAAATATAGCTCGAGCATTTTTCAATGCACGCCCGACACCGACTGGTCGACTCCACCAGCGTCCGTAGCCCTCGACGCTTGTTCGACAAAGCCGAGGGGCCAACGCTATTCAGCCCTGCGGTATGGCAGCAACATTCCGGCCTGCCGGCGATAGCGGCGATATCGCTCGCCGAACTGGGCGAACGAGGTCCCGCTCCTCAAACCAGATGCCGATAAAGATGTAGCCGGTGGTGGCGACGGCGAACAGCAGATGCCCGGCGACATGGGGCGCCGCCCAGAAGCCAGGATAAAGCCGAGGTAGATCGGGTGCCGCACACGGTAAAAAGCCGCGCCCGGAACGCGGCTCGGGCCGGCTCGGCGGCGCGCAGCCGCGCGAAACCTGACTGCAGCCCGAAGAGCTCGAAGTGGTTGATGAGGAACGTGCTCGCCAGCAGCGGCCAGCCACCCGAGCGCGAACAAGCCCCGAAGAGCAGCACCACCCGCGGCGCTGTTCGACGCTCCACACACCGCCCCGGGGAGCGGCCGCCACTGCCAGAACAGCAGCGCCAGCGCCGGCGTGCGGCGAGCACGTAGGTGCTGCGTTCGACCGCCGGCGGGACGATGCGCGTCCACCAGCGCTTGAACGTCTGCCGTGCCATGACGCTGTGTTGGACGGCGAAGAGGCCAAGCAGCACCAGGTCGACGATCAGCGACTGGGAACGAGCCAGGGCGCCGGTGTCGAGCGACTTCGGCACGCGAGGTTGCCGGCGAAGCCCATGGTGTAGAGAAATGTGGCCAGGAAGAACGCGTAGACGACCTAGACCGTAACAAGAGTGACAGGAATGCTCCCATTGCGATGTCCCTTCGGTGTGCGATTTCGAAAAAAAAAGGCGGAAACAAAAGTCACTTCGGAAAGCCGTAGGACGACAGAAGCACACGCACCCGCGTACGCTCCGCTTCCCCCGTCAATTCCGCCGCGACCGACCTGATTTCGCTGCGGTCGAAACCCATGTAATCGGCGCAGCGTGTGGTCATCGAGCTCGCGCAGCGTGTCGTAGACGGCTCGCGCCCGCTGATGCTGCCGATAGCGGACGTACGCATGACGCGCGATGGCGCCGCCCGCGCGGAACGCCGCGACCACGATCTCGCGCGGCCCAAATGAAGCGACGAGCGAGGGGCGGCGAGCGCAACTCGCGGCTCGATGGCAGGACTGGAAGGGCGGCGGCGCTGGTTTCGATGTCGCCCAGGCCGTTTGCCGCTCCGCGCGTACTGTGGCCCACGACTCGATCTCGTCGCCGGTGACGGCGGCATCGTTCCGCGCGGTATCGATGACGACCTGCTTGCGCCACAAGGCGGCCGCGGCGTCGCGGCAGGTCACCGTGCCGCGAGGCATCGCTTCTCCAGGAGCGATCAGGCTATCGACGTCGGTTGAAATGCGCATGGGTTTCCTTTCACGGGCCACGGTTGCAGTTTGAGGTGGGCGGCGGCATCGCCGCCACCGGAGATAATGTCCATGCCGAACCTCTGCGCGATCCGCATGATGGCCGCGTTTGCCGTCCGGCAATGCATGCATAGCGTCGGTATGTGACGGCTGATTGCGTGCGCTACCGCCGCATCGAACAGCGCGCTGCCGACGCCGCATCGACGGTGGGTCGGCAGAACCGACAACCCAAGCTCGGCGCGGTCGCCTTCAATGGCTACATGCGCGACACCGATGAGCGCGAGTCGATCGTCGTGAATGCCGAAGACGGCATCGCGGACAAAGTCGATTCGGTCGACGTAGGCCACGATAACCGTCGTCGCCAGCGACATGCCGAACCGCAACGAACGGTCGCGCTGTGGCAGCGCGAGAAAATGCGCCAGGAGCGCCGCGCGTTTGTCCTCGTTCACGCGCCGGACGGCAAACGTCATGGCCCTCTCCGGTTCGATCGCAGCGCTACGGCGGACAGCATCGCGACCGCGCTTCGCGCCGTCGCCATCGAAGTCATGCGTAGGGGTAAGGGGTCGTTTGGTGCCTCAGGCACGGCCGCCGGCGCATGCCGCACAGGGTCGAGGAGCGCCAGACCACGCCGCCAACTCGCTGCTGCCAGCATGGCCCCGAAGAAAGCCAGCCCCAGCGCCCGCGACCCTTCTCCGTCGAAGCCCCTGGCGCAGCCCGACCGCCAGTGTGATTGGCACCGATCAACGCGAGGTGCAGCCACAGGCTGCAGGCGACGAGCCGCCGATACGACGCTGCTGTCGGAAGGGGCTCTCTGTCGTTCCTGGTCACGCGAATCTCCTGAAAATGGGGACTTCGACGCCAGTCTATGGAGCGCATGCAGCAGGCGAACTTCAGCGTGCGCGCAATTTTGTTTCGTTTGTTTCAGGCGCTCGCCGCCAACCGCCGAACGCCGCGCGAATGGCCTGTATGCTTGCGGGCCGGCAAGCTTCGGTTCCGACGCACGCTCGAGGGGGCAGTGCACATCGTCGTCCCGGTAGCGGTACGATTGACGGTTCCCGATCGATCCGGGTGCGGCCACGCCCCGACGAGGAGGCCAAAGGGAGAAGGGCAGCGCCCGTGAGCCCGAAAGCCACGATCCTGATCGTCGACGACGAGCCCGACGTGCGCGAGGTGCTGGAGGAATACTTCGTCGCCCACGGCTACGCGGCGATCGGCGCCGAAAGCGCCAGCGCCGCGCGGGCGATCGCCGCCGCGCAGCCGGTCGACCTGGCGCTGGTCGACATCCACATGCCCGGCGAGGACGGCCTGAGCCTCGCGCGGCATCTGCGCGAGCGCTACGCCAAGATCGCGATCGTCATGCTGACGTCCGCGGGCACGGTGGTCGATCGGATCGTCGGCCTCGAGATGGGCGCCGACGACTACGTTCCGAAGCCGTTCGATCCGCGCGAGCTGCTGGCGCGCGTCAAGAGCGTGCTGCGCCGCACGTCGTCCGCGGGCCGTGCCGAGATCGGCGCCGCGCGCGTGCGCATCGGGCGCTGCGTGCTCGATATCGCCGCGCACCGGCTCACCGACGAGAAGGGCGCGGAGGTGCCGATGTCGCCGCTCGAGTTCGATCTGCTGAAGGCGCTTGCCGAGCACCCCAACCGGGCGCTCTCGCGCGAGCGCATCCTGAATCTCAACCAGCAACGCGACTGGGATCCGTTCGACCGCAGCGTGGATCTGCGCATCATGCGGTTGCGCAAGAAGATCGAGCCCGATCCCGAGCATCCGCGGTTCATCCGGACCGATACGCAACGAGGGCTACATCTTCGTGCCGGACGGAGCGTGAGAATCCGATGAGCACCTACCTGCGCGCGAGGCAGACTGCTGTGCGTCGCTCGCGTGCGTCGCGCTGCTGCTTCCGCTCGCCGGCTGCATGCGCGAGCCGGAAACCGCCCTGCGCATCGGCACCAACGTCTGGATCGGGAGCGAGCCGCTCTACCTCGCGCGGGAGCTGGGTCGCCTGGATCCGGCGGCCGTGCAGCTCGTCGAGTATCCGTCGGCGAGCGAAGTCCTGCGCGCGTTTCGCAACCAGGCCATCGACGGCATGGTCATCAGCCTGGACGAGCTGTTCGGGCTCGCCGCGGACGGGTTGCAGCCGCGGATCATCCTGGTGGTCGACGTGTCGCACGGCGCCGACGTGGTCGTGGGCCGTCGCGGCATGCGGACGATGCACGACCTCAAGGGCAAGTCGGTCGCGGTGGAAAGCAGCGCGCTCGGCGCGTTCGTGCTGAGCCGGGCGCTGGCGCTCAACGGCATGCAGGCGAGCGACGTCAACGTCGTGCACCTCGAGTCGAACGAGCAGCCGAGCGCGTTCGAGAAGGGCCAGGTCGACGGCGCCGTCACGTTCGACCCGTATCGCGCGCAGTTCCTGCGGGCCGGCGCCAACACGCTGTTCGACAGCACGCAGATTCCGGGCGAGATCGTCGATCTGCTCGCGGTGCGGGCGAGCGTGGTCGACAAGCAGCCCAAGGCGATCCAGGCGCTGCTGGCCGGCTGGTTCGGCGCGATCGACTACATGAAGCGCGAGCCGAAGGATGCGGCGCGGCGCATGGGCATTCGCCAGCAGACGAGCGGCGAGCAGTTCCTGGAGGCGCAGCAGGGCCTGCACATTCCGTCCCGCGAGGAGAACCTGCGGATGCTCGGCGGGGCGACGCCGGAGCTGGCGGTGACCGGACGCCGGCTGATGGCGCTGATGGTGGATGCGAAGCTGCTGCGCGCCGGACTCGAGATCGAAGGCGCTGCTCGCGCCGGGGCCGCTGGCGCGAGCCTGCCGGCCGATGAAGCTCCGCGTTCCGGCGTCGCTCAAGCTCACGGTCCCGCTCATCCTGCTGGGCTTCGCCGCGACGCTCAGCACGGTGAACCTCCTCTATCACGTGCCGCAGGCCGAGCGCGCGGCGGAGGAGGACAGCCGCAAGCGGCTGGCGCAGGAGATGTCGCGCCTGCAGAGCACGCTGGAGTACCTGCTGCTCAAGGGCGATCTGGCGGCCGCGCAGCACGAGATCGCGGTGCTCGCGCACAACCACGACGTCATCCTCGCCGCGCTGACCGACGACCGGAACGCCGTCATCGCCGCGACGCGACGCGCGTGGCTGGGGCGGCAGATCGCCGACGTGCTGCCGCAATTCGATCTCGAGCAGGCCGCCGGGGCCATTCGCGAGCGCCGCGCCGGGATGACGATCGACTCGAACGGCGACGAGCTGCTCGGCTACGCGGGCATCCTGATGGGCAGCGAGCGCGAGGAGCTGCGTCCCTCGCGCACCGGCAGCGTGTTCCTCGCCTACGACCTCAAGCGCTACAAGGCGGAGGCCCGCGCGCAGGTCGTCCAGCAGTCGCTCTACTGGGCCGGCTGGGTGACGGCGCTCGCGCTGGCCATGTGGCTGGTGTTCCACTTCCTGCTCACGCGGCGCACCGCGCGGCTGGTGCGGCGCGGCCGAGCAGCTCGCCGCGGGCAATCTCGCTGCGCGCAGCGATCTCAAGGGCAGCGACGAGCTCGGCCGGCTGAGCCGCGCGTTCGACGCCATGGCGCTCGAAGTCGCCGAAACGCAGACGCGGCTGCGCCAGGACATCGCCGAGCGCAAGCGCGCGGCCGAGGCGCTGCGGGTGTCGGAGGCGAGCTACCGGGCGATCTTCGACGCCGCCGAGGACGCGATCTTCGTGCACGACATCGAGACCGGCGCGATCGTCGATGTCAATCCCAAGGCCTGCGCCACCTTCGGCTACACGCGCGAGGAGTTCCGGCGGCTCGACGTCGGCACGCTCGGCTCCGGCGAGCGCCCCTATACCCACCAGGACGCGATGGCGCTGATCGCGCGCGCGGCGGCCGGCGAGGAGCTGCGCATCGAGTGGCACGGCAGGAGCAAGGACGGCAGCTTGCGCTGGCACGAGGTGTTCGTCAAGCGCGTCACGATCGGCGGACAGGACCGCGTACTGGCGCTCGCGCGCGACATCACCGACCGCAAGGTGGCCGAGGCGGCGCTGCGCGCGAGCGAAGAGCAGTATCACGCGATGTTCAACGCGTCGATCGACGGACTGGCGCTGTGGAACGCCGCGGGCGAGATCGTCGACACCAATCCCGCGCTGTGGCGGATGTACGGCTACAGCGACGGCGAGTCTCCGCGCTGCCGCCGGGCAGCTGGACGGGCCCGTCGTATCACCCCGAGTTTCTCCGCTCGGTCGCCGCCGGCGAATCGCTGCATTCGGAGGTGACCGAGCGTGCGCAAGGACGGCTCCGCGCTGGAGCTCGAGGTGCACGGCATCCCGATGCAGTATCAGGGACAAGCCGCACGTGCTGACGATCGCTCGCGACATCACCGAGAAGAAGCGCTCCGCGGAAGAGCTGGCGCGGCAGCGCGAATCGCTGTATCAGCGCGAGAAGCTCGCGGCGCTCGGCTCGCTGCTGGCCGGCGTCGCCCACGAGCTCAACAATCCGCTGTCGGTCGTCGTGGCGCGCGCGGTGCTGCTCGAGGAGCAGGGCGACCCGGCGACCCAGGCCGCGGCGCTGAAGATTCGCACCGCCGCCGAGCGCTGCGCGCGCATCGTGCGAACCTTCCTCGCGATGGCGCGGCAGCAGCAGCCCGAACGCGGCCCGGTGGCGATCAACGAGGTCGTGTCGGCGGCGCTCGACATCACCGGCTACGCCATTCGCACGAGCAGCATCGAAGTCGCGCTCGATCTCGCCAAGGACATTCCGCTCGATCCTCGCCGACGCCGACCAGCTCCACCAGGTGCTGCTCAACCTGATCATCAATGCGCAGCAGTCGCTGCAGGACCAGCCCGCACCGCGCCGCATACGCGTGACGAGCCGATTCGACGCGGCCGCGCGACGTGGTCCGCATCACGGTCGCCGACAACGGCCCCGGCATTCCGGCGCATCTTCGCGCGCGGGTATTCGAGCCGTACTTCACGACCAAGCCGACCGGAATCGGCACGGGCGTCGGCCTGGCGGTGAGTCTCGGCATCGTCGAGGCGCACGGCGGCACGCTCACCGTCGATTGTCCGAGCGAGGGCGGCGCCGTGTTCACGATCGTGCTGCCGGTCGGCGCCGTCGATGCGGCCGGCGTCGACGCCGCGCCGTCCTGCGAAGGCGAGCGCGGGCCAGCGCACGATACTCATCGTCGACGACGAAGCGGAGATTCGCGAAGACGCTGGCGGAGATCCTGATCGCCGCGCGCCATCGCGTGGTCACCGTCAGCTTCCGGGCGCGAAGCGCTGGAGCGGATGGCGGCCGAGCACTACGATGTGATCCTCACGGACATCCGCATGCCCGATCTCGACGGGCGCGCGCTGTACCAGGAGATCGAGCGGCGCTGGCCGGGACAGCGGGCGCGCGTCGTCTTCGTGACCGGCGATACGCTCGCCTCGGCGCTGCGCGAGTTCGTCTCCGAGAGCGGCCGTCCGGTGATCGAGAAGCCGTTCCTGCCGAGCGAAGTGCGTCGCGTCGTCGCCGAGCTGGCCACGGACGGCGATCTTCCGCGCCCCGATGTAGCGTAGCGCCCTGGGGCGTCCCCGGCACGGCGACACGCAGACCTTTCCATCACTTCGGCCGAGCGTCCCGGGTGCATTGCGTCGGGAACGCACGAAACATTCGAAACAAAAACGGCCGGTGTTTGAAGTCTCCCTGCTGCGCATCCTCACTAGACTGCAAGGCTTCCGCGTCTGCACCCGCATCGGTGCCCGGTACGTGAAGGCGGCGATGCGCGATCCCTCGCATACAGGAAGAGTCCCGGATAAAGTCGAAAGGATTGGCACATGAATCGCTATGAAACGTCAACACCTCGCGCCGCCCTAGGATTGACCGCGGTCGCGATGGCCGCCGTCACCATGGTGACAATGGTGGTGCTGCCGGCGCAATTCGGTTCCGTCAGCGCCCAGTCGTACACGCTGGCGGTGGAAAGAGCGCAACAGAAGTGGCTGTCGATGTCGCAAAGGCTTCGGCGAGCATCGCGGCGGCGGAGCCGGCTAACGGTGAAGCGGACGTAGGCCGCGCGACGACAGAGCGCAGGATGCGCACGACAACACAAATCAAGCTGGCCCAACCCGGCCGATAGTTGACCGGCACGATCGAATCATCGACATTGGAGTTTTCGCGCTTGCTACGCGCACTCTCTCCCAAGGAGAAACCATGGATCAGACGCACAAGGGAAGCTGTTTTTGCGGGGCCGTCGAGCTCACCGTCACCGGCGAGCCCATCGCGGCAGGCTATTGTCACTGCTCGTCATGCCGGAGCTGGGCTGCTGCGCCGGTCAACGCGTTCAGCCTCTGGAAGCCGGATGCCGTGAAGGTGACCAAAGGCGAAAACAACATCGGCGTCTACCACAAGACCGAGAAGAGTTACCGCAAGTTCTGCAAGACCTGCGGTGGACATCTGCTGACCGACCATCCGCCGTTCGGGCTGGTCGACGTGTACGCCGCGACGATCCCGACCTATCGCCATCAGCCGGCCCTTCACGTCCACTACGCGGAAACGGTCCTTCGCATCAATGATGGGCTCCCGAAGATGAAGGACATGCCCAAGGAGATGGGTGGATCGGGCGAGGTCCTCGCCGAGTAAATGAACATTAGATCACCGGTCGACGGGTTCTCGATCGGCGGGCCCCGGCGGGCGCGCACCTTCGATCAGCAGCCATGCGCTGGCTGCGCTGGCCAGCGCAAGCGCTGCCGAAATCAGCATGATCGCGCGAAACCCGGCGACGAACGCCGCGGCGATTGCGCTTTTCGCCGATGCCGGTTCGCGAGCATCGACGCCGGCGGGCAGCGTCGATGGCGGCGAGCTTGTTGCGCTGCTGTTCGATCGCTTCGATCAGGTTGGGCGTCACGGCTGCGCGCTCGAGCTCGCCGTGCAGTCTGCCGTTGAAAATCGATGCCATGATCAATCCGAACAAGGCAACGGCAAATAGCGCAGCCACGCGCGATGCCGCAATGTTGATCCCCGAGGCTGCGCCCGAAAAGCTGGCGTCGACGGAGTTCATGACGGTGGTCGTCAGCGGTGCAACGCTCACCGACATGCCGAGCCCCAGGACCGCATGGCCGGAAAGAACGTGGCCCAGTAGCTGCCGTCGACGCCTGGAACGGCAAGGAGCGAAAGCCGCCGGCGGCGAGGCCGGGCCGATGACGAGCGGCACCCTCGCGCCGAAACGATCGACCAGACCCCCCGACCAGCGCGACAGCACCGACAGCAACAGAATCAACGGCAGCATCCCGCCCCCGCGCCGGTCGTTGAGTAGCCCTGCACTTGGATCAGGTTCAGCGGTACGAAAAAAGACCCGCCAAGCGCCGCATAGAGAAGGAATGTGAGCAGATTGGCTCCGGTGAACGTGCGCGATGAAACAATCGCGTCGGCATCATCGGTGCCGCCTGGTGAATTTCCACGGCGATGAATGCCGTCAGCGCCAGGACGCCTACCACGAACGACGCGAGAATTGCCGAGGACGACCAACCCGAGTTCGATGATTCGATCAGGCAGTAAACAATCCCGCCGAGGCCGAGCGTCACCAGCAGCGCGCCCGGCCAGTCGAGCTTCCGCGGAGGTCGGCATTGCGGCTTTCGGGCACGTACCGCAGCGCGATGGGGACGACCGCTGCGGCCAACGGGAGGTTGATGAAGAATACGGCAGCGCCACGATATATGATCGATCAACCACCCGCCGAGCACCGGCCCGAGCGCCGCGGTAATCGCCGTGGCGCCGGACCAGGTGCCGATGGCCTTGCCGCGATCGTGCTCGGCAAACGACGCGCTGATGATGGCGAGGCTGCCCGGGACCAGCAGCGCGCCGCCGATACCCTGCAGAGCGCGGGCAAGGATGAGCTCGCGCACGCCGCTGGCGAGTCCGCATCCGAGGGATGCGACGGCGAATACGACCACACCGAGCAGGAACACTCGGCGGCGCCCGAAACGATCGCCCGCCGACCCGCCGACGAGAAGCAGCGCCGCGAGGAACAACGCATAGGCCTCGATCACCCACTGGACATCGACGAGGGTGGCGTCGATCGCGCTGCAGCGCTGGCAGCGCCACGTTGACCACCGTGCCGTCGATGAACGCCATGCTGGAGGCGAGGATCGTCGCCGCGAGAACCCATGGTGCCGCTGATGGCGCGCAGGGCGAGTCGCAAGCCGTGGCGCGAACGGCGCTGGCATCGGACGGAGGTGGCGGGAACGCGCTCATCGGGTGCAGGGAACGCTCAAATCAGCGCCAGCGAATCACCGCACGCCTGCCTGGGGACGTCGGTCAAGGCAGATCGAACAGCAGGATCTCCGCGCCGCCGACCTTCGCCGTCAGCTGGAATCGCCGGCTCACCCTCGATGGCGGCGCCGTCGCCGGCATCCAGGTCGCGGCCATTGATCGCGACGGCGCCGCGGACGACCTGCACCCAGGCTTTGCGCCCCGACGGCAATACGCGTGTCACCCGTTCGCCGGCATCGAGAACCGAAGCGAGCAGCTCCACGTCCTGATGAATGACGACGGACCCGTCGCGGCCGTCGGGTGAGCCCACGAGGCGCAGTCTGCCACGCTTGTCGGCGTCAACAAAGTTTTTCTGCTCGTAACGGGGCGCGATACCCTTGCGGTCGGGCACCACCCAGATCTGCAGAAAATGCACGGGTTCCGTTTTCGAGTGATTGAATTCGCTGTGACGGATGCCGGTGCCGGCGGACATGATCTGAACGTCGCCCGGCCGGATCACCGAACCGGTGCCGATGCTGTCCTTGTGCTCGAGCGCGCCTTCGAGCACGTAGGAGATGATTTCCATGTCGGCGTGGCCATGAGTGCCAAACCCCTGCCCGGGACTGACCCGGTCCTCGTTGATCACCCGCAACGGGCCGAAGCCCATCTGCCGGGGATCGTAGTACTCGCCGAACGAGAACGTATGCCGGCTGTCGAGCCACCCGAAGTTGGCACTGCCGCGGTCTGCCGCGAGTCTTACGTTGATCATTTCAAGGCCCACCAATCCGTGATGTGCTGTCGATCAAGCCTGGCCCGCGCTGCTCCGGCAAGCTCGCCTCCGCGAACGTCCTATCGCAGGTAAGCCAGCAGCGGTGAACCGATCTGTCGCCTGACGAGCACGTTCTCTGCGGCACGCGCCTCGCTGGGCTCCAGGGTCGCGAGCCACTGGATTTCGCTGCCGACCAAGGTCGCGATGGCCACGCCGTCTCGATAGAGCACACGGTTATTCAGCAATGCCGGCACTTTCGCGCCGGGCGTGATCACCCCGACCAGGTTCAACGGATCCGCGCCGCTGACCGACACCAGGATTCCGGCGCTTTCGCCGCGCCTGGTTTCGCGCAACATCGTGATCGCTTCGGGCAGCGCAAACTGCTCGCCCGATACGCCGGCAACAAAGCGCCCGCCGCGGATGTCGCCGCGCGCCTCGAGTCGCCGGAGCACGCGCAACATGTCGCGCCAAGCGGGCAACCATGCGGCTTCCCGTTGCAACAGACGCCAGAAAACCACGCCATATCGCTTGAGCAGTGCGTGGACGATGTGCTCGACCATGCCCAAGTCCGGCTCGTAATAGGCGCGCTTGGTCGTGGCGTCGGGTTGCGTACGCTTGACCAGAGACCATCGACCCGCTTCCTCGATGCCGAACAGCGGCGAACGGCGATGTCGTTTTGTCTTGCCCAGCGGCTTGCGCTTTTCCGACGGTGTCAGCAACGCACGCAAGCCCGCGAAGCTGTCCGATGCGACCAGTCCCGCTGCAACGAGTTCTGCGAGGGCGTCCTCCACTTGAGTGCGCAAAAGGCCGGTCGCCTGGACGATCTCGTCGTAAAACGACGCGCCGTGCGAGCGCAGGACCTCGACCACGGCCTGCGCGCGTGAGCCCAGTTCCTCGACCTTGACCACGGGCGGTGGCGCGGCGCGGCTCCACGGTGCGGCGCTGCGGCGCGGGAGCAGCGTCACCGGCGTCGTGCGGATCGGACCGCGACCACTGGGCCCGCTCAACGTCGCTGTATGGCTCAGGCGCGTCCAGATCACCCGGCCGGACAGACACAGGTCGTCGAGCCAGGTGAATTCGTAATCGTCCAGACGGGCAGGAAGAATCTCGGACTCCCATGCCGCAGCGGGCGCTTCGAAGCCCTGGAGCTGCGCGATGACCGCATCGAGCGCGTCGGGTCCCTGCCGCTGGTCGTTCGGGGCGACATGCTGCCAGCGAAACAGAAAGCGAAGAAAATCGCTGCTCGAGACGGGCTCGATTTCCTGGCGGAGCCGCTTGACCGTGCAGCGGTGAATGCGCGCGAGCAGCGCTCGATCGCACCATTCGGTTTCCGCTGCGCCCGGCGTGAAAAAGCCGCTCATGATCGAACCTTCGGCGACGAGCTTCGCCAGCGCGCCCTCGATGTCGTCGCTGGCGAGATCCATCGAGTTGCCAAGGGCGCGAGTCGTGACAGGGCCCAGAGCCTCCAGCCGGCCGCGGATGATTTCCACCAGCGCTTCGTCGCGGGTCCAGCTGCGTTCCCTGAACTCCGCGGGCGCCTCGATGCTGGGTGCAAGGCGCGCGCTCGGATACAAGGCATGGAATTGCGGCAAACGCTCCGCGGCGACCCACATCGACCTTGCGTCTGCGACGCCTCGCAAGGCGAGCTGCGCCGGCTCGTTTTCGACGTCGGTCATGACGCGCGTTGCCCGGCGCGCCAGCGCGAGCGTATCGAGAAAGCCGCGCCACGACGGCTGCCGATCGACTTCGTCCGGCGTGACAAAGCCCAAGCCCAGCAGCGCATCGTGCAGCTCGTCGATGCTCGCCGCTTCCGGCCACGCTTCGGCGCGCACCCGCTCGATCGCGGCGACGTCGAGACGGCCGATATCGGCCGCGCTGGCGTCGTCGAGCCAGCGCCTGCTCATCACCGCCTGCGCGCGGCGCTCTTCCAGCGGCGCGTCGTCGAGATAGGCGTAGGGTCGCGCGGTGAGAATTTCCAGCGCCAGCGGCGAAGGCTCGGTCAGATCGCGCGCGACCACGCTCACCTTTCCCGACTCGATGTCCGCCAACAGGCGCTCCAGACCTTCGATGTCCATCGCCTCGTACAGACAGTCGTGCACCGCCTGCGCCACCAGCGGATGGTCGGGAATTTCACGGGGACCGGAAAGATTCTCGGCGCAGGCGATCTGATCCGGAAACACCGCCGCCATAAGATCCTCCGCACGCATCCTCTGCAGCGGCGCCGGCACCTTTTTGCCGCCCTGGAAGCGCGGCAGAGCCAGCGACGTCCCGGCGATCCAGCGCCAGCGCGCGCCGAACATCGGCGCATCGAGCATCGCCTGAACGAGGAGGGGACGCACGGTCTTGGCATGGAGGTAGCGCGCCACGCTTTCGAGCGGGAAGCTGTGGCTGGTCGACAGCGACAGCACAATCGCGTCCTCGGTCGCCGCCGCCTGCAGCTCGAAATTGAACTTCGTGCAGAAGCGCTTGCGCAGCGCGAGTCCCCACGCGCGGTTGATGCGGCTCCCGAACGGCGAGTGGATCACCAGCTGCATTCCCCCCGACTCGTCGAAGAAGCGCTCGAACACGACCGTCTTCTGGGTGGGCAGCGTGCCCAGCGCCGCATTGGCCGCGGCGAGATAGTCGACCAGCTGCCCCGCGGCCTGCTCCGACAAGCCGATGTCCCGCACGACCTGTTCGAACGCAGTCTGCTTGTCGCCCTGACCGCTCAACTGTCCCGAGATCTCCTCGCGCAAGCGCGATACCGCATGCGACAGCTCATCGGTGCGCGCGGGCGCTTCGCCCAGCCAGAAAGGAATCGTCGGCGGTTGTCCGTGCGCATCGTCGACCCGCACGCGGCCGGCTTCGATCCGCAGAATACGATACGAGCTGTTGCCCAACTGGAAGATGTCGCCGGCGAGGCTTTCGACGGCAAAGTCTTCGTTGACCGTACCGACGAGCTGCCCGGCAGGCTCGAGCACGACCTCGTAATCGGCGTTGTCGGGGATCGCGCCGCCGGAAGTCAGCGCGGTGAGGCGCGCGCCCCGTCGTCCGCGAAGCACGCCGTTGACCGTGTCGCGATGCACATAGGCGGAACGATGTCCGCGGCGCGTGCTGAATCCTTCGGCGAGCGTGCGCACGACGTCCCGAAACTCGTCGCGCGTAAGCGTTGCATACGGATAGGCGCGCCGCACCAGGTCGAACAACGCGTCCTCCGGCCACTCCTGCGCCGCGACCTCGGCAACGATCTGCTGCGATAGCACGTCCAGCGGCTTGGGCGGGATGATCAGCCGGTCGAGCTCGCCGCGGCGCACTGCGTCGAGCAGTGCCGTGCATTCGACCAGCTCGTCGCGCGACTGCGGAAAAAGGCGCGCTTTCGGTACGCCACCGACCTGGTGGCTCGCGCGTCCCGCGCGCTGCAGGAACGTCGCGATCGACCTGGGTGAGCCCAGCTGGCAGACCAGCTCGACGTCGCCGATATCGATGCCGAGCTCGAGCGAAGCGGTGGCGACCAGCACCTTGAGCTCGCCGCGCTTCAGCCGCTGCTCGGCCTTCAGCCGCAGCTCCTTCGCCATGCTGCCGTGGTGGGCCATGACATTTTCGGCGCCGAGCCGATCGGACAGATGGCGAGCGGCTCGCTCGGCCATGCGGCGCGTGTTGACAAAGATGAGCGTCGTCCGGTGCGCGAGGGCCAGCTCGGCCAGGCGCGCGTAGACCTCTTGCCAGACTTCGTTCGACATGACCGCCTCGAGCGGCGACGGAGGCACCTCGATCGCGAGATCGCGCGGACGGATGTGCCCGGCGTCGACGATCACGCAGTCGTCGCGCATGCCGGTCTTTCGGGTCTTGCGTTCGCCGACCAGAAAGCGGGCGATCTCCTCGATCGGCTTTTGCGTGGCCGACAAGCCGATGCGCGCCGGCGGTTTGCTGGTCAGCGCTGCCAGACGCTCCAGCGACAGCGCGAGATGGCTGCCGCGCTTGTTGCCCGCCAGCGCATGGATTTCGTCGACTATGACGGTCTGCGTCGTCGCCAGCATCTTGCGGCCCGACTCGGAGCCCAGCAGGACATAGAGCGATTCGGGCGTCGTGACGACGATATGGGGCGGCCTCTTGCGCATGCCCGCGCGCTCGGCTTGCGGGGTGTCGCCGGTGCGGACCAGTGTGCGAATCTCCACATCCGGCAGATCCAGGGACTTGAGCTCCTCGCGGATTTCCGCGAGGGGGAGCGACAGGTTCTTCTGGATATCGTTGGACAGCGCCTTGAGCGGCGAGACATAGACGACCAGCGTCTCGTCGGGCAGCGGCGCCTCGACACCGCGGCGGACCAGGCTGTCGATCGCGGCGAGGAAGGCCGCCAGCGTCTTGCCGGACCCGGTCGGCGCCGCGACCAGGACATCGCGGCCGGCCTGGATCGCCGGCCAGGCGCGGGCCTGCGCCTCGGTCGGGGTGACAAAGTGCTTGCGGAACCAGCGGTCGACAGCGGGATGGAACGAAACGGTTTTCTTCACGGGAAAAAGGGCGGCCACGGCGGGGCTACAACACCGTAAGATAGGGGAAAAACGAAAAAGTGCAACCCCTGAGCGCGGCCCAGCGGCGCGGTGCGAAGCGAAGCCGCGCGGCCGCGCGCCGCCGCTGCGTTATCGACGTGGCGCCGAATCGGTCGCGATGCCGTCGATCATCGTACTGTCGGGTCGTTTCCGCTTCCGGTCCGCGCGAGACAGGCACGCACGCGCGCGGCGAGCTGCGGGAGCGAAAACGGCTTGGTCAGGAAGTCGGTCGCGCCAAATTCGAAGCCGGCGCGGGTAGTCTTCTCGTCGTCCATCCCGGTCACCACAACCACGGGCAGCGTCGCCGTTGCCGGTCTGGAACGAAGAATCTTGAGCACCTCCAGACCGCCCTGTTTCGGCATCAGCAGATCAAGTATGACCAGATCGGGCATCGCGGCATCGATCGACGCGAGAGCTTCCTGCCCGTTGGCAGCCTCGACAACGACGTGCCCGTCCTGGCTAAGCGCAAGGTTTGCCAGCGTGCGCTGATCGGGATCGTCGTCCACGACCAGAATGCGGTTGCCACGGATTGCGTCCCGGCCGGAATGTGGCGCGGGCGGCGTATCGGGAAGGTGCCGAGCGCCATGCGGCTCGACGACGAGATCGAGGCCCTCGTATGCGCAGCAAACCTGGATGGCATACCCGAACTGTTTCGCATAAGCGCGTGCGCGATCCTCGACCTCGGCGATGAAAGCATCGTCGTGCGCAGGATCGTGATGGGTCAGAGCCAGGACACGCACTCCCGCTGCCGCGGCGACATCGACGGCGTACTCGTAGGTGCTGTGACCCCAATTCTTCTTGGAAGGGTATTCCTCCGGCGTGTACTGGGCGTCATGAATCACCAGGCCGGCACCCGCCATGAAGCGCGCGTGGCGCCGGTCGCCTTCGTGCGCAATGTAATCGGCGCCGAAATGGGCGCGATTGTCATGCGAAAAGGTTTCGGAAAACGGCTCGTGGTCGCACAAGTAGACGAGGACTGCGTCGTCGGCCTCGATGCGATAGCCCAGCGTCATTGCCGGATGATGCAGGTATTGAGCGATGATGCGCACGCCGTTCATTTCGTGCGTTCCCTCTCCGAGCTCCCGAAAACTGATCGTCGCCGGAAGCTGGCCGATGTCGACGGGGAAATACGTGAATTCCATCTGGCCCGAGAGGACTTCGCGCAGGGAATGCGCGCTGCCCTCCGGCCCACAGACGGTGATCCGGTTTCCGGCGTCGAACAGCGGGACGAAAAAGGGAAAGCCCTGGATATGATCCCAGTGCGTGTGACTGAGCAGGATCGTCGCCCTGATGGGGCCGGGCGTGCGCGCCATCAGCGCCGCGCCGAGTTCGCGGGCGCCGGTTCCGCAATCCAGTATGAAGCAGGCGCCGCCGTCCGTCGTCACTTCGACGCACGACGTGTTGCCGCCGAATCGGACCGTGCCCGGACCCGGCGTAGCAATCGATCCGCGGGTGCCCCAGAAGCGTACGCGCACGCGCCCTCCCGTGTTTCCTATTCGTATTCTACGTCACGGCCGTCAAGATGCCGGACAAGGCGCCCGGCGTGGCATCGTCACGAAAGCCTCCGCGTGCCCCCGCGTAGGGTGCCGAGATTCCAATTCCGGTTGCGATGCAGAAAAATCTTGAGTTCGCGCTGTGATTCCTCTTTCGCGATCCCGCAGCGTTCCTCCTGCCGGCGAGCCGACGCTGAGCGCCGGCGATCGCGCTTAGCCGGCTGGAGGTCAGCACGCCCCAGCGCTGTCGCAATCTTCCCTGCAGTTGCTTCCATAAGCCTTCGATACGATCACGGTTCATCCCCACGATTGTCCGCTTTTACCCGGCGCGCACCGTTCGATGGCGTACATGGTGAATCGACGAACAGCGAGAGCAGGGGTTTCAGGCCGCAATCATTTGCGGAGCCGGGCGCATGGATCGAATATGCACGTCGACCTCGTGTTCCTGTCGGTCGTCGGCGAGCCGAATGAAGTCCATGTCTTGCGCGACCCCATCGAGCGTCACGCTGATCCCGTCCATCGTTTCGTCACCGACCATCTCGGTGCGCCGCACCACGATCTGGTAGCTGGTTTCGCGATAGCGGTAACGCAACGCGAACCCGCTCCACTCCGGGGGCATGCACGGCGCGAAGCGAAGACTATCCCCTTCCAGCTTGAGGCCGAGGAGCGATTCCACGACGAGCCGGTACATCCAGCCGGCCGAGCCGGTGTACCAAGTCCAGCCGCCGCGGCCCGTGTGCGGAGCCAGCGCATAGACATCGGCTGCAATGACGTAGGGCTCAACCTTGTAGACCGCAACGCCCTCGGGCGTTCGAGCGTGGTTCAGCGGGTTGATCATCTGCGTCAATTCCCAGGCACGGGTATTGTCGCCGAGGGCAGCGAACGCCATCGCGACCCATATCGCGCCATGGGTGTACTGGCCGCCATTCTCCCGCACACCCGGCACGTAGCCGCGAATGTATCCCGGCTCGAGATCGGACGTGTCGAACGGCGGATCGAGGAGCTGGACCAACGCGTGGGCGCGACGAACCAGGCGCACACTGACCGCGTTCATCGCAACCTGCGAGCGCACGGCGTCGCCCGCACCCGAAAGCACAGCCCAGCTCTGGGCCACCGAATCGATTTGACACTCGGCGTTGGTGATCGAACCCAGCGGCGACCCGTCGTCGAAGTACGCACGGCGGTACCAACCGCCATCCCAGCCGTTGTTCTCGATTTGTTGTCGCAGTTGCATCGCCTCCGCATCGCAACGGTCGGCGAACGACGCATCGTTGCGCAGACGCGCCACTTTGGCGAATTCTCCGAGCGCGTGACAGAGGAAAAAACCGAGCCATACGCTCTCGCCTTTGCCGTGCCTGCCGACAAGGTTCATCCCGTCGTTCCAGTCGCCCGATCCGATCAGCGGCAATCCGTGCGCGCCGAATCTCAAGCCATGCAGAAGCGCCTGCACACAGTGCTCATAGATAGTCGCGCGCCGGTCCGACAGGCCGGGCAAGTCGTAGTACGAGTCGTCCTCCGCATTCACCGGCCGTCCGTCGAGGTAGCGGGCGGTTTCGTCGAGAATCGACAGATCGCCGCTGGCCAGGACGTAGCGGGATGTCGCGAGAGGCAGCCAAAGATAATCGTCCGAGCAATGGGTGCGCACGCCGCGGCCCGACCCCGGATGCCACCAGTGCTGGACGTCTCCTTCGATGAATTGTCGACTCGCGCAAAGCGCGATCTGATCGCGCAGCAGCCGCGGCTTGGCGTGCACCAGCGCCATGGCGTCCTGCAACTGGTCGCGGAATCCGTAGGCTCCGCCCGACTGGTAGAAGCCGCTGCGCGCCCAAAGGCGACACGCGATCGTTTGATACATCAGCCAGCCATTGGTCAGCACGTTGAGCGCGATATCGGGCGTTTCGATCTGCACGGCCGTCAGCGTTTGTCGCCAGTGCTCGACCACGCCGGCGAGGGCATCTGCGGCGGCTGCGGAGCCGCGGAAGCGCTGGACCAGCTGGCTCGTCGCATCGGTGTTGCTTGCGGCGCCGAGCCGGAAAACCGTCTCGCGGTGCTGTCCATTGGCGAGTCCGAACGTGACCTGCATCGCGGCACAGGGATCCAGTCCGGCGCCGGTCTTGCCGGAAAGCCTCACCCGATGCATCGCCGCCGGGTCGCGCAGCGTGCCGTTGCGACCGAGGAATTCGGCGCGGGAACCGGTCACCGTTCGCGTTGGTTCGTCGACGTCGAAGAACGCCACACAGTCCGAAAATTCGCTGTTGTAGGCATTGCGCGCATACAAAGCGCCATTCCGGGCATCGATTTGGGTCGCCACGTGCATAGCGGACTTTGCGCGGGCGTCCCCCAACACCCACTCGACGTAACCGACGACGGATATCCGTCGCATCCGCCCCGAGTCGTTGTGCACTTTCAAACTGAAAAACTTGACCGCGGCATCGAGCGCCACGAAGACGGTGAGCTCGGAGCGAATCCCATCCTCGGTGTGCTCGAAAACGCTGCAGCCGAATCCGTGCCGGGTGACGTAAGGACTCGACCCGGGGCAGGGCAAGGAAGTCGCTGACCAGAAATGCCCGGTTTCCTCATCGCGCAGGTAGATCGCCTCTCCGCTCGGATCGCTGACCGGATCGTTGTGCCAGGGCGTGAGCCTGAACAGGTGGGCGTTCTCGCTCCACGTGTAGCCGACGCCGCTTTCCGACACGACGGTGCCGAAGCGGGAGTTCGCAATGACATTCACCCAAGGCGTGGGCGTTGTCTTTCCCGCACCGGGCGCAATGACGTATTCGCGTCCGTCCGGCGAGAATCCTCCGATTCCGTTGAAGAGGATCAGATCGTCTCGCTGCGTGGCGCCTTCGTTGGAGCCCTGCGGCCGGTAGGCATGGGTCGGAGCAAGCCGTGGAATTCGCACGTCGGCGGCTACGCGACGATTGATCTGGTCGGCCAGGGTTCCACGGCTGTCGACGATGATGGCCCGTGCTACCGACTCGAACAGCGTGCGGTCTTCGGAGGAAATCTGCTCGGCGTGGCGCACGAAAATGCCGCCTGGCCGATCGACGAAGCGGGCTTCGACGCCCGCGGCGATCAGCCCGAGGATCTGCTCCTGCAGCCGCTGCCGGTAGACGTCGTGATCTTCGTTCCAGATGACAAGGTCGACCGACAGTCCTTTGAGACGCCAGTACGCGTGCGCCTGCACCAATTGCCGCACAAGCTCGATGTTGCTGGCAGCAGAAATCTGCAGCAACACGATCGGCAAGTCACCGGAAATTGCATAACCCCACAGCCCGGATTGTCCGCGGCGGTTCTTGACCAGGACACTCGCCGATGCACGCAACGATGCATTGGCGTAGATCACCGAACCGGCAAGGCGGCCGTAGAGTTGCGCGTCGGCCTCGGTGGCGTTGAGCTGCTGCAGCACGACATGGCTGTGCGTCCACGTCAGCTCGAACACGCGATCCACCAGACGGCGATCCTGGTATTTGTCGACGAGACGCAGCAAGCCGTCGCGCGTCTCGCTGGCTCCAGAAACCAAGTCGATCGTCGCCGTAGCGCCGGCGGCAATGGTCATTCGATGGCGGATCGCCGCTATCGGATCCAACACCGAGCCGGCGGTGTTCGACAACGGGCCTGCATCGGCCATCGCGCGGGGAGCAGCGACCGAACCCCCGCGACCGATGAAGCGCATGCGGTCCGTCTCAAAAGAGATCTCAGTGCGAACGGCGCCGTGCACGGTCATCAGATGGAACATCCAAGGCACCTGTTCTTCCCGGGAGCGGGGACGTCGGGTGCAAAGAATAGCGTTCCGCTGCTCGAGAAGCTCGGTTTGCACGAAGAGATTGCTGAACGTCGGATGCAACACGTCCGCAGCCGCTGGCGCGAGCACCATCTCGGCGTAACTCGTTACGTCGATCGCGCGGGAAGTCCAGGACCGGTTCGTGATGTGGACTCGGCGTACTTCGATGTCATCCTCGGGCGAAACGACGATCTCCGTATGCGTCTCGAAATCGAAATCCCTGCGCCTGAACTCCACCCGGCCTTCCGAAAAGATTGCCTCGTAATGTTCACCTTGTTTGAGAGTGGGCTGATAAGCAGTTGACCAGAACTCGCCACTGGCCTCGTCGCGGAGATAGCAGAACGTGCCCCAGTTGTCGGAAATGCCGTCTTCGCGCCATCGGGTCACGGCCAGATCTTTCCAGCGGCTGCTTCCACCTCCGGCGTTCGTGACCATCACGTGGTAGCGTCCGTTCGACAGCAACTGCACCTCCGGAATCGTCGTGTCCGGGCTGGTGAGCAAGCGCACCGGAGGCTCCGGCCCGGCCCCGGCTGTGCGGAGATCGGAAAGGGCGGAAGCATGCGAATAATGCAAAGTCGCTCTCGGAATGCGTTCCTGAAGAAGAAGCAAAGTCGCTTGAAACAACGGATCCGACTCGAAGCGCTTTTGCATCGGTCGCGCCAGAAGCACGTAGGCGCACGACAACAGGCTCATGCCCTGGTGGTGCGCCATGAAGGACCGGACAACAGCGCTCGATTCCCCGCGGCGTTGCCGCGACGGTGTGTAGTCGATGGCCTCGAACAAACCCAGCCTTCCGGCCAATCCTTCGGAGGCGAGACGCTGCAAGTTAAGGCATGCGGCCTCGGGAGCGACCATCAGAGCGAGCGCCGAGGCGTACGGCGCCACGACCAGATCCTCGGCGAGACCGCGCTTCAAACCTAATCCCGGAACGCCGAAGGCGCGATATTGGTAATTAAGATTGACGTCGACGGTGTTGTAGCCAGACTCCGATATTCCCCATGGCACGCCGCGTTGCCTTCCATACTCGATCTGTCGCTCCACCGCCGCGACGTAAGTCTGATCGAGCAAGGTATTTTCATAGGTCGGCATCACCAGCAGGGGCATCAGGTATTCGAACATCGAGCCGCTCCATCCCAGCAGGACCGGTTCTCCTCCCGCCGAGGTGAGCAGACGGCCGAGCGCAAACCAGCTTTCCTGTGGCAGCTTCCCCTGCGCAATGGCGACGAAATTGCACAATCGCGCTTCCGATGCCAGCAAATCATAGTAGCTCTCGTCGTTTCGGAGCTGCGCGACGTTGTATCCGATCACCAACTGCCGACGCACCTTGTCGAACAGAAAATCGTAATCCATCTCGGCGAGTGCGTTCGCCTGCAGCGCCAGTTCGTCGATCGCGGCCATTCTTGCCGTTGCACGCTGTGCGCCTAGAGTTATCAGATCTCGCGGCGTGTCGAGCAGATTTCGCTGGTCCACGGTCGAGCCGTTGACGCGCGCGTGCTCGATAATGGCCGGACGTGCCGCGTCGAGCGTCGCAAGTTCGCGGAGCGTTGGAACACCGTTGGCGCCCGGAAAGTTGTGAAACTTTTTCGACCCCGATTGCAACTCGAGCCACGGCGCGAAACTAATCAGTTCGTCGCGCAAGTCGGCGCATTGCCTTTCGAGAGCGTGCGTCCAGATGCCGGCTTCGGTTTCGGAGTCTGTGGGGCTAGTGGCGGTCATATGGGCGACTACATCGGCAGCGTGCGCGGCGAGGAGGTCGACGTGGGCCCATGCGTCAGCCAGCGTCACAGGGCTGGCGGCGATTGCCGATGCGAGTGCCTTTTCGAATTCCGCGATAGCCAGCATTGACTGTTGGCCAACGGCGTCGATCAGAATCGCCAGCGTGTCGCCAATGCCCTCAAGCCACCGCGGATTGAGTATGGGCGCATCGCAGAGTGCCATGAGGCCGGGGCGCAAAGTCAGCAGATGGCCCGCGAGGTTGCCGCTGTCCACGGTCGAGACATACCGGGGAGCGAGAGGCAATCGTGTCTGCGTGTCGTACCAGTTGTAGAAGTGCCCACGATACCGTTCCAGCGCTCCCATACTGCGTAGTGCATTCGTCGTGCGCATGACCAGCTGCCCGGCCGACAGATAACCGAAGTCATATGCGGTCAAGTTGGCGAGCAGCGCCAGGCCCATGTTGGTCGGCGAGGTGCGGTGTGCGACTTTGACCGCCGGCTGGTCCTGCACATTGTCGGGTGGGAGCCAGTGATCGTCCGGACCGACGTACGTCTCGAAATAGGCCCATGTCTTGCGCGCCAGCTGGCGCAGGAAACGGGTCTGGTCAACCGTCAGCTTGGCGCTCCGGCGCGTGAGCGGGCGACTGATCCACCAAGCAATGGCAGGCGATGCGGCCCAGAGCAACAAGATCGGGCCGGCTGCTGCCAGCCCCGGGGGATTCGCGAAAGAGAGACCAATCCACGCAGCGGCGGCGATTGCCGGAGCGACTGCCATCGAGCGATAGGAAGCCAGCAGGTCTGTGCGGTCGACATCCTGCAACGCGCGATCGACCTCGCTCGACGTATTCCATTCCAGCAGGCGTTGGCGAGTAATCAGCAAGCGTCCGATCGTGCGCACGATCGCATCGAGACAGAAAAAGGCTTCGTAAGGCAGAAAGGCGAGGGCCAGCACCGCCTGCGCGAAATGTCGCCGCGCCGTATGCTCCACCGCAGCCAGATGCTGCCGGAGTGGCACCTCGGCGGGCTTGTCGACCAGATCGGAGAGCGAGGCAATGAAGGCCGGCGCCAGGAGGATTGCGACGACGACCCCTGTCCAGAACCCCGCGGCCGCCAACACGCTCCATCCCATCAGCAGCAGCAATGAAAGCGCGACGGGGACAAGGCTGCGTCGCAAGTTGTCGAACAGTTTCCACTGCGACAGCATCGAAAGCGGATTGAGTTCGCGGCGCCCGTCCGGCCCTTGTACGCGGCCTCGAAGCCATCCCACAAGCTGCCAGTCGCCGCGAATCCAGCGACGCCGGCGGGCCACATCGGCACTGTAGCGCGCAGGAAAATCTTCATACAGCTCAGCGTCGCTGAGCAGTCCGGCACGGGCGTAACATCCCTCCAGAAGATCGTGGCTCAGGATGCGGTTTTCCGGAAAGCGTCCCTTGAGCGCACGCTCGAACGCGTCGACGTCGTAAATGCCCTTTCCGATAAACGAGCCTTCATCGAATAGATCCTGATACACGTCCGAAACCGTGCGTGTGTACTGGTCGGTGCCTGCATCACCTCCGTACAGGCGCGCATAGCGCGATCGATTCGCCCCAGGCAAGCTGACGGACACCCGTGGCTGGAGAATGCCGTGACCCGATGTCACGACTTCCCTGCTTGTGTCTTTCCCGGGGTCACCGAAGCGGGCCGCATTCAACGGATGTGCCATGGCGCCGACGAACTGGCGCGCCGCGTCGCGCGGTAGTTGCGTATCCGTGTCCAAGGTGATGACGTAGCGCACTTGCGAGAGGATGGCCGTTGCGCCGACGATGCGGGAAAACCCATCCGAACGACCGCCGCGCAACAGCGAATTCAAATCGCCAAGCTTGCCGCGCTTGCGTTCATGGCCCATCCAGATCCGCGCCGTCGCATTCCAGCGTCGGGGGCGGTGAAACAGGTAGAACGCACTGGCATTCGAGGATTGACCTGCGTCCACCTCGCCTAGTCGCGCCTCTGTTTCCACGAAATCGTTGCCCTTGCCATTCTTGGTTTCCGACGAATGAGCCTCAGGTGGGTATTTTCGATTCAGCTCGTTTATGCGCTCCTCCGCTAGTCCAAGCAAATGCGCGTCCGTGGGAAGCGACTCCGCATCGGCATCCGGAAAGTCGGTCAGCAATGCGAAATGCAGATGCGGGTCGCGATTGGCCAGAAACCGTACTTCGAGCGCTTCGACCAGATCCTCGACGTTGCGCGCGCTGGTGAGCATGCTTGGCACCACCACAAGCGTCCGCGCATGTGCGGCGATACCCCTGGAGAAATCCATTCGCGGCAGCGAGTTAGGTGTTACCAGCAACGTAGCGAGCCAGTTCACGATCGTCACTGCAAACTGACTGCTGGCCAGCAGCGAAAGCACGATGGTCAGCGTCATAATTTCGCCGCTTACTCCGGCGGCATCGGCGTTGGCGGCGAGGCCTGCGGTCAGAATGCCTGTGGTCACCGCGACGGCACCAAGGAACACGGCGAGGGGATATCGTGTGCCGATTCGCCTCAACGCGGCGAGCACCGAAACGCGGACCTTCGCGGCGCGTTCGAGCTCGGCAAGCCCCTTGTCGATCAAATAGAAGCCGACATGGGCCACCCGATCATCGCTCTCTGTGCGGGTGGCGCTCGCAGATGCCAATTCGATCGCCTTCTCGGCAACTGCAGCCTCCGCCATGCCACCCTGCTTCGCGATGCGCTCGGTCACATGACGATAGCGGTCACGGGTCGCAAACTCCATCGAGGCATAGATGCCTGACGGATCTCGACGCAGAATTCCTTCGACGGCGCTGACTGCTTCAACGAAGTCGCGCCAGTCGATCGCGCTCAGCAAGCGAAGACTGCTGATGCTGTTGCTGATCGAAACCTGATCCGATGCCTGCTGCTGGTTCGCCATTTGCACCAACTGTTCGATCGTCAGGTGGCCTTCGCCGAGCCGTTGTTCGATCCACGTCAGGGCGAGGGCCAATGCCGCGCTCTGGCCTTGCAGACGTCTGGCCAGCTCGGCCACGAACGTGCTCACCATCGGGGGCGACGAGCGCGCCATGTCGGCGATGACCAGGATCAGGCTCTTTGGATCCCGTTCGGCTATCCCCATCATCCGGTCGGCCCAAGTGTTCGCCAGATCGCGCTCGGCAATGCCGGCGGAAATCCGGACCGCAACGCGACGCAGGTTCTCGATCAAGGCGAGTCGCAGCATGATCGGAATGGCCCACAGCTCGCCGAGCTTGAGCGTCGTAATCGATTGGTAGGCGGTTACAAAGCGCCTCAGACTATCCGCATCGACCCGGCCGTCGCCGTGCGAGATGGCCTCGAGCGCGATGTCGTACACCCGCGGCAGACCCGCTGACGGACCGAGCGACAGGCGAGGCAGCTCCCGGCTATATCCGCGCGGCAAGTGTCTCTTGGCCGTGCCGACCTGCTCTTCGATCAGATGAAAGTTGTCGAGCAGCCACTCGCCGGCCGGCGTAATTCGGCGGTTCGTCGCTATCGCCGCAGCCAAGCGCTTGCAGGCGGCGATCAGCACGCCCTCGTTCGATGCCAATCTCGGGAGGAGCTGGTCTCTCGCTCGACCGGGCGTAACCCGATGCGCGGTCGCGAGCGTCTTGCCGTGACGCTCCATCTGATCGGCGCTGAACAATTCCGATCGGAGCGGCAGCTCTTCGAGAGACGGCTTGTGCGACAAAGCGCTGCTGCGCAGACGCCCGCGGAACTGGGTCAGATGCCCGAGGATAGACGTACCGCTCGTCATCGATATTGCGTTGCCGCCGGCTCAGTCGCCGAGCAATTCGGCCATCGGGTGCAACTGTTCCACGTGCTGCGATACGACTTTGACGATGACGATGATCGGAATGCTTAGCAGCATCCCCCAGACGCCCCAGAGCCAACCCCAGAATAACAGCGAAATGAACACGGCCGCAGAATTCATGTGGGCGATTCTTCCAGTCATCCAGGTGGTCACGAACGTTCCGACAACGGTAGCGATCGCCAGCGACGCGCCGGCAACCAGCAGGGCCATCGTGAGCGACTCGAACTGCACCAAGGCAGCGACGCCCGTTGCAACAGCCGTGACCGCCGGACCCAGATAAGGAACGATGTGCAGTATACCCGCGGTGGCACCCCAGGCTGCCGGATTGTCGAGTCCGATCCACCGAAACGCCGTCCAGCTCAGCAGCGCGACCAGCAGGTTGGTCGTCAGCAGCATAAGCATGTATTTCTGGATCGAACCGTTGATGTCGTCGAGAATATGGACGGTAATCTTTCTTTTCGACAGCGAGGGCCCGGTGAGCCGCACCAGCTTTCGCTTGAATGTATCGCCGCCGATAAGCAGGAAGAAAACCAGGAAGGCGACCATCGCCGCCTGACCCATCCCGCCCAGGGCGCCCATCGAATTCGCCCAGAGAAGATTGCCAAGCTTGAACGTCGGCTGGTCCACCACGACATGGGTGGCGGGCTCGCGTGGAGTGGCGCCCCCGGCGATGGCCTGAGTGGTGGCTTTTTCGACCGCCGTCGCCGCGGTTTGCATCTTCTGCATGTTGCCGTTCCGGCTGCCCTGCATCCGCGCAAATCCTGCGGCGGCCTTGCTTGCCGCCTCGGGCAACTGTTCGATCATCGTCTGCATCTGTCCGCGCAGTGAGTAGGTGCCAAGTGCGAGCGCGCCCAGGACGCTTCCCATCACGATCAACGTTCCGGCAACGCGCGGAATCCTGATGTGCTCGAGCCATGCGACGAGCGGATTCAGCGTGTAGGAAATAATGATGCCGAGCAGAAGCGGCACCACGAACCCCTCCGCCCACCACAGCGCCAGGATCGACGCGAGCGCCGCCAGGATCCCGAGCGAGAGTCCCCTCGCGTCAACCGGCAGTCGAGTTTCGGGAAGGGTGACCAGTGATGTGTCGAGCGCTGCAGCCGAGGGCTCGTCAGCAGGCGACGGTTCGGCAGTGCCGACGGGCGCCGGAATGGCCGCAAGATTCATCGCGAGCCCGCGGCTGGAGATCGGAGAAAGGAGCGCGAAGCCATGGCCCCGGTCTCGGTTGCGCGGTTCATGCTGGCCACAGGCGCTCGATGCTGCTGCGAAATATCGTACTGCGAATAGTCGAGTCGCCGTGAAAGACGACCCGACTTCAAGCAGATTTCCGTGTTACTTGAGCCGCATGTCGTTCTTGACCGACTTGACGCCGGCGACATCGCGGGTGACGTCAACGGCGGTGTTTTGCGCGACTTGCGAGCTCACAAAACCGCTCAGCTGAACGATCCCTTTGAACGTCTCGACGTTGATTTCGGCCGATTTCAGCGTCGGCTCCTTGAGAATCGCGGCCTTGACTTTGGTGGTGATGACTGTGTCGTCCACGTATTCGCCCGTACCTTCGTGCTTGGCTGTCGAGGCACAGCCCAGCGCGGTGGCGATAAGCAGCGCACCGGTCACGGATGCCAATTTGCGAGTGATGCTATTCATATTGCTTCCTTTGATTAACACGATCCGCCGATGCCCGCGCGGGATTACAGGCGTCCCAGCAAGAACAGGACGATCAGGATGACGACGATGACCCCGACGATGCCACTGGGACCGTAACCCCAGCTGCGGGCGTGCGGCCACGTGGGCAGGACGCCGATGAGGATCAGTATCAGGACAATCAGCAGAATGGTGCCAATACTCATGGACTGCTCCTTTGTTTTTGGTCAGCGGAGAAATTCAAGTCGCTAGCGTAGATCTCATACCGCGCGCCTGTCGGTGCGGTAGCGCACGTTAGAGCAAGTCGTCGAGCGGCAACAGCGAAAGCATGTCGACCTGCAGGCGCTGCCAGAACGTCACACCCGGCTCCTGATCCAGATCCACCGATTTCCCGTCCTCCAGCGTGCGCCAGACCAGGTGACGTTGCCCTGGCCCGGCGGCAGGGCTCAGCATGAGAACGTAGCTGTTCGCCGGTTCTGCGATATCCGCGAAGCGCAGGGCAATCTGGCGCGCCAGCTCCGGGCTGTCGATGATCAGTCCGATCTCCGTGTTCAGATGCAACGACCGCTGATCGAGGTTCATCGAACCGACGAACACGCGCTGGCGATCAAACACGAACACCTTGGCGTGCAATGCATACTGCCCGGAGCTCAGCGATCGCAATCGCGTGCCGCGAACGACCGGCGCGCCCAGCACCGGTCTTACTTCGTACAGCGCGACGCCGGTTGCAAGCAGCGGGGCCCGGAACGCCTGGTAGCCCGAATGAACGATCGGCATGTCGGTCGATGCAAGCGAATTGGTGAGTATCCGCACGCTGACGTTGCGCTCCCGCAAGCCCTCGAGGAACTTCATCCCGGCAGTGCCCGGCACCAGGTACGGGGATACGACGATCAGCTCCGACTGGACCTGCTTGGCCACCTCGCCGAGCCGATGTCGAAGCAGCCGGCCACCTTGCTCGCCGTCCTGGACTTTCGCCTTCTCCGGGCTGTCGTAGACCACTTCGCCCTTGGCCCAGGCGAGCGACGACTTGCCGTCGAGCATTGCCGTCAACGGCTCGTTGGCGGCCAGCTTGCGCATGTACGGGGCGTTGGCTTCGATCATCTGCAGATGATGCGCCGCGAGCACGCCACGATAGTTTTCCAGGTCTTGTGGCGAAGGCTTGCCTTCTGCGAGCGCTTCGATCGGAATCGCCATCGGGCTATTCCAGAACGCATCGAAGCTCTTCGAGACCTCGTTGATGATCGGACCGGCCGCGATGATGTCGTAATCGCCGAACTCGTAGTCCCGCCCACCCTGGAAATATTCGTCTCCGATGTTGCGCCCCCCGACGATGCCGATTTCGTTGTCGACGACGAAGAGCTTGTTATGCATCCGGTAGTTGAGCCGGGAGGCATTGGCGAGAAACTCGGCGACGTGAACGAAGTTGACGTTGCCGCGATAGACAAACGGATTGAAAAGCCGCAGCTCGGTGTTCGGATATCCCGCGAGCGTCCTGATCTGCGCATCACGTCCGAACGACCCGGCGTCGTCGAGCAGCACCCGCACCCGCACGCCCCGATCGGCGGCCTTGAGCAGCGCTTCGATCAGCAACTGGCCGGTGTCGTCGCTCTGGATCAGGAAATACTGCACGTCCAGCGTTCGCTCGGCGGCTTGCGCCATTTCCATGCGCAGCAGGAAGCTGTCGGTACCGACCGGAAGCAGTTTGAACCCGGAGTCCCCCGGGTGCTCCGCCTTCGCGGCCGCCAATTGCCGTCCCATTGGGGTCTGCTCCGGTCGCGTCAGCGCGCTGGAGCTCGTTTTCGGAAAGTCCGAACCGGGCGGCAGCGAGGCACATCCGGCCAGCAGCGACAGCAGGCCGATCCCGAGGCGGGCCGATAGGATTCGATTGATCATGTGTCGGACATGGCAGGCAGTAAGCAAACATACCCGCGAGGCCGGTTTCGGTCCGTGCGATAGCGTACGGATTGGCGTGCCGTACCGAACTTAGCGAGCGCCCGAGGGTATAGACTGTCGCCCATGCCAGTCGAGACAAACGGAGGCCGCGCGGGGAAGGCGTCGGCGCCCATTCGGGCCCGACCGTCGCCGGCTGCGTCCGCGATGCACGTCCCCCAGCAGAATCATCTGCTCGAGGCGCTGCCGGGAGCTGACCTCGAGCGGCTGGCGCCTCATCTGGAACTGATACCGATGAAACTGGGCGAAGTCCTCTATGAGCCCGGGATCCCGTTGCGCTATGTCTACTTCCCCACGACGTCGATCGTGTCGCTGCTCTACGTCATGGAGAATGGCGCCTCCGCGGAGATAGCCATCGTAGGCAACGAGGGTATCCTCGGCATATCGCTGTTCATGGGCGGCGAAACGACGCCCAGCCGCGCCGTCGTGCAGAGCGCGGGATACGGTCTGCGGCTGAAGGCCCAGTTGCTGAAGGACGAGTTCCACCGCTTCGGCCCGATGCTGCATCTCTTGCTCCGCTACACGCAGGCGCTGATAACGCAGATGGCACAGACGGCGGTGTGCAATCGGCATCATTCGGTCGATCAGCAGTTGTGCCGCTGGCTGCTGCTGAGCCTCGATCGCCTCGCGTCCAACGAGCTGTCGATGACGCAGGAATTGATCGCCAACATGCTGGGCGTGCGCCGCGAAGGCGTCACCGAGGCGGCCGGCAAGCTTCAGGACGCCGGCTTGATTCGCTACCGCCGGGGCAGGATCACCGTTCTGGATCGACCGGGCCTGGAGGCGCGGTCGTGCGAGTGCTACCAGGTGGTCAAGACGGAGCTCGACCGCCTGCTGCCGTACGTCAGCGGGTAGCGTACCGAAGCAATTCTCGCCTTCGCGGCGCGCCGCGGGTCTTATGTGCGCTAGCGAGCAGACGGCCAGACGGCTGCGACGTATGCTCGCGTCCATCGTGGTGGGTGATCCCCTGTTCGCATCGGCAAGCTCGGCATCGAAATGGTGTCGCAATTGCCCGGGTACTGACGGGTCGCTCACGCAACCCCCGAGGTAAATCATCGGTGTCACCGCCCCGCATCGGCCCCGCAGGCAATCGCCTGCTCGACAGACTGTCCACCAGCGTCCGCCGCCGGATACTGGCCGGCTGCGAATCGGTCGAACTCACATTTGCCGACGTGCTGTACACGCCGGGCAAACGGCTGACTCACGTCTATTTTCCCGTCCGAGGCTTCATCTCGCTGGTCATGCCGGTCGGCGGTGCCTCGTCCCTCGAAGTGGGTCTGATCGGCAACGAGGGCATGTTCGGCATTCCGCTCGCGCTCGGCGTCGATGTGTCGCCGCTGCGTGCGGTGGTGCAGGGTGCAGGCTCCGCCTGGCGCATGGACGCTGCGCGCTTCTGCCGCGAGCTGAAGCAAAGTCCGGCGCTGCAACGCCAGATCGACCGCTATGTCGTCGTTCATCTTGGCCAGCTCGCGCAGACGGCGGGCTGCACGCGGTTCCACGTGGTCGAGGCGCGGCTTGCGCGCTGGTTGCTGATGACGCAGGACCGCGCCCAGGCGGACGCCTTTCACATCACGCAGCAGTTCCTGGCCCTGATGCTCGGCGTGCGTCGGGTCGGCGTCACCAAGGCGGCGAGCGCGCTGCAGAAGCGCAAGCTGATCCACTACAGCCGCGGCAATATCACCGTCGTTGACCGTCCCGGCCTCAGGGCCGCTTCCTGCCTGTGCTACGCGGCAGATCGCGAGACATACGACCGGGTCCTCGGCTAGGCGCTCCTGCGTGCGATGGCGTACATACGCCGTCGATGATCTCCGGTATTCATTGATGCGCAAGACGCGCGATCATGAATGGAGCCGGCACGAATATGCGAATTCCGAAGTCCCTGCACCTGCCGCTGGTCGTCGCCGGTATCGTCGCGATCTCGTTCAGCACCTTGGCAATGACCCATGTTCCGCTGCGCTGGATGCATCGACCGCTCGAGACCCTGGCGCCGATATCCGCCCAGGACGACTTATCCGAGATGACCTCGGGTGCTCCCGCAAGCGCCGGCCAGGCGCGCCTGAAAACAAGTTGCGATTGCGGCGTCGTCGCTTCGGTGCGACGGGCGCCGCTCGCGGAGAACGTGCCGGCCGTCTACGAGATCACGATACGCATGCGCGATGGAGCGACCCGGATCGTCAGCGTTGCGCATCACGGGAACTGGCGTCCGCGCGACCGGATCACCCTCATCGGCGGCGAGCGCCCGTCGGTCCGGTGAGATCCGACTGGCGACAATTATCACGAGGCGCCGGGTGGTAAAGCTCAAGTTCCGGATCGAACTGAACTATGAAATCGCCGATCACCCCAGCGATTTCATATTCAACGTTCACGCCGCGGAAACGCGACGGCAGTCGCTGGTTACGGAGAATTTTCGGGTCAGCCAGCCGGTCGCCGTTTCCTTGTTTACCGATCCGGCCCACGGCAACCGCTATGCGCGCCTGCGTGCCGATCCGGGCAAGCTGACGGTGCGTTATGACGCGACCGTCCGTATTGCGCACCATGTTGCAGCACCCGACAGCGTCGAAGAGGTGCCAATCGCGCACCTGCCTGCCGAGGCGCTGGCGTATATCTACCCGAGCCGCTATTGCCAGTCGGATCGCCTGCACCGGTTAGCGGCCACCGAATTCGGCGGTCTGCGCTCGGGCTACTGGCGGGTCCGCGCGATCCAGGACTGGGTGCATCGGCGGACCCGATTCGTATCGGGCAGCTCCAACGCCACGACCTCTGCCGTCGATACGCTGATCGAGCAGGTAGGCGTCTGCCGCGACTTCGCTCACCTGATGATCGCCCTTTGCCGAGCGATCAATATTCCGGCTCGCTTTGCGACCGCTATCGACTATGGCTCGGATCCGGCCTTCGGCCCGACGGATTTCCACGCCTATGTCGAGGCGTTCCTCGGCGGGCGCTGGTATCTGTTCGATCCCACGGGCATGGCGTTACCGATGGGCTTGATACGGCTGGGTACGGGACGCGATGCCGCCGATGTTTCGTTCGCAACGATCTTCGGCGCGGTCAAGGCCGGTCCGCCGCTGATCAGCATCGAAGGCGTCGAGGACTCTCGGGACGGGATCGTGCTGCCGTTCGCCTGCGTCGATGCGTTATCCACCGACGGCGAACCGACAACGCAGGGTTCGACGGCGCCTGCGAGCGCGGAGCGTCGCGAAATGGCCACGTCCGACCGATAGCGCCCGAAGGTATTGGCCAGGCATCGAGTCGGGCATATAGTCGGGCGAGTGCCCAGGCAATATCCGCATCTCAGCCGCGTCTTTCACGCCGTCGCCGATCCGACGCGACGCGCCATCCTCGAGCTAGATAGAGACGCCGATGCGCGCTAGCAAAGGCGCTCTGAGCGCCCTTGCGGCAGCCGTATTGTTCGGCGCGAGCACGCCGATCGCCAAGACCCTGGTCGGCGAGATTTCGCCGACCCTGCTTGCGGGACTCCTGTACGCCGGATCTGGCTTGGGCCTGGCACTCGGCCTGCTGCTTCGGCGCCTCGCACGGAGCGGCAGCACACCGACGCGGTTTGACTGGCCGCGCGGGCCTGACATCGGGTGGCTGGCGGGAGCCGTCGCGGTTGGCGGCATCCTCGGCCCGGTGTTGCTGATGTGGGGCCTGGTCTCGACGCCGGCGTCGGTCAGCGCACTGTTGCTCAATCTGGAGGCGGTGTTCACCGCGCTCCTTGCGTGGTTCGTCTTCCACGAAAACTTCGATCGCCGCATCGCGGCAGGCATGGCGTTGATCGTTGCCGGCGGCCTCGTGCTTTCGTGGACGCCGGGTGATCTCGCGCTGGCGCCCGGGGCGCTCCTGATCGGCGCGGCATGCCTGTGCTGGGCGATCGACAACAATCTGACCCGCAAGATTTCCGGCAGCGACGCCATGGCGATCGCGTGCATCAAGGGGCTGGCCGCCGGCGCCGTGAACGTCGGTGTCGCCGTGCTCTTCGGCGACGCCATGCCGCCGTTGCCGGTGACGGCGATAGCGGCGATCGTCGGGCTCGCCGGTTACGGCGTCAGCCTCGCTCTGTTCGTGCTCGCGCTTCGCGACCTTGGCGCTGCGCGCACCGGCGCTTACTTTTCGGTTGCTCCGTTCTTTGGCGCCGCGCTGGCGCTGGCCGTGCAGCACGAGCCGCTGACCGCATCGCTGATCATCGCCGCGGGCTTGATGGCGGCCGGGGTCTGGTTACATCTGTCGGAAGTGCACGAACACGCGCACCAGCACGAGCTGCTCGAGCACTCGCATTCGCACGTGCACGACGAGCATCATCGCCATCGTCATGACCCGGATTGGGATGGCCTCGAGCCGCACACGCACCGGCATGTCCACCGGCCGATGCGGCACGCGCATCCGCACTACCCAGATATCCATCATCGGCACCCGCACTGATGGCGTCTCGGCTCGCGCGTCGACGACGCGACGTCGCGGACGGCCAGCGACGGACGAGACGGGGGGACAAACGGAACGGAATCGTTTTGCTGCGGCGCTGGTTGTCGCGTGCGTTTCCGTTCGACCGGTTCGCGTGCAATGGTGCGCGACCAGCAGCTCTTTTTGAGCCTGGCCGGCGATGCTCACGACGGTCAAGGCGGCGCTCGACGCCGGCGGCAACATCGTCGCCTGGGACTACGAGGTGACGAGCACTGCCGCTCGCGGGCGGGCAGAAATCTGCTGCCCGCGCGGCTCTGCAAACGCCGTTCGCCCGGCGACCCGACACCGATTCCGCTTCCGGATGTTGGCGATCGCTTGCGATCCCGCTCTACCGGCTGCCACGCCGCGTCGTGCACCGCTTCGTTCCGGCGATGCCGATCCGCGTCTCGGCGCTGCGCGCGCTGGGCTTCTGCTTTTTTCGATCGAAGCTTCTCGACGGCTCGCGAGGGCGGGTATCGAGCGGAGCGAGTGCCGGCTGCGGGGGGGGGAGGATCTTGGACGTCCGGTTGCCCGAAAGTGGCGTTCCGGATTTCGACTCGTATCGTGGTACGGGCTGATGGCCCCGGCCGGAACGCCGACCGCAGTACTGGACCGCGTGCATCAGGCGATGAGAACGGCGTTACTGAGCGATGAAGTCAGGAATCGAATGGAGGGGCTGGGAGCCGAGGTCGCAGGAAGCACGCCGGCCGAGTTTGCAGCCGAATTGCGCGCCGAGTTCAGCATGTGGGCGGACGTGATCCGAACCGCAAAGATCAAGGTGAGCAGACTCGGGTTGGCGCGACGAGAGGCAACCATCAGATTGTCTGGCGTTTTCCGGGAGACCCACGGCCGGAAGTCCGGCAGCAATGTGCTTCCACGGCCGGGACCGGCGTCCGTTTGGAACCAGCCGATCCGCGGCCGGGCTGTACGTCGTAATTACTTTCCGTTCGATCCGCTGCTGCCGGAGGGAACTGGCCGAGCTGCTTCCGCCGGACGCGCCGGTCGGGCCGGAGCTACTGCCTGTGCCGGCGCCCTAACCGCCCGAGGCGCCGTTGCCTGCTGCACCGCCGGGGCCCGAGCTCGAGGTGCTATCGCCGCCGGCCTCGCCGATACCCATCGTGCGGTTCCGTGCGTCGCGCGCGTCGCGCAGGCAGCTGGCCCTTTCGGTGCCGGTCATTCCGCTGCACGCCTTGACGGCCGTCTGATAGTCGGCCTGCGCCTGGGCATTGGGATTATCGCTGTTGAGCGGCGTGCCGGTGGACGACGACGGCGTGACCGGGGCAGTCAAAGGGTGCTTGCGACTTTGCGGAAGTGGTAGCCAAGGATCGAAAGCTCGACAGCAGCATGCAATTTCCTCGGGCACGTGACGAGCGTCGACCAGAAGAGAAGCCAGTAGTGTCGCCGGCCGGGCTGCAACATCCCGAGCAACCACAGTGACTTCATGAATGCTTTCACGTCCGACGGAGAAAGCCGCCGTGCCGGTCCCCGCGGCTCGAAACAATGCAGGAATGCTTGGATGCGCCGGTAATAGTTGCGGGGCGCATACAGCCTGCGCATCAGGTCTTTGTATCCCGAGATCATGAAGTCACGGTCCATGCGTGTCACGAAGTTGAGCACCGCGTCCGTGTTGTTGCCGTGAGTCTCGGCAACAATACGGCCCTCGCCTAGGAGCCGCCGATACAGTGCAGTCTCAGGTAATGCCGTTAGCAGACCGACCATCGCGGTAACGACGCCAGTGCGCTGGATGAACTCGAATTGCCGCGCGAAGATGTCCTGCGGGTCGGAGTCGAATCCGACGATGAAGCCGCCCATCACTTCCAGGCCGGCCCGCTGGAGCGTCTTTATCGACTCCGCCAGATCACGCTTTCTGTTCTGTGTCTTTCCACACTCCTCCAAGCCTTCGACCGACGGGGTTTCGATCCCGAGGAAAATCTTCCTGAAGCCGGCCTCCACCATCAACGCCGACAGATCGGTATAGTCGGCGAGATTGACCGACGCCTCGGTAAGAAAGCCCATCGTAGGCTTTACACGATGGCGCCACTCGATCAGGGCCCGCAGCAGTTCCTTGGCCTGCTTGCGTTTGCCGATGAAATTGTCATCGACGATGAAAACCATGTCTTTCCAACCGGCGAGCCTTAGCGCCTCCAGCTCGCGCACAAGCTGTTCCGGGTCCTTGGTGCGGGGAACGCGACCATTCATTACGACGATGTCACAGAATTCGCAGTCGAACGGGCAGCCCCGGGAGAACTGCACCGGCATCGTCACGTAGTCACCGAGCTCGATCAGATCCCAGCGCGGGACCGGCGTATGGCGCACGTCGGGACGACCCGGCGCGCGGTAGATCGGCTGCAGTACGCCTCGTTGCATGTCCCTCACCAGCTGCGGGATCACATCTTCAGCCTCACCAACCACGAAATGTGGAATCTCCGGAAAGTCCTTATAGCCGGTGGTAAATAGCGGGCCGCCGGCGACGACGGTCTTGCCGAACGTGGCGCAGCGGATGGCGATCTCCCGCGCCGACTGCTTGTGCACGATCATCCCGCTGATCAAAACGTAGTCCGCATGCCGAATCTGAGCGTCGGTGAGAACCGATACGTTGAGGTCGACCAGGCGCAGCGCCCAACTCCGCGGCAGCATCGCGGCAACGGTGAGCAGGCCGAGTGGCGGGAACGCGGCCTTCTTGGAGACGAACTTCAGTACATGCCTGAAGCTCCAGAAAGTGTCCGGGTTGCGCGGGTAAACGAGAAGTATGTTCATTTGGGATGGGGAAGTTTCGATTGCACGCGAATTCGCGACAGTGTGGCGACACTGGATGCCCGACTTTGATCTAGATCAAGGAAAGCGGCGAAATCTGCCGATCGCCGTCGCCGGCTCTAGGAAATAACTACATCTTGGGGTTAGTGTAGCACCGTGCACCCAGATCTTGTGCCCGGAGGCGGCAATGAACGGTGACGAGAAGGCGGGCGGCGAGGTGTCGAGGACCGTCGTCAAGCGGGATGGGAAAGTTGTCGGCTTCGATCCGGCCAAGATCGCATCCGCGATAAGGCGCGCCGGCAACGCCACCGGCGATTTTGCTGCCGAGGAGGGCTCACGCATCGCGCAGCGGCTATCAAGCATGCTAACCACACGCGCCGGAGCCGACGCGATAGAGATTGAAGAGATCCAGGACGCGGTCGAGCTCGCACTCCTTCACGCCGGTTACCTCAAGGCCGCGCGCGCCTACATCGTCTACCGCGAGCAACACGCCAAACTTCGAAGTGACCAGCAAACGATGGTCGATGTCGCGACGTCGGTCAACGAGTATCTCGAGCAGCAGGACTGGAGGGTCAACGCCAATGCCAACCAGGGCTATTCGCTGGGCGGCCTGATCCTTAATGTTTCCGGCAAGGTGGTGGCCAATTACTGGCTGTCGCACGTGTACTCGCCCGAGATCGGCCGCGCGCACCGCGAAGGCGACGTTCACATTCACGACCTCGATATGCTGGCGGGCTACTGCGCCGGCTGGTCGCTGCGTCAACTGCTGCACGAGGGCCTCAACGGCGTGCCGGGCAAGGTCGAAGCGGGTCCGCCAAAGCACATGTCCAGCGCGGTAGGCCAGATCGTCAACTTTCTAGGTACGTTGCAGAACGAGTGGGCCGGTGCGCAGGCGTTTTCCTCATTCGACACCTACATGGCGCCGTACATCCGCAAGGATCGGATGAGCTACGCAGAGGTCAGGCAGTGCATCCAGGAGCTGATCTACAACCTCAACGTCCCGTCGCGCTGGGGCACGCAGACGCCGTTCACCAATCTGACCTTCGATTGGATCTGTCCGGAGGACCTGCGTGCTGAGATCCCTGTAGTCGCCGGCGCGGAGATGCCGTTTGCCTACGGCGACTTGCAAGCCGAGATGGACATGATCAATCGTGCCTACATCGAGGTGATGACTGCCGGGGATGCCAAGGGACGGGTCTTCACGTTTCCGATCCCGACCTACAACATCACACCTGACTTCGACTGGGATCATCCGAACACGACGGCCTTGTTTGCGATGACGGCGAAGTACGGGCTTCCGTATTTCCAGAACTTCATCAATTCGGAACTGAAGCCGAACATGATCCGCTCGATGTGCTGCCGGTTGCAGCTCGATTTGCGCGAGCTCCTCAAGCGCGGCAACGGCCTGTTCGGTTCGGCCGAGCAGACCGGTTCAGTCGGCGTAGTGACGCTGAACTGCGCCCGTCTCGGCTACCTGTATCGCGGGGACGAGCCGGGTCTGCTTGGCCGCATCGACGAGCTGCTCGAGCTCGCCAAACAGAGTCTGGAAGTGAAGCGGAAGGTGATCCAGCGTCACATCGACGGCGGGCTTTTTCCCTACACCAAGCGCTATCTGGGGACGCTGCGCAATCATTTCTCGACGATCGGTGTCAATGGCGTCAATGAAATGATCCGCAACTTCAGCGGCGATCGCGACGACATCACTACGACGGCGGGCGACGCACTAGCGTTGCGCCTGCTGGACCATATCCGCGCCCGCATCGTCGCTTTTCAGGAGGAAACCGGGCACATGTACAACCTGGAGGCGACGCCGGCCGAAGGAACGACCTACCGCTTCGCCAAGGAGGACCGCAGGCGCTACCCGGACATCCTGCAGGCAGGCACTGAGACAATGCCTTACTACACCAACTCGTCGCAACTGCCGGTCGGTTTCACCGACGATCCGTTCGAGGCGCTCGAGCGGCAAGAGGCTTTGCAGAAAAAATACACCGGTGGAACGGTGCTGCACCTCTACATGAACGAGCGGATCTCCAGTCCCGACGCCTGCAAGAAACTGGTGCGACGAGCACTCGAACGGTTCGGCCTGCCCTACATCACGATCACGCCGACCTTTTCGATTTGCCCGAAGCACGGCTATGTCGAAGGCGAGCACCACTTCTGTCCGAAGTGCGACGTCGAGCTGCTCGCAAAAAAGCGAAACGAGCTGGAGCCTGCATGAACCGCTCAAATCATATCCACTCCGGAGCGTGAATCGTCATCTGTATTTCTGACTGGAGATAGCAATGAACTCTGTGACCGAGACCGCGCACCTCAGCATTGTCCTGACCGACGACGAGCGCCAGCCGTGTGAAGTGTGGACGCGGGTCATGGGCTACCATCGCCCCGTCGCATCCTTCAACGTCGGCAAGAAGGGCGAGCACTGCGAGCGCCGGTTCTTTCGCGAGGCGCGAGCGCGTCTCGATGATCACGATTAGCGCACCGCCGATGCACCACGCGGCGCGGTCGTTGGTGGTCGGCGGACTAACGCCGCTATCGGCGACCGATTACCCGGATCATCTTTCGGCGGTCGTGTTCTGCCAGGGTTGCCCGTGGCGCTGCGGGTATTGTCACAATCCGCACCTTTTGCCGGCTGAGGGATCAGGGCAGCTCTCGTGGAACGACGTCTTGAGATTCCTGGAGCGACGGCGCGGATTACTGGATGCCGTTGTGTTTTCGGGCGGCGAGCCGCTTGCCCAGAGGGGCCTCGTTGACGGCGGTGCACGCGGCGAGGAGCATGGGCTTCAAGATCGGACTGCATACCGGAGGCGCTTACCCCAAGCGGTTGGCGGAGGTGCTCCCACTGGTCGACTGGGTGGGTTTCGACATCAAGGCGCGGTTCGCCGAGTATCGACGGATCACGGCCGTTCGAGGGAGTGGCGATCGGGCTCTGGCGAGCGCGATGCTGTTGCTTGGCAGTGGCGTGGATCACGAATTCCGGACCACCGTCCATCCGCACCAGCATGATTCGCCCGGGCTCGAGCGCCTGGCCAATGACCTCGGCGAGCTGGGAGTCCCCAATTACGTTCTGCAGGAATTTCGCGCCGCCGGCTGCGCCGATACCGCGCTGGTCAAAAATCTGCCAATATCTTTCCTGACCGAGTCGTGGTGTGCGGCGATCGCGCCGAAGTTCACCTCGTTCATGGTTCGCCGCGCGTAGTCGTGGCGGCCGGCGCGGCCGTTTGATGGCTCATGGAACTCGGGAAAGGCCGCCGTGTCAACGTTTTAGGGGTACCGTCATGGCCAGAACCAGATCCGTGCCGAGGCCGGCCACACCGCCGGGAGGAATCATGCGGCCACGACGAATACACGGCTCACGGCAAGTGGCAGCGGTGACTCTCTCGAGTCGGCGCCAAGCTAAACGCCCCGCCGCGGCCTTCATCACGGCGCTATGCGCCGCAGGATTCGTGCACGCGCAGGCGCCGCAATTGCTGCAGCAGAACAATTGCGACTTGTGCCACGCGGATCGCGAAACGAAGACGGGTCCTGCCTATGTCGACGTGGCGGCGAAATATCGAGGCAAGCGGGACGCCATCAAAGCTGTCGCCGCGACGGTGCGCAAAGGCGCGCACGGTGGCGGCCCCTGGCACATGCCGCCGCACCCGGAGATCTCGCGCGCCGACGCGATGACGATGGCCCGGTACATTCTGAGCCTCAAAAGATAGCGCCCGCGGGCAGGGCGCACATCCTCGACTGTGACGACTGTCGTCGGCCGGTGCCGACCTATCTGCTCACCACCGGGCGCGTAGACGCTACGACTTGCGCGTCCGACTGGCCTTGCGTTTAGTCGCCGGCGAACGCATCAGCAGTACGGGAACACGCGCCGCTCGCACGACACCCTCGGCGTCGCTTCCCAGCACGACGCGCGTGAAACCGCGACGGCCGTGCGTACCCAGCACGATCAGGTCGGCGCGGCATTTTTTGGCCTGATCGATGATGACGTCGGCAACCGCGTGGCCGATCGTCTCGACAAGCATGGGCTGGCACTTGACTGCCTGCTTTTTGGCCTGGGTTTGCGCCTTGGCAAGGATGGCCTTGCCCTCCTTCCGGAGCGCTGCGAGGAATTCATCGACGTACCCGGCCGTGACATAGGTCATGCCGTCGAGCGCCTGCGTCGCGATTCTCTGGTCCAATACATGCAGAAGGCACAGCGTCGCCTTCTGATCTTTTGCCATCTTGATGGCTTCGCGCAGGCCCAGGTTGGACGGTGGGCTGCCGTCGATCGGCACGAGAATTCTCTTGAACATGGCCGGTTGCTTCCTTCGGCGTCAAAGATGCGAGCTCGGCTCCGGACGCTGCGCGTCCGCCGGAAACACTCGTCGCATCCGTTCGTCGGCAGACGCGTCGGAGGGTCCACGCCACAGGAGCACAAGGCTGGCTACGACCAGCGCCGCGCCGATACCTCCGAGGAGCAACAGCAGCTCCCATTGCAGCGGCGGCAAATTCCGGTACAGCACAATCGCAGCAACTCCGCCGTAGACGGTCCAGAAAAACATCAGCATCGTCAGCGCAGATGATGGTCTTTTCATCGTATCGGCCCCAAACGCGGTTGGTCCTGCGATCCAATGCCCGGATCGCATGACTGATGCTACGCTGCCGGCGGCCGAGCGAATTGATGCGCGTCAAACATCGGGCATAGCCCGATCGCCGGCGGCTTCCGGTCGACGAAAATAGCGAGTCCCAGAAGTGGTTCGCTCGAGGAACTCGCGAATAGCTGTGCGGTTGGTCTTTGCGAGGCGAGGATTCGGCAGGCTAAGGGGATTTCGGGGGGACGACGTCCCTGTTGAACATGTAGATGATCGCGCTGCGCAACTCGGCGTCGGTGAGATCCGCCATGCCGCCTCGGGCCGGCATGCCGCCGTGGCCATTGATCGCCGAGCGGACGACGACATCGAGCCCGGGCTTTAGCCGCGGTATCCATGCACTGCGATCGCCTATCCGGGGCGCGCCGCCGACGCCATCCCTATGGCATTTGACGCACTGCATCTGAACGATCTGCTCGCCGCTGCGTTCGGGAGCCTTGACTGTCCGGCTGACGGGCTCGGTCCAGTGGCCCCCTGATCGGTTGACCATATAGGTGATTGCGCGCTCGATCTCGGTATCGGTCAGTGCGGGGTTGCCGCCATGCGGAGGCATCTGGCGAACGCCGTTGAGCGCACTCTTGGAAAGGCCGGTCAGACCGCGTGCTGCGAGCTTGGACCAGGCTTTTCTGTTGCCGATCTTCGGCGCGCCGTGCGCGCCGGTGCCGTGGCAGGCAATGCACACGCTGTCGACGACCTCCTTACCGCTTCTTTCGGTATTCTGCGCTGCGGCCTGTTGCGAGGCGACGCATGCTGCCATCGCGAGAATGAGCGGCCACGCAATGTATGTGCGCGAGGCCGCAAGGGGGCAACGCATCTTTGCGCGAATCCTCATAAGTACTTTCATGTTTTCCGGGTCGCGCGCGGCAGTGCCTCTTCCGGTTTCGCAGGTCGAAGTCGCATGGTTTTGCGGATATCCCTCGAGTCGTTCTGCCATCAGCCGACGTTTGGAATATTCTCGCCGTCCACTCTCTCGATAACGGCTGGGGGTGGTGGAGAGAACCAAAGCTGGTACATCGTCACGAGCCACATGAAGGCGAAGGACATTCCCATCAATCCTCCCGCGATCATCACGACCCAGGCAAAAGGATGGTACAGCTTGGTGAGATACCACGAACTGATGTCCAGGATCACCGCGACGAACGGCACTGCCACCACCGTGCACTTGAACCAGACGGGCCGTACGTAGGCATGGCTGTACATCAGGCCCATGATGAAGAAGATGAACGTCAGTCCGAACAGGTGGATATGCGAGACGCGCACCAGCGTGAACACATCTTCGCCCGTGTCCTGTTCGGTCACTTTCTTGAGGTTGTCGTATCCGTTCAGGTTCGGAATATGCGGGTTGCTGCCGTCATGGCAGGCCATGCAGCGCTGGTCGAGCAGGGGCTTGATATCGGTGTCGTATTTGGCGCGGTCGGCGCCGTCGTGCACCCACGTGATCAGCATGCTCGCCTCGTCGCGTGGCAGCATCGTCGACATCGGCCCACGCAGCGCCGATTCGAGCCGCGATCCCTTGCCGCTGCCGGTGTAAGCGGTGAGGATATCGTTGTACGACAGCATCATCGGGTTGCCGCCGGCCCGGCCTGCGTACGTATGAAACAGATAGATCAGGGCGAATAGATAACCGAGCCCGAGCACGAGCAGCGTCATCGTATACAGCACGCGCTGGCTGTACGGCAGCTCGGAATAATGACGATAAAGCCTGTGCAGCGGGGCATCGCTCATGGTCGGTTCCTCTGGTCGCGGGCGCTGGCGCGCGGCTCGAAGCCGCAGCTCACGCGTTTAGGGTGGGTGCGGCTCCGCACGTGGACCCGCGCGGCGGTCACTTCGCCTTGAGCGACGCGTAGTACGCAGCCACGTTGGCCATGTCCTGATCGCTCAGCGGCGTCGCGAACGACTTCATGATCGGATTCGCGCGCTTGCCGGATTTGTAGTCCTGCAATGCCTGCACGATCTCGCTTTCGCTCTTGCCTGCCAGCGCGGGGTAGGGCTTCTTACCCTCGCCATTGGCTCCATGGCAGCCTGCGCACGCGGCGGCCTTGGCCTTGCCCGCCTGTGCGTCTCCCGCCGCGTGAGCGGCGCCGAATACGCCGAACACTCCACAAAGTGTCGCAGTCAACAGCAAGCGTTTCATGTCGTTACTCCTTAAAAGTCAGGTTATCGGTCCCGGCAGTGCCTGCCTACTTGGCGGGCAGCGGGATGAATACGACGGCGCGGGCCTTCTGGTGGGCGTAGTAGTCCGCGAGGTTTTCGACGTCTTCCTCGGTGAGTCCCTCCGACATTGCCGCCATCTGCGGGCTCTTGCGCTCGCCTGTCCGGTATGCGTGCAAGACCTTGTCCAGATAGTCGACGCGCTGGGATGCCAACGCCGGCAAACGCGGATCGGTACTGTTGCCGGAAACGCCGTGGCAGCGGTCGCATCGCTGCGCCCATTCGGCCGTGGTTAGAGGTTTCCGCACGTTCGTGGGCTGAGGTGGCAGATTCGCGTAAAAGGCTGCAAGGTTCTTGGCCGACGATTCGTCGAGCGACGCTGCCAGGCCCGTCATCGTTTCATCGGCGCGCGAGCCGCCTTTATATTCACGCAGCGCGGACGCAAGGTACTCGGCATCCTGTCCGGCCAGGCTGGGAATCGACGGATTCGTGCTGACGCCTTTATCCCCGTGGCAACCCGCACAAGCCGCAGAAGCAGTCTTTCCGGCCGCCTGGTCGCCCGCCGCCGGCGTTGGCGCTCTCGCCGGTTTCTGAAGCGCGTAGTAGAGGGCGATGTTGCTGAGATCCGCATCGGCGACTGTGGCCAGCATCGATTTCATGGTGTCGTTCTTGCGCGCGCCGCTCTTGTACGCCTTCATTGCAGCGACCAGATATTTCGGATCGAGTCCGACAAGGCTGGGGGTGCCGGGGATCTTGCTGATGCCGGCGTCCCCGTGGCAGCCGGCACAAGCCGCTGCGGCAGTCTTTCCGGCCTGAACCGGGTCGGGCTTGGTGGGCGCCGGTTTACCACTTGCCGCCGCCGGTTGCGGCGGGTCGAGGCTCGCATAGTACGCGGCCACCTTGACCAGCGCGCTGTCGTTCAGAGGCTTGACGATATTGCCCATCGTACTGTCGGGCCGAGCGCCGGATTGGTAGGCCCGGAGCTCGAGATAGAGATAGGCGGGGCGCTGACCGCCCAGATGCGGCACGCCCGGGAGCTTGCTGATGCCGAGCGCGCCGTGGCAGCCGGCGCACGTCCCTTCGGCGATTCGTTTGCCATCCGCAACGTCGGCGGCATTTGCGTAGACCGCGCGCAGATCGTCGTCAGCGCCGGTCTTGCCCTTGACGCCCTGGGCTCCCGCAGATGGGGTGTATCCCGCGCTCGCCGCAATTGCTGCGGCAAGGGTGAACGCAACAACAGAAAAAGCGCGGGTACTTCGCTTCATCGACTTTCCCTCCCGTGTCGCCATGGGCATGCACCATGCACACCCGATGATCGGCCGCGCCGACCCCCGCGATTATTGCGGGCACCGTCGATCAATTCAACCAAGGGTGCGTCATTCACGCGGTTTTCGCGTCGTGGGCCCATGGAGGGAAAAGCCGGACCATCAGCGACAAAAGCACAAATGGCGCCGTCACCACCGCAACCGCCGCCAAAATACCCTCGCGGCCGAAAACAAGCGGATGATACTCCAGCAGGCCCTTACCCGTCTTGGCGATCTCCTGTCCGCCAATGACCACGTTCCAGCGCATCATCAGGACCGCTAGCAATACCAGAAAGGCGCTCGCCGCAACGCCTGCGACCAGCACCTTGCCGGTGACACCGCGCCAGATCATGAACGAAAGCACCAGCAACGGCAGCAGCGATCCCACCCCGAATTGCAATACGACGAATGGTACGATGAGCGGACCCTTCACGTATTCCATGATCATTTCGATCCCCTCTCGTCCCCTATAGACGAGACTCGCGAATTCGACGCCTTCCAGCAGCAGGGTGAACATCATGAAGCCCCAGAGCGTGTACGCCATGCCCTTCAGGCAGGGTAGATCCACGGGGACCTTGCGCAGCCGGCATGAGACGACGTAGAGCACGATCAACAGCGCGGTGCCGGAAATTATCGCCGAGAAAAGAAAGACCGCAGGCATGAGATCGGACGACCACCATTCACGCGACTTGAGCGAACCGAAGACAAATCCCACATAGCCGTGCAGCCCGTGCGCCGCAGGTATGCCGATGACGGCCAGCGCAAAGATCCACTTGCGGTCGTACCGCATCGCCTTTTCGGACAGATCGTAGGACCCGAGCGACAATACCCGATAGAACCACCCGAGCGGCCCCTTCTTTCGTTGCGCCTGCTGCACGATGTGCGGTCGGAAGACGAACCAGTTTTCCAGTATCAGGAGGATGGCGTAAAACCCCGCCGCATAGCCGAAAATCGCGAACGCGGACGTCGTGTGCGGGGTGATGACCGCGTTCAAGGCGCGCTCCGGATGCCCGAGATGCAGCAGCAGCGGCGCCGGGACGACCAGCATGCAGCAAAGCGAGGTGAGCAAGGCCAGGTGGGCGACCGGCTTGAATCGCTGCATGCCGAACACCTGATAGAGGCTCGATACCGTGAATGCGCCGGCGACCAGCCCGGTAAGGTAAGGGTAGACGACGATCAGCACGGTCCAGGCAAGGACCGTCTCGTTGGGATAGACGTAGCCGGTGAACGGCATCGCTTCAAAAAGTGTATTCATCAGACGACGTCTTTGTCGATGCCGACGTAGTAGACGTTCGGAGCATTGCCGGATTCGGGTCTGAGGACGTGGGTCCGGTTGTTGCGGATGAATTGGCTGATCGGACTCTGCTTGTCTTTGAGATCTCCGAAAATGCGCGCGCCGACCGGACAAACCTCGACGCAGGCGGGCTGCAGGCCTTTGGTGATCCGGTGATAGCACCAGGTGCATTTATCGGAAACTTGCTTGCGCTCGTTGAAGAAACGCACGCCGTAAGGACAAGCCTGCACGCAATACTGGCAACCTATGCAGTAGTTGTGATCGATGAGCACTACGCCATCTTCGGTCTTGTAGGTTGCGCCGGTGGGACACACCTGGACACAGGCTGGATGGGTGCAGTGGTTGCACAGCTTGGGCACGAAGAAGGCCTTTTCCACCTTCGCATCCTTGTAGCGATTGGCGAAGCGGTATTCTCCTTCCGATCCCGAGGCTTCGATGTTCACCGGGTCGTGATGGCTGTCGATGCGCGGCTTGTCTTCACCCTCGAGGTAGACGTACCGCTCCACCCACGTCCTGAAATGATGCGCGTCCGCGGCGACATCGTTCTCGCGCTTGCACGCTTCGACGCAACGAAGGCATCCGATGCACTTGGTGGCGTCGACGCCGAATCCCCACCGGTGTTGCGTCCAGTCGTAACCCGGTATGGCGGGAGGCGGGGTCGGGCCTGTCGCCGCGTGAGCCTCGGGCACCACTGCCTTGGCCGCCATGGCGGCTCCTGCGCACGCGACGGCGCTCCCGAAGAAGCGCAGAAACTCGCGGCGTGTTTCCTTACGCTGATAAGTTCGTTTTTTCATTTGTGGCGAACTCCCGGCCGGTTGCTACAGGCTCGGCCTCAATGGACGGTCGCGCTCGAGTAATACGTCGCCAGCGTATCGATGTCGGCGTCACTCAAGCCTTTTGCCATCCCGGCCATGATCTCGTTTTTCCGGACGCCTTCCTGATAGGCCTTCAGCGCGCCGACCAGGTAGTCCTTTTGCTGTCCGGCGAGACTTGGCCATGCCGGATTGCCGCTAACGCCTTCCGCGCCATGGCAAGTTGCGCAAGTCTCGGCCTTCGCCTTGCCGGCAGCCGCGCCCGCTGACCCGGCAGCGGAGGCGGCGACCTTGAGCTTCATGGCGGCGTAATGATCGGACAGACTCTGGATGTCGGCGTCGCTCAAACCCGCGGCGGTTGCGGACATCATGGCGTTCTGTCGCGCGCCACTCCGGTACGCTTTGAGGGCGCCGACCAGATACGCGCTGTGCTGTCCGGCAAGGTTCGGCCACACCGGGTTGACGCTGACGCCCTCACCACCATGACAACCGGCGCAGAGCGCGGTTTTTCCCGTTGCGCCAGTTCCCGCTTGCCCTGCGGGCACACCGGCAACGACGATCATCCTGGGCGAATGTGGGTTATGGCAGGCAGTGCACTGCTGCGTTCCCGCATGTGTCGCGATAACGATCTGACGCTGCTCCGCGGGCCGGCCCGGCATCTTTTCATGGCAAAGCGGGCACAGTTTCAGGCTGTCGGCCGGCACCGGTAGCTTGCCGCTGGCAGGATGGTCAACACCGGTAGCTACATGCTGGAACATGCCACCTGCGTCTCTGCCTCCGGCGGCTTGATGACAGACTTCGCATTGGACGACCTTGCCGATCTCGACGCTGTGATGCACGCCTTTGGACCACTCTGCGTAGCGCTCGGCGTGACACGACTGACAATATTCCGAGCCCTTGTACTTCGGCTTGTCGGAGGCGATTTCCGCGACGGATTTACCCCGGTAATGACCGTAGGCGTAGAACGAATCTGCAGTGAAAAAAACCTTGGCTGCATATGCCGCTGCGCCGAAGGTCACCAGGAGGATGATGAGCCGGCTGATATGCTTGGGCATGAGTTAGTCTTGCCAGTGGCCCGGGCGCGCTCTCGCCGACTGCCTTCAGGGAAGCATTCGCATGATGCTTCGACTCCGCTGCATCGTTGGGCATACTTTGCCCGGATTGAACGCGCGACGCGTTGACGCAGATCAACTGCGAGAGTCGGGAAGCGGTAGTTGCACGAGTCTTCGACAAAAAGAAGCGGGGGCGAACTCTCGCCCCCGCCCCCCTTGACCCTGGATGCTGTCTTACCGCCAGCTATAGATGTAGCTGACCCCGACGACGTGCACGTTGTAGTTAAACGGCTGCTCATTGGTGGGGATCACGTTGGTAAGCGATCCGAATTGCATGCCGTCATAGACGTAATCGTTGGACCGCAGGTGCTGGTACCAGTAGAGCACACGGACCGCCGACACCTTGTCGATCGCGTACTGGCCGCCGAGCCGCAACTCGATCGTCTTGGTCGTCGCCGTCGGCGTGTTCGCAGCGGGAATGAACAATACTGCCGGAACCCCCGGAGCGAGCGCCGCAGCCGGAGCCGCCAGGGCGAACGGATTGTTGACGTACGAGCCGCCCGCCACGCCGATGTCGGTGCGCGCGTGGGTGTAGACCAGATCGCCGGCCACATCCAGCCTGCCTCCCATCAGATTCTTGTACTTGAAGCCGGCGCCGATAGTATCGACCTTGTCGCGCATGTCGGTCGACCAGTTGGAGCAGGGGTCGATCTTCGCATTGGAGTTCTTGTCGAGCACGGTCGAAAAACAGCCGCCGGATACGATCGTGTTGCCGGCTTGGCCGACAAAAGCCGTGCTGCTGTTGGACGCATACGAAATGCCTGCGCTCTGCGACTTGACGTCCTCGTGAGTGTAAAACGCCTGCGCCGCGAAATCACTGCTGACCGCGTAGTTGCCCTCGAGATTCAACGCCCAGTTCTCGGCATTCTTCAGGCCGTAGACCGAATTGTCGTAATCGTCCTTGTTGTAGTCCAGGCCGCCCTGCAGGGATAGCTGATCGGTCGCGTCCCAGTTGACCGAACCGCGCAGCTTGTGCCGGTTGCGGTCGGCCATGTTGAACCGCCTCATGCCGACCTCTTCGTTGATGTTGTTGCGGCTGCCGTACAGCCCCTGTGGAAGAATGTTGTTGTTGGGCGAGAAGATCGCGGCGTTGCCGCTGAGCGGCGACGAGGGAAATCCCGCGACGGGGCCGAAGCCCGTCAAGCCGGTCTGCTGCAGGTACTGGTAGGCACTAACCGTCGCTCCGCCCGCGGGGACGACATTGGCCATCGGCACCAGCGACAGGAACGCGTTCTCGTCGTAGTTCACGCGGCGCTCGGAATAGGCATACGCGAGCCTGCCGCTCACGTTCTCGACCACGTTCGCGCGCCATTCCGCCTTGAGCGTGTTCTCTCGCGTCTTGGGTGCATCGGCGCAGCTGATCCACGAGCCGTCGCATTTGCGGTCGATCTGCTGGTATTCGTAGCCGCCCTGGACCCTCTGCCCTTTCGCCACGGCGTAATCGGCGTCGACGTTGAACTGGTTGACCTTCTTGCTGTACGGGCGATTGGCGTAGATGTTGATGTTGCTGCCCAGTGTGTTAGCCGGCAGGCCGAGCGCAGCGTTGAAGGCGGAAGCCGCTGCGGCCCTCGATTCGTTCGCATCCTGGAAGAAATAGGTGTTCACCGGGGTCTGATTGTCGCGGTTGTCGTACTTGTAGCCGGCGACGACGTTGAGATCCTTGACCGGCTTGGCAGTGAGCTTGGCGTTGAACGCCGTCGTCACGACCTTGCCATCGAGCGACGATACCGGCAGGCCCAGCGGAAACTGGTTGTTCTGTCCGGCGGTGACGAAAAGCTTCGTTTTGCGTGTTGCGCCCATAGGATCCGTTCACGACCAGCTTGGTGGTTGGCGAGAAGATTGTAGCCGCCCGTCAGCAGGATCTGGTGGAAACTATTGCTCGGCGCGCTGCTCAAGGTCGCCGTCTTGGTCGGGTCGTTCACGTCCTGCCACGTAAGCGATGAAATATCGTTCTTGAACACCGAGCCGTAGTACGCGACCTGCAGGAAAGAGTTCTCGCCGGTGTAGGTCAGGCTCGCGTTGTATTGATCGGTGGTCTGATCGATCGGGTCGGGAGGATCGCGGCGTATTCGCTGACCTGCGAGGTCACCGCGCCCATCGGCTTGAGACCGTCCTTTTTCTCGTGCTGTGCGCTGGCCTTGAATTCCCAGCGCGAATCGATGCTGTAGCTGAATCCACCCTTGGTTGTCGTGCGCTTGGTATCGAGATCGACGTTGTTGAAGTCCGGAAGGTCCGTGGCAATGATGTTGTTGACGGTCGCTTGCTGGGCGGCAGTCGGCGGCGTGACGACGCCCCCGACGTTCGAAGAGGCAAGGCCGGTCGTCGGCGACAGCGCGCGGAAATTGATGGCGGTTCCGCTGACCTGCGGCACAAGAGGCTTGATCCAATTGGAAGGCAGCGTCAGCGTGTCGGAGCCTGCCCCCAGATAAGGCGTCTGGTAGGTATCGGAGCGGTTTCGCCTCAACTCGTCGTAGTCGAAATTGATCCGGAATTTGCCTTGCTGCCCGTACTCGACGGATACGTCGCGCGTCTCCAGCCCGAGATCGGTGCCGGTCGCACGCCACCGCGTCGCGTCGCCGCTATCGTAACTGCCACCGCCGCGCACATCGAAGTTGAAGATGCCGTACAGACCTTTTTTGAACAAGCCGTTGTACTCGCCGAACTTGAACGAATCCTCGCTGACATAACCGGCGCCCACTTCGACGACGCTGGTCGGCTGCGCCAGCTGACGCGCGGCATCGTCGCTTTCGGCGGCCTGCGCTGCCGACATCGCCGCCAGGGCCACCAGCGCTGCTTGCACCGCGACAACCGAGGCCCGGACCGCAAAACAATCGTTCTTGGTCTTCATGTCATGCTCCCTGATTCTCTATCGCTACCGCTGGAATTTCGCGCCCGCCGGATGGTTCGACCCATGGACCAGCACGTGACAGTTGAGGCAGGCTCGCGCGTTCATCTGCGTGCGCGGGCTCTGATTCGCCGGCGGCAGCATGCCGTTGATCGTCGTCGCGTTGCCGTTCGGCAGATTCGCTCCGCTGTTTATCGCCGCACCATGGTCGCCGCTGTGGCATTCCTGGCATAGCCACGGCACGCGTGCCTTGAGCAGTGGCGCGTTGGTCGAGCCGTGCGGCGTATGGCAGTTGGTGCAGTCGTCGACCACCGGGCTGTGTTCCCATAGGAAAGGACCGCGCTTTTCCGCGTGACAGGTGTAGCAGGTTTCGTTGACCGAGTTCTTGACCAGCAGCTTCGGTCCCGTCGAGCCGTGCGGATTGTGGCAGTCCGAGCATGCCATCTTGCCGGCCACGATCGGGTGGGTCGAGATCCGGTGCGTTTGCGCACGCTGCGTCTTGTGGCAGGCGTAACAGACCTCGGGTTGGGTCGCCTTGGACAGAACCGGGTCGTTCGGAATGTGCACCGTATGGCAATTGCTGCACGACACGTCCCGGCTTTCGTGCTCGCTGCCGGACCAGTGCATGCGAAGGCCGGTCTTGTGACAGCCCAGGCAGGTTGCATTGCGGTCCTCGGCGGACGATACGTTCTTGGATTTGACGCCGAAAACCACGTCCGGATGCACGCCCGCAGGATCTTGCTGGTGGCCGGTGCTTTGGCCGTGGCAGGACTGGCAGTTCGGAGCTTTGGGGTCCGCTCGGTTGCCGTGCTTCGTCTGGTAGAGCGACAGGATCGGCACGCGCCAGCTTTCGTTGTGGCAGGTGGTGCAGACGGCATCCCTGGCCAGCGCTTTTTGCGCCGCCGTATCGGCTGGCGGGTTATCCGCCGCCCCCGCGACCGAACCTGCGAGGAAAAAGCCGACGAACGCACCCAGCGCGGCGAATTTTTGGACGGGCAGCATATTCTTCTCCCTCAACCAGCTATTGCTAATGAATGGCGCCCTTGCCTGCGGGCGCTGTCAGTTCATACCTTGATGCGGATGCGATGCGGCAATACAGATATTCGGCAAACCCTGGCTTCCGGCTGACCGCCTGTAAATGTGCGGTTGCGAACCAATCCTGCGCGCTACCGGGTCGGTGCGCAAGCGAACAATGGGAATAAGCAGATTCCTGTTGCGCCAGCACAACAAAGTGCGCTTGCGACGCCTTTGCGTCGATTCCGGGCGCCAGCGATCCGAATGCGGCAACCGGACTGCTTTCACTGAGGGCGACTATCTCTTTGCGGCTCATGGCACCAATCTGGCAGGGTCGTAGGGATTGTCGATTGACACAGGTCAACGAACCCTGGGGGCGGACGGATTGCTTGATCTAGATCAAATTCCGAACGCCTGGGTGTGGAGCAAAGGAGACACTCGGGGGGCCTTCCGGGCATCGGCCACCGCCATGCCTGGCCGCTTACCGGATCAGAACAACTTTCTGGTAGAGGCCGCCGAAATAGGTTTGCTTGCGAATCGCCGCCGGCGGGATGCCGGCGGGCAAAAACCCGGTGAGCTCGCTTTGCCACAAGTCCAGCGCGAAGGGCTCGAGTCGACGCAAAAGCGCACGCATCGGTCGCCGTAACGGGTGCCGACGATTCGGGCGATGGTAATCGAGCACAATGATCTTGCCGCCGGGCTTAACGACACGGATCGCTTCCGCCAGCGTGCTGCGGCGGACCTGCAACGGCTGCTCGTGCAGCAAAAAGAAGATCAGTACCTGGTCATAGGTTTCGTCCGCAATGCCAAGCGCCGTCGAGTCGCGATGAATGAGGCGCGTCTTGGAGCCGCGAGGCAGCTTGCGCGCAAGATTCTGCAGCTGGATAGGCATGACGTCGACGACGTCCAGCGCACCATCTTCCGCGGTCTGTCCGTCCAGACGGACCGTCAGGTCGCCATAGACGCATGCCACCTGCAGTGTTCTTCCCGCGGCCGGATCACCGATCTCGGCAAGCGCCGCGTCGCGCAGGCGCGCATAATTGCCGAGCAGAATCAGATTGACCAGCCACCCGCGCTCGAACGTGCGCACTGCCCAGGGATGGACGTACGCCCACCAGTAGAATTCCTGCAGGTAGGACGGCACCGGCAACGTGCCCGCCGGATCGGTCGCACAGGCAAGAACGGTGCTCATCGATCGCGGAGGACGCAGGATCAAATCGTTTCCGGGATCATTTCGATTGCGCCGCACGGGCACTCCGCGACGCAGATGCCGCAGCCCTTGCAATAATCGTAATTGAATTCGAAACGCTTTCCGGGCCCAAGCTTGATCACTGCGTTGTCAGGGCAAACCCCGTAGCAGTTATCGCATTCGAAGCAATTGCCGCAGGAAAGGCAGCGTCGAGCCTCAAAGAGTGCGGTGCTTTCGTCGAGACCGCGCACGACCTCGTCGAAGGTCGATGCGCGTCGCGCCAGGTCGAGTACCGGCTGCGCGGTCTTCGGCGCGTCGGCGTAGTACCAGGCGTTGAGCGACTCGAACGCCGCGAGCTTGTGCGCGGGGGGTGGCGCGTAGCGCCCGCCGCGCAGCCACGCGTCGATGTGCCGTGCCGCCTTCTTGCCATGGCCGACTGCGACGGTAACGGTGCGCTCCGACGGCACCATGTCGCCGCCTGCAAAAATGCCGGCGTGACCGGTCATCATGTTCGACGCGACCTGCACGACGCCATGCTCGATCACGAGATCCGGCACGTCATCGAGCAACGACAGGTCGACGTCCTGGCCGAGCGCCAATACCAGTGAGTCGGTTTCGAGCGTCTCGAATTCACCTGTCGGCTGGGGAAATCCCTGGTCGTCAAGGCGCATCTTTTCGACCGTCAGCGTGCCCTCGTCGGCCATATTCCTGATCGTGGACAGCCATTTGATCAGCACGCCTTCCTGCAGCGCCTCTTCGACCTCGAAATCATGCGCCGGCATTTTTTCGCGCGTGCGCCGATAGACGATGATCGCGTCGGACGCACCAAGGCGCTTGGCGGTGCGCGCAACGTCGAGCGCCGTGTTGCCTCCACCGTAAACGACCACACGGCGGCCCAGCAAAGGTTTGTCTTCACCTTCCATGCCGCGCAGTACCGAGATTGCATCCAGCACGTGCGCGGCGCTGCCGGCAGGGATATACGCGCGCTTGGCGATGTGCGCACCGACGGCGAGAAACGCGGCGTCGAAGGCGCCGCTCTGCATCGTGTCGAGGATGTTCGTGACCTTTCGGTTGAGTTGCAGCTCGATACCCAGATCCAGGATGCGCTGTATCTCGGCATCGAGCACGTCGCGGGGCAGCCGATACTTCGGGATGCCGAAGCGCATCATGCCGCCGGCCAACGGCCCGGCCTCGATGATCGTGACGCCATGACCGAGCAGGCGCAGGTGGTACGCCGCAGCCAGTCCCGACGGTCCTGCACCGACGACCAGTACGCGCTTGCCCGACTCGCTTACCGGGGATTCGAAGCGCCAGGCGCGCTTGAGCGCCTCGTCGCCGAGAAAACGTTCCACCGAGTTGATACCGACGGACTCGTCGAGCTTGCCCCGGTTGCACGCGGTCTCGCACGAGTGATAGCAGACACGGCCCATGATCGCGGGCAGTGGATTGTCGAGTGTCAGGACGCGCCAGGCTGCTTCGTAGTCGCCGCCTTCCGCATGGTAGAGCCAGCTCTGGATGTTTTCGCCGGCGGGACAGGCATGGTTGCAGGGTGGAAGACGATCCACGTACACCGGCCGGCTGGTTCGCCAGGAGCCTGTCTTGTTGGCCAGCGATGAGCCGACGTCCAGCGTGATGGCGAAGGGCTTATCCATGGGCGGGAGTCTCCAGCAGACCGAATTTCGCGATGTTGCGGTCGGCAATCGCCTGGATCCGCGCAATGCGCGGTTCATCCGGGACGTTGAACAGGTGCGCGAAACGCTTCTGCAGCCGCAAATAATCGGTCACCGGCAGCTTGCGCCGGATCTGTGTTCGTCCGGTGATTTCGCCGTGCTCGGCTTCGAACAAAGGGAAGAGTCCCGATTCGACCGCCAGTCGCGCGACCTTGATCGTGTCGGCGGGAAGCGATCCCCAGCCGAGCGGGCAGGGGACATGGATGTGAACATAGCGTGCACCGTGGATGGTCATTGCCTTGGCGACCTTGCGTTCGAGATCGCGCAAATTGGCCACACTTGCCGTCGCGACGTAGGGGATCGAGTGCGCCATCGCGATCAGCGGCACGTTCTTGCCGGTGCCGAAGACATTGCCGGGCTTCCGACCCAGAGCCGGGGTGGTAGCCGTGCGTGCTGCGGGCGGGGTCGCGCTGCTGCGCTGGACGCCGGTGTTCATATAGGCTTCGTTGTCGTAGCAGATGTAGAGAACATCGTCATTGCGCTCGAACATTCCCGACAGGCAGCCGAATCCGATGTCGGTCGTGCCGCCATCGCCCCCCTGCGCGACGACACGTACGGCGGATTTTCCTTTGACGCGCATTGCCGCTGCGACGCCGGAGGCGACTGCCGCCGCGTTGCCGAAAAGTGAATGAATCCATGGGATCTTCCATGACGTCTCGGGGTAGGGCGTCGAAAACACCTCGAGACATCCGGTGGCGTTGACCGCGATAAGCTCGCCGGCAGTCGAGCGCATCGCCGCGTCGATCGCATAACGCGCGCCCAGAGCCTCACCGCAGCCCTGGCAGGCGCGATGTCCCGAGTTGAGCGAGTTGGTGCGAAGCATGTTCGCCTGGACGCTGCGCTCGTCTTCGGCGAGCAGGCGGTTGCCGACGGTGAAGGTGCCGGTCTGGTAGAACTTGACGGTCTGCATTTCCATGTCGTTACTCCCGGCGGCGGCCTTAGGCAACCTGTGAGGCCACGGTACCGACCCGGCGCAGGATGGCTTCGGCCGTCGGTCCGGAGCGGCGCGCCTGCGCCTCGCGCTCGAGCTCGTGCTGGATCAGCCCCGCGTCGAGGTCGAGGAACGTGAGCTGCTCGAGCACATCGTTGCCGGCATCCGTGAACAATTGCCTTAGCGCCGCGCGCGTGATCGCGCGACCGCCCAGTCCCGCGATGACGGTGTAGCCCCTGAGTACGATGCCCGACAGGGCGTTGCGAACGCCGTCGGAGACGATGCCGCCCAAGCCGACCGCAAGACATTTCTCGATCACGACGACGCGCTTGGCGTGCCGCAATGCGTCGCGGACCTGCTCCAGCGGGAACGGCCGGAACGAGCAGATGGCCAGCGACCCGATCTTTACGCCGGCATCGCGCATTTCGTCGACGACTTCCTGGATCGTGCCGTTGACCGAGCCCAGCGCGACGACGATGGTGTCGGCATCCTCTGTCCGATAAGGCTTGACTAAGCCGCCCGAGGAGCGCCCGAATCGCGCCTGAAATGCCGCCGAGAGTTTTGGTATCAGTTTGAGCGCGCGCAGCTGCTTGTGATGGGCGAGGTAACGAACTTCGGTGAATGCCTCCGGCCCGACCATCGCCCCCATGCTTACCGGTTCGGCGGGGTCGAGCAACTGGCGGGGCTCGAATGGCGGCAGGAACGCGTCGACATCCTCCTGCGCCGGCACGTCGACGCGGTCGTAAGCGTGAGTCAGGATGAAGCCGTCCATGCACACCATGACCGGACAGGAGAGCTCCTCGGCCAGCCTGAACGCCTGGATATGCAGGTCGAGAGCCTCCTGGTTGGTCTCTGCGTAAAGCTGGATCCATCCGGCGTCCCGCATCGACATGCTGTCGGAATGGTCGTTCCAGATATTGATCGGCGCCCCGATCGCCCGATTGCCAATGGTCATGACGATCGGAAGCCCGAGGCCGGCGGCGTTGTAGACGGCTTCCGCCATGAACAACAGCCCCTGGCTCGCCGTCGCGGTGTAGGTGCGCGCACCGGCAGCAGACGCACCGATCGCGACCGATAACGCGGCGAATTCGGATTCGACGTTGATGAACTCGCAATGGGCGAGCTCGCCCGATTTCACCATTTCGCCGAGTCCCTCGACGATGTGAGTCTGCGGAGTGATCGGATAAGCGCAAATCACCTCCGGCCGGCAGCACGCAATGGCTTCGGCTACGGCGCGGGAGCCTTCGATCTGCTTAAGCATGGGCGATTTCCCTCGTTGCTCTGACGATCGCATAGGCCTCGGTGGCCGCGGCGACGTTCGCCTGCGCGAGCGCCGGGGCGAACTTCTCACGGATCGCGGCGACGACCGACTCGATCCTGATTTGCCCGCTGATCGCGGCGAAAGCGCCGAGCAGAGGCACGTTCGGTATCGCGCGCCCGACGTGCTTCATCGCGATCTCGGTCGCCGGCACGTTGCATAACCGAAACTCGCTGAAACCGCGCGTGAAATCGCGCAAGCCCAATTCGGCGAAGCTTCGTGTCGAGTTGATCAGGATGTACCCTTGATCTGGCAAGCCCTTGAACAGGTCGACCTGGTGCAGCAAGGTCGGGTCCTGAATGATCACCGCGTCGGGCTCCAGCACCGGCTCGCGCAGCCGTATCTCCTTCGCGTCGATCCGGCAGAACGCCATGACGGGCGCGCCCATGCGCTCGGAGCCGAAGCTCGGAAACGCCTGCGCGTAACGGCCCTTCGACGAAGGCGGCGACCGACAGCATCTCGGCGCCTGAGACGACGCCCTGACCGCCACGACCATGAATACGAACCTGAAACATTGCTTCCCTTCCTCCACCTCCGTCGACGCTTGCCACGTCCGCGGTCAACGACGTCCGAAGGTCAGTTTCCGCGCTCTGGAAAAAGTCGCAAGCATTGCAAGAGGCTCTGTTGACGCAAATCAATAAGAGCCGCGACCTCGGTGGCCTTACGACATCGGGTCAGAACCCGATAACCAGCAGCGAGTACGCCGCAATCGCTGTGCCCAGAAGGGCCACGCCATAGCAGGTAAGCTTCGCGCCGGTCGCCGTCTTCAGCCCCAAGTCGTGCAGGCTGTGGAAGATGCGATGTACTCCGTGCCACAGGAACAGCGACACGACGGCGAATAGGAACGCCTTGCCCGCCCAATGCTGGGCGAACTTGAGCATGTGCGGGTAACTCATCAGATCGGCCGGCAGAAGGAAGCCGAGCGGAACGGCGATGCCGGTGATCAGCACCAGCATCGGCCCGATCGACGCCGACAGCATTCCTCCCGCACCGAACAAGGTCCAGAAGATCGGAGCATTCGAGCGCTTCATGATCCGATGAACAACAGCAGGAGAAGGAGGACAAGACTCACAAGGGCGGCGGCGACAAGCCCGGTCGCGGTGATGACCGCCGGCTGAAGCTTTTTGCCACCGACGGAGATCGACGGCATCGTTTTCGGCATGATCTGGAACCAGCTCCACGTGTGATAGACGAGGCCGGCGAAAAGCACGAGATGAAATGCCAGCGACCATGGGCTACGCAGCGCCGCCAGCCATCGCTCGTACGCAGACTCACCCTGCGCGAGGCGAATCACGCCCAGCAGCAACACCGCCGCATAGGCGACGACCAGCACTGCGGTCGCCTCGCGGATCATGTAGCGGATGAAGAACGGGTCTCGGCGCCACCACCCGTCCATCGAGCGGATATAGGGACGACGCGCGCTCACTTCCCGCTTCCCTTGGGCAGCCAACTGAGGAAGTAATCGGCCGCGCTTGCCGTCTTGTTCTGGTTGACGGCGTTCGCCGGATCGACTCCCTTCGGACAGACCTCGGAGCAATAGCCGACGGCAGTGCAGCTCCAGACGCCTTCCTCGGCATTGACCAGCTGCATTCTGTCGGCGCGGGCGGCGTCCCTCGAGTCGGCGTTGTATCGATGCAGCAGCGCCAGCACTCCGGGGCCGATGAAGGCCGGATCGAGGCCGTACTGGGGGCAAGCGGCGTAACAGAGCATGCAGTTGATGCACGAGCTGAATTGCAGGATCCGTTCGAGTTGCACCGGGGTCTGCAAGTATTCCCCTTCAGCTAGGGTGCGGGGCTCCTTCGGGACGATGTAAGGCTTGATGCGCTCAAGCTTGCCGATGAAGTCATCCGCGCCCACGACCAGGTCGCGTTCGATCGGAAAATGGGCGAGCGCTTCGACGCGCACCTTGTTCGGATAATAGTCGCGCAGGAAGGTGTGGCAACCGAGCTTCGGGACGCCGTCGATCATTGCGCCGCAGCTGCCGCAAATCGCCATCCGGCACGACCAACGAAAGCTGAGCGTGCCGTCGAGCTCGTCCTTGATGTAGAGCAGCCCCTGCAGTACCGACATCTCTTCGGTGAACGGAACCTGGTAGGTCTGGAAGAATGGCTTCTCGTCCAGCTCCGGCCGGTAGCGCAGAACCTCGATCGCAATCACTTTGCGGGTCTCATTCATCGATCGCCTCGCCACGCTTGCGGTCCCGCTCTGCCTGCTCGCCGGCGGCGCCATAGGCACGCGTCCCGGGCTGGGATCGGGTGATTGCTACCGGCCCGTAGTCGATGCGCGGCGGGCCGGCGTCGGCGTAGTGGGCCAGGCTGTGTTTGAGGTAGTTCGCATCGTCGCGCTGGTCGAAGCCGTCGAGACGCTGGTGCGCGCCGCGCGATTCCTTGCGGTTCAGCGCCGAATAGACGATCGCCTGTGCGACATCGAGCAGATAGCCCAGCTCGATCGCGAGCAACCACTCTGTATTCCAGACGCTGGACTTGTCGCCGACCTCGACGTTCCTGTAGCGCAGCTTCAGCTCGTCGATCTTGTCGCAGGTATCCTGCATGTCGCGTCCGGTGCGATAGATGCCGCAACCGCGCTCCATGCTGAGACCCATTTCGTTGCGTAATACGGAAATACGTTCGCTTCCCTTGGACCGGTTCACAAGGTTCATCGCGCGCTGGCGCGCTGCGTCGGCTTGTCTTTCGATCGCCGTGGAATTGCCCGCCGCGATCGACCTGGCAAATCGCGCCGCCTCGCTTCCCGCGACCTTCCCGAACACGCACAGTTCGGCGAGCGAGTTCGAACCGAGCCGGTTGGCGCCGTGGATGCCGATGCTCGAGCATTCGCCGGCTGCATACAGGCCGGGCAGCGGTGAAGCGGTATTGGTGTCGACGAGGATTCCACCCATCGTGTAATGAACTGCCGGACGCACCGGAATCGGCGCATAGACAGGATCGACGCCGAGGAACGCCTGCGCCATCTCGCAGATTTGCGGCAGACGTTCGTGCAGCTTCTCTTTCCCGAGATCGCGCAAATCGAGATGAACCGCTTGCCCTTGCGCAGTGGCGATGGTGCGGCCGTTCTGCTCTTCGTGCCAGAACGCCTGGCACAGGCGATCACGCGGGCCGAGTTCCATGGCCTTCTTGCGCGGCCACGGATCGGCAGGGCCGAGGCCGTAGTCCTGCAGGTAGCGGTGCCCGTCCTTGTTGACCATGATGCCGCCTTCGCCGCGACATGCCTCGGTAATCAGCAGTCCGCTTCCGGGCAGACAGGTCGGGTGGTACTGGATGAACTCCATATCGCGTAGCGGGACGCCGTAACGGTATGCCAGCGCCATGCCGTCGCCGGTGACGATGCCTCCGTTGGTGTTCTGCCGAAAGACTCTTCCTGCACCGCCGGTTGCGATGATGACCGCCTTCGCCTGGATAAGCCTGAACTCGCCGGTGCCGATCTCGATAGCCAACACGCCATGGCAGCGGCCGTCGTCGACGATCAGGTCGCAGCAAAAGTGCTCGTCGAACCGCTTGATCGATGGGTACTTGATCGACGTCTGGAACAACGTATGCAGCATGTGAAACCCGGTCTTGTCGGCAGCAAACCAGGTGCGCTCTATCTTCATCCCGCCGAACGCGCGAATGTCGACATGGCCGTCGTCCTTGCGGCTCCACGGGCAGCCCCAATGCTCGAGCTGCACCATCTCCTCGGTGCAATGGGCGACAAAATAATCGACCGCATCCTGCTCGCAAAGCCAATCGCCGCCGGAAACAGTGTCGTCGAAATGATGCTGCAGGCTGTCGTTCGCCTGCACCACGCCGGCCGATCCGCCTTCGGCGGCGACGGTATGGCTGCGCATCGGATAGACCTTCGAGATCAGCGCCACGGTCAGCGATGGATCGGCTTCGGCCACGGCGATGGCTGCGCGCAGGCCCGCGCCCCCTGCGCCGACAATGGCAACGTCCGCTTTGAATACATCCACAGCTCGACTCCACTAGCCGCGACCGGTATTGTTGCACGCCCCGCGCACGGCGCGGCGGCCGCTCTCAGGGTCAACGCGATTTTCTGCCCGCTCCCCGTGACGCGCTTTGACCTGAATCATTAGAACATCCGGTCGGCCGCGTATGCAGCGGTCGTCGAGCCGACTCACGCTCGTCCTCGGGTTCGACTCACGCAGCGAAAGGCGCCGGGGCTCACAACCGAACGCGAATGGTTCGGCAAGTCGACGGTCGGGCGAGCATTGCGAAAACGTGGCAAGGCTCGAAGATGTAGCTCGACCGCACACCGCGGCTGCTCCCTGCTAATATCGTTGCACCGTAGCGGCCCACCGGAGCACATGCGTTGCGCATTGCGCTGCTGTCCGACATCCACGCCAACACCGAGGCGCTGACGGCTTGCCTGCGGCACGCCGGTGAGCATGGTGCGCAACGCTTCGCCTTCCTGGGGGATTTTGTCGGCTACGGTGCCGATCCGGGCGGCGTCATCGATATCATCATCCGGTACGCGGCGGAAGGCGCCGTGGCGCTCAAGGGCAACCACGATCAGGCGGTCGAAAAGAGCGCCGGGTACTTCAACGAAGCAGCGCTCGCCGCCATCGAATGGGCGCGCCAGACGCTCAGCGACGAGCAGAAGCGCTTTCTGGCGTCGCTACCCCTCGTGACGCGCGACGGAACCGTGTGCTATGTCCATGCGTCGGCGGCATCTCCGGAACGATGGGACTACATCGACAGTCCGTCGGCGGCGAAACGGTGCGCCGATGCGGCCAAGTCGTTCTATACGTTCTGTGGACATGTGCATGATCAATTACTCTACTTCGAAGACGCGAACGGCCGAATGAGCGAGTTCCGTCCGACTCCGGGCACGCCGATCCCGGTGCGCAGCCGGCGGCGCTGGGTAGCGATCGTGGGATCGGTCGGGCAGCCGCGCGATCGCAATCCGGCAGCGGCTTATACACTGTTCGACCGCGGACGCGAGCAGCTGACGTTCTATCGTGTTCCGTATGATGCGATGGCCGCGGCCGAGCGCATCCGAAAATGCGGCTTGCCCGAGTCGCTCGCCTGTCGCGTGGAACTCGGCATCTGACCGTCTCCCCTTCGCGTCGCCCTTTCGAATCCATGCGGGAACGTCTGCAGCCCGGCGCGACCATCGACGGCTTCCGCCTCGGTGAATGCCTGCACAAGGGAGGGACCGGCTACATTTACAGCGTCACCGCGCCGCCGGAAAAGGATCCGGGCTTTCCGATGGTGATGAAGGCTCCTGCGCTGGGGCCCGGTGAGCCCACGATCGGTATCGACAGTTTCGAGATCGAGCAGATGATCCTGCCGATCCTGACCGGCCCGTCGGTGCCGCGCTTCGTGGCGGTGGGAGATTTGACCGCGACGCCCTATATCGTAATGGAACAGATCGACGGAGAAGGCCTCGAGGCGATCATCGCGCGGGCCCCATTGCCGCCCGAGGAGGTCGCGCGCGTCGGTTCGGCGCTTGCCGACGCGGTGCATAGCGTTCACGCGCAGCAGGTCATCCATCTGGATCTCAAGCCCGAGAATGTCATGTTGCGTCCGAACGGCGACGCCGTGCTGCTCGACTTCGGCTTCGCCAGGCACGCCCGCTATCCCGACTTGCTGGCCGAGTCGAAGGATTTCGCGGCGGGGTCGGCCGCGTACGTATCCCCCGAGCAGTTGCAGAACGATCGCAGCGACCCGCGCAGCGACCTCTTCGCGCTGGGCGTGCTGCTCTACGAGCTGGCCACCGGCGCGCAACCGTTCGGTGAACCCCAGACCTACGCCGGCATGCGCGATCGTCTCTGGCGCGAGCCCCTTCCGCCGCGTGCGCTGAACGAACGGGTGCCTCCCTGGCTGCAGGAGATCATTCTGCGCTGTCTGGAACACGTGGCTGCGGCGCGCTACCAGTCGGCGGCCCATATCGCATTCGACTTGCGCCATCCGGAGCAAGTTGCGCTGTCGGAACGCGCTGGCAGGACCGAGGGGGCCGGTTTTTTCCCGCAATTCGCCCGCTGGTGGCAGTCGCGTCGCGATCACCATGGCCTCGGTCCGCGCCAAAGTGTCGCACTGCACGCACCGGTGATCATGGTGGCCGTGGATACCGAGCATCCGGACGACGGGCGGCATCCGTCACTGCAGTTGGCGACGCGGCAGCTGGTCTCGGTCAATCCCGAATTTCGGCTGATGTGCGTATCGGTGGTCAGGGCTGCGCCGCTGGGCGAGGGACCCGCCGACGCCGACACCGCTTCCGGCAAGCACCTCGAGCACAAGACCAGGCTGCGGCACTGGGTGGAACCGCTGAAGCTGCCCTCGTCGCGCCTTTCGCTGCTGGTCGTGGAGGCAGCCAATGCAACGGCGACGTTGCTTGACCTGGCACGGGCCAATCACGTCGACCTGATCGTGCTGGGGGCACCGGGGCCAACCGAGCGGGCTCTTGCATGGTGGCGTTCGGTTGCCTCGAGCGTCACCGCGAACGCACCGTGCAGCGTCTATGTAGTCCGGGTGCCGGAAGGCCCTGTCGAAGCGCCACCTGACTGACCCAGCGCGGCGCGGCGCCGTGGGCTGCTTCTGCGATCGGTGTCCGCGAAAATTGCTGCAGCCGGCGTTCAGATGACGCGGGAGTAGCGTGCCGGCGCGCGCTGGGCATGCAGATAACGATCAAAAACCATCGCTACCGTCCGCACGAGCAGCCGGCCTCGCGATGTGACCGTAATACTGCCCGGCGCGATCTCGACCAGCCCGTCGGCGGCCAGTCCTTCGAGCTCGTCGAGCTCGCCGCCGAAGTAGTCGCCAAATGAAATGTGGTGCGCGGATCCGATCGCGGCGAAATCCACGGTGAACTGGCACATCAATGCCTGGATCACGTCGCGTCGCAGCACATCGTCGGCGGTGAGCTTCCAGCCCCGAAAACACGGCAACGCATTGGCGTCGAGCCGATCGTAGTAGTCGTCGAGCGTGCGCACGTTCTGGCTGTAGGTCCGGCCAAGCTTGCCGATCGCCGAAATGCCGAAGGCGAGCAGATCGCAATCGGCGTGCGTCGAATAGCCCTGGAAGTTGCGGTGCAGCTTGCCCGCGCGTTGGGCCAGCGTCAGCTCGTCATCGCTCTTGGCGAAGTGGTCCATGCCGATATAGACGTATCCGGCGTCGGTCAGCTTGTCGATCGCCAGCGCCAGGATTGCGAGTTTTTGCTCGGCCGACGGAAGCTCGGCTTCGCTGATCTGCCGCTGCGGCTTGAACAGGTGCGGCACGTGGGCGTAGCTGTAGAGCGCAATGCGGTCCGGGTCCGCGGCGAGCACTTTTTCGAGCGTCACCGCAAATCCTGCGACCGTCTGTCTGGGCAAGCCGTAGATGAGGTCGACGTTGAGCGACCGAAAACCGTTTTCGCGCGCCGCATCGATCACCGCCCGCGTTTCCACCTCGCTCTGGATACGATTTACCGCTCGTTGCACCTCGGTATCGAAATCCTGCACCCCAAGGCTCATGCGGTTGAAGCCGAGCTCGGCCAGCAACCCGATGGTGCCCGCCGTCACTTTGCGCGGGTCGATTTCGATCGAGCACTCCGCGTCATCGGCGAAGGCAAAGTTGTCGCGAAGCATGCGCATCAACAGCGTCATTTCGTCGGCCGAGAGGAATGTCGGCGTGCCGCCGCCCCAATGCAGTTGCTTGACCGGTGACGCGGCACTGACCATGCCCGACATGATGCCGACTTCCTTGCCGACGTAGTCGATGTACTTTGCAGATCTCTTGTGATTCTTGGTGATGACCTTGTTGCACGCGCAGTAGTAGCAGATCGTGTTGCAGAACGGTACGTGGACGTAAAGCGATAACGGCTGTGGCGGCTGCTCGACGAATCGGCCGAGCAGCGCGTTGGCCAGATGCTCGGCGGTGAACTCCTCGGTGAAGCGGTCCGCCGTTGGATAGGAGGTGTAACGCGGACCCAGGCCGTCGTACTTGCGGATCAGCTCCGAATCGAACGAAAGGCGCGGCGACGGCGCGATCAGTATCGTGTCAACCATAGCCGGCATCCTGCCAGTCGATTGGACGCCGGACCTTGAGACAGATCAAAATCCATGCGTTATCGGGCGAGGAGGGGGCGCGTTCGGTTGGGCGCCCGCTTGCGCACCAGGCCCGTTGACGCAGGTCAAGGCGCGATCGCTCATTTGGGCGCAGCATGCATTCATGTCGAGTTTTAGCCTTTTCGGGCATTCCAGGTCCGCCCATTGACCAAGCGAGGAGAAAACCATGAAGAACGCCGCAATCGATACCGATGATGTCCTTAAGAGACTGGCAAGCGAGTCAGCCAGGCAGGGCGCGAATCTGCGCACGACGGTGCGCACGCTCACCCTCAAGGCGCTCGAGCGCCGAGAACTCACGCTCGAGCAGATAAAAGGTGTGCTGGAAAACGTCACTGTAGGCGTGACCCTCGGTGTGGTCGATCGCGAGATGAACGTCGAAAAAGCGCTGGCCGATGCGCTGGCAGGCATGGATGACGCGCTGCTCAATGTCGTCGAGGCGACCAGGGTCGCGCTCGACCGGCTGGGAAGCACGGGGCAGGATTACGAGGACTCCTATCTCAAGCAGGCCTCGCGCGATCTCGAGCGGTACGAAGACGCATTGCTGCAAAGCGTGGCGAAGTCGGCCAATAGCGCAGGCGAAAAGATCGCCGCGCAGTGGGCGCAGGTGCTGCGAAAGAAGAAGCTGACCGGGACGGGCACCGGAGCCAAGGCGGCAGCCACCGCCCGGGAGTTCGCAAAGCGGGCGCAAACGACCTTGCGCAAGCAGCGCGAGACGGGGTTCAAGGCGGCGCACCTTCTGACGCAGAACTTTGCGACGCTTGCCAGCGGCATCCTGATCGGTATGTCCGAGGCCTTGCAGGCCAAAGGCGCGGTCTCGAAGCGAAGGACGACCTTGTCGAAGCCGCGCAAGAGCGTGGCCAAGCGCGCGGCCACCCCAGCCCTCCCCGCAAAGCGCAGGACGACGCGCCGGGCCAAGAAGTCGGCGCCGAAGACCGCGAAACGCGCCAGGACCGCGAAACGCGCCAGGACCACGAAGCGCGCCAGGACCACGAAGCGCGCCAGGACCACGAAGCGCGCCAAAGCACGCGCGCCCCGCGCGACCCGGCGGTCGGCTAGTCGCACCTGAGGCCAACCGGTCGGCAGCGCCGCGGCATCTGGCGCGCTCGCGGGCGCGGCGGCGAAGCTTGTTCGTGCCGCGCCCTCATGCCGTCGGCCAGCGCGGCGGTGGCAGCGCGACCGACCGCGCCGCTTCGCCGCCTCAAGCGGGCGCTTGAAATGTCGATTCGTCGCGCGGGAAGCATCGATCGACAGGCGGAAAACCGACCGTGCCCGAAATTGGTTCCGGCTTGACGCAGATCATGGCGCCACTGGGCGTCCGGCATAAGCTCCTGCCCGATGTCGAGCTTGCTTTTGAGCAATCGAGCGAGCGGGTGCCTGAATTCGAGAGAGGCTGACTTATGAACGGTAGGGGAACTGCAACGGCAGCGGGATCGGTGGCCGGCGCCTTGCTCGCGGCGGCGTTTGTGGTGCTTCTGCTTGTTGCGCTGATGGATCCCGCAGGCACAGTGGCAGCGGCTGGTACAAGAGCGGTCGATCGAAGCCACTCCCGGCAGCTTGGCTGTTCCGGCGATCCGGTTGCGCCCGACAGCTCGGACCGGGCGAACGCAGTGTCGTGCACCCGCTAGCAGCGGTTGCCGGCGGATCTGCCGTCGGCCTCGCCGGTGGCGCGTCGGTCGCGTCGGAAAGCCCGGAGGTCGTTGCCGCGGTCTGTTTCCATTGCGGCGCGCCGAACCCGCAGGGATCGATGTGGCGACTCGCGCTCGATGGCGCGGAACGCGCTTTCTGCTGCGCCGGCTGCATGGGTGTCGCGCAGACGATCCGCGCCGCCGGCCTCGAGGGCTTCTACTCGCGCCGGACCGTTGCCGCCGATCGCCCCGGCCCGGATGACGATCGATGGGACGGCTACGACGCTGCCGTCGAGGTGGGGGGCCTGGTTACGACCAACAAGGATGGCTCGTGTCAGGCGTCGCTGCTGCTCGAGGGCATCCACTGCGCCGCCTGCATATGGCTCAACGAGGCCTATCTGCAACGCCAGGCGGGAGTGCTGGACGTCAGCATCAATTTCGTGTCGCGCCGGGCGCGTGTGCGCTGGGATCCGCGGCAGGCGAAACTTTCGGATCTGCTGCGCGCGATCGCCGCCATCGGCTACCGCGCCTATCCGTACGATACGGCGCGGCGCGAGGCCCTGGCCAGGCGCGAAGCGCGAACCTTGCTCAAGCGCACCGCGATCGCCGCGCTCATCATGATGCAGGTGATGATGTTCGCCGTTCCCGCGTACATCAGTATCGATGCCATTGCCCCCGAGCAGCAGGCGCTGCTCGACTGGGCGAGCCTGGTGCTGACGCTTCCTGCGTTGCTTTACTGTGCCGCGCCATTCTTTACCGGCACGCTGCGCGATCTCTCCCTCGGGCGCCTGGGCATGGACGTGCCGATTGCGCTCGGTGTCGGCGGCGCGTTCGCCGCGAGCGTATGGGCGACGATCACTGCCAGCGGCGCCGTCTATTACGACTCGGTGACGATGTTCATCGCGCTGCTGCTGACCGCGCGCTATGTCGAATTGCGCGCGCGCCAGAAGGCAGGCGAGGCGATCGAGACCATCGCGCGAGATCTGCCTGAAACCGCGGAGCGGCTTGCCAGCTATCCCGAGATTGCAACGGTTGAAACGATTGCGGCTGCACAGCTTGCGACTGGCGACGTCGTGCGCGTGCGCCCAGGCATGACCTTTCCCGCCGATGGCGCCGTGATCGAAGGCCGCTCGAGCGTCGAGGAGGCGGTGTTGACTGGAGAGAGCCGGCCTCGAACGAAGGAGGTTGGCGACCCAGTGCTGGCGGGGTCGATCAACCGTGAAAGCCCATTGATCGTGCGCGTCGCGGCCTCAGGCGAGGCAACGCGTCTCGCCGGAATCGCGCGCATGGTCGAGCGCGCCGCCAGCGAGCGACCGCGCGCGGCGCGACTTGCCGATCGGGTCGCGGCCTGGTTCGTCGCCGCCCTGCTGACCGTTGCCGCCGTGGCGGGACTCGCCTGGCTGCAGTTCGATCCGTCGCGCGCCCTTGCGGTGACGTTCGCGGTGCTGGTGGTGTCATGCCCGTGCGCGCTATCGCTGGCGACGCCCGCCGCCCTCGCGGTTGCCGCGGGCGCCCTGGGCAAGCAAAAGATCCTCGCGGTTCGCGGCGACGCGCTGGAAACGCTGGCGCGCGTGACCGACATTGTCTTCGACAAGACCGGCACATTGACCGATGGCCAGGTCAAGCTCGTCACCGTCGTGCCGTTCGATGCGCTGGCGCGCGACGATTGTCTCGAGATCGCGGCTGCGCTGGAGCAGGGCAGCGAGCATCCGATCGCGCGGGCGCTGCTCGCGGCGACGCCCCGGACCGCGCTTGCGCACGAGGTCGTATCGGTTCCGGGCTGCGGCATCGAAGGCTTGATCGCCGGCGTGCGCTATCGGCTGGGCCGTCCCGAATGGGCCGGCGCATTGCATGGCAGACCGCTGCCGATGACGGCCTCCGCGGTGGCGCCCGAGGCGACGCCGGTCGCGCTGGCAGGCGACAAGGGCTGGCTCGCGTTATTCACGTTCGCCGACACGTTAAGACCGGGGACGCCGGCACTGGTCGCCACATTGCGGGGGCTCGGGCTCCGCGTCTATCTGCTGTCGGGCGATCGCGACGAGACCGCGCGTCGGATCGCGACGGCCGCCGGAATCGTCGAGAGCCGCGGTAATGCGATGCCGGACGACAAGCGCGCGTACATCGCGGCGCTGCAGCGCAACGGCGCAATCGTTGCGATGGTCGGCGATGGCATCAACGATGCTCCCAGCCTCGCCCAGGCCAACGTGTCGCTGTCGCTGGGCAGCGCAGCCGCGCTGACGCAATGGACGGCCGACATCGTCGTGCTCGGCGACGATGTGGGGCGAATCGCCGACGCCATCGCGGTCGCGCGACGCACGTTTGCCGTGATCCGCCAGAACCTCGCGTGGGCGTTCGCCTACAACCTGGTCGCGATTCCGCTGGCCGCAACCGGTCAGCTTTCGCCGCTGGCGGCCGCGCTGGGCATGTCGGTCTCGTCGCTGCTGGTCGTCGGCAACGCGCTGAGGCTCACCCGGATCCGCCGGGAGCCTGGCATCGCGGTCGCCACGCCGCTCCACGGCACGCCGGCGCCTGCCTGAAAGCCAGGAACATGGAGATCCTGATACTGCTGATCCCCTTGTCGGTGGTGCTGGCGCTGCTGATCGCTGCGGTTTTCTGGTGGTCGGTCAACAGCGGACAGTTCGACGACCTCGAAGGTCCGGCCCACCGCATCCTCAGCGACGACGACTCGCAGGTTTGATCTGCATCAAGCCCGGGACATGGGCGGCCCGATACGATCGGCACGGCTGAAATCGGAATCGACGGCCGAATCGAAGCAAAGGAGCGGATCGCATGGGCAGCGGCGGGACAGCGACATTCAACTACAAGGTGGTGCGGCAGTTCTCGATCATGACTGTCGTCTGGGGGATTGTCGGCATGCTGGTCGGCGTGATCATCGCCGCTCAGCTGCTCTGGCCCGACCTCACCTACGGCATATCGTGGCTGTCGTACGGACGCCTGCGTCCGCTACATACCAACGCGGTGATCTTCGCTTTCGGCGGGTCGGCGCTGTTCGCGACCTCGTACTACGTCGTGCAGCGCACCTGCCAGGTTCGCCTGTTCTGCGCGCCGCTGGCGGCATTCACGTTCTGGGGCTGGACCGCGGTCATCGTGCTTGCCGCTGTCACGCTGCCGCTCGGATATACGAGCGGCAAGGAATACGCCGAGCTCGAGTGGCCGATCGATATCCTGATCACGCTGGTGTGGGTGTCCTACGCGATCGTCTTCTTCGGCACGATCTTCCAGCGCAAGACGCCGCATATCTACGTCGCCAACTGGTTCTACGGGGCCTACATCCTGACGGTGGCGCTGCTGCACATCGTCAACAGCGCCGAAATACCGGTGTCGTTCTGGCCGATGAAATCGTACTCGGCCTACGCCGGCGTGCAGGATGCGATGGTGCAATGGTGGTACGGGCACAACGCCGTCGGATTCTTCCTTACGGCCGGCTTCCTCGGAATCATGTACTACTTCGTGCCCAAACAGGCGGGCCGGCCGATCTATTCGTACCGCCTTTCGGTTGTGCATTTCTGGGCGCTGATCTTCACGTACATGTGGGCCGGTCCCCACCACCTGCACTACACGGCGCTGCCCGACTGGACGCAGTCGCTCGGCATGGTGTTCTCGCTGATCCTGCTGGCCCCATCGTGGGGCGGCATGATCAACGGGATGATGACGCTGTCGGGTGCGTGGCACAAGCTGCGCGACGATCCGATCCTCAAGTTCCTGATCGTGTCGCTGTCGTTCTACGGCATGTCGACGTTCGAAGGACCGATGATGTCGATCAAGACGGTCAACGCCCTATCGCATTACACCGACTGGACGATCGGCCATGTCCACTCCGGGGCGCTCGGGTGGGTTGCGTTCATCTCGATCGGCGCGATGTACTACCTGATCCCGCGCATGTTCGGGAAAGTCGAGATGTGGTCGGTGCGGCTGATCACACTCCATTTCTGGATCGCGACCCTCGGTGTCGTGCTTTACATCGCCGCGATGTGGATCGCCGGCGTCATGCAGGGCCTGATGTGGCGCGCGACCAATGCCGATGGAACGCTGACCTACGCCTTTGTCGAGGGCGTGAAGGCAACCTACCCGTTCTACGCGATCAGGCTGCTGGGCGGCGTCCTGTTTCTCAGTGGGATGCTGTTGATGGCCTACAACGTGCTACGCACGGCCGTCGGCGCCCAGGCGACCGATGCGCGCATCCCGGACGTCGGCGGCGGCGGCCTGGTGACACCGGCTTAACGACGAGGCATCGCGATGAAGCTTACGCATGAGATGATCGAAAAGAACATCGGCTGGATGATAGGGCTGATTATCGCGGTCGTCGCGGTCGGCGGCCTGGTCGAGATCGTTCCGCTGTACTTCCAGAAGTCGACGACGGAGCCGGTAACCGGGATCAAGCCGTACCCGCCGCTGCAACTTGCCGGACGTGACGTCTATCTGCGCGAAGGCTGCTACAACTGCCACTCGCAGATGATTCGCCCGTTCCGGGCCGAGACCGAACGCTACGGCCACTACTCGGTCGCCGGGGAATTCGTCTACGACCATCCGTTCCAGTGGGGAAGCAAGCGCACGGGCCCCGATCTTGCGCGCGTCGGCGGCAGGTACTCCGACGACTGGCACCGCGTTCATCTGAACAATCCGCGCGACGTGGTTCCCGAATCGAACATGCCGGGATATCCGTGGCTGGCAGCGACGAGGCTCGCGCCCGACGAGATCCAGCCGAAAATGCGCGCGCTGCGCAGGGTCGGCGTGCCGTACAGCGACGAGGAAATTGCCAAGGCGCCGGACGAGATCAAGGGCAGGACCGAGGAGGACGCGGTGGTGGCGTATCTGCAGAACCTCGGTCTGGTGCTGCGCAACGTGAAGTAGCCATGGACCTCTACTCCACGCTCGCAAGTGTTTGCACCGTGCTCTCTTTCCTGGTGTTCATCGGCATCGTCGCATGGGCCTACAGCAGCCGCCGCAAGCAACCGTTCGAGGCGGCGGCGCGCGAGCCGTTCGCCTTGCCGGACGATGTCGTTGATGCGCCGCTGACCAAGGCCGCAGGAGCTTCGCAATGAGCGATTTCACATCGGACTTCTGGGGTCTTTACGTCGCCGGCCTGACGCTGCTGTCGATTCTCGCTTGCGGCGCGCTGCTGTATTCGATCGGGCGCAAGCGGGTGCAGGCTCCGGCACAGACACAAGCACAGGCCCAGACACCGACAGGTACGGGCCCTGCGACGACCGGCCATGTCTGGGACGGCGATCTGGCCGAATACAACAATCCGCTGCCGCGATGGTGGATGTGGCTGTTCTACATCACGATCGCTTTCGGGCTGGGCTACCTCGTGCTTTATCCGGGTCTCGGCAAGCTGCCCGGCGCACTGGGGTGGACGTCGGCCGGTGAGCACGCAAGCGAGGTCGCTGAATTCAATGCCAGGCTCGCGCCGATGTACGCCAAGTATTCAGCGATGGACATCCGGCAGGCCGCGGTCGATCCGCAGGCGCATGCCATCGGCGAGCGCCTGTTTCTCAACCAGTGCGCGCAATGCCATGGTTCCGACGCCGGAGGCGGCAAGGGATTTCCCAACCTGCGCGACAGCGACTGGCTCTACGGCGGCGATCCGGACACGATCAAGGCCACGATCACCAATGGCCGCAACGGCATCATGCCGGCGTTCGGCGCGGTTCTCGGCGACGAAGGCGTCAGGAACGTCGCGCACTACGTGCGCAGCCTGTCGGGGCTGCCGGCGGATGGTCTCAAAGCCCAGGTCGGCCACACGATTTTCACGCAGACCTGCGCGGCCTGCCACGGTGGCGACGGCAAGGGCAACCACCAGATCGGAGCGCCGAATCTGACCGACGCGATCTGGCTGTACGGCGGATCGGAAGCGACGATCGTCGAGACGATCACCCGCGGCCGCGGCCAGGCGTCGGCCATCACCCGGATGCCGGCGCACAAGGACCTGCTCGACGAAGGCAAGATCCATCTGCTGACCGCCTACGTGTGGGGCTTGTCCAACGTCAAGCCCGAGGCCCCGTAACCGCAGCGCCTGAAGCGCCGGCTGCGGTTCGGCGCTGACGCTTTGAGCCAAGGCAACCCGTGAACGGACCCGCCGCACACCTGACGATCCCGATCGCGCCGGCCCCCGAGGAGGTCGCGCTCTACGAGATTCGCAAGAAGATCTATCCGCGCGCAGTCGGCGGCGTGTTCGCGCGCTGGCGCTGGGGCCTGGTATTTTCGACCCAGGCGATCTTCTACGGCCTGCCGTGGCTGAGCTGGAACGGGCGGCAGTCGGTGCTGTTCGATCTGGGCGCGCGCAAGTTCTACATCTTTGGCCTCGTGTTCTGGCCGCAGGACGTGATCTACCTCGCCGTGCTGCTGATACTGTCGGCGCTGGCGCTGTTCCTGTTCACCGCGGTCGCCGGACGCCTGTGGTGCGGTTACGCCTGTCCGCAGACGGTCTACACCGAAATCTTTCAGTGGATCGAACGCAAGATCGAAGGCGAGCGGCTGGCCCGAATCCGGCTGGACGCGGCGCCGCTATCGCTCAAAAAGTTCGCCATCAAGGCGCTCAAGCACACCGCGTGGTTCGTCGTTGCGCTGTGGACAGGCTATACGTTCGTCGGCTACTTCGCGCCGATCCGCGACCTGGGCGTGCGCGCCATCAGCTGGCAGCTCGGGCCTTGGGAATCGTTCTGGATACTGTTCTACGGTTTTGCGACCTACGGCAATGCGGGCTGGATGCGAGAGCAGGTCTGCAAGTACATGTGTCCGTACGCACGGTTCCAGAGCGTGATGTTCGACAGGGACACGCTGGTGATCACGTATGACGGCGAGCGCGGCGAGCCGCGCGGCTCGCGCTCGAAGGCGGTCAAGCCGCGCGAAAAAGGGCTCGGCGATTGCGTCGACTGCGGCATCTGCGTGCAGGTCTGTCCGACCGGCATCGACATTCGCCAGGGGCTGCAATACGAGTGCATCGGGTGCGCTGCTTGCATCGACGGCTGCGACCAGGTGATGGCCAAGATGGGCTATCCACCCGGGCTCATCCGCTACAGCACCGAGAATGCGCTGGCGAACCGGCTGGACACGACGACGGTGTGGCGGCGCGTGTTGCGCCCGCGAACGATGCTGTACAGCGCGGTCCTGCTGGCGGTCGTCGCCGCCGCGGCGGGTTCGCTGGCGCTGAGAAATCCGCTGAAGGTCGACGTGATCCGCGATCGCGGCGCGCTTGCGCGTGAATCCGCTCCGGGAATCATCGAGAACGTGTATCGGCTGCAGCTGATGAACACCGACGAAAAGCCGCGTCGGTTCTCGATCGCCGCCGAGGGCGTGCCGGGACTCCAGGTCGTCGGCGCCGAGCAGCCGGTCGCGATAGGAGGCACCCAGACGAGGCTGTTGCCGCTGCGCTTGCAGGCGCCTGCCGAGAACGCGACCCCCGGCACCTACAAGATCGAATTCACCATCCAGGCCCTTGACGATCCGAAGGTTGCCCGCCATGAAAAATCCAGCTTCGTCTTCCCGCGCTGAACGCGCGTCCCTGCCGTGGTATCGCGAGCGCTGGCCAGTCCTGCTCGCCGCCGGTCCTCTGGCGGTTGTCATCGCCTCGCTTTGCACCGCGTGGATCGCGGTCAAGAGCGACGACGGACTGGTCGCCGAGGATTACTACAAGCGCGGTCTGTTGATCAATCAGAAGCTTAAGCAAAGCGCGCCGAGCAGCCCGGCGAAACTGGGTGCGACGATTGAAGTCGCCGACAACGGAGACATCCGCGCGCGGTTGGAAGGATTGCCGGATCCGACCGGCGCACCGCGCTCGATCCGGCTCAAGCTTTCCCAGCCGGCGCAGCTCGCGCCGGCTCAGATCGTAAGCCTCATGCGGGACGAGAGCGGCGACTACCTGGGCGTGCTTCCCGCGCAGGCGCCCGGTCGGTGGATCGTCGGTCTCGAGTCGGATGCGTGGCATCTGCCGACGACCACGGTCGCCGGGCGATTGCGCGAGATCCGGCTCGGCGTCGCTGACGGACATCTGTAAGTGCCGCAGTGGAGACGATGATGCCGGGAGAGCGGATGCAACGACTGATTCGGGTGCTGTGGCCGGCATTCGTCGTCGCCGCTGGCGCCGAGGCCCTGTTCTTTACCGTGTTCGATCCGTTCGAGCTTCACTTCTTCGGCGCGCCACTCGAGATGTCGCGCATGGCGATCTACACGATGGGTTTTTTCGGCTTCTGGGGGTTGGGCGTCGCGGCTGCTACGCTAACGGCGTTTCTCAGCCGCTCGGCACTCGAGGTCAATCGTTGTCCGCTGTCCGGACCGGAGCGGCCGCCGGGTTGCCCGAAGCGATCCGACACCGGGTCGACGCAACAGGGGGCGTCCGGGCCCGAGTCGTGTCAGCAGCGCTGATCGGCCGGCTGCGTTTCCGCCGCACCGGCGAAGACCCGCCATGGGGCTGAGCGTGCTGATCAGCGCGTGGCTGGTGGGCGCGCTGGGCGGATTGCACTGCCTGACGATGTGCGGCGGCCTGCTCACGGCTCTCGCCACGCGCGACGGGGCGGCGCAACCCTTGCTCCCCGCGAGAATCGTGGCTGCACGCCGACTCGCGTACCAGGCCGGGCGGATTTCGACCTACGCCTTGCTCGGCGTTGTGTTCGGCGCGACCGGCGCGTTGGCGCTGCACGCCGCCGATTACTTGCCGCTTCAGCGAGCACTTTACGTCGCCGCGAACGTCTTTCTGCTGCTGCTGGGCGCGAGCCTAGCGTTTACCGCGCCGGGCGGCGGATGGTTGCAGCGGACCGGCGCCAAGGCATTCGGCGCGGTGTTGCCGGTCGTCAAGCCGCTGCTGCAGCGTCCGGGCGCGGCAGGCCGGATTGCCCTGGGGCTGCTCTGGGGCTTGCTGCCCTGCGGGCTGGTCTACAGTGTGCTTCCGCTGGCGCTGTTTGCCGGAGGCGCCTGGCAAGGCGGCGCAGTGATGCTTGCCTTCGGACTCGGAACCTTGCCCAATCTGATGGCTGCCAACGTCCTGCTCGGCCGCGCCAGACGAGCGTTCGACGGCAAGGCGCTTCGCTACGCGGTTGCCGCGGTGCTGATCGCATTCGGCCTCTCCGGCATCTGGCGCGTGCTGTACGACCCGGGCGCGTTGGCGCGCGGGCCGTTCTGCCTGGTTTCGTGATCGCATGCGGTAATTCTTCAAGCGGCGCCGGCGAGCAGGTTTCGCTTCGGCGTGCCGGTGCCGGTCTATTTGATGGCGGTGGTGCTGTTCGTCGCGACGGTGTTCGTGCGCTCGCGCGAGCTCCTAAGCGCCGCGATCGGGCGGCCCGGTCCAGTGCGTGATGTGCGCGGTATGATCGGAGGGCGGGGACGGCGCCGCAGGCGCCGCGGGCGTGCCCAGATAGAGGAACCCGACGATGGCGTCGGCGGCATGCAGTCCCAATGCCGTCTTGACGTCGCTATCGTAGGCGGCGTTGCCGGTGCGCCAGAAGCCACCGAAGCCCAGCGCATGGGCAGCGACCAGGATATTTTGCGCGGCGGCGCCTGCGGCGATGATCTGCTCGACCCCGGGCACGCTCCTATGCTCGCGCAGCCGCGCCGCGACCACAACGATCAGCGGCGCGCGCAGCGGCTTGGTGCGCTCCTTGTCGATCGCCGACTCGGGCAGTTCCGGCTCGCGTTTGCGCAGCGCATCGGCCAGCACCTGGCCCAGCGCGTTGCGCGCGCTGCCGTCGATGACGATGAACCGCCAGGGCTTCAACTTGCCGTGGTCGGGCGCGCGTCCCGCGGCACGCATCATGGCGGCGAGCGCTGCGGCATCCGGCGCGGGGTCGGTCAGGGCGAGCGGGCTTGCTCGCGTGGTCAAGGCTTCGATTGCATCCAAGGGCAAGCATTCCTCCAGGGTGGGCTTGTCATCAGGCGACGTCCGCGCACGTGCAAGGAATCTCGATTCCGAGCACTCGGGACGTCTGTTGTAGCATAACCGATCGGGCTGGTAATTCGCGATTGGTCGCCCGCGAGCGAACGCGAAACGGTGCCGTACGAGGAGACTATGCGCATGGCTACGATCAACGTCGAAGTGCAAAAGACCATCCGCCGGCCGGTTGCCGTCGTCAGCCGCCAGTTCGGCGACATGCACCACCACGAGCGCAACCGCGTCCATCCCGACGTCACCTTCAGCGTGCTGTCTGGTGATGGCGACGGCTGCCGGTTCCGCCAGCAGGTCCGGCTGGTGGGCATGCTGCAGACCGACGAGATCGTGCAGCGCCGCAATGCCGACGGCAGCCTTTCCTCCGAAGTCGTCGATGGCGCCAACAAGGGCCTGCGAATCCATCAGGCGTTTGTCCCCGCTGGCGCGGATTCGACGCTGGTGACATTCCATGCCGAAATGCCGGCCGTCGGCGTCAAGCGATTGCTCAAGCCGCTGTTCGAGATGGCGATTCGCCGGGCAGTGACCAAAGGGCTGGAGGAGGATCGGGTCGACCTGGAGGAGCGTGGCTACGGCCAGGCTTCCGGCTGACGACTCGCGCGTCGTCGCCCGCCACGGCCGCGGGACCCGTGCTTGAACGCCGTGGTATCGCCCACATCTAACCCAATCGAAAGCTATAACGATGCCGCGAAGCCCAACCGACCTGATGTGGGGGCAGGCGTTCGACCTGATCGAGCAGGCCGAGCGCATGCACCGGCAATTTTTCCGCTTGACCGCATCCGCGCGACGCCACGCGGTCTGGGAGCCGCCGGTCGACGTGTTCGAGGACGAGCGCGAGGTGATCATCGTCATCGCGCTGCCCGGTGTGGCGCCGGAAGCGGTCGAGGTGAGCACCGAGTCGGCGGCGCTGGTCGTGCGCGCCGAGTGCCCATTGCCGTTCGCCGGATCGCGGCGCGCAGTACGGCGCCTCGAGATTCCCTACGGCTATTTTGAGCGAAGGATTCCGTTGCCCGACGTTCGGCTCGAAGCGGGCACGCGCGAATCGCGCGACGGTTTGCTGATATTGAAGCTGCGCAAGAGTTCATACACGGGGCCATGGTGAGCGAAGTGAGCGAACCCAGCACAAGCGATACCAGCCCGGTCAGCGCCGACGCGAGCGTCCGCGCCGACGCACTCTCGCCCCAAGGCAAACGCCAGGACGAGGCTGCCTCGCGTCCGCTGCCCGACGACGCGCTGATCATCGTGCCGGTGCGCAATGTCGTGCTGTTTCCGGGCATGGTGGTGCCGCTGCTGGTCGACCGCGAGCGCTCGCGTGCTGCCGTGCAGGAAGCGGTGCGGCTGCAGCGGCCGCTGGGCATTCTGCTGCAAAGCAGGCGCGACGCCGACCAACCCGGACCCGACGACCTGCACTGGGTGGGGACGACAGCAACGGTCTTGCGCTACGTCACCGCACCCGACGGCTCGCACCATGTGATCTGCCAGGGCGTGCAGCGCTTTCGCGTGCTGCAGTTCCTCGACGGCTATCCGATGCTGGCCGCACAAGTGCAGCTGATCGACGAAGGAGGCCAGACCGACGTCGATATCGAAGGCCGCGCGCTCAATCTCAAGGCGCGGGCGATCGAGATCCTGAGCCTGCTGCCGCAGGTGCCCGAGGAGATGGTTGCTGCGTTGCAGGGCGTCGAGGGGCCGGCCCGTCTGGCCGACTTCATCGCCGGCCTGATGGATGTCGGCGTCGAGGAGAAGCAGTCGCTGCTGGAGACTTTCGACCTGAAGGCGCGACTGGACAAGCTGCTCGATCTGCTGACGCACCGCATCGAGGTGCTGAAGGTTTCGCGCGAAATCGACGAACGCACCAAGGCGTCGATCGACGACCGGAATCGCGAGCACCTGCTGCGCGAGCAGATGCGCACGATCCAGAAGGAGCTTGGCGACGGTGACCAGGCGGCGAGCGAGATCGCCGAGCTCGACCGTGCCATCACCGAAGCGAAAATGCCTGAGGAGGTGGAAAAACAGGCGCGCAAGGAATTGAAGCGCCTCGAGCGCATGCCCGAAGGCGCCGGCGAATACTCGATGGTGCGCACCTATCTGGATTGGCTGATCGAGCTGCCGTGGGCAGCCGACGCCGAAAACGCGATCGACATTGCCGAGGCGCGGAAGATTCTCGACGACGATCACTACGGGCTGGAGAAGGTCAAGAAGCGCATTCTCGAATACCTGGCAGTGCGCAAGCTCAACCCGTCGGGCAAGAGCCCGATCCTGTGCTTCGTCGGCCCGCCCGGCGTGGGCAAGACCTCGCTCGGCCAGAGCATCGCCAAGGCGACGGCGCGCAAGTTCGCCCGCGTGAGCCTCGGGGGCGTGCACGACGAGGCGGAGATCCGCGGTCACCGGCGGACGTACATCGGCTCGCTGCCGGGCAATATCATCCAGAGTCTGCGCAAGGCGGGCACGCGCAATTGCGTGTTGATGCTGGACGAGGTCGACAAGCTCGGCGCCGGCGGTTTTCATGGCGATCCGGCCTCGGCGCTGCTGGAGGTCCTCGACCCCGAACAGAACTCGACGTTCCGCGATAATTATCTCGGCGTGCCGTTCGATCTGTCAGGCGTGATGTTCATTTGCACGGCCAACGTCCTCGACACGATACCGGGGCCGCTGCGCGACCGGATGGAGGTCATCCAGCTGCCGGGCTACACCGCGCAGGAAAAGCTCCAGATCGCGCGCCGCTATCTGGTCGCGCGCCAGCTTGCGGCCACCGGTCTTAAGCCGGAGCAATGTGAGATCAGCGACGAAGCGCTGGCGGCGATCATCGACGATTACACCCGCGAAGCGGGCGTGCGCAATCTCGAGCGCGAGATCGGCAGGGTGTTTCGCAGTGTCGCGGTGCGCATCGCCGAAGGTAGCGTGCCAGCGGTGCAGGTCGGCCCGGGCGATCTGCCGGCGATTCTGGGCCCCCGCATATTCGAGGCCGAAGTCGCGATGCGCAAGCCGGTGCCCGGGGTCGCGACGGGGCTCGCCTGGACGCCGGTCGGCGGCGACATCCTGTTCATCGAAGCCGCGCGCATGCCCGGCGCGGGCAAGCTGATACTGACCGGCCAGCTGGGCGAAGTGATGAAGGAAAGCGCGCAGGCGGCGCTGTCGCTGGTCAAGGCGCGCGCGGAGCTTTTGGGCATCGCGCCGGAGGTGATCGAGAAATCGGACATTCACGTGCACGTGCCCGCCGGCGCGACGCCGAAGGACGGTCCCAGCGCAGGCGTGGCGATGTTCGTCGCTTTGGTATCGTTGCTCACGAATCGGGCCGTGCGCACCGACGTGGCGATGACAGGCGAAATCAGCCTGCGCGGACTGGTGCTGCCCATCGGCGGGGTGAAGGAAAAAGTGCTGGCCGCGTTGCGCGCGGGTATCCGCACCGTGATGCTGCCTTCGCGCAACCGCCGGGACCTCGAAGAGATTCCAGCCGATGTACGTGCTCAGCTTGCGTTCGTCTGGCTGGAGGAAGTCGACGATGCGATTGCCGCGGCACTGACGCCGGTGCAGTCGGAGGCCGTTGCCGTGCCGAACCTCACAGCGAGCTGACGCATCCCGATCATCTTGATCGCGCCAGCATCGCGGCACCGCACAACAGGCACAGCGCACCGAAGGCGACGAAGCCGGTTCGGTAACCGTCGGTGACGACGGCCAGCAGCGCAAACAGCGGAGGGCCCGACACGACGCCGGCAAAAGTGATCGATCCTGCGGCGCCGGTGATCGCGCCGGCCTGTCCCGGCGGAGCGTGCCGCGCCACCTGGGATAGCTGGACGCCGTTCCAACCGATTGCGGTGGCGCCGAAGAGCGCGGCGACGGCAAGCAGGGCCGCGTGCGGCCACGTCGCGCTGAAGCTTGCAGCCGCGAACGCGCACGCCGCCGTAGCGAGACCGATGAAGCCGAGCAGGCGCCGCGGCGCAATCCAGTGGTCGGCGACCGCGCCCCACACGATCCTGCCGGCGACTCCACCCACATTCGCGGCGGTCAGCGCGAGCCCCGCGGCAACCAGCGGATATTCCAATGCTTCGGTCAGATAGACGACCAGAAAGCTCATCAGACACATCTGCATGGCCGCATAGATGAAGCCAACGATCGCAAGCTCCACCAGCCGGCGATTCCCCAGCACCACGTGCAACGGCGCAATCAGCGCGGCAACGGAAAAGGGACGGCTGGCGCCGATGACGTCGAGTCGTCGCCGCGTCGATTGCGCGAGTGCAGCGATGATCACGCCGCTGGCCGCGGCGCACAGCAGCGCGGGCCGCCAGCCTATCGCTACCGTCAGCGGCGGCAGCGCGGCGCCGGCCAATGCGGCCCCGCCCGGCACGCCGGTTTGCTTGATCGAAAACGTAAGCGCCAGTCGATCACGCGGAGCGGTGCGTGCGAGCAATTCGGAAGAGGCCGGCGTGACGGCGCCGTAGCCCAGCCCGATGATCAACGGCGCGACGGCCAGCATCGCCACGGCACCCGGGGGCAGCAATGCGACCAGCGCGATGCCGGCGGCGCAAAGCAGCACGCACACCTGCGATACGCGAATCGCTCCGCGGCGCGCGATGAAATGCCCGGAAGCGAGGCTCGCGGCCATCGACCCGACGTAGAGCAATCCGACAAAAACGCCGACCAGTTTGGCGGGGACACCGAAATCGCGGGCGACTTCCGGCGCCAGGACGGCAATCGCCGCACCCGCGAGCGCGGTAAAGACCTGAATGGCCAGCGTGGCGGAGAGCGCGATGGCCGCGGTGCCTGCCGACGTCGTCGACGCGGGAGCGATCTTCAAGAATCAGCAGTACTTGTTGGCGTGCGATGGAAGGTTGCTTCCGCGGTCGAGATCGCTTGTCCGCAATTATAGCTGCGAGTCGCGCGGCGCCCGCCGGCGCGGATTCTTCGCTATGATGCGACTGATCGGAGTCGCTCGCGAATGACCGAGTACGAACTGTTGCTGCGCCCGCTGCTGGCACTTGTCGCCGGCGGGCTGGTGGGACTGGAGCGGAGCTTCCATGGCCGCGCCGCAGGCTTGCGGACCTACGCGCTGGTGTCGTTCGCCTCGGCGCTGCTCGTCGGCCTCGCGCAGAGCACTGGCGCGACGCCCGATGTCGCCAGCGCCAATGTGTCCCGCGTGATCCAGGGCATTGTCACCGGCATCGGCTTTCTCGGCGCCGGTGTCATCGTCAAGGAAGGATTCACCGTTCGCGGTCTGACGACCGCCGCTTCGGTCTGGGTCGTCTCCGCGATCGGCATAGCGTTCGGCACCGGGTTCCTGCTGGCCGGCACCGTCGCCGTCGGACTCACGCTTGGCGCATTGTCGTTGCTGCGCGTGGTCGAGGATCGCCTGCACGTACAGCTGTATGTGCATTGCCGCATTGCGTTTCGCCGCAAGGAATTGCGCGACGAGGCGTGGCTGCGCGCATTCGTCACGCAGCACGGCTTCGTCATCACCGAATTGAGCTACCAGCTCGACACCAGGGCCGACCTGTTCGAATACGGCGTGGTCATGTGGTCGGCCGACCCGTACGCGCTGTCGAAGCTCGAACGCGCGCTGCTCGCGGACCCGACGGTGTCCGACTTCGTGATCTCGCCCAGTCGCGACTGATCCTCTGTCGGCGCTGCCGCCTTAGCGCCGGCTGGTATGCTCCGCAAGCGATGCAGATCCGAATTCCCGATCCGGCCTACACCGGCTCTGCGCGAACGCAAGCCAGCTTCGGCCTGGCAGCGAAGCTCGCGCTGGGATTCGTCGTGCTGCTTTGGGCGATCCAGGCGGTCAACGTCGCACTGGATCTCGAGCTGCAGCGATTCGGCGTCGAGCCGCGCGAGCTCGCCGGATTGCCCGGCATATTGGTGGCACCCCTGCTGCACGGCGGCTTCGGCCATCTGATCGCCAACTCGGTGCCGTTGCTGGTTGTCGGAACGACGATGCTGCATCTGTATCCTGATTCGGCGTCGAAGGTGCTGCCCGCCGTGTACCTGGGCCCGGGCATCGCCGTGTGGCTGTTCGCCCGGGGCGGCGTGCATATCGGCGCCAGCGGATTGATCTACGGGCTGGCCGCCTATGTCTTTGTCGCCGGTCTGATCCGCCACGACAGGCGCGCGATCGCCGCCTCGCTGCTGGTCGCATTCATCTATGGATCACTCGCCTGGGGGGTGTTGCCGATCCGGCCCGGCGTTTCCTGGGAAACTCACCTGGCCGCCGCGCTGATCGGCATCGTGCTGGCGATCGCATTGCGCCGTCTCGACATCCCGCCGCACAAGCGCTACGCATGGGAAGACGAGCATGACGAGCACGACGAGCACACCGACGATCATGCACCCTAAGGCGCGCGAATCCGCCGTTGCGGCGCCGCACCGCGCCGATACGCCGAGCCGCCTTTCACGCCGGCTGGGGACCTTCGATGCCGTGGTGATGGGGCTCGGGGCGATGATCGGCGCCGGCGTATTCGCCGCCATCGGTCCCGCCGCGCGCGCCGCCGGCGCCGGGATGCTGATCGGTCTCCTGGTCGCCGCGTTCGTCGCCTATTGCAATGCGACTTCGTCGGCCGAGCTCGCAAGCCTCTATCCCGAGTCGGGCGGCACCTACGTTTATGGGCGCAAGCGCCTCAGCGCTTTCTGGGGCTTCATCGCGGGCTGGGGGTTTGTCATCGGCAAGCTCGCGAGCTGCGCCGCGATGGCATTGACCTTCGGCTATTACGCCGCACCCGCGCTGGCGCGCCCGCTGGCCGTCGGTGCCGTCGTGGCGCTGACGGCGGTCAATTATTTCGGCGTGAGCAAGACGGCGCTGCTGACCCGCGCCATCGTCGCCTTCGTGCTGGCGGCGCTGGCGTTCGTCGTCGCGGGCACCGTCTTCGGCGGCCGACCCGAGCTCGACCATCTGCAACCGCTATTCGACGCCGGCGTCTACGGCATTCTGCAGGCGGCGGGCCTGCTGTTTTTCGCCTTCGCCGGTTACGCGCGCATCGCCACACTCGGGGAAGAGGTCGTCGACCCTGCGCGGACGATACCGCGCGCGATTCCTCTGGCGCTCGCGATCACGCTGGCGGTCTATGCCGCGGTGGTCGTCAGTGCGCTGCTCGCGGTCGGCGCCGCCGCATTGGCGCAAGCGCCGGCGCCGCTGGTCGCCGCGATCGAATCGGGTCGCTGGGCGGCGCTGTCACCGGTGGTCCGTATCGGCGCGGCGGTGGCGTCGTTGGGCGTGCTGCTCTCTCTGCTCGCCGGCGTCAGCCGCACCGCGTTCGCGATGGCGTCGAATCGCGATTTCCCCGCATTTCTCGATGCCGTGCATCCGCGCTACCGCGTGCCGTATCGCGCCGAGCTCGTCGCCGGCGCGATCGTGGCGGCGATCGTCGCGGTCTCGGACATCCGCAACGCGATCGGTTTCAGCTCCTTTGCCGTGCTGACCTATTACGCCATCGCGAATGCCTGCGCGCTGACACTCACCGCGCGTGAGCGGCAGTGGCCGCGGTGGCTGGCGATATGCGGCCTCGCCGGTTGCGCGGCGCTCGCGCTGAGCTTGCCGTTGCCGTCGGTCCTTGGCGGCGCCGGACTGTTGCTAGCGGGGGCCGGCGCGTTCGCGCTGCGGAACCGAATGCGTGCCGCCGGCACGCGCTAGGGCCGCGCGCGGTGTCCTTGGGCTCGCCAACCAAGCCGGACGCGCGGTCAGGCCGCGTGCGCCGGCGTCGTGGCGGGGCGCTTGGCGGCGATGCAGGCGATCAGGTCGCGCCAGGATTTGGTGAACGCTTGTGCGCCTTCCTGCTGGAGGCGCGCGGCCAACGCGCCGATGTCGACGCCGGCCTGCACGAATTGCGCTATCACCGCCGCCGAATCGCCGCCGTCTTCCGGCAGCACCGCGTCGACCACGCCGTGGTCGGCCAGCGCCAGCAAGGTCTCGTCGGGCATCGTTATGATCGTCTCGGGCGCGGCGAGCGCCTCGACGTAAAGAACGTCGGAGGCGGCAGGGTCCTTGGTTCCGGTGCTCGCCCAGAGCAGGCGCTGCGCCGGCACGCCGGCAGCGGCAAGACGCTGCCACGCCGGCGCCGTGACCATCTGTCGCCACGCCCGGTAGGTCTGTTGCGCGACGGCAATGCCGAGGCGATTGCGCAGGCTGGGTGGAATCGCATCGGCGACCGCCTTGTCCCAGCGACTGACGAACAGCGACGCGACCGAGCGCACCGGCCTCATTCCTGCGGCAAGGCGACGCTCGCTGCCGCGCCGATACGCATCGGCCGCGGCAAGGCATTGCTCGGTCGAGAAGAGCAGCGTAACGTTGATCGGAATACCGTCGGCAATCGACTCTTCGATCGCGGGAATGCCGGCGCGATTGCCGGGAATCTTGATGAACAGATTCGGGCACGCGGCCCGGGCATGAAGTGCCTTGGCCTGCGCTATCGTGGCGGCCGTATCGTCGGCGAGCAGCGGCGAGACTTCCAGCGATACCCAGCCGTCGGCGCCGCCGCTCGCGTCGAACGCCGGCCGGAAGAGCGCCGCCGCACGGGTCAGATCCTGCAGCGCAAGCTCGAAGAAAACCGCCTCGTCGGAGACCGCGTCCCGCACAGCCTCCGCGATGCTCCGGTCGTAGCGCTTGGTGCTCCGGATCGCCTTGTCGAAGATCGTCGGATTCGAGGTGAGGCCGGTCAGCGCGAGTTCCCGGATGTAGTTGTCGAGCGTGCCGTCGTCCAGTATTTCGCGCGACAGATTGTCCAGCCAGAGGCTTTGTCCAAGATCGTGCAGCCGTTGCGCAGCATTCCCATTCATTATGGCCTCCTACTCGACGATTGGCCGGCGCCCGGCCCTGCCGCAGTCCGGCGGCGCGCCGGAACCAAGGCCAGTCGTACGCCGTCTCACTGGACGTGAATATCCTCAAATTGGACAGCGGCATGGCGGCGCCGTTCGGCGCCAGCGGCGTTGCGCCGGGCACCGGCCCCTCCGATGCGCTGGTGCTCTTCGGGGGCACCGGCGATCTCGCGCGCAAGAAGATCTATCCAGCGCTGCTCGCGATGGCGCGCCGCGGCCGCCTGGATATTCCGGTGATCGCCGTCGCGCGTGCACCCGGCAACGCCGGAACGCTGCGGGCGATGGTGCGCGACAGTCTGGAGCAGCAGGGCCTGTTGAATGAAGCGGCGTTCGCGAAACTCGCTCCGTTGCTCGCTTACGTCCGTGGCAGTTACGCCGACGCCGCTACCTACGACGCGCTGCGCCATACGCTGGCCTCATGCGCCCGCCCGCTCTATTACCTGGCTATTCCGCCCGATGCCTTCCCGGTCATCGTCGCCGCACTCGGCCGGATGGGCGACACCGAAGAGGCGCGCGTCGTCGTCGAAAAGCCGTTCGGCCGCGACTTGGCCTCGGCGCAGTCGCTCAACCGGACGCTGCACCAGGTATTTCGCGAACAGACGATCTTCCGCATCGATCACTACCTGGGCAAGGAAGCGATCCAGAACCTTTATTATTTCCGTTTCGCCAATGCGTTTCTCGAGCCGGTCTGGAATCGCAACTACGTCGCGAACGTGCAGATTACGATGGCGGAGCGCTTCGGCGTCGAAGGCCGCGGCGAGTTCTACGAGTCGGTCGGCGCACTGCGCGACGTCGTGCAGAATCACCTCTTGCAGGTGACCGCGCTGCTGGCGATGGAGCCGCCGTACAGCCCGCGCGGCGACGCGCAGCGCGACGAGAAGGTCAAGCTGCTGCGCGCGGTGCGCCCGATCGCGCCGGGCGAGATCGTGCGCGGGCAGTATCGCGGCTACCGCGCCGAGCCCGGCGTGGCGTCGAATTCGCAGGTCGAGACGTTCGCAGCCATGCGATTGCACGTCGATTCCTGGCGGTGGGCCGGCGTGCCGTTCCTGATTCGCGCCGGCAAGCGCCTGCCGGTGACGGCGACCGAAATTGTCGTCGAGCTCAAGCGCCCGCCGCAAATCGTCGTCGATGAGATGCTGCCGCCGGGCGCCAATTACGTGCGCTTCCGGCTCGGCCCGAAGCGGGTCGCGATCGCGATCGGCGTGCGCTCGAAGCTTCCCGGGACGTCGCTGGTAGGCCGCGACCTCGAGCTCTACTGCTGCAACCAGCAGGACGACGCGATGGACGCCTACGAGCGGTTGATCGGCGATGCCTTGCGCGGAGATGCCTCGCTGTTCGCGCGTCAGGACACCGTCGAAGCCGCATGGTCGGTCGTCGAGCCGGTATTGGACGACGCGGTCCCGGTTGTCGAGTACGAGGCCGAAACCTGGGGCCCGGAAGGGGCCGACGCGCTGATCGCGCCGTTCGGGCGCTGGCGCGCTCCGGTTGCGGACGCCTGACGCGGCATGGCCAAACCGTCGACAGCGACTGCGAAGCGCGGCCAGCGCCTGGGCAAGGGCAGCCGCGCCACGCCACGCGGGCGCGCCGGCCCACCCTATACGCTGGCGATCGACATCGGCGGCACCCACATCAAGGCATCGGTGCTCGATCGCTCCGGCAAGCCCATCGCCGATCGGGTCGACGTGATGACACCGCACCCTGCGCCGCCAGCGGTGACAGTCGAACTGATACGGACCATCGCGAATGCGCTGCCGCCATTTGACCGCATCTCGGCGGGATTTCCCGGCGTGATCCAGGGCGGCCGGGTCATCACGGCGCCGAATCTCGGGACCGACGCGTGGCGGGCTTTTCCGTTGGCGGCTGAACTCGAAAAGCAGCTGGGCAAACCCGCGCGCGTGCTCAACGACGCCGAGGTGCAGGGCCTGGGAGTGATCTCCGGCTCGGGGCTCGAATGCGTATTGACCTTCGGCACCGGTATGGGCAGCGCGATCTATCGCGACGGTCTCCTGATGCCGCACCTGGAACTGGGTCAGCATCCGGTGTGGAAGAACAAGACCTACGACGAGTATGTCCGGGCACCGGCTCTGAAGAAACTCGGGCCAGCCAAATGGAACCGGAGGGTAAGCCGCGTGATCGCGCTCGTCCGCACGCTGCTGAACTTCGATCACCTCTACCTGGGCGGCGGCAACGCCGTTAATATCACGCTGGAATTGCCGAGCGACGTGACGATCGTGTCCAATCTGGCAGGCATCACCGGCGGCGTCCGGCTCTGGGAAGCGCAGTTCGATGCGTTGTTTCCACACGCCAGGCGGTCGCTCGGGGTGTCGCGGCGGCGGTGAGATTTCGCGCTGGCGACGCTAGACTGGCGCCTTGTGCTAGGCCGCTCCGGCGTTGCCGGAGCGGCCGCGTTCTGCGGTCACATTCGGAGGTGACATGATAATGCTGACGAGCGAGGAAATCCTCGACAAGATCCGCCGGGCGTTTGCGCCGTACCATGTCGTCGCCGAGCTGCAGGACTATCACCGGCAGCTCGGGTTCCGCGTTTACGACAGCGACAACGAGATTATCGATACCTTCGAAGGAAATCTGGTCCAGGATCTCAGGAATCCTGCCAACCTGAAGCGGATGATCCTCGAGGCGCGCGCGGTGATCGAGCGAAAGCAGAATGTGCTGAAATCCTGGTCGTTCGAGGGAGGCTGAACGGCGCGAGTCTTTAGCGGCTCGAAACGCCGACTCAGGCAGCGGCGAGCGCGCTCGATTCACCAACCGTGCGCTGCCGCTGCAACTCGCCGCCGAGATAAGACGCGATCGCGCGCATGCCATAAATCCCGGCAACCGCCTCGGCATCGCTGTTGTAGTTCGTGTTGGTATTGACGTCGTAAGTGTAGAGCTCGCCGCCACGGTCGGTGATGAACTCGATCCCGGCAATGCCGATGCCGTTGTCGGCGATGAATTGTCGATAACGTTCGACGATCGGATGGCGGAAGCCATCGATGATGCGAAATCGCGGTGCGGCCGCCGGCGCCGCGTCTGACGGCGCGCTCGCCGTTTCGCCGACCGGGCAGAAGGCGTCGCCGACCTGGCAGACATCCGCGGGGCAGAGCTCGAAGCCGAGCGACGTGTCGACGCGAACTGCGTACAGGAAGCGGCCACCGACGAATTCCACCCGGGTGATAAACGGTTCCGGTGCCTGGATGTATTCCTGGATCAGCGTGATGCCGTCGACCGAGTCCTCGAAGGCCGGACTGTCGAGGTGACTTTCGAGCGCGGCGGCGGTCTGGAAAAGGTGCACACCCAGACCTTTGCCGGCGCGGTTATGCTTGGTGATGAACGGCCCGGACATCTGGCGCGCCGCGGCGACGAGATGGGCGCGTCCGACCGCCGCAAACGTGCGCGGCGTCCGTATGCCGTACCGGGCCAGTGCCGCGTACTGTGCGATCTTGCTGACTTCGAGTTGCAGTGCACGACTGTCATTGATGACACGCCGCCGATGCGATTCCAGCCAGGCCAGCACCCCGGCCGTGTATTCGGCGGCGTAACGGTGGCCCCGCGTGTGGGACGAGGCGCTCATCCGGTTGTAGAAGACGCCGGACGGCGGCGTGGCGGCGAGATCCAGCAGCCCCTCGCTCAAGAACCATTCCTCGAACGGAAGGCGAAGGTCGGTGAACGCCGCCCGCAAGGGTTCCACCCAGGCGTCGTTTTCGTGAATGACGTAGATTTTTGACATGGTCTTGGCGTGATCCGGTTCGTCTGTTGCACAACGAACGCTACAACAGCTGATCGTACGCAGTGAACGTCGCCGCGTGAAAGAATCTTCCGTCGCATCCTTGTAACCGACAGCGATAGGCTGCCCCCGCTCCGTGGGAGGGCATTGCGCCCGGCGCGCTTTTTGCTGGGATGCCCTTGTGATGCTCGACCCAACAATCGAGGGCGACCCGGGGCGGGAGCGCGGCGCAGCGGCGCCGGCGCCCCTGCAAACCCTGGCCGCCCCGCCCAAGCTCTCATCCGATGCCCCGCCTGACGGGGAGGGAATCGTGCGGCTGCGTCGGCAGACTCCGATGGGCGAACCGCTTCCGATCACCTTCCGCTGGATAGCCAAGCTGCCGCAGCGCGTCCGGCCCTTTGCCCTGCTGCGTCAGTACCCTCGAATCGCCAATATGATGGCCGGCATGTGGCCGGATCAAGAGGCGTACCACGCCTACCTGCACGATCTTCTGACCGACCGCCGAGGCAATCGCAGCGGATTTCCGCCGGAGATCGTGCAGGAGCTATTCGCCTTGCGCGTCCATTACGAGCAATTGCATCCAGGAATGCTGGCCGCGTACAAGGGCGGGAGCAAGCGGGGCTGATGTTGCTTCGCCGCGTCGGTCGATAGCGTCGGCTACAATCGTCGTGAACCTTGCCCGAGGGGAGCGTCGATATGCCCGTGGCCGGACCTTTAAGCGGCGTCTTTCCGATCGCGCCGACGCCATTCACCCCGCACGGCGAACTCGACCTCGACGGCCAGCGCCGCGTCCTCGATTGCATGATCGATCAGGGCGTCGACGGCATTTGCATCCTCGCCAATTACTCCGAGCAATTCCTCCTGTCCGACGAGGAGCGCGACACGCTGCTCGACCTCTGTCTGACCCAGGTGCGCGGTCGCGTGCCGGTGATCGTCACCTGCAGCCACTTCAGCACGCGCATTGCGGCTGCGCGCGCCCGGGCCGCGGCGTCGGCCGGCGCCGCGATGATCATGCTGATGCCGCCTTATCACGGCACCGGCTTGCGCGCCGACGAGGCCGCGATGCTCGAGCACTTCGCGCGCGTCGCCGAAGCCGCGCGGGTGCCGCTGATGATCCAGGACGCGCCGTTGAGCGGCGTCAACCTGTCGGTGCCGTTTCTAGTCCGCCTTGCGCGCGAGGTGCCGACGGTGCGCTACTTCAAGATCGAAGTCCCCGGGGCCGCAGCCAAGCTGCGAGGCCTGATCGCGGCGGGAGCGGACGCGATCGAAGGGCCGTTCGACGGCGAGGAATCGATCACGCTTCTGGCGGACCTCGATGCCGGCGCGACCGGGACGATGCCCAGCGCACTGCTGCCCGATCTGATCAAGCCGGTGCTCGACCATTATCGTGCACGCCGGCGCAAGGAGGCCGCGGCGGCGTACGCGCGCATCCTGCCGCTGATCAACTACGAGAACCGCCAATGCGGGCTGCGCGCGACCAAGACGGTGATGGCAGCCGGAGGCGTTATTCGAAGTGATGCCGTGCGCCATCCGCTCGAGCCGCTGCACCCTGCCACGCGGGCGGGCCTGCTCGAGCTCGCGGGCGAATTGAACCCGCTGGCGCTGCGCTGGGGAAAATAAGAGGCGAAGCTCGCGCTGGATGGCGCGGCTTCGCCGGAAAGTAGAGCGACGGCGAGCCGTGCAGCAGCCCGCCGGTCGGATCAGGGCGCGCGCTTGCCCGAGACGCGGCGCCGCATGGCGAACAGCGCGATCATCGCGGCAGCGATCAGCATCAGCGGTGCCGGCTCCGGGACCTGCTGTCGCAGCGTGAACGTGCCATAGACGAAGTCCTGACTGTTGTCGTTGTGCAGCAGGTGAATCGTATACAGGCCCGTGCTCGGCAATCCGGCGATAAGCGCGTTGGCCGCGGTGACCGTCGTTGTGTTGCCGTGGTCGTTCATCACGTAGAAATTGCCTTGGGTAAGTCCCGGACTCAAGCTGCCCGGAGTCGTTTCTTTCAGGATCTCCCAGACGGCAAGCTGGAACGCCGCGGAATTGAGGGTGCTCGCCGTGGACGTGGCGAAGGCTTCGGTGAACAACTCGCTCAGTGTGTCGTACTTGCCGCCGCTCTGGATCGAATCGTCGTAGGTGTACGACGGTCCGAAGCCGAACGACTGCGTCAATTCGAAGCAGAAGAATGTGATCGGATTGCCGTCGAGCGTTCCCGCAAATCCTCCGGTAGAAAGCGCGTTGGGGTCGACGATGGTCGGGACGCTTACGTTGAACGACTCGTAGCCGGCCGCAAAGCCCGTCGGGATCAGCGTAACGGTGGTAGCGAGCGCAAGCGGTACAGCGCACAGCGCAACGCTTGCGCCCAGCGCCAGCGACACGCGGCGCACAAAAGACTGGATGTTCAATTGCCCCTCCCACGGGTGATTGTCGACGGCTGCCGCGACCGTTTGCGCGAAACAGCATGCGACGCTACGTGAAAGCAACTACCGTGCCGGGCTACTTACCGATTTTTAACGCAATGAATTCATACGGTTGCACCGACAATCGCCGGGCACAGGCGGTGGTATACAGCAATTGTAAATAAAGGCGACAGTCAATTAGAAGCGAGGGCACTGCGCACAAAAAAAACCCAGCCCACAAAGTTGGGGGCTCGTTTATTGCAAATTGGCCTGGTCAGCTCAGCCTGCGGCGGCGCCCGAATGCCAATCCGGCGGTGCCGAAGCCGCTGAGCGCCATTACGGCCGCGCCAATCGCGCAGAAATGAGTTCAGGTCATCCGCGTCTATTGTGTCAATCGAGTCAGGCCCTTCGGGGTCAAACGCCCGATTTCTTACAACCGGTAGGTCTCTGATGAGGCGGGTCGCGTCTAAACATTTGGTTACACCAATACCTAGCCGGCATGTTGCATGGCTACAACTTGTTTGGAAAAAGGGCCCTTTGAACTACACAGAGTGTGTTGTCTGAGGGAGATTAAAATGTCTGCTAGTTCGATTGGTTAGCCGCGAAACTGGGCGCCGTCCTTCTAATTGCAAACGGTTCGGGCGCTGGCCCCAACGCGAAAATTGTTTGTGTCCGAAGCTTCACGGGGAGGCCCGGCCCCATTTCATTTTTTTGCAAAATTATCGGAAAGACTCACTTGTCGTCTGTTTCACACAGTCTGTCCAGACCAACCACGTTGCAATCAAATGCAGCACCCGGTGACAAAGGAAAACGCGTTACAGCAGGAGAAAACGACCATTCGTCAGATGGTGCTTGATAGAGCTCCAAGCGATTCATGAGAACGCCATAATTTTCGTTCACTCGAGTAACGCGCTGGCTCTGCCCGCAACCGAATGTTATGATCGATTAGGTGCTGACGAAGAGGAAACGAATATGAAGACAACTTTGGCAAGCCTGGAATCCCTCACGCCAAAGCGGGCACGGCCTGCATTGTTTCTCGCCGGGCTGATCACCGCGACCCTGATCGCGGCCGGGTGCGCCACCGGCCCGAGCTATCCGCCGGCGCCGCGCACCGCAGCCGGTGGTGATTACGAGTACCTGATCGGTCCGCTAGACACGGTCAACATCATCGTCTGGCGCAACCCAGAATTGTCCCTGGCCGTGCCGGTGCGGCCGGACGGCAAGATCACTGCGCCGCTGATCGAGGATATGCCAGCATTGGGCAAGTCGCCAACGGTGCTCGCGCGGGACATCGAGAAGGCGCTCGGAAAATACATCCGCGAGCCGGTCGTAACGGTAATCGTCACCACCTTTGTCGGCCCGACAAGCGAGCAGATCCGCGTTATCGGCGAAGCAGCCAAGCCGCAGATTCTTCCCTACCGCAAGGAAATGACCCTGCTCGATGTAATGATCGCGGTTGGCGGCCTCACCGATTTTGCCGACGGCAATCACGCGACCATTTCCCGCATGAGCGATGGTGGGAAATCCTACAGCGTGCGCCTTCGGGATCTCCTCAAGCGCGGTGACGTCTCCGCCAACGTCGAGATGCGGCCCGGAGACATCCTGGTCATTCCACAGAGCTGGTTCTAGGAAACGATCGCCGTCACGGCGCATCGTGCTGGATGGGTATCGGAGACGTCCGTGGATGAACTATTACATCAGCTGGTCGTCCGGCTGCGCGGCATGTGGCATCGCCGCTGGATCGGGTTGGCGGCAGCATGGATCGCGGCGATCGTCGGGGTAGGAATTGCGCTGCGTATCCCTGATCGCTACGAGGCAACCGCGCGCGTCTATGTCGACACGCAGACGTTGCTGCGGCCGTTGCTGGAGGGGGTTTCGATCCAGCCGAACCTCGATCAGCAGGTTGTCCTGATGAGCCGCACGCTGATCAGCCGGCCCAACGTCGAGAAGTTGGTGCGAATGGCCGACCTCGATCTCGCTGCGAAGACCAATGCGGCGCGTGAGGACCTGATCGATTCGGTCATGCAGGGTCTGAAGCTGTCCGGGAATGCCTCGACCAATATTTACATCATTTCGTACCGTGATCAGAAACCGGAGCAGGCGCGAAAGGTCGTCCAGGCATTGCTGACGATCTTCGTCGATTCGAGCCTGGGCGACAAGCGCGTGGACACGCGGACCGCGGTCAAATTCGTCGACGAGCAGATCAGGCAGTACAGCGAAACGCTTAAAAACACCGAAGACCGCCTCAAGGCATTCAAGCTGAAATACATGGGAGTCGCCGGCCAGGGCAATACCGACTACTTCGGCAGGCTCTCCAAATTGAGCGAAGTAATCGAAAGTACGCGGCTCGAGTTGCGGGCGGCCGAGGAGTCGCGGGACTCGTACAAGCGCGAGCTCGCTGGAGAAACGCCCATGCTGCAGCCCGAGGGGCCGGTCGCAACTGCTGCTGTGGCGACGCCTGAATTGGATGCGCGTCTGGCGGCGCTGAAAGGGCAGCTCGACGCCTTGTTGCGACGATATACGGACGAGCACCCGGACGTCGTTGGCACACGGCGGATAATCGCACAGCTCGAAGAGCAGCGTGCACGGGAATTGCAAAAGCGCGCGGACGCCGCCGTGGCGGCAGGCAGACCCATCGATGCCGCAGATCGCAATCCGGTGTTTCAGCAGCTCCGCGTATCGCAGGCTGAGGCCGACGCCAACGTTGCATCGTTGCGGGCGAAGCTGTCCGGCTATCAAGGCCAGTACGCGCAACTCAAGGCCGAGGCACAATTGGTGCCCCAGGTCGAAGCGGAGTTTGCGCAGATCAACCGCGATTACGATATCCAGAAGAGTACGTATGAGAAGCTGCTGCAGCGGCGCCAGTCCGCCGCGATCGGCGAAGGTGTGCAGGATGCCGGGGGAACGCAGTTTCGCGTGGTCGATCCGCCGCGCGTCGCACCGCAACCCGTGCCTCCGACTCGCATGGCGCTGCTCGGCATGGCGCTGGTGGCGGCTCTGGCGGCGGGTTTGCTGGCTAGCTTTGCGGCCAACGAGCTCATGCCTACGTTCCACGACGCACGTTCGCTGAGCGCGATTTCCAAGCGTCCGATGCTCGGCATGGTGACGATGCTGCAGAGCGAAGCACTCAGCAAACTCCGACGGCGAAACGCATTTTATTTCGCCGGCGGCCTGACGGGACTGGTGGCCGCGTTCGTTGCGGTGTTCGCGTTTGTCCTCCTGTTGACGCGTGCGGCATGAAAGGCGAACGATGAGCCTGATCGAGCAGGCGGCGAAACGGTTGGAGGAATTGCGCCGCGCCGGCGCGGAGACTACCGGAGCCGCCGCCCCGGCGACAAGCCATCCGAACGCCGCTGGGGGCGAACACGTTCCTACGCCGGAAGCCGTCGTACGCGAGCTCGCGGCGGCGCACGCTGCCGCTCGGGCTCCGACTCCGGCTTCGCGCGGAGCCGGAGGGGCAACGCCCGCAGTGGCGCCATCGACGCCCAGTCGCGAACAGCGGCGGGTCGACATCGATCTGGAACGCCTCAAGGCGAGGGGATTCGTCACGCCGGATGCTCCCAAGTCCCAGATAGCCGACGAATTCCGGGTCATCAAGCGTCCGATTATTCGCAATGCACGCCGGGTGCCGGGCGCGACCATCCGTAACGGCAACCTGATCATGGTCACCAGCGCCTTGCCCCGCGAAGGCAAGACATTCACGGCAGTGAATCTCGCCTTGAGCGTGGCGATGGAGGTTGATACCACGGTATTGCTGGTCGATGGCGACGTGGCGCACCCGGAATTACCCAACATTCTTGGCACGCCTGGCGCTCCCGGCTTGCTCGAACTATTAACCCACGATGATCTCGAAGTCAGCGACACGATCGTTCGGACGAACATAGAAAACTTTTCGGTGCTTCCAGCCGGCGCGCATCATCGGCGCGCAACCGAGCTACTGGCCAGCGAGCAAATGGCCACGGTGCTGCGCGAGCTCGCCACGCGCTATGCGGACCGGATCGTCATCTTCGATTCGCCGCCGCTGCTCCCGACTACCGAAGCGCGCGCGCTGGCCGCGCACATGGGTCAGATCGTGATGGTTGTTGGCGCCGACAGCACCAGGCAGCAGGCGGTAAATCTTGCGCTGGAGACGATCGAAGATTGCGAGATCGTGCTGATGATGCTCAACAAGGCGGACAAGACCGACGTCGGCACCTATTACGGGTACTACGCCGATGACGAGCCGCGTTAGCGCCCGTCCACCGCATCGGGTGGACCTCCCGGTACCACAACCCAATCCTGCCCTGGCGTCGCTCGCGCCGCTGGCGCACGGCGCACTGCTGGCCGCGGTGCTTGCTGTCGCGGCGGCCCCCGTCTGCGCGCAGAATTGGACCTGGGGGTCGGCGGTCACCGCTCGGGAAACCGCGACCAACAACGTCGCTCTCGAGCCCTCGGACACCAGAAGATCGGACTGGATCACCGAGCTGACGCCATCACTTCTCGTCAGCGAAAAGGGCGCCAGGACCACTTTCGATGGCACGCTGTCCGTCCCGATCGTCGTCTACGCGCGCAAGGGCGGCAACAATACCGCCTATCCATCGGCGGATCTCCGAGGCGACGTCAGGATCATCGGCGATATCTTCCACGTCGAGGGACAAGTATCGGTGGCCCAGCAATACTTCAGTCCGTTCGGCGCTCAACCCCTGGGCTTAGAAAATGTGACGCAGAATCGCTACCGCACCTCGACCTACCGCATCAGCCCGTACCTCAAGGGCGTCACGCCCGGAGGAACGAACTACGAGCTGCGCAACAACGACGTGTGGACCGACGTGAGCGGTGCTCCACTTACTACCGACAATTTCTGGTATACGCAATGGACGGGAAAGGCATCGAATACTCAATCGACTTTCGGCTGGCAAGCGGAGATAGACCACACGGATCTCCACTTCCAGAACGCCGATACGATTGGCACCGACCTAGTGCGCGCGATCGGCGTCTACGTTCTTGATTGGCAACTGCGGCTGAATGCACGGACCGGCTACGAGGAGAATCATTTTCCATTGGAGGACTTGCGCAACACGATCTACGGCGCTGGCTTCGAATGGCATCCGACGCAGCATACCAATGTTAATGGCTTTTGGGAGCATCGCTATTTCGGCGCGGGGTACCTGCTTTCGGTTGATCAACGCACGCCGCTGTCGGTTTGGAATTTTCGCGTGTCGCGGGATGTCACGAACTACCCGCAAGCGCTCGCCCGCCTGCCGGCCGGTGGTGACGTCTCGGCCCTGCTGAATCAGGTGTTTCTGGCGACGATCCCGGATCCCACTCAACGCCAGCAAACGGTCGATCAATTCATCCGGGACCGCGGCTTGTCGCCGACACTGACCGGCGCGCTCAGCCTGTATTCGCAGCAATTACTTTTGCAGGAGTCGCAATCCGCCAGCGTGGGCCTGCTAGGGGCGCGCAACACCATTCTGCTGACGATCTTCAATGTCCGCAGCGAGCCGATCGCGGCGTCGGGGGATCCGCTGTCTTCGGTAGTTGCGTCGGCCACCAACAACCGCCAGACCGGGGCGAGCCTGCTGTGGTCGCACAAGCTCTCGCCATCGCTGGTCCTCGATGCGACGCTCGACCGCTTTCGCACCGTAGCCAACGCTCCGTTGGAAGGCAAGACTAACCAGACCGCAGCGCGGCTGGTACTTTCATCGCCGCTTTCGCCCAAAACCACGGTATTCGCGGGGGCACGCTATCAAACGCTGAACTCCGATGTCGCGTTTGACTACAACGAAACGGCGGCGTTCATCGGTTTTACCCATACGTTCAGATAGCAGACGCGATGTACGAATCCTTCTTCGGGCTGTCCGGCAAGCCCTTCCAACTCAATCCCGACCCATCGTTCTATTTCGGCAGCCGCGGCCACAAGCGCGCGTTTGCATACCTCGAATACGGCCTCTATCAGAGCGAGGGATTCATCGTCATCACCGGCGAGATCGGCGCCGGCAAGACGACGATCGTGCGCAGCCTTCTCGAGCAGCTCGACCGCGAGAAGGTCGTTGCCGTTCAGTTGGTGAGCACGCAGCTCGACGCCGACGACATGTTGCGCTCTGTCGGCGCGGCGTTCGGCATACCGGTCAAATCGGTCGACAAAGCGATGCTGCTGGCGTCGCTCGAGGCGTTTCTCTGCCAGCTTGCGGTGGAAAAAAAACGCGCATTGCTGATCGTCGACGAGGCGCAAAATCTCACCCCGCGCGCGGTCGAGGAGCTGCGCATGCTGTCGAACTTCCAGCTCGGCGATCAGGCGCTGCTGCAGAGCTTCCTGGTCGGCCAGCCGGAGCTTCGCAAGATGATGCAGGGCGAGCAGATGCAGCAGCTTCGCCAGCGCGTCATCGCCTCCTACCATCTCGGTCCGCTCGACAAGACCGAGACGCGAGCCTACATCGAGCATCGGCTCAAGCATGTCGACTGGAAAGACGATCCGAAATTCGATCCCGCATGCTTCGAGCTGATCCACTCGCTGACCGGCGGCATACCCCGGCGGATCAACACGCTATGCAACCGCCTGCTGCTCGCGGCCTTTCTCGCCGAGCGGCATGTGCTCGAGACCGCCGACGTGCAGGCGATCGCGCACGAAATCCGCGACGAGCTTGGCCCGGACGCCGCGCTCTCGGCGGTCAGCGTAGTCGAGGGCGACACCGTTCCAGGCAGTCCTTTGATGGCGCGTCTCGAGGCGGGGCGGCTGCACGCGCACTTTGACAACGTCGAGGCCCGCATCGACCGGCTCGAGAAGACCGTCGCCGCGGCCGTCGATCTCATACATCGGCTGCTGCATCCCGAAAAAGCAGCCAAGCCCGGCACGCCCGCGAAGCGCTGATGAGCGAGATCCGATCGACGGGCCCGATCGTTTGCGTCGTCGGGGCGAGGCCGAACTACATGAAAATGGCCCCGCTGGTGCGCGCCTTCGCGGCGCGGCCGGAGCTCCCTCGCGCGATGCTGATCCATACAGGGCAGCACTACGACGTCGAGATGAACGAGCGCCTGTTCGCCGACCTCGAATTGCCGGCGCCGGACTTGAACCTCGAGGTCGGCTCCGGAACGCACGCGGTGCAGACCGCCGAGATCATGCGGCGCTTCGAGCCGGTGCTGGACGAGTTTATGCCCAGTTGCGTGATCGTCGTCGGCGACGTCAATTCGACGCTCGCCTGCAGCCTGGTCGCGAGCAAGAAGCGCATCCCGGTCGTCCATGTCGAAGCCGGGCTGCGCAGCTTCGATCGCAGCATGCCGGAAGAAGTCAACCGCGTCCTGACCGACCAGATTGCCGACCGGCTGTACACGACCGAGCGCGTCGCCGCCGAGAACCTCGCGCGCGAAGGCATCGACCGCGAGCGGGTGCGCTTCGTCGGCAACGTGATGATCGATTCGCTGTTGCGCCACCGGCGCCGGGCGATCGCGCCGATCGATACGTTGACCGGCGCCGGACTGGCGGGTGGCTTTCGCCGGCGGCGTCGGCGAGTTCGGCGTCGTCACTTTGCACCGCCCCTCGAACGTCGACGATGCGCCGGCGCTGCGCGAGGCGCTTGCGATCCTCCGCGACGTCGCCTCCCGGCTGCCGCTGATCTGGCCGGTACACCCGCGAGCGAAGGCGAATATCGAGCGCTTCGGCCTGTCGCCGCTGATCGCCGGCGCGCGCATCACGCTGCTGCCGCCGCAGGGTTACCTCGAAATGCTCGGCCTGATGGGTCAGGCGCGGCTGGTGCTGACCGACTCCGGCGGGATCCAGGAAGAGACGACAGCGCTTGCCGTGCCGTGTCTGACGATGCGCGACAATACCGAGCGTCCGATCACGGTCGAGCAGGGCACCAACACGCTGGTCGGCCGCAATCGCGCGCGCACGCTCGAATGCGTCGACGAGATCCTGAAAAACGGCGGCAAGCGCGGCAGGACCCCCGAGCTGTGGGACGGCCGTGCGGCCGAGCGGATCGCCGATGACCTTTCGGCGTGGCTCGGCGTGGCCGAGCTCGGACGCAAGGTCGTTCACGCATGAACGCGCAAGCGACCTCCCCCGACACGATCGTCAACGCATTGACCGTCGACGTCGAAGACTACTTCCAGGTCTCGGCCTTCGCCGCGCACATCCCGCGCTCGTCCTGGGACGCTCAGCCCTGCCGGGTCGAAGCCAACATCGATCGAATTCTCGGACTGCTCGCCGAAGCCAACGTCAGCGCGACTTTTTTCACCCTGGGCTGGATCGCCGAGCGCTATCCGGCGCTGGTCCGCCGTCTGGTCGACGGAGGGCACGAGCTAGCGAGCCATGGCTACGAGCACCTGCGCGCGAACGAGCAGGGCTATGGGGCATTCTTAGCCGACATTCGGCTCGCCAAGGCGGTGCTGGAAGACATCGCCGGACGGCAGGTCACCGGATACCGAGCGCCGAGCTTCTCGATCGGGCCGGCCAATTTCTGGGCCTTCGATTGCATCGCCGAGGCCGGGTACCGCTATAGTTCGAGCATCTATCCGATACGGCACGACCACTACGGGGCGCCGGATGCCCCGCGCTTTCCCTATCAGGTGCGCGACACGCTGCTCGAGGTGCCGGTGGCGACGGTGCGGATGTTGAATTCGAACTGGCCGGCGGGCGGCGGCGGCTATTTCCGGCTGCTGCCGTATGGCGTGTCGAAATGGTCGATCCAACGCGTCAACGCCGTCGATCGGCAACCGGCGATGTTCTATTTTCACCCGTGGGAGCTCGACCCCGCGCAGCCGCGCGTCAAGGGTCCCGGCGCGAAGGCTCGCTTCCGGCACTATCTGAACCTCGGACGAACCGAGCCGCGCCTGCGCAGTCTCCTGGCCGACTTCCGCTGGGACCGCGTCGATCGCGTCTTCCTGAACGGCGGCACATGATGGAATCGGCGACCGGCGAAATCGTGCGCGTCGGGCGCGCGGCCGACCGCGTCAGCGTGCGGCCATTCGTCGCCGCCGATGCGCCCGCCTGGGAAGCATTTGTCCAGCGCTGTCCGGATGCGACTTTCTTTCACCGCATCGGCTGGCGGGACATCATCGAAGACGTCTTTCGCCACCGCACGCATTACCTGATCGCCGAGCGTCCCGGCGCAATCGCCGGCATTCTGCCGCTGGCCGAGGTGAAAAGCCGCCTGTTCGGTCATGCCCTGGTGTCGTTGCCATTCGGCGTGTACGGCGGCCCGGCGGCCACCGATGCGGAGGGCGAGCGCGCGCTGATCGAAGCTGCCTCGGCTCTTGCCGATTCGCTCGACGTCGAGCATCTGGAATTCCGCGATTGTGCGGCCAAGTGTCCGGGCTGGCCGCAACAGGATCTGTACGTGCGGTTTCGCAAGACGCTGCACGCCGACCCAGAGGTCAACCTTCTGGCGGTCCCGCGCAAGCAGCGCGCGATGATACGCAAGGGAATCCGCAACGGGCTCCGGAGCGAGATCGATCGATCGGTCGACCGCTTTTTCGCGCTTTATGCGGACAACGTCCATCGCCACGGTACCCCGCCCTTCGCCAAGCGCTATTTCGCCCGCCTTCTCGAGGTGTTCGGCGACTGCTGCGAAGTCTCGATCGTGACCGACGCCGGCGGCAGACCCGTCTCCGGGGTGATGAGCTTCTACTTTCGCGACGAAGTGCTGCCCTATTACGCCGGTGATACAGTCGATGCGCGCGATCTGGCGGCGAACGATTTCAAGTACTGGGACCTGATGCGGCGGGCGTGCGAGCGAGGGGCCCGCGTGTTCGATTATGGGCGCAGCAAGCGCGGCACCGGTTCATTCGACTTCAAGAAGAACTGGGGCTTCGAGCCGGAGCCGCTGCATTACGAGTATCGGTTGCGCAAGGGCGCTGCGATCCCGCAGAACAACCCGCTCAATCCGAAGTACCGGACGCTGGTCGCGATCTGGAGGCGGCTGCCGCGTCCGCTGGTCAACGCGCTCGGGCCGCTGTTGACCCGTAATCTGGGATAGACATGGGAGACGCCGCACAATGGGTACGCGGTCTGGTCGGACGGCGTTCTGACGCGGCCGGCGAACGCGAGCAGCGAGCCCGCGTCGGCGCGCGCGCGGCACCCGCCGGGAGACCGGCCGACGCGAGCCACGACGACCGAGCGATCGAGGCTCCCCGATGGCGCGCAGCCTGGCGGCTCGCCCCTGTGCTGGCGGCCGGTCTGGCGGTGCTTGGCATTCTGGCGCTGTATTGGCCGACGGCCGCCTCGATCGTTGCGATCTGGATACGTTCGGAGACGTTCACGCACGGGTTCGTCGTCGTTCCGATATGCCTATGGCTGGTTTGGAGGTACCGCGACACGCTCGCGGCCATTCCCGCCCAGCCGTGGTGGCCCGGGCTCGCGCTGGTGTTCGCCGCCGGCGCACTGTGGCTCGTCACTTCCGCCGCCGACACTCTCGGCGTCAAGCAGTTCGCCCTCGCGTTCATGCTACAGGCGGCCATAGTCACGGTGCTCGGCACCCGCATTGCGCGTGCCGCCTTCTTTCCGCTCGCCTTCCTGCTGTTCGCCGTCCCGTTCGGTGAAATCTTTGTCCCGACCCTTATCGACTGGACCGCGAACTTTACCGTGGCGGCGCTGCGCTGGTCGGGTGTCCCGGTCTATCGCGAAGCCAACCTGTTCATCATCCCTTCGGGCGCATGGTCGGTCGTCGAAGCGTGCAGCGGCATCCGTTACATCATCGCTTCGGTGATGATCGGGACGATTTATTCCGCCATGGCCTACCGCAGCACGCGGCGGCGGGTGATGTTCATGGCGGCGGCAATCCTGGTGCCGATCGTCGCCAATTGGCTGCGGGCTTACATGATCGTGATGCTCGGCCACCTCTCGAACAACAAGCTCGCCGTCGGTGTCGACCACATCATCTACGGCTGGATTTTCTTCGGGCTGGTGATGCTTCTGCTGTTCTGGGTCGGATCGTTCTGGCAGCAGGACATGCCGGCGTCGGCGCCGGGGCAGACGGCGATCGCGTCGACCTCGGCCGGAGCTGCACCTGGGACGCCGCGCGTCCTGTTCAGCGCTGCGATCGCGGCGATCATCGTGGCGGGACTTTGGGTGCCGCTCGAGGCGAAGATCGATCGCGCGACCGATCGGATTACGCCGAGCATCCCGGTCATCGCGGGCGCGAACGGATGGAATGCCACCCAGGTCCCATTTCCGGATTGGAAGCCCCGATACCGTGGTTATGCCGCGGAACTTCGACAGGCATTCAGCAAGGATGGCCGCGACGTCGGACTGTACATTGCCTACTACCGCCAGCAGGCGAAAGGGAGCGAGCTGATCACTTCGAGCAACCAGCTGGTCGTTCCGGAAGACTGGAAATGGAAGCAGATTGGCAGCGGCAGCGACAGCATCGAATGGGCCGGGCGATCCGAGCGGGCCGATCGAGCCGACCTGACCGGGTCAGGCAGTGCGCTGCAAGCCTATCGACTCTACTGGGTCGGCGGCGCCGTGACCTCCAGCGAATACATGGCGAAGGCGCTGCAGGCGTGGTCGAAACTTTCGGGTCGCGGCGACGACGCCGCGCTGATCGTCATCTACACGCCCCAGCGCTCCCGTGATGACGATGCGGGGTCGGCCGTGCGCGCATTCGCGCGGGACATGTCGCCATCGATCGAGCGCGTGCTCGCCGCTGCGCGCGCGAGCCGCGGGTAAGCGCGATGCCCCCGTTGATCGTGCACGTCGTCTATCGCCTGGCGATCGGCGGCCTGGAGAACGGCGTGGTCAACCTGATCAACCGCCTTCCGGTGCAATCCTGGCGTCATGCGATCGTGTCGCTCACCGATGTCGATCCGGGGTTCGCCGGGCGAATCTCCCGCGAGAACGTGCGCTGCATCGCTTTGCACAAGGCGCCGGGTCACTCGGTACGCCTCTATCCCAGGCTCGTCACGCTGCTGCGCGAGCTCAGGCCCGCGATCGTGCACACGCGAAATCTCGCCGCGCTGGAAGCCGCGCTTCCCGCCTGGATCGCCGGCGTTCCGGCGCGCTTGCACGGTGAGCACGGACGCGATGTCGGCGACCTCGACGGTTCGAGCGCGCGCTACCAGCGGGTGCGACGCTTGTTTCGCCCATTCGTGACGCGCTACATCGCGCTCTCACCCGATCTCGAATCCTATCTGCGCGATCGAATCGGGGTGCCGGCGGAGCGGATAGACCAGATCTACAACGGCGTTGACACCGGTCGCTTCGTCCCCGCGTCCGGAGGGCGCGGCGCGATCGACGGTTGCCCGTTCCAGGGCAGCGATTACTGGCTGGTCGGGACCGTTGGCAGGCTGGAAGCGGTCAAGGATCAAACCAACCTGGCGCGCGCCTTTGTCTCCGCGATCCGTGCCGAACCTTCGGTCCGAGCTCGCCTGCGGCTGGTGCTTGTCGGAGACGGTAGGCTGCGAAAGGACATCGAGGCGATACTCGAGTCCGCCGGCGTACGCGAGCTGGCGTGGTTCGCCGGCGAGCAGGCCGACGTCGTTCCGCTGCTGCAGGGGCTCGATTGCTTCGTGCTGCCTTCGTTGGCCGAGGGCGTGTCCAACACGGTGCTCGAGGCCATGGCGTGCGGACTGCCGGTGATCGCCACGCGCGTCGGCGCCAACGACGAGCTTGTCGAGGAGAATGTCACCGGGCGGACGGTCCCGGCCGGCGACAGCGATGCGCTGGCGCGCGAAATCGGCGCTTATTTCGCGACGCCGGGACTCGCCCACCAGCACGGGCAGCAGGGACGTCGTCGTGCGGAACGAAGGTTCAGCCTCGAGCGGATGGTCGAGGACTATGACCGTGTGTACCACGGACTGCTTCGACCACGCCGGGCCGAGCGCTCGGGCGCGGCAGTTGCCGCCACGCGTCCACGCGCGCGCAGCTAGACGCGGGGAAGAGACCATGTGCGGCATTGTCGGTATGCTTGACCTGAATGGACGGCGCGACGTCAGCCGCGAGCTGCTGTCGCGCATCAACGAGGTCCAGCATGACCGCGGGCCGGACGAATGCGGCCTGCACGTCGAGCCCGGTCTCGGCCTCGGGCATCGGCGCTTGGCCATCATCGACGTGTCGACCGGGCAGCAGCCGCTCTACAATGAGGACGGCAGCGTGGTCATCGTCTATAACGGCGAGATCTACAACTACCAGTCGCTGATCCCGGAGCTGACAGCGCTCGGCCATCATTTTCGGACCAAGAGCGACACCGAGGTGATCGTCCATGCGTGGGAGGCGTGGGGGGAGGCCTGCGTCGAGCGCTTCCGCGGCATGTTCGCCTTCGCGCTGTGGGATCGCAATCGCAAGACCCTGTTTCTCGCCCGCGACAGGCTCGGGGTCAAACCGCTGCATTACGCGCTGCTGCCCGACGGCACCTTTCTGTTCGGCTCCGAGATCAAAGCGTTGCTCGCGCATCCGGCGTTCTCGCGGGAGATCGACCCGCACGCGGTCGAAGAGTACTTCGCGCTCGGCTATATCGCCGACCCGCGCACGATATTCAAGGCGGCCCACAAGCTGCCGCCGGCACATACGCTGAGCGTGCGCCAGGGAGCGCCGCTGCCTTCGCCGGTGCAGTATTGGGACCCGCGCTTCACCCTCGATCGCGTCATCACGCTGCCGGACGCGATGGCGGAGCTCACCGCGCGGCTCGACGAGTCGGTGCGCCTGCGTATGATCTCCGAGGTTCCCCTGGGCGCCTTTCTGTCCGGAGGCGTCGACTCCAGCGCGGTCGTGGCTTCGATGGCGAACGCGTCGGCCGAGCCGGTCAACACCTGCTCGATCGCCTTTGCCGATCCTGCCTACGACGAATCGCGCTACGCGCAGCAGGTTGCCGACCGCTACCATACGCGTCACTTCGTCGATCGCGTCGAGAGCGACGACTTCGACCTGATCGATACGCTGGCGCGCGTCTACGACGAGCCGTATGCAGACAGTTCGGCGATTCCGACCTACCGCGTCTGCCAACTGGCGCGCAAGCACGTCACCGTCGCGCTTTCCGGGGACGGTGGCGACGAGAATTTCGGTGGTTACCGGCGCTATCGCCTGCACATGATGGAAGAGCGGATGCGGCGACTGCTGCCGCTTTCGCTGCGGCGGCCGATGTTCGGCATGCTCGCCGGCGCTTATCCCAAGGCGGATTGGGCACCGCGGATGTTCCGCGCCAAGTCGACGTTCGAGGCGCTGGGACGCGATCCGGTCGAGGCGTACTGTCACGGCGTGTCGATCCTGCGCGACGGCATGCGCCGGCGACTGTTCACCGCCGCCTTCCGCAACCGGCTCGGCGGCTACAGTGCGCTCGAGGTATTCCGGCGCCACGCGAAGAGCGCACAGACGGACGACCCGCTGGCGCTGGTCCAGTATCTCGATCTCAAGACGTATCTGGTCGGCGACATCAACACCAAGGTCGACCGCGCGAGCATGGCGCACTCGCTCGAAGTGCGCGAACCGCTGATGGATCACCCGCTGGTCGAATGGCTGGCGACACTGCCCTCGTCGTTCAAGGTGCGCGGCCAGGAAGGGAAATGGCTGCTTAAGAAAGCACTCGAGCCTCGCCTTCCGTCGGAGCTGCTCTACCGGCCAAAAATGGGCTTTGCCGTCCCGCTGGCGCGCTGGTTCCGCGGCCCGCTGCGTTCGCGCGTGCGCGACTCGCTGCTCGGTGACCGGCTCGGCCGACACCGGAATATTCGACCGCAGCTATTTGCAGGAGCTGATCGACCATCATCAATCCGGACGCCGCGACTACAGCTCGTCGCTGTGGACCTTGCTGATGTTCGATGCCTTCCTGCGCAATGTCGCCGACGTGACGGTCGACCCGGGGCTCGCAGCGAAGGCGGCGTGACGGACTCCATGCGCATTCTTCACGTCCTCGATCATTCGCTGCCGCTGCACAGCGGCTACACGTTCCGGACCGCGGCGATATTGCGCGAGCAGCGCGCGCTGGGATGGGAGACGATGCAGCTGACTACGCCGCGACACGGCAACGCCACCGGCGAGGTCGAGGACGCCGATGGCTGGCGCTTTCACCGGACGATAACGCGGCGGAATCTCGTCTCCACCATGCCCGGCGCGATGTACCTGCAGGAAATGGCAGCGACCGCCCGCCGTGTAACCGAGCTCAGCGCGTCGTTTCGCCCGGACGTGCTGCATGCGCATTCGCCGGTGCTGAACGCGCTGCCGACGCTGCGGGCCGGACAGCGCCTCGGCATACCGGTCGTCTACGAAGTCCGTGCCCTTTGGGAAGATGCAGCCGTCGACCACGGGCGAACGCGCGAAGGCAGCCTGCGCTACCGTGCATCGCGGGCGCTGGAGAGTTTTGCGCTGCGCCACGCCGATCATGTCACGACGATTTGTGAGGGACTGCGTGACGAAATCGCCGGCCGCGGCATCGCTGCTCACCGAATCACCGTCATTCCCAATGCGGTCGATACCGACGAATTCAGGTCGGGCGCGGAAGCCGACCCGGCGCTGCGCAAGCGACTCGGGCTCGAGCGGGCGACGGTGGTCGGCTTTGCCGGCTCGTTCTATGCCTACGAAGGCCTCGACCTGCTGATCGAGGCCGCGGCGCTGCTGCTGCCGCGTCTGCCGGATATCAAGCTGCTGCTCGTCGGCGGCGGCTTCCAGGAGCAGGCGCTGAAGTCGCTGGCCGCCGACCGCGGCATCGCCGATCGCGTGGTCTTCGCCGGCCGCGTTCCGCACGGCGAAGTGCAGCGCTACTACGACTTGATCGACGTGCTGGCGTACCCGCGCCACCGGATGCGGCTGACCGAGATCGTCACCCCGCTGAAGCCGCTCGAGGCAATGGCGCAGGGGCGGATGTTCGTTGCCTCGGACGTCGGGGGACACCGCGAGCTGGTACGCGATGGCGTGACCGGATTCCTGTTTCCCGCCGGCGATGCCACTGCGTTGGCGCGCGCGATCGAGGGCGTGCTGGCGCGGCGCGCTGAATGGCCGCGGCTGGCCGCGCAGGCCAGGCGATTCGTCGAGGCCGAGCGCTCATGGAAGCGCAGCGTGGGCCGCTACGCCAGCGTTTACCAGTCGGTGCTCGCGCCGCATCCGGTCGCCGGCGCGGCGCTCACACCCCACGGGCGTTAAAAGGATGTGCGGCATCTACGGCATGCTGCACCTGGGCGGCGCGTCAGCCGCGGCCGAGGCGCTGCGTCCGATGGCGCGCCGCACCGTGCATCGCGGCCCGGACGACGAAGGTTCATACGCCGACGGGCCGCTGGCCTTCGGCATGCGGCGGCTGTCGATCATCGACGTTGCCGGCGGTCACCAGCCGCTTTCCAACGAGGACGGCACGCTGTCGCTCGTCGCCAACGGCGAGATCTACAACTATCAGGCGCTGCGCAGCGAGCTAGCCGCACAGGGCCACCGCTTCCGCACCGCTTCCGACTGCGAAACCATCGTTCACCTGTACGAGCAGTACGGTGAGTCGTTCGTCGAGCGCTTGAACGGCATGTTCGCGTTCGCGCTCTGGGATGCACGGCGCCAGCGACTGCTGCTCGGTCGCGATCGTCTCGGTATCAAGCCGCTGTACCTGTGGAACGACGGCCGTCGGCTCGTGTTCGCCAGCGAAGCCAAGGCGATCCTGGCGCTGCCGGGGATCGATGCCGAGCTCGATACGGCCGCACTGTCATCGTACTTGGAGCTCGGTTATGTACCGGCGCCGCAATCGATTTTCCGGGGCATCCGCAAGCTCGCACCCGCGACAGTGTTGAGTGCGGAGCGCGGCAGGGTCGACGAGCGCCGCTACTGGAGCGTTCCCGCGAAGGTCGATCGCGGGCCGAACGAAGCAGAGTGGGTCGCACGCGTGCGGGCACGGCTCGAGGAATCGGTGCGGATGCAGATGGTGAGCGACGTGCCGATAGGCGCTTTCCTTTCGGGCGGCGTCGATTCGAGCGCCGTCGTGGCGTTCATGGCGGCGGCGAGCGATCGCCCGGTCAAGACTTACGCGATCGGCTTCGGCGGCGGCGAGGCCGAGGATTATTACAACGAGCTTCCCTATGCCCGGAAAGTGGCGCAGCGCTTCGGCACCGAGCATCATGAGATCGTCGTTCGACCCGACGTCGCGGCGCTGCTGCCCCAGTTGCTGTGGCAAATGGACGAACCGATCGCCGACACCGCGTTCATCACCACCTACCTCGTCTCGCAATTCGCGCGACGCGACGTAACGGTCATCCTGTCCGGCGTCGGCGGCGACGAGCTCTTCGGCGGTTACCGGCGCTATTTGGGAAGCCACTACCAAGCGTACTTCGATCGTCTGCCGTCGGGTTTGCGCCGCGCGGCCTCGGCGCTGGGAGAAAGGCTTCCGGGCGACCGGCATTCCCCGCTGCTGAACGCATTGCGCCTGGCCAAGGGCTTCCTTTCGACGGCGGGACTGCCGTTCGAGGAGCGTTATCGCTCGTACGTCGAGGTATTCCCTGACGACGCGGCCACGGCTCTGTTGCGACAGCCGCGAAAGGGCGTGCACGATGCGCTGGCCGAGGCGTTCGCGGCGGCGAGCAGCGACGACGAATTGAACCAGATGTTGGCGGTCGACGCCCAGACGCAGCTGCCCGACGATCTGTTGCTGCTGACCGACAAGATGAGCATGGCGGTATCGCTCGAGTGCCGCGTGCCCTTGCTCGATCACGAGCTGGTCGAGCTGGCAGCGGGCATGCCGCAGGAGGTGAAGATGCGCGGCGGCAGGTTGAAGCATGCGCTCAAGGCCGCGCTGCAGGACGTCCTGCCGGTGGACATCCTGGAGCGCAAGAAGCGCGGCTTTGGCACGCCGATGGGCGCCTGGCTCAAGGGTGAGCTTGCACCGCTGCTGCGCGAGATCCTTTCCACCGCGTCGATCGAGGCACGCGGATTGTTCCGCCCGCCGGAAGTCGCGGCGCTGATCGAGGCGCACGCCGCCAATCGGCTGGACGGAACCGATCGCTTGTTGACGCTGCTCAACCTCGAGATATGGGCGCGCATGTACCTCGACGGTCGCGCGCCGGCCGACGTGGCCGACGAGCTCAAGGCGGTGACGTCGTGAAGATTCTGTACCTGTGCCACCGCTTCCCGTTCCCACCGAAGCGCGGCGGCAAGATCCGGCCATTCAACATGATCCGACATCTGTCAGCCCGACACGAAGTCCACGTCGCGTCGATTGCGCGCTCGACCGAGGAAGCACGCGAAGGAGAGGGTTTGGCGGCGCACTGCGCGAGCTACGATATGGCGCAGGTCGACAATCGGACGCAGACGCTGCGGATGTTGCTTCGACTGCCGACCACGTCGCCATCGTCGATCGGATATTTCCATTCGCCCCAGCTCGCACGACGGATCGATGCACTGCTGGCGAGCGAACGCTTCGACCTGGTCTTCGTGCATTGCTCGTCGGTCGCACCGTACGTATCGAGCCTCCGCGGCACGCCCAAGATTCTCGACTTCGGGGACATGGACTCGCAGAAGTGGCTCGAATACGCGCGCTTCAAACCCTTTCCGCTGTCGCTCGGATACCGCCTGGAAGGCGTCAAGATGGAGCGTGCCGAAAAGCGGCTCGCTCGCTGTTTCGATCTGTGCACGGCGACGACTAGGGCCGAATGGGAGACGCTCCAGAGTTACGGCACCGGCGTCGCCTCGGACTGGTTTCCCAACGGGGTGGACAGCGAGTACTTTGCTCCCAGCGGCGAGGCCTACGATGCCGATACGATCGCTTTCGTCGGTCGCATGGACTACTACCCGAACCAGGAGTCCATGTTCGATTTCTGTGCCCGGACGCTGCCGCTGCTGCGCGCGCGCCGGCCGTCGGTCAAGCTCGTCATCGTCGGCGCCGATCCATCGCCGCGGGTGCAACGGCTGGCGCAACTTCCCGGCGTCAGCGTCACCGGTTCAGTCGCCGATGTGCGGCCCTACCTTCATCGCTCGGCGCTGATGGTCGCGCCGCTCAATATCGCGCGCGGCACGCAGAACAAGATTCTTGAAGCGATGGCGATCGGCGTTCCGGTCGTGACCAGCCGCATCGCTGCCGGCGGCGTCGATGCAGTCGAATCCGAGCATTTCCTGGCCGCGTCGACGCCCGAAGAATACGCCGCGGCAATCCATCGCATCCTGGATGATCCCGCCGAACGGCAGCGGCTGTCGCGGGCGGGCCGAGCACGCATGCTGTCGCATCACGCCTGGGAGAAGTCGATGCAAAGGCTGGACGGCATCATCGAGCGCTGTCTTGGCAATCGGAGTCGGACGACGCGCGAGACGCGTGCAAGCGAAAGGGCCGTTGCTTGAACATCAGCATCTTCGGACTCGGTTACGTGGGCGCGGTCTCGCTCGCCTGTCTCGCCCGCGACGGGCATCGTGTCGTCGGCGTCGACGTCGACCAGGCTAAGCTCGACTTGATCGCCGCCGGCCGGACGCCGGTGGTCGAGGAGGGCATGGTGCAGTTGATGGCCGATACGGTCGCAAGCGGCCGGGTTTCGGTCAGCCGCGACACGCGCCAGGCGGTGCTCGATACCGACATCTCGCTGATCTGCGTCGGCACGCCATCGGCGCCGAACGGCAGCCAGGACCAGACGGCGATGCTCCGCCTTGCCCATGACCTGGGCGCCGCGATGCGCGAAAAGCCAGTCCCGCATGTATTCGTATTCAGGTCGACGCTAGTGCCGGGGACGGTCGAAGACGTGCTCCGCCCGATCATTGAAACCGAGTCGGGCAAGAAGGACGGCGTCGATTTCCACGTCTGCTTCCAGCCGGAGTTCCTTCGCGAGGGGACATCGATCAGGGACTACGACAAGCCGCCGTTCACCGTCGTCGGCGCAAACGCGCCCGAGCCGGCGGCAAAGCTGCGCGAGCTGTTCGGCCATCTGCCCGGCGAGTTCCATGTCACATCGATCCGCGCGGCGGAAATGGCCAAGTACACCTGCAACAATTTTCACGCCCTGAAGATTACCTTCGCCAACGAGACCGCGCGCCTGTGCGAAGCCTTGGGCGTCGACCCGTTCGAGGTGATGGACCTGGTATGCAAGGACCGCCAGCTCAACATCTCGCCGGCCTATCTGAAGCCCGGGTTTGCCTATGGCGGCTCGTGCCTGCCGAAAGATCTTCGTGCCACGATCCACTTGGCCAAGACGCACGATGTGGACTTGCCGATGCAGGCGGCGATCGCGCTGTCCAATCGGGCACACATCGACCTCGCGATCGCCAAGGTCAGCGCGACGGGCAAGCGCAGAATCGGCATGATCGGGTTGTCGTTCAAGACCGGCACCGACGATCTTCGCGAGAGTCCTCTGGTGCTGCTGGCCGAGCACTTTATCGGCAAGGGCTGCACGATCCTGGTCTACGATCCGGAGGTGCATCTTTCCAACCTGCTCGGCGCCAATCGCCGCTACATCGAACAGCATCTGCCGCATATCGGATCGCTGATCCGCAATGACATCGCTGCGGTGATCGCGGAGTCCGACGTTCTGGTCATCGGTCTCGGCGATGGCGCCGTCGTCGCCGCCCTCGGGAAGCACACTCGGCCCGAGCAGATAATCGTCGATCTGATCAAGGTTCCCGATCGCAAGGCTATGCGCGGGCAATACGTGGGGTTGTGCTGGTGAATGTCAGCAGCCTGGTCATCGCTAACGCAATCGCGCTTGCCATCGCACTAGGCTGGCTCGCCTATCTGACGCTGCCGTACGCGCAAGCGGTGCGCGTGCGCAACGCGTTCCTGCTGCGACGCGGGCGTCCGGAGGATTTCAGCTGGACACCGACCGCGGTCCCCGACGATTTTCGGTCCGAGCGGATGCTTGCCCCGAATGCGATTCGCGGCGCGGTGGAATCCGCGGGCGTTGCGAAGCTGGCAGGTGACTGGCCACGCGCGCTCGCGCTGGTGCAGATGCTCGTGCAACATGCGCAGCATGAAGGTGGGATTCGCGCCGATCTCGCAACGACCTTCCAGGGCATCGTCGCGGGATACGGCTATTGCGCGGATTATGTTCGCGTCTATCTCGCCGCCGCGCGCAGCGCGGGGCTTTTTTGCCGACAATGGGCCTTTTCGTTCGACGGCTTCGGCGGCCACGGCCACACGGTCGTCGAGGTTTATGACCGTGAGCGGAGTCGGTGGGCGTTCCTCGACGTGCATAACAACGTCTATGCGGTGCTGGCAGGTACCCACGCGCCCATCGATGCGCTGGAGTTGCGCCGGGCTCTCCTTGGCGACCCTGCTACGATCGAATTCCGGCGCGCCGGTCCCGGCCGCCTCGGGTTCCCACACTTCGACAAGCTTCTCGACTACTATCGCCGCGGCGCCAACGAGTGGTATCTGTGGTGGGGTAACGACGTCATCAGCCGCGAACGACGCGGCCTGCTCCGTCGCGTTTCCGGGCGCCTTGCGCACCGACTCGACAGCACGCTTGGCCGTTTGCCGCCGCTTGTGGCCTTGGCGACGCCCGAGAACGAGCGCGCGATCGCTCGCATGGAAGGACTGCGGCGCCGCGTGGTCACCGCGTCCGCGCTCAGCGTGGCGCTTGCCGCATCGCTCAGCATCCAGCTTTGGGGGCAATTCCTGCCTGGAAGTCATGCGTGATGCAAACGAAGTCACGTCTCAACCGGCCGCGCCGAGGCGGAGCGCCGCGGCGTGGTTGCGGCCCCTCTTCGGCTCGTTATCGCCGGCGGGTTCGCGGGGCAGGCTGACGATCCTGATTTTTCATCGGGTCCGCGCGCAACCCGACGAGCTGTTCCCGAATGAGAGTCACGCCGCCGCGTTTGCCGAACGGATGCTGTGCGTGCGCCACTGGTTCAATGTGCTGCCGCTGGATGAAGCGGTAACGGCGCTTGACCGCGGCTCGATTCCAGCCCGCGCTCTGGCCATTACGTTCGACGACGGCTATGCCGACAACGCGACGATCGCGCTGCCGATCCTGCGGCGCCTCGGGCTGCATGCGACGTTCTTCGTGGCGACCGGATTTCTCGATGGTGGACGGATGTGGAACGATACCGTCATCGAGGCGTTGCGCGCCGCGGGAGGCGGCGAGCTCGATCTGTCGGGCCAGGGACTGGGCAGGCATGCGATCGGCTCTGCGCAGCAGCGCAGGGCGGCCATCGGCGCCATCCTGGGCCTGCTCAAGTATCTGCCGCAGCAGGAGCGGCAGTCGCGCGTCGACGCGATCGCGGCGCAAGCGGGGGTTGCGCTGCCGGACAATCTGATGATGGCTTCGGACCAGGTGCGCAGCCTGGCGGCTGCCGGGATGGGCATCGGAGGCCACACGGTCAGCCATCCGATTCTGGCCCGGATCGACGAGACGGCTGCACGGCGCGAGATCGCAGAGGGTCGCGACGCGCTCCAGGCTATCGTCCGGCAGCCGGTCAAGCTATTTGCCTACCCCAACGGCAGGCCCGATATCGATTACGGTGCCATGCACGTGCGCCTCGCCAAGGAACTGGGCTTCATCGCGGCCGTCTCGACGGCGGCAGGCGCTGCCCGCGCGGGCGGCCCGCTCCACGAGTTGCCTCGCTTCACGCCATGGGACCTTACGCCAACGCGGTGGGGCATGCGGCTCGCGCGAAATCTGTTCACGCGAGTCGAAACGGCAGCAAAGTGACCGGTGTCGCGGACGCACAGGATCGTCTCGGTACCCGTGCGGCGACGGTACCGCGCTCGATCGTCCTGGTGGGGCCGCTGCCGCCGCCCTCCGGCGGCATGGCCAATCAGACGCGGCAGCTCGCACAACTTCTCGCAAGCGAGGGGTGCCAGGTCACCATGGTTCAGGTTAATGCACCGTACCGGCCGGCATGGGTCGCTCGGCTGCGTGGCATGCGTGCGCTGTTTCGCCTGTTTCCGTTCGTGCGGCGACTCTGGCGCGGCACCCGCGGCGCCCAGCTTGTCCATGTGATGGCCAATTCGGGCTGGGCATGGCATTTTTTCGCGGCCCCCGCGATATGGATCGCTTGGATGCGCGGCGTGCCCGTGGTCGTCAATTATCGGGGCGGCGATGCGGATGCTTTTTTCGCCCGCCAGTTCCGCTTCATTCGACCGACGCTGGCGCGGGCAGGCATCGTCGTCGTACCGTCCGCTTTTCTCGATTCGGTATTCGCGAAATATGGAGTCGCCACCAGCATCGTCCCGAACATAGTCAACCTCGATGCGTTTCGGCCGACCGATGCGCTCCCCGAAAACGCCGCATCTGCTCGTGACGCGCAACCTGGAGCCGATCTACGACGTCGGCGTCATCATCCGCGCATTCGCGATCGTCGTCGGGCGGCATGCCGATGCGCAACTGACGGTGGCGGGATCGGGGCCGGATCGCGACATGCTCGAACGAACGGCGGCGGAGCTTGGCGTCGCGCATCGCGTGCGTTTCACCGGTCGGGTCGACAATACCGAATTGCCGGCGTTCTACCGCGCGGCCAGCGTCGTCGTCAATGCTTCGCTCGTCGACAACCTGCCGATTTCGCTGCTGGAGGCGATGGCAAGCGGCGTGCCGATCGCGACCACCGACGTCGGCGGCATTCCGTATGTTGTCCAGCATGAGGTGACTGCCTTGCTCGTGCCGGCCCGCGACCCCGTCGCCATGGCCAACGCCGTCCTGCGCCTGATCGAGGATCGGCCTCTGGCGCTACGGTTGCGCGCCGCCGGTGTCGAAGCCGCTCGGCGCTACGCGTGGCCGAACGTCCGCGGTGAATTGTTCGACGGCTACGCGCGCGTTCTGCGGCCCGGTCGATGAATTCCGGGGGCGCGGGCGGACCCGGAACACGATGAATCGAATCGAACTCGACAATCCCGACTGGGCTCGGGCAGGGAGGTCGCAGGCGCGCGGTTACGCGCATCTGGATGGTCGATTTTGTGCGGCGGGAGAGCTCGCGACCGCCCTGGACGCAACGGCGACAGACTCGGCCTGGATCGAAACCATCGGCCGCCTGAACGGCTGCTTCGCCGTCGTCACCGAGCGCAACGGCCGGGTCCTCGCCGCCGTGGATCGCATCCGCAGCATCCCACTCTTCTATGCGGTTCGACAATCTCGATATTCGTTTGAGCGATAGCGCCTATCGCGTGGTGCCGGCGGGGCCCGGCACGATCGACACCGTTGCCGCCGCGGAGTTTTGCCTGACCGGATACGTCACGAGCCGGGAAACCTTGTGCGCCGGCGTGTTCCAGCTCGAAGCCGGCGAGATCATCTCGATCGACCCGGCGCGACCGGTTGCGCTTGAGCGGCATCGCTACCATCGGTTTCGTCATGGCGATTTCATAGCGACGGGCGTTGCCGATCTGATCGACAGCCTCGAAAACGTGCATGCCAAGGTGTTTCGTCGACTGGCCGACGGCATCGGCGGGCGGACGATCGTCGTGCCCTTGAGCGGAGGCTACGATTCGCGCTTGATCGGCGTATCGCTTCGCGACATGGGACTGCGCGACGTCATCTGTTACAGCTACGGCGTTCCTGGCAACTGGGAAGCGCGCACGTCGCAGGAGCTGGCGCGGTATCTCGGATTTCGCTGGGAATTCGTGCCCTACTCGGCGGAGCGCTGGCGTGCGTGGGCGGCGACCGATCGCTTCACGTCGTACTTTCATTCCGCCGGAAACCTGACGTCGGTGCCGCACATCCAGGACTGGCCGGCAGTATTGGAACTGCAGCGCGAAGCGCGGATTCCGCCGGACAGCGTGTTCGTTCCCGGGCACTCGGGAGATTTTCTCGCCGGCAGCCATATTCCGAAATCGTTTGCGGCCGGCGCACGACGATCACACGCCGCGAACTGCTCGACTCGCTGCAGCGCGCGCACTATTCCTTGTGGGACTGGCCGGCGCAAACGAAACGAGAGCTTCGAGACAGGTTCGACCAGCGGATCGAGTCGATCGTGGGACAGATTGGCGACGGCTCGCCCGAAGAGGCGGCGGACGCCTTCGAGCGCTGGGACCTGCAGGAGCGCCAGGCCAAGTTCATCTGCAATTCGGTGCGGGTCTACGAGAGCTTCGGCTACGAGTGGCGGCTGCCGCTGTTCGACAGCGAGCTGATGGATTTCTGGGCGCGGATTCCAGTCGACCTGCGGCTCGGCAGGAAGCTCTACTTCGAATTCGCGCGGCGACGTCAGTCGCTCCCGGTGACGCCGCCCAATCGCGACCATGGCGCCGTCGTCGGCGCGCTCATCCGGGCGATCGATCGTGCCGGATTGCGCTACGCCGCCAAGCGGGCGCAGCGAGCGCTGCGCCGCTTGCGCTGGCGCAGCGTCCGTGCGACTTCGCCCTTGGCGTGGCTGGAACTGATCGACGCCGACGAATTCCGGCGCACGTACACGGGTAGCGAGCTGATGCACTCGTACCTGGCGTTACGCTATCGCGACCATGCTGCCAAGGTGATCGCGGCGTCGCCGCGTGATTCGTAATGCCCCACCGGGCAAAGCGGCGCACCTCCACGCTGTGGCGACCGGACTCAAGCGCGATTGGATAGAATCCGATAGCGTCCGCTAAGGCTTTGCCTCGTAGAACCACATGTGGGTCTGGTGACGGCCGAAGACGCCTCCGGAAAACGCGACACGACCGTCGGGCAGGCTGGTTACGGCATTGCCGATGAAGTTACCGTACGAGGGCACCTGCCGATCGACCGACCAGACGTTGGTCGCGGGGTCATACACGTAGATGCCGTGCAGCTCGCCGTCTGGGCCGCTCATCAGAGGCCAGACGACCTTGCCGTGTGACGTGGCCAGGCGGATTTCAATATCGTGCAGCAGCGAGCCGTCGACTGGGGGCGCCGCCAGTTCCTGGAACGTATGGTTGTCCAGGTGCCAGCGCCAGAATCTCGGGATCTTCAGCACTGTACCGTCGGTCGCGTAGCCTGCCACATAGACGTAACGTCCGATCTTGACGTACTGGGTTCGCGAGTAGTAAAGGGAAAAACCGGGAGTTCTCGTCACTGCTATAGGTATGTCCGAGAGCCTGACGAGGTCTGTAATGCTCCATCGTCTTGCGACGAACCCACCCGAGTCGTCGCCTAATTCGACGAGCTGATCGTTGACCTCATCGTAGACGCCGCCGAACGGGTCCCCCGTCGTGTCGAGATAGTTGCCGAACAGGCGAAGTTCTTGGGCCCATGTGTTGGTGATCGGATCGAAATACCACAGTCCCTTTGCGTACTCGAGGATAGGTGTGCCTTTGGGCTCGTAGGCGTAATACGATCCCGGCCACAACAGAAACTTCTGCCGCCTGGCATCCCAGACGAATCCCATCTCGTCCTGGGCGGCATGCGGCGCAGGCAGCGGTCGGATAGACGGGCGCTCCGACGTCCTTCCTCCAGCTGCCATCCACCATGCTCATCGACCACGTTCCGTCGGTCGCGGAAGTCACCCAGTCGCCTCCCTCCACGTACAGCCGGTTGGTCAACGGCGAGAAGGCCATGTTGGTGTGCTTGCTGTTTTGCAGCGTTGAGTAGGGTGCGCCAATGAGCGCCGGAAGCGGAAACGACGTGATCGTGCCAGCGTACGGCGGAATCGGGCCAGAGGTCGGCGTCGACGGTGACGGCGGCGCGAGCGTTGAGGGATACCGGTAGACCCAGGTCGACGGCTCGTAGTTGTTCGCACCGCTCAGCGTGTGCAGTATCGTCTGTCCGCGAACCGGGTCATAGACCATTGCATAGCCCACATAGACGGTGTCGACCGGAACGACATTGGCGGAGGCGACGCTGGCCGCCCTGCCCCAGGCGAGTGTCGCAAGAGGCAGCAACCAGGTTTCGCGCGTGGTTCCCGGAACAGTGTCACCGCCAGCTACGCGGGGAGACGCCGACCACCCGACAAGAGCATCGTTGGCGACGTCATAGACATACTGCGTGTATGCGGGTGGCGGACCGCCCGACGTAGTAAGGTGCTGCCACCCCGACAGATTCAAAGGAAGAGCCCACAGCGAACCATCTGTATCGACATAGACGATGCGATTGCGCTTGCTGTCGAGTGCCGCGCGCCACGCCGTCATTTTCTTGGCATCCGGCGCGACACCGCCATCCCAGGTCGGCCCGGGGACAACGTTGGCGGCGACCATGGCAGCGGCCGGCGGCGGGGACAGGGCGAAAGTGTAGACGCCGAGCCGTCCCCAGCCGCCGAATACTATAAAGCGCTTGCCGGCGGGATCGAAGATCATCGCCGACTCCGATCCCGGCAGCGGCCCGGTCATCGGGTAATTGACGAACTGCTTGCTGGCGAGATCATAGTAGTTGACGCCTAGCAATTGCGAGCCGGTGCCGGTCCCGATCCACACGCGATCGTTGATCGGATCGTAGGTGAATATGCGATTGTGGACGCCGCCGCCGATGCTCGGCGTGAGATTGCTCCACGTACCGATAACCGGATTGAACGCCGCAAGCACGCCCATCCAGTTCATACCGTAGATGAGGTTCCGCTTGGTGTCGTATACCAGGTTGTACCAGGACTGGTATTCGGCCTCGGTGCCGGCTTGATAGCTGGTCGAATACTGCGTCCAAGACCCCGGAGCGGCCGCCGTGACGGGATGTGCAGGAGGCCGTGGGGCAGGGACCACCGCCGCCACGACGCCCTTGGCGGCGGTCGGTTTCGCCCCCGTGCTGTCGGCAATCGTGAGAACCACCGGGTAGGTTCCAGACGCCGTGTAACGATGGGTAGCCGTTGCGCCGCTTGCGGTGGCTCCATCGCCCAGATTCCACGCATGGGAGACTACGGCCGCACCGGGCGCGGTGCTCACGAGGCTGCTGAAGGTGCCAGTATCGGGCGCTATCATTGTCACGATGATGCTCGCAGTGGGTTGAGGCGTTGGAGTTGGAGTCCGACTCGATGCACTCGGCGTCGCGACGCAGAGAATGGTCGCTGTGCTCAAGGCAACGCCTGCCGGCATCATCATCGCCGGCCCGGGCGTCCTGATAGTATGCATCGAGTTACCGCGATTGGTGAATAGGTGACTCGAGTCCAAGATGCCGTTGGGGCAGGTTCCCGTGGCAAGGTGCGGCGCCTCGATCTGAAATGTCTCGCTCAAGTGGAATAACCAGCAATGCGATCCATGGAGCGTATTTGCCCGGCTGCCGCTCCGTGGCGCACGGCGGCGGCGGCGGCGGCGGACCAGCCTCTGGTCGAGGTGCTGCCTTCGCCATGCCCGGGCCTCTGCCGCCGACGTCGTAGGCATGCCAAGCGCCACAAGCCGCGAAATCCGCGCCTGCGAAATCCCCGGAAGTTCGCCGAGTTCAGCCTGCGTTAATGTCAATCTGTCCACGCGCATATGCCCACGCTAAATTTGCCTTCTTTAGCCCGGGCGGCGAGCTAGACAACGGCCACATTGCCCTTGATCGTTGTTGTCCTGCCGCGGTGTCGGAAAATTTGCAATTGACAGGCTGCGCCGATCAGCCTAAAACCGGTCGGACTGGACTTAGGGGAACTGGCTCACATGGCCGGACGAGCGAATGGCAGAGGGGCAAGGCGCGGCAGAGCTCCTTGGCGCCTTTGGCTCGTTGCAGGCGGGCTGGCGTTGATCTGGGTGGGCTCGACCGCGTGGGCACAGTCGTGCACGCCGCTGTCCCCTGGGACTTCTACCGTGCCGCCCGGCTCGTACTGCCTGGACCTCGGCCAGTACAGCATAACCGTTTCGAACCCGCCCCCGCCCCCACCGCCAGGCAGCGTGCGGTGGGTGTTGCTCAATCCCGGAAAGATGCCCGAGGGCCAGTTCAGCCAGCGGGCGGAGATTGACGCCGCCTTCGACCCCACCCGCAACCGGATCGTCACGCTCGACCAGTACGGTAGGATTTGGGTTTACGAATTCAACCCAGACGGTAGCTTTAATCAGATGCGGGCGCTGAACGGCGGGGCACAGGTCGTCGGCGGCCGTCGAAACTGCGCGGTCGCGTATGTGCCGGGATTGGACGCAGTCTTCCAGACCGGCTGCGCGCCGCAGTACCCGCTGACGGGGCAGTCGAACGGCATCCCGATCTTCAGCTTCCCGGACAACAACACCGTCAGCGTGACCTTCCAGTGCGACAACGCCCTGTGCAAGACGCCGTCGGTCGCGCCCTTCCTCTTTTGGCATTCGGGTCTCAATGCCCTGGTGGGCGGGGGAGGCTGGTCATATTCGTACAGTCGCAACAAGGTCGCCGAGTACGTGCTGGGAAGTCCACCTGCCTGGCCGATCTACAACACGCCGTGGACTTATCTCAACCAGAGCGGTTCTCTCCCGAACTACGCTTGCGACATCTGTCTGGAGGGCATCCGTCGCACGGTGCTCCGCCAGGGTAAGGTGGTCTACGTCGATCCGCTGACGTACAACCTTTACACCTATGACTTCACGCCGCCCTCGGGGCAGCCGACCTGGACCGTGACGAACACCAACAAGCTCAGTCCCATCCCCGTGAACGGCGTTGTCGGTTACGACCCGACGCAGGACAAGCTGGTCGTGTGGATCGGCGTCGACGCGCTGTACTGGTTCTCGGGAGCGAAGACCATCGGGCAGACGTGGATCTACGACTTCAGCACGAATGCGTGGACGCAAGGCCCCACCACGGCGAACGGCGACACGACTCCATTTTCGACAGTTGCGATCATCCCCGTTTTCAAGTGGGACTCGAAGGACAACCGCCTGCTGCTGATCACCAGCGACGCACTAAACAATGGATATACGCGGATCTGGACCGTGAAATGGCAATAGGCCCCCATTCTCCCGCCATGAGCAAACGAGACGAGCTGACGCTGGACGAACGAGTACTGGGACGGCCGGTGCGGCTGCGCAAGTCGCCGGTGCGAATCGCGGCCGCCATGCTGGTTTGCGCTTTGAGCCTGCCGCTACAGAGCGCAAATGGACAGGGCGCGGGCGCGCAGGGCATTCCGTCCCCGGGCTCGGCACAGGACAAGCAGTCGCTCGCGGTCGCCGTGTCGCTGGACATCGCGCACTCCTTCAAGGTGGATTCGGTCAGCATCCTGCTCGATCAGAACGCCGTGTCCGTGCAGAGCTTCGGCAGCCAGGACATCGCCTCCTTCTACCGGGGCAAGGTGCTCGCGCAGTTCCAGGGTGGCGTGCGCGTCGGGCAGCATCAGATCACGGTGTTCTACACCGGAATCGACAGCCAGAACCGACCCTTCAAGCACCAGAGCACCTTCGCTGTCACCAAGGGCGCGGGGCCCACGTTCGTCCAGCTCCGCATCTCCGATGCGAGCGATCCGAACCATCCGGTCCTCCTGATGGGTGAGTGGTAGAAGTCTGCCGTACGGCGGTAGGCGGCATCGGCGTTCTTCGGCATCGCTCCGGCGCTTCGGCGGCCGCCGCCATAGACCGCTTTGCAGTCCGCCAATGTTCCGCTACCAGGTATATCAGCGATGCAGGTAAGCGCGCCGCGCTAGTCGAACGCACCACCGGGTCGACTCCGGCGTTTAAGGGCGCTCGTGCGCCACCGCAAAAGCGGCGGGCCGGATCTATGGCTAGCAGGAACGGGAAAAGCGCGTGATCGCGCAGTCAGCATCCGCGCAGATCCGGGCACATCAAAACGCGCTCGACGAACTCCTGAATCACGAGCGCAGGCTTTTCCCGTTCGACGATCGCAGGGTCGAGCTTTGTGCCGTCGACATACACGACGCGCCTGAAGTACTCGGCGAGCAGCGGCGCCATGTTCGTATTGAACGAATCATGGTTCATGACCACGTGGGGACCGGTGCAGTCCGCGCACTCCATGACGGCAACGTCGGCGGATGCGTACGGGTCGTGCGACGCCGGCCGGGCGCGCGCAGGGCCCGCAGGAACCCAATCGATTCGTTCCTCCGGAAAGCGATCCTCGAGCGCGAGAATACGCGCCAGGTCTCCACCCGGCGTCACCCGCGTCTGCATTGAGCCTTGCAGCGGTGCGTCGCTCATCGCGGGAAACCAGGTGTGCAGCCGGGCGATGATCTCTCGGGACGCGACCAATGCTCCGGCATCGTTCCAGTGCGTGTCGGTCTTGTGGTAGACCCGTCCGCTGGCCTTGGCGCGCATGAGTGCTGGTCGCAGATCGACGACTTCGACCTTGGAATGCAGGCGCAGATCGGCGAGTAGTTGATCGAGGCGCGATTCGCTTCGCACCGGCCGAAGCTCCGGCGGCATGAATTCCGGATAGATCGTTTCCTTGTCGGGCGCGACGACGACGAGGTAGCGTATCCCACGCTCCGCAAGCCAGTCGCGGCGTTGCTCAAGGTCTTCCCTCCACCGCCCCAGTTCCTGTGCAGTGAACGCCTTGGCGTTGCGAAAGTAATCGACCGACTGTTCTGCCGCGTAAAACAGATAGCCGTCCTGTCCCACCAGAGCCTTGGGCGAGGGAGACACCCCCAGCGCGAATTTCGCCAGGCTGTGCGCACGGATCAGGTACCACCGGAAGGCGAACGAATCGTTCCAGTAGCGCTCGAAGCGGCGAGGATAGCTCACGATCGAGTAACCCCAGCCGGGACCGCCCAATCGGATAGTCGGCAGCGGGGCAGGCCGCCGGTTTTCCGTCAGAGCAAAAGCGCCTTCCGTGGGCAGGAGCTTTCCGGCGAGAGGCAGGCCGATTATGCCGAGAAAGAGCACGATGACAAGGGTCTCGGCGATCTTGCGCACGGAAGTGGGCTCGGTCGCGGCAGTGGCGCGGGAATTCCGTTTGACAGTATCAGATGCTTCGTCCATTTTCTGTCGCGTCAGTCGAATGCAGTATTCTTGAACAGGTAGGTGAGCCGGTCGCAGTTGATGTCGATCATCCGGAAATTCCTGCTCAGCAGAAAGTTGATCCCAGCGGCGGCGGTCGATTCCTGGTCGATCCCGCGTTCAGGGCCGAGGTCGGCAGAGATGTATTCGATCCGATGCAAGTCCGTTTCCGCACCGGCTAGGATCTCCGGTTCCGCGCCTTCCGCCTCGAGCTTCAGTAGCTTCACCTTGGCAATGTGTTTTTCCTTGATAAGCGCGGAAAGCGTCGTGGTTGGTATCCTCGTCGATGATTCGTAGTCCTTCGTCTCGAACAACGAGCTGTCGCCGGTCTGGTTTTTCGAGAACAGCGTCAATTCGCCTTCCTCGGACCACAGCGCCTTGCGAAGCGTCTTCTTCTGCCCGCTGTAGACGTTGAGATCGCAGCATGCCGCTTCGTCCTCTTCGGGCTCGACCGATACGATATCGATGCTGCCGTTGATTCGTTTCAGACACATGCCAACCTCGCCAACGTTCGCCCCGCAATCGAAGACGCAATCTCCGTCGTGAAAAGCCATCCGACCGAGCATGTACTCGCGGCTCAGGCTATCGAGCTTGGCGACTATGCCGTCCTTGTAACGACGGGCGCGCCTGGGGCGGGCGATGAAGACCTGCTCGCGGCCATCGCTGACGAGTATCTTCTGATGCCGATCGTCCCAGCTCAACTTGACGGGATACTTCCAGTAAAATCGATTCAGGATATTGAAATAGTCACAAAATCGCGCGTCCGTTTTTGCAAACATCCACGCATCGATCTGCTTCTTGAGGCTCTTGAGCATGATCTGCCAGTTGCGAGAATGGGGCGCGTTAGAATCGAAAATAGATGAACGGATTGTAGGTGCCTGCGGCGAGCAGCATGATCGATGCCATCAGAATGCAGGCCAGCGCAGAGAGTTCACCCACGCTGGAGCCGATCTGCACGCCGCGGCTGGCACCGCTTTCCCACCAGCGCCTGATCGCGGGCACTACCGGGGTGGAACCGATTATACCGGCCGCTAACGCGAGCACGATCTGTGAGTCGGCGTACAGGGCGAGGGGGTGCTCGAGACCCGACGCTTTCGACATCCCGACCATGGCGAACAGGTAGTGCCACGCTGAAGGCAGCGAATCGGCACGGAAGAACACCCAGCTCACGAGGACGACCAGCATTGCGTACACGTGGCGGAAACCCTGTGGCCATTCCGCCATGCGACGGGAGAGTCCCGCGCGCTCGATGACCAGAAAGGCGCCGTGAAACAGTCCCCAGACGACGAAACTCCAGCTCGCGCCATGCCACAGCCCGCAGAGGAAAAAGACTATCACGAGATTCAGATAGACGCGCCAGGGCGCGACGCGATTGCCACCCAGCGGAATATATAGATAGTCTCGAAACCAGTTGGACAGCGAAATGTGCCAACGCCTCCAGAATTCGGTGAGGCTTTGGGAGATGTAGGGGTAGTTGAAATTTTCCAGGAAGCGAAACCCGAACATTAGCCCGAGACCGATGGCCATGTCCGAATAGCCGGAAAAATCGAAGTAGATTTGCAGGGCGTAGCAGAGCACGCCCAGCCATGCGAGGCCCATCGTCAGCTGATCACCGGGAATCGTGAAGATCAGGTCGGCCGATACTGCCAGGGTGTTCGCGATGAGCACCTTCTTGCCTAACCCGACAATGAAGCGCCGGACCCCGCGCGCAAAAAGCGTACGGGTGACTGATCGCTCCTGCAATTGCGCCGCGATGTCATGATAGCGAATGATCGGACCGGCGATGAGCTGAGAGAACAATGAGATGTACAGGCCCATGTCGAACGGGTTGCGCAGAGCGCGCGCATCTCCGCGATAGACGTCGATGACGTACGAAAGTGCATGGAAAGTGAAGAAGGAGATGCCAATGGGCAACGCGATCGCGGGCACAGTCAGCGGTGGCACGGCGACCGCAATCAGACCCGCATTGAGGCTAGTCACGATGAAGTCGGTGTACTTGAAAGCCACCAGCAGGCCGATGTTGATGGTGACCGCGAGTGCGAGCACCTTGCGTGCGCGGCGCCGGTCAGCCAGCCGGGCGATCCACAGCGCGAGGAAGAAATTGCAGACGATCGAGGCGAGCATCACCGCCAGAAACTTCGGTTCGCCCCAGCCATAGAAAACGAGACTCGCGGCCAACAGCCAGATATTGCGCGCACGCTTCGGCAACACGAAGTACACCGCGAGCGTGATCGGCAGGAAGAGAAACAGGAATATCGGCGAGCTGAATACCACCGATTACTCCAGTCTATTCAACACGCGTCGACCAGCGGAGGCCGGTCGCGCGCTTGAGCCGCAGCAGACCGTTGCGGATGGACGCCGGCAGCATGGTCGATCCGAAGGCAAGCGCAGTCCCCAGCCGGCGACGGTCGCGCAGACTCTCGACGAAGTAGCCGCGCGCACGCCGCGTATCGCCCGCACGCAGAGCAAGGATGCCGAGCTGATGATACGAAACAGGGCGCTCCTTGCGGAAATAGTCGGTGGTGCCTGCAGGAAACAACTCCGGGTTAGCGCGGGCCTTTTCGCCGATGCGGATTCGCTCGAGTATCAGCTTGTCCCATTTCAGCGAAGCGTTGCCTTCCCAGACGAGTGACAGCACGAGGCTTTCCTCGATCGATATTCCACGAACTCGGGTCAGAAGTCGCATCCAGCAATCGGCATCGTCGCAAAGACGAAACGCCGTATCGAATCCGCCGATCTGCTGGACGGCCTCTCGGCGCAACAGCGTCGTCGACGGTGAAATGAAATTGAAGCGCACGACGGCCTGGGCCAGCGACTCGGGCAACAGATAGGCGTGGTTGCCGAGTGGCTGCCGGTCGAGATCCGCATAGGGCCGCGTTGTCCGCAAAAAGCCATCCTCAACAATGGTGCCGTCGCGGTTAAGCAGCCGCATGTCCGTAAATACGAGTCCCACTTCCGGGTGCGCCTCGATCAGATCCAGTTGGCGAGTAAGCTTGCCGGGCTGCCAGACATCATCCTGATCCAACAGGGCGACGTAAGGCGCCTGCACCGCGGCGAGACCGGTATTGCGCGCACCCGATACTCCATGGTTGGACTGAGTGATCACTGTTACCGGCGCCCCGTACGATCGCGCAATCGCCGCCGAATCGTCGTTGGAGCCATCGTCGACAACTATGATTCGAAGCGGTACGTCCTGGGCCAACGCGCTTTCCAGCGCCGAACGGATTACCCCCGCGCCGTTGTACGCTGGAAGGATAACGTCGACGAGCGGGGCGCCCCCACGCGTGCCTGAGCGTAAATTCATCGTCGATTTCTTCCTGCACCGTACAGGCCGGCGTTGAAACGATCGATCGCCTCGCGATACGTATCGACGGCCTGCGCCGCGATAACCGGAGTTGCACAGAGTCTTTCTACGATGCGACGGCCTCGCATGCCCATCTGGTCTCGCTGCGCCGCGGCCATCGACAGGATTTCACCGATCGCCGCGGCCAGCGCCGGGGGATCGCTTGGTGGCACGACGATGCCGCAGCCGCTTTCCTTGACAAGCTCGGCCACGCCGGTCGTGCTGGTGACGACGCATGGCCGACCACAGCCCATCGCCTCAAGCACCGCGTTCGGATAGACATCATTGTGCGACGGCAGCACGAAAACGGCACAGCGTTGGTAAAGAGGCACCAGTTCGGACTGCGGCAGTGGCTCGGTGAATTGCACGCGTTCGAGAACGCCCAGGGTGCGCAATTCCCGGTCGAGTGCCGACCGAAGGGACGTCCTCCCCGCGCCGGTGCGGGTGTCGTTGCCGACGATCCGAAATTCCGCTTCGGGATGCCGTTGTAGAACCTGGGGAATGGCGGCGGCGAGGTCGTGCAGACCCTTAAGCGGCTGGAGGTGTCCGACGAACAGCACCTGCTTGCTCGGTGCGACGGCGCCGGGCGCCGCCGGATGGAAACGATCGAGATTGAGAGGGTTGCGAATAATGCGAAAGCGGGACCGGTCGAGCGACCATTCGCGCGAGATGTGATCGGCGAAGGCGCCGCTCGCGCACAACAGCAGCGGCGCGCGTGCCGCCGGCGTGCGCTCGAGCCACGTTTCGATTCGGGCGCGGGTCGCCGGGACCGGCCGGCCGTCCCAGCGCTGCACTACGCTGGCAGGTCCGCCGAAGCGCACGACATACGGCAAAAGAGGATCCAGCGAAAAGCGAAAAGCCTCGCCGTAGGCGTCCGGGAAGATTACGAGGTCGATGGGGCTTTCTGCATGCATGCGGCGGAGGGCGCGCTGCGCCGCGAAAGACCATCGCAACCACGGCAGCGGGACCCAGCGCCCAAGCTTCCACTGCCGGCGCGGGCCCCGGGCGATTGCATGCAACCGGATTCGGCCATCAGTTTGCAGCGATGCACCCCGCGTCGCCTCGGCCACTACTGAGACGTCATGGCCAAGATCGCTGACGGCATGCGCAAGCGTATACGAATGCGCGCCGATTCCTCCGCTGCCGCCGGGCGACAATGTCGGATAGTCGGCGGACACGAAGCAGAGCTTCAGCGGGCGATCGCGGCTCTGCCGCCGGGAAGCGCTCGCCTGAATTTCAGGCGCCGCGTCCATCGATCTCCCAACGGTGAGGAAAGACGAAATGACCGCTGACTTCTCGCGAGGCGACGCTCGGTCCGTCCACCATGAACGTCGCCGCGCGCGGACGCATGTCGAGATAGCGCTGGATGCGGCTGTCCTGGATCGCCACCGTCACGCCATAGCTGCCTCGGGTGAACAGGACAGGCGCAAGGACGAGGCGGACGACTCGGGTGCCGCTGGAGCTGTCCAGTCGAATCCCGTCGAAGCGCGTCGTCAATCCTCCGAGTGGATAGTCTCGAACATCATGAAACGTAAGCGCCACGACCGGATCGTCGATCGGATGCGCGACCGTGTACTCGATATCGACATAAGCTGATTCGCCGTAGGTCAGCGATTCGTGCGTATGACCGGCCGCGTTGCGCACGGTAACGCTCCCGATCTGGATCGGGCTGTCGGACGCGGCCGCCGATTCGGGAGTCGACGCGCTGGTGCCATGGCTGTGTACGGTGCGCAAATAGCGCTCGACCGTATCCTCCGGATCCCCATAGGCCTGTATCGACCCGTGATCGATCCAGAGCACGCGCGACGAATGCTGCAGGATGCTCGGCATCGTGTGCGACACCAGCACGATTGTCCTGTTCTGCTCCTTGAGCTCCGCGATCTTGTTCAGACACTTGGCCTGAAATGCGGTGTCGCCAACGGCAAGCACCTCGTCTACCAGCAGGATTTCGGGATCGATGTGCGCGGCGACCGCGAATCCCAGCCGCACCATCATGCCAGAAGAATAGAATTTCAACGGTGTGTCGAGGAACTTCTCGACCTCCGAGAAGGCGACGATCTGGTCGAACTTGCTATCGATCTCGCGCTTGCGCATGCCCATGATCGCGCCGTTCAGATACACATTTTCCCGGCCGGTCAGATCGGGGTGAAAGCCGGCGCCGACCTCGATCAGTGCACCCAGGCGCCCATTGACCGTATATCGCCCGCTGGTCGGGACGGTAACGCGCGCGAGAATCTTCAGAATCGTGCTCTTGCCTGCGCCATTAGGTCCGATAAGGCCGACGGTTTCCCCCCGCTCTATTTCGAAGTTGACGTTGTCCAGCGCCCAGAAGACATTGTCGCTCTTAGCATCGTTGAACAGTGCCTGCCGCGCGAGGCTGCGGCGGAGCTTGTATTGTTTCGAAATGTCGTCGAACTTGACTGCTATATCGGACATGGCTCAGATGACGTCGGCGAAAGTGCGCTCGGCTCGCTTGAAGAACGCGTACGCGCAGGCGACGGTCAGGATTGCGACGACGTAGGCTATCGCCAGGTACCAGAAGTCGGGATGCTCCGCGTGCAGGAGCGCGCGTCGATAACCATCGATGATGCCGGCCATCGGGTTCAGGAGGTAGACCGGCTTCAGCCAGGCGGGGACGCTGGTCAGCGGATAGGCGATGGGCGAGGCATACATCCAGAGCTGGAGCAGCAGCGGCAGCGCGTGGCCGACGTCGCGATAGAATACCTGCACCGACGACGTGATCAGGATAATCGTCAGCACGAACAGCATTTGCAGCCCGAGCAGCGGGATCACCCACAACATCGCCCAGGAAAGGGCGACCTGATAGTAGAGGTACATACCGGCAAGGATCACCGAGGCAATCCCCAGATCGACCAACGCCGAGATCATTACGGCGAGGAGCAGCGTTTCGCGCGGGAAGTAGATCTTGCGAACCAACGGCGCATTTGCTGTCATGGCGACCGTTCCCTGGGAAACGCAGGACGCGAAGAACATCCAGAAGATAAGCACACTGTAGGAGAAAATCGGGTACGGCAACCCCTCGCTCGGAATCCTGGCGAACATCGAGAACACGAAAGTGAACACCACCATCAGCGACAGTGGCTGAATGACCGCCCACGCGACACCGAAGATGGTCTGCTTGTACTTCGCGCGGATATCGCGCTTCGCGAAACTCAGCACGAGATGCAGATTCTGCGAGAGCTCTCGCAGCTGGTTGATACGTGTGCCCGATGACGGAGTGCTCATTGGTCTAATCGCATCCGCGCCAACGCTCGCGTGGATGCCGCGTTGACGCCGTCCCCGTCGCTCGGTTCCGGTGTTGGTCGCCGCAGCCGCTGGCTCACCCACGCCTTGGCCTTTGGCCCGATCGCCCAGCGAAATCGGGCGACGCCGCCGCCGAGGCTTCGCCGGAACACGTAAATCGTCGATAGTTCATCAACTCCGGTTGCCCATTTCATTTTTGTGGGGGAAGAAGGTCCAAGCATATCGTAGACGCGGACATTCGCCTGCGAAAAGGCCCATCTGACGATATGCAGGTGAACGACCTGGCCCGGGGAATCTTTCGCATATTCCTGGAGGTAACCGCTTTTCAAGCCGGTGAGCACTCCTGCATGCAGCCCGCAGATCTGAAACGCGATGATCCGCTTTTCCCGCCGTAAGAGAAAAACGCGGAGCTCATCGCGCGATGCAAAATCCTGGCAAAATCCCTCGTAGAAACTGCGAGCTTTCGGGTTCTGAATGATCGAGCTCCCCCGCCTGCCCTTCCAGCCGGAGGCTTCAATGGCCAACATCTGATCGAAGATTCGCGCAATGTCGTTCCAGGAAGAAAGCATCTCGACGGACATGCCGGCTTTGGCCGCATGACGCTCAAAGGACAGCCAGCTTTTTCGCCGGGTCCTGCCTCTACTCGCAAAATACGCTTCCCAGGACCCGGTGCAGTCTACGAACGGCGCCGCCTCGCAAAAATCGCGGAACCACCACAGGTCAGCGGACGGCTGCTCGAATGCCCGCGCCAGCCTCGAGGTCGGGGACAGCAGCGGGAATACGAGCGCCGAGACATCGAGATCACGCATCATCACGCGAAAATCGTCGCCGGTGGGGACGCCCGTTCCGCACACGTCGAACCGCGGGGAGTGGAAGTTCGCCGCGCCCCAGGCCACGTTCAACGATATCGGCCCGATGCGGCGGGCCGTTTTGACGTACGGGAACTCGAGAAGCGACGGACGCGGCGGCCGCCACCAGCCTGATGCAGGGCCACCGAACGACGTGAGCCATCGATCGAACCACGCTCGCGACGTGAATAGTGTGTCAGCGGAAGCGTTTTCAATAATGTCGCTCGAATCTGTCAAGTTGCCCACTGCACACTATTCCGCACCGAGCGATGTGCCACGCTCGTCATAAGAGGGGCCCGGCGCGCGCACTTCCACGTCAAGAGCAAACGGGAGATCTGCCGGGAAATTGCAAGTGTTAGCGAACTTGCTGCGGAATAGTAGAATAGGTTGGGTCTACAGCCAAATGTTTTGGGGCGACGGGCGGTGAGTATCGAGACGGCCGAACAGAATTGTTCAATGTGTAGCCTGCAGGGCAACCCCAGCCCTCGGCAACCGCTCCCCCGCGCCTGAGCGAACCGGCGATGGGCGCTCTTCGGGACATCGTACTCACCGCGTTCATTCTGGGCCTGCTCCCGGTCGTCCTGTTCCGCCCGCATTGGGGCATTCTGCTCTGGACCTGGGTGGGCCTGATGAATCCCCACAAGATGACGTGGGGCTTCGCGTACAGCTTCCCGTTCGCGATGATCATCGGGATCGTGACGATACTGGCGATCCTGATATCTAAAGAGCCCAAGAGGTTGCCTCTTGCAGCGCCGGTCACGGTGTTATTGGCGCTCATTACATGGATGACGATCACTACGGCCGTATTCAGCCTTTTCCCCGACCTGGCGTGGCCGAAATGGGAGAAGGTGATGAAGATACAGATCTTCATCATCTTGACACTGGTGGTCATGCAATCGGAGTCGAGGATCCGCTCGCTGGTGCTCGTCGCGACGCTGTCGATCGCCTATTTCGGCATCAAGGGAGGGCTCTATACGATCGCCCATGGCGGGGGTGGCATGGTGCTCGGGCCGGATGGAGGATTCATCGCGGGCAATACGGAAATTGCCCTCGCGCTAACCGTTACATTGCCGCTGATGCGTTGGCTGCAGCTTCAGACCGAACGCGTCTGGCTCAGGCACGCGGCCAGCTTGGCGATGGTTCTTATTGCGGTATCGATACTCGGCTCGCAGTCGCGCGGCGGCTTTCTGGCACTCGGTGCGATGATAGCGTTCCTTTGGTTGAAGAGTCGGAAGAAACTTGTATTGGGCGTCGTGCTGGCAGCGCTGGGAGCTGGCCTCTTCGCATTCATGCCGGATAAGTGGCATGAGCGTATGGATACCATCGAGACATACGAGCAGGACCGCTCGGCAATGGGCCGCATCGGTGCCTGGCGCTTCGCGACCAATATCGCGCTGGACCGCCCCATCGGCGGCGGCGGCTTCGACACATTCGAGCAGCGGGCGTACGATCGCTATGCTCCGAACGAACGTGCGCTCGATCCACACAGCATATGGTTCCAGGTGCTCGCCGAACACGGTTTCGTCGGACTGGGTCTGTTCGTATTGCTGTGGATTGTTAGCTGGCGCACCGGGTCTGTGATCATACGAACATGCCGAAATCGCCCGGACCTGACATGGGCGCGCGACCTTGCTGCGATGATCCAGGCAGCGTTGATCGGATATTGGGCGGGTGGTAGCTTCCTCGGGCTGGCCTATTGGGACTATCCGTATATTCTCGTTGTCGTGTTGGTATTGACCAAGGTGGTCGTAGAGAGGCAGATCAGCGACGTCCGAATGGAGGGGCGCGCGGGAGCGGCGACCAAAAAGCCGAGCTTGCAAACGCAGACCCTGTGACCGGATCTCGTTTTTATAAGGAAAGTCGGCAGTGGGCCCAGGATTCGAGAATCAGTGGCGGGCCAGATTCAAAGAATTTGCGGAACTGCGTGATGACGAAGCGGGAATCGCGGGGTGGACCACGACAGGACTGGACGCGCGCGTCCGGCGCTTTCTTACAATCTGGAAACCTGAAGGACGCGGACGCCTGTGGCTCGACGCGGGCTGCGGTGCGGGAACTTACGTACGAATACTGTTGGCACATGGCCAGCGAATCTTCGGCATCGATTACTCATTGCCAACCCTGCGCAAGGCGAACGCCCGGGACCTCGAGAGCGCAGCCTTGGCAGTCGCAGACGTTCGAAGTCTTCCGTTCGCGCCGGACCAATTCGACGGTGCTCTGTGCTTTGGCGTAACCCAGGCTCTTATGGAAAGCGAGCACGCGATTCGGGAGCTGGCGCGGCTGGTCAAGCCCGGCGGCCAGCTCTGGATTGATGCATTGAACGGCTGGTGCATTGTTCATGCGATCGGCGACGTTCGTCGGAAGCTGCGGGGGCGCCCCCGCCACCTGCGATACGAATCCCCGCGGCGAATCAAGCGTCTCCTCAGGCAAGGCGGATTCACGGATATTCAATTGCATTGGTTGCCTATCATGCCGAGGGGTTCGCAAACGCTCCAGCGGATCATCGAATGGCGTTTTGTCGTCTGGATGTTCCATTGGATCCCGCCGCTCGGGTTGTTGACTTCGCATGGATTCATAGCTCACGGGACAAAGCCGTTGCGTGACATGTAACAGGCGAGCCTGAGTCTGTAGCCTCGTACGGATGCAATGAATTCGAGATCTACCGCTTCAAGTCTCGTGTCTGCCCCCGCCACATTGCTGCACCAGGCACTTGTCACGCGATCGGTTAATCGACACCTTTAATCGCATTCATCAGCCAGCTCGCTGTGCTTTTGCCGACGCAACCGGTCTCTTAGCTTGATGGCCATCGGGTTGAACACGGTCTCCCACCGGGCCAGGGCGCCGCCTGTGAAGGAGGGCGCATACACGTTCAGTTCCTCTACTGGCTCTGCCTGGGCAGCCCAGCGGCGTTTGTACGCATTGTTGCCAGGC
>CAWHFL010000008.1:0-549773 GCA_963828665.1 uncultured beta proteobacterium
GGGTCGAGGCCGTGTGGAAACGTCAAATCTGCGTGACCACGCTGTTCTGCGCGCTCGGAAGCGATTGGGAGTCCCGCGGCCGGGTTATGCGCGACTGCGAAGGCTGATGGATTTTGTCGAAGTTGTTTCGAAGGTTGCGCGGCAGATGCGCGTGGCAGCTCGTTCTGCGGCGCTTTTTCGCGGAGAGAGAGGGCTTTAGGCCCGCATCGCCTGCATCAGCGGCCCGATGCCCACAATCCACATGACGCGTTTGAGGTTGTAGGCCAGCACATGGAGACTCATCTCGGTACTGACCCGAGGCAGCCGCTTAGTCAGGAAATGGGTCGCGCCCATCCAGGCTTTGAGCGTGCCGAAGGGATGTTCGACGGTTTGCCGACGTAGCTTCATGGCGTCGGGCTGCCGGTCCAGGCGCTCCTGCATCGCCTCGAGAACGGCCTCGTGCTCCCAGCGCGCGATGCGCCTATAGCTGCTCGTCGTGCATTGCGCTTTGAGCGGACACTTGGGACAGGCCGAGGACCAGTACTTGTGCAGGGTCATGCCGTTCTCGATGGTGGTAAAGCGCTTGATGGCCCGTTGTCCCGCGGGGCAGCGGTACTCATCGTCTTCGGCGATGTAGACGAAGTCGCGTTTGTCGAAGCGACCCTCGGCCTTGCTGTTGGAGGTCAGCGGCTTGGGCACCAGCGGCGTCATGCCGGCCTGGTCGCAATCCAGAATCTCCGGGCCGTTGAAGTAGCCGCGATCAGCAACGACGGTCAGATCTTCCTTTCCCGTCGCGCTCGCGTGCCTGCTTGGCCATCGACGAACAGCTGGGTGCGGTCATGGCCGACGTTGGTGACTTCGTGGGCGACGATCAGATGGTGCTTGGTATCGACCGCGGTCTGCACGTTGTAACCGACGATGCCGGTGCCGCGGCCACTGGTGGCCATCGAGCGCGCATCCGGATCAGTCAGCGAGACTTGCCCGTCAGGGGCTGCCCGCAGTTGCTGTCCAATCTGCTTCAGGTGCTCCATGTGCGCCTTGACCGTGGCGACCTTCTCCTTGAGCCGCGACACCCTGCCTTCCGTGACCAAGGTCGGCTCCCGATCCGCGCGGTCGAGTTCGGCCAGGTAGCGGCTGATGCTCTCCTCCAACTGCTCCATGCGCTTCTGGAGCTTATTGGGGGTGAAGTTCTTGTCGCGATTGTTGACCGCCTTGAACTTGCTGCCGTCGATCGCCACGATCGCTTCCGAGAACAGATTGAGCCGGCGGCACAGCACGATGAATTCGCGACAGACGCTGCGGATCGCCTTACCGTTGTCCTTGCGGAAGTCGGCGATGGTCTTGAAGTCCGGCGTCAAGCGCCCGGTCAACCACATCAGCTCAACGTTGCGCTGCGTCTCCCGCTCCAGGCGCCGACTGGACTGCAGGCGGTTGAGATACCCGTAGACGTAGATCTTCAACAGCACCGCCGGGTGGTACGCCGGACGCCCAGTGTCCGCCGGCGCCACACCGTCGAAACCAAGGCCAATCAGATCCAGTTCGTCGATGAACACATCGATCACCCGCACCGGGTTGTCCTCGACGACAAAGTCGTCAAGACACTCCGGCAGCAACGTCACCTGGCTTCGGTCCTCGCCTTCGACAAATCGCTTCATGCTGCCGCTCCGAAGAAATCACCTTCTTCAATATAGGCAATCTTTCCATTTCGGCAATCCACGTTTTCACACGGGCTCGGTCGTTAGCAGCCGCTCGCGCAAGTCCGCTTTCGGCCTATTCTGTTGAAAAACTGCTCAGGACTTGGTCAACGCGGTTTTGCTGGGGGTCATAAACCATCACCCGAACGCGTAGCGTTCAACAGCGGCCGTTCTATGAGTTCGAATTTTGCCGCTGTGCCTGCTCCGCTCCGCCAAACGAGTTTTTCAACAGAATAGGCCATAAGCCCGTCTCCAAGCATTTCCCGAAAGCAGTCATCCAGCTGGGGGGTAGCGTTCTGCGACCACGCTGTGCGACCAGCTGACCGCGCGTCAACGAATCAACTCAGTTTCACCGCGAAACCACGCTGGACTGCGGGACGCGCCATCATTATGTCGTACCACCGCAACACATGCGGATAGTCTGCTAGATCCACCTTGTGCCGGGGGTGCCGCCACGCCCACCCCAGGATGGCGAAGTCGGCGATCGACAGTTCATCCGCGAAGAACTCGCGCGTGGCGAGTCTTTGGTCCATGACCGCGTACAGCCGCCGTGTCTCCTTCGAATAGCGCGCGAGTCCGTAGCGACGGTCGTCCTCGCTTTCGAGGGCTGCGAAATGGTGGACCTGTCCCGCCATCGGTCCGAAATTTCCCATCTGGAACATGAGCCATTCCAGTACCGGAACGCGCGCCTCCAGGTCGCGCGGCCAGAACTTGCCCGTTTTCTCGCCAAGGTAGATGAGGATCGCGCCCGATTCGAAAACGCTGACCGGCTTTCCGTTGGGCCCCTCCGGATCGATAATCGCCGGGATCTTGCCGCTCGGGGCGATCTTAAGGAATTCGGGCTCGAACTGCTGCCCTCTACGGATATCGACGATCTTGACGGTGTAAGGAAGCGCCATTTCCTCCAGGGCAACGCTGATCTTCCGACCGTTCGGCGTGTCGAAGGCGTGAAGTTCTATGGGCATCGAGTATTTCCTTGGCTTGCGGGCGCCGGAACCTATGCCCGACCGCGGGCGGTGGTGCGGTCGCGCCTGGCGATGTAGCATCGCGGGCTGCCGACACGGCAGCGGGCGTTGAAGCGGATACAGGAGCGGATTATGGCATCGCCAAGCTACACGTCTGCGCTGATCGTCGGTGCGGGCCAGGGTCTGAGCGCGTCGCTTGCCCGGTTGCTCAGCAAAGAGGGCCTTGCCGTCGCCTTGGCCGCGCGTGACACGGCGAAGCTGGCGCCGTTGTGCGCGGAAACGGGGGCCCGCGCTTTCACCTGCGACGCCCAGAACGAGGCGGAAGTAGGGCGGCTATTTGCCGACGTCGAGCGCCAACAGGGTACCCCGGATGTGGTCATTTACAACGCCAGCGCGCGTGCACGCGGACCTTTCGTCGAACTCGTTCCCGCCGAGGTTCAACACGCCATGCAGGTCACTGCCTTCGGGGCATTCCTGGTGGCCCAGCAAGCCGCCGCCCGCATGCTGCGAAAGCGGCACGGCGCGATCTTGTTTACCGGTGCGTCGGCGAGCGTGAAGGGATACGCGCAGTCAGCGCCATTCGCCATGGGCAAGTTTGCCCTGCGCGGACTCGCCCAGAGCCTCGCCCGCGAACTCTCGCCACAGGGAATACATGTTGCGCACTTCGTCATTGACGGCGGGATTCGCGGCGCCGGACGCGGCGACGATCCGGCCAAGCCTGATGCGCTACTGGATCCGGATGCGATCGCGCTCACCTACCTCAACATACTCCGGCAGCCACGTAGCGCGTGGACTTGGGAGATCGAACTGAGACCGTGGATGGAGCGCTTCTGACCGTAGGCGCCATCCACACGGCGCAACGAGCCAAAATCTAGCGCTTCCCACGGAGTCGCGATTGCAGGTCTAGAATCCTGGGACCAGACCGGACGGGAATGAAATGGACCTCATGCAACTCCTGCAATTTGTGCTGCACTTCGAGCAAAACCTGGGCGGTGCTATCGCGGAGCATGGCACGACGGTCTACGCCTTTCTATTCACGATCATCTTTGTCGAGATTGGCGTTCTCCCGATGTTCTTCCTGCCCGGCGATCCGCTGCTGTTCCTGTGCGGTGCGTTCTGCGCCACCGGCGCCATCAGCATCTGGATCGTCGTGCCGGTGCTCTTCGCTGCAACGGTCGCCGGTAGCGTTTCGAGTTACCTCTGTGGCCGCACCATAGGCCAGCGCGTGATCAACCACGGCTATCGCTGGCTGGACAAGGACGCGCTGCGGCGCACCCACGCCTTTTATGAGAACCACGGCGGCCTCACGTTCGTGATGTCGCCATTCATTGCGGTGGTACGGACGTTAGCGCCTTTCGTGGGCGGCGTGGCCCAAATGACGTTCACACGATTCCTGAGATCCGTCATCGCCGGTGCGGCGATCTGGGTGGTCACGCTGGTTGTAGGCGGCTACTTCTTTGGTAACGTGCCAATCATTCGCGACCACATGAGCGTAATAGTGCTATCCGGCGTCGGCATCGGCGTCGGTTCGATTGTAGCCAGCGGCATGTACCGGTATTGCAAGTCGCGATGGGCAAGCAGGCATGCGTCAGCATGAGCTCACCATCGATCCAAACTGACGCAGAGCACAAGGCGAATCGCCTGCAAGGCATTCGCGCGTGCGTGTTCGACGCGTATGGAACGCTGTTCGATTTCGCTTCGGCCGCAACACGATGCCAAGAAGTCCCCGGCGAGCATGCAACTCGGCTCACCGCGCTGTGGCGCGACAAGCAGCTGCAGTACACCTGGCTGCGTGCGGCTCAGGGACGCCACGTCGACTTCTGGCAAGTCACGGGCGACGCTCTCGATTTCGCGCTGGAAACGCTTGGCATCGACACGCCAGGACTTCACGAGCGGCTCATGGAGCTTTACCTCACACTTGACGCGTTTCCGGAGGTGCCCGAGGTGTTACGCCGACTGAAAGCCGCGGGCGTCGGCACAGCCATTCTATCCAACGGCTCGCCGCGCATGCTTGCGGCCGCGGTTGAGGGCGCGAAAATCGGATCACTCATCGACGCCGTCATCTCGGTCGAGGAGGTCGGCGTCTTCAAGCCTCACCCCAAGGTCTACCAGTCCGCGGTGGATCGACTCGGCGTGGCGCCGGCACAGATCGCCTTCCAGTCGTCCAATTCGTGGGACGCTTGGGCGGCTTCCGCGTTCGGGATGCGCGTCGTGTGGTGCAATCGTTATGGACAGCGCCCCGAACGCTTGCCCGGCGCACCTGATGCGGTCATCCGCACGCTTTCGGAACTACCTCCTCTGCTGGCAATGTAACAAGCGAAAATCCCTCGCCTTGAAGTCCGCAGGGTTTGGCCATCATGGGACGTTTGTGACTGACTGCTTTCGGCACGGCGCAGACACAGAATCGGACGCTCGAGACCCTCACACCACTGACACGGATGAGACGTACAATGCTTAGCCTAAATGGCGCGGTCACTTTTCTGTAATCTAGACTGTAGAGGCGGGCAATGAGCAAGTTCTTCTTGTTGTATCTCGCACCGGTATCAGCGATCGATCAGATGATGGCGAAATCCAATCCGGAGCAAATGAAAGCGGGAATGGACGCGTGGATGGCGTGGATGAAAAAGAATCAGAATGCACTCGTGGACATGGGTGCTCCGTTGGGCAAGACCAAGCGAGTCACCTCAACGGGCGCTGCCGGCGTCAGAAACGAAGTCACTGGTTATACGATCGTCGAAGCCGAATCGCACGATGCCGCGGTAGCTATGCTTGTCGGTCACCCGCACCTCAACATGCCCGGCGCGTATATCGACGTGCTTTCGGTGACGCCGATACCCGGAATGCAGACCTGACTTGGATACGACCTAAGCAGCCTTGCGCTCGATGGAGGGTGTCGGATCCTGCTCGTGGGTAGGGTGAACACAAACGTTTGGTTTAGAGCACGGCGTGTCGCTGCTTCAGGTCTAACTGCCGACTTTCGGAGATTCCAGAACGAGTGTCGGCGGGCTCAACGAGAAACGTCACGGTGTGCGAAGTGGCTACACTCCATTGGCCTTAGCTTAGCGGCAACATAACGACCTTTTTATACGGAGGCCGTTGCGCCAACGTATCGAACCATCGTTGGACGTTCCGCAACTCGGGGCGCTCGATTGGCAACGCCATCCATCGCCAGATTCCGCAACCCAGTGCGATGTCGCCCATCGTAAAGGCGTTTCCCGCAAGGAATTCGTGGGAAACAAGATGGGCGTCGAGAATCCGAACTGTCTCGGCTGTCTTCGTGCGCGAATCCTCGATGGCCTGATGATCGCGCTTTTCTGGCGGGGTGCGAATGAGCCCCAAGAAAAGCGCACGCATTGCCGGAAAGAACGTTGTCGCGCTCCAATCCAACCACTGATCGGCATGTCCGCGCACCTCGGGCGCGAGCGGCCAGAGCCGTCCAGCAGCATGCTTCGCAGCAAGATAACGGACGATTGCATTCGATTCCCAAAGGACGAATCCGTCATCCTCGATTGTCGGTACGAGCCCATTGGCATTGAGGCGCCGGTATGCAGGAGTATCCACCACGCCGAAGGTCCCGCCGGCGTCAATGCGTCTATACGGCACCGCACATTCCTCACAGCACCAAAGCACCTTCTGGACGTTGACCGAACTATTCCTTCCCCAGACCTTAAGCATGCGACGCCTTCCAGAAGATCAAACGGTTGTGATGACCGTCCGCTTTTGGCCGAAGCAGCAATTCGGGCCGTTCACTTCCGCGGACTGGACGAAAATCGTAGGAGTTGGAGCGGCCAGCGGAGTCTTGACGATGATCGCATCAGTTGCGACTATCATCCAGCTGTTTCCGGTCAATCCCGGCTTGGTCGACATGATCCTTCCACCATGAGATCAGTTCCCAAGGCGACCGTAGCGCGACACACGATGGCGAATGATCACGGACCTGCGTCCAACGCACACACCGGTCACAAAATGACTGATATGCACGGTAGCCACGACCGCCATGCCGGGCACTCGGTGGCGATGTTTCGTGACAAGTTTTGGCTGAGTTTCGCCCTCACTATTCCCGTCGTCTTTTGGTCCAGCGACGTGCAACACTGGCTGGGATATTCCGCACCGTCCTTCCCCGGCTCGAGATTTATCCCCGCCATTCTCGGAACCATTATCTTTGGATACGGTGGCCTCGTGTTCATCCGCGGGTCACGAGGCGAACTTGCCGATCGCAAGCCGGGCATGATGACGTTGATCAGCTTGGCGATCATCGTCGCCTTTGGCACGTCGATCGCGGCAACGTTCGGCCTCTTTGAAATTGACGTTTGGTGGGAACTCGCGTCGCTGATCACGATCATGATCCTCGGTCACTGGCTGGAAATGAGGGCAATTTCCCAGGCTCGCGGCGCGCTCAGTGCGCTCGCCGCGCTGCTTCCGGACACCGCTGAACGCATAACGGGCGCAGACACCCAGTCTGTTTCGCTCTCGGAGTTGCGCGTCGGCGACGTCGTTCTTGTGCGGCCCGGAGCCCGTGTTCCGGCAGATGGTACTGTCGTCGAGGGTGCTGCCGATGTTGACGAGTCCATGATCACCGGCGAGTCCAAGTCGGTACCGAAAGGCACAGGAGACAAAGTCATTGCGGGAACTGTTGCCAGCGGCGGAAGTCTTCGCGTTGCCGTCACGGCAATCGGAGATCAAACCGCCCTCTCCGGAATTATGCGACTGGTGGCCGCGGCACAGGCCTCTGGCTCGCGGACACAAGCGCTCGCCGACCGCGCCGCAGCCATCCTGTTTTACGTCGCGGTCGTGTCCGGCGCGATCACGTTCGCCTACTGGTCAACGTCGGGTGACGTAGAGCATGCCCTCATTCGAACGGCAACGGTACTCATCATTGCATGTCCGCATGCTCTTGGACTCGCGATTCCGCTGGTCATCGCCATCTCAACATCACTGGGAGCACAGAACGGTCTCTTGGTGAAGGACCGACTCGCCCTCGAACGTGCCCGGAACTTGGACTTGATCATTTTCGACAAGACGGGCACCCTCACACGCGGTTCACCGACAGTGTCGGAAGTCGCGGTTGCACCTGGCACGACCGAAGACGATTTGATCGCGCGTGCCGCTGCTGTCGAATCCAACTCAGAACACCCACTCGCTAAGGCAATCGCCGCAGAGGCCAAGCGCCGAGGCGTGAGTCAATTGTCCAGCACGAACTTCGTGGCATTGCCTGGTCGAGGAGCAGAGGCGCTCGTAGAAGGCGCGAAGGTCGCAATCGGTGGCCCTCGCCTCTTGACCGAGGCCAAGGTTATGACGCCACCGGAAGTCGAGAAACTGGCAACCGCGTGGGCATCAGATGGCAAGACAGTTCTTTACGTCGTCGCTCAAAGTCGAGTACTCGGAGCCTTCGCAGTTGAAGATGAGATCCGACCGGAATCCAGTGCAGCCATCAACGAACTTCATCGACTTGGTATCCGGGTCGCGATGATTACCGGGGATTCGAAGGCGGTTGCCGATTCAGTCGCCCGACGTATCGGAATCGACGAGGTTGCAGCCGAGGTTCTCCCGGCTGATAAGGCTTCGGCAGTAACGCGTTTTCAGGCCGGCGGGAAGAAAGTCGCGATGGTGGGTGACGGAGTGAACGACGCACCAGCATTGGCGACCGCGGACGTGGGAATCGCCATTGGTGCGGGCACGGATGTCGCCATCGAATCCGCCGGTATTGTGCTCGTCCGCAGCGATCCTCGCGACGTCGTTGGGGCAATCGAGCTTTCACGCGCGACCTACCGGAAGATGATCCAGAATCTCGTCTGGGCGACAGCGTATAACCTAATCGCCATTCCCGTTGCGGGAGGTCTTCTCGTTCGGTGGGGGCTTGATCTCCCGATGAGCGTGGGCGCGATAGCAATGAGTCTTTCTACCATCATTGTTGCCGCAAATGCCCAATTGCTTCGCCGCCTCAAATTGCAACGCACTACCTAAAGGCGGCCGTGGATCCGCGCCACGTACCAGCAGTTTGGCCGCTGGAAGGTCGGCAACATGCTAAGAATGTCAAAACAAAAATCCCTTCCCTAGTGCCGGATTATGGGCTGAACATGCGAATCGCGATGACGCAACATAAGTGGCAATCCCGCGGACGGTGCGCGTTTGTGACCCACTGACATTGACTGTGTCGTAACTGTGACTGGATTAGGCTGGTTTTGAAATTGGCAAGCGTTGCAAGTTATTGATTTAAAACATACTTAGGTGGGCCGAATCCGCCTCATAACCCGAAGGTCACAGGTTCAAATCCTGTCCCCGCAACCAACAATTCAAGGGCTTGGCTCTAGATGGGCCACTTTGTGACTAGCTAGCATTGGGTGTGACTAAATTGTGCCTGGATCAGGTTGATTTCGACATCGGCAAGCGCTGCAAGTACTTGATTAGCAATACATCCAATACACTAAAATGCGCCTCATAACCCGAAGGTCACAGGTTCAAATCCTGTCCCCGCAACCAACAATTCAACGGCTTGCCTTCGGGCAGGCCGTTTCCATTTGTATTCTGGGTAACGCGCTATGGGTAACACGAAGCCCGCTCTTGGACCTAGTAGTTGAAGCACCCCGCTGACCTGGTCAGAGCAGGTTGCTGGCAGACGATCGCTCATGTACATGCTCATTCCCCGATACAGTCAAGTGGTGATGGTGTAACTCTTGCCAGATTCGTGATACAGGAGACTCCAATCATAGGTGCGGACTGCTCACGAAACCAGGGGAAGGCCATCTGGATGAAGACCGTGAACGCAAGTACGCGGCAATCCGTTGCTGACAGGCCTACCAACTGGGTCAGGCGCTCGCTGTTTCCGCACGGCTACGGCGGTGGCGGGCAGGACTCCGCTACAATCGTGCAGAACCTTCTGACGCCTAAGCGTCAGACCTCTTTCCGGAACAGCATGATCGCTCGGCGTACGCATTGCCTACATTCTTTTTACCTTGATCCAAGCCGCATTCTGTTTTGACAATGCCAAAATCCACGGCAGCTGAGCATGTGTTTGAAAGCGTAGTTGCCGATATCCTGGCAGGCGTACTGCGACCCCGTGAACAGATATCGGAACGTGATCTGGTCACGCGCTTCGGGGTAAGCCGGACCCCGGTGCGCGAAGCGATCAAGCGACTCTTCGAGCGAGGGCTCGTCGAGGCAGGTTCGAAAGGTGTCGCCGTCGTAGTTGAGATTGGTCGCGATGACTTGCGCAAACTGTACGAGGTGCGCGAACAGATGGAAGGTAACGCCGCCGGGCTCACCGCGGCGAACATCGCGGCCCAGGAGCTCGATGAGCTGCGACGGGTCAATCGGCAGTTTGCCGTCGCGCTGGGGAAACGCGATCTGATACGCATGCTGGACGTTCGCGCGCAGTTCCACGCGATTCTCGTCCGCGCGACAAGGAACCGCTGGCTTGCCGAAATCCTCAGCATGCTGCGGGATCGCGCCTACGTTGTAAGGCATTTTCACTGGCAGGATGCCAAACGCGCACGCGAGACGCTGTGGATTCACGAGCGCATGCTCGAGGCTCTGCAGCGCCGCGACGCGAAGGCCTATCGGAATCTTGTTGTGCGCCAGATAAATGCTGCGATTGAATGCTATGAAAGGCAGTTGCGCGCGCCGGAAACGGGTCAGCGGCCTCGAACTTTGGCCCCAGAACGAAGGCCGAGCAGGGCGAAACGTACCGGCCAGAGGAGGAAATAGCGTCCGGGCAACACCCCGAATCCGAAAGATCCCGCGGCTTTAAAGGGCCGGTTGCCGCCGCAGCACTAATTGACATCGCCGCGATGCGTCCCCACAATCGGTATGCCGATGATGTATGCCGAAGGTAGGCACCGATGCCGATGGATGCGCGAATCTATTGCGCCCGGCCATGTGCTCGGATGATCGTGACGCGCTGCCGAAGCAGGAGAGCTCCAGGTTGGACGCCATCGAAGCCCTTACCACGCGTGTATCCGGCGAAGCTTTGGTTGAGCCCGCGCCCGATGAGCTCGAACTGCACACGATCCTATCCGCGGCGCTCCGCGCACCCGATCACGGTCGATTGCGGCCGTGGCGTTTCACCGTTCTTAGAGGCGCGGCGCGACAGCGCCTGGGCGCGTTGATGGCGAAGACCCTCGCGCGCCGGCACCCGGGCGCGACAGTGGTCCAGATCGAAAAAGAGAGAAGCAAGCCGCTCCGCGCGCCACTGATCCTGGTCGTGGCCGCGAAGGTCGCCGAGCAATCCAAGATTCCTGCGATCGAACAGGTCTTATCGGCAGCCGCAGCAGCCGAAAACGTGATGGTCGCTGCCTTCGCGCTTGGATTCGGATGCGCATGGAAGACGGGTGAAGCGGCGTACGATCCGGAAATCAAGGCGGCGTTCAGCTTGGCGCCGATCGATGCTATCGTCGGCTTTCTCTATCTGGGCAGCAATGGGAAAACGCCTTCGCCGCCGCCACCCGTTGATCTGGGCGAGCATGTCTTCGAGTGGGACGATCAAGTTTTGCTGTAGCGTGGTGGAAGCACATCGCAACTGCAGACGCTCGGGGTTCGGATTGCTGTCCATGACACGCTGCCCTTGTTCTGGCTCTAAGCGTCACACACTCGAAAGCGCTGCATGAAGCTCCTGACGTTCGCCGACAGCGAGGTCGGTTCGAAGGCGAAGGTCGGCGCGTGGCTCGATGGCGACATCATCGATATCGAAGCCGCTTTGCGACTGGTCGAGGGTAGTTCCAACGACTTTCCGAATTCACTCAGATCGCTGATTGCCGCTGGCACCGAAGGTCTTACGTTGGCAAAGCGCGGTATCGACGCGGCCGTGCGCATGAGAGCCGGCAATGGCGTACGCTGGCCACGTGACGCCGTTCGACTTCTTCCGCCCATTCTCGATCCAAATGTCTTTTTTTGCGTCGGCAAAAACAACAAGTCGCACCTGGACGAGCTTGTTCGCAATCAATTGATCAAGGAGATTCCGAAGGAGCCGACCGGGTTTGTGAAATTGAACTCCGTCATGGTCGGAGACGGCGCAACGGTCGTCCGTCCGAAGGGGATTACGACCCTTGATTACGAGCCCGAGCTCACGTTTGTGATTGGCAAACGCGCCTTCGGCGTTGCAAATGCTGATGCTCGCGCCTATGTGGCGGGGATAACGCTCACCAATGACTTGACCGCACGCCAGATCCAGAAGCAGGAAGTCGCGTCCGGTACGCGATTCTGGACCTCGAAGAACATGCCCGGATTTGGCCCAGTCGGGCCTTTCATTATCACGCTCGAGGAAATCGTGGATCCGCACGACCTGTGGATCACATGCGACGTCAACGGAAAGCGACGCATGCGGGTGCACACCGGAGACATGATTTTTCGCATCGGTGCCGTCCTCGAGCATTTTTCACGTTGGATGCCCTTCGAGGCGGGCGATCTCATCGCAATGGGCGCGCCCGCGGGCGTCGCCGTCGGTCAGCCCAATGCCGAGGAGCTTTATTTGAGGCCCGGCGATGTTGTCGAGATTGCAATCGATGGCTTCGCGCCCTTGCGCACGTTCATCGTCGGGCCGGATGAGGGAAACACATGACCAAGATTACGCGCGGCAATCCGCCCAATCTCAAGAACGTTCGCTCGAACATCTACCACCACTACGTCCGAGTCGACAATCCGGCGACGCTGATTTTCCTGTCGGGCCAGTTGTCGAGGGACGCCGACGGCAATCTGGTCGGCCCTGGCGACATGGCGGAGCAGACGCGACAGGCGATCCGCAACATGCAGGTGGTATTGGAAACGGCAGGAGGAAGTCTTGCGGATATCGTCTCGATCGTCGTGTACACGACGGACATTCGCCAGTTCAAGGAGATCGTCGCCGCGCGGATGGAGTTCTTCAAGGACAAGCTGCCGACCAGCACCATCGTCGAAGTGAACCATCTCGCGGACCCGGGGCTACTTATCGAGTTTCAGGCGACGGCTGCGCTCTAGCGCGCGGGCGGGGCTTGTGCGTCCTCGATCACCGCAATCGCATTCACCTCGACGACTGCGCCTGGAAGCGCGAGCCGCGAGACTTCGACCATGGTTGCGGCCGGCAGATGGGTCTCGCCGAAAAACCGCCGGCGCACGGCATCCATGCTCAAGCGATCGTCGATATTGGTGACAAAGATCTGAAGCCAGCAGACATCGTCGAGACCTGCGCCGATCCCCTGGAGCACGGATCTCATGTTGTCGAAGATGGCTTCGATCTGATACTCCGCGTTTCCTGGAGCAACCACAGAGCGCACGCCATCGACGAACTCGACGGCAAGCTGGCCGGCGATAAAGACCAGCTTTCCCGCCTTCACCGCCATCGCGTAAGGTCGATTCTCCGACCTGAAAGGCTCTGGATTGTGGAAAATCTTTGCCATGATCAACGCCCTATTCGGAGACGGCGCCGGCGCCTGCTGCGGCTACGCGAACCATTACAGTTCTTGAAGCCTTGGTCCGGGATCACGCAGTAATTGACAGGTGATGCAATGCGGTCCTCCGAGCCCCGTCGAGGATTGAGACAAATCAAGATCAAGGCATTCGACGCCTTCCCGCCTGAGGGCAGCGATCGTTTGCTTTGCGGCGGCGGGGATCACCACCTTTCCCGGCGCCAGCGTGAGTATGTTGCAACCGTATTGCACGAACTCGTCGGGCGGCACTTCGATGAGACGGAACTTCAATTTTCGAAGGTGGCTGATCGTCGCCCAATTCAGCATCGCCGGATAGACAATCGCGAGGCCCAAGTCGACAACGCCCAGCATCATATCCGGATGGGAAACGCCGCCGGCGGGAAAGTCCCAAAGGGCCACATAACCGGGGCTCTGCCCGACGTAAAGCTCGACACCGATACTTTCAAGAATCCAGTGCAATTGACGCAAGCCCTCCTGATTGGCGGTCACGCCTTCCGCATAAACGTAGTGTAGATCGTCGAGCCACGCGCCCGCACCGATCTCGCCGCATCCATTGCCGTGCAGGGAGAACAGGATCGGGCACCCGATCGACATGAGGTATTGGGCCCAGAGCTTTTCGCGACCCACCAGATATCCGGAGCATCCCATCCGTGGGATGATCGCGCCCGCATTGGTCACGAGCACTTCGGAAGGCGTGGTGAAGTTCCGTTGAAAGCCGTACGGGCCGACCGCCTCCTCCGGGGACGGCGGATCCAGAATCAGCACCTCGATGCCTTCGCTCCTGAGTGTCGACACAAATTGCTCGAACTGCTTTTCCATGACGCGGAGATCTGGCAGGCGTCGCTGGTACATTCGATAGTAGGCCGGTTCCTTCGCAAACACTGGCCGCACTTCACACGCGGATGGAGGCGTCAGCATCACTTTCCGCAGTTGCCCAATGCCTTGCGCGCCCCATCGGCCCCACAGCGCTTCGTGCTCTTGGCGGAATTCGCGCTGCTGGAAAATGTCGGTCCGACAAGGTCGCCCGGATTCGAACCACGGCAGGTGCGTGAGCCGCTCGAGTTCGAGGGAAGTTTCCGACGCGATCTGCAATTCGTTCATCGGGATCTCCTTTGGTACAGCGTGCTCAGCTGCGATGTACGGCGCATCGACGCCGATGGCGATCGCACCGAGCGAGATCTGGCATCAAGTTACCCGCATCGGAGCCCGCTTAGGCGTCCGATTCATATCTCCTACCTGCTACCTGCCGCCCGGCCTAGCACATAAACGACGATCAGAGACAGGACGAGCAGCGCGATCGAAAGCGCGGCCCCTCCCGGATAGTTGCCGATTTCGCCGAAGCGGCTGTAGATCAGGTTGGAGACGAACAGAACCCGGCCCTTGCCCAAGACCATCGGAATGACGAAGGCGCTAATGGAAAACGTGAAACAGAGCATAAACGCCGCGAGGATGCCGTGAGCGGAAAGAGGAAGCGTGATCGTGGCATGAGCCTTCCATACGGGTGCGCCGAGGGCCTGCGCGGCCTCGACCAGTCCGGGATTGAGTGCCTGCAACGGCGCCAGCAACGCGATCGCCGCCATCGGAATCAGACAGTGTAAAAGTCCGAGCACGATCGACACTTCGGCGAAACCTCTGCTGCTGAGCGAAAGTCCAAGCAATTCCGCCAGCGCACGACCGAAGCCGGCCGGCCCCACGGCCAGCGATACCGCATAAACGCGGATCAGGATGCTCAAGAACAGCATGACTACCAGAAACGCGATCCACGTTCGGCGCAGACGAGCCCGAATCTCACGGGCGACGTGATAGGCGATCGGATACGCGAGCAGGAGCGCGAGCAGCGTCGCGATCAGACTGATCCGGAACGTATCCGCGAAATAGCGCGCATACGCGGGATGGATCAACTCCGCGTAGTTCTGAAAGGTCAGCGGTGCGTCATGCACCGAACCGACGCGTCCCGGCACGAACAGGCGAAGGCTTTCGTCGCCGACCATCAGCAGCGGCGCGACCAGCAACGCCGCGACGACGGCAACCGCAGGCAGAACTAGGCTGCCGCCGCGTCCCGCGCTCACACCGCTGCCACTTCCGCGTTAGAGGAGGGGAACGATCTCGGTCTCGAAACGCTTGACCGTGTCATTGAGCTGCCCCGCCAACACCGGGAAGTTCGGGAAGTAAGCGTACTTGGCGATCTCGTCCCCCTTGAAGGCGATGTTTTCCGCAAAGCCGCTCGACTTGGCCTTCTGGTTCGTCGTGGCCTGTCCCAGCATCTGGTTGAACGCTTCGTTGTTCGCCGGATCGATGAAAAAGTTGAGGAAATCCTTCGCCGTCTTTTTCTGCTTCGAGCTCTTGAGCACGACCCAGCCGTCCTGGTACATGAACGCCTTCATGCCTTTGTCGCCGGGAACGCGGGTTAGGACCTTGATCGGGAATTTCGTGGACAGCGCCTTCCACGGCGACATGTTCCAGAAAGCGATCGAGGTCTCGCCGGTCGAGAACGAATTAATGAAGTCGGTTTCGGTTTGCGCCACACGGCCGATGTTGCCCGATTTGGCGAGCTTCTTGAGAAGATCCCAGCCGGGCTCCATGTTCTGCTCGTTGCCGCCGGCCGACAGCGCAAGCGAAAGGAGTTGCAGGTTCGAGTTGATGCTGGGGCCGGGCCAGCAGATCTGCCCCTTGAGCTTACTGTCGAACAACTGCTCGATATGTTCGACCTTCACCGGCGCCTTGTCGGTGCGATAGCCCCAGAACATTCCCGCCAGGCTCCGCGGCACGTTGACGATGGCGCCGTTCTTGTCCGTGAAGAAGTATTGACGCGGCACGTCGCGCAGATTGGGCAGCTCGTCGAGCGTCAGTGGCTCAAGCCAATCCTCGTTGATCATCGTCACGTACACGGGGTTCCAGGCGGCGACGATGTCGTACTTCGGATTGGGCCATGCGGCCTTGATCTTCGGCAGCACGGTGCCTGCGCCGCCCGAGTGCAGGTCCCATGTGATGTCGACGTTCTTGTCGCCGGCGGCGATCTTGCGCGTCGCCTCGATCAAGGGACCTCCCCAGTCGATCCCGGTGAGAACTACGGGCGATTGCGCGCGGGTTGGGACGCTCGCTCCGGCGATCAGCGCGGCACCGCTGGCGAGAAAACTGCGGCGAGTGAATGTGGTCATGATGGTCGTCTCCTCTTGCTGGCTTGCGTGCGATTCAACCTTTGTACGGATACGTTAAATCCCCGTTCGTGCGCCATTCGCCTGCGCTCGAAAATCGCTTCTGTTCGATCCACTTCAACTCCGTCCTGCAGGATCGTTGAGAGCTTTTTTGGATCCGCGAGGACGCCGACGTCGACTAACGGATCGCCATCGACTATCAGGATGTCCGCGCACGCGCCGCGTTCAAGCGTGCCTACCTCGCCGGCCCAGCCGAATGCGGCGGCGTTGTTGCGGGTGGCGGCCTGGATTGCGGCCATCGGGCTCATGCCGATGAGATCGACCATCAGCTCGAGCTCTCGCGCATGCCAGTCGCCATAAGGCGTTACCGAAAAGCCAGCTTCCGAGCCGGCGAGCATGGTGATGCCGGCTTCGTGGGCGCGACGGTGGATGTTCGCGAGCGCGTCGAGTTCGCGTCGCTTGACCTCGATGTAGTTCGGGTCGACGCCGACGTCCTTGCCCCATTCGACGATATTCGACGTGAAGGTGAACGTCGGACAGATCGGCGTACCGGCGTCGCGCACGACGCCGACGTCGGACTCGCGCATGTACGACGCGTGAATGAGCCAGTCGATGCCCGCGCGCGCCGCAGCGACAACTGTGTTGGCGTAACGCGCGTGTACCGTCGTCTTGCGCCCCAAGCCATGCGCGGTCGCCACGATCGCGCCCATTTCTTCGTCGGATAGACACGGTCCGGCGTGGTCGAGTCGCTCCTGGGCCTGGCTGTCGCCGCTGATCTTCACGAGGTCGACGCGGTTTTTCACCTGCTGCCTTACCTCGCGGACCATCTCCTCGCGCGTGTGGCACAGGACGCCCTCCGCGGATACCGGCATGCCGAGCCACGAGGGAAAGTAGTCCGCGAACCCGCCGTCGCCCACGATGTGACGACCCGCGGCGAAAATGCGCGGCCCAGGAAACATGCCACTGGCGATGGCATCGCGCGCGGTGACGGCAACGAGCCATGTGGAGCCCGGATCGCAGAAACTCGTGACGCCTGCGCGCAGCACCTTGTGGCAGTTCCACACCGCGCGCACCGCGGCCCATTCCGCGCCGCCATAGACGTCGACTTCCTCGGCGCTGCGACCTTCACCGTAGCTGATGTGGCAATGCGCGTCGATCAGACCCGGCATCACCGTTTTGCCCGTCGCGTTGAGCACGCGATCCGCGACCTCCGAAGCTTCCGCCGGCGCACGCGCACCCTCCCAGACCGCCGCGATCCGGCCGTCCTTTACCCTGAGCGAAGCGTTGCGCCTCGGTCGGTCGGCGATGCCGTCGATCAGATTACCGCCCACGATGTCGAGCGTGCCTTTCATTCCGAGAGCCTACCACCGTCGATGCCGCGAGTGCTTTCGCGCAAGGCCTGGATTCGTGCCGAGCGCGTTTCAGAGCCGGATGTCATAGAGCTTGATCACGTTGCCAGCGACGACCTTGTAGCGGTCTTCCGGCGACATGTCTCCGAGCACGCGCTCGACGTTCTGCGTGGTGTTCGGATAAGGACACGGCGGGTGCGGGAAGTCGGAGCCCCACATAATGCGATCCACGCCGATTTCCGAGCGCAGCTTCGCCGCGAGTGGATCGTTGATGATGCCCGCGAAGACATTCTCTTCGATGTAGCGGCTAGCCGGCTTCTTCTGCAGGTGATCGAAGGCCGGGAACTTCTCGATCCGGTTGACCCGATACTTGAGAATGGGGAGCCACGAAGCATCATATTCCGACAGAAACACTTTGAGCCTCGGGAACCGGTCGAAGATACCGCCGAAGATGAATTCGTTGGCGAGCACCGGCGCCGCCTCCTGAAACAGTTCGATGAAGCTCGCCGGGACGTTCTCGCGTTCCTTGGCCCCGTGGTAAGTGAAAGGATCACGGACCTTGCCGGTCACGATGTGGAGCGTGACCGGGAGTCCGGCCTCCTGCGCCGCTGCCCAGAATGGGCCATAACAAGGATCGCGGTAAGGCTTCGCTCCGTCTGGCGGATTCGTCCCGATCATGACGCCTCGCGCGCCGCGCTTGATCGTGCGGGCAAGTTCCTTCACCGCCCACTCGACGTTGACGATCGGAACCATCGCAATCGCGATGAGTCGGGCAAGATTCTCCGAACAATATTCCTGAATCCAGTCGTTGTAGACCTCGGCGCAGGCGTTGCGCATGGCGTCGTCCGTGATACGTGGAATCCACAATCCCCACGTCGGATTAAGCACTTCGGCAGCGATGTTGTCCTTGGCCATCAGCTGCAGTCGAAACGCCGGGTCGCAGCCGGCGCGCGCCAGTTCTTCGAGCCGACGATCGCTGGCGTTCGCATTGACGAGCTCGTCGATCTTGGCCGCCTCGCCGGGTCGACCGACGTAAAAGAATCTGCCTTCGTGGCCCTCGAAATTGTCGACGGCGTGGGGCACCTGCTCCCCGAACCGGCTTCCGAGCGTTTTCAACCACAAGTCGTCCGGCTCGAAAACGTGTGAATCGGCCGAGATGATCAGCTTCTCCATGCTTGCTCCGGATTTCTAATGCATTGTTTGGACACGACAAAATATATGCCGCATTGGTATACATGTCAACGCGTGGCCGGCACGCGTTGACGGCCGACTCCAGCGCAAGTGCGGCGCTGCAGCGAAGCGGGCGGTTGACGCCCCCAAGCACCCTGTGGCATCTTGAAATCAGCGCCGTTCCGATGGCGCAAACCCGCACATCGCTGAACTCCCCAGAATCGAGTCGATGGACACAGCCGCACCACCGCGGCCCGCTACCGAAGGCTTACGTAGGCGAAGGAGGAGGCAACGAGTGGCCGACGATGTCGCGGGCGTGGTCGTAACCGGCATGATCGTCTTCAGTGTGGTCCTTCTGCTGTTGCCGTTGGCGTTGACGCTGTCGATGTCTTTCGACGCGCGCGACTACCTCGGCGTGTTCCCGCCCACCGAGTTCTCGACGCGCTGGTACGCGAAATTCTTTTCCGATCCCTATCTCCTTAAGGGATTGAAGACGAGCCTGCAACTCGCGTCGTTAACAGCGGTGGCCGCGACCACGCTGGGACTCTCTGCTGCCGTCGCGCTGGATCGCTTGCCGCCACGATACTCTCAATTGCTGATGGCGGTTTTCCTGTCCCCACTCATTGTTCCTGGAGTCGTGATCGGCTTCGCGCTCCTCATCTTCTACGCCCGCGCCGGCGTCGAGAACACCTTTCTGCGACTTTTGGGCGGGCATGTGCTGATCACGTTTCCATACGCGATCCGTACCGTGCTCGCGGCGCTCGGCGGCATCCGTCCTTCGCTGGTCGAGGTCGCGCAGTCGCTTGGTGCGAGCCCGGTCAAGGCGTTCTGGACCGTGACCTTTCCGCTTGCGCGAACGGGTGTGGCCGCCGGCGCGATCTTCGCCTTCGTGTTTTCGCTCGACGACGTTGCAGTGAGCATATTTCTGTCCGACCCCGATCGCTACACGCTGCCGGTCGCGCTCGTCAGCATGCTGCACGCAAACTTCGACTTGACGATTGCCGCGGTCGCCGTGCTGATCATCGGTGCGTCTATCGGGCTGATGCTGCTGCTAGACTGGATCGTCGGCCTGGATCGTGTCGTGGGCGCGGGATACTACAGGACGTAGCGCGAATGCCCGCAACGGTTCTCTCGCTCGAGCGTGTCAGCAAGCGCTACGGCAACACGCCAGCCGTTATCGATGTTTCATTTTCGGTGCGACGCGGGGAGATTTTCGCACTGCTAGGCCCAAGCGGTTGCGGCAAGACGACGATTCTGCGCATGATCGCGGGCTTCGTCGAACCCGACGAGGGGTCGCTGACGGTCGGCGGACGCGAGATGAAAGGTGTGCGCCCGCACGAGCGCAACGTCGGCCTCGTGTTTCAAGACTACGCACTGTTTCCGCATCTCACGGTCGAGCAAAACGTCGCCTACGGCTTGCGCCAGCGCGGCGACGCAAGGAGCGCTATCGCCGGTCGTGTCAGCGAGATGCTCGCGCTGATCCGCCTCGAAGGATTCGGCGATCGGAAGCCCGCAGCGCTCAGCGGGGGACAGCAGCAACGGGTGGCGCTCGCGCGCGCGATGGCGGTGACGCCTGAAGTGATGCTCCTCGACGAACCCCTGTCCGCGCTCGACGCAAAGCTGAGGCAACAGTTGCGCTTGGAGTTGAAGCTGATCCTGCAGGCCGCGCACTGCACGACGCTCATCGTCACCCATGATCAGGAAGAGGCGATGAGCCTCGCCGATGAGATCGTGGTCATGGACCGCGGGCGCATCCTGCAGCAGGGAAATGCTTCAGCGATCTACCATGCCCCGCGATCGCGCACGGTCGCCGAGTTCATCGGGCGGACGAACTGGTTCGAAGGGACGCCCGGTGCCGCGGTCTCGCCGGAGCTGCGCGAATTTCTGACCGACGACGGCCGCTTCTTCGTTCCCGCAGAAGCGCTGATCCGACAGTCCATGGCGGAATCGTTTTGCGTGCGTCCGGAGCGCCTGCGCATTGTCGCGTCAGAGTTGTCCGTGGAAGAAGGGCTAAACGTCTTGCAGGCTACACTCGTCGCGGCTACGTGCCTTGGCTCCGAGATCCACCACGCTGTGGCGCTCGAATCGGGACGGATCGTCATCTGCGTGGAGCAGAATCGGGATCAGCCCATTCCCTCTCCCGGCGCGCCGCTCAGGATCGTGTTCCATCCAGTGGATTGCATCTTCACCGCGTAAACACTCTTCCAGGGAAAACGGAGCAGCGGAGCGACGATGCCTACCGTGCTTGCCAACGGCGTGCGGACGTACTTCGAGATCGCCGGCGACGGCCCGCCATTGCTGCTGATCGCCGGCAACGGCATGGATCACACCACGTTTCGCGATCAGCTCCCTGTCTTAGCGCCGAAATTCCGGTGCATCAGCTATGACCTGCGCGGCATCGGTCAATCCGACGTTCCGCAAACGGGATACACGACACCGGAAATGGCGCGCGACGCACTGGCGTTGCTCTCCGCGTTGGGTTTCGCAAGCGCACACGTTGCAGGTTATTCGCTCGGCGGCGCGATCGCACAATGGATGGCGGTCGATGCGCCCGATCGCGTGCAATCCCTGTCGCTCTATTCGACGTTCTCTCATGTCGCGCCATATCTTCGTCGGCGATACCAGCTTCTCGTCAAGATCCTTGGCGAGGCGACCCCCGAGCTGTGGGCGATGTTTACGGCGTTCAGCGCGTTTGGCGAGGAATACATCAACGCGCACGATCAGGAAGTGGAGAAGGAGATTGCTCTGCGAAAGGCGCGATGGTCCGGCGCCGACGCGCCGTCGAAACTTGGCCTGCTCGGGCACTATCAGGCGATCCTGAGACACGAAATCCGATCGCGTCTATCCGAAATCCGGTGTCCGACCTTCATTGCGGTGGGAAGCTCGGATCCGGTGACACCACCTTCGTACGCGCGCTACTTGCACGAGCGCATCCCAGGATCGCAGCTGCGGATTTATCACGGAGCGCCCCACCGCCTGCTCAACTTCTCGCCCCAATTCACGGCGGATGCCAGCGCGTTCCTCCTTGGGGCGCGATAAGGCGTCTGATGCCCGGGCAGTACTCGCCCGCTGACTGTCAATCCGCAAGTCCGGGCTTCGAGCACTGCAGGGGAGCCAGCCAATCAATGTGTTGTGTTGCTTCCCGAGGTGATGCAGATGCTGACCGTAGCGGAAACATAGCAAAACTATTCGCTGCCGCCTGCAATTGCCCAGGAGCGAAGTGCGCGCTAGCGCTTCACCATGTTCCAATTTCCACGCACCAGGTTCCGCAGGAGCTTTCCGGTGGTATGCAGCAGCGGGTCGCAATTTGCCGCGCCCTGTTACGTCAACCAGCTGTACTCCTGATGGACGAGCCGTTTGGGGCGCTGGATGCATTGACGCGCGATCAGATGAACCTGGAGTTGCAACGCATCTGGGCTACCGAGGGCAACACGGTCGTCTTCATCACGCACAGCATCCCAGAAGCGGTGCTCCTAAGCGATCGGGTGGTCGTCATGTCGCCGCGACCGGGAAGGATTCTCGAGATACTCTCAATCGATCTGCCGCGGCCGCGGACGCTCGATATGGCAAACACAGGTGCGTTCGGCGTGTATGCGCAAAGAGCGAGAAGGCTGCTGGAAAGCCCCGAGCTCGGCGCAACGGGGAATTGATATGAACCCAAATCTTGTCGAGTCGTCCGCCTATCCCAGGCGTACCCTGCGGTCGCTCCTACCCAAGCAGCGGCCCGAGTTGGTCACCGTTCCGCTTGCGTTCGTCTTCCTGGTGCTTGTCTGGGATGCGTCGATCCGTTTCTTCGGCGTGAACCCCATCGTGTTTCCCGGTCCCGCGGCGGTCGCGCAGGCGCTGTGGGGAGGCGTGACGTCCGGTACCTTCCTGCGGCATCTATGGATTACCTTCCAAGAGGTCCTCGCTGGATTTGCAATCGGCTGCGGAGCGGGCCTGGTGATCGGGGCCGTGATATCGCAGTTCCAGCTTCTCGAGAAAACGGTATTTCCCTACTTTGTGGCGCTGCAGACGGTACCGAAGCTGGCGATCGCGCCGCTGTTCATCGTATGGTTCGGCTTCGGACTCGAGTCCAAGATCATAATCGCCGCCTTGATCTGCTTCTTCCCTATGGTGGTCAACGTCATCGAGGGCCTCCAGAGCACCGATCGCAGGCAGATCGACATGCTGCGCGCCACGGGCGCATCGGGGTGGCAGGTGTTCATGATGGTAAAGGTACCGAATGCGCTGCCTTTCATCTTCGTCGGCCTCGAGATCGGGGTCGTGCTCGCAGTGTTGGGCGCGATTGTCGGCGAATTTGTTGGGGCGCAGGGTGGCATCGGTTTTGTGATTCTGCAATACAACTTCCAGCTCGAAACCGCGAAGGTCTTCGCTTTGATCATTCTCCTTTCCGCCATGGGGATTGCATTGCACAACCTCATGAAATGGCTGCACCGGCGAATCGTGTTCTGGAGCAAGCCGGACGATCTTCTCGCAACATGAATCTCCGCATACCGACGCTACCATGCGTGCGCCGTGTATAACGTGCTGGTCGGGACAGTGAGCGAGCGTTATCGCCGCATGAACCAGGTGTGCGCGGATGCGATCGATGCGTGCCAAGAGACGCTCCGCCCAAGGGTTTCGACCGTGACACCGAGACGAGTATGTGCATCGGCGAAACCTGGATCGTGATCGAGCATCGATGCGACCGCGTGACCCATGTGCCACGCATGCCGATCGAGCTGCACTGACGACGTGGGGTAAGGATGACTCGAAGGCCGCGTATTGCTATTGTTGGAGCAGGCATCGGTGGCATCACTACGGCGGTGATGCTGCAGAAAGCCCGTTTTGCGTGCGACGTCTATGAACAGGCACCGGGCTTTCGCCGGATCGGACTAGGCATCAATCTCGCGCCCAATTCGACACGCGTATTCCGTGGCATGGGCGTGGAAGCCAGGGTTCTTCAGCTCGGCGTCCAGCCGCGCAGGAAATTCCACCGGGCGTGGGATACCGGCGAGATCATGCGCGAGATTCCGACGACCGAGCTGGCGCAGGCCTATGGGGCGCCGTTCTTGGCAATTCACCGCGGCGACCTTCACAAAGCGCTCGCGTCGGCGGTCGCTCCGGGTGTGTTTCACCTGGGCAAGCGCTTCGTATCATGCGAGCAGCGCGGATCGCAGGTGCGACTAGCGTTCGAAGATGGCACGACCGCTACCGCCGACATCGTCATCGGTGCCGATGGACTGCATTCGAAGGTGGGCGAGGCGATTCTTGGCACGGAGCCGCCCCTCTACTACGGGCATGTGGCGTACCGTTCAATCTACCCGCGGTCACGGCTGCCCGACGTCGAACTCGCCGACAATATACGGTGGATCGCGCCCGACGGCCGTTACGTTCTCGTCTACTTCCTTAGCGAGGCGCGCGATGAGGTCTACGTGGTCACCGGTGGCCCCGAGCCGTGGGAGACGGATAACTTCGCGCCCGCAGAAGCTGCGCCGCGCCAGCTACTCGCCGCATTCGAGGACTTCCATTCGGACGTCATCCGCATCCTCGAGCAGTGCACGGAGGTCAGCCGCTGGCCCATGCTCGTCCGTGCACCGAAATTGCCCTGGTGCGCTGGCCGCGTAGCATTGCTCGGCGACGCGTGTCACCCGACGACGCCCCATATGGGGCAAGGCGGGGGCATGGCGGTAGAGGATGCCGTAATGCTCGCGCGCTGCCTCGACGCCGTGGAGGGTGAGGACGTCGAGCTCGCGTTTCGACTGTACGAGCTCAACCGCTTCGAGCGCACGTCGAGGCTCAAACGCGACTCCGAGGCGGACGAGTGGGGGCGCGGCAGGATCGAACATCGGTGGCTCTATGACTACGATGTTCTTAATGCTCCGCTCCAGCGGGAAGCGCAAACGGCGAGCTGATGTCGCAGATGAATGCCGGTTGCGCGGCCGGCAACCTAGATCTCGGCAGCGTCGCCTGTCTGGCGGAGTGGCCCTTAGTAGGTGTCATCGGACACCCCATGTCACTGTGCGCCATTTGTCGGAAATGTCCGGAGAGCCAAGTGAAGCGTAGGACTTGACCTACTGGACCAACTGTGTATCTAATTCTAATCGGCCGTAGCCAGCATCGTTGTAGCTCTTATCCCTGCGTTAGTTATATTGGCAGCACGCACCGCTTCCCATCGACCCAAGTTGGTCCGAGTCGCGTCGCTCTATTGAGGAGACTAGATGGCCGCCGAATTAACCGCTCAAGCTAAGTCCAAGGGGAGCACCTCCGTCAATTGGCGCGAGGGACTAACGATCATTGATGCAGATGGCCATGTCGGCTCTACCGCTGAAACTTGGGACCGTTACCTTGAAAAGCCGTTTCGCGAATTCGGCCCGCGCATAGTCAAGGATAACCGCGGCAGCGAGCGGTGGATGGTCGAGGGCATTCTCTATCCGAAACCTGAAGGCATAGCATCGGGCCAGCCTGAGGGAATTCGCGGCTCGATGCTTCATCCCGGCGTATCGGATCCCATTGCCCGGCTCAAGGACATGGATTCCGAAGGCATCGATCTTGCCGTCGTTTTCGGAAACCTACCGGAACTTACGCTTGCGGCAGTGCGTAACAAGGCAGTCGCGGCAGCGATGGCGCGCGCCTACAACAATTGGGTCGTAGACTATTGCAAAGCCGAGCCCCATCGGCTCAAGGCAGTGGCCGTGCTGCCACTTCAGGACGTTGAGGCAAGCGTCGTCGAATTGCGCCGTGCGACGCAGGAACTTGGGCTGGTCGCCGCTATGCTGGCAACTAATGTGTGCGGCAAGGACCTCGATCACCCGGATTTTATCCCGGTGTTCGCCGAGGCCGAGCGGCTGGGTGTGCCGTTGGCCGTGCACGGTGCACCGTCTACGGGTTCATTCGCTGGTGCCGAGCGATTCGAGAACTACTTCTACACGCACAGCGTCGCGCACCCGTTCGAGCAGATGATCTCGTCGATGTGTATTATCTGTGGCGGTATCCTCGAGCGCTTTCCGAGGTTGCGCGTCGCGTTTCTCGAGTCAGGCGTTGGGTGGGTACCTTATTGGCTTGATCGGCTAGATGAGCACTACGAACATCGAGCCGGGTTGGTGCCGAACATCAAACGCCCACCGAGCGAGTACGTCGAGTCTGGTCGCGTTTGGTTCTTCTGCGAACCGGAGGATCCGATGTTACCCTTCGTCGGGGAACGCTATCCAGACGCGATAGTGTTCACTTCGGACTACCCGCACTGGGACGCAAAGTTCCCTGGGGCAGTGTCGTCGCTCGCGGACCGCACAGACCTTTCGACCGAATTGAAACAGAAGATTCTATCCAAGAACGCCGCCCGCTTTTACGGCTTCAGAGACGTCTAATTCGTCGACATGATGGAGGACCACATGGTCAAGCTAAGGATATCGCTCGCTGTCACCCTGATCGCGATCGCAGCTTGTAGTGCCATAGGTTCCGTAATGGCGCAAGGCAATGACGTTAGGTCTCAGCTCATCGCTTCATCGACTCTGACTAAGGCAACCAAGGCTAAGGAACTTCGGGTTGGGTGGTCTGCGTGGTTTCCGTTCATGTATATCGATCCTAAAACAGGAAAGCTCACTGGATTCACGGTCGATCTCTACGAGCAACAGATGGCAAAGGCGCTCGGCGTCAAAATCGTCTGGGTAGAGCAACCGTGGAGCACAATGATGGCCGGCCTTCAGGCCGATAAGTTCGATGTTGTGTCCAATGGGAACCGTTCGTTCCAGCGCTTGCTGGCCGCTGAGTATGCTGGCCCGATAACCCAGACGGGCAAAGCCTTGATGACAACAAAGGAGAAGGTTGGCAAGTATAAAGACTGGCACGCGGCTAACAACCCCGCGACAAAGATCTGCGTTGCGCTAGGGACGTCGGCCGACACTGAGGTAACTGCTTTTTTGCCTAATGCCAATATTCTTCGCCTCGAAGGAGATCCCGCCTGTATTGCGGCGCTGGGTGGACAGCGGGCCGACATTTATGGAACCGACATTGGCAATCTCGTCTCGCTCGCTAAAGAACATCCAGAATTTGTCCTGATACCAAATAGCACATTCACGAAAACGGAACTCGGTATCTTCGTGAAGCAGGGTGACGAGCTCATGCTCAATTGGCTCAATCAGTTCATTCGCGACGTCAAACTCAACGGAGCGGTCGATGAGCTGATCAAAAAGTACAACCTGGCGGGCGTCGAAGTCGCTTGGTAGCTTCTCGCGGCATGGCATAACAGTCGCGCCTGAGCGCTATGTATCAATTTCGCTTCGATGCGGTCTGGGAGTATCTGCCTTATTTAGCGCAGGGCGTATGGATTACTTTATATGTCACACTTGCCTCGACGGCGATTGGCCTCGTCGTCGGAGTACTGATCGCGGTTCTGCGCCTTTCGAAAAACCCACTGCTATCGTGGCCAATGCGGGCCTACATCGAGTTCTTCCGCAATACGCCGACGCTTGTCAAGCTTGTTTGGGTCTTCTACCTAATCCCGATACTTTTTGGTCTCTCAACTGACGCTGTCACGTCTTGCATAATTGCATTGGCAGTAGCGGCCGCAGCCTATATTGCCGAGGTGGTTCGCGCCGGCATTCAAGATGTCGCGCGCGGAGATATTGAGGCGGCGGAGGCCATTGGAATGCGGCCTATCACGGTTCTTCGGCGCATCGTCCTGCCTCAGGCAATTCGCAAAGTCTTGCCTCCTTTAGCTAATACCTTCATCGTCTTTCTGAAGTATTCATCCTTGGTTTCGATTGTTGGAGTGAACGATCTTATGTATCGGGCGAATGTCATTTCTACTACGACGTTTCGCCCGATTGAAACCTATACTGTCCTTGCACTGTTCTACTTTGTGCTGTGTTACGGTCTTTCCAAATTATTTAGCCTCGTTGAAGGGCGAATGGCTGTCGATGTGTAGACCCGGACAGGACCATTGATGGTCGGGATCGGGCCAGTTCCGCATAGCGCGCATGCCCTGGGACGAATCACCAACGACGATGTCGCGAAGACCGAGAATCGAGAAATGTTGGTGGTCGAGGACTTACACAAGTCCTTTGGTGCGGTTCACGCGGTGCGAGGGATAAGTCTATCCGTACGTCGCGGTGAGGTAGTTTGCATTCTTGGTCCGAGTGGTAGTGGCAAGAGCACATTTCTCCGCTGCATCAATTTCATTGAACAACCGACAAGTGGTCGCGTCTATATCGACGGCCAAGTGATAGGTTGGGGGCACGATGGGGACGGCCGGAAGAGGCAAAAGCAAGCCACGCTGTGTAATATCCGATCAGAGATCGGCATGGTGTTCCAGCATTTCAACCTTTGGTCACATATGACCGTGCTTGGCAACGTCATTGAGGGTTTGATTGAAGTGAAGAGGATGCCGCGCCAGGAAGCCGTCGAAATAGGCATTCGACTGCTTGCCAAGGTGGGCCTCTCCGACAAGGTGGACGAGCGACCCACACGGCTATCTGGTGGGCAGAAGCAACGAGTTGCCATCGCGCGGGCGTTGGCGATGCAGCCGAAGCTCATTCTTTTCGACGAACCGACATCGGCGCTGGATCCCGAACTTATCGGCGAAGTCCTCGATGTAATGAACGATTTGGCGCGCGAAGGCATGACGATGGTCATCGTGACGCACGAGATCGGCTTTGCGCGCGCTGTGGCAACGCGGGTTGTTTTCATGGACCAAGGCATCGTCGTCGAGGCGGGATTACCGAGCGACGTGTTCGATCGGCCGCAGCACGAGCGCACACGACGTTTCCTCGGGCGCATGCTCCGGTATGCGCCCTGATCATAATTGCAGCAAATGGGCCAAGGCTGTAGCCGTTCCACGGTAGTCGGATAGGCGAATGGATTGTCTAACAGCACTTATTACCCGTCGCTCGGCGCTGGAACTCACCGAGCCCGCGCCTTCGGGTGAGACGTTGGACGCCATACTGGCGGCTGCATTCAACGCTCCAGATCATGGCTTGCTCCAACCTTGGCGATTCCTTCTCGTTCGGGGCGCGGCACGGGAGCGACTGGGTGCTCTCATGGCGCGTTCACGGGTTGCCGGCGCGCCCGATTTGCCTCAAAGGGTATTGGAGCAGGAACGCTCAAAACCGATGCGTGCTCCATTGATCATCATTGTGGCGGCATTACCTAAGGCAAATCCGAAGGTGCCGGAAATCGAGCAGATTATTTCTGCCGGCACTGCTGCACAGAATATTCTTGTCGCCGCACACGCGTTGGGTTTTGGCGGGTTTTGGCGCACCGGCGCCCCCGCGTATGATCCGATCGTCAAGACTGGTCTTGGCCTTCGGGCGGGTGACGCTATTGTGGGTTTTCTCTATCTCGGAACGGTCGCACGTCCGGGTCCACCGAAACGCAAGCAGGTGGCACCGGAGATCGTAGTCGAAGAATGGAAGGTTCAGGATAAGGATATGGATCAATGATCGCAAATCCGATTCAGTGGCCCAACGGCTCGCGCTGCGCTGTCGCAATGACATGGGATATGGACGCGGACAGCGCGTTCAATTGGTACAATCGTGACACTGCAGACAATCTTCTCGCGACACAATCGTACTGTCGTTACGATCCACTGATCGCCATTCCTCGCTTAGTAGAGCAATTTGCGCGGATAGAGATGCGCCAAACCTTCTTCGTGCCCGGCTGGTGTATAGAGAAGTATCCCGCGCAGATCGATCTTCTACTAAAGAACGGCCATGAAGTCGCACTTCATGGATATTTGCATGAGCGATCGAACGAACTTACAAAGGACGACGAACGCTATTGGCTTGGTCGCGCCGTCAATGCTTTTGTCAAACATGTCGGGACGCGTCCACGCGGCTGGCGCGCTCCTAGTTTCGCTTTCTCGAAATACTCATTGAGATATCTTCTTGACGAGGGCATTGAGTACGACTCTTCGTTGATGGGCGATGACATCCCATATGCGGTAGCCGACGGCAACAGCTCGCTATTGGAGTTTCCAGTGGATTGGACGCTCGATGATTTTCCGCACTATGCACACAACCGCGACTTCCGTTTCATGATGCCGATCTCTTCACCGCAAAAGGCCATGGAAGTGTTCCGAGCCGAATTTGATGCTGCCTGGGAATATGGCGGGCTTTGGATTTCGGTTTGGCACCCTTTCCTTTCGGGTAGGCTCGCGCGGTTTTCGGCGGTCCTGCAGTTAATCGAATACATGAGATCGAAGGGCGGAGTATGGTTTGCGCGACTTGAGCAGATCTGCGACCACGTCAACACACTGGTGGCGGAGAAACGTTGGCAGCCGCGGACGGAGACGCTGCCCCTCTATCACAGCCCGTTGCCCGAATTTTCGCGGGACCGATAGCGTACACGGCGATATCGCGGAAAAACGAACATCGGACGACGGGTGAGCTGACATGGCACTTCACTTTGCGCGTGAAGAATTTGCTGCGAGACAGAAGCGTGCCTGTCAAGAGATTGCCAAGGCCGGTCTGGATGGTCTCCTTATCTTTCGGCAGGAGAGCATGTATTACCTGACCGGCTACGATACAAGTGGCTACAGTATGTTTCAGGGCATGTATTTGGGCGCGGATGGCGCACTGGCGCTCCTCACTCGGAGCGCTGACCAGCGTCAATCACGGCTTACATCAGTGATTGAGGACGTTCGGATTTGGAAAGACCGTGAAGGAGCCAATCCGGCCGAAGATTTGCGGGATATGCTCGCTAGCCATGGTTGCCGTGGCAAGCGAATCGGCGTTGAGTACCATGCCTATGGGCTCACCGCGCAGCGCGGAAAAATGGTTGACGCTGCTTTTGCTGGATTTTGTGAACTTGTAGATGCTTCGGACATCGTGCGTTTACTCCGGCTCGTGAAGAGCCCTGCCGAGATCGAATATTTCAGACATGCTGGACACTTAGCCAATGAAGCGCTGGCGGTCGCGCGACGGTTGACAGTTCCCGGTGCGAGTGTTGGTGGGCTCTATGGCGAGATGATGAACACGATTATGCGCGGGGACGGAGATCCGAGCGCCAGCCGTTGGCCGATGGGAGCAGGCGAAGAAGCGCTGCTCATCCGATATCACACCGGTCACGGGAAGGTGGCCGCACAGGATCAGGTCCAATTCGAGATCGCCGCTGCCTATCGCCATTACCATACTGCGCTCATGTACGTCATTTTGACCGGGAAGGTCGATCCCCGCCATCGTGAGATGTTTGCTGCATGCGTTGACGCCCTTCAGGCCTGTGAGGAAACGCTAAGACCGGGAAATAGCGTCGGGCAAGTATTCGATGCGCACGCTCAGGTCTTAACGGCTGCCGGCTACGCCGGTCATTTCCTGAATGCTTGCGGCTACACGATGGGGGCCTGTTATCCGCCTACTTGGATGGACTGGCCAATGATCTTTGCTGGCGAGCCGCAGATCCTTGCGCCGAATATGGTCTTCTTCGTGCACATGATCCTACTTAACAGCAACACGGGCCTGAGTATGTCGCTTGGCGAGACGGTGCTCATTACCGAAAGCGGCTTTGAGAGGTTGAGCAACGGGCCACGCGAACTCATAGTAAATTGACCTCCAAAACAACCGTTGTACCGATCATCAACGTCGTCGCCGAACTTGACGACGGGCCGGGTCCGCGTGGACGCATTGGTTTTATTGCGCTCGCGAATGGCCACACAAGCGAGCTCGAGGTGCGTGAAATTCTTCCTTACCCCGCGATCGCGCTGTATGTGAATCGAATTGACAGCAGGAACGAAATAACAATAGGCACACTGCGCGAACAAGAGCGCGACTTGACGCGCGCCGCGTCCCTGATCCTACCGGCGGGTCGTCTGGACGTCATGGTTTATGGATGCACGTCTGGGACTATTGCGATGGGGGAGGCGATTGTTGCCGCTCGGATTCACGAGGTTCGTCCGGGAATTCCGATTTCGACTCCGTTCACGGCGGCCCGTGCCGCCCTCGCCGCGCTGCATACAAAGCGCATCGCTATGATGATGCCGTACACGGTCTCAGTCGCGAGGATGATGAGCGATTGTCTTGAGAACAATGGAATCTCTGTGTCGCGCGTTGCAACATGCAATATTGAGTGCGACTCAGACATGAACCGGGTATCACCCGCGTCAATATATCGCATTGTTTGCGATTTGAATGGGCCCGACGTGGAAGCGTTTTTCATTTGTTGCACTGCGTTGCGTGCAAATGGAGTCATCGAAAGACTTGAGCGCGATCTCGGCAAACCGGTCATTAGTAGCAACCAAGCGCTTGCTTGGCACGCGCTACGGACTGCGGGCTTTGCCGACCAAGTGCCGAATTTTGGTCAATTGCTGCGTACATAGCGTCACCCATCATTGGCGCGATGTCGCCATAGGTTTGGTTGGTGAGTAAGCTAACCTCGCTCGGCTGGCTCGCGAAGGTCCGAACAACAACGATAGGCAAAAACCTAGATCGGCGCGGCTATAGTCGCGCTATCGGACTGGCCTTAGCATAACCGTCTAATAGATCGGCAACCATCGATGACTTTGTATCCCCCGAAGGTCTTAATAAATGTCGATCCGGCCACCGGTGTGTGGACGACGGATAAGCTGCCGATGATCTACATGCCGCGTCACTTCTTCATCAACTATCACATGGCAATGGAAGAGTCGCTTGGCGAGAACGATTATTCGCGTGCCGTTTGGAAGGTCGGATACCAATCAGCGTGGCAATGGTGCGAACGCGAGTCGGCGACGCATAAACTGCGCGGGATTGACGTATTTCGACATTACATGCGACGTCTCTCGCAACGTGGGTGGGGGCGGTTTTCTATTCAGAGTATCGACGAGACGACTGGGAGCGCTTTGGTTCGCGTTGACCACTCTGCTTTCGTACTTGGCAGGGGCACGAACACCGGTCGCAAAACGTGCTATGTCTTTAGCAGTTGGTTTCCCGGCTCCCTTGAGTGGGCTGCTCGAGATATGGGGTCTTCATGGAATCTTATCTGTTCGGAAATTCAATGCTGCAGTGAAGGGATGCATGATCACTGCATTTTCGAGACACGGCCCTTGCCGTAGGTGATAAAGCGAGACGTGACCAGCGCACCGCGAAAGTGGGGGTCCGGGTTAGCCTGGACTGTGATAAGACCGGCCTTTGCGCACCTCCTTGCCAAACCAACTTGGGTCCACGGGAAGGTCGCCGTAACATCAACAGGGTTGCTCGCACGGAGTGGATTCATTGCGTAGATGGGTGCTCTGGCAACGACTTGGGGATTGGGGCCAATGCGCCGCACCAATCGGCAATTATCGCACTGAAGATCTCAACTGCTTGGGAGATGCGCGTGACTTCGCACCATTCATCTGTTTGGTGAGCCTGCGTGGGCTCTCCAGGCCCGAGAATTAGAGTTGGAACATCCCCGAGCGCAGGCGTTAGGACTGACGCATCGCTAAAGTAAGTTGCCGTCTGCTCCGTTAGAGCGACGCCGGTAATTTTGCTTGCAATGTCCATCGTCCGGGCTACCCATGGAGCTTGCGGGGCGGTCCAGACGCCTGGTAAATCTATCAACACTTCGATATCTGTGTTCTCCCCCATAACTTTTCGGACGGTTTCCTTGAGGACGACGTGATCGATGGAAGGTGTAGTACGGATGTCGATTCCGATTTCAGTCCGATCGGGTACCGAGTTGATGTTCATTCCGCCATGTATGGTGCCAACGTTGAGGGTAGGCCAACCCAATACGGGGTGACGGGAGACCTTGAAATCTAGATCACGCAGGCGCTCAATAGCTTTCGCTGCCTTGTAAATTGCGTTGTCTCCGCGCTCAGGCATAGAACCATGGGCTGAGATGCCGCGGGTTGTCGCCTTCAACCACAGCGCCCCCTTGTGTCCGATAAAGGGTCTGTTGCCGGTTGGCTCCGCAACAATTAGCGCCCCAGCCGGCCCAAGACTACCGTCTCGACAGAGCGCAGTTGCCCCGTGGCAGCCGGTTTCTTCGCCTGCAGTAACGATGAGCATAATGCCGTAGTCATCGCCAAGCGAATCAGAAGCGGCGATGGCCGCTACGACAAAGGCCGCCACGCCACTCTTCATGTCGCTCGAACCACGTCCGTAGAGGCGACCATCAACGACTTCTCCACCGAACGGATCACATGTCCACGGGATAGTTCCGAGCGGAACTACGTCGAGGTGTCCTGTGAAGACCAATGGCGGCTTCTTGCGATTTCCGCCGCGCCTCGCGACAATACTTGCGCGATCCTCACCTAAAATGTTCAGCGATACATCGAATTCTGCGTTAGCAAGCAAGGCCGCTAGGTATTCTGCGCAGGCTCGTTCTCTTCCAGGCGGATTAATTGTCTCAAATGCGATTAGATTTCGAGTCATCTGAACAGCATCAAGCGTCTGCAACTTGGTCTGGCGACTTGACGGTACTCCTGTAGTGTTAGTTGACATATCGTTTCGAAGCCTCTATCAATGATTGGCACGGGCCAATGCCGAGCAGCGGCCCATGGTAGGTGTTGTGCCCGGTAGGGAACTCAGTATCTATTGCCGAAGGAGAGTCTGGCGCCACCGCGCGGGCTGGGGGCAAGCTTTATTTTGTGACGCCCACACGGTGACTGTGCCTAAATTGTGCCTTAAACAGGTTGATCTCGGTGTTGGCAAGCGCTTCAGGTGCCCTTCGTACCCAGTTTGAAGTGCTCGGACCAAAGCCCTCGCTCGATGGACCTAGGGGCGCTTCGGGACTACGGCACCTCTCATCTTGGCCGCTTACGCGCGCCAATCGAGGGTGACCCGTCGGGCTGCCGTGAACGTTCAGGTTCACGAGGCCACCGCAGGATCGCGCTCGACGGGGGCGTCAGTAGCTCAACTATAGTCGGCGCCATGTCCACTGAATCTCGACCGCTACAAAATGGCCCATGGCCGGCCAGCGTCAACGAAGCCGTGGGCCAACTCCTTGGCATTCTGTCTGCTGATGATAAGAGCTTGATTGCAGCCAAAAGTCGCAGTGATCTTGTTAAGCTTCACCGCGGGCTGGGCCTGTGGATTCGGAATAACTTTGGCTTGTCGGCAGGCAATATGGCATTGATTCACGATGCCGGGGCTCGCGACGCCGATGATGCTGCTGGAATCATTATCGAAGCACTCTGGACGAGCCTACAACGAGGCAGGACGAATACACGCGCCTCGATCCGAGCGATTGAAAGACATTCCCCGGTTGTCGCCATAGACCTGGCCCATTTGTGCGACGCCGTACGTCTACTTCAAAATGTCAACACCGATGCATGCTGTCCGATCGAGATATGGTCCGACCAAAAGGGACTAAATTTCGCTTGGGGAAATGCGGTCGCGCGACTCCCAGCGTCTGACTGGCTTAGTGGCCGCTTTGAGGCCGAGCCGACAATCTTCTTCGAACGTCTGCGCTTTCCTGCCAAAACCTCTTTAAGGCAGATTAGTGTGTGGTTTTCGGGAAGCGACGACATTGTTTTCGATCGATATAGGGTTCCTGGTTTTCGACTGGCAGAATAAGAACCTGAAAGACTGGCACGTGAGGAAAGCACGGAGATTCGAACTGTGACCAGCTCACATTTACTGTGCCCCCAATTGTGGCTTGGATACATTGATTTCGAAATCGGCAAGCGTTGCAAGTTATTGATTAACAAGGTTCTGCTATGGCTAAAATGCGCCTCATAACCCGAAGGTCACAGGTTCAAATCCTGTCCCCGCAACCAACAATTCAAGGGCTTGCAGCGATGCGAGCCCTTCGTTTCTTCAGGCCTGTGCCGTACTGCGTAGCCGATCGCTACGCGGATCGAACGCCGCGACGAGGCTTGCCGTGCCGACGAACCGTTGCCGAGCGATGTCGACATGGACCTGCAAACCCTCGGTCTCGCCGACATCGCCGATTTGAAGGTAAGCCAGGGCGACCGGGCGCCCGACACGATAGCCGTGCGCGGCCGAAGTCGTCTTGCCCACGATCCGATCACCGAGATAGACCGGTTCGTTGCCGAGCGGTACGGCGTATTCGTCGCCCAGAACAATCGATGCGAGGCGCGATGTGACCCCGTCCTCGCGCCGGCGCCTGAGGGCGTCGCGTCCGATGAACGGCTTGCTCCAGTCGACGGCGAATTCGAGACCGGCTTCGAGCGGTGTTACATCGGCGTCCAGGTCATGTCCCATGGCGAGATAGCGCTTTTCGATGCGCATCGAGGTCTGGGCGTAAAGCCCGCTGGGGCGCGCCCCAGCATCGTGAAGCGCATCGTAGAGCCGCGGGGCATCATCGGCGCGGCAGGTCAACTCCCAGCCGGGCTCGCCAACGTAGGAGAGGCGCGCGGCGCGCACCGGCACGCCCGCGATCCGGTCTTCGCCATGACAGAAATAGCCGAGCATTCCGGTGCTGCCGGTGCCGAGGTCGCGCACTATCCGCCTGGCGTCCGTCCCCATCAGTGCAATAACCGCATGATTCTCGGTCTCGTCGGTCAGGGTCACCCGCTCGCCTGTCTCGAGGTGGCGCTTGAGCCAAGCCAGGTCGCGCCTGACCGCCGCGGTCCCGACATAGAGGCGATACAACTCGTCGGACAGGCGCAATGCGGTCAGGTCACTTTCGAAACCTCCGCGATCGTTCAGCATCGCGGTGTAAATCGCGCGTCCGGGCGCGCGGGCCATATCGTTGGCACAGACACGGTTCAGGAATCGTTCGGCATCGGGGCCTTCGACGCGGATCTTGCCGAACGTGGATTGATCGAAAATTGCAGCGCGGTCGTGGGCCTGCGCGACCTCGAGGCCAACCTGGTCGAACCACGGCGGCCTGCCGAAGGTCAATTCCGGATCGCCGTTGCTGCCGAAATAAAGCGGCCGCTCCCATCCGTAGATCTGACCGAACTGTGCATTTGCATCCTTCCACCGCTTGTCCAACGGTGAATGCCGCAGATTTCGCGCCGACTTCCACTGCCGCCCGGGGTAGGCAATTTCGTAGTGCTTGCCGAGCACCTCCGGCACGCGTGCCGTCAGGGACTCGACGCTGTTGACGCCATCGGGAAATCGCTTGGGATCCGTTTCCGTCGTGTCGATTGGGCTGTGCCCGTGAACGATGCAATGCGCAAGGGCCATGCCGGCACCTCCGCCGGTGGCGACGCCGACCGAGTTCATCCCGCAACCGAGGAACAAGCCGCGCGTCTCCGCCGCCTCGCCGAGTATGAATGAGCCATCGGGGGTGAAGCTCTCGGGGCCGTTCAACAGCATGCGCACTTCCGCGGTCTCGAGCACGGGCAGTCGATGCAACGCGCGCGGCATCATCGCTTCGAAGTGATCCCAGTCCTCGGGCAGAAGCTGAAACGCGAAGTCCTCGCCGAGCCGGGCCGGATCGATGGGCCTCGCCCAAGGCTCGAAGCAGCCGACCAGCAGTCCCTGCGATTCGTCGCGGATGTAGAGGTGATTGTCGTGGTCCGACAGCGATGGCATGGGGCGCTCGGCACCGGCCACCGGCTTTGTCAGCAAGTAGAAGTGCTCGCACGGCCAGACGGGCGCGGCGACTCCGGCCATTGCCGCGACCCGGCGGCTCCAGAGCCCGGTGCACACCGCGATCGCATCGCAAAAGACGCTCCCGCGCGCCGTCTCGATGCCCCGGATCCGGCCCCCTTCGGTCACAATGCCGGTCACGGGCGTGTCCTCGAAAATGCGCGCGCCGCGAGCGCGCGCGCCCTTGACCAGGGCAGCGCACAGGTCCGACGGGTTGACGCGTCCATCCTCCGGCGACCAGACCGCGCCGAGGACATCGCTGGCGTTCATCAGCGGCCAGCGCTCCTTGGCTTCTCCAGGCGAGATTGACTGGGCCGGCAAGCCGAAGGTATGCGCCAGCGCTTCCTGACGACGGATGTGGATCAGCCGGTCGGGGCTCGTTGCAATCGAGAGCGAGCCCTTGTTGATCCAGCCGGTCGCCTGCCCGGTCTCTGCTTCGAGCGACGTGTAGAGCGACACCGAGTACCTCACGAGTTCGGTGAGCCCGCGGGTCGAGCGCAACGCTCGAACCTGCGCGGCGGAGTGCCAGGTTGTCCCCGAAGTCAGCTTGTTCCGCTCGACCAGGATGGCGTCACTAACGCCGAGCTTCGCCAGGTGATACAGCGTCGAGCAACCCATGACGCCGCCGCCGATGACGACGACTGGGGCGTGGGAGGGAAATATCGAATGGGTCACGTGCGCACCTCATCTATGCGATCGGTCGGTGAGCCCTCGTCTTCCAAACCGCACAATGTCGACGGAAGGGGGTTGACAGTGTTTGTAACATACGTTACAACGAACTTCAAATGGCGTTACAAACGTCACAGCCTGACCGCGCGCAATCAGAGGAAGCTATCAGCGGTTCTGGTCGTCCTGTCGATTCCTCGATTCATGATCGGATCGGACGCTACTTCGATACGCTGAGCCCGCAGTTGAAGCACGCGGCGCGATTCGTCGCCGAGCACCCGCACATGGTCGCGATGCGGTCTCTGCGTCACATCGCGGCTGCAGCCAAGCTTTCCCCGCCGACGTTCAGCCGCTTGGCGCGCACCGTTGGCTGCGCGGACTACGAGGCGCTGCGCGAGATCTGTCGCCACGAGACCACGCGGCGGTCGCAGACGTTCGCCGACAAGGCGAAGCTGCTTCAGCGGGCTGGCGCGGACAACGCGCGTCATGAGCCCGGCGGACTCGTTCGGCGCCAGGCCGCGGCGGCCATCGCGAACGTCGAGGCGCTGGCCACGATCGATCCCCGCAAGCTCGACCGCGCAGCCGACATCCTGGCAACGTCCGATCGGATTTTGCTGGTCGGGCTGCTCAGCTCGGCAGCGTTCGCGGATTACGCGGCGTACATGGCGAACATGGCGTTCCCGAACTGGCAGGTCGCCGGGCGCTCCGGTGTCTCGATGCCTGCCGCGCTGTTCGATACGACCCGTCGCGACGCCGTGCTCGTTCTGACCAAGAGCCCGTACGCGCGACGCTCGATCGAGGCGGCCCGGATCGCCAAGCGGGCCGGCGCGCGCGTCATCGCGATCACGGACGGCGTGCATTCACCCGTCATCCCGCTTGCGCATATCAGCTTCATCGTACGCACAGACAGCCCCAACTTTTTTCCCTCCTACGCAGCGACCCTGGTGCTGTTCGAAGTGCTGATCGCCATGGTCGTGCAGCGAGGCGGAAAAAGCGCACAATCGCGGATTGCCGCCGTCGAAAGCGCCAATCGCTCGCACGGCGAGTATTGGCAGGAGTAGAGCAAAAACGCAACACGATTGACGGATTGACGGAAGCAGGTCGGCACGTTGAGTCAACGTTCAAAAGAGGAGGAACAGCGATGAAACAGTACCAACGGACACGCCGCGCACTGCTCGCGCTCGGTGGCGCGGCGTGCGCATTTCCGCGCCTGACGTGGGCACAGGCCGAACCCCCGAAGCCAGCTCAGATTGTCGTGAACGACTCGGGCGGCGACATGCAAAACGCGATGCGAAAGGCGTTCTACAGCGAGTACGAAAGGCGTTACGGCATCAAGGTCGTCAGCACAAGTCCTATTGATCTCGGCAAGATGCGAGCGATGGTGCAATCCGGCAACGTCGAGTGGCAAGTCACCGAGATCGACGGCGAGAGTGCGCTGCTCGCTTCACGGTCCGGCCTGCTCGAGCCACTCGACCTGAAGATCATCGACCTTTCGCAGTTCCCAAAATCGCTGCAAAATCGCAAGTTCGTGTTTCCGAAGGGTGTCTATTCCACGGTGATGGGATACCGGACGGATGTGTTCCCGGAAGGCAAGCGCCCGCAGAACTGGGCGGATTTCTGGGACGTGCAGAAGTTTCCGGGGCCACGGTCGATGCGCAACGATCCGGCCGACAACCTCGAATTCGCATTGCTGGCAGATGGCGTCGCAATCGACAAGCTCTATCCGCTCGACGTCGATCGTGCGTTCCGCAAGATGGACCAGATCAAGAAGTACGTGTCCGTCTGGTGGACGACCGGAGGTCAGTCGGCGCAAGTGCTGGTAGACAAGGAAGCGGTGATAGGCACGGCATGGAACGGGCGGTATTACTCGGTGATCAAGCAGGGCGCGCCGATCGCGATCGAGTGGAACCAGGGGGCAATGAAGGAATCGACATTCGGAATTCCAAAAGGAGCCAAAGACGTCTACTGGGCTCAAAAGCTGCTGGCGATCATGGCAGAGGCCAAGCCGCAGGGCGTCTACGCCAATGCCATCGGCTACCCGGGCCTGAACCTCGAGGCGATCAAGTACACGGATCCCCAGCTGGCGCCGTATCTGCCGACCAATCCGGCCTACCTGCCTAAGGAATTCTGGACGAATACCGAGTGGCAGTCCGACAACGCGGCCAAGGTCAAGGAGCGCTGGGCGCGCTGGATGCTCGAGAAATGATCGCCCGCGCAGCTGATTAGCGCGTGCTGAACCCGCCGCCGACGACGGCAGCCGGACGCGCCGCGGATCTCGGCCTCCGCGGCATCGTTCGCCGCTTCGGCGACGTTGTCGCGGTCTCCGGTCTGGATCTCGCGGTCCAGCCCGGCGAGCTCGTCACGATTCTCGGGCCGAGCGGGTCCGGCAAGACGACGCTGCTCAAGATCATCGCCGGATTCGAGTTACCCGACGAGGGCACAGTCTGCCTGAACGGCAACGACATCACGTTCGCCACGCCCGCCCAGCGCGGGATCGGCATGGTGTTTCAGAACTACGCGCTATTTCCGCATCTGACCGTGGAGCAGAACGTCGCGTTCCCGCTCGAGATGCGCAGAGTTCCCCGAGCCCGGATCCGGGAGCGCGTTGCGACGATTCTGCAGCTCGTCGATCTCGCCAAGCTCGGTGCGCGGTTGCCGCGTGAGCTTTCCGGGGGCCAGCAGCAACGCGTTGCGCTCGCGCGCTCGGTGGTCTTTGATCCAGCGCTGCTTTTGCTCGACGAGCCATTCGGCGCGCTCGACCGGAAGCTGCGCGAGCACATGCAACTCGAAGTCAAGCGACTACAGCGACGGCTGGGCATCACGGCGCTTTTTGTCACGCACGACCAGGAAGAAGCCTTGGTGCTGTCCGACCGCATCGCTGTGATGAGCCAGGGACGCATCGAGCAGCTCGGAACGCCCGAGGAGATTTACGCGCACCCGATCAGCTGGTTCGTCGCCGATTTCGTCGGCGAGTCGAACATCTTCCGCGGCCGCCTCGTTGCCGACGACACGGGAAAAAGGTTTGCGCTGACGGACGGTGGCCTGCGCTTGGCCGTACCGCCGTCGCCGCTCGCGCTCGACAGCGAGGTCGGCGTGCTTATTCGGCCCGAGCGACCAAGGCTTCTCGCCGCGGGGCAGTCGGCCGACAACGTAGTGCGCGCGCGCATCGTCGAGGTAGTCTATGTTGGCGAGTCTGTCAAATATCGCTTGAGCATCGACGCGACGCACGAACTTCTCGTGCGCTGGCCGTTCCGCGAGCGTGGCACCACGCTGTCGGCCGGCGACGATGTCACCGTCGGATGGAGCGCGACCGATATGCATCTCGTGGCGATGCCGTGACCGCGCCTTTGAAGGCGAAAGTGACTGCGCGGATCGCGTCGCTTCGGCGGAGCGAGCACACGGGTCCGCTGCTCTTCGCGGCCCTGCCGCTGGCGTTTCTGCTGTTGCTGTTCCTGATTCCGGTGGGTCGCCTCATGCTGCTGAGCGTCGAGGGCGGCACGTTCGCTTACTACAAAAAGGCGCTTACCGAGGGGCTTTACGTCCGCGTACTTCTTGGCACGTTCCAAATCGGCTTCTACGTCAGCGTAATCTGCCTCGTGCTCGGCTACCCCGTGGCACACTTCCTCGCGACGGCGACACGACGCTGGGCGACCATCGGCTTCGTGTTCCTGTTGTTGCCGTTCTGGACCAGCTTGCTGGTTCGCACGTACGCATGGATGGTGCTGCTCGGGCGCAACGGCGTCTTCAATCGCTTACTGCTCGATACCGGTGTGATCAGCGAGCCGCTGCCTTTGCTGTACAACATGACCGGCGTGCTGATCGGAATGGTCCACGTGCTGCTGCCGTTCATGGTGTTCCCGCTCTACAGCATCATGCGACGAGTCGATCGGGGTCTTCTGCTCGCGGCGGAGGGTTTGGGCGCGTCGCAATGGAAGATCTTCCAGCGCATCTATCTTCCGCTCACGCTGCCCGGGGTACTTGCTGGCACGACGCTCGTGTTCATCCTTTCCATCGGATTCTTCATCACGCCCGCGCTGCTCGGTGGCGGTCGCGTGACGATGGTCGCAGTTCTTATCGAGCAACAGGTGAGAGAATTTCTTGACTGGGGTTTCGCCGCGGCCTTGTCGGTTGTGCTGCTCGCCGCTGCGCTGATCGTGTACGTGGCGTTGCGCCGACTGATGCGCAGCAATCTGCGATGGAGCTAAGGCCGCCGCCTCGCCGGCATGCGCGCCGCTTCCGCGCGCGCGTTGCCTTGCACGTATTCAGCGGACTCGTCTTTCTGTTCTTGATGCTTCCGCTATTCATCGTTTTTCCGATCTCGTTCAGCTCTGCATCCTATCTCCAGTTTCCGCCACCAGGCTGGTCGCTTCGCTGGTATGTGTCGTACGTCAACGATCCCGTCTGGCTTGCTGCGACGTTTCGAAGCCTCAAGATTGCCGGATGCACAACGGTGGTCGCGACTGTGCTCGGCACCCTGCTTGCCTTCAGTCTTGTGCGCGGTCGCTACCCCGGCCGCGAGTGGGTGAATCAGGTGAGTGCCATGCCACTTATCGTGCCGACGATCATCTATTCCATTGCGGTTTACGGGCTATTCTCTTCGCTCCGCCTGATCGGCGACTGGCGCGGAATCGTGCTCGGCCACACGGTCCATGCGATCCCTTATGTAGTTGTCATTATGACCGCGGCGCTGCGCACGTTTGACCTATCACTCGAGAATGCGGCGATGGGGCTTGGCGCGAGCCGTTTGCGCGCGATCTGGCGCATAACACTGCCACAGGTTCGCCCGGCACTGATCTCGGCCGTCTTTCTTGCGTTCATCTCGTCGTTCGATGAGCTGGTGATCGCGATGTTTCTCGGCGGGGCCAATATGACGTTGCCGAAGAAGATGTTCGACAATATCCTAAACGCGATTGATCCGACGATTGCGGCGGTGTCGGTGCTGCAAATACTGATCGTGTCTGCGGCGTTGCTCGTGTCGGCGCGGCTTGGCGTTGGGGCGCGACCCGCGCTTTAGCCGGCGAGCACGAGCGCTGCCTGACGCTGTGAAGCCTTCGCAATCCTGTAAGATGTTGCCGGAGAGACTCCTGGTCAGCAATTGAACGCGGCGGCATGAAAACAGGCATGATCAATTCCTGCCCTTCCGTAGTCGGTGCAGCATTGTTCGCATCCGTCGCGTATGCGGCGGGTTACCCAACGATGGCGCCGCAGGATCAATACATGATGGATCCTGCTGCCGAAATCGCGCTAGCGAAGAGCGCTGCGCCGCCCGCCATCGCGGATAAGGCGATGGTCTTGGTGCTGACGCGCCACGGCTACGAAACTGCAGTCAAGGGTAGCAACGGGTTCGTTTGTGCGGTCGAGCGCGGATGGATGTCGCAATACGACTTCCCGCAATTCTGGAATCCGCATATGCGCGGGCCGCTGTGTTATAACCCCGCGGCGGTGCGCTCGATCCTGCCGTACACGATAAAACGCACAGAGCTGGTTCTGGCAGGGCGTTCGAAGCCGGAGATGATCGCTGCGATCAAGGATGCCATCGCAAGTCATGCGTTGCCGCCTCTGGAATTGGGCGCGATGACCTATATGATGTCCAAGCAGGGGTATCTGAACGACGAGGCGCACAACTGGGTGCCGCATCTGATGTTCTATTTTCCGCGCGCGCAAGGTTCGACATGGGGCGCCGATCTGCCCGGCGCGCCGCCGATGCTGAACCCACAGTTCCGAGATTCGCCGGAAGCCTTGAGCGTGATCATGGTGCCAGTGACACACTGGTCCGACGGGACATCCGCACCCAAAATGCAGTGAACTGACTGTTAGTCCGGCAATTTCCGCTGTGGGGCGTTAGCGGACGTTCTTGGATCAGACGATCGGGATTCTCGGCAAATAACTACCAAATCCTGTCCCCGCAACCAATTTTATAGACTCACCACGGAAGCCGCTCTCACCGAGCGGCTTCTTTCTTACTTTTGTAGCCAGCTACCGATTTGTGCGCGGTTTTGATTTGGACGGAATCTGATCGACACGAACGGCGAAGTCGAAGCCACCCCCGTTCTCGCGATTGACCTCCCTACCCCCGCGGCGTGATCATGCAAGCGCGAGCGTGCGAGGACAATGGACTGGGACCTCCGACCCCTGCGAGTGCAGGATCTCGAACTGATCGCGGTGACCGACGGTTTCGTGGTCTCTCGCCGCGATCACGATCGTATCCACTTCCTGAATCCGACCGCCGCGTTCATCCTCGAGATCTGCGACGGCAACCTGCAAGCCCGCGAACTGCCTGATCTGGTCGCGGCCGCCTTCCAGCTCGAAAGCCCGCCAGTGGGCGATGTCGAGACGTGCCTGACGTCGTTGCTGAAGGAAGGGCTCGTGATTGGTGCGGCCGCTCGCGTCCGGACGGCAGACTGAAGCATGTATTTTCCCCGCGTAGAAGCGGGTCACGCGGACCGTCTCGCGGCCGCGATCGTTGCCGACGCGGCGTCGAGCACGTCGACGAGCGCCCGCAACTTGCCGACATCCACGGCGATCGCAGCCTGGAAGCCGTGGCCTTCGGTCGCGGGGCAAAACTGGACGCCATGGAGCAGTTCCAGTTTCTCTGAGATCAACCAGAAGAACGGCCGAAATTCGGCTACGGGCATGAACTCGATCACCTTCGTGCCCGGCTCGCAAAAAAGCAGATTGGTCAACCCCGCCCCGTGCGCCCCGATGATGAATTCCGCGCTCTGGAACAGCAGGATCTGGTCCGCCATGCTCATGCCCTCGAGGTACACTGTCTGGAAGCCATATCCCGACAACAAGGCCTCTACTTGCGCAAGGTTGGCAATCATTCGGGTCGGCCCTCTCCGCCCAATCAGCAGGCGTCGGTTGCGGGGCCCGCGCAGGCCGGCATAGCGGGCGGCATAGAGGTTGGCAACACGCCGCTGGAAGTCCTTGAAATACGGCGCCGGCATGCTCTGGACGAGATCGCTGTCGACCCAGATGGCCTCGCGTACCCGGATCAGATCCTCCGCCACTTCGAGGACTTGGTTTCCGCCGAGGCCGACTTCGTCGAGCGTGCGGCGATGGTCGAAGACCGCTGCGATATCCATCGACTGCGGCAGCACAATGCGCAGGTTCGAGTCCGGCGCCATCGTCTGCGAAAGGACGTCGAGACAGAGCAATCCCTCCGCCAGCCAGTGATAGTAATTGTGCAGGTTGCCGTTGTAGAAAATGAGGTACGACGCATCGAAAAATGGCGCGGCAGCCAGCGCATCGGCATCGATCCGGAGGCCGTCCGCTCCATTCGACAACCACGGCGTTCGATCCCGAGGCGCGCCCTGCAGATACCCCATCGCGCGCCATACGCCAGAACGGTCGAATATCGAGCCCTCGGAGAATCGCGCCATCGACACGAATACATCGCGGCGCCGGGTGAGCTTGATCCCATCGCGGCCCGTCAGGCTTGCGTGAGGGCCGTTTGCACAACCTGCGACAAATGCGCGCCTGTCCGCGTCGTCGGCGAACAGCGGCGCGTCGAGTCCGGTCGTGCTATCGGACGGCCACCAGGAATTGGTCGAGCGAAGGAAGTCGCGCAATGAAGGCGCACGCGAACTGTCGTCCATCGCGATTGCGGAAGAAAGCAGGATGCGCTCCCGCTGCGACCCGTGTGCCGCATGGTTCGGGCGCCGCACCACGGGCGGTGATGCAACCGCCGATGGTGACTGAACCTGCTCGCCGCGCAGCAGCTGCTCCATCGCCGCGGCGGTAAGCCGCTTCGGCTCGAAGTACAGAATGCCCTTGAGACTCCAGTGGCGCGCACCGGTCCACGTGCCTTCTCGGGCGCTCGCCGCATCCGACGACACGTGTACGGTGACCAGATTCCTCGCTTCGACCTGGCAGGACAGAACTGCCACGCGCTCGGTGCCGACGTCCAGACGCGTTTCGATTTCGGCACCGGAGCCCGAGCGAAGCCGGATGCTGAACCGACGACCGTTCGCCGCCAGGCGCATGACCAGGACGACGCCGGCCCCGACTGGCGCAGCGGCGCGAAATCGGAGGGTTGCCGCGCGCCCTTGTGCTCGCGCACCCGAGATTTCGGCCGGGTGCCAGCCGGAAGCGCAGATCAACTCTGCGGACAGCGCGCCGTCGGTACCGTCGAACGGCATCGCGGCGGCGGCGCTGCTGATCGGCAGGTACCGCTCCGGGGGCAACCGGATAACGGCAGCACCGTCGACGGGCGGCACGTGGCGGGCGAGGGCGAGGGTTGATCTCAGGAAATCGTCCGCTACGCTTCGCCAGGACCGGGGCGTGAATTGGTCGACGATCTCGCGCTCGCGCCTGCGCCGCAGTTCCGGATCGTCCAGGTATCGCACCAGTTGCTGGAGTCCGTCGCGCGTGTTGTGGGGATCGATGTAGTCCGCCGCCATGCCAGCCGCGTCCGGGACGCCCCCAGTTGCCGCGCACAGGCAGATCTTCCCATGGGCGAGGCTTTCTCCGACCGGCAAACCCCATCCTTCGGCGAAGCTGGGGAACATCGTGAGCAGGCAATTGCGATAGAGCAGGTCGAGCTCGAGATCGGTGGCGTCGTGGACCATCACAATTCTGCCGCCGAGATAGTCGCATGCCGCCAACTGATCCATGAAATCCCGGACCAGCCAGCCTCTTCGTCCGGCAAATACGAGGCGGGGGACATTCGAACGACCGGATTCCACCATCAGCTTCCAGATGTGGAACAGATAGCCCGGGTTTTTCCGCACCTCGATCGTCCCGACGCAAAGGACGTAATCCGTTTCGAGGATGCGTTGCACCGATTGCGAAACGTTGGCTCCGCCGAACGCGCCGTGCGATTGCTCGCGAGCCAGCGGCACAAGATGAACCGGCACGGGGTCGAATCCCTGGGCGGCCATCAGGCGGGTCAGGGAAGCCCTGTTGTATTCCGACGTGGTGAGAATGAAATCGGCGAACGTCAGGACTTCGAAGACACCCTTGACGAACACCTTCGTGGCACGAGCCTCGAAATATTCGGGGGCATCGATCGGCAACAGATCATGGATCAACGCGCCGATGATCACGTCCACGTTCTTCAATTGCTGCAGCAGCCTGCCCATGCCTCGCACGGGCCAGAAGGCGCCGACGACGAGAAAGATGTCGCGGGGTCGAACGGTGCATTGGACCGCCCGGCCGAGCAACGCGCGCAGGCCGGACACCACGACCGCCCGGTCAGAACCTCCGGAACCGATTTCCTCGAGGAAGTGCAGGAGCGCGGCGGTTTCGATCTCGCGGAAATCGTCACCGTCGTTCAGTACCACCAGCCGCACCGATTGACAATGCGGGATAGCGGGCAGATTCCGCAGAATCTCGCATTCAACGCGCTGAATGCCGGAAAGCGTGGCATGGTTGACCAGGTAGAGTACCAGGTCGGATACGTCGAGGAAGATCGACGCCGCTTGCTCCGTCCCCTCGGGGACATTGCTTTCCGAGATCACTGGTGCGGCGCCTCGATGATCTTTTAAGGCTGGATGCGGATCCTGCCACGAATCGCGGAATCGTCCCCAGAAGTCGCGGTCGATCCACGGCTCATAAGGCGAGAAGCTTTGCGTCTGAAACGACGGAACGTAACTGTTCTGGGCGGGCAGGGCGAGGATGGCGGCCATCCGCGAATAGCTGCTGTTGCAGATTGCCAGATGATTCGCGCGTCGAAGAATCTCGAAATCGCGGACGTGATCCGGCAATGCGTCAGCCGGCGACCCAAACGTCTCAGACACGCTTTCAAACTCCCGGAATGCCGGCCTTATCGCCTCGGGCTCGTCCGTTGCAACGAACAACAGCGGCCTCTCCAGCGTCGGCCAAAGCGCCCGCAACCAATTGAGGTACCATTGCTCCGGAACCATGCGGAAAAATGGAAGGTCGAACTGGCTCTTGCGATAGTCGCCGCGGCGCAGATGGATTGCCACGAGTGTTCTCTGTCCGCTTTGGGTCACCCGGTCGCGCCAGGCGTCGATCGCTCGCACTTGGTCGACAGGTAACTGGAACAAACGTCTCAGCAACGGCCTATGGTGTTGCCAACAGGCAGGCGTCTCCTGGAAGTAGCCCCACATATCGACATCGATCGGAGGATCTTCGCGCTCCCACAATTGCCGGTCATCGTCGGTGAACCCGGCGAACGACAGTCTCTGCAACGCCGGGCCGGCGCAAGGGGGGTCGTCGAGTCCGAATAGCTGCCGTCCCTCCCAGGCGGGGAACGCCGCGGTCAAACCGTTCCGCAGCGCATAGAGCTTCGCGTAGGAATACTGAAACAACTGGTTGGCGAAGCGACCATTCTGGCCGAGCGTCGAGACAGTGATCCGGCCACGCGACGTGTTTTCGATCCGGCCCAATGATTGGATCGCATCACTCGCGAGGAAACAACGCGCCGTGCCTCCCGCAAGGGGGAAAGATGCAATGCAGACGAGGCCCCGATCGAATAAGTTGCGCTGAAGTTTCCAGGCCTCGTCGCTGCGATCGCTCGGCGCCTTCGGCCAGAGCGCGGCGACGGCGCGGAAGGCGAATTCGTCAGCGAGCGGCGTCATCATCGCCAGCAGCAGCTCGGTGGGAAGAAGCAGCAAATCGGTGCCCGACACGGCGTCGGCCAACGTATTCGCCGCTACCGCAAGGCCACGCAACGTACGGTGTTCCGCGTCCGAGTTGTACGCAGCCAGAGGGCTTGCTTCCCACGCGCCGAACCCTGGGCCGCCTTTTTCCGCCACTGGGCGAAGCAATGCAGCGTCTCGGCCCCTCATCGCACGAAACGAGGTCGACAAGGGGCTTCCGGCGATCGGGAACGGCTGCTCAAACCCGACCGCGACAATCGACCTGATCGAAACCGATTGGTCAAGGAAAGGTTGCAGCAGACCCTTCGTTAGATCCATTTTCAACTGGTGCACGCCCATTGCGGCTCATCATGCCAGAGCCGGAGCGCGTTTGCAGGTCTCTGACATCGCGGTGCCCTCGGCGCGGATCCTTGCGGACCACAGACAGTGCGATGTGGAATCGCCGGTAGTCGCTCACTGGCGCGCGCCGCGCACTGTTCCTTCGGACTTCTCACGGCGATAGTCAGCGACGGTACGCTTGAGACCCTCTTCGAGACTGATCTGGTGGTGCCAGCCGAGCCCGTGAAGGCGCGAGCAATCGAGGAGCTTACGCGGCATGCCATCCGGTTTGGTGGGGTCCCAAACCAGTTCGCTCGTGGCCCGCAAGCCTTGCGCACGCGTTCGGCGAGCTCGCGGATCGAGACCTCTTGACCGGAACCGACGTTCACCCAATCCGGCGGATCAGCCGGCCAACGTCTCCTTGGCTTCTAGACCATTCTGCGCGACTGCCAACTCGCGCGCCAGCCGCAGGTCAGACTCCATCATCATGCGAACGAGTTCGCGAAACGTTACGCGCGGCCTCTACGCGATCCTGACCTCGCGCAGATGGGCTCGTGTGCGGGTCCCCGCAACCAAAAATCAAGCACATAGCCCAGCTTAGCCGCTGGGCTTTTTGCGTTTGTGGTTACGTGTAGGCGCGGTGTAGGTATTTTCTGGCGATCAACGATCAAGAATAATCGTCCTAAAAAAGCAGTGCAAATCCTCATCACCTCTCCCATCACGGGGATGGAAGCGCTCCAGGCCGAAGGGTTGTCTCAATTTATTGAGTCGCCAAAGTCGAGCGATGTGATGGCAGGCCAAGCGCCCGGCGAGGCGCGGTGCGATGGATATGCAACAGAGGCTCAAACCACGGAGAGCAGAGGTTTTAGTTCATAGAAATGAGGCCGGTTACGCAATCGTAAGTTGGACACGCCAGTGCCCACTTTTGTCCTTGGGCGGGGAGCCAAACTACATGCGGCCCGCGGCGATGCGGGCCGTTTCGAATTCTGCCATGGGGTTACGCCGGGGTTACATCTGAGGGCGGCGGAGCTGGCGTCGTAGGTTGGCAGGCACCGAAATAGTTCTGGAGGCGGAGGTCGGAATCGAACCGATCCAGGTTTCATAGCGAAAAATGGTTTAGGAAGACAAGAAACATTCCCTTACCACTGCCGTTACCACTTAGCGCGAGTAGCGGCGTGACAAACGCCATCTGGCGGTCAGGGTCGAAGGCCAGGGGGGCATGGCTAGTTTCCCAGGTTGCTCCTCGCGGGGCTGATAGGACGCAGCCGGCCGATCTGGACAGCGCCGGCGGGCTGCGTGCATCGATAGCCCGTGTCGGTCACGGACGAACGCGGATGACCGTCTTCCCTGCGTGCCGCTCGGTCGCGTTGAAGGTTGCGACGGCATCGTCGAGGGTCGAGACGTTGCCGATGTTCGTCCGCAGTCGCCCGTCCCGCACCCGCTGGGCGATCTCACTCAGTTGGGCACGATCGGACTCGACAACGAAGTCGATCGCAAAGCCATCAACGGGCCGCGCCTCGGACGGCCCGACGATGGACACCAGCGTTCCTCCTGCTCGAACCAGGCGCGCCGACCGCTTCCCAATGTCGCCGCCGATGAGATCGAACACCAGATCAACGCCGCCGACGTCTTCTAGGGCGTCGTTGTCGAGGTCGACGAACTCCTTGGCGCCGAAGTCGAGCGCCTTCTGACGGTCGGCAGCGCGTCCCGTGCCGATGACGTGGGCGCCGGCCTCTCGTGCGAGTTGGGTCACCATCGACCCGACTGCGCCGGCAGCGCCGTGCGCCATGACGCTCTGGCCCGCCCGAAGGCGGCCGTGCTCGAACAGTCCCTGCAACGCGGTGAGGCCCGAGATTGGCAGGCTCGCGCCCACTGTGAAGTCAACGTCGCCCGGCAGTGGCGCGAGGTTGCGTGCCTCGATTGCCACATACTCGGCCAGGCTGCCGTCGCGATACCAGTCTGCGAGGCCGAACACGCGCTGTCCGACCGAAAGTCCCGTCGTGCCGTAGCCGAGCGCGGTGACCACTCCAGCCAGCTCGTGCCCGGGGATCGACGGTGTTCGGTCACGGTCGCGGCGATCGGTCCAGGTCGAGGGCCACGCCAGCTCAGTTGGGACGAATCCCGACGCATGAATTTGAACGATGACATCGTTTATCGCTGCCTGTGGCTCGGGCCGCTCCACCCGCTTCATCCCCGCCGTTCCCGAAGCCTGATCCGTGACCACGATTGCCTTCATGGGAATTGTCTCCTCGGTCATTTGTCTCTGAAACGAAAGGGTTCCGCTGTTTCAGACGGTCCTCGCGTCTGTGCCTAGAGACGACGCTGCGAGCCCGGCGCGCGTCGGCACGACGACTGATCACCGATTGACGGCCGCGATCGCGGCCGTCGGCAAGCGCAAGGGAGCTCAGGCGGGCGAGGGGCAGGGCGATCACCCGGCAATGCTACTCGCCATCCGGCGCGGTTGGCTGTGGCCCGAAATGTGGCCCGAACGGGGGACTTGAGGGGGTTTCGCGGGGGCTACTTCCCTCTACGGGACCTCTTTTTGCCCTTGGGGCACCCGGGTTCGAATCCCTCTCTTGAGCTTGGTCTATCAACAGTCGACGCGCGTACCTCTGGGGCGGTAACTCGCAAGAAGTGCCCCGGAATAGACCAAGGCGACTAGCAGTCGATCGCATTCGCGAATTCGTCATCTCTAAAGTGGCGACCGGATAGATTTCCATCCTCTTCGCCGATACAAGGTCGCGGCGAGTGCCGATACGGCTTTACGGCTGAGCGCTTTCTCCAACTGGGCTCCCGCGAAGGAAACGCGTTATTTCATCGAACGGCAACGGCTGGCTGACCAGGTATCCCTGAATCTCGTCGCACCGCAGCAGGCGGAGGTACTTTGCCTGTTCTTCCTCTTCGACGCCCTCCGCAATCACCCTGAGCTCGAGCGTATGCGCGAGTGAGTTGATTGTCTGGATTATCGTCATCGCTGCCGGATCCTTCAGCATGGCGATGATGAACGACCGGTCGATCTTGAGCGCCTGCACCGGCAATTTCGCGAGGTACCCGAGCGAGGAGTAGCCGGTGCCGAAGTCGTCGATCGCGATCTGCACGCCCAGACTGCGCAGGTCGTTGAGCTTGCGGATGTTCCCCTCAACGTCCTCCATAATGAGGCTCTCGGTGATCTCAAGATCGATGCCCGTGGGCGCGACACCGTTCAGGATCGCCTCCTGCACGCGCTGCACGAAATCGCGCTGCCGCAACTGGACCGCCGAAACGTTGACCGCGACACGCAACCGCTTGAACCCCTGCTCAATCCATCTGCGGTGATCGAGCGCGGCACGCTGCAGCACCCAGGCGCCCACGTCGAGGATCATCCCGGTCTCTTCCATGAGCGGAATGAATTTCGCAGGCGGCACGAGCCCGAGGTCAGGGCTCTGCCAACGGATCAGAGCTTCCAAGCCGACCATGCTGCGAGTTGCAGTGTCGACCTTAGGTTGGTAGTAGAGAATGAACTCTTCTCTCTCCAGCGCCCGAACGAGCTTGCTTTCCAGCGTAAACCTCGCCTCGGTACGCTTGGTCAAGTCAGGTGTGTAGAAGACGTGCGGCTCCCCGGTTTCCTTCGCCCTGCTCAGCGCCGCTTCGGCGTTGACGAGCAAGGTTTCGGCGTCGACGCCGTCGTTGGGAAATACCGCCAACCCCGTCTTGGCCCCGAGTTTGAGCTCAGTACCTTCCACTACGTAAGGCTCGGCAAAGCAGTCGCGGGCGAGCTTGGCGATCATGCGTTCCGCTTCCGCCTCGTCGTTGATCGTCGGCATCACGACCACGAAGTGGTCGCCCGTGATGCGGGCGACCGCCCCCGTACCCGCCGCCTCCGTCAGCCGCTTAGCCACCCGGCGCAGCAGCTCGTCCCCAACATGTCGGCCGAGCGACTCGTTGACGGACCGCAGGCGTTCGATGTCGAGCAACGCCACTGCGAACCGACCTTGGGCACGCCCAGCCGTATGAACAAGCTGACCCAGCCGCTCGACAAGCAGCCGCCGGTTGGCGAGTCCGGTGAGCTCGTCGTAGAGCGCGAGATAGGCGGCGCGCTCGCTCTTTTCCAGGTGCTCGAGCGCGAAAGATATGTCCGCTGCCAGCTCGGAAAGGAGCTTGACCTCCGCATCGTCGAAGTGGCCCTTGAGCCCGGAATACATCGCCATGACACCTGCGACCCTCTCTCCCACCACCAAAGGGAGGTAGGCGGCCGAGTTGATTCCGAGGTGGCCCAACGCTTGCTTGAAGCGCACGCGTGGGTCTTTGAGGGCATCGTTCGTGATCGCGGGTTTCCGGGTCTGCGTCATCTCCGCGAGCAGACTTCGACCTGCCTCGCCGTTGTCCCCGACGGAGAACGGGACCTGCTTCAGCTGCAGCACGCTCGCCTCACGACCGTGCCAGACAACCGGCTCCGCGACCCTCCCCTGCGGATTCAGCAGGCCGATCCAAACAAAGTCGAACCCGCCAGCCTCGTGCGCGATCCGGCAGCATTCTCGGAAAAGCTCCTCGCGATCCCGGATGCGCACGATCGCCGCATTGATGCCGCTCAGGACGGCATGGACCCTGCTCAGGCGTTCGATCTTCTCTTGCTGCGCCTTGCGCTCGGTGATGTCGCGCGCGATCGTGACAATCACCGTGCCGCTCTCCGTGGACAGCGCCCGGCGATACAGCTCGGTCCACCCCTCGCCACCATCGCTGCGAACATAGCCGGTCTCGGTGCGCATGCCGCGCTCGCCCGCCGCGATCACCTCCTCGTCTTCGCTACTGAGCTGCTCGCGCGTCTTCCCGACCAGCTCGAAGGGCGATTTGTGCAATAGCTGCTCGCGCGTATACCCCAAGCTGCGGCAGGCAGTTTCGTTGACATAGAGGAAGCGCATGGCTTTTGGATCGGTAAGGAAAATCGACTCGATCGAGACGTCCATCGCCGCGCGGAAGCGATTTACCTCTTCTTCAGCGCGCTTGCGCTCCGAGATGTCGCTCAGCACGGAAACGAAGTGCAGCGGCCTGCCATCCTCTCCGCGCACCAGCGACGTAGTGACGCTTACCCAGAGATACGAGCCGTCCTTGCGCAACAGCCGAAGCTCCCTCTGGTAAGGCGCGCCGCTGCCCTCTACGAGCTTGGCGCGGCCGTCGGTACTGGGGCCGATGTCGTCGGGATGGGTAACATCGCGAATGTGTAATCGCAGCATCTCGGTGCCCGAATAGCCGGTCATGGCGCAGAGGGCCCGATTGACCAAGAGCAGCTCGCCCTCGAGCGCGCTGTGGACGATGCCCGCCGCCGCCTGCTCGAAAGTTGCGCGGTAGCGCTCCTCACTCGCCTGCAGCGCCTGCGCCGCCCGCTTCGCTGCGGTGATGTCCTGCAGTGTGCTGAACCAGCGCTTTCTGGTCTTTGCATCCTCCGGTTCGAGCGGCTCCATGACCTGACGGATATGAACCCATTCGCCCGGCGTGCGTTGCAAGCGATATTCAAGGTCGACGCGCGTGCCGGTCCTGGCCGCGTCGACCGCGTTCTGTCGGAAGCGTTCGCGATCCTCCGAGTGAAGCAGCTCAAGCCAGGAGCGCGTGCTGCTCGGCATCGCGGCCACATCGCAGCCGATCATTGCAGGGAGTGTCTCCGACCATGCCAGGAACTCACCCAATGGTCCGGTGATGACGTGGGCGAGGTTCGCCAGCTGCTGGGCACGGCGCAGCCCCGCCTCGTGGTCGCGGTGTGCCTGTTCGGGACACTGTCGCCTGGTCGTCTTACGGTCAGACCGCATGCAAATCGCTTCGCCGTTTGTCCCGGCCTCAGCCTCAGTACGCGGCCGTAGCTCGGCGGATGCGGCAGACTAGGCTGAAGCAGGTCGATTACCTTGCGAGACATTTTCCGCGATTAGCTGCCCCGACACACTTGGGGAAAACCAGGGGTTAGCGCCAGGAAACACCTGGGCAAAACGCGCGGCCAGACGCAGACAACTGCCGTGTCGGCCAGAAAGACCGTCAGCGATCGATGGACACCAAGCCGGTGCGGATAGCGTAGCGGGTCAGACTTGCGATGTCGTGGATGTCGAGCGCCTTCATGAGCTCACCGCGATAGGCTTCCGCCGTCTTGACACCGATGTCGAGGGTCCTGGCGATCTCCTTGGTTGTGCGACCTTCTGCGACCAGTTGCAGCACTTCGCGTTGGCGAGGCGTCAGCCGCTCAAGCGAGGTCTGCTCTTGGTCGATCCGCCCAAGGCACGCAGCGATCACACGTTCCGAAACGGCCGAGCTGAGAAATTTCCCGCCCCTTGCGGCAGCTCGTATCGCCAGATCGAGCTCAGCCGGATCGGCCGTCTTGACGAGATAACCGACCGCGCCCGCGCGCAGCGCCTTGAGGACGGAATCTTCGTCCGTGCTCATGGAAAGCATGATCACGCGCGTGTCCGGGAAAGCGCGCGCCATCCGTGCCGCCGCGTCCAGGCCGTTGAGGTTGGGCATCAGGATGTCCATGAGGACCACATCGGGACGGTGGGCCGCGACCAGGCGTAGCGCCTCGCGACCGTCTCCCGCCTCCGCGACAATTTCGACGTCGCCGAGCGTTTGCAGCACGGCACGGATCCCCGCGCGGAACAGCTTGTGGTCGTCCGCGAGCAGGACCCGGATCTTGGGCGAGGCGCTCACGTCACGGGCTCGGCCGGCTCGGCGGTGGCTTCGGCCACGGGAATCGAAAGGCGGACGCGCGTGCCCCCGCCCGGCTCGGAATCGACTTGCAGGCTGCCGCCAAGAATCTGCGCGCGTTCCTTCATTCCCAACAAACCGAGGTGCCCGCGATTGGCGGCCCAGTCGAGAGTCTTGGCTACGTCGAACCCCACGCCATCATCGCGAACCAGTAGCTCCACGGCGCCATCACTCTGGCTCAACTCGATCCAGATGTGGTGCGCCTGCGCATGCCGCAAGACGTTGGTCAGCGCCTCCTGAGTGACCCGGAAAGCGGCGATTGCGACCTTGCCGGGCACCTCGTTCAAGTGACCCACGACTTCAGTGGCGATCCCCGTTCGCTGCTCGTGTTGTGAGGCGAGCCATCGCAACGTCGCGTCCAAACCGGCCGTATCGAGCATCGTAGGACGCAGCTCGAGGGCGAGACTGCGCACCTCGTCGCCGGCGCGTTGCAGGTTGGAGATGCACTCTTCGATGATCGATCGAGCGGACTCCCCAGCCAGGGTCTTGGCGGCGTGGAGTTGCACCGTGATGGTGGCCAGGAGCTGGCCGAATTCGTCATGCAGCTCGCGAGCCAGGTGGCGGCGCTCCTCCTCCTGGACTTCGAGCAGGCGGCGGGAAAGAAGCTGCAGGCGATCCGCGGATTCGCGCAAGGCCTGCTCAGCATGCACCCGATCTTCGACGTCCATGAGGACTCCATACCATCTGAGGAGATTTCCTCTCTCATCTCGCAACGGCACGGCCCGCACTAAGAACCAGCGATATTGACCATCCGCGCCACGATAACGTGCTGCATTATCGAACGGCGTAACGGCTGACACGGCGGCGCACCATTCTTCATGAAACCGGGCAACATCGTCGGGATGAACCGTGGACTCCCAGCCCCATCCTGCTGTGTCTTTCACGGATAATCCGGTGTATTCCTGCCAGCTTCGGTTTGTGAATTCATTCGAGCCGTCGGGCATAGAGATAAACGCGATTACGGGGATGGTATCGATCACGTCACGCAGTTGTTCTTCGTTCTTGCGTACCGCATCCTCCGCGCGCACTCGCTCAGTAACATCTTCGTTGACGATGACGGCTCCCACGATCAGCCCCTCCGCGTTGCGGATGGGCGCCGCAGAGTTGCGCATCGTCTTGCTTTTGCCATCGAAGGCGTCGATGTCGATCAGCTCGTTCAGCTGGGTCTCGCCCCTGACCGCCGCGCGCACCCCTGGCCATTCTTCCGGCTCGATTCTCTTGCCCGACTCGTGCCAGAAGCCTTTGGTCCGCATCCGGCGCTCGAGGCCGGAAACGATGAGGTCGCCCCAGATCCGCCTTGCCGCCTCGTTGGCGGTGATGATGTCGCCCTCGCGGTCGGTCACCGCCACACCTACCGGCAGCGTGGCGAGCACGAGTGCCAGAAGTTGCTGACTCTCGCGCACTGACTGCTCGGCCCTCTTCCGTTCCGTAATCTCGACGTTCGTGCCGTAGACGCGAATGGCCTCGCCAGAGTCGTTGCGAACGACGATAGCGCGCCCGACCAGCACGTGGACACTTCGATCGGGCCAAACCACCCGGAACTCGACGTCATGCGGGCCACCTTCGGCAAGGAGCTGAGCGTGTCGTCCCCTCACATACGCACGGTCGTCGGGATGCACTGCATCAATGTAGTCCTCGAAGCGTGCACCCTTGCTGCGATCGTCCCCGAAAAACAGGCGCAGGTTCTCGTCCGTGTTGAAGATCTCGCCGGTGATCAGATCGTGTTCCCAACTTCCGGTGTGGCCGAGCTCTTCGGCCTCGCGCAGGACGCGCTCGCTCTTGCGCAACGCCTGCTCGGCCCGTTTGCGCTCGCTGATGTCGCGGCAAACAGTCATGACGCGCGGCTTCCCCTCGTACTGCACGACGGATCCTCGCGATTCAACCCAATGCCAGCCGCCGGCAACGTCGTGGACGCGCCATTCGATTCGGTCTCCCCCCCCGGTCAGAATGTGTTGCCACCATTGCCGGCCGTTTTCGAGATCTTCCGGGTGGATGTCATCGAACAGGTTCGCCGGATTCTTGCCCAGGAGCCGCAACACGGCCGGGCTCGCATAGATGCTGCGGCCATCGAGCTCGTGGAGGCGGATCAGATCGTCCGAGTTTTCGGTCAGTACCTCAAACAGGGTCTGGAGTGAATTGATCTTCAACATAGTTCCCTCTCCAGCTTGCGCAGGGGGCCGACAAGACCTGGAGCTCCGCGACAACTTCCTTGTTCCTGCGATCGGACGCCACAGGCGCTGACACAGTCTAACCCCGCACCGCAACGCAGGGGCTACCCGTATGAGTCCAGCCCCGGCGACGCAAGTCGCGAAGCACCGTTCGAAGAGGTCGGTCCCCTCGACTCAACCGGGCTGCTGCAACGTCTGCTTTCCTCGGTCCCGTGCTTCCGCTTGGGGTCGTTCACGCCCATTGGAACAGAGGCACCTACCGGCGGCTCTGTTGCCGGTAGCCGCCCTTCGCGCCTCGGTGGCCGCTGTGCGCTATGCACCGGCCGCTCGGTTCACCGCCTGAACTTCCGTGACCGGCCAAGAGCAGCCCTAGCGCATTGCCCTTCATAGCGGCCACTGCTCGGCCGTTCGAGCCTCCGCAATAGACGGGAAGGAGCCAGTCGTCTCCGTTGGCTGAAACTGGCGCTTTTGGTGTAACCTTACTGCGCCTTCGAACTAACAAGCGCTGCGCGACGCAGCGAATGCAAACAGGTGCAGGAGGGTCGCAAAGACGGGTGGAGTGGCTGGAGCTTGCAGGAGCGGCCCGGCATTGTGAGGGATTACTCGAGCCGTTAGGCTCGCCGACGCAGCATAAAAAGGGGGATCGATGGCTCGTCTTCTTTCATGCGTGATTCTGCTGGCGTTCGCCGCCACCGCATCGGGCGCACAGTTTCAGAACGGAAGCTTCGATGAAGGGAGCGTGCCCAATACGTGCAACGTCTTCGACCTCCCTGCTGGCAGTAATGTCATCACAGGCTGGACCGTATCCGTAGGCACGATCGATTGGGAAAGTCCTCCTCCATGTGGCTGGCTCGCGCGCAAGCTGCATCATTCCATCGATCTCGTCGGGCAGGCTTGCGTCGGAGGCATCCAACAGACGTTCGACACGACTCCAGGCGGAAACTATCGTCTCTCGTTCGCCCTTGCCGGCAATTATGGTGCGCCGCCGGTCATCAAGCCACTCGCGGTCACCGTCAATGGCGTCACGACTAACTTTCTCTTCGACACGACCGGGAAGAGCGCATTCAACATGGGTTGGGTCATCAAGAATATCGTCTTCGTCGCTTCAGGAAGTACGAGCACGGTCAATTTTGTGAGCGACGTGTCGGCCTCCGGTGCTCCGTGCAATGCCGGCGCTGTGATTGCCAAAGTTCGGGTGGATCCCGCGCCCTAGTCGCAACAGCTGACAAGCTGTAGTCCGCCGAGACATCCGGTTGTCGGCCCGTGTGTCAGCTTGGGGTCGATAGCGCCATCGAACGACCGCTCTCGGTGATTTTGCTGGTCCGCTTCTGGCCGAACGCGCCCTTTGTTGAGACGGGCTTGAGCGGTCGGTTTCGCGGCAGTGCGGACCGTCGGTCACTTCGGGGGTATGACCGAGAAGGGTCGATTGCGGCCGACGGTAAATGTCGGAGATCGCATTCGCAGACGATCAGAGTCGCCGCCCAATTTGCCTGGAACCGGCCATTCGTCTCAGTTCTGCTTCATTAGGAGGCGCAATCGCGCCATCGGCACCCCCACTGCGCAGTCGCGGTTGGTGAGCGCGACTCGATGATTTGGGTCGACACGGGACTTTCACCCCTGTCGCATGTGTCGATGCCGCCCTGATCAGAACTCAATCGGTGACCCATGCCACGTATTGTCCCGTGGCTGGGCACGGGCAAGTGCCTGACGGGCCTCACACCAACCCTCGCACGCGTTACGTCCGGGCCGGCGGCGCCAAAAATTCAGCAGCCCCTTGCACTTCGCGTAGAAGTGGAAGAAGCGGAGCACCTGGTGACGCGCCGATGGATCCAGAGGGCGCTCGCTGCAGATGAGCTTGTCGTCCGACATGCCGCGATCGGTCAAGATTACAGCTCCCCAAGCCTTGACCCGTCTTCGCGCGCCGAGCGGAAGGCGCGGTCCGAGCACCACCGCGTCAAGCAGATCGCCTTCAAGTCCCAAATGGCTCGGCACGGAGCCGTAGTTGAACGGGCACGGTAAGGGAGAGATGAAGTCGAGGTGACCGGTGGATCCGCGTTTCAGAAAGCTACCGCGAGGAATTTCAATTACGACCTCGACCTCTGGCGGCCCAGGCGCTTCCTCGCGGGCAGGGCTTCGAGCTAAGTCCGCATTGTTCACCGAGCAAGCATATCCTAAGAAAAGTCTTGGGGCATTCAACAGCGTGCAAGAAGCCACCTTCTCCGATGTTTATATTCTGTCCGCGCCATCCGCGTTGTAGGCGTGGTCGAACGCTGCCTTGTCCTGCTCCGGTCCGTCGAGATAGAACTCGCCGCGCTCCAGCGCACCCTTGTCCTGCTCAGCGAGATATGCTTTGGCTTCGGCCAGCGTCTTGAACGATCGCGGAAAAACTTTGCAATCTTCACGGCCGACCGTGTACGGATGGACCGTGTGGTCGATTTCGTTGATGCCCATTGCCTTCTCCTTGCCTTTCGGCGATTGCGGTCGGCGAGCACCACCGTCGTCGCTATATGACGAGCAGCGTCAGCAGGGGTAACTCACCCGGTAGTAAACCGTCACTTATGGCAGCTACCTGCAAGGGGTGTGCCAAAGTCCAAGGCAGAGGCAGAGCAATGTCAACGTCGCGAGGGCGAAAAATGCGTCACCGTTGTACTGCTTGGCCTAGGTGGAAAGAAAATCCCAGCGGCGTGCCACTGGCCGATGCGCAAACCACAGCGGCGGTCGCTGGAAAGCCCGCCAGCGCCACGCTATGAAGGACAACTTTGCCGCACTCGAAGCGTTGGGCTTCACCCTGCCAAGCACGGCCTATCTGATCGGTGTCGTAATTTTCGGGATCGTTGGGTATATCGCCTATCGGTACGGCAGGAAGATGTCTTTTCATGCCACCAAATGGATTGGGGTTGCACTAATGCTCTATCCGTATGCTATTTCCGCAACTTGGCTGCTGTACGTCGTGGGTGCAGGATTGTGCGTCGGGGCATACTTGTCGGCGCGGCCGTGAGCGCGCTACATAACGGCAATTGTCCTAGGCGAGATTTGATCTTGGCGGCAGCGGCGGGTTGTGGTTGGGTCGGACCGACTGAGGTCGGCCACCTGCGGACCGTCAGCGTTGGTGCCAATTTTCGGCAAAGCGGCCGTATCGGCAGCCCGCTCGCGACGCCACATTCGCTGACTGCTTCAGGTGCAGCATCAGATCGCAAGTACAACGTGCTTGATTGAGCTAGGCTCATCCAAACAAAACCCCTACACTTGGTGAGCGCAAGTCGGTCTTAGCAAGGAGAGTCGTGATGGCGGGGTTGGCGGTCGTAACTGGGGCTTCTTCGGGTATCGGACGCAGCTATGCCGAGCGCCTGGCGTCGAATGGCATGGACGTTGTGGTGGTCGCGCGCCGAATGGAACCGCTGGATGCACTGAAGCGCGAACTCGAGCGCGGCGGCGTCAGGGTTCGAACCATTGTTGCCGATCTTGCTCGGGCCGAAGACGTTCAGCGTCTGGGTACGGAACTCGCCACGATGCCAGTCGAGTTGCTCGTCAACAACGCCGGAGTCGCTCACTACATGCCTTTCGCGCAGCTACCGGTCGAACGTGCGCGTGAGCTAGTCGATGTAAACGCACTCGCCCCGGTACTGCTGACCCGCGCGGCCATTCCGGGGATGGTCGCGCGAGGCCGAGGCGCGATCATCAATGTCGCATCGCTACTCGCGTTCAGCGGCGCGGCGCGCGCCCCCCACCTGCCGCAGCGAGCGGTTTACGCGGCGACCAAGGCGTTCCTCGTAACATTCACAGAGATCCTGGCGGCTGAACTTGCAGGCACCGGAGTCAAGATTCAGGTCGTCTGCCCAGGGGTGGTACGCAGCGAGTTCCATTCACGCCAGGGCATCGACATGAGCCAGGTTCCCCGCATGGAGCCGGACCAGATCGTCACGGCCAGCCTATCCGATCTCGAGCGCGGCGTCGTCGTTTCAATCCCGGCTATGCCCGACGAGTCTGCGAAAGCGAGATTCGATGACGCTGCGTCTACCCTGCTCGGAGTAGCCCGCAGAACCGAGCTTCCGGAGCGTTACCGCACGAGTTGACGCCCGCAACTCTTTCTAGAAGGTACGGGACGGGCGCCGATCGGGCCGCTCGCGGCCATAGGTGGATACTAGATGCAGTCCGCCGCTGACCAACTGCGACACACGCCCTCAGTGCCTCTATCGGTCGACGGGGTAGTCCATAGATAGCACTCTTACCGTCCGAGGATTCCAGACCAGGCTTCAGCCGCAACTGCATTTGCGTCGTGATCGATTAGGTCGCCATGGGACAATACGATCTGCCGAAAGTCCCACGCCAATATGCGCCGAAGCGACTTCGCCGCTGAGATCTGGTCGTTCCACCCCATCCGGTATTCGGGCGCGGGCCTGGGATTCCCCCACATGCGCAACACATATTTGAACCAGAACTTCAATGCACCCCCAGTGTTGGGCGTCGCGTCGGTGAAGTTCTCGATGAGGTCAACAAGTATCAGAGTGCGGCTGGCGCGGTGATACATCGCAACCTCGCGCATGATGCGCGTCCCTTGCACGAGCACCTGGTCGATTTCCCCCATCCAGTCCGCGGGCGCTAGATCGCCGAGAATGCCATCGTACTTCAGATCGGGCCGTTTCCTTTCGATGCCCGGGCAGATCCACGTCTTCGCGTCTGGAAATGCGGTCTGCGCCGAGGTTGCGTGCAAATGGTGGAAATTTCCAGGGACGACAATGTGGGCCACCGGACCGAGCGCCGAGATTTCTTCGGCTATGGCCGCGGTGATGTGGCAGGGCGAATGCAGCATGATCTGGCCAGAGGCGAGGCGGATCGCCGTCATACGCGCGTCGAACCTCGTACCCGCCAGTCGAACGGGATACGTGCAAAGCCATATCTGATCGGCAATGTAGCTGGTAAGCATCCCGTTTCATCCCTCGCATCTGCACGAAGGCGCAGCGTCAACCATACGGCGTCAGGCCAAGCGAGTTTAATCTCGCAGAATGCCAACGAGATCCGATGCTCGGGTTAAGACCAGTCGGCGCGTGTTCAGCCATGCGATGGCACTTGCCGGGCTAATTATCCCGGGCTCGACTGATATTCGGGGCGTGAGCCCCTGGATCCATACGAGGCAGTCCAGACGGCACGGTTGCGGTGCCGTGATCTTCGCGCCCTGGCGGCAGGGACGTCGGTTAGGTGGCCGAGTTCGAATCGCGCCCTACCGCCAGATACATTCGGGCGGATGCTACAAATCTAGCCGCTTGCAAGCCGAATGGCGGAGTCAGGTTGGCGGAGGGAGCGGGATTCGAACCCGCGTTAGGGTATTAGCCTAAACACGCTTTCCAGGCGTGCGACTTAAACCACTCATCCATCCCTCCGTTCCTGGGGATTTTACGCGAAGCCGTAGCGGAGTCATTCGTGGTTGGGAGGGCAGCAGTCACATTAGGGGCCTACCAATGCCACTCCCCGCAACCAACAATTCAAGGGCTTGCAGCGATGCGAGCCTTTTTGTTGGTGCTGGGGTTACGCCGGGGTGACAAAGCGAGACAACCTAGTCCGCTCCCACTGGCCCATGGTTCTGCTTCGACTTCTGTCTGCTCGGTCTAACCCTTCAACGATCCGCAAAATAAGCCTTATGGTCCGCTTCACTACGCAGATCCGTTTCACAGAAATGACTGGCTCGAAGAACCAGACTTAGGCGGTGGCTCGTCATCGAGCGTCGTCATCGAGCGTTGGTCCTGCGCTCGCAGGCCGGCTGCGGCTTGCCGCGCCGCAGTCATCAAATAGCTGACGTCATTGGCGCCCATCAGGATGCGTGCGCCACGGCTCACGAGTTGGGCAACGGGGGGACCGCCGGCACCGCCCGCAACGAAGTGCTTGCCGTGTGCGCGCGCGCTTGCAAGCGCGTGAAAGTACGCGTCCTGAATGCGGGGATGACGAACCTCACCGGCAATGCCAAGCTCCGCGCTCAAGTCGGTCGGCCCGATCATCAGTGCATCGACACCGGACACGCCGGCGATCGCCCCGGCCGCGGCAACGCCGGCCTCCGTCTCCAGCATGGCAATCACCATCGTCATGTCGTTTTGCAGGCGCACGATTTCGGCGATCGGCAAAGATCGATAGCGTGAAGACGGTCCCAGCGCCGCGATCGATCGCTCGCCCAGTGGCGGATATTTGGTGGCACGCACCACGGCCTGTGCCTCTTCGGCGCTTCCGATATGCGGAGCGATGATGGCGAGCGCGCCGGCGTCGAGTGCGGGTGCAACATCGGCCGCCGCGGCGCTGCGCACGCGAACCGCGGGCATTAGCCCGCACAGCAACGCACTGGCGCAGAGCGAAGACACTTCCGCGGCGGAGAACATGCCGTGCTCGCAGTCGACGTAGAAGCCATCGAAGCCGCATTCGCGCACGATCATCGCGGCGTCCGGCGTCCGTAGCTGACGCAGCGACATCATCAGCACCGTCTCGTCGGCGGCGAGCTTGCGCTTCACCGGGTTGTCGATGAGCGTCGGATCGATCATGCCTGCCTGCCCGCCTGGCCCGCGTCACGTGATGGCGTGTGCGGATAACCGCGCGCAGCGAATCCTGCATCTACGGTCACGATTTGTCCGGACATCGCGCTCGCACGGTCCGAGGCGACGAACGTGACGACGTCGGCGATCTCCTGCGGAGCGATGAGGCGACCGCGCGGCCAGTCGGTCAGGAGCTCGGGCCAGCGGTCGGCGTTGCCCAGCGCCTCGGTCGCCCGTTTGCGGAGCGAGCGCTTGGCCCTTTCCGTCTCGACCCAGCCGGGGCTCACCCCCATGACGCGCACCCCGTAATCGAGGCTCACGCTGCCCACCGCGCGCGTCATCGCGACCAGCGCAGCATTGCCGGTCGCGCCGGCGGTGTAGGCGTATTCGAGCTTCTCGCCGCCGATACCGATCACGTTCACGATGACTCCGGCGCCACGCACCTTCATGCGACGGTAGAACTCGCGCGTCATGTTGATGTAGCCGAAGATCTTGAGCTCCCATCCCGTGCGCCAGGCATCCTCGTCGAGCTCCAGGATGTCGCCGCGCGGAATGTTGCCGGCATTGTTCACCACGATGTCGGCCACGCCGCAGCGTTCTGCGATCATGGTCGCCGTGCCGCGCGCGGCGAGATCGAGCGCATGGATCGTTACGTCGACGTGATGCGCGCGCATGAACGCGGTCCGCAACGCATCGAGCGCCTCGGCATCGCGCGCGACGAGATCGAGATCGCAACCCTCGCGCGCAAGCGACTCCGCCACCGCCCGCCCAATGCCCTGCGAGGCGCCGGTGACCAGCGCGCGTTTGCCGCGCAGGCCCAGATCCATCAGTTGTCCCGCGGCCGAAGCTCGATGAGATCGGGACAGCAGCCTTCTGCTGCGGTCACGGCATAGACGACGGCTTCGGCGATGTCGTCGGGCGACAGGGGGTTGTATTTGCGCGCGGCGATCGACTTCAGGACTTCGGGATGCGTGCTCGAATTCCGGATCTCGGTGTCGACCATACCCGGTGCGACCTCCGTCACCTTGATGCCGAAGTTCTTGAGTTCCAGGCGGAAGCCTTTCGCGAAGGCGCACAATGCATGCTTAGTGGCGGCATACCCCACCGACAGCGGATTCACGTTGCGCGCCGATAGCGAAGTGATGAAGACCATGTGACCGGTTCGGCGCTCCACCATGCGCAACCCGATCTCGCGGGCGACCGCAAAGGCCGACAGTACGTTGGTGCGGAACATGGCTTCGCAATCGGCGACCGACGTCTCGAGCAACGGAGCATAGGTCAAGATGCCCGCGTTGTTGATCATGATGTCGGCGTGCCCGGCACTCTCGGCGAGCGCGCTCACGAACGCGCGATCATCCAGATCTCCAGCGATGTAGCGGGCCTTCGCTCCTTTCGCCTCGCACGCCTGGACCACTGAGGCGAGCTCCGGCTTTCGGCGGCCGGTGGCGATGATGTCCGCACCTTCGCGCGCCAGCGCGATGGCGGTCGCGCGACCGATGCCCGCGCTGGCGCCGGTCACGAGCGCAGTGCGCCCTGCAAGGCCTGCTGCCATGCTCCGTCTCCCCGACCGTGGTGATCAGGCCTTGCCCGGCACCTTATCGACGTTGACGGTGTCGTACTGGGCCGGAATGATGATCTCGAGCACCTCCAGATCGTCCGAGTAGTCGAGAACGCTGTGCTTGATGCAGGGTGGCTGGATCCAAGCGCTGCCCTCACGCATCGTGATCTCCCCCTGGCCCTCGAACTCGCTGCGTACCCAGCCCTTCAGTACGTACACCATCTGAAATTGGGTGTCGTGATAATGCGGGATCGAGACGTCCGCGGCATTGAACGGCCTTGCACGGCGGTTGACGTGGGCCTCGACCATTCCGCCCGTCGCCTCGGCGAACCCCAGATCGCGCGACAGCGTGTACGAGCGCAGGCCGTCATTCTTGAAGTCGTCCTCACGCAGGTGACTCACATGAAACGTCTGCTTCGGCCAGCCCCCCTTTTGCTCCTGCGTCTGTGGGGGATGGAATTCGCCCTCTTGTATTACCCTGAGCTTCGCCTTCTCCTCTGCCATGCTCGTGTCCTCTCGTTAGCCGGGAGCACTCCCGGCTTATGCCGTGTTGCTGTCACTGCGCTTTGATGCCGGCGTTCTTGGCAACTTCCACCCAAGTCTTCATGTCGGACGCAAGCAGTTCGGCGAAACTCGTCGGATTACTCTGGCCATCGACGACGTTGCCAGACTTGGCCAGCTTCTCTCGAATCTCGGGACGTGCAAGAACTTTGTTAATAGCGGAGGCAAATCGATTGGCGATCGATAGTGGCAAGCCTTTGGGACCAAGAATACCGCTCCAGTAGCTGGCGATCTCAAAGCCCGGAAAACCCTGCTCCTCCATCGTCGGTATTTCAGGTGCGGTAGGTAGCCGGCTTCCGCCAGTGACGGCTAGTGCGACAATGTTTCCCTGCTTGATCTGCGGTAGGGCCGTAGAAGAGTTTGTTATGCTGAAGTGAACCCTGCCAGCAAGCTGATCGACCATCGCCTCCGGTGAGCCGCGATACGTGATGGGGGTCACGTTGATCCCGGTTCGCGCGCGAAACATCTCCGCCACGAAATGCGACGGCGCCCCATAGCCGGCAACCGCGTAGAACAGCTCCCCAGGTTTTCTTTTGGCAAGCTCGACTAACTCCTGCGGCGTCTTCACATTAAGGGATGGGTGCGCAACCATAATCAATGGTGTCCGTGCCACATTCACCACGGGCGAGAAATCTTGGACGTTGTACGTCGTTCTAGTGCCCATCGCCTCAACCATATTCAGCGCAGACGAGGTAAATAGCAAACTGTAACCGTCTGGTTTCGCTGACGCTACCGCTTGAGCGCCAATAACCCCAGCGGCGCCGCTCTTGTTTTCCACCACGATCGGCTGACCAAGCTCGGCCTGAAGGTCGTCGCTTATCTGGCGCATCAAGACATCAATCGCACTTCCGGCTGGCCATGCGACAACGATAACTACGGGTCGCGTGGGATAGTTTTCCTGCGCGCAAGCGATGTCGAAACCCATAAAGAACAGTGCCGCCGCGAAAATGTGCAACCACAGCGTCGCTTTATTCATTCCTCCTCCTTGCGTTACAGAATCCATACCCAGTCGTTTGCCTCGAGTCGCCAAAGGCTGCAAGCTCGATTGCTTGGATCTTATTGCTTGTTGTCACGGCCGATAGAGTCGCGGCGGATGAGTCGCGACGGTAGTATTTACGATGCGCATTAGGTAGCGGGCACTATAATGGGGCGAGGGTACGGAATCAAGTATATCCGCACACCGCGCACAAGGTGCGCTCGCAACAACGTGTGCAACGCCCGCTTTCGGCCGATTCTGTTGAAAAACTGATTTTGCGGAGGTATCCTTTGCCGCTAATTCGGTGGCCTTGGGCTGACCGCGCGTCGCGCTTGGTCTTCATTGCGTCTGGCACTGCAACCAGGAGCTTGAGGCCACATTCCCCGAATCAATCCACTTGAGGAGCAGCTGTTTGAGAACCGCAGCTGGTGTGCCGTTTGATCCATAGAACGCGGGGTGCTGATCTACTAGTGCGCGCCCTGCGCAATACCGGGGTGAGAAACGTTTTTACAGTCTCCGGTAATCACATCATGCCCGTGTTTGACGCGCTTGTTGATAGTGAGATAGCGCTTATACATGCACGGCACGAGGCCGCCGCGGTTCACATGGCCGATGCTTGGTCGAGAGTATCGGGAAACGTAGGCATTGCACTTGTCACGGGAGGACCAGGACACGCAAATGCGCTTTCGGCGTTGTTTACTGCGCTGATGGCAGAGGCGCCAATCGTTCTTTTATCGGGCCATGCGCCCATCGGTCAATTGGGGAAGGGCGCATTCCAAGAAATGGCGCAAGCCGATATGGCTGCGCCAGTCGTGAAGGCTTCTAGGACATCCGTCAATGTCGACGCCTTGACCGCTGATGTCGAAAACGCAATCTACCTGGCACGGTCGGGTCGACCTGGGCCCGTTCAACTCAGCGTACCGATCGACATCCTGGAGGCCGTGGTGAAGTCGGATGACTTGAACATCCGGCATGGGGACGCATCCGTCCTACGATTCGACGCCAACTCTGCTGCGAAGATAATGCGCAGATTGGAACATGCATCTCGGCCGATTGTACTCGTCGGTCCGGTGAGTATGACTCGGCAGGGACGCTTGCTCACGGAGGAGTTCGAAGAGAAAACTGGCATCCCAGTTGTCGGCATGGAAAGTCCGCGCGGTCTTTCAGATCCTTGCTTGGGTGCCGTGGGAGAAGTGCTGGGCCAGGCTGATTGCGTGTTGTTGCTTGGGAAGCGCCTCGACTTTACGGTTCGGTTCGGCACGTCGCCGCCATTCGCTCCCGAGTGTGGTTTCTTGCAGATTGATCCAGACACCCGGGAGTTCGACCGGTCGCGACGGGCCTTGGGCGAGAGGCTCGAATTCGTGGCTTTGGGCGATTCTTTTTCCGCGCTGCGCGAGTTGACAGAACAGGTGATCGCCGGTCGCAGACTGTCGGACCGCGCATGGGATGCCGAAGTGCACGCGGCCAGGAAATATCGCCCCGCGGAGTGGGATCATGTGACATCTTCATTGCCGAATAGATTGCATCCGATTCAGGCATTGCGGCCTCTCAAGCATTTTCTCCAGCATAGCGACGCTGTGCTGGTCTGCGATGGAGGAGAGTTTGGGCAGTGGGCGCAGGCGTGTTTGGACGCGCCGCACCGAGTCATCAACGGTGCAGCGGGTTCGATTGGATCAGCGTTGCCGTACGCCATTGGCGCGCGGACGGCGGCGCCACACGCGCCGGTTATCGCCGTAACGGGCGACGGGGCCTTTGGATTCCACGTATCCGAGATCGACACGGCACTGCGCTACAACCTGCCTTTCGTCGCCGTAATCGGAAATGATGCCCGTTGGAACGCGGAGTACCAGATCCAGTTGCGGGAGTATGGCCCTGATCGACTTATTGGTTGCGAGTTGCTGCAAACGCGTTACGATCTGGTCGCGCGCGCGTTCGGGGGGCATGGGGAGTTTATTACGCATGCGGGACAATTCGCCGCCGCAGTCGAACGGGCGACTCGCTCTCGCCTACCGGCTTGCATCAATGTAATGATCGAAGGTCTTCCCGCTCCTCAGATAAAGCGCTGATTCGCTGGCGCTCCGCTCTGTCAGCCGTTCGGCTCGGCTACCTTCGTGGAGAAGCCTTGCTATGAATGAACTCAATAGCCCGAGCAGGGAATGCACACCGGTTTCCCGTCTTTCATTCGCAGGTAACGATCAAACACGTATTCGCCGCACGTGCTGCACTTTGTCTTGTTGAACGAACCCTTGGGGGGCTTGAACTGAAAGTCCGGCTTTAGCTCCACAGCAAAGAGCGCGTCATCGGTTTGTTCATAGACCCAGCGGATTATTTCTTCGCTGACCGGCGCCGGAATCTGGGATGGCTCGATCCCTTTCTTGCGGATGGCGATGAACTCGAACTTACCCATCGCATCGACGGCATCCGGGTTAAGCGAAAAACGGATGCCCCCCTTCCGCGGGTGATAGAAGGTTGCCGCGAGCTTGCCGTAGAACGTTTTGGCAATGAGGAGCTTGCCATAGGTGGCCCCGGTGGCTGCCTGAATGCCGTCCATCAGACACGTCTGCGGATGCGCCTCGCCCAGTTCCGGAAAGACGAAGAAACCGTGGTCCTTTTCTCTTTCGACCCCCAGTTTTTGCAGGGCAAGGCGGCCCATGCGGTACCCGATCGGCATGAACGGACATTGATGCCCGTGAAATTCAAACGCCCAACCAGGGGGGATATATTGCGTTGCCATGTGATTCTCCTTGTTAAGAAAGCACTACTTGAGAACGTCGAAGAACATCTTCGCCGCAACCAGCCAGAGGAGGACGCCAATGATCTTCTTGAGCTGGCTGCTGGAGAGCTTTTCTTTCATCAACTGTGATCCGACGAGCGATCCGCCCGCAGCCATGAGCGCCATGGTTCCCAGAAAAGTGATGTCCATTTTTCCGAACGTGACATGACCGAGAAAACCGGAGAGTGAAGAAAACACCACTGCTACGGCACAAGTTGCCGCCGCTCGTTTCGTATCAAGGCCCAGCCAATTGAGCGCTGGAACGATGATGTTTCCGCCTCCCACCCCAAGCAACCCTCCAATGAAACCTGCGGTACTGCCGACACCCGCGCCCACCAGCCAGACCTTAGCCGAGCCGACCCTTTGTGCGCGCGCCAGCCCCTGATAAAAAAGCATCATTCCGCCGGCAAACACCAGAAAGATGGCGAAGAGAGAGAGCAAAGTCGTCTTGTCGACGTGTGGCGTAAGGCGAGCGCCAAGGGGTGCAAACACGACGGCGATAGCGGCAATCGGCAATGCAATGCGCCAGTCGATGAGCCGGCCACGCCAATAGTTGAACGTAGCGAACGAAAGGCTGATCGCGTTGAGGAGAAGCGCAGCCGGGGCAGCCTCGGCAAGGGGTACACCGAGATAGTAAAAAAAGGGAACGAACAGGAAGGCCGCTCCCAATCCAGCCATTGCCAGCAGGCCGGAAAACAGAAATACCACAGGCGCGGTGATCAAGTAGAAAGTGATCGACATGATCTATCAGGTCTTACTCATTGGGTGCTATTGCAGCCGCCTCAGGCTTTGCGCCCATCGTCGGGCTGCCCAGGCCCCGGGTTTGCGCGGACAGGTGCCTGACTTCGCGGTATCAGCCGCAGGACCTGGCTAGTGGACTCCGGCTGAAGGGTGACGTGCTCGATTTCGAAACGCTCGCACAGCAGGGTCTGCAGGGCGGCCAACACTGCATCCCAATGCCCCATCCGGTCTAGCACCACATGCGCAGAAAGCGCAATTCGTTCGGCTGAGATGGACCAGATATGCAGGTCGTGCACCGAGGCCACACCGGGGACCGCTGCCATCGCCTTTCCGATCGTCACCAGCGAAAGGTGAAAGGGGACGCCTTCCATCAGGCCATGGAGCGCCTCCCGCGCGAGGCGCAGGCTCGAGAATCCGATCAAGCCCGCGATCACGAAAGTGAGTGCGGGATCGACGCGAGTCCAGTTCGTGAGCAGTACAATCACACCCGAGGCGATCGCCGCGACGGACCCGAGCAGGTCGCCCATCACATGCAGCTGCGCCGCGCGCATGTTGAGGTCCGGCGTGCCACGCGAGAGCATCCACGCGACCGCCATATTGAGTAGCAGGCCCGCGCCTGCAACGACCGACACGGCTTCACCGTTGACGTCAACAGGGTTCATTAGTCGGGCAACCGCCTCGACCGAGAGCATGGCAACTACGGCAAGCATGAACGCCGCATTGACAAGGGCGGCCACGAGCTGGGCGCGCGCCATGCCGAATGAATGCCGCGGCGAAGGCGGCATGCGAGCAATCCGGGCAGCCAGCACCGCGATCAGCAAGGCGACGGCGTCGGTGAGCATGTGCCCGGCGTCGCCCAGTAGGGCGAGCGAGCCGGACCACCATCCCACTGCGGCTTCTACCGCCGCATAGCATAGCGTCAGGAGCATCGCCAAGAGCAGCGCCAGCGAGCTGGTCTTGGCTCCGGGTCCGCGCCCGTGTGGCTCGCTATGGCTCGCGCTCACGCCAACATCCCGCGAATGATCAGATCGACCGCACTGTCGGGGTCCAGTTCGCGCGCCATCAGCGTCTCGAGTTGCTTCGAGTTGACATTCCTCGTTGCTCAAAATATCCAGAAACCGCCGGCGCTACCTCCGATCTTCCAGGAGAACGTGCTGGGCTTGATTGATTGCGATCAAGGCATTACGGAATATCGAGCGGGCGCGTGCGAGCCGCGGCCGCGACTCGATCTCGGCTGTGACGGCGGCAGCGGGGCTGCCGTCGGGACGTTCGCGGGGCTAGTACAAGCGGTACGTAACATGGCAGGCGACGCACTGCTGCATGACGGCGCCGAGTGCGGCCAGAGCGGGCCTCACATCGTTGCTGACGCTCGCGTTATATGCCTCGACCGCAAACTGGCTGGCCGCATGGTGCATCGCGGTCCCGATGTCCTGCATGCCCTGCGGCATGTAGGGCGCAATGTGCGCCGCGCCATGGAGCTCTAGGGAGCTCATCCCCAGGCGCTGTTCGGCAATCCGGGAAGCTTTGTCGAAATCATTCTTCGAGAGCGCCACGTCGATTTCCTGTAACGACAGCAGATGGTCGCGCATGTTGGCGATGGTGTGCAGGCGCATCGGCTCCGGAAACTGGACTAGTTGCCTTCCGTCGCCCGGTGCGGCTGCGGGTGGCGCCATCTCGTGCTGGTGCATCTGCGCCGCGGCGATCGACACGTACCCGCCGGCGCCGGTTACCGCAAGCGCCATCGCCAGAATCCATTTTAAGTTCACGGCGTCTCCTTAGAGGGAATTGCCACTGGAGGCATTGTCACGTGCAGCGCGGCGGCCTGGTATGATCCAGGTCATACTCTGGCGCACTGCGCAGGAACACTGCTCACGCATTAGGATATCGATTTCGGAATCAGAGCGTTGAGGTGTGCCGTCCGACGGGGGCGTTTTGGCTCCGGTTCCACGGCAACGTCAGGATCGCCTCCAGACCTCCATTCTCGTGATTGCGCAGGCGGACGTCGCCGCCGTGCACCCGCGCGATATTGCGCAGGAAGACCCATGTCAAGCCCCAGGAAGTTGTGGCCTTCGCTAGCCGTGCTGCGGTCGCGGTTGGTCTGGGTTCTTGTCATCGCGCTGGTGCCGGCATGTGCCGGGATCGTCCATGCCGATGTTCCGGGCACGAACGCCGCATCGCTGCGCGCCGAGTACGGGGCATTGCGAGAACGACTCGACCATAACCAGTTCCACGCGCCGCTTTACCTGAACTCCCAGCAGAGCGCGGAAAGGTTCGAGGGTGACGTCTATGGTGTCATCGATCATCCGTTTGCAACCGTGGGAGCCGCGCTGAAGGAGACAAGCCAATGGTGCGACATCCTCATTCTGCATCTCAATGTCAAAGACTGCCGCGCCTCGGCCGGCGGGTCGCAGAGTTCGCTCGCTATCTATATCGGCAGCAAATACGACCACCCGCCGGAGGCCGCGTTTCGCGTGGATTATGCTTATCGTGTCGTCGCCAAGGCAGTCGATTACCTGCAGATCATTCTTACGGCTGACACGGGTCCATTGGGGACCAAGAATTACCGGATCCTGTTCGAAGCGGTTCCCTTGGAGGGCGAACAGACTTTTGTCCACCTGACCTACTCTTACGCTTACGGCACCATGGCAAGAATTGCTATGGAGGCTTACCTCCGAACGATCGGACGTGCCAAGGTCGGTTTTACCGTCGTCGACAGAAGATCGGATGGCCAGCCCGTCTATGTCACCGGCGTCCGCGGGGTGATGGAACGCAACACCATGCGCTACTACCTGGCCGTCGTCGCCTATTTGGGCGCTCTCTCCGCGCCACCGCAGGAGCAGTTCGAGAAGCGCCTGCGCGCGTGGTTTATGCTCACCGAGCGGCACGCCCTCCAATTGCATGAGATAGAGCAAAGCGAGTACCTGAGCATGAAACGGAGTGAGTATCGGCGCGGGCAGCCCGCCACCTGATCCTGCCCGCCGGGCGGAATTCTGTCCCTTGCTGTCCGCTCGACAAGATCCGGTCAATCCGCTTTACATGCGCTATCGACAAAGGACGCAACGTCCGCGGGCCTGGTATTCCAGCCGGCCACCAGCCGGATAACCCCGGCACCTCGGCGGTAGAACTGAAAACCTTGCGCCTCGAGGCTCGCAAGCGTGTTTTCCGGGAGCCGAACGAACACTTCGTTTGCCTCGACTGGATACAGAAATTCCGACACCCCAGCGCGCGCAAGTCCATCCGCCAACTCTGCTGCCCGCGCATTCGCCGTGCGTGCCATGATCGAGCCACAGGCCATCGGCGAGATAGGCGTCGAACTGGATGCCGAGGAAGCGGTGCTTGGAAAACATCAGGCCTCCGCGTTTCAGCCGGGCGCGCAGGCCCTCGGCAAGCGCTGGGTCGAACACCAGCACCGCCTCGGCGGCCATTGCGCCGTTCTTGGTGGCGCCGAACGACAGCACGTCGATACCGGCGCGCCAACTCATCTCCGCCGGCTGGCACTCGAGATGCACCAGCGCATTGGCGAAACGGGCGCCATCCATGTGCATTCGCAAACCATGGCGCCGGCAGACGGCGGAAATCTCGCCGAGGTGTTGGAGGCTATAGACCGTGCCGAGCTCACTTGCCTGCGTGACACTCACTACGGCGGGCTTGCAAAACGCGTGCGCCGGATCGAAATTGGCCAGCGCGCGATCCAGATCGCCCGGGTCGAGCAGACCGTTCCGCCCATCGATACCGATGATCCTCGCACCATTCGTGTACATCACCGATGCGCCTGCCTCGTTGTCCTGCAAATGTGCTCCGGAGCGGCAGAATATTGCCGAGACTGGAGAGGCGACGAGGCTGAGCGCCAAGGCGTTGGATCCCGTGCCTGTCGCCATCATGGCCACCGCGAGATCCCGCTCGAAAACTTCGCGAAAGCGCGCTTCCGCGCGCCTGGTGTAAGGGTCTTCCCCATAGGGCAGGACGTCGCCCTCATTGCCCGCAATCAGCGCGTCGAGAATACGCGGATGAATTCCGGTGACATTGTCGCTGCAGAAGTTCTTCATTCCTGGTTCAACAACGGCTCAATAATAGTTTTGCCCGTCTTGAACCGGCTGGGCGAAAGTTGGGCGAGAAGAGGATCGGTGACGCCATCCAGCACGAGTGACGCCATCATTCGTCCCACGGCCGGAGACGTCATGAAGCCGCGGTAGGCTGATACAGCGACGTAAAGTCCTTGGATCTCCGTCTCCCCTAGGATCGGCTGCATGTCCGGCGTGACGCTCGAAACGCAACCCCAGGTCCGAAGCACCGCGACCTTGGCAACGCCGGGCAACAGGTCGATGATCTTCGGCGCGGCCCAGCTCAGGAAGCCGGGAGTCGATTCGATGGTCGAGCCTTCCCGCGCGCGCGTCGGAACGAAGACGATCGACCCGCGCGCGAGTTGATTGACGGATATGTGGTGTTCCAGTGAGATCAGGATCGGCTTCACCAGCGGGGTGCAAGGCACCGTGACGATGGCCTCCTTCGGCAAGGTCGTCACGGGCAGCTCGACGCCCAGGGGCTGCAGCAGCTGGGGCACTGCCCAGTCGGTACAGAGGAGCACCTGTTTGGCTTCGATCACCCCGTCTTTGGTCGATGCCGTGAACACGCCGTTGCGCTTCTCAATGCGCTCGACCCGAGTGCCGTAGCGAACTTCTACCTCTTCGCGGCGAGACGCGATCAGGAGCGCGTCCAGCAAACGGAAAGGCGACGCAGTGCCATCCTTGGCGCAGTAGGTACCTCCGACGAGGCGCTCGCGATTCAGGGCGGGCACCATCTTCATACACGCATCGGCATCGAGCAATTCACTCGGCACCTGATATCGATGCTGGATCGCGATGCTCGCGTTGAGCTTGTCCAGCGCATTCTGGCTGTGCGCCAATACCAGGTAACCATCCTGCTTGAGCTCGATGCCGCGTGAATAATCGAGCAGCTCCGCGGCGTTCTCGAAGAACGCCGTACTCTCCTTGGACAACAGGATGTTGAGGTCGAGACCCCATTGCATCCGGAATCCCGCCCCGTTGCGGCCCGACGCACCGCTGGCGAACTCTCCCTCATCGACGACCATGATGCGCGCGTCCGATCGGAGTCGTTTCATCGACCACGCGCTGGAAAGGCCATAGAAGCCCGCGCCGATGACAAGAACGTCGGTGGTAATCGCGGTCATTGTGGAGCGGCGCGTTTCTGCTTTGCCAATGCGGCAAACGGGACGGGGCGCGCCATGGGGCGCGGCGTCATCATTTTTCCCGGCGCCACGCCGGCGTGCAATTCAGCGAGAACTGCGACCGAATGCAAGCACATGCGCCCGCCGCACCACCCCATGCCCGGCCGCACATTGCGCTTGATCGCGTTGAGCGTCTGGTGGCCGCTTTCGAGCGCGGAGCGAACCTCCGACAGCGTCACGTTTTCGCAGCGGCAAATGACGGTATCGTCGGTCGCGGTGCGCCACAGCGCCACAGGCACCGCCAACGTCTCGCGCACTAGGCTCGCAAAGCGACTGTATCGTCTTCGTACTGCGATCGCCTCGGTCAGTGCATCCGAGGTCGCCACTGTTCGCGCGGCACTCGCCGCGGCGGCGCCGACAATTGTTCCCTCGCTCTCGGCAACCAGCGCTCCGCGAAGGCCGGCCGTGTCGCCCGCTGCGAAGAGCCAAGGCAGTGACGTGCGACCCGCCTCATCTGTCTCAGGCAGCCAAAATCCACCATCCGGATCGTGCCGAATGCGGGCGCCCGCCATCGCTGGCAACTCACTATTCGCAACGAAGCCATAGTTGACGGCCAGCAGATCGCACGCGATTTCGCGCACGGTCCCAGGCACCACGTGCCCTTGCTCGTCGATGCGCGCCAATTGCACCGCTTCGAGGCGCTCCTTGCCGAGTGCCCGAATGGGAACGTATCCGGTCAGGCGCGGAACGCCGGCGTGGAGCAGCGAGCGTCCATAACGCACGCCCTCGCGCATGATGTCGCGGCCGTGCCACACGCGGCTCGGGGATCGCAGAATCGCCAGAGGTGAACGCAGACTCGCCAGCGCTGCGACCTGGGTTCCCGCGCGCGTCAATTGTGAGGCGACGACGATCGGCAGCGGTCCGCATCCTGCCACTACGGCTATGCGCCCTGGAGAAGTGCGCTGCGCCTTGAGGATCGCCTGGGCCCCGCCGGCAAACATCACGCCGGGCAGGGTCCAACCCGGAAACGGAATTGCGCGCTCTCGCACGCCGGTCGCAAGAACGACGGCATCGGGCCTAAAGACTTCAGTGCGATCTTCAACCTGGACGTGGATCTCGCCGTTGCCGAAGGCAGCGTACGCGATCGCGTTGGCGCGGTAGTCAATCGCGTCAAGGATTTCATCGAAGCGTCGCAACAGCCGTTTCTTGCGCGCGAGCTCGGTGGGCTCGGCGAATTCGGTTCCCGGCAGCCGCGGATCGGCCTGGCGATAGATCTGGCCGCCCGGTCTTGCCGATTCATCCAGGACGGTAACTTCGCAGCCGCGCGCGGCCGCTTCGATGGCAGCGGCCATGCCGGCGGGTCCCGCACCCACGACGACTAGGGATCGGCGCATGGGAAGAGACCGTGTTGACGACAGACGATCATGCCTGGCCGCGCTTCGGTAACGCATGCGCGAGTGTCGGGCACCCCGTCGATGCTGCACCGGCATTCCCAGCAAACGCCGATAGCGCAGACCGCTCCTTTGGCGTTGCCGGCCTCATCGATCCGCAGGCAACGCTCGCCGGCCTCGAGCAAAGCAGCAGCCACGCTTTGCCCTTCATGGGCCGTTATCGGCTTGCCTTCAAAACTGAATTCAAATCTGCTCGACATTTTCGACCTGGGCGCGATTGCGGACGCGATTCAGCGCCGGTTATTTTCTTGGACGGATAAAGTGTTCTTGACAGGAATATCGACCGCATGAGAAGCTTTTGTCAAGCGAGGAAAATGTTTTCCGGCCGCGCCACTGCACAGAACTTCTTAAGATCAGCATCTCGGCAGTTGCATCCGAGGCGCTTGCGCATCACATCGCAAGGAGGCAAACCATGTTTACGCGATTCATTCTGGCGTTAGCAGTGGTTTTTGGCATGAGCTCATCAGCGCTCGCGGCCGATTCGACACCGGCCTGGAACGAGATCATGGCTCAAAAAAAGCTGACAGCCTGCGTCGTTCCGTCCTACCAGCCTTACTCCGCGAAAGACGCGGGCGGAAACTGGAGCGGCTTCGCCGTCGAGATGGCAAAGGATGTCGCGACGAGCCTGCACGTAGATCTACAGTTCGTCGAGACTAGCTTCAAGACCGTCGTGCTCGATCTTCAGAGTGGAAAGTGCCAGGTGTTCTTCGGCTTCAACGCAACGCCGGAACGCGCGCTCGCGATCGACTTCGCCGGACCGTTGTATACCTTGGGTTTCGGTGCGCTCGACCGGCCCGGATTCGTGCCGAAGGGCGATCACTGGGCCGATCTCAATGACCCGTCGATCCGGGTCTGCTATGCCGTCGGCAACAGCTCCGAGCAACAGATCAAGCGATTTGCCCCAAAATCGACTCAGGTGGCGTTGCCGAAGTCGGATGATTGTGCGCTGGCCATCATGTCGGGCCGGGCCGATCGATATATCGACGGTATCATGGGCAGCATGGGGGCGCGCGCGAAGAACTCGAAACTCGGAGCCCTCCACCTGATGACGCCGAATTACGCGCTCCCATCCTATGCCGGTGTTCGCCTGGATGACGGCCGGTTCCAGAAGTTCCTGCAGAGGTGGGTCGAGTACAACCGCGGCAACGGAAACATCAATTACTGGCTGACATCATCGATGGAAAGCATCGGTATCAAGCCGGAATCGATCCCTCCGGAAGTCACGTTCTAGCTTCGGGAACAACGTCCGCGAATCCTTTGCCCGCTGGGCCTGCACCCATGGCGGCCACGCGGTCTCTTGCCAGTGGCGGCAGTCAGCCCCCGAAGCCGCCGAGGAAGGACAGGACAGACAGATAGCGCACGGGCGTGCGTAACAGCTTCTCCGGCCCGTGCGGAACGTCCGCTTGAAACAACAACGAGTCCCCTTCAGACATCGCAAAGGTCTTCTTGCCGTGGCGATACACCAACTGGCCTTCCAAGACATAGACGAATTGGGTGCCGGACCGGTGAAGAAATGGCAATACCTGGGACGTATCCGAATAGGACATGAGATACGGCTCGACGGCAATGCCCTTGGCGGTCGTCTGTCCAAGCACGCGATACTCATGTCCGATACCGAAGCCGGAGCGATGCACGAGGCTGCCTTCCCCTGCACGCACGAACGTAGCATCAGTCACGTCGTCGAATTCGCGAAACAGCGAAGTGACCGGGACCTGAAGGGCTCGTGCCAACGCGCGGATGCTGGCGAGAGACGGTGAAATCGCGCCGTTCTCGATCTTCGAGACCATGCCAGCCGAGAGCTTTGCGCGCTTGCCCAGCTCCGAAATACCTAGGCCGGAGCGTTTGCGGAACTCGCGTACCACCTCGCCTAGCGCTGCCTCGAGCCGATTGTCGCCGCGCGCATCGTTCGTAGCGGAAGCGTGCCTCGCTGCGTCTTTTCGTCGCGATGGGGCGGTGTTGGCCATGGTGTATGTGGAGCGAAGCGCGCGCCCGGTCAACGAGGCAAATCGTGATCGTGAGATGGTCTTGTCCTGACACAATACCCTAACTCGGGTTTGTTGAGGAGCATCTCACGTGCCCTCGGGCCGCCGATGATTCTCGAAGGCGATTCGAGAAGCTTCGCCCCTGTGCGGACCATCGGTGCGGAGCAACTTGTTTGAAGCGAGGCCGACATGTCGGGCTATGAGTGGGATTTTCGAGCTGCCTTCCTGCATCCTGAGCTGTGGTTGAATGCACTGTCAGTCACCCTTGGGTATGCCGTCGCAACGACCGCGCTTGGGCTCCTCCTCGGTGTGATTTGCGGCATGATGCTGTTGAGCAGATACTGGATTTTCCGCGCTCCGGTAAGCGGCTTCGTGCAAGTCTTCCGCTGCACGCCGCTGCTGATTCAGATCATCTGGTTCTATTACGCACTGCCGGTTGCCGTCAATCTCACGATTCCCGCCTGGCTCGCCGCCGGGATGGGGCTGACTTTCTACATGGCGGCATTCTCGGCTGAGATTTTTCGTGCGGGCATCATGTCCATCGACCGTGGGCAGTGGCACGCTGCCCGGGCCATCGGGATGATGTCCTGGCAGGTCATGTACCGCATCGTGCTGCCACAGGCGACGCGGCGAATGATGCCGCCATTCGTCAATCAGTCCGTTCTGCAGTTGAAAAACACCTCGCTGCTCTCGATCATCGCGGTGCCGGACCTCATGTATACCGCGCAGGTGTTCGTGTCCGATACGTTCCGGCCGCTGGAGATATACACCACGCTGGGCATCATCTACCTCGTCATCCTCTATCCGATGCAGAAGTTGGCGAAAATGCTGGAGCGGCGAGATGACATCTGACGGCACCTCCACGGCGGGAAACGGGCCGATGGTGCAGATCGAAAACCTGCACAAATGCTATGGCACGCTCGAGGCCGTGAAAGGTGCGTCATTGAAAGTCGGCCGAGGCGAGGCGCATTTCATCATCGGCCCCAGCGGGTGCGGCAAGTCCACGCTGCTCCGCTGCATCAATCTGCTGGAAGAGCCGACGAGGGGCACGCTGCGCGTCGGCGATACTACAATGCGGTTTGGCGAAGGCGCCAAGCCGATGTCGGCGCGAGAACAGGCGCGGTATCGCGCTCGTGTTGGCATGGTCTTCCAGCAATTCCATCTGTTTCCCCATATGACCGCGCTGGAGAACGTCATGGAGGGGCCACGCACGGTCAAGCACCTGCGGGCCGCCGAAGTTTCTGAGATCGCTGAAGGGCTGCTGGAGAAAGTGGGATTGGCCGAGAAGCGCAACGTCTATCCCAAGCACCTGTCTGGCGGCCAGGCGCAGCGCGTCGCCATTGCCCGCGCGCTAGCGATGGCGCCGGAAGTAGTGCTCTTCGACGAGGCCACGTCGGCACTGGACCCCGAGCTCGTTGGCGAGGTATTGGCGGTCATTCGTAAGCTGACGGAAGAGGGCATGACAATGGTCGTCGTGACGCACGAGATGGAGTTCGCGCGCGAGGTTGCCACCGACGTCACGTTCATGGACGCCGGCGTCGTCGTTGAACAAGGACCGACCGAACGCATGCTCAGCCACGTTACCAGCCCGCGGCTCGAGCAGTTCTTGCGGCGCTATCGCCGTTAGAGGCGCGACCGGCATGCAGCGGTATTCGATCTTCAGCCTGGCGCGCAACGCAGTCAGCTATCACGCCAACTGGGAGGCGGCATGGCGCAACCCGGATCCCAAGCCCGCCTACGATGTCGTCGTCATTGGTGGCGGCGGGCATGGCCTGGCGACGGCCTACTATCTCGCCAAAGAACATGGCATAACGAACGTTGCCGTGCTGGAGAAGGGCTGGCTCGGCGGCGGCAATACCGGTCGCAACACAACCAACGTCCGCTCGAACTACATTCTGGACCAGAATCAGCGCTTCTACGAGTTCTCGCTGAAGCTCTGGGAGAACCTGAGCCAGGAGCTGAACTACAACGTCATGTTCAGCCAGCGCGGCGTGCTGATCACCGCGCATTTCGACTCGCAGACTCAGGCGCTGCTGCGCCGTGGCAACGGCATGCGCGTCATAGGAAGCGATGCGCTATTCCTGAGCCGCGATGAAGTGCGGCGCAAGGTGCCGACGCTGGACTTCTCGCCCACCGCGCGCTTCCCGATCACTGGCGCGTTCCTTCAGCCTCGCGCCGGCGTCGCGCGGCACGACGCGGTGGCGTGGGGCTTCGCGCGTGCCGCTGACGCGCGTGGAGTGGATATCATCCAGAATTGCGAAGTGACCGGCATCCGTGTCGAGCGCGGACGGGCCTTGGGCGTTCAGACGACGCGTGGTTACATTGCCGCGGGGAAAACCGGCATCGCTGTCGCCGGACATACGAGCCGAGTCGCCGCCATGGCGGGCCTGCGCTTGCCCATCGAATCCCACCTGCTGCAGGCCATGGTCACCGAACCGGTCAAACCGATGCTTCACGTGTCGTTGTCGTTCGGCGCGGGCCATTTCTACACCAGTCAAACCGACAAGGGCGAACTCGTCATGGGCGGCGATCTGGATGGCTACAACTCGTATGCTCAGCGCGGCAACCTGCCGATGATCGAACACGTTGCCGCCGGCGCGGTAACCGTGATGCCATGCATCGGCCGTCTGCGAATCATGCGGCATTGGGCCGGCATCATGGACATGACGATGGACGGCAGCCCGATCATCGCCAAGACGCCGGTCGAGAATCTCTACATCAATGGCGGCTGGTGCTATGGCGGGTTCAAAGCAACGCCCGGTTCGGGATGGGTGTTCGCGCACACGATCGCGCAGGACCGGCCGCACGCGCTGAATGCGGCATTCAACCTCGAACGCTTCGCCAATGGATACACGATCGACGAGCGTGGCGTCGGTCCTTTTCCAGCGCTGCACTAGCAGGCGGCGCGCGACATGCTGATCCCATGCCCTCACTGTGGCGCGCGACCCCACGAAGAATTCACCTATGGCGGAGACGCGAGCCTGGGTCCGCGCCCTGAAGGCACTCCTGCGGAGACGGCCTGGGTCGACTTTGTCTATCTTCGCGACAATCCTTGCGGCCCGCATCGCGAATATTGGCATCACACGTTGGGCTGTGAGTCATGGATCGCGCTCGAGCGCGACACGCTGACACATCGCATCGGCGGCAGCACCGTGACGGCACGCCAGGACGACACGTGACGCAGCACTGGCGCAATCCGGAGGGCGGCTTGATCGACCGGTCGCGCCCGGTGCACTTCACGTTCAATGGAGCGCGCTACGACGGTTACCTCGGCGACACGCTGGCTTCGGCGCTCCTTGCCAACGGAGTCCGCATCGTTGGCCGCAGCTTCAAGTATCACCGGCCACGGGGCATCTTCGCCCTCGGCGTGGAGGAGCCTAACGCCCTGGTCCAGCTCGGCGTCGGCGCGGAAACGGAACCGAATACAAGGGCGACCCAGGTCGAACTGCGCGATGGTTTGATCGCCGCAAGCCAGAATTGCTGGCCGAGCGTGCGTTTCGATCTGGGTGCGATGACCGAGCTGTTTTCCCGTCTGCTTCCCGCCGGGTTCTACTACAAGACGTTCAAATGGCCGCGCGGGTTTTGGCTCGCCTATGAATCGCTGATCCGACGGATGGCCGGGATGGGGATCTGCGCCACCGACCCCGATCCCGACCGTTACGAGCATAACCACGCCCACTGCGACGTGCTAATCGTGGGCGCTGGCCCTGCCGGCCTCGCAGCCGCACGCAGCGCGGGCGGGACAGGCGCACGGGTCCTGCTGGTGGATGAGGGCAGCCGCCTGGGTGGATCGCTGCTCTACGACGGCACGCCGCTCGATTCTGCGCCGCCCCGAGATTGGGTCGCTGGCGTCGAGGCCTCGTTGGCCGGCATGCCCGAGGTTACGGTACTGCGCCGTGCCGCCGCATTCGGGTACTACGACCACAATCAACTGGGTGTCCTCGAACGAGTCACCGATCACCGTCCGCGCAGGCAGGGCGAGGTGCGGCAGCGGCTCTGGCACGTCCAGGCGCGCGAGGTGATCCTGGCCACCGGCGCCCACGAGCGCTCCCTTGTCTTCGGCAACAACGATCTGCCAGGAGTGATGCTCGCCTCGGCTGCGCGCGGTTACCTCAATGGTTTCGCCGTTCGCCCGGGACGGCAAGCCGTAATGCTCACCAACAACGATTCAGCTTACGCGGCCGTGCGCGATCTCGCCGCAGGCGGGGTGTCGGTGCGCGCGGTGATGGATCTGCGGCCAGCGCCGCCCGGCATCGCAATCGACCAGCTCGCCGGAACCGGCATTGAGATCATGGCCGGGGCAGCGATCACGCACGCCCACGGTCGAGGTGCCGTCACCGGCGTCACCGTCGCGCAGATCGACGATTTCGGTCAACCTCGCGGGCCGTCGCGCGATTTCGCCTGCGACCTGGTCTGTGTGTCGGGCGGTTGGAGCCCGGCGGTACATCTGCATGCCCAGGCGCGCGGAAGGCCGCACTTCGAGCCTGCAATCGGCGCGTTCGTTCCCGGCGCCTCGGTTCAAGCCGAGCGGTCGGTAGGAGCCGCTCGAGGCAGCTTCACGCTGGAAGCATGCATTGCTGAAGGTACCGACGCCGGTGTCGAGGCCGCGCGGAAGGCCGGGTTCAACGCCGTCGCCCGCAGTGGGGGTCCGATCGGAACGGTCGCGTCTGCACCGGCATCGTCCATCTGGTCCATCGGGCCTCTGCCTGCAACACGGTGCAAACGGTTCGTCGATCTTCAAAACGACGTGACCGATGCGGACATCGCGCTGGCAGTACGCGAGGGTTATCGCTCGGTCGAGCATGTCAAGCGGTACACCACGCTGGGCATGGGTACCGACCAGGGTAAGACGAGCAACACCGCAGGCTTCGCCCATATCGCGGCGGCGCTGCAAGTGGACATTGCGTCGGTCGGCTCGACGACTTTCCGCCCGCCCTATGTTCCGGTCGCTTTGGGCGCACTTGCCGGCGCTGAGGGCGGCCGGCATTTCATGGCCAACCGCCGTACTGCGATGCATGACGAGCATCTGGCTTCCGCCGCCCTGATGCTTCAGTCCGGGCCCTGGCTCAGGCCGCAATGCTATCCCCATGCAGGCGAGAACCCGGAGGATGCCGCCCGGCGCGAGGCGCAAGCAGTGCGCAGCAGCCTCGGTATCGTCGACGTATCCACGCTTGGGAAGTTCGAGGTGTTCGGACCGGACGCCGCAGCTTTCCTGGAGCGGATCTACGTCAATCGCCTGCAAACGCTGAAAATCGGGCGTTGCCGCTATGGCGTGATGCTGCGCGACGACGGCGTTGTATTCGACGATGGCACGGTGACCCGCCTTTCGGATCGGCGCTATTTCCTGACCACGACGACCGCCCAAGCCTCGCTGCTCGCGCGTCGCCTGCAGTACTACCGCAAGGTCCTATGGCCGGAACTGGATCTGCGCCTTGTCAACGTCACTGAGCAGTGGGCTGCGGTTGCGATAGCCGGGCCGCATTCCCGTGATCTTCTCGCGCATGTCGTCGAAAGCGGCGAAGTGAATGACAAGGCACTACCTTACATGGGTTACGCGCCGGTGCAGATCGACGGCGTGGCGTCACGCATCTTCCGGATCAGCTTCTCGGGCGAGCGCGCCTTCGAGATATACGTGCCGGCAGCGTACGGCGCCGCCTTGTGGCGGCGGCTGCTCGAAGCTGGGCGCGATCACGGCATTACGCCGTACGGCATCGATGCACTCAATACACTACGTATCGAGAAGGGCCACGTCGCGGGAGGAGAATTGGATGGCCGGGTGACCATCGATGACCTGGGGCTCGGGCGCATGGCTAAAGCCGAAGGAGATTTCATTGGACGCCAAGGTTCGATGCGGCCGGGCTTGCGCGACCCGGCGCGCTGGCAACTCGTCGGACTCGCACCTGCAGACGGCAGGACACCCGTGCCTCCCGGGGCGAAGATCGTAGAATCGGCACCGGGGCACTATCTGGGCGAAGTGACGTCGACCGCTTGGAGTCCGATGCTGCAGATGCCGATCGCGCTCGCCCTGGTTTCCGCCGGACGGTTGCGGCACGGGCAGATTCTCAACGCGACATCGCCGTTGGCCAACCGTCATGTACCGGTGACCGTGCGATCGCCGGTATTCTTCGATCCGGAAGGAACCCGGCTGCATGGCTAGGACGCTGCAAGCCGCCTCGCCTCTGTCGACTGGGCTTGCGAACTGGTACGGAGCGGAGTTGTCAATTCGCATCTGTCCGCCTGCTGCGATCCTTCACCTCGAAGGCCGCCGCGACGGCGATCGCAGCCTGGACACAATGCTTCCTGAGGCGGGCCGCTGCGTTTCGGACGAAGCGGGTGCGTGGTTGTCCATCGGCCCCAATGTCTATTTTCGCGTTGGCGCGGTGGACGATATCGCCGCATTGACCTCGCATTTCGAGGTGGTTGTCGATGTCAGCAGTGGCTGGATCCGCCTCGCTTTTGAAGGTTCGAAAGCGGTCGCACTATTGCGCAAGGGCTGCGCCGTCGATCTGCACCCGCGCATGTTTCCGGTCGGCTCATGCTGCGCGACCGGCATGGCCCGGATGCGAGTGGTGCTTTGGCGCCCCAGCGTGGAATCTCGTTATGAAATGCTGGTTGGCCGCAGCTATGCGCTGAGCCTTTGGAGCTGGCTGATCGACGCTGCAGCGGAGTATGGCCCCCAACAAACGAAGGAAAGTATCCTATGATCCCGCCGAAAGATGAAGTGATGGTTTGCTTCGCGCACGTCGCATACAATTTGCAAGCACGTTTTGCGAAGCGAGAGACGGGCATCCGCTCTTTGCAGGTCTGGAACCGCGACGAGCTGGATGCCCGGGTGGGCGAGGCTGACGTGCTGGTGATCTCGGGTCTATGGCGGAACGACCTGGTGGAGAAGTCGACCAGGCTGCGCTTCATCCAGTCGATCGGTGCCGGAACCGACCAGTTCGGGCGCGACGTGCTGTCGGCGAGAGGAATCCGACTGGCGAGTGCCAGCGGCGTCAACATGAAGGCGGTTTCCGAACACGCGATGGCGCTGATTCTGGCCCTTGCGCGACGCCTTCCCGAAGCCCGCGACAACCAGACCAAGCATCACTGGCGCGGAATGATCGGCGATTTGACACGTCGCGAAGACGAGCTTGGTGGCAAGACGCTCGTCATCATAGGTCTGGGCAATATCGGCGGGCGCCTGGCGCGTCTGGCGAAGGCCTTCGACATGCACGTGATCGGCGTGCGGCGCGATCCGGCCGCCGGCAAGGGTTCGGCCGACAGCGTCCACGCCATTGCCGATCTGAATTCGCTGTTGCCGCAAGCCGACATCGTCGTGCTGACCTGCCCGCTGACGAAGGAGACTGAAAACCTGATCGATGCAGGCGCCTTGGGCCGGATGAAGAAATCCGCCTTCCTGATCAACACCGCACGCGGCAAGATAGTCAACGAGGCAGCCCTGATCGCGACGATGCGAGCCGGTGGCATTGGCGGCGCCGCCATCGATGTTACGGCGGAGGATCCATTGCCGGCTGAGTCGCCTCTGTGGGACCTGCCCAATACGTTCATCACCCCGCACAGCGGCGGCGAGACACGGCGGTATGAGGACAACGTGCTGGATATCCTCGAAGAAAACCTCCAGCGCCTGTGGCGGGGCGAAGCCAAGCTGCGCAATCAGATTGTCTGAGACGGAATTTGTAGCAGCGCTTCCGCATTTGTAGCGGCGCTTCCGCACGTAGGATGGTACGGAAGCGATGCGAGCGCAAGTTTTGTTCACGTATTCCACAACGAACAACCACTATCGCCTGGACGTTCTGAAGCTACTACAAGGGGATGTCTACGAAGAGAGGGAGCCGGCAGTGCTCGGCGATCTCACGTCCTACGCGATCAGGTTGCAGTTCTAGTCGCGCAACCGCACCGCCAACTTTGACATCGAGTTTCGGTTGATGGCTCGCCTTCGCAGGTTTCGCGATTCACGCCTGGCTGCCGCTGCGATTTCGTCTGGGCCGGACGAATGCAGGGCACCCGCTGCCTAGGTATAGTCGCAGCGTGATGCAATAGCGACGAAATTCGGCCTCAGCGGCCGGCGCGCTACTTCTCGACAACGAGCTTGGTCGACATGCCCGCCTTGTAGTGCCCGGGCTGATTGCACAACAGAAGGTACGTTCCAGCTTTGAGATTCAGCGTGACCTTGCCGCGGGCGCCGGGCTTCAACTCCGGAATCTCGCCCAGCGAGTGAACGCGCTTTTCGATAATCGTATTGGTATGGGTGTCGTAGGGCAATTCCTTGCCGCCTGACGGGGCCGGGACCACCAGCATTTCGTGCACGAGATCCTTCGATCGGTTGACCGCCTCGAACGTCACGCGGCCGGCTTTCACCTTCGTGGTGTCGGCTTTGATCACCATGCCTGAAGTGGAAGGATCGGCACTCGCGTCCTGAAGCGTGACGGCGACGACTTGTGCCGTGGCCGCATACGCAATGGGCGAGAGGGCGGGGGACGACAGTGCAATGCAGAGCAAGGTGGCGACGAGTCGTTTGGTCATCGTTACGTTCCTGGGCTACGTACTTGTCAGCATCATACCCGAGATTCTTCAGCGGTTATCTGCGGTTCGGAGCGTGTCGTTCACTGCTTGCAATGCTGCCTCATCGAGTTGCCCGGCGAGCGCCGATAACCTCAAGTGGTCCATCAGAAGAGCGACGCGTGCCTGTAACAGTGCAAGTTCGGCGTTCGCGGTGTCGTTCTCGGCGTTAAGGAGGTCGAGTGTGGTGCGGTCGCCGACCTGACGGCCGAGCCGCGTGGCGCCGAGTCGGGCTCGGTTGGCCTTGAGGGCCTCGGCCAGCGCGGTGACCCGGCTCGCACCGACGGTGAGGCCCAGCCACGCCGCGCGTGTCTGCAATGCAACCTGCTGTCGGGTGCGCTCGGTGTCAGCGCGGGCCTTGTCGGCAAGATGCAGCGCTTCGTCCTGGCGGGCGTTGCGATACCCACCGGTATAGAGCGGCACGGTGATCTGTATTCCGATCATCTTACTATTCGAATTAATGCTGGCAGGACCAAAGTCACCGCTGCCGCTCAAGCGGTCCTGTCCGATCTGCGCAACCAGATCGACGGTCGGTGACGCCGCTACGCTGAACTTCGCGGATTCCTCGGTGGCCAACGCGGTTCGAGTGAGCTGAGTGCGCAACAAGAGGTTACGGTCAGCAGCATCGGCCAGCGATTGCTTCAATGCGTGCGACTCAGTCGGCGTCGATCCGTTGGTCGGGAAGAGCAGGTGCATGGCGTCGGATTGCAGACCCGTCATATCGGACAAAGCGAATTGCTTGAGTTGCAGGTCAGTTTCGGCCGCCAACACCTGCGCATTGATCGCCTCCACACGGGCCGATGCTTCATAGGTATCCGTCACCGGTACGTCGCCCAACTTGTGGCGGTCACGCGCTTCGACGAGTTCTGCCTCGACGACAGCCCTTTGTTGCTGCAGGATGCGCAGTGATTCTCCTGCGAGCGCGACTGCGAAGTAGCTCTGTGCCGTATTGAGCATCAGGCTTTGTCGGGCGCCCTGCCATTCGAGGTCGCCAATGTCGGCGGAAAGTTCCAATTGCCGGCTTCGTGCAAGGCGCTCCCGACTTATGAGCGGCTGACGCGCCTCGACGATCCAGCGACCGAGCGCTCCGTTGTTGACTGAAGTATTAAAACTGACACCGTCGGTTTGCGGGAAGCCGGGTGCGGAGAACTGGGCGCCGGTGCTTGCGGATTCGCTGCTCATGCGTCCGGCAGTTCCGGTGAACTGAACCGTGGGGCGCCACAGCGATTCACCCTGACCGCGCCGCGCCTGGCCCGCCTGATGGGCAGCGTCTGCCGCCGAGAATTCGAGATCGTGTTGCAATGCGGCGCGCCACACATCGAGCAAATCCGTGGCACCCGCCCACGACGCAGAGAATGCCAGCACGGTCGACGCCGCCACAATGACGAGACTTCGCATCATCTGATCTCTGGTCCGAGGGCGGTCAGCAGCCTTCGCGCGCGCCGAGCTTGCGCACGATGCCTTCCATCAGACACCAACGGGTAAGCGCGCTTTGCAGCAAATTGGCGCCGACAAAGGCGGTGAACGCGAGCCACCACTGGCTGACGAATAGCGGGCTGCCAGGGGTGCCCAGTGCGAGCGACAGCAGGATAAAGATGCCGGCGGCGAGGCGGACGATTTGCCAGGAGGTCATGCGGTTGCTCCTTGAAGGGTTGGGCCGAGGCGGTTGCGGTAGGCCACGTAGTAAAGAACGGGAATGACCACAAGAGTGAGGAGGGTTGAGACGAATATCCCGAAGATCAGCGAAATGGCGAGCCCGTTGAAGATGGGGTCATCGAGGATGAAGAAGGCGCCGAGCATCGCGGCCAGGCCAGTCAGCATGATCGGCTGCGCGCGGGTGATCGCGGCATGGACGACCGCTTCCTTGAAGGCGACACCTTCGCGTACCTGGATGTTGATGAAGTCCACCAGCAGGATCGAGTTGCGCACGATGATCCCGGCCAGCGCGATCATTCCGATCATGCTCGTCGCTGTGTACTGGGCACCGAGCAGGGCATGCCCCGGCATTACGCCAATGATGGTCAATGGGATGGGCGCCATGATGATCAGCGGCGTGAGATAGGAGCCGAACTGCGCCACCACCAGCAGATAGATCAGAACAAGGCCGACCGCGTAGGCGGTACCCATGTCGCGAAAGGTTTCATAAGTGATTTGCGACTCTCCGTCCCACTTGATGGAGTAATCGCGATAGGGATCGTCGGGCGGGTGAATGAAGTACTCGACCAACGAACCGCCGCCAGGCGTTGCGACCGCATTCACTTTGCTGCGCATCGCGAACATTCCGTAGAGCGGGCTGTCAACGCGGCCGGCCATGTCGGCGACCACGTAGTTCACCGGCAGCAGGTCCTTGTGGTAAATCGGCTGTTCGCGCAGCGAGTCGCTGACGGTCACCAGTTCGCGAATTGGCACCAGCTTCCCTGAGGCGGAACGCACCCCTAGCTGCAGCAGCGCATCGAGATTGCCTTGCTGCTCGGCGGGTAGCTGCACGGTCGCCGCAGCTGGATATTTGGTCTCGTCGTGCAGGTAGCTCGTGGCCTCGCCGGCCAAGCCGGCCCCCAAGGTGCTGACGATGACGTCCTGCGGCACACCGAGCATTGCGGCCTTGCGGCGATCAACCAGGAGAAGCGTCTTCGGCGCCACAGCAATACTGCTGTCGTCAACATCGACGATGCCCGCGGTCTGGTCGAATATCGCACGCACGGCCTTGGCAACGTCGCGTCGGCCTTTCGCCTCCGGCCCGTAGATCTGCGCGACGATGGGTGCCTGCACCGGCGGACCCGGCGGCACTTCGACGACCTTTACATTGGCGCTGAAACGGGCGCCGATCCTCTGCAGCGCTGGCCGCACCCGCGTAGCTATGGCGTGGCTCTGTTCGCTGCGGTGATGCTTGTCGACGAGATTGACCTGGATGTCACCGACGTCGCCGCCGGCACGAAGGTAGTACTGGCGCACCAGACCGTTGAAGTTGATCGGGGCGGCGGTGCCGGCGTAGGCTTGGTAATCGATGACCTCGGGTACGGTGGCCAGGTAATTGCCGAGTTCGTGGAGAACGGCTGCCGTCTGTTCCACCGGCGTGCCTGCGGGCATGTCGACGACGACCTGGAATTCTGACTTGTTGTCGAACGGCAGCATCTTCAGCTGCACCAGTCCGACGGCCGGCAGCACAAGGGAAACTGCGATCAACGCCGCGACACCCAATCCCAACAGTCTTCGGTTGCGCTTGCCGCGGATGTCATCGAGCAACGGGAGAAAGATGCGGGTGAAGACTGGAGCGATCTTGCCCGCAAGGCCCTGCGGTTTCGCGGGATCCGCGACCGCGTGCGGCGCCTTGAGCCATAGCCGCGACAACCACGGCGTAATGACGAAGGCAATCGCTAGCGACAGCAGCATGCCCATGCTAGCGTTAATCGGGATGGGGCTCATGTACGGCCCCATGAGGCCGGATACAAAGGCCATCGGCAGGAGAGCGGCAATGACCGTCAGCGTCGCCAGAATCGTCGGGCCGCCGACTTCATCGACCGCGCCAGGAATGATCTCCTTCAGCGGTCTTTCGGGGAACAGCTGTTGGTGTCGATGGATGTTCTCGACGACCACGATGGCGTCGTCCACCAAGATGCCGATGGAGAAAATCAACGCGAACAGCGACACCCGATTCAGCGTGAATCCCCACGCCCACGAGGCAAACAGCGTCGCGGACAACGTCAGTATCACTGCGCTGCCGACAATAGCGGCCTCGCGTCTGCCGAGCGCCAGGAACACCAATGCGACGACCGACGCGGTGGCGAACAGCAGCTTCTGGATGAGCTTCTGCGCTTTGTCATTGGCGGTGGCGCCGTAGTTGCGCGTTTCTGCGACCTCGACGTCGTGCGGTATGACGGTATTGCGCAACATCTCCACGCGACGCATCACGGCGTTGGCTACGTCAATGGCGTTCTCGCCCGGTTTCTTGGTGATGGCGATGGTCACAGCCGGATACTCGCCCCCGTCCTTGCCGGCCACGCCCTGCCAGACATAGCGACTCGGCGGAAGGGGACCATCACGAACGGTGGCAACGTCTTGCAAGAAGATCGGCCTGCCGTCGCGGACGCCGACCACCAGTTCCGCGACATCGTGGGCATCCTTGAGAAAGGGGCCGGATTCGACGGCGACCGAGCGATTGGCCACCAGCAATTCGCCCACCGGCAGACCGAGATTGGCCGACTGAAGGGCCGTCCGAAGATCGGGGACGCTCACACCACTACCGGCCATTCGCGTCGGATCGATTTCGACGACCACAGCACGCCCGGGCCCACCTATCGTATTGACTTCGCGCGTACCCGCGACCCGCTTGAGATCGGCCTCCATGCTGTGGGCAACCCGCTCCAGGTCAAAAGCGGCGATCGCGGCGTTCTTGCTGTAAAGCGTGAGCGTCACGATGGGGACGTCATCGATGCCCTTGGGCTTGATCAGCGGGGGCTGGACCCCCAAGCCCTTGGGCAGCCAATCAGCATTGGAATTGACTGTGTCGTAGAGTCGCACCAACGCCTCGGTGCGCGGTATCCCCACCTTGTATTGCACGGTCACTATGGCGAGGCCGGGCCGCGAAACGGACGTTACGTGTTCGATGCCGGTGATCTGCGACAACACCTGCTCGGCCGGCGCGGAGACCATCTGTTCCACATCACGTGCCGATGCGCCGGGGAACGGGATCAGCACGTTGGCCATGGTCACGTTGATCTGTGGCTCCTCTTCTCGCGGCGTCACGAGCACCGCGAATATGCCCAGCAGCAGGGCGCCGATGGCCAGCAACGGGGTGATCTGCGCGGTCTGAAAATAGGCGGCGATACGACCGGATATACCGAGCGTCTTGCGCATATCGTGGCGTTCAGCGCTCACGGGCAGCGGCCTGTGGATCCAGTGCGACGCGCTCACCGGCCGTGACACCGCTCAATATTTCCACGGTGTCGTCGACGGCGCGCCCGAGCCGCACCTGCCGGAGAATGGGATGCCCGTTCGAATCGAGGACGTACAACCCCGTCATTTCCGCGCGACGGACAACGGCGCCGGCGGGTACGTAAAGCCGAGGCGTGGCAGCACCTTGCATCGGTAGCCAGACCCGGGCAAAGGTTCCCGGTGTCAGGTTTCCGGCCTTCGCAGGAAGTTCGAGCCGGATCTGGGCGGTGTGGGTGCCCGGATCGGCCGTGGGCAACACGGCAACGTGCGCGGGCGCAACCCATTGGCGATCTCCTGGCAGGCCGGGGAACTGGATCTTCATCGGCCTGTCCGAGGCGATCCTTGCAATGTCCGTTTGGGGAACCGCGGCGGTAACGCGCAATGCGGCGGGATCGTAAATCGTCAGCAGTGCGCGGCCGGGCATCGCCATGTCGCCGAGCGTGATCGGAACTTCCGAAACCACGCCGCCGTAGGGTGCCCTGACCACGAAGAAACCGGATTGGGCGCGTGCCGCGCCGGCTTGAGCCAATTGCGCCGAAACCTGTGCCTGGGTCGCCTTGAATTGCGCCTCCGCGCGCTCCAGCGCGGCCTGGCTGGTATAGTTTTTCTCGAAGAGTTGCTTCTGGCGCTCGAACTCCTTGGTCGCCACTTCGAGCGTGGCGCGCGCGGACCGGACCTGCGCCTCGCTTGCGGCGACGTTCTGCTCCGCCGACCGGGCGTCGATCCGTGCCAGCAGCTGACCGGCTTTGACGACATCGCCAACCTTCACGTCGATGGCGACGACCGCTCCGGGCACCTGCGCAGACACGACCGTTTGCCGGACGGCTTCGACAACACCATCAAAGCTGGCAGACTCCCCCGTGCCCGGAGATTGCACGACGGCAGTCGCCAGTTCGGTCCCGGCTGCCGCCCCGGTGGCCGGGCCGAGCAATCCCGCGAAAACCGCTGCACCCAACAGGCACGCCTTCAACATCCCACTTCTCCTTGTCGATCCATCTACGCCGGCAGCTCATACCAGCACTTGCTGTCCGCCGTTTCTTGGTATATTATGTAACTAATTACGCAAATAGTCAACAACCAATTTAGCTAAGAGTGGGCCAATACAAGAACCTTTTGAGGCATCATGAGCGTCAGCCAACCAATGATTTGTTCCGGTATGAAGGGTCTACCCCCCGAAGCGCTGCAGGAGGTTGCGGCGTATTTCCAGACGCTGTCCGAACCGACGCGACTGCAAATCCTCAACCACTTGCGTGAGGGCGAGCGCAACGTCGGAGAATTGGCGGAGCTGTGTGGCTACACCGCGGCGAACGTTTCCCGGCACCTGGCCATGCTGACCAAGCACGGCATGGTTGCGCGCGAAAGCCGCGGCACCAGCGTCTACTACCGCATCGCTGATGACCAGATCTACGCGCTCTGCGACCTGGTCTGCGGCAATATCGCCCGCCAGTTCGAGCAAACGGCGCGTGACCGCAAGGCATTCGTCCGGACAGCGGCACGAGCCGGCAGGCATAAGTGAAGATCGCCTGCTTTCGCGGCCTTGTATGGCCGGTCATTCGCGCGCATGCAGTTATTACAATATGGCTGCCGCGATGAAACCAATCCATTGGGAGTCCTGGACGGTGCGTCATGTATAGATTTCTCGTCGCCATAGACGGTTCGGAGCACTCGCGGCGCGCGGTGGCTTATGCAGCGCGTCGTGCGAAAAGCGTGCCCTGCAAGATTTATCTGCTGCATGTCGAGAAACCAGTGATGGCCTGGGAGGTCGGGCCGGTTTCGTCAATCGAAAATGCGTCGGCGGTGCGTGAGGTTGAGAGCAAAGAGGTGCTGGACGCAGGCGCGGGTCAGTTCGATCAGGCAACCGAAGTCGAAAGACATGCGGTGATAGGCGAACCGGCCGCAACCATACTCGAGCAGGCAGCAAAGCTCGGTGTGGACGAGATCATCGTCGGTTCGCGCGGTCGGCGGCCGGCTGGCGCGGCGCTGCTCGGCTCGGTCGCGTACAAGGTTCTGCACGACGCCAAGGTCGCAGTCGTCGTCGTGCGATGACCCGACCAGTTCCGATAACAAGCGTCGCAACTCGCAGTCCGGCCAGAGCCGAGTGAGTCCATCGAGCGTCCGCGTTTGCCGTTCGTCGAATGGCGCGAACGTCCGCGGGCTATACCCTCATCGGCAGCTCAAGCAACGATCTTGATCTGAGTCAAATGCCGGGTCGGTGCGCCGTCCTAGACTAAGACGTCGGCGTCGTCATGGGTGGGATTAGCGTTGCCTATCACGGCTCTTTCTGAAAAGGTCACGAAGGAGAAATCAAATGAAGAGACTGACTCTCGCGGCAGTGCTCGCGGCAGTTGCGATCGCGGTAACCGTACCGCTCACGTCCGCTCAGACAGGCGGCTACGGCCCGGGGCCCGGCATGATGGGCGGCTACGGTGGTTATGGCATGGGGCCCGGCATGATGGGTGGCTACGGAGGTTATGGCATGGGGCCCGGCATGATGGGTGGCTACGGAGGTTATGGCATGGGGCCCGGCATGGCGGGCGGTTACGGTGGTTATGGCATGGGGCCCGGCATGATGGGCGGCTACGGTGCCAATGCCGCTGGGGCACTCAATCTCACCGACGATCAGCGTGAAAAGACCACCAAGATCCAGGAGGCCCTGTCCACCAAGCATTGGGACCTGATGGGCAAGATGCAGGAGCATCAGTTCAAATTGCGCGAGCTGCTCGCCTCGGGCAAAGCCGACGATGCGGCCATCGGCAAGGCGTACAAGAACATCGAGGGCCTTCGCCAGCAGATGTGGGCCTCGGGAGCGGACGCGCAGAAGCAGATGGACGCCGTGCTTACCAAGGAGCAACGGGACCAACTGCAGCGTGGCTGGCGCCGCGGCGCCAATTGAACGTACTCGCGCGGTTGCTCAATCGTAAGACCGCAACTTCACGACTGGGGACCGCGCAGGCGAATACGGTCACACGACTGGCGTGACACGCTATGGCCGGTACAACGATGGCGAACCTGGCAGGAGCTTGCGAGTCCTTTCCGCACGCGATATTCGGCGGAAGGGGCGGCAGCATGTAGCGAGCGTCACCCCCGCACCGAGGCCACTCCAAGTTCGCCTAGTTGTCCTTCGCGCCTTGATCGATCCATTTTTCAATGATCTCGATCTGCTTTGGCGGCAGGAACTCAGAGGGCATTCCCGGGTGGTGGCTTTTGGGCATGGCGATCGAGGGGTCGGCCTCGTGCTTGATCAGCCTGGACAAGGTGCTGTTTATGCTGCTTCCCGGATCGATCACTGGCCCGTAGCGGGTGCCCTTCATGAGGCTTTGGTAGTTCTCGACACTGAAACCGCTGGCGGCGTAGCCTTCTCCCCCGGGAGCATGACACGACAGGCAGCGCGCCTTCAGTATGGGATCGACATCGCTCTTGAAACTGACCTGGCGGGCGCAACCCGCACAGACCAAGGCGAGCAGGATCGAACCCAGCGACGCGAGTTTAGGTGCGATCATCGCTTCGGCTCCTTGAGCGGAACTTGGATGCTGGTGCGCGCCGGTCCCTTCGAAAGCGGTCGGCGAAACGATGCCCTTGCAAGATAAGGTCCTCCTTGCATGTCGGCCTCCTTGCTAGATAGACGCCGGCGAATCAACGCAAACCAAAAATACCATTTGTCCAGCGGCGCCGGTTGCGCTAGATCAAGGGGAGCCAACCTTCGCTGCCGCCGCCTCCAGCCCCAATTGCTTTTGACGTTCCATGCAATTGTCCATCGCAGGACATCAATGCTCAAGAACACGCGCGATGTAGTTGAATAGCTCGCCTACTTGTTGGTCGGAGACTTTTGTGGAAGAGAAAGAAGGCATTGCCCCCGCAGAGCCGTTCGGCCGCTTGGGATTGCGAATGAACGCAAGAAACGCTGCGGGGCTCTGTGTGTAAGCGGAATTCAATAGTGGCAAGCTAGGATCGATGACATTGCCGCCCTTAGGGTGGCAAGCCATGCAGTTTTCGTTGAAGATATTCATGCCCGCAACAAAGGCCTCAGGAGCCTTGGTCTGCGTACTGCCATAAACCAAGTCGCCACCATAGTAACCTAGGACCACGACGACAAGAAAGGATGCGGCGTAATTCGTCAAAACGATCGCAGACCCCGTCCCCTTTTTTTGAACAAGGAACACGCTGACAAAGACCAGAACGAGTAATAAGACAGCCAGAACCAGCTTTATCTTGATCTGGTTAAGCCAAGCTCCCGCGTAGAAGTGCTGCCAGTCCATAAAGCCGAACAGGATCGTGGGGAATAAAAAGAGGCCGGCAAGAATCGTGCAATAGTGTGCCGTTTGAGCTAGGGCGGGCCGTCGGAATAGCGTGGCCGCTATCCGCAATATCAATGCCCCCACAATCAGTCCTATGGGTATATGAACTTCTGTCGGATGAATCGGATGTGGATAACCGATCTGCTCAAGCAACTTGTAGACGGCGTCGAACATGCGGCCTCCTTGTTGTACAACTGACGATGACTGGTCAGCTGTCGCGATGACAGCTCACCGCCGGTGAGGACGCCGGCATCAAATGCTCGCTTGAGATGGACCCGCCCAGCTCGCCGATTTTCGTGCGGCATCGAAGCCGACGGTGCGAATTTAAACTTGAGGCGGTGAAGTGGTACGGCATTCTCCGGCGAATGGTACCCGAACACTCGCCGTGGCTGCCCCGGTTCGAACGGCCCTCGAACCGATTTCATCGTGCAAGATGCGTTATTGCTTTCACTACCGTTGGCGACTCGAAAATCTCGCCTACCTTGAAGTGATAGAGTGCCGACTTAGAGTCCAAACGAAAGGGATGGTCGAAATGCTAGAGAACTTCTCGGCGGTCTATAAGAAAACCTGGGGAGGAGCGCTTGCCGTCTTGTTTGCATTCTCCGCACCGCTGTCAGGTCTGGCTCAGGATGTTCCGGCGCACAATCCTGATGGTCTGATTTCAATCAGCGGAAGGGTCGAGGGCGCCTCCGCCGACGAACTCGCGATCAAGCCTCTGACCGGAAGCGACGTGATGACGGTAAAGCTGGTGCAGCCCTTCCATCTTTATGCCCGCGTTCCCGGTGATCTATCTCATCTAAAGGACACGAACTTTGTCGGCGTAACATCGGTGAAGCAACCCGACGGGACGGAGCGGGCATCCGCGATCGGCATTCTCCCGGAGGAGCTGCGGGGTGTGGGCGAAGGAAGCTACATGATGAAGCAGAGCGCCGGCTCCTCGCGCATGACGAACGGGACGGCGTCTCAATCCAGAATGTCGAATGGCAGCGCCAAGCGCACGGACGGATCAACGCTGACGGTCCAGTATCAAGGCGGTGCGCAGAACATCAAAGTGCCTGCAGATACACCTGTTCACGAGTATCGACTCACTGCAACCAAACCGGTCGTGGGAGACAAGGTATTTCTATGGGCTCGGAAAGCCTCTGACGGATCATTCTCTGCAAGCAAGGGAATTCTGTCTGGTAAATAGGAAACGGGCGCCGGGCGTGCAGCGAGCTTCAACTTTTGCGTCGTCTATGTAAGACTGCATTCACGACAATCCGGCACGCCTGTCCGGTTTCCCGTCGACGTAGGAGGAGTCATGCGACTGCGCGCCCTGCTCGCCCTCTCAGTTTTGTTGTCCTCCACCGCCGCCGTTGCCGGCCTCAAGGAAGGCTACGCGGCACTGAGCAAGAAGGATTACGTCACCGCTGCCAACGAATATCGCCCGCTGGCGGAACGCGGCGACCCCGAAGCCCAATACCGGATCGGCCGTATGTACGAATTCGGCAACGGGTATCCGCAGGACAAGGCGCAGGGCATCGCGTGGATCCGCAAGGCAGCGGCGCAAGGCCACGCCGATGCGGAACAGGAACTGGGGGTTGTCTACGCGACGGGCGACGGGGTAAAGCAGGACAACGTGCAGGCCGTCGCGTGGTTCAGAAAAGCGGCCGAGCAAGGCGATGCGACGGCGCAGTACAACCTAGGACTGTTGTACGCCAAGGGCCAGGGTGTAGCGAGAGACTATGCGCAGGCATTCGATTGGTGGCGCAAGTCCGCGACCCAGGGCAATGCCGACGCGCAGTTCAAGCTGGCCGTCGTCTACCATACCGGCCAGGGCGCGACCCAGGATGAGGTCTTCGCGCTCGCCAACGCCACGATCGCCGCGCGCAACGGCGACAAGGAGAACATCGACTACCGGAACGAAATCGCGAAGGCGCTCACGCCGGAGCAAAGGCGTAGCGCCACCAAGTTGGCCAACGCCTGGAAGGTCGGCCAGCCGATGCCGGGGAGTGCCGCCACGTCGGGTTCGGCGTCGGGCGCAACGGCAACGGCCGCCGCTGCCCCGGTGAAGACGCGGTGTTCGGCAACTGGATTGATGGGTGGCGAGAGGTTCACGGCCACCTATTGCGTGGCGTCGCTGTACGGCGATCAGCACAGCGTGGCGATCTGGTTCAACGAAGATGCCATCACGCCGCAGGAAGCGGAGAGCTTTCAGACGTCGTCGTACGCCGATGGCGCGAAGGGCGGCAAGCAGCGCACGATGACCACCATCATGTTCTGCCCCGGCGGAGGCAAGGAGACGGCCTCTGCGGCTGCCATCAAATCGATCGACCTGAACACCAACCATGCCCGGTCGCCTTTGGTGGGCATCCAGCGAGTGGTCTACGCGCCCAAGGACTTCAAGGTCGAGAAGATGACTGGAGAAGTGAAGCCCGGTGGCGCGCTATCGGGCAAGATCGCAGGCAAGCTCGACAAGACGACGTTTACGTTCGACTTCGAACTGAATTTGCCCGCCAAGGATGCGGCAGCAGGGATGAGCTGCGGCAAGTAGTGATCACCCGAGATCTCCGGGGTGATTGTCGGTATGGCCCAGGACATCAGCCGCGGGGATACACACGGATTCAAGAGGCGCCAGGTTTCTCGTGAACGAAGTATCGCCTGAGCCGGAGCAGAGGCCTCTCAAGAAAATGATACGAAATAGAAGCCACGATAAACGTTATTGCTGAACCGGCAGTTGCGATGATCCATGTTTCATATCCCTGGGACCGGACAAGCCTGAATATTGGGTAGTGCCAGAGATACAGGCCGTACGAAATGGATCCTACCCATACTATGAGTCTCGTCTGCAATGCGGCGCAGATCAGACCTTTTGTATTCGTCAGCATTTCTATCAGCACGATGACCGTGAATATCTCGACCGCCAAAAAGCCAGCGTAATACATATAGGCCTGACGCCAGTTTGCCCTGCATACAAAAACCAAAAGGCCGAGGCCGCAGAAGATTGCCAAAACAGTGATGTATTTGCCAAAGCGGGCGACGTTCAGTTCCTTCCAGAGCTGGCTATCGTAGAAAATACCAAGTGCGCATCCAGCCATAAGCGAGTCTGCGCGCGTATCGGATCCGTAGTAGATTCGCTCGACAGTCGAGCCCGACATCGTCAGGTAAACTCTCAGGCACCAAGCTGCTAGCGCAAAGCAGACGGTCAGTGCGAGCACGTGCTTTGGTTTCTTTAGAGTTGTGAGCATCAGTATGAGAATGACCGGCCAAAGTACGTAAAATTGTTCCTCGATTGAAAGTGACCATGTGTGGTCAAGAGGATATTGTGGATGCAGTGATAGCGCTCGTGCCCAATTGGAAAGATAGAACAGAACAATCAGTGCGCCCACGTAGTTACTTCTTGCGTCGGTGCTGTCGAGCCGTATAAAGCTCAACAGGCAGAAGACGAGCAGTAGTATTAGCAATGCCGGCAGAAGGCGAAGTGCCCTCCGCATGTAGAAGTTCCGCAGAGACACTGAGCCATGCGTTTGATACTCACGTACCAAAAGAGTGGTAATCAAGAATCCGCTTAATACGAAGAAGATATCTACGCCGATAAATCCCCCTCCAAAAGTTGAAATCCCGGCATGAAATAGCATTACAGCAACAATCGCTACTCCGCGAAGGCCATCGAGCTGAGGCAAATATTGCATTGATGTAATTTGGACGAAGGGCGGAGTAATTAGAGAAACCTGACGGACCAAGCTATCTGGCGCCGAGCAGATGGCACGCAGCATCGCCGGCTAGGCGTCCGGGTCGAGCGAGAGGTTAGGCGGCTTCGGGCGTCCCGTCCAGCCAGGGCTGCAAGTGTTCCCAAGCCTCGCGCGAGATCAGCCACCTTCCGTCAAGCTGCCGTTCAAGGACGGCCAGCCAACGCTCGGAGCACTAAGAGAGGCGATTGACCATCAGCCCGATATCGCGCTAATCGACATCGGGTCGCCCAGCAGGCAGAGCAATCAGGCGCTTCTGCGCTTACGTGTTGCAGCGATGCCGACTAATGTGATTCCCAACAGCGCAAGGGTCCCCGGCTCGGGAACCGCCGCGAGCGGTGTGGCCGTGAACGTTCCAATCGGCAAAGGCCCATCCCTGAAAACAGCATACCAGGGCTGGATGTCCCCGATTATCGAGAAGTCACCCTTATCGGTCGAAATCCCGGCTGCAGGGAATGTGCAGGGGCTTGCAAATCGGCCCTGGAAATCAAAGCACGACCAGAGTCCGGCGTGCAGCAGTGCGGAACCGTCCGCGCCATAGGAAAATCCTGTTCCACTGCTGCCTGCGTGCGCCTGTGCGTAGGCCAGCGTCAAATCGTAAAACTGATCAGGCGTTGGATCGCCGACAAATGTGGAACTGATCGCGGCAGGGTACAAGGGCTGCAGCGTCGCGAGGTCAAGAGGGCCGGGACCCGCACCGCCGGGTACGAATCCGAAACCGAACCCATTGTTCGATTGGTCAGCTGTTACCGCGAGTTCCCCTGGCAAAAAGGTCGCGTTCTGGAGAACCTGCGTTCCATCCAGGATGGAGACCGTCGCGGTACCCTGATGAATCTCGGCAAAGGCTACCGGTGAGTTGCCCGCGTTCACGTCATTGTCATCACCGGTGAACGTCAATTCGACATTGATCGTGCTGCCCGTATAGACGTTTGCACCAAGCCCGACCGAAAACTCATAAGCAATATTGTTCGCGGGATTGAGGAAATAGGAGTTGAAACTGAGCGTGTACCGGATTGGAGCTGCCTGTGCGATGAAGCTAAGGCCTGCGATGGACAGCAACGAAGCGTGCAGCGCAAGGCCCATCCACTTATGCCGGCTTGCCCGGCTGCAGTCTGGTTGCACCATGCGGAACCGTCCTTTCTTCGATTTCATGCAAGCCTCGCAACCGTTGGCCCGCGGAAGCCTGGACGGCGTCGGCGCTGAATCAGCTACCGCCAGCGGCGCGAGAAACCTGGGCCGGCGAGGTCGAGCAACGCGAGGGCGGGGGCCCAGGCACTGTGTTCGCGGGGTTCCTTGTCCAGTCTTCCCTGAGCGTTTTGGCTCGTTGCAAAGAACGCGCCTCGGTTCAAAATAGCTTGATAATCAGAGCGTTGTTTTATCGTCGGCGATTTGTGACGATCAATTTGTAAAGCACGCCGACGGCCTCGTGAATCTGATCGGTAACTCTACGAGTCCCCGATTACGATTGGGCGGATCCAGCGCTCGAGCCCGAAACTTCGCGACGGGCTTGACGAATGCGGGGCCGCCTCGATACGATAGCGAATCGTTTAGCTAAACGATTCGCTGGCAAGAAATGATGCCTACGATCAAGGATGTGGCACGGGCTGCCGGAGTTTCAGTGGCAACGGTTTCGGCTGTTGCCAACGGGACGAAGTACGTCAGCGAGCCGCTTGCGCGACGGGTCCGACACGCCATCGACGCGACGGGCTATCAGCCGCATGGCGTTGCTCGCAGCCTGAAGAACGGAACAACCCAGACGCTGGGGCTGATCGTGACCGACATCACCAACCCGTTCTTCACGGCGGTGGCGCGCAGCGTGGAGGACGCGGCCCATCTCGCGGGGTACGCCGTCGTCCTGTGCAATTCGGACGAGGACGTCGAGAAGGAACGCGTCTACCTGCAACTCATGCGGCGCCGCCGCGTCGACGGACTGATCTGGGCGCCCGCGGGAGACATCGCGAGCTACAAGGACTTTCGCGCAAGTCAGCGCGCACCGACGATCCTGCTCGACCGACAGATCGCCGGCATGCCGATGGACGCCGTCGTCGTCGACAACGTGCGCGCAACCCGGGAGGCGATCGAGCACCTGATCGGCCTCGGCCATCGGCGCATCGCGCTCATCACCGGACTGCCGCACCTTTCGACGAGCCGCGAGCGGCTCCAGGGCTATCGGGAAGCGATGGCCGCGCACGCACTGAAGCCTTCGCCGCGGTTGGTCGTTCAGGGCAACTTTCGCTCGGAAAACGCGCACGATGCTGCGCTTGGTTTGCTGCGCATGGACCCGCGGCCGACTGCCGTCTTCGCGTCGAACAACCTGATGGCGATCGGGCTTCTGCGTGCGATCCGCGAACTCGGACTTCGCTGCCCGGAAGACATATCGGTTGCTGCCTTCGACGATTTCGAAGAGGCCAGCCTCTTTACGCCCGGCCTCACCACAATCGCGCAGCCGACGACCGCGATCGGCGCGAAGGCGGTGGAAATCGCATTGAAACGAATCGGGCAACGCGAGGGCGGCCATTCGCCCGAGGTCGCGAAGATGCAAGCGGTCCTGCACCTTCGGGGCTCGTGCGGCCCTCCCGGCGGCAGGCCCCCGCGGGCAGGCAAGCGTATTTGAACCTCTCAAAGGGTCTTTCTAAACCACGACCAACACGCGGAGGATGGAAATGGAAAAGCCAGTCGATCAAGGAACGGAGCCTTCGGTAGCGGCAGCAACCCCCGAATCGGTCGACTGCGTCGATTCCATGACGCGGCGCCGCTTGCTCGCGAGCGGCGCGGCGGCCGCCGTGGGCGGCACGACTCTCGCGGCGGGGTTCCCTTTCATCACGCGCGCCCGGGCCGCCGACAAGCTGTTGTCGGGCACGACGCTCAATGTTTCCTGCTGGAGCGCCCCGTATCCGAAGTACCTGGCCGACTACATCCCGGAATTCGAGAAGGCCACCGGCGCCAAGGTCAACTACGAAACCCCCTCCTTTCCGATTTACAACCAGCGGATCGACGTCGAGCTGTCGACCCAGGGGACCGCGTACGATGTGCTCAACGTCACGTTCATCTACGCGGGCCGCTGGATCGACGCCGGCTGGTTCGAGCCCCTCGACGCTTACATGAACGATCCGAAGAAAACGCCGCCTGACTGGGATCCCAAAGATTTCCTCGGGGGCACGACGGCCTCGATGAAGGGCAAGAACGGGAAGCTCTATGGCATTCCCTGGATTGCGGACGTCATCATGTCCGGAGCCGCACGCGCGGATCTCATCCACAAGGCGGGCAAGCGGATGCCGGAGACCTTCGACGAGGTGACGAGCGTCGTCAAGGCCGTCCACAACAAGGATGGCGTTCCCGGGTTTATCATCGATAATCACTACGGCTGGACGTGGATTCCATGGTTGCAAGGGTTCGGAGGCAACGTGTTCCGCGATCCGCCCGGCGACCTCATGCCGACGCTCGACACCCCTGAAGCCATCGCCGCAGCCGATTTCTTCGCCAATCTGCTGACCACCTACGGTCCGAACGGTGTCATCTCCTACACTTACGACCAGGTTGTGGCGGCGCTGAAGCAGGGCCGCGCCAACTATTCGCCCAACAACCAGACGTTCCTCGTGCAGATGGGCGCCGCCGACAGCAAGGTCGCGTCGACGTGCGACTTCGCGCTCTTTCCGGCCGGGCCCAAGGGCCGGTTTCCTGCCGTCTCGACGCACGCGTGGGGAATACCGGTCGGCTCGAAGAACAAGGACGCCGCTTGGGAATTCATCAAATGGGCGATGTCGAAGGAGATCATCGACCGGATGGTGCGCGAGAAAGGCTACACGTCGATCACGCGCCGCTCCCTGATCGAACGTCCCGATTTCAAGCAGAAGCTGATGATCAACGGCCGCGATGTCGCCAAGATCTACCTCGACACGGTCGAGCTCGGGGCGAGCGGCTACATGAAGTATCGGACGGTTCCTGTCTATCCCCAGGTGGACAAGGAGATCGACATCGCAATCCAGAACATCGCGTCGAAGCAGATGTCGGCCAAGGCGGCTATGCAGAACGCGCAGGCGAACTCGGTGACCCAGCTCAAGCGCTCCGGCATCAAGCTGTAGGCACGCCAGCGTGGCTGCGCTGAGCGCGTCGGCGGACCGAACGTGGAACAGTTCGCCCGCGTTCGCGCTGGGGCTCGCTCCGGCGCTCATCGTGCTGACGCTCATCACCGTCGGGCCGGCGATCTATCTCGTCGTCACGAGCCTGACTCCACTCAACCTGGTCAATCCGCAGTCCGCGTTCGATTTCTCGCAGCCGCTCGGCAACTACAAGGACGCCCTGACCGATTCGCGCTTTCTCAACTCCGTCTGGGTGCAGACGGAGTTGTCAGGCGCGACCGTTGTCTTGCAGCTCGCGATGGGCCTCGCTGTTGCGCTGCTGCTCAACGCGTATTCGCGTCTGATTGAGGCCATCCGCACGGCGTTCCTGATACCGATGGTGCTGCCGCCGATCGTGGTGGCCATCATCTGGAAGGTGATGTACACGCCGGACGTGAGCCCGGTTCATCGCGCCCTCGCCGCCATAGGGATGCCGCTAAGCTCGCTGATCGCCAACGGGGACACGGCGATTTGGGCGATCGTCGTCGCGGAAACCTGGGAATGGTTTCCCTTCACGATGCTGATGACGCTTGCCACACTCCAGGTGATCCCGACCGAACCGCTCGAGGCCGCGGCCATCGACGGCGCGAACCGGCTGCAGCTCTTCTGGTACATCGTGTTGCCTTACCTGCGACCGACACTGGTCGTCTGCGCCCTGTTCCGCCTGATCGACAGCATCAAGGCCTTCCCGCTCATCTACGTCCTCACCAACGGGGGCCCTGGCACCGCCACCGAGGTCACGAACTATTACGGCTTCGTGCAGGCCTTCAACTTCTCGTACTGGGGTTACGGGAGCGCGATTGCTACGCTGATGGTCGCCGGGGTCTTCCTCCTGAGTCTGCTCGTCGGGAGGCTCGACAAAGGACTCACGCATGAATAGTCCTGCCGAAGTCCTCGCCCACCCGACGCAAACGCCGCCGCGCGTCCGGTCTCGGAGCAGCCGGCGCATACTGCTCTTCGGCACAGCGGTGATGCTCCTCGTGCTCGTGCTGTTCCCGGTCGTTTGGATGCTGCAGATGTCGCTCCGGCCGAACAAGGACATCATGGGTTACAGCCTCCGGTTCGTCCCGACGCTGGAAAACTACCGCGCGCTGTGGACTGGCCACTTTCCCAAGTCGTTTGCCAACAGCTTCGCGGCGAGCGCGAGTTCGACGGTATTGTCGTTGCTCATCGGCGTGCCGGCGGCGTATTCGCTGGCGCGCTGGCGCTTCCGGGCGCGTCACGCCGTCGCGATATGGGTCCTCGCGACCCGCATGGCACCGCCGATTGCCTTCACGATCCCGTTCTTTCTGGCCTACCGCTACCTGCACCTGCTCGATACGGTGACGGGCCTTGTCATCATCTACCTGACGTTCAACCTCTCGCTCGTGATCTGGATGATGCAAAGCTTCTTCGACAGCGTCCCGCGCGAGCTCGAGGAAGCGGCCTGGATCGACGGCTGCACGATCTGGGGTGCGTTCCGGCGCATCGTGCTGCCGCTCGCCGCACCTGGTGTCGCGGCGACGGGTGTACTGTGCTTCATCATGTCGTGGAACGATTTCTTTTTCGCGCTGATCCTGACGCGCACGAACGCGATGACGGCGCCGGTCGCGATCGTCGATTTCATGCAATACGAAGGCTGGGAGTGGGGGAAGATCGCCGCGGCGGGTACGCTCGTGATGCTGCCGGTTATCGTCTTCACCTTTTTCGTGCGCACCTATCTCGTGCGCGGTCTCATGGCGGGCGGCCTCAAGGGGTGAACTCGATCGCACCCGGGAAAGGGATCGGCGTCGGCGTCGCCCATGCCACCCGTAATTGCCCAACGTGACCCTAGCGGAGTCGAACCATGAAGAGTCCCAGCTTTCTCGGCGCCATCGAGGCCCACCTCGCCGGCGAACTCGGCGATCATGAAACCGCGCGCGCGCTGGCCGATGTCCTGCGCGAGGACGCCCTCTCCTGGCGTGCGCCCCAGATCGATCCGGCGCGGATCGAGACGATCATGGCGTTCACGTTCGGCAATCGGATGCTGCCAAACGGAAATCGCACGCCGGGGCCCGTCAACGAGGCGCTTGCGGACGTCGCCGTCGCCTTGTATCGACAAAGGGCCGTAGGGATCTATGCGCAATGGGAGGTCGCCGAGGCGATCGGCTCCCGCGTGCCGCAGGAAAAGGTCACGGCGATCTATCCGGGACGCGACGAACGCGCCGAACCGGTCTACCTCAGCACCTCCGGGGTCGTTTCCGCTGTGATTGCGATGCAAGCGGACAGGCGCTCGCTCGGGGTCGTCGGCGTTGTGGGATTCGCCGACCACCTGTGGCGCTGCGTGACCACGGTGCGGCAGTTCGGCCTCGAGGCGTATGCACCAAGCGGGTACGCGATGCCGGGCGAGTACGACGCGCAGTCGGGCCAACCCTGGTGCCGCAGTCGTCTTGCCTATCTAATGCACGACATCATGATTCGCGCAAACGAGCGCCGCACTCGATTGATGGAGAAATGATCGTGCTGAAATCCATCCATCCGCTGCTAGGCCCCGACTTGCTATTCGCGCTCGCATCGATGGGGCACGGCGACGAGATTGCTATTGTCGACGCAAATTTTCCAGCGGCTTCGATGGCGCGTCGCCTCGTCGGCATGCGAGGCGCCGAGACCGCGGAGATAGTCGAGGCGATCCTTTCGCTGTTGCCGCTCGATCGAACGCTGCAGTGTCCCACGTCGATCATGCGCGTGGCCGAAGGGGTAGACGTCGCGACCACGGCGATCGGCGGCATCCGCGCCGCACTTGATCGAGCGACCGGCGGCGCCGGCGTGGCAGAGCTCGAGCGATTCGAATTCTACGAACGGGCGAGGAAAGCGTTCGCCATCGTGTCGACCGGAGAGCGTCGCCTCTATGGCAACGTGCTCCTGATGGCGGGCGCTCTCGCGAGTGATCGATAGGCGATGACCACGTTGAGCGAAGCCCCGGGGTGGACGAGGCTCGGCAGGAGCGCTACCAAAGTGACCCGGCTCGGCTTTGGCGCGGCGCCGCTGGGCAATCTTTACGCGCCTGTCGCGGAGGACGAGGCGCTGGCCGCCGTGCACGCGGCCTACGCGCTGCACGTCCGCTATTTCGATACCGCGCCGCTCTACGGCCACGGGATGAGCGAGCACCGCTGCGGCGAGGCGCTGCGCCGCTACCCGCGCGACAGCTTCGTCCTCTCGAGCAAGGTGGGCCGGCTGCTCCGGCCTGGGCGTGATCCGAGCGATGCGCGGGACGGGTATGCGGATGCATTGCCGTTCCGCCCAGTGTACGACTACACCTATGACGGCGCGATGCGCTCTTTCGAGGATAGCCTTCAGCGCTTGGGCACGGATCGCATTGACATCCTGCTGGTGCACGACATCGACGTGCGCACGCACGGCGTCGACGGCCAGAAGCGGCGCTTCGACGAAGCCGTAAGCGGCGCATTCGAGGCCCTGCGGCGCTTGCGGGACGAAGGTGTCGTCGGGGCGATCGGGCTCGGTGTCAACGAGGTCGAGGTGTGCATCGCCGTGGCCAATCGCGTCGATATCGATTGCGCCCTTCTGGCGGGACGCTACTCGCTGCTGGAGCAGGGCGCCCTGGACACGTTCTTGCCGCTTTGCGAGACGCGGGGAATTGGCGTTATCCTCGGCGGGCCATTCAACTCCGGGATCCTGGCGAGCGGAGCCAGCGGTGAGCCCCGATACGACTATGCGCCGGCGCCGCCGGCCATCGTCGACCGCGTCAGAAAGATCGAAGCAGTCTGCAAGCGGCATAGCGTTCCGCTCGCGGCGGCGGCGCTCCAGTTCCCCTATGGCCACCCTGCGGTCGCCACGGTGATTCCGGGCGCGAGGACCCACGCTGAGGTCGAACAGAACGTCGCCCTGCTGCAGGCGGTGATTCCTGCCCAGCTGTGGCACGAATTGAAGGCGAATGGGCTCATGCGAAGCGATGCGCCGTGCCCGACCGACGGCAACTCTGCATGACCCGCGCTGTCGACGCCCGCCCGATGCCACGTTCTTCTCAACCCTACGTCATACACCGCGCGCGGAGCGTGCTGACGATGAATCCCTCGAGCCCGCGTGCGGCCGCGGTGGCTGTGCGCGATGGACGCATTCTCGGCGTCGGCGATCCAGAGGTGCTTGCCGGCTGGGGCCCGCATCGTGTCGACGACCGTTACGCCGATCTCGTGCTAATGCCGGGATTGGTCGAAGCCCACAGCCATCTTCTCGAAGGCGGCGTCTGGGATTACCCCTATGTCGGGTTCTATCCGAGGCGTGGGCCTGATGGCGGCCTTTGGCGAGGGCTAACCGATATCGCCGATGTCGTCGAGGCGCTGCGTGCCGCTGAGGCTCGGTTGCCCGGTCCCGACGCGCCGCTCGTGGCGTGGGGTCTGGATCCGATTCTCTTCGGTGGCCCACGCGTAGTTGTCGCGGATCTCGACCAGATCTCGCGGCACCGTCCGATCGCGGTGATTCATGCCAACTTCCATGCCCTCAACGTAAACTCAGCGATGCTCGCACGCGCTGGAATCACGCGCGACATGGACGTCGAGGGCATCGTTCGCGACCAGGCCGGACTTCCGACCGGCGAACTCGCCGAGCTGGCGGCGATGTTTCCGATCTTCCGGATCATCGGCGATCCGTTCGCGATGGGACGCGGCGAGCGAGCCATGTGGAACTTCGGCTGCGTCGCACAAGCCGCCGGGGTTACCACCGCGATCGATATTACCAATGATCTCTCCGACGAGAGCGTGGACGCTTTGAGTCGCACGACGGATCGCGACGATTTTCCGCTCCGTCTCGTGGCTGCCTTGTTCGGCAATGGCGTCGATCCGCGCGCCGGGATCGAGCGCGTGCGCTCGACGGTCGCGCGCCAGAGCGATAAGCTGCGGTTCGGTCCGGTCAAGCTGATGACCGACGGCTCGATCCAGGGTTTCACCGCGCGCCTCAAGTGGCCCGGCTATTACGACGGGCACCCAAACGGAATCTGGAATATCGCTCCTGCACAGCTCAACCATGCGGTGGCGGCGTATCACGCCGCCGGGCTGCAACTTCACATCCATGTCAACGGCGACGAGGCTTCCGAGGTCGCGCTCGACGCGCTCGAGCGCGCGCTGGTGCGCCATTCGCGCCCCGATCACCGGCATACGCTTCAGCACTGCCAGATGGCGGACCCCGCGCAATTCCGGCGTATGCGCGCCCTCGGGCTTTGCGTCAACCTGTTTTGCAACCACATCTACTATTGGGGCGACGTTCACCGCAGCGTGACGATGGGGCCCGACCGCGCCGAGCGCATCGACGCGGCTGGCACCGCGCTTGCATTGGGTATTCCGTTCGCGATGCACTCGGATGCGCCGATCACACCGATCGCGCCGCTGTTCACCGCGTGGTGTGCGGTCAACCGGTGTACCGCCTCGGGTCGCGTGCTCGGGCCCGGCGAGCGAATTACGGCGGCCGAGGCGCTTTACGCGATCACCTTGGGCGCCGCCTATACGCTGCGCCTGGACGCCGAGATCGGAAGCATCGAAGTCGGCAAGCGCGCGGATTTCGCCGTGCTTGCGGATGACCCGTCGACCGTGCCCCCGGAGGCGCTCAAGGACGTGCGCGTCGTCGGCACGATGGTCGGCGGGCTGCCGTTCGATGCTCCAACGGCAGCGAAGCGGTAGCTCGCGGTGACTGGCGTTTTCGTTACACCCGGTTCGCGCGCTGCGGCGACGGGCATCCCGCTCACCGTGATCGGCGGTTTCCTGGGTGCGGGCAAGACAACGCTCGTCAACTCGATACTTGCCCAGTCCGAAGCACGGCACCTGGCTGTGCTGGTCAACGACTTTGGCGACTTGTCGATCGACGGCGCGCTGATCTCGGCGCGGGGTGCGCGGACGATCAGCCTTACCAACGGCTGTGTGTGCTGCACCCTCGTCGGCGGCCTGGCGCAGGCGCTGATCGATGTCCTTGAGCTCGATCCTCCGCCCGATCACGTGCTGATCGAGGCAAGCGGGGTCAGCGATCCGCAGCGCATCACACAGATCGCGCGCGCCGACCGCGGGTTCGCGGAGGATGCGACGGTTGTCGTTGCCGCCGCCGATCAGATCGAGGAGCTTGCCACCGATCGTTACGTTGGCGACACCGTCCTGCGCCAGCTCGAGCAGGCAAATCTGATGGTCTTCAATAAACGCGATCTCGTGGACGAGGCACGGGCGCAGCGGGCGTTGGGCTGGCTCCGCGCCATCTCCCCAAGGGCCCACATCGTCGAGGCCGTCAATGCCAGTCTCCCGTGCGACGTCGTCCTTGGGACCGCAACGCGCAACCTCGTCGCCGGCGACCGCATTGCCGGAGGCGTCGTTGAACGAATCTTCGCGCGGCAACACGGCGAGCACGGCCAGGCGTTTACGGCGCGTACGTTCCGCTGCTCAGAACCGATCGCGGAAGGTGCGCTGCGCCGCGCGCTCGATGCTCTTCCCGATGCCGTGTTGCGCGCCAAGGGCCTCGTGCGGTTCGATACTGCGCCGCAGATCCAGGAACTCGTTCAGGCTGTCGGGCGCCGTTGGGCCATTTCGGTTGCGCCGGCAGGAGTCTCCGCTGCAGGGTCGCTACTCGTGATTATCGCGGCGACGAACGCGCTCGCGACAGCCGATCTGAGCGAGCTGGAGGACGTTTTCGCCCGCAGCGCAGACAGTCGCTGATCGAACCGCGGGCGGCAGAGCAGGGTTGCTCGAAAGGGGAGAGCGCAGGGTTCAGGGGCTCGGGATGCCCGCTGGAGCGCGGCGCTCGCTCCGGGCACGACCGGGCACGGCCGCGAACAGCTCGCGGGTATACGCATGTCTCGGCGCCGCGAAGACCTCCGCCGTGAGTCCGTATTCGACGATCTCGCCTTGACGCATGACCGCGATGGAATCGCACACCTGCGCCGCCACGCGCAGATCATGCGTGATGAAGAGCACTGTCAAGCCGAGCCGTTCGCGAATATCGGCGAGCAAACGCAGGACCTGTGCCTGCACCGATACGTCGAGCGCGGATACCGGCTCGTCGGCGATGAGCACTTCCGGATCGAGCGCGAGTGCGCGCGCGAGCCCGATGCGCTGCCGCTCTCCTCCGGAGAATTCGTGCGGATAGCGTCCCGCCGCGCGCCGGTCGAGGCCGACAAGCTCGAGAAGCTCCAGCGCGCGCTGCCATGCCGCCGCCGGTGGGGTGCCGTGCACGATCGGTCCCTCGGCGATGAGGTTCCCTACGGTGCGCCGGGGATCCAGCGAAGCGTAAGGATCCTGAAACACCATCTGTATGCGCTTGCGCGCTTCCCGCAGCGCGCCGTGAGTGAGCCGTCCGAAGTCGGTATTGCCGACGCGGATCTCGCCGGCGTCCGCCGCGACGAGACGGGCCACGCACCGCGCGACGGTGGACTTGCCCGAGCCCGATTCGCCGACGATGCCGAGCGTCTCGCCGCGGTGAATTTCGAAAGCGACTCCCTTGACGGCGTGAATGACATTCGCGGAGCCGCCGAAGAAGAGTCCACCGGAGCGATACGTCTTTTCGAGCCCCGAGACGCGCATCGCCACGCTCGCCTGCGCAAATGCCTTCCGTGGGGACGCTGGCGTGAGACCGGGGACGGCCGCAAGCAGCGTACGGGTGTAGGGTTCGTGCGGGGCGTCCAGGATCCTCTCGGCCGGCCCGTGTTCGACGAGCCTGCCCCGTTGCATCACGGCGATTCGGTCGGCGATCTCGGCGACTACCCCGAAGTCGTGCGTGATGAACAGCACGGCCATGTGCCGCGTGCTCTGGATCTCGCGGATCAGCGCCAGGATCTGCGCCTGCGTCGTAACGTCGAGGGCTGTGGTGGGCTCGTCGGCGATCAGGATGTCGGGCTCGAGCGTGAGCGCCATGGCAATCATCGCGCGCTGTCGCTGTCCGCCAGAGATCTGGTGCGGGAACGCGTTGTACATGCGCACCGGTTCGGGAAGGTGCACCGCAGACAGCATGTCGAGGACACGCCGGCGCCTCGTCTCGCGTGACGCCGACTGATGGACCTCGATTACCTCCTCGATCTGCCGTCCGATCGTGAGCACCGGGTTCAACGCCGTCATCGGCTCCTGAAAGATCATTGCGATGCGGCTGCCGCGCACAGCGCGCAGGCGCTCGGGCGCCGCTTTGAGCAGGTCCTCGCCACCGTAGAGAATGCGCCCTTCGCTCGGTCTCACGTGGCGGGATGGGAACAGGCCGAGAATCGATCGCGCCATCACCGACTTTCCCGACCCCGACTCCCCAACCACGCATAGAATTTCGTCGTGCTGGAGTTCGAGCGTCACGTCCTCGACGGCATGGGGACGGTCAGCCCACGGCGGAAGATCGACCGTCAGCCGCTCGATCGCAAGAACCGTTCCTTTGCCGCTCACGCGGTGCGCAGCCGCGGGTTGAGGGCGTCGTTGAGTCCCTCGCCAACCAGGTTGATGGCCATTACCGTGACAAGGATCGCGATGCCCGGAACCGTGCAAACCCACCACGCGGTGCGCAGAGCGGTGCGGCCTTCGCCGATGATGTAACCCCAACTCATCGTGTTCGGGTCCGACAGACCGAGAAACGACAGCCCCGATTCGATGAGGATGGCGGTCGCGATCATCAGCGAGCCCGTGACGATGATCGCGGAAAGCGTGTTCGGCAGAATATGCAGGAGGATGATGCGCGCGTCGTTCATTCCCATCGAGACGCAGGCGAGCACGAACTCCCTGCTGCGCATGGCGAGAAACTCCCCCCGCACCAGACGCGCCATCGGCGGCCAGGACACCACAGCGACCGCAAGGATGACATTGGCGATCGACGGGGTGAGGACCGCCACCAGCAGGATGGCGAACAGAAAGAACGGAATGGTCTGGAACATCTCCGTGAAGCGCATCAGCAGCGCGTCGATCCGTCCTCCGTAATAGCCGGCGAGCCCGCCGATCGTGGCGCCTACGAATACGGCGATGGCAGTGGCGAGCAGGCCGATGAGCAGCGACGTGCGCGCGCCATGCACGACTTCGGCAGTGAGATCCCGGCCGAGCTGGTCGGTGCCGAACAGGTAATGGGTAAGAGGTGGTTGAAACGGCTTACCGACGAGGGCGAACGGGCTGCCTGGATAGAGCACGGGCGCCAGCAGGGCGATCGCCACGACGCCCACGAGAATCGCAAGACCCGCCACGGCGGGGCGGTTGCGAGCGAAGCGGAGGGCAAGCTCGCGCACGGCGCTTCAGCGCAGTTCGATTCGCGGGTCCAGCAACGAATACAGCAGATCGACCGCGAGGTTGACCACGACGACCAGGCAGCCGGAGATGAAGAAGATGCCGAGCAGCAGGTTGATATCGCGCGCGAATAGCGATTCGTAGGCCAGAAAACCCAATCCCGGCCAGGCGAACACGGTCTCGACGACCACCGCGCCCCCGAGCAGCGCGCCGACCTGCACGCCGGCCATGGTAACGACCGGTAACGCAGCATTGCGCAGCACATGCCGACGCGCGATCTGCCGTTCGGTAAGGCCCTTGGCGCGCGCCGTAGTCACATAATCCATCGCATACTGGTCCAGCACCGACGCGCGCATCAGGCGTGCGTAGAGCGCGAGATAGAACAGCGTGAGCGTGACCGCAGGCAGGACCAGATGATGCGCAATGTCTACCACGCGCGGCCATCCCTCCTTGAACGCAGCCACCTCTTCCATTCCACTCGTGGGAAACCAGCCGAGCTTGACGGAGAAAAGCACGATCAGCATGAGGCCCGCCCAGAAGACCGGAGTGGCATACGCCAGCACGGCCACCAGCGAGATGACGTTGTCGCGCCACCGATTGAGATTGCGAGCGGCGATTGCGCCGAGCAGCACGCCCAGACCGACCGATACCAGCAAGACCGTCACCATCAGAAGCAGCGTCGGTCCGAGCCGGCTCACGATGAGCTCTGAAACGCTCATCCCGTGGCGGAACGAGTAGCCGAGGTCGAGTGTGAGGACCTGCTTGAGATAATCGATGAGCTGGACGTACAGCGGCTGATCCAGGCCGAAATTGTGGCGCAGCTGCGCCATGTATTGTGGCGTCGCGGAACCCGCTTCGCCGGCGAGCACGTCCGCCGCGTCCCCCGGCGCAAGGTGTACCAGGGCGAAGTTGAGGACGACGATGGTAAGGATCGTCGGTATCGCGAGCGCCAATCGACGCACGACATACCGCAATCCCTTCGTTGTCACCCGCGCGCGCCCCGTTCCTGTTCAGCTACTTGGCGAGCCAGGCCTGGTCGAACGAGGCGTACAGTCCCAGCGGGCTGACCAGCCAGTCCTGCAGCTTTTTGTTGTAGACGGTGGTGAAGTCGAGCTCGAGCACGTAGACGAGCGGGCTCGCGTCGACGACCTTCTTCTGGAACTCGTGGTAGAACGCCGCGCGCTTCTTCGGATCCGTTTCGACCGTGGCCTCGTCCATCAGCTTGTCGGTTTCAGGCGAGCTCCAGCGCGATTCGTTGACGAACACGGTGCCGGGCTTGATCGACTTCGAATGGTAGAGTCGGTGCACGCCGATCACCGGATCGGCCAGGGTCTGGATCCAGTTGCTGGTCAGCTCGAAGTCGTAGTTGGTGTAGACACGGCGCAACCAGGTCGGCACGTCTTCGTAGCGCAGGCTGACCTTGATCCCGAGCTTGCCGAGCTGCTGCTGCACGTATTCGCCGAAACGCCGCCATTCCTCGCCGTAGGGCGTGATGTCATGCACGATCTCGAAGCGCGTGCCGTCGGCACCCCTCTTGTACCCGGCTTCGTCGAGCAGTTTGTTCGCCATCTCGACGCCGTTGGCTTCGTTGTAGCTGCGCACGTCCGCCGTGTAAATGCCAGTCGCTTTGAAGTTGGAGCTGATCGGTCCCGTCGCCGGCTTGCCGAATCCGAACCAGATGTTGTCGATGATGAACTTGCGGTCGATGGCATAGGCCACCGCCTGGCGCACCTTGACGTTGTCAAAGGGCTTCTTCTGCGTATTGAAGTCGAGCTCGACAATGGGCGACTGCATCTCGTAGCCCTTCGTCGTCACCGCGATGTGCGGCAGCCCCTGCAAGCGCTTGACGTCGAGCGGCAGGACGGCGCTGAAGCCGGCAATCTGCGCTTCCTGCGTTTCGAGCGTTGCCGCGCGGGTGCTTCCATCCGCGACGAAGCGAGCGACGACGCGGTCGAGGTAAGGGCGGCCCTTCTTCCAATAGTCCGGGTTACGATCGAACCGCATGTACTGACCCTTCTGCCATTCGACGAACTTGTAGGGTCCGGTGCCGATCGGTTTGTTCGCGTTCGGATGGTTGTTGATATCGCCGGTGCCGAAGATATGCTTTGGCAGCATCGGGGACTCGTAGCCGGACAGCGCCATAAGCATGTACGGCGCCGGTTCGGAGAGCTTGAACACGGCGGTCTGCGGATCAGGAGTCTCGATCGTCTCGACCGCACGGAACGTGTTGATGCCGCGCGGATGTATCTTCTTCAGCACGTCGAGTACAGTGAACTTGACATCGGCACTGGTGAACGGCTGGCCGTCGTGGAATTTGACCCCTTGCTGCAGCTTGAAGGTGATGGTCTTGCCGTCGGGGCTGACTGTCCACGACTGCGCCAGTCCCGGTATCGGTCGCAGATTGAAATCATATTCGAGCAGGCCCTCGTACACTTTGGTGGCGACCTGCCCGATCGGTCCGGCCGTGCTCTGATAGGAGGCCAGCGTCGGCGGCTCGGGCTGCACGACCATGACGAGCGTGCCGCCACGCTGCGGTGTTGCTTGTTGAGCATGGCTGACAGCAGGCATGACCATACTGCAGAGCGCAAGTGCATATGCAATGCCGCGTACTGCGGAAATTGGCACAGTCATCACTCCTCCCAGGTCAGCGAGCGCACTTGGTCCATCCGAGAGCGCCCAGCGATAATAGTACAGAGACGTGGCGGGGCAAAGTGCTTTGTGTTCGACGCCTGATTGCTCGCGACCATCAGGATCTTCCGCTTGGCAGGCCGTTTTCTTTTTGGTTCGCGGCACTACCCCGCGCGCTTCAGTGCTTCCAGAACTCGCGTGAGGCGATGCGCGCGCCCTCGGCCATCGCGGCCATCTTCGCCCATTGATCGTGCACGGTTCCACAAAACCTGAGGTCCGAGCGCAATCCGGCGCCAAGCCATTCACGTGGGCGCTGGATCGCGAGGACCGGGTTTGCGAAGCACTGCGGGCGAGCGACGCGACGCCAGGGGGATGATGGGTGATTAGGGGCCTGCCAATCGGCCATCGCCGAGGGATCCATTCGGGTGTGCGGTAAAACGCCTTTTGGTCGAATTCCGCGCCTTGACTTTGACCATGCCAAGTCGATAAGATCGTTTCTGTTGCGGGGCAGGTGACAGTGCGACGCATTCGCGTAGCCCAGTCGCGGCTTCGGCACGACTCCAGAGAGAGCCGATTCGTTTGACGGGGAGGGGCCATGACAATGACACCCGGCGTGCGATTCTGTCTTCGCGCCGTCCTGAGAGGCTGCATGGCGATCGTCGCGTTGCTCGTGTTGGACGTCTCAGCCGAGGCAGCGACGATCACGGTCAACAGCTTCAATCAGATCGACCCGGGGCTATGCACGATTGCCACCGCGATTTCGTCGATCAATGCTGGGGCGGATCAGGTCGGGTGTACGCACGTAGGCACGTACGGCACGAGCGATTCAATCGTTCTGGCTTCCGGGACCTATGTGTCGACGGTGGCCAACAACGGCACCAATGCTTACCCCATCATTCAGAAACCGGTCATCATCAACGGCAATGGAGCGACGCTCTCGCGCACTGTCGGTAATGTCGCGCCCTTCTTTCGCTTCTTCGAGGTCCAGGCCGGCGGATTGACGATCAATGACGTTACGCTGACCGGCGGCAACGTTCCCAGCGGCAACGGCGGCGCGATTCTCAATAGCGCGGGCCCGCTTACCGTGAATGGATCGACGTTTTCCGGAAACGGCGGCAGCAACGTCGATGGTGGCGCCATCCACCATAGCGCCATCGAGGCCGCGAGCATCAGCGACTCGACGTTTGACAACAACTCGGTTCCCGGCGGCGACGGCGGTGCGATTTACGACAGCTCCACCAATGGCATGACGCTCACCAACGTCACGTTCACGGGCAACTCCGCCAGTGGCGGCGACGGTGGCGCCGTGTACGACACTTCGACCGGCGGTCTCACCATCACCAATGGCACGTTCACGGGCAACAGCGCTGCAACGGGCGACGGTGGCGCCATTTACGACACGTCGACCGGTGGCCTCGTGTTCAATGGCGGCAGCGTCGCCAACAACTCGGTTCCGGGCGGCGACGGCGGCGGCATCTATGACACCTCCAGCGGCGGGATCAGTATCACCAATGTCGTATTCACCGGCAACACGGCGACTGGCGGCGATGGTGGCGCCATCTTCGATATCTCGTCAGTAGGCACAGGTCCGGTGAGCAACAATTGTTTCGTCGGCAATACCGCGACGCTCAGCGGTGGTGGCATCGACAGAGGCGGTACGCCGGCACTGAACGCCGTCAACAACTGGTGGGGCTCCGCGAGCGGTCCTTCCGAAGCCGGCCCCGGCACGGGCGACGCAGTCAGCACGGACGTGACGTTCGCGCCGTTTTTGACCGGTCCGCCGAGCATCTGCTCGGGGGGACCGCCAAGCCCCGGGACGCTGCAATTCAGCGCGGCGACCTATTCGTCTAACGAAAGCGGGGGGAGCGCGAGCATCACGGTCCTGCGTATCGGTGGAAGCGCCGGGGCAGTCGACGTCACCTTTGCGACTAGCGACGGCACAGCGAACGCGGGGTCCGACTACACGACGGCGAGCGGAACGCTTTCGTGGGCGGACGGCGACGCGACGGCCAAGACGTTTGCCGTGCCGATCACCGACGACGCGTTCGCCGAAGGCAACGAAACGGTCAATCTGACGTTGAGTTCACCGACCGGTGGCGCGACTTTGGGCGCCCAGGCAACGGCTGTGCTCACGATCGTCGACAACGACGGGGTGGTGGTTGCGTCGACGCGGCCCATACCGACGCTGTCGGAATGGGCGGTATGGACGCTGATGCTCCTGGTCTTGGGGGGTGGGATGCGGGCTTTCCGGCGACGCAGCCGCTGAAGCGGAGGCTCGGCATTACGGCCAGCAGACGTAGCCGGGAGGTCTTTGCGCAGCGTGCACGGCCGATTGGACGATGCCTCGGCCCCGGTCTGATCGCGGAGTTCGACCTCTCGCTGAAATTTGGTCGGGGCGAGAAGATTCGAACTTCCGACCCCCTGCACCCCATGCAGGTGCGCTACCAGGCTGCGCTAACGCCCCCGGCCGTGAGTGAATTAAGCTATCGGTATCAAGAAATCCGGCTTAACTAACCGGCTCAGCCGGCGCAAGCTGCTGGACCTGCTGCACGCACACGATGGGCCGCACCCTCAACGATTTGTGCGAGCACCTGGACATGACGCGGCAGGGCCTGACGCGCATCTGGGCGTGCTGCAGGCGGCGAACCTGGTGGTCACCGTGTGGCGCGGCCGCGCGCGCTTCAGTGCTTCCAGAACTCGCGTGAGGCGATGCGCGCGCCCTCGGCCATCGCGGCCATCTTCGCCCACACGACGTCGGGATCTACCGCGGCCTGCCCGACCCATGTACCGAAGCCGCAGTCGCTGCCGGCGATCACGTTTTCCCTGCCGACGAGTTTCGCGTAACGGCCGATGCGTTGCGCGACGAGCTCGGGATGCTCGATGAAGTTCGATTTCGATTCGATCACACCCGGGATGAGCAGCTTGCCGTCGGGCAGCTTGAGCGTCTCGAACAGCTTCCACTCGTGAGCGTGGCGGGGGTTGGCGGCCTCGATCGCGATGGCGCTTGGCCGCGCGCGGAACACGATGTCGATCACGTCGGCCAATGGGACGTCGCAGTGATGCGGCCCTTCATAATTGCCCCAGCAGAGGTGCATGCGCAGCTGTTCCGGGGGAATATTCGCGAGAGCATGATCGAGGGCCTCGACGTGAAGCTGCGCTTTCTTGCGCCACTCGGCGAGACCCAAGTCGGCATACTGAATGTGCCGTCCCATCCCGAGATCAGGGCAGTCGATCTGCAGGATAATGCCGGCCTTCGCGATCGTCTCGTACTCCTGCTTCATCGCGTCCGCGATCGCGAACAGGTACGCTTCCCCGGTCGGGTAGTGCTCGTTGCGGAAAAACAGCGACACCAGGCCGGGCGACGCCGCCGTCATGAACGCTTCCTGTGCATGAACGTTGGCAAGCGCGGCCTTCAGGTGGTCGACATCGGCCTGCGCCGCCTGCGGATTACGCACGCCGATCGCGGCATTGCAGGCTGGCGTCTTCCGGCGTGAACGCCCCGGATCACCGAACACGCGCCTGGCGAGATTGGGGAAGTCCGCCAGATCCTGATAGACGAACGTGTTCCCCGTGCCGCCGAATCCGCTTAACCGATCCTTGATGTACGTCGCATAGCTCGGCTTGCTCATCTCGCCATCGTTGATCACATCGACACCCGCTGCCGCCTGCTTGCGGACAACCTCGTCGACGGCAGCGGCCACGCGCTGCGAGAGCGCGAAGGCATCGACCGGCACGCCTTCCTCCTTGGCGTACATCATCCGGATGAGATCCTCGGGGCGCGGCAGGCTGCCTGTGTGGGTCGTCAGAAACCTGTCGGTACTGCGCTTCATGGCGGATCCTTGCCACGTATGCTGGCGCCGGCCTCTGCGCGCAAGCGTGCGGCAGATCGTTGGAATCGTCGACATGACCGTGATGGGTGGCGGGGCGTACATCGACAATGCTCAGTGCCGCGTGCCGCCTTTCCCGAGATTTCTCGTCTTGGCCGACACGGCCTCGACAAGCAGGGTGAAGGTGCGCTGCTCGTTCGGGTTCATCGCACCCACGCCGATGAGCTTGTGGGCGATTTCTTCGCCGCGATCGTTGCGAATCGACACGACCACCGTGTACTCCCAGGGCTCACCATCGGCGGGGTGCCGGATGCTGCCTTCGATGCGCAGCGGCGTGAGCGCGGGCGCCTGAGGCTCTTCGGCACCGTGATCGAAGCGCAGGTAATGCCGGCAGGCCGGACAGACGCCTGCGCTTTCGAGAATCGTCTCCCGGCAGTGCGGACATTCGCGGGTTGCCCCCGGGCTGCCCGGATGCACGCTGCTCATAGGGAGGCGCCGGTCTCCGCGCTGTAGTTGTGCTTGCCGGCTTTCGAGCCCTCAGCTTCGTCCCAGCCGAACTCGGCCTTGCCGCGCATGCGGGCGCCTGCCGCGACGGTCACCGAACCGGCCTTCAGGTCGCCGATCACCGCGCCGGTGTCCAGAAGATCGACGCGTGAGGCTTCCTGGACATTGCCTTCCAGTTCGCCGGCGATCGTGACCTTGTCCGCGCGCACGCCGCCGGTCAGCTTGGCGCCCGCCTCGATGGTGAGATCGCCCTGGACGTTGACGTCGCCTTTGAAACTGCCGGCGATGCGTACGCTGCCTCCACCTTCGATCTTGCCTTCGATGGTGATGTCGTCAGCGATCAGCGATTCCTTCCGGGGGCGGCCGGTGTCGGGGCGCGCGATCGGAGCCGCTGCGAGGCTGGGCGCGAGCTCGAGCTTCGACGGAGCATCGAACCGCTCGACTTCCGTGTATTCGGACGAAGGGCTGGGGGTCTGCCGTGGGGCCGTATTGTCTTTCCAGAGTGCCATGACATTGTCCTTAAGAGGGGCGGACTTTCGAGCCTAGCGCTAAAACGGCCGGGAGGCAATCGCGGATCGAGATCTCTGGTGCTACGTACTCGAGCGGACGGCGTCCCGAAGCGAAAGCTCCGTAGCTCGATGACAGCTAGCGCTCTCGGTTTTCGCAGGCTAGCCGGGTCGAGAGACACACGCTAGCCTTGGAGCCGGGTCGGGCGTTGTGGCACGATGTCCGGGCACGTTGAACCTGCGCTCGAATCAAGGGAAAAGCCGCCATGAGACCAGCCTGTCATGTCCTTGCCATATCGCTGCTTGTCGTTCTGAGTCGGGCTTACGCGGAAGACGCCCTGCCTTCGCAAAAGGAATTTGAACCGCCGAACGGGAAAGGAAGAGTGGTCGTTGTCATCTCCGGACAAACGGGCCCCGACAACTACGCGTACTACGCCAAGGATCTGGCCGAGAAGGGCTATTACGCAGTTCTTGTCGACGGCAACAATTTCTGGATCAAGGGTGGGAGTGGCGAGGCGCTCCTGGAGGGTGTCATTACGCGCGCACAACAGTCGCCCCACGCCATGCCGGGCAAAGCCGCGGTGATCGGTTTTTCCCTCGGCGGAGCCTCTTCGCTGACTTATGCGACACGGATGCCGGAGCTGGTTTCGGCAGTCGTCGTTTCTTATCCGGATACGCGCTACATCACCAATGCAGATTACTTCGTGTCAAAGATCAAGGTGCCGACCCTTGTATTTGCCGGCGGACGCGACACCTACAAGGACTGTTGCCTGATTGAAACGGCCCGGAAGCTGGCGACAGCCGCAAAGGCGCGCGGCGGGAAACCTGTTTTGGAAGTCGTTGAGTATCCGAATGCAGAGCATGGCTGGACCATAAAATCCATAAGAGCATATAACGGGGAAATTACGGCCGAAGGGTTACAACGCACGCTCGACTTTCTGCGCCAAAATTCCGGCGAATAGCCGAAATACGAGTCGGGCCGCGTAGAGAGGAGACGAACATGAGTGAACTGCGGTATCCCAACGAAAGCAGAGCGTATCGCGATGCGCGCGACTCATTGCTCAAGGACGAACGGGAGCTGGTCGACAAAGTAAAAGCCGTGGCGGCAAAACGCCGCAATCTCCCGAGCGGTGGGCAGTTGAAGGAGGACTACGTCTTTCAATGGGCCAACGATGGAAAAGTTGGGAAGCGCGTGAAATTCTCCGAGCTGTTTGCAGAAAAAAACACGCTGCTGATTTACTCATTCATGTACGGGCCGAACTGGGACAATCCCTGTCCTTCTTGCACCTCGCTGGTCGATGGGTTTGATCGAACCTGGTATCAGATCAGCCGAGATGCCGCGTTTGTCGCAGTTGCCAAAGCCCCGGTCGAAAAGATCAACGCGTGGGCCAAAAAGCGCGGCTGGTCGCAGATTCCGCTGCTTTCCGGATACGAGTCTCCCTTTCAAGCCGATTACAAATGCCAGGGAGACTCTGACGATATGCAGTGGCCGGTGATGCATGTATTCATAAAGCGGGATGGAAAAATCTTTCATTTCTGGGCAACAGAACTGTCGGGGAACCATGTCGACACCGTATGGCCTTATTGGAATCTGATGGACTTCACGCCGGAAGGTCGGCCGGATATTCCCACCCCGCCACAAAATTTCAGGTCAGCATTTTTGGAGAAGAACTACCTGAACAAGAAGTAGGGTGACGCGAAGTCGCGTATTCGCCACTACTGACCGGCTCGGTCAGCAGTGGCCGCCTTCCTTCCGGGTTGCGGCTTCGATGTGCGCCGGCTTTGATGCTGACACACTCAACGCCTTTGGAGCTATCCACTGAATATGGAATCCCCGGGCGAGAAAGTGCCGACTAGTGCGGACGCGCCCGAGCGCGTGCGCGCGGCGACCGACGCCATCTATCGCTCCGAATCGCGTCGGGTCTTCGCCACGCTGGTCCGACTGCTGGGCGACTTCGACCTTGCCGAGGAAGCGCTGCACGACGCTTTCCGCGCGGCGCTCGAGCAATGGCCGCGCGAGGGCATTCCCGCGAATCCGCGTGCATGGCTCGTATCGGCGGGTCGCTTCAAGGCCATCGATGGCATACGCCGGCGCTCGCGGTTCGACTCGGTGGAGGACGTTGCCGAGCAAGTGGAAGCCGTCGTCGATGAAAACGCCGGTCCATCGGATCGCGAATCGATCGAAGATGACCGCCTGCGCCTCATCTTCACCTGCTGCCATCCGTCCCTTGCGCCGGACGCCCAGGTTGCGCTCACGATGCGCGAAGTCTGCGGCCTGACGACGGAAGAAATCGCGCAGGCCTTCCTCAGTGCCGCGCCCACGCTGGCGCAGCGCATCGTGCGCGCCAAGGCCAAGATCCGTGATGCCCGCATTCCCTACCAGGTCCCGGAGCCCGACCAGCTGGCGGAACGGCTGGATAGTGTGCTGCGCGTCGTTTATCTGGTGTTCAACGAGGGTTATTCCGCGTCGTCGGGCCAGTCGCTGACGCGGGTCGATCTGTCCGGCGAGGCCATACGTCTGGGACGGCTGGTCGTCGAATTGCTGCCGGAGCCGGAGGCAATCGGATTGCTGGCCCTGATGCTGCTGCAGGAGTCCCGGCGCGACGCGCGGACCTCACCGGACGGCGAGTTGATCCTGCTCAATGACCAGGACCGCTCGCGCTGGAACCGCGATCAAATCACCGAAGGCTCAGCGCTGGTAACACGAGCGCTCGCGTCGCGGCGCCTCGGTCCTTACACGATCCAGGCCGCGATCGCGGCCGTCCACGCCGATGCGGTCGATGCCGAGGCGACTGACTGGGACGAAATCGTTGGCTTCTACGACCTTCTGCTTCGCGCCGAGCCGACGCCGGTGGTCGAGCTCAACCGCGCGGTCGCGATCGCGATGCGTGATGGTCCGGTCGCCGGGCTCGCCCTTATCGAAGCCATCCTTGCCCGTGGCGATCTCAATGATTACCACCTGGCCCATGCCGCGCACGCGGACCTGTGCCGTCGGCTGGGCAGGACCGCAGAGGCCCGCGCTTCGTACCGGCGCGCGATCGCACTTGCCCGGCAGGCGCCCGAGCGCCGGTTTCTCGAGCGCCGCTTGGCTGAGTCGCCCGACTGAACCACCGCTGAGCACAGGGAATCGAACAGGGCGTGGGAGCCTTTTTTGGGCTTCCAACCCGGTGGTGTGTCGATTTCGAGCTTGCCCGTTCGACTAGTTGATGAAGGCCCAGAGAATTCCGGGCCCATTCAATGGCAAGCAGGAGCGACACATGCAAAACGTCATGAGCTGGTTGGGCAATTTGTGGAAAATCGGGCAGAAGGCGGGTCCCTACCTCCTGCTGGAAATACTGATGCCGGGGGGCACCTTGTTGGCGCTGCTGCTTTTCCTGTATCGGCGCAGGTATCCAGAACGTTCCATCACGCTCAGGAGTCAATCATGAAGTACTTATGCCTGGTGTACCTCGACGAGAAGAAGCTGGATAGCGTTCCCGACAGCTGAGTGCAAGGCCTGCGGGGACGCGCTCCGGCAGAGCGGCCACCATATTGCCGCCGAAGCGCTGCAATCCGTCCACACGGCAACGACCGTGCGTGTCCGCAATGGAAAAATGTCGGTGACCGACGGCCCCTTCACCGAGACGAAGGAGCAACTCGCCGGGTTTTACCTGATCGATGCCAGGGATTTGAACGAAGCCATCCAGCTGGCGGCGAAAATCCCGCCGGCGCGCGTGGGCAGCGTCGAAGTCCGGCCGGTCAGGGAGTTGTCCGTCTGACGTGGCGGTCCGTGCGTTGCCCGCTGTCAAAAATAAACCGGGAACCTGTCGAAGCTGGCATCCCTCGATCGACTAGTAAGTAGCCAGGCTTAAGCGCGCCTGAACCGCCGCGGGCCTGGCGCTTCCACCCAACTCAATGGAGACATGACGATGCGATTCATGATGATAGTCAGGCACGCCGAGCAGCAGGGCCCGATACCCCAGGCGCTCATGGATGCGATCGGGAAGCTTGCCGAGGAGGAGACCAAAGCCGGTACGATGGTAGGCAGCGGCGGGCTCGGGCCGACGGCGCAAGGCGCCCGCGTCCGGCTGTCCGGGGGCAAGCTGATCGTGACCGACGGGCCTTTCACCGAGACCAACGAGGTTGTCGGTGGCTATGCGCAGTTCGAATTGAAATCCAAGGAAGCGGCGGTGGAATCGGCAGTCCGCTTCATGGAACTTCACAAGAAGCACTGGCCGGGCTGGGAGGGTGAGACCGAGGTTCGCCAGATGTTCGGTCCGGAAGATTTCGGCCCGGAAGGCTGCGCGCCCAAGGCATAGGGCGTACGAGCGGCGGGTGGCGCAGGCCACGCCTTCTCCAATCCACAACTCGACGGAGATATCACGATGCGATTCATGGTTATCGTCAAAGCCACGAAGGAGTCCGAAGCGGGAGTCCTTCCTGATGAAAAACTTCTCGCCGCGATGGGCAAGTATAACGAAGAACTGGTGAAGGCCGGTGTGATGCTCGCGGGTGAAGGGCTTCAACCGAGTTCGAAGGGCGCCCGTGTCAGATTCTCCGGCGCGAAGCGCACCGTGATTGATGGGCCGTTCGCCGAGACCAAAGAGCTGATCGCGGGCTTCTGGTTGTGGAAGGTGAAGTCGAAGGAAGAGGCGATCGATTGGCTCAAGCGCTGCCCCAACCCGTTCCACGGTGATTCCGAGATCGAGCTTCGCCAGGTGTTTGAGGCCGAAGACTTCGGTGCTGAGTTCACGCCCGAGCTGAGGGAACAAGAGGAGCGCCTGCGCGCGCAGATCGCAAAACAGTAGGTGCGTCGCGCGGCTGAAGCGGCGAGGATGGCAAATCGCAGGCAGTCGAAGAAACTTCGCCGACTTTCGCACGCAGCGTCCGGGTCCCCATTTCACAGGAGAGAATCCATGCAGAAGATCACACCTTTCCTTTGGTATTCCCATCAGGCTGAAGAGGCCGCCGCGTTCTACGCATCGATCTTCCCTGATTCGCGCGTTACGCGCGTGGTGGCGATGCCGAGCGAGTCGCCGAGCGGGCCGCCCGGGTCGGTCAAGGTTGTCGATTTTGTTCTCTTCGGCCAGCCCTTCGTCGCCATGAGCGCGGGTCCGCTGGACCCGTTCAACCACGCGGTGTCGTTCGTGGTGAATTGCGAGAATCAGGCCGAGATCGACCGCTACTGGAACGCGCTTCTCGACGGCGGCTCGGCAGAGCAGTGCGGCTGGTTGAAGGACCGCTTCGGCCTGTCGTGGCAGATCGTGCCCGTTGTGCTCAGCGAGATGATGGCCAATCCGGATCAGGCGAAGGCCAAACGAGCCGCGGACGCGATGCTGAAAATGGTCAAGATCGACATTGCCGCGCTCCGGGCGGCCTACGATGGAACGTCGCGGCACTAATCGGCGCGCAGGGAGCCGGAACCTTCGCTGCCCGGACGCCTCCAACGCCAGAACCAACGGCTCAGTGCGCATAGGGGCATACCCGATGCGGTCGTGTCGTCCTTCCTTGACTCTGGAGCAAGTCGCAAGATGAATAGTTACAACTGCTCCGCCGGGCTGCTCGTCGCAAGGTCGGCGGCGCTCGGGATGCTGTTACTCGTCGCTGCACCTCGCGCCGAAGCGACGCTCGGCGAAACCGAGGCGTCGGTTCAGGTCGACCAGGCACGGTTGGAAGCGACGCTCCGGGTCACGCCGGACGCAAGGCTGACGGTTCATGAGCTCAAGACGGCAGGAACGACCGTGAGGGAATTCGTGTCGCCCGCGGGGACAGTGTTCGGGGTTGCCTGGCAGGGGACAGCGTTGCCAGATCTGCGGCAGCTTCTCGGTGCGTATTTCGACCAATACCTTGCCGCGGCGCAAACGCGCCGTACACGCCGCGCTCCCGTGCTGATCGAATTGCCCGGCCTTGTCGTTCATTCAGGCGGGCACATGCGGGCGTTCGCCGGGAACGCTTATCTGCCGCAGAACCTGCCGCCGGGCGTCTCCGCGGACGACATCCAGTGATGCGTCTGCCTGCGATCCGCCTGTGGGCGGCGCTCGTGCCGGGGGTCGTATTGTGTCTTGCCGGCTGCGGCGGCGGCGGAGGCTCATCGTCGAGCCAGCCGACCGACAACGTGCAAGCGATCACGGTCGATGGCGGCCCCGCCAATGTTCCAGACCTCGCCTTCATCAGCGTCACTGTTTGCGCTCCTGGCTCCAGCAGCAATTGCCAGACCATCGACCACATCCAGATCGACACCGGATCTACCGGATTGAGGATTATTGCCTCGGTCGTGTCTCCTGCACTGTCTCTTCCGCAACAGATGGCTGTCAACGGCGAACCGCTTGCCGAATGCGCCCAGTTCGTTGATGGCTTCAGTTGGGGATCGGTGCGAGTTGCCGACATGCGCGTGAGCGGCGAGCAGGCAAACTCGGTGCCAATCCAGATCATCGGGGATCCCGGCTTTCCGACGATTCCGCCGAGCTGCTCGAACAGCGGCCCCCCCGAAAACACCGTGCTCTCATTCGGGGCCAACGGGCTGTTGGGCGTAGGTCTGTTCCTGCAGGATTGCGGCGGTGGGTGCGCCCAGGCCGCAATTCCCGGGACCTACTACAGCTGCTCGTCGACCGCCTGCCAGCCAACGCAAGTCGCTCTTGGGCAGCAGCTGCAAAACCCCGTGGCGATGTTCGCCTCGGACAACAACGGAGTCATCATCGAGATGCCGTCGGTTCCGGCGACGGGTTCAGCCATCGCTACCGGCTCGCTGATCTTCGGTATCGGGACCCAATCGAACAATGGCCTTGGCAGCGCCACGGTGCTGACGGTGGACCCGAATACCGGCAACATTAGTACAACCTACAACAGCCGCGCATATGCGAATAGCTACATCGATGCGGGTACGAGCGTCCTCGTATTCGGCAACAATGCCTACCCGCTATGCTTCGGCGCGGATGCCGGCCTTTACTGTCCGTCCGCGACTCAGAATTTGTCGGCGACGCTGCAGGGAGCGAGCAAGGGCGCGAGTACCGTCAGCTTCAGCGTCGCAAACGCTGATCAGTTGTTTGGTGCGAATCCAAATTTTGAAGCATTCGATAATCTGGCCGCGCCGAGCGGGGACAACGTGACCTTCGCCTGGGGCCTGCCTTTCTTCTTCGGGCGTAGCGTCTATACGGCCATCGAAGGCCGAGCTACCCCAGGTGGCACGGGGCCCTATTTCGCCTTCTAGCGCTTGGCGCCGCGCACGGGCGACACAACACCGCTGCACCCGAGAGTCCTGTCGGTGACGATCCGCGGGCGCGCAGCGAGTTGAGCAAGCCGCTCGGCGAGTGCCGATCGAGTAGGGTCGAACCCGGCGTTTACTCGCGCTCCCGCAATCGCATCTGCCGGGCGGCTTCCTCCAGCCGCGCAGCGTCGATCTCACCCATGACGCTTTCCAAATCGACTGCCCCTTCGACGTGTTCGTAGCGGCCAGTGAGCTCGACGTCCGGATGCAATGCGCCCCCCTCGTAGAGCGTCCATATCTCATTGCCATAGTCGGTGACGAGTAGCTCGGGCGCGAATCGGCCGAAGAACCGGCGCAGGTTGTCGACGTCGCGAAGCAGCATGCGCTGCGCGTGATTGTTGCCGGCGGCGTCGACCGCCTGCGGCAGATCGATGATCACCGGACTGTCGGCGCCCAGGAGAATGTTGAATTCGCTGAGGTCGCCGTGCACGATGCCTGCACTCAGCATGCGAACGACTTCGCGGATCAGACGGCGATGCAGGTCGATCGCGATCTCCGGCGCGAGCTGCACGTCGTTCAGTCGCGGCGCGGCATTGCCCTCGTCGTCGGTGACGAGCTCCATCAATAGCACGCCGGCGTGAAAGGTGTAGGGGCGGGGAACCCGCACACCGGCCGCAGCAAGGCGAAAAAGCGCGCCGACCTCAGCGCTTTGCCACGCCTTCTCCTGGGATTCGCGCCCGAAGCGCGTGCCTTTCGCGATCGCACGCGCCTGGCGGCTGTTCTTGGTCTTCCGGTTCTCGGTGTAATCGACGGCCTGACGGAAACTGCGCTTGTCGGCTTCCTTGTAGACCTTGGCGCAGCGCGACTCCGCGCCGCATCGCACGACGAAGACCATCGCTTCCTTGCCGCTCATGAGCTGGCGGACGACCGAGTCGATTACGCCCTCATCGAAGAGCGGCTGCAGCCGCTTCGGGATTTTCATGCACCCGAATATACGCTACGGACGTCGACACTCACTCACGTCCGGATGCCTTGCCCGCGCGCATGGGGGCGGCTCGAATAGGCGATTGGGTGGAACTGCGCTACTACCCGAGGTGGGGTCGCGAGGCGAGGTCGGGTAGAATTCGGCCGATGAAACGGTTGCGATTGACTGCCCTCGCGAGGGTCCCTTTGCTTTGTCTTGCGATCCTTCTCGGCTTCGGCGAGGCGAGGGCCGCGGGCGGCATCGGCATCGTTCTGCTGCACGGCAAGACCGGCATGCCAGGCCAGCATGCGAAGCTGGCCGCGGAGCTGACGGCGGCCGGCTTCGCGGTCGAGATGCCGAAACTGTGCTGGTCCAGGGATCGCATCTTCGACAAGCCCTACGCCGCCTGCATCAGCGAGGTCGACGCCGCCATCGCGCGGGTTAGATCGCAGGGCGCGACAGCGATCGTCGTCGGCGGCACGAGCCAGGGCGCGGTTGCGGCGATCGATTACGGTGCGACGCATGCGGGACTGGCCGGCATCATCGCGATGTCACCGGCGGCCGACCCAGACCCGTCCCGATTCCCGGATTTCGCCGCGGCCCTGGAACAGGCCCGCGCGTTGGTGAAGGCGGGCAGGGGCAGCGAAGTCACCGAACTCAACGACCTCATCGCGGGCGGCAAGATCATCAGCGTCAAGGCGACGCCCGACAATTACCTGAGCTTCCATGACCCGAAGCTTCCGATCGCGACGATAAAGAATCTGACGGCCCAGGACCTGCCCAATCTGAAGGCGCCCTTGCTCTGGATAGCGGGTACGAACGATCCCTCACAAGCCAATGCGGGCAAGTCCTTCCAGGCGGCGCCGGCGAACAGGCGAAACCGCTACGTCACCGTCGACGCGGGTCACGCCGGCGTTCCCGATGTCGCGGCGGAAACGCTGATCGCCTGGCTGAAGACTCTGCAGTGAAACCCGGCAGGTCCTCGTCCGCTTTGTCCTAGCGGTCTTGTTCCGGATCTTCGCGAGCCGCCGCACCGGCGCGCGCTTCGTACCACATGGCATTGAGAATCGCGAAGCTGCACGCGAGCCCGATGCCGAGTATCCATGAGAAATACCACATGCTGTTTATCCTTGCGCTCGCGTTCAATACAGGTTGTGAGACTTGCGGATGTGCTCCAGCGACACCCGTCCTCGCATGACTCGGAACACCCATCCCGTGTAAGCGAGCACGATCGGCAGCAGCACTACGGTGACGAAGAGCATCAGTTCCAGGGTGCTGTGGCTGGATGATGCATCCCAAACGGTCAGGCTGCTGCGGGGGTCGAGGCTCGACGGCATCAGGAACGGGAACAGTGCGAAGCCGGCCGAGAGCACCGTGCCCGCGATCGCCATCGAGCTTGCGACAAAGGCGCTGATGTGGGCTTCGCGCCGGGCGAGCACGGGTGTCAGCAGCGCAGCCACGATGGCGATCGCAGCCGCTACGCATCCCCAGCGGCCCAACGGACCGTTGAGCAGCCAGCTCCCGCCGATCGATGCCTGCTTCAGCAGCGGATTCGAGGGCCCATCGGTGACGACTGTGCCATCGAGGTGGAAGCCAGCCACACCGAAGGCCAGCCACGCGCCGGCCGTGACATAAAGCACGGCGTAGAGCGGCGCGAGCAAACGCAGTGCGCTCCTGGCGCGCTGCGCGATGAGGGCGTCGCCCTTCAGCGCCAGATATGTGGCGCCGTGCATCAGGATCATCGTCAGCGACACGAGTCCCGCCAGCAGCGCGAACGGCCGCAGCAGACCGATCAGCCCGCCTTCGTAGGTGATGCGCATCGTGTCGTCGTAGCGCAGTGGCACGCCCAGGAAAAGATTGCCGATCGCCACGCCGAACAGCAGCGCCGGCACGACGCCGGTGACGGTCAGAAGAGCGTCCCACACGGCACGCCAGCGCGCACCGTCCGCCTTGTTGCGAAAGTTGAGCGATACGGGCCGCACGATCAAAGCGAGCAGCACCAGCAGGATGGCGAAATAGAAGCCCGAGAACGACGCCGCGTACAAGTACGGCCACGCGGCGAATACCGCGCCGCCGCCCAGGATCAGCCACACCTGGTTGCCTTCCCAGTACGGCTCGAACGTCTCGATCAGCGAGCGGCGTTCGTCGTCGTCGTGGGCCAGCACTCGGACGAAGGCGCCAGCTCCGAGATCGAAGCCGTCCATGACCGCGAAGCCGATCAGCACGATACCCATCAACAGCCACCAGATGATGCGCAGGGTTTCGTAATCGAACATGGTTTGCCTTGTCCCGGGTCTCTAGTCAGGCATGCCCGACGAAACATGGCCGGAAGGGAGGGCGGGCGCCTGCCGCCACATACCCAGGCCATCGGGGCCCTTGCGGATGTATTTGCGCATCAGCATCACGTCGACGACCGCGAGCGCCGTATAGAAGAGCACGAAGCCCGCGAGACTGGTGGCCACCTGCGTTGTCGACACCGACGACACCCCCAGCGCCGTCGGCAGAATGCCCTCGATGGCCCAGGGTTGCCGCCCGTATTCGGCGACGATCCAGCCCAGTTCCGCTGCCAGCCATGGCAGCGGCAGGCTGTAGAGCGCCACGCGCAGGTACCGGCGCTGGTACTGCAGGTCCCGCGTGGACGCCAGCCAGAACGAATACGCGAACAGCGCGATGAACCAGAAGCCGCAGGCAACCATCACCCGGAACGACCAGAACAGCACCGGCACATTGGGGATCGTACTGGCGGCAGCGCGCGAGATTTCGTCACGCGTGGCGCGCGTGGGATCGTCCATCGTGCGCTTGAGCAGCAGCGCGTAGCCCAGGTCGGCCGCATTGGCGTCGAACGCGGCGAGCGCTGGCTTGTCGTTGTGATCGGCGCGCAGCTTCTGCAACGCGCCATAGGCGACGATGCCCTTGCCGATACGCTGCTCGCCCTCGGCGACAAGCTCGTTGATCCCGGGCAGCGTGCCGGTAAGCGAGCGAGTGCTGATCAGCCCCATCACCCAGGGGATTTTCACGGCGAAATGGGTCTTGCGCTCGGCGACATCGGGCCAGCCGAACGCGGTGAACGAAGCCGGCGGCGGCTCGGTATCCCACATCGCCTCGATGGCGGCGAGCTTCATCTTCTGGTTTACCGACACGGTGTAGCCGGATTCATCGCCCAGTACCACGACGCTCAACGCGGATGCCAGGCCGAAACTCGCCGCCACCGTCATCGAACGCTTGGCGACGTCGACGTTGCGGCCGCGCAAGAGATACCACGCGCTGATCGACAGCACGAACATCGCACCCACGACGTAACCGGCGCTGACGGTATGCACGAACTTGGCCTGCGCCACCGGATTGAACATGACCTCGGCGAACGAAGTGACCTCCATGCGCATCGTCTCGAAGTTGAACCTCGAGCCCACCGGGTATTGCATCCACCCGTTCGCGATCAGGATCCAAAGGGCCGAAAGGTTCGACCCCAGCGCCACCAGCCAGGTGACGATCAAGTGCTTGACCGGAGTCAGCCGGTCCCAGCCGAAGAAGAACAGTCCGACGAACGTCGACTCGAGGAAGAACGCCATCAACCCCTCGATGGCGAGCGGCGTGCCGAAGATGTCGCCGACGTAATGCGCGTAGTAGGCCCAGTTGGTGCCGAACTGGAATTCCATCGTGATGCCGGTGGCCACACCCATCGCGAAGTTGATGCCGAACAGCACTCCCCAGAACTGGGTCATGCGTTTCCAGATCTCGCGCCCGGTCATCACGTACACCGTCTCCATGATCACGAGCATCCACACCAGGCCGAGCGTCAGCGGGACGAACAGGAAGTGGTAGAGCGCGGTTATCGCGAACTGCAGCCGCGACAGGTCGACAGTGGAGGGATCAATCATGGCGGCCGGCGGGCGCGGCGGGCGCGTAGAGCTGCTGCACGGCGGCCGCGGGTGGCGTTGCGGGACGCGGCCACGGCTTGATAAACACGAACCACAACACGGCAAGGAGCGCAAGCTTCACGACGATGATGACCGCAAGCTCCAGGCCGTAGCGGCGCCCATCACGCGTGCGGAACCACGTTTTATGCAACGAAGGTGACGAGCGCTGCGCGCCGACGGCAGCCGAGGATGGGGAGGCAGAGGCGGGCTCGCTCATGAGGCGCTCGATCCTGCTAAGGCTGATTGCATCAGTCACCGGGATATAACCATACGCCGATTGGACCGTATTTCAATCACGGCGCAGCCCGGCTTCACTTGAGGTCGTTGCGAAGGCAATCCGTGGCTCATCCGGGGGAGTAAACTTGGGTCGGCTTTTCGCAGTGGCTGCGGCCGTGGCCGCGCTCAGGCCTTTCGCCATGGGAAGATTGAGAGAATCGGTATGAACAAGCTACGGCTGGCTACCGCGCTTTTGACCATGCTCTGGAGCAGCCTTGCCCTGGCTGCCTACCAGGATGAGGTATTAGCCGACAACCCGGTGGCCTATTACCGATTCGAGGAGACCTCGGGTACCACGGCCAATGACGCCACAGGGAATTCAAACAACGGGACCTACAATAACGGCGTGCTGCTTGGCCAACCAAGTGCTCCGGCGCTCGGCAAGGCAGCGAGATTTGACGGCATCGACGATTACGTCAGCACCTCACGCACGGTCTCGACAGATTTCACGCTTGAGCTCTGGATCAACACGACAGCAAGCAGTTTGACTGGAACCAACGCTTACGAGGGCAACGGATTGCTCTGGTCCGATGTGGGAGGCTCGGCAAACGACTTCGTCGTGGCGATGTTGAACAATGGGCTGTCTTTTTTTACCGGTAACCCGGACGTCAGCGTGACGAGTGCGGTCGCCATCAACGATGGCCGTTGGCACCATCTGGTTGCCACCCGCAACCAGGGCGCAACCGTCGAGATCTTCGTCGATGGCGTCGCCCGCGGCACGACAACAACCAACAATAATGCCCTGAACGGCAATCCTTCGATCATGATCGGAGGAAACGTATTGGATAGCCGCTATTTCGCGGGGCTGATCGACGAAGTCGCTTATTACCCGAGTGTCCTTTCTGTTGACCGGATCAAAGCACATTTCCAAGCGGGCTCCTCGAGTGCGGCCGTGCCGGCCCTTGGCGGGTGGGCTTTGGTCGGCCTGATCGCGTTTCTGGCCCTGCTTGGCGGTTGCAGCTTGCGGGGCCAACGAGTCTAGTACCGCCAGCGCAGGGCAAAACCAACGCGCGTAGCTTCGCGTTTGTCGTTTAGCTCGTCGGCGTCGAGCTTCGGCGCGAGCATGGTAGACGGTACGACAGACCTGTAGACGACGATACGTTCGCGTCGAGGCGGTCTGGCATGGCCCTTGCATCGGCTGGTGGATGGGCGCCAATTCATCCCGTAGCAAAGCGCTGTCCCTTGAGCCGGTCGACATCGCGACACCCGATGCTGACGCGGCTCGGCCGGTACCTGACGAACCTGCGCCTGCTGCGGACCCGCAGCGCGATCTGCGCATGACGACGGCGGACGAATTTCTCGCCGCGGCAGCCAAGGAGTACGAGACAGGAAGAATCGACCGCGCCCTCTGGCGTCAGTCGGTGGACCAATTTGGTAAGGATCCATCGTTGGTCATCGCCGCTTATCTGCGCGCCCGTGCCAAGGCGCTGAAGTCGGCGCATAAACCGCACCAGGACTCGCCGGCCCAGTCGTCCGGAGCCGCGTCGACCCCTCGCGCGGACGCCGAGCCGCTTGCGGGGGCTCCCCGTGCGGAAAACGTCTCGCCCGACGTCGCGACTATCCCTTCTCGAGGCGGGCGACGGAAGCTCCTGTACCTGGCGGGCGCTGCGGCGGCGCTCGCATCCACTGTCGCAATCGCGTACTGGATGGTTTCACCGCGGCACGGCGACTCGGTGCGACCGCAGATTGCGTCCGTCGCGACTCCTTCCACTATGCAATCTGCACCGCAAAGCTTGCCCGGAAGCGAGCAAGCGGTTGTCAAGAATTCGAATCCCGGCACCGCTGTAGGCGCTCCGGAGCCCAACATCGCGGCGACGGTGCGGCAACTGAAGGATGCCGGCAACTGGAACGTGCTGGTGCTCTACGCGGCCGAGTGGACGCGCAAGGAGCCCGACAATGCCGTGGCGTGGAATACCCTCGGCATCGGCTATAGCAAGTTGCGGCAATACAATGACGCGCTCGACGCGGCCACAAGAGCGGTTCAGCTGGCCCCGGAAGACGCGGTTGCATGGCGCAACCTCGGACAAATAAACCTGGCGGTGGACCGTCTGCCCGAAGCCGGCGTCGCATTCGCCCGGGCCTTGACGATTAGCCCTGACGATGCGGATGCGCGGTGCGGGGCCGCATGGGTCGCGCAAAGGCAGGCGCGGCCGAAGGACGCGGGCGCGAGTGCAAGGCCGCCCGGATCCGCCGATGGGAGCTGCGCCGACCCCGCCAATGCCGAGAATGTGGCAGTGTCTGCCAGCGTCCCGGTCGTACGCAAGGTCGCCTCGCCGATCGGCCGTTGACCGGGTTTGCACGCGCGTTTGCACTGATCCAGGTCAGGGCAGCGTTGCCGGGCGATTGGCAGAGCCGGACCGAGGCGATGATGCGATGACATCGACACTCGCTCTCCGCGGATTGGCCATTCTCCGGCTCGACGTTCTTTTGGGTGGGAGATGAGCCGTGCGCAAGTCCGATTTGACCGCAATTCTCCTTGGTGGGCTCGTCGCGGGCACGATCGATATCGGCGCAGCAGCGCTGATCAATGTCGCCAACCCCATTCTTATTCTGCATTTCATTGCCGGCGGTCTCCTCGGGAAGAAGGCCCTCGCAGGCGGGGCGGCTGTCGCCCTTCTGGGGCTTGTATTGCAGTGGGTGATGTCACTGATTATCGCCGCGATCTACGTTGTCTCGTCCCACTGGATACCCATCCTTTGGCGCCGCTGGATTGTCAGCGGCCTGGCGTACGGCGTCATCATCTTCTTCGTCATGAACTACGCCGTTGTGCCACTTTCCGCGTGGGCCAGGCGGCCTCATCTTACCGCTGAGCAATTCGCCGAAAACATGTTGGCCATGCTCCTGTTCGCCCTGATCATCGCCTTCTTCGCTCGGTATTCCGCATCTGGCGCAAAGTAATGTGGTGGCGGACGCTACCGTCCGATCCTGGCGCGGGTGCGGCCCGCCCCGATGGGACTTATCATTGACATCGCCGCCAGTTCGGCGGTGTCTCTGCTGGACGACGCGCGTGTCTATGAAGCGTTCTCTTGCTCTGTTGATCGCCCTGTTGGCCGCATCCTCCGCGCACGGCGCGACGATCCTTAAAGCGGGAGGCTCGGGCGAATTCAACGTCGAGTTGCCCCGTGAGCTTCGCCAGATCGCGGGCCGCGGTCAACCATCGCCGGTTACGCATGCGCTGGTTACGGTCGCCGTGCCGGCGACTTTCGACGGGGCGCGTGCCTGCCCGGTAATGATCATCAGCGCGACCTCCGATCCCCGGTATCATTCGAGTCGCGGACTACTGCGAGCCTATGCCGAAGCGGCGCTGACAAACGGCTGGATATTGCTGGCCGCCGACCCCGCGGAAGAAATCCCCGTCGACCGGGACGATGTCGGGCTTCGCTACGCCCTCAACGCTGCCGCCCTTGGCGCATTGGCGTCGCAATGGCCGGCAGCCGGCAAGGCGCCGCTCGCTTTCGGCGGATTCTCCGGGGGCGCCAAGTACGCCGGATGGCTTGCAGCAGCATTCGCGCGGCAAGGCCGTTCGATCATCGGGATATATCTTGCCGGCATCAACTCCGACACGATCGTATCGGCAGCCGAGCATTTCGACGTGCTGAACGAAACCTTCAGACGCGTTCCCGTTTTCCTGCAATCGGGAGAGCAGGATGAGATTGCCACACCGGCCGATCACCGGGACGTTCGAGACGAGCTCAAACGCGCGGGTTTCAGTAACGTTCGCCTCGAGTATGGGGCGGGCTCGCACGAAGTCGACCCGGTGCCGCTGCGTGCGGCGCTCCACTGGTTTCGCGAGCTTGCCATGCAATCCGTCCTCGGTCAGTAGAGGCGCGTGAGCTGGAATTCTATCAAGACATTCTCGATGAACCTTACCGAATACGCGGTCCGCTCGTGCCCGGGGAAGCTCGCCTTCATATCGGGACCGGAGGACTTCAGCCTCGACCACGGGAGGGCGGTGGATTCCTCGCGCATGTTCGAGGCGGACGTCAGTCCCTATTGTTTCGATCTCGCGGATCGGACTTTGCTTTGCGTCTGCACTCCCGATATTTCAGACGCAACTTTTTTCTATCAGGCACAGCGGCAGCACGCCCGCAGCGTAGTCAAGGTTCCGTTCGACGCGCTACCCGAGGGAGCCGCGTCGCCGGTGCTGATCTTTTCCATCGGGCGCTGTGGCTCGACCTTGCTGGTCAGGGCGCTCAAAGCATCGGGCGCACGAACGGTGTCGGAACCCGACTTCTATACGCAGGCGGCCTGCCAGCAGCCCCCGGATCTTGCGCTTCGGCGCGCCATCGCCGGCGCAACGCGGTTGCTGCCGTACCCGGTCATCAAGCTTCGCCTGGAGTGCAATAACGCCCCGCTGCTGATCGCGGGCGCCTTCAGCGCGCCGCGGATCATGTTCATTCTCCGCGATCCGGTCGATTGGGCGGCGTCACTGAGGCGGCTGTCGCGCAACTCGCTGGACTTGAACTGGGCCGTCGGCCAACTGGGGAGAAGCTTGCGGGCCCTCGATGAATTGACCCGGAGCTACGCCGTGCGCATCTGCTACTACGAGGACTTCCGCGGACTGGCCCCCGCTTACATTGGCGACGTGCTTTCGTGGACGGGCGAGCCGGGATCGGTTTCGCCGGAAGCATTGCAGTCGCTGGCGGCAAAGGATGCGCAGGAAGGAACGATCGTGTCGCGCGCGTCGGTCCGCGATGTTCCGGACGACCTTCCGTTCAGGGACGCTTTCAGCAGAGCGTGGTCGCAGTTGCGCCCCGTCGAGCTGATCCATCGGCTGCAATTGAGACTGCTCTGAAGCGACGCGGCGCCGCGGACTCGCCACCGGCCCGATCGTCCGCGCTGCATCCTTCGATCAGCCGCGCGGTCCGAACTCCCGCAACAATGCCTCATCGACTCGACGGACGACGCTCGCCCAATCCCCGTTCGCCGGTTGGCGAAACACACGTGCCGTCGGATACCAGATGCTGTCCGCACGGTCGAGCATCCAGCGCCAGTCGTGAGGGTTGAACGGCAGCAGAATCCAGACCGGCTTGCCCATCGCGCCTGCCACATGCGCGACGCTGGTGTCCACGGTCACGACAACGTCCATCAGCTCGACCAGCGCCGCGGTGTCGGCAAAATCTTTCAGCTCCGCGCCGGCATCGCGAAGGTCTGCGCGGGATGCGAGCAGGGCGGCATCCGAATCGCGAACCTCTTTCTGCAGGCTTACCCACTCCGCCCATTCACCCATCAGCGGGACGAGCTCCTTGAGCGGCATGCTGCGCCTGTCGTTCTTGAGCGCCATGCTTCCACTCCAGACGACGCCTACCCGAGGCTTGTCCGTGTTGCGGAGTTTCTGCCGCCAGAAGGCGACACGCTCCGCGTTGCTGAATAGATAAGGTATACGCGCCGGAACGTTGGTAAGGTCGGTCTTGAATGCCAGCGGCAAGCTCATCAGCGGGCAGTGATAATCGAATAGAGGCAATGGATCGCCCCGCGCGACGGCGTGCGCAACCCCTTCCAGATCGGCAAGCAGCGGCAGCAGCGTCGGTTGAACCTCGAGCACCACCCGCGCGCCCAGCGCTGCGACTTCGGTGGCGTAGCGGCAGAACTGCAAGGTGTCGCCCAACCCCAGCTCGCTGTGCAGCAGTATCGTGCGACCTTCCAACGACTCGGCACCCAACCATAACGGGCGTTGGAAGTCCGATTTGAAGTTGTCATGCCGCTCCAGCTTCCAGCGCCATTCGTATTCCTGCCAGCCGCGCGCAAAGTCGCCCAGCAGCAGACAGCAGTCCGCCAGGTTCCAGTGTGCGGCAGCGTAATCCGGGTTGAGCGCCAGTGCACGTTCATAGCTTTCGATCGCTTCCGCGTGCCGATTGAGATCGCGCAGCGCGTTGCCGCGGTTGTAGAACGCCTCTGCGCCGCGAGGATGGAGTGCAATCGCTCGCTCGTAACTCCGCAGTGCCTCCGCTGGACGGTCGAGGTCGCCGAGTGCAATGCCCCGATTGGTGAAGGCGTCCACGTAGTCGGGTTTCAGCGCAACGGCTCGCTCATAGCTCGCCAGCGCATCGGCATGACGCTGCAGACGGGCCAGCGCAACGCCGCGATTGTTGTGGGCCCTCGCATAGTCGGGCTTGAGCGCAATGGCGCGGTCATAGCTCGCCATTGCTTCGTCATGGCGCTGGAGGCGATCCAGCACGATGCCGCGATTGTTGTAGACCTCGGCGTACTCGGGATTGAACCCGATCGCACGATCGTAGCTGTCCAGCGCCTGCGCCGGGCGATCGAGGTTATTGAGGACGACCCCACGGTTGTAATAAGCATCGGCGTAGTCGGCCTTCAGCGCGATGGCACGCTCGTAGCTCGCCAGTGCTTCCTCGTGACGGTGGACGCGACCCAGCGCGACACCATGGTTGTACCAAGCCTCGGCGACATCCGGGTTGACGGTGACCGCTTTGGTCAACAACTCGACCGCGCGTTCAGCCCTTCCTGCCTGTTCGGCGATTATTCCGGCCAGAAACAGCGCGTCGAAATAGTCCGGCATCGCGTCCAGCAGCAACCGGCACAGCCGTTCCGCTTCGACACGGTCGCCGCGTTGGTAGGCAGCCAAAGCGAAATCCATCGCCTGCGGCAAGCTTATGGTTACGGCGCGCCGGGGCGTAGGCGCTGAAGGAGGAACGGGTGCCATCGGGAAATTAGCTCGCGGTATTCAATGGCCGCCGTTGGCGCTGGCGGCAGCGATCAGACGGAATATTCGGGTCGCGATACGATAGCACGCGGCGACGCGCGACTAATCGCGCTGACCTTCGACCGGGTGCCCTTCGGCGCGCCAGCGCAGCATGCCGCCGGCGAGGTTGGCGACATGGGCGAAGCCTCCCTTCGATAGCAGCACCGACGCCTGCGCCGAGCGGGCGCCCGAGCGGCAGACGGCGACCACGGGACGATCGCGCGAGAGCTCGACCACGCGCGCCGGCAACTCGCCCAGCGGAATCCATTTCGCCCCGCCTATCCTGCCAAGCGGTCCGTCGAATTCGTCGCGCTCGCGCACATCGATGATCTGGACCGACGCCGCGCTTTCCTCGAGCGCCTGCGGCTGAATTTCGAAAATACCCGCGAACGTGTACGTCAGCGGCGCCCAAGACGGATCGGCCGGCATCGGGGCGGTACCCTCGGGCTGCCCGCAACGCAGGTTCGCCGGCACGGCGATATCCATCAGCTTCGGATGCGGCAGGCCCAGATTGTTCATGTAGCCCAGGAAATCGGCTTCGCCGATCTCGCCGCCCAGCCTGGGATTGTAGCGGCGCTCCTCCTCGACGCTCGTCACCGTCAGCCCGCGGTAATCGTGCGCCGGATAGAGCAGGCACGAAGCCGGCAGCGTGAGTATCTGACTGCGTACCGAGCGGTACATGGTCCGTGCATCACCCTGCTGGAAGTCGGTGCGACCGCTGCCGCGAATCAGCAGACAGTCGCCGGTAAAGGCCATGCTCTCGTCGTCGAGCACGTAGGTCATGCATCCCTGCGTGTGGCCCGGCGTTGCGCGAGCCTCGAGGTAATGGCCGCCGAACTGCACGCGATCGCCGTGCGCCAGGTAACGGTCGGCTCCCGAGGCGCCGCTCGCCGCGGCGATCGCGATGTCGCTGCCGCAACGCTTCTTCAGGAGCCACGCGCCGGTGACATGATCGGCGTGCACGTGGGTGTCGAGAGTCGCGACGAGTTCGAGGTCGAGCTCCTGGATCAACGCCGCGTCGCGCAGCACCTGCTCGAAGACCGGATCGATCAGGACGGCTTTGTGGCTGCGGCGATCGGCCAGCAGATACGAGTAGGTCGACGACTGCGGGTCGAAGAGCTGCCGGAAGATCAGCATCTGTTCGCTCGCGCCGGCCACGGCGGCCCGGGGCGGTCAGCCGCACGCCCGCGCGCACCCTCGATCCACTCGAATGCGATCATTCCAGCCGCCATCGCCGCGACGAACACGATCATCTTGAGATGACCGGCGCCGAGCGCAACGAGCGCCGGGCCCGGACAGAATCCGGCCAATCCCCAGCCGACGCCGAACAGCGCACTGCCGAAGACGAGGCGCCGGTCGATATCGCGCGGCGTCGGCAGCAGCATCGTCGTTCCGAGAAGTGTGGCGGTCGGCCGACGATACCGCTGATGCTTGCCGTCCGCCCGTTAAGAAGGGCGAACACCGCAGCGGGCATACCGATGATCGCGGCGCCGGCCAGCGCTGGCCATGGTGCAAATGCCGTCCAATCGATACTCACTGTCAACCTCGTGTGACCGACGCTCCCGCGCGCGTTGTGGGACTATACCTGCGCTCATCAGGCGCCGCCACCGGGCGGCGCGGTATGATTGTCGTTCGCACTGCCGCGACGTCCGGCAGTTCCATGGTGCAAGGAATGGATCGTGAGATGTTGATCCGAGGACTCACGCTTCTCGCGCTGACGACCATCCCGGCCCTGGCGACCGATGGAATCGCCGCCACTGCGGACTCCGCGTGCAAGCTGGTGCAGATCGCCGACCTGCCGGTTCGGGTGGTGAAGAGCAAGCTGATCGTCGACGGTGCCATCAACGGCCAGAAAACGGGCATCGCTCTCGATACTGGAGCGGTCATGACGCTGATGCTGCGCCAAGCCGCGGACCGATTGAAGCTGGAGCGACGCGACGCCAGGGGCTATCGGATATTCGGAATCGGCGGCGAGACCAAGGCGGAATCGGTGCTGATCGACGATTTCAGGATTGGCCAGGCTTCGCGCAAGGGCTGGCGAATGCTTGTCGCCGGCGAACGTGATTTTGGCGAAGAGTTTGCAGTCTTCCTCGGCGAGGACTTTTTCAGCCAGGTCGATGTGGAGTTCGACCCGGCCCACAATGCGGTCCGCCTGTTCCAGCCGAAGAATTGCGACGGCGTGTCGCTTGCGTACTGGACGACCGAAGAGCCGCGCGAGGTCGCGATCGAGCCGATTTACGACTACGCGCCCCGGATTCTGCTGGCGGTCCAGATCAATGGACAGCCGGTCAAGGCGATGCTCGATTCCGGCGCCGGCGGGTCCATATTGACCCGAGCCGACGCTGCCCGGGTGGGCGTCACGCCGGATACGGCCGGCGTCGTCGCGGTGGAAAGCGGACACGGCCTTGGCCCCAAGCAGGTCAACGTCTGGATGGGTCCGTTCGACCGCGTCGTCATCGGGAACGAGGTCATCAATCACACGCATATTCCGTTTGGCGATCTGTACAAGGACGAAACCTACACGTCGATCGGAAGTCGCCTTGCGAACACCGTGGACCTGGACCAACCGATGCTGCTCGGCGCCGATTTCCTTCGGTCGCATCGGGTGCTCGTGTCCCACAGCCAGCGGAAGATGTACTTCACCTATCTCGGCGGTCCGGTGTTCGCAGTGGCGCACCCGCCGGCCGACCAAGACGCGAAGAGCGGCGAAAAGTAATCGAAGGGGTTGCGATCAAGCCCAAACTTGCCGTACTCGACGACTGGCAGAAAGTCGCGCGGCGCAGCGCGGATTGGTCTGCGCTGATAGCGCGCGCCGACGTCCATTTTTTCGAGGCGCCATTCGCCGACGAGAACGATGTGGCCCGCCGGCTCGCGGATTTCGACATCGTGCTTGCGATTCGGGAGCGAACGCCGTTCCCAGCCTCGCTGGTCGCTCGTCTGCCGAAGCTGAAAATGTTCGGGCTGACCGGCGCGCGGGCTGCGCTGATCGATACCTCGGCGATGGTCGCACGTGGGATTACCGTCTGCTATACCGGTGGCGGCCCGTCGGGCAGCTCGACGGCGGAGCTTGCGCTCGGCCTGATGCTCGCCGCGGCGCGGCACATTCCGGCCGGCGACGCCGCGGTGCGTGATGGACGCTTTCAAACCGGTACCGAAGCGGGCCTTCTCCTCGACGGCAAGACGATAGGCTTGATCGGATTGGGCCGGATCGGTGCGCGCATGGCGGCATATTGCAATGCGCTCGGCATGAAGGTGCTGGCCTGGAGCCAGAACCTGACGACAGAGACGGCGGCTGCGGTCGGCGCCGTGCGCGTGGCCAAGGAAGAATTGCTGTCTGCCGCCGACGTCGTCAGCCTGCATCTGGTTTTGTCAGAGCGCACGCGAGGCATCCTCGGCGCGACGGATCTCGCGCGCATGCGATCGGGCGCGATCCTGGTCAACACCGCGCGCGCTCAGCTGGTCGACGAGGCGGCCCTGGTCGCAGCGGTCGAGTCGGGGCGTCTCACCGCGGCTCTGGACGTTTACTATCGCGAGCCGCTGCCCGCCAGTCATCCACTCGCTCGTGCGTCCCGCGTCGTGCTGACGCCGCACCTGGGGTACAGTGCGATAGAGGTTTACCGCGAGTACTACCAGCACAGCGTGGCAAACGCGCTCGCTTTTCTCGACGGCAAACCGATCCGCGTCGTGCAAGCCGCCGGCCAATGAAGCGCTCTAATTTCCCAGATACTGGTTGAACTTCGCCTCGGCCCGCTGCGAGGCGTCCGGGGCGGCGTTGGGGTAGTAGGGGTGTTTCACTCAGGTTGGCCGCGGACCGATCCGCCAGGCCGATGCGCGATCGCCAGTCGACGCACGATCCGGGATTGCGTCACGGGCTGTACCGCCCATCCCGGACTCTACGGCCAAACGATCTGCGGCGAAAGGCGAGGAGCGGCCGGATAGATCCTGCAAAGCTGCTAGCGCGAAGATGCCTGCAGGATCGCGTTCCAGCTTTCGTCGCTGCGCACGGTCGCGATGGCATCGGCGTTGGTAGTGCTCTCGCGCAGCAGCTTTGCGGTCGCCGCGGCCGGCAGCGGACGGCCGAGCATGAATCCCTGAACGGTCGTGCAGCCGAGGCCGAGCAGGAGGTCGATCTGCGCCTGGGTTTCGACGCCTTCAGCCACGACGGTCAGCTTCAGGCTTTGCGCCATCGCGAGAATGGCGCGCGTGATCGCGACGTCGCCCTCGTTCTGGCCTGCATCGCGGATGAACGACTGGTCGAGCTTGAGCTTGTCCAGCGGCAGGCGTCTTAAGTACGACAGCGACGAGTAGCCGGTGCCGAAATCGTCGATGGCGATCTTGACGCCCATGGCGCGCAGCGCCGTCAGCGTGCGGAGGGCTGCGTCCGCGTCGCTCACCAGCATCGATTCGGTCACCTCGAGCTCCAGGTAATCGAGCGGCACACCGACGACGCGCGCGATCTCCTCGACGCGTTCGGCGAGCGCCGGATCGCTGAACTGGACGCTCGACAGGTTTACGGCGATCGTCACCGCAGGCAGGCCCTCCGCCAGCCACGCGTTGTGCTGGATCAGCGCTGCGACCAGTACCCATTCCCAGATCGCCATGATCAGTCCGGCCTCCTCGGCGGCGCCGATGAAATGTGCCGGTCCGAGCATGCCGAGCTCCGGATGGTTCCACCGTATCAAGGCCTCGATGCCGACGATCCTTCCGGTGCGGATTTCGATCTGCGGCTGGTAGTAGAGCTCGAACTGCTCGCCTTCGAGCGCCTTGCGCAGGTCATGCTCGAGCGAAAGCCGCTGCGCCGTCGCTGCGCGCATCGAATCCTGGTAGAAAAAGTAACGGCCGCGACCTTGCGCCTTGGCGTGGTACATCGCCACATCGGCGTTCTTCAGCAGGGTGTCGAGCTCGGCACCGTCGCGTGGATAAAGCACGATGCCGATCGATGCCGATACGAAAACCTCGTGGGCGCCGAGGATGATCGGCTGGGCCAGCATCGACAGTAGACGTGTGGCCGCGCGCGCCGCGTCGGGCTCGCTCGCCACGCCATTGAGCAGCACGATGAATTCGTCGCCGCCATGGCGGCATACGTCGCGCTCCAGCGATTGCGGGTGCGGAAGCCCGGCGATGTCGTCGGGCCTCAAGCCCCGGGTGAGCCGCTGCGCGATCACGCGCAAGAGATCGTCGCCGATCGCGTGGCCGAGCGTATCGTTGATGCGCTTGAACTGGTCGAGATCGAGATACATGATCGCGAACGACGTCCCATCGCGCCGCGCGATGTCGAGCGTGTTGGCCAGCTTCTCGTCGAAACGGGAGCGGTTCGGCAGCTCGGTGACCGCGTCGAAATACGCGAGACGGTGAATTTGCTGGATCGCGCGCGTTCGCTCGGTGGCGTCCTGGATCGTCCCGGCGAGGCCCGTCACGGTACCGGCTGCGCTTAACAACGGCTCGGCGAGCACATGCACGTGGCGCACCTCTCCATTGCGACTGACGATTCGCACGTCGTGTCCCGACAAAACGATGCCGCGCGCGAGTCTTATCAGCCAGCGCTTGAACGGTTGGCGATCTTCGGCGTGCAGCAAATGCAGCATGGCATCGGGCCGCAACCCGATCTGCGCGGCATTGACCCCGAAGATCCGGAACACCTCGCCCGAGCAGACGACACTGTTGCTCGCGCGCGCCCACTCCCAGTTCCCGATCCTGGCGATGCGTTGCGTGCGGTCCAACTGCTGCGCCAGGCTGCGGCTCGCAGCGCTTTCGCTCTCGGCCGCCTCGTACGCGGCCTTGAGCCTTTGTTCGCGCCGGGCGACCCGGCGATACATGTTGTCGAGGCCCCGCTGCAGGCTGACGAGCTCGGTGGACTTTGCTTCCGCTTTGCCCGCGTCGAGGCGCGGCGACGGCTCGTCACGGCCGGACCGGAAGCGCGTCAGCGCCGCGCGCAACGCGGCCACCGAGCGCGCAATGCGCCTGCCGATCACGACAATCGCCGCGCACGACAAGGCGAGCGCCAGCAGCGCATAGGTGAGACCGCTCAACACGCCGGCGGAGAGCAGCGGCAGCAGCAATCCGTGCGCGAGGGCGACGGCGGCAACGGCCTGGCCGGTGAAACTCGACGCAAATGCCGCTCGCGCCCTCCCGGGCCGTCGAGCGGACGTCGGTTGCGATACCGCCTTGGAGCGTACTTCCCGTTGCTGGCCCAAAAGCTGCCTCCCTGACGCACCCGTCGCGAACGATTTCGCCCAACGCGGACCCGCGCCCCTGTCCGCGAACGGGATGCGTAGGCGCTAGAAGGCAAGCATCGTGCCAGCGCGCGTGTCCCCGGGGCCGGCGGGCGGTCAGCGGCAAAGCGACGTCCCGGGTCACATTCTAGGCCGATTTGCGCCAGTGCTTGGGGCGTCGGCAGCCGCCGCGTCGTTCCGTCGCCGCCCTTTGCATCGGCCGTGGCAATCGGTGACACTCGGCTCTTGCTACGCGAAAAGCGAAAGGACTCTGTGCCCGATCCTGTCTATACCCGCCGCACGCTCGCCGCGCAGGCTATGGGCAGCGTCGACGCCGCCACTCGCGCGCTGGTGCCGCCGATCCACGTCGCGACCACCTTCATTCGCGATCCGGACAATCAGTATCGCAGCGGCAACACCTATGGGCGGCCTGACAATGCCACTGTGCGCGAAGCCGAAGCCATCGTCGCGATGCTCGAAGGCGCCGCGGCTGCGCTCGTGCTCGGATCCGGCATGTCGGCGGCGACCTGCGTTTTCCTCGCGCTCGCGCCCGGCGATCACGTCGTCGCGCCGAAGGTCATGTACTGGGGATTGCGCAACTGGCTGCTCAACGATGCGAGGAACCTGGGGCTCGAGGCCGAATTGATCGACACGGCGGATCTTGCCGCAGTGCGCGCCGCGATCCGGCCCGGCGCGACGCGCCTGGTCTGGCTCGAAACGCCGGCCAATCCGCTGTGGACGATCACCGATCTGGCGGCGGTGTGCGAGATCGCACACGCCGCCGGTGCGCGGGTCGCGGTGGATTCGACCTGCGCAACGCCGGTCCTCACGCGTCCGATCGAGCTCGGTGCCGACATCGTCATGCACGCCGCGACCAAATATCTCAACGGCCATTCGGATGTCGTGGCCGGTGCGCTGGCAACGGCTCACACCGACGAATTCTGGGATCGCTTGCGGCGCATTCGCACCATGCTGGGGATGATCCTCGGGCCGATGGAAGCCCACCTGCTGATCCGCGGCATACGCACCCTGCATCTGCGGGTCGCGCAGGCGTGCGCGAGTGCGCTGGAGCTTGCGCGACGTCTGCAGCGGCATCCGGCGGTCATCGAGGTGCTCTATCCGGGACTGCCGTCGCATCCGGGCCATGGCATCGCCGCGCGACAGATGCACGACGGTTTCGGCGGCATGTTGTCGATTCGCGTGCGCGGTGGCGAGGCCGCCGCGATCGCGGTCGCCGCCCATGTCGGATTGTGGAAGCGGGCGACTTCGCTCGGCGGTGTCGAGAGCCTGATCGAGCATCGGGCGTCGATCGAAGGGCCGGGCTCGCCTTGTCCGCCCGATCTGTTGCGCCTGTCGACCGGTATCGAAGATGTCGACGATCTGTTCGGCGACCTCGATCAGGCCCTTTCCGCGCCTTCCCGCCCAGGCTGAACGGCTCAGTCGATCGATGCCGGACGCCGAACGCAGGAGCATCCGCGGCGACCTCGCCGGGGGAATCGTCTCCGCGGGCGTCGCGATCCCGCTCGCGATGGGCTTCGGGATGTTCGCGTTCGTCTCGCTCGGCGACGACTACTTCGCGAGCGGCGCCCTGGCCGGGCTGATGACGGCGCTGGTCGCCGGCGTCGCCGGCGTCCTGCTGGGCGACAAGTCACCCACCCTTTACGCGCCGCGCATCACCACGACGTTCTTCCTCGGCATTCTGCTTTACGGACTCGCGCATTCCGATGCGCCGGTCGTTCGCTCCGGCGGGCTGCCGCTGACGTTGGCGGTGATCTTCTCGATCATTCTGCTGGGCGGGCTATTCCAGCTGTTGTTCGGGCTGATCAGGCTGGGCACACTGATCAAGTTCACGCCGCACCCGGTGATGGCCGGGTTCCAGAACGCGGCGGCAATATTGCTGTTTCTGGTGCAGCTCGGCAACGTCTTCGGCTTCGATCACAGCATGCCGTTCGTCCAGGCGCTGCAGCACATCGACCAAGCCAAGCCATTGAGCATTGCAATCGCGCTCCTTGTCTTCGTCGCGATATGGCAGGCAAAATCGCTGCTGCCGAAAGTGCCTGCGCCGCTGGTCGGACTCGCGATCGGAACGCTGGCATATTACGTGATGGTCTTCGCCGGGCTTGGCGACTACCTCGGCCCGGTCATCGGTGGCGCGATTTCGCCCGAGGTGACGCCACCGATGTTTCCGCGCTTCGTCGAGCTGGCGCGGCATCGGGGACTCGGTGAGCTCGTTCCGACGATCGTCGGCGGCGCGCTGGCGCTCGCGCTGATCGCCTCGATCGATGCCTTGCTTTGCGCGCGACTGCTGGCGCGGCCCGGAGATCCGCGGATCGACGGCGACCGATTGCTCTCCCGTCTGGGCGCCGGCAACGTTCTGACCGCCTGCTTCGGCGGAATCACCGGCGGCCTCAATCTCGGGCCGACGATGATCAACCGCGTCTTCGGCGGCCGCACGGCGTTTTCGGTGCTGGTCAACGCGGCTGCAATCCTGCTGGCGATCGCGCTGCTGTTTCCGCTGATCGGCCGCTTGCCGCGCGTTGCGCTGTCCGCGGTGATCATGGTCATCGGTGTCCAGCACGTCGATCGATGGACGCTGCATACGGTTCGGCGCGTCGCGTCCGGATCGACACCGTATCGGCGACATCTGATTTTCGAGTTGGCCGTCGTCGTGGTCGTCGCGGTGCTGTCGGTCGCCGTCAACATCGTCGCTGCGGTCTTCATCGGTTTATCGATTGCTGTCCTGCTGTTCGCGGTCCGGATGAGCCGCTCGATCGTGCGTCGCAGCTATCGTGGCAGCGCCGTTCGGTCCCGAAAATCGAGGACGGTGCAGCAGATGGCGATGCTGGAGAGCGCCGGTAACGGCACCCTGGTTGTCGAGCTGCAGGGTGCGCTGTTCTTCGGGACTGCGGAAACGCTGGCCGGCGAAATCGCGGTCCAGATGCAGCAGACGACGCGTCAGGTGATCCTCGATCTGCGGCGAGTCACCGAGATCGACAGCACGGGGGCGGAGCTGCTGCGCCAGATCGATGCCGATCTTGGCGCGCACGGCGCAACCCTCGCCGTCTGCGTGCTGCAACCGTCGGAGCCGGCGGCGGTCCTGGCCGATGCCGGTGTATTGGACGCACTCACGCCGGAGCGGGTATTCGGGCACGTGGACCGTGCGCTCGAATGGGCGGAGGAGCGGCTGCTCGGCGCAGAGCAGGGCGATCGCGCGGCGGGGCAGGAGACGCCGCTCGCACGCGCGGGCATTTTCGGGGGCCTGACACCCAAGGAGGTGACGACGGTCGAGCGGTATCTGCGGCGCACCGAGACCGTCAAGGGGTGTACGGTATTCGTACAGGGCGAGCCGGGCAGGGATCTCTTCATCATTACCCGCGGAACGGCCAGCGCCTATCTTCATCAGGATCGCGGCGCCGATATCCGTCTGACGACGTTCGCCGCGGGCACGGTCTTCGGCGAGCTGGCGATCCTGGATCCGGGCCCGAGGTCGGCGTCGATTGTCGCCGACGAAGCGCTGGTTTGCTTTGCGCTCAGCGATGAAGACTTCGCATTGCTCTCGAATGACGCGCCGAAGATCGCGATCAAACTGCTCGCCAATCTGAGTCGCGCGTTGAGCCGCCGCCTGCGCCAGGCAAACCGGACGATACATCAACTCGAGGAATAGCCGCCCGGGCCGTCTTGCCGCTCCGGGACTTCTGTCGTCGCGTCGCTAGGCCTTCAATCCGCGCACGCGATAGGCGATGACCGGCCGGCGAAATCCCTTCAAGGTCAGCGTCTCCTGCGGTTCGACGTCGACCAGCGTTTCGACGCCGGCATAGACCTTCTGCGCGATCAGGATCTGGTCGCCCGGGGCTTCGCCGCAAAGCCGTGCCGCCAGATTGGTGACGGTGCCGATCGCGCTGTAGTCCCAGCGTCCCTCGAAGCCGATCGCGCCGATCGTCGCGAAGCCCTGGGCTATGCCGATGCCCAGGCTCAGATCGTAGCCGCGCTTGACCCAGTCTTGCGCCATGCGCCCGATGCGCTCGCGCACCGCCAGCGCCATCCGCACTGCGCGCTCGGCAGGATTCGGGATCGGCACCGGATCGTTGAACAGGATCGTGATACCGTCGCCGGTGAAATGTTCGAGCGTTCCTTCGTACTCGAGGACCATCCTGCCGGCGACCTGGTGGTACTCGCGCAGCACACCCATGACTTCCTCGGGCTCGGCGACTTCCGCGAACGCCGTGAAGCCGCGAAGGTCGAGGAATACGACGGTGATCTCGCGGCGGTGACTTTTCAGCGGGTCGTCGGCGCCGCCGGTGACGATGAGCTCGGCCAGATGCGGCGAAAAAAAGCGCCGCAGCCGTCCGACCCGCTCGAGCTCGCTCACCTGAGCCGCGACACGCTCTTCCAGCTTGGCGTTCCACTGCTTGACTTCGTCGGCGAGCTCCTCGGCCGTGTCGTGCAGCCGCTTGATCCGCAGCATCGAGCGCACGCGCGCGGCCAGCGCGGCGTGGTCGACCGGCTTGGTCAGGTACTCGTCGCCGCCGGCTTCCAGTCCGGCGACGACGTCCTTCGGATCCGCCATCGCCGTCACCATGATGATCGGCGTGAACGGAAACGAGGCGTCGGAACGCAGCAGGCGGCAGACCTCGAAGCCATCGAGCTTGGGCATCATGACGTCGAGCAGGATCAGATCGGGCTTGTCCCGCCGCGCGGCGGCGAGTCCCTCTTCGCCATCGCCTGCGGTGACAATCTCGTAGCCCTCGGCGACCAGCCGGGTCTGAAGGACCTTGACGTTGGTCGGGTTGTCGTCGACGATGAGGATGCGGGGGGTAGCTCTCACCAGTGGTATTCCCGAAAGGTCCGGGGAAATATACGGCCTCGGCCCCGGATGCACAAGGAAAGATCGGGAAGAATCCGGACGAATCGGCATTTGCAAAACGTGCAATCTTCACTCGACAATCTGTCGTCGGCAGCTCACCCCGAGGCCGGGATAGAAGGGCTCGCCGAGCTGGTACAGAGACGAACGCCGCTGCGCCTGCTGGTGCGCTGGGTCGCCGCGCTGCGGGCGTCGGTTCACACCAAGCTGCTCGCCGCGTTCCTGATCGTCACCGCGCTTTTCATCGGTATGGCGCTGGTCAGCTTGCAGACGCTCGTCAGCGCAACGCAGCAAAGCCGGCAGCTCGATGACGCGCACGAGCTGGTGAGCCTCGCGCAGCAGAGCGAGCATGCGCTGGCGATGCAGATGCACTTCACCGATCGAGCTCTCCTCTCCCAGGACGAGGCGGCGATCGCCATGATCCTGCGCGAGAACAACCGGTTCAATGACCGCCTCGCGAAGGTGGAAGCGGCAGGCACGGCGGACAAGACCCTGGTCGAGCAGATTCGGACGTCTCAGGACGAGGCTATGGCGGTCGTGGCCGACATGGCCAACGCCATTCGCGACGGCAAGCTTGGCTCGGTCACTGGCGCGCTGCTGCACCGCCAGGAGCGGCTGGACACCGAGATTACGACGCGGGTCGGCGTTCTGGTGTCGGCGCAGCAGGATCGGATGGCGAGGCTGCGCGACAGCGTCGCCGCCGCCAACAAGCGCTCGCTGATCCTGACCACGACGTTCGCGTTGACTGCGGTGATATTCGCGCTGTTCTGCGGCTTCGTCATTTCCTGGTCGTTCATCCTGCCGGTGCGCGAGGCGCAGGGATTCCTCGACAAGGTGGCGGCCGGCGACTTCGGCGCGCGCATCAACGTGCCCAATCGCGACGAATTCGGCATGCTCGCCGACCGCATGAACCACATGAGCGGCGAGCTGCAGCGCTTCGATGCGGAGCAGCGCCGGGCGGCGGCGGAGCTCGGCCGCCTGAATCTGGAGCTGGCACAGACCAGCAAGGCGAAGTCGGAGTTTCTGGCCAACATGAGTCACGAGCTGCGCACGCCGATGAACGCGATACTCGGGTTCACCGAGATGCTGATCGACGGACTCTATGGCGAGATCCCGGCAGAGCTCAAGGAGCCCTTGACCGACATCCAGCTGAACGGCCGGCATCTGCTGCGGCTGATCAACGACGTGCTCGACCTGTCGAAGATCGAGGCGGGTCGCATGCAGCTTGCGCTGGGTGAATACTCGGTGCGAGAAATCATCGATATCGCTCACGTTTCTTTGCGCTCGCTGGCGGCCGAAAAGGGGCTGGAGTTCGTCGTCAGCGTGCCGGACGATCTTCCAGTCGCCTACGGCGACAGCGGGCGCCTGACGCAGTGCCTGATGAACCTCGCCGGCAATGCGATCAAATTCACCCGGCAGGGCCGGGTCGAGATCGGCGTCGAACTCGTCGGTAGCGATGTGGTCTTCCGCATTGTCGACACCGGCATAGGCATTCCGCAGGACGAGCTGGACAATGTGTTCACCGAATTCCGGCAGGTCGACGCCGCGGTCACCCGCGAGTACGGAGGTACCGGCCTCGGCCTGAGCATCACCAAGCGATTCGTCGAGATGCATGGCGGACACATCTGGGTCGAGAGCGAAGTCGGCAAGGGCTGCACTTTTTTCTTCTCGGTTCCGTTACGGACCAAGGGCGAGGGAGCATGAGCGCGCGCACGATCCTGTACATCGAGGACAACGAATACAACCGGAAGATCGTGCGCCAGCTGCTGGCGCGTACTTCCTACCGGCTGGTCGAGGCGAACGACGGAGAAAGCGGCGTCGCGATGGCACAGCAGGAAATACCGCAGCTGATCCTGATGGATGTTCAGCTGCCGAAGATGTCGGGTCTGGACGCGACGCGAGCGCTGAAGTCCGATCCGCGCACCAGTCACATACCGATCATCGTCATTACGTCGTTCGCACTAAGCGGTGACCGCGAAAAAGCGGCCGTCGCCGGCGCCGACAATTATCTCGCGAAGCCGTACAGCCCGCGCGAGCTGCTGGCTCTGGTCCGGCAGTACCTGCCGGAAGCTTGATCAACGAATTGGAGGTGTCCGATGAGCAACGCCACTGGAATTTCACTGCGCGCCGCTTCGGCTGCGCTGCTGCTTGCCTTTCTAGGCACCGCGTCGCTGGCCGGCGCTGCTGAAGAGCAGGCCGACCAATTCACGCCCGAGTTCCGCCACGTTCACACGACCTTCGACGCCAAGCACTCGCCGAAGATCGTCGCCCCCGACTCGGTCAAGCGCGGTGCGTGGTTCAACGTGACGGTCAGCGTCGGCGCCGGCAGCCAGCATCCTTCGCTGCAGGAGCATTTCGTGCGCTATATCGCGCTGTACAAGGATTCGGTGGAGATCGCGCGAACCTATCTGCACCCGGTCTACTCGGCGCCGATCGTCACTTTCACCGTCGCACTCGACGAGGGCGGCGTCTTGCGCGCGGTGGAAGAGCCCACGCATTCGGCGGCGTGGGAGACATCGAAAAAGATCGAGGTTCAGCCTTAGCCAGCGGGCACTGTTCAGCGCGCTTTCATCTCGACGGTGACGCGCGCCGGCTGGTCACCGACGGTCGCGCTCGCCTGGGCGGTTCCCAGGCGCTCGTGCCAGATGTGGAGATCGTATTTCCCCGGCGGCAGGTTATCGAAGCTGAACTGTCCGTCGGCGCCGGTGATCGCGTAATAACGGTGCGCGGACACGACGACCCATCCTACCATCCATGAGTGCAGGTCGCAGTTGATGCGCACGATTTCCGGTTTGGCAAACGTGACCGGAATCGTTCGATTCTTCGGTTGCGTGCGATTGAACGAGACGTTGAGCTTCGGCGTCGCATGGATGTTGTGCAACAGGCGATCGCTATTCAGAAAGTCGACCGTCCCGCCGGCGGGAACGATGACGACGCGCGGAACGAACACGCATCCGTTCTGGTCGATCTCGACCTTGGCGTCGGGCGCCGGCGCGGCGCCGGGCGGCGGGTTGTCGAGCCATACCACCGCGTTCTTGAGCTCCCTGCGCGGCGACACCAGCAGGTCGCCGGCATCCTTTTCGGTGCCGCAGACATACTGGTCGATGGTGACGTCGACTTTTTTCTGCGCAGGTACGGCGCCGGTGACGACGATCGTGCCCTTGATAGCGCCCGCTTCACCGATGCCGGACGCGCCCAGGCCGATCAGCAACAGCGTCGCGCTTATCGCAAATTGCATTGCTCTCATTACCTGGCTCCTCGGGGGCGGATGCGGACGCCACCGGCAGCGCCGCTGGCGATTCCGCGGCGCGAGCTAAGCGTCGCATCGAGCGTAGCCCGGTCGGCGGCTTCCGGTCAAGACGGGTCGGCCGAACGTTGCGGCGGGGCGCATCGAAAGGCCGCGGCAAGCGCGACGCGGCGCGAGTCGTTAAACTCGGGCTTGTCGTCCCGGCACGCCGCAGGGACGAAGGTTTACGCCATCCCCCCACGCCGCGAGCCAGGAGCGCAATGAACGCGAGTCTCCCCGAGCAGGACCTGCCGGCCGTCAAGGATCAGTACGAGCGCTTTCCCTATCCGCTGCGCGAGGCTGCGGAAGAGAAAACGCGGATCGTCCGTACCTGGCTGGACGATCTGCCGATGATCAACCAGTACTGCTTCGGCGGCCGACGCCGTTTTGATCGAGGCTTCCGTGCGCTGGTCGCCGGGGCCGGGACCGGCGACGGCACGATCTACCTCGCCGAGCAGCTGCGCGAGACCGATGCCGAAATCGTCCACGTCGACATCAGCGCCCGGAGCAACGAAATCGCGCAGGAGCGGGCTGCCGTGCGCGGGTTGCGCAACATCCGCTGGATCAACGGATCGCTGCTTTCGCTCACCCGAAGCGACCTCGGCGTTTTCGACTACATCAATTGCTCCGGAGTGCTGCACCACCTCGAGAATCCGGAGGCCGGCATGGCGGCGCTGCTGCCCTTGCGCGCCGACGGCGGGGCGTTCGGCATCATGGTCTACGCCCAGTACGGACGCACCGGCATCTACCAGCTGCAATCGCTGCTGCGCCTGGTCAACGCCGGAGTCGACGATCCGGATCGCAAGCTCGCCAATGCCAAGGAGCTCCTGCCGTGCCTGCCGCGCACCAACTGGTTCGCGCGCGCCCAGGATCTCTATCGCGAACACGTGATCGGCGGCGATGCCGGCATGTACGACATGCTGCTGCATTCGCAGGATCGTGCGTATACGGTGGGAGAAATCTACGCTTGGTTCGAGGACAAATGCGGGTTCTCCATCCAGTTCACCGACGTGAACCGCGGGCCCGCGGCGTACATGCCGCGACTCGTTGCGCTGCCTGGCGAGCTCGCGCTTTGGCGCGACATCGACGCGCTGCCGCTGCGCCGGCAACAGGAGATTGCCGAGCTATTAAGCGGCAGTGTCAAGATGCACGTCTTCTTCGCCACTGCCGGCGCCGCAACCAAAGCGCCCTACGGCGATCTCGATTACGTGCCTTTCTTCTTTCACGAGCCGGTGACCGGTGCCGAGCTGTTCGACCTGATCAGCCGCCATCAGGACCGGCCGTTCGTTCTGAACCACCGCTTCAGCGGCATAACCACGCGCGTCGATCCGGGGCGCTTCGCGAAGTACGTGCTCAAGCACATCGATGGCACGCGCACGTTCGGCCAGATCTTCGAGCGCGTGCGCGCGGAGCCGGCGTGCGCCGGATCGGCGCCCGGCGACGACGAGCTCTTTGCCGACTTTGCCCAATTTTTCGGCGTACTGCACGCCATCGACCGGTTGCTTTTGCGCCATCACACGGCATAGACTTGGCACTGCAACTCGATGCCGCGCTGCCGCGCCGGCTCGGGGCACGAAATACGATCATGCGCAGCCGTCGCAATAAATCCGGGCAAGGAAGATGACATTCGTCTGGCCGCAGATGTTGTGGCTGCTGCTCGTTGCGCCGGTGCTGATCGGAATCTACGTCTGGACGCTCTTCAGGAGGCGCAAGCATGCGCTGCGCTATGCCAGCGTCGGACTGGTCAGAGAAGCGATCGGGCGCCGGCAGCGCTTTCGCCGCCACGTTCCGCCGCTGCTCTTCCTGTTTGCGCTGCTGGCGACAATATTCGCGATTGCCCGCCCGAACGCCGTCGTCACGCTGCCGTCGGACCAGCGCACGACGATATTGGCGATCGACGTCTCGCTCAGCATGCGGGCGAACGACATCAAGCCCAGCCGGCTGGAGGCGGCACAGTCCGCCGCCAAGGCATTCGTGCAGGAGCAACCGGCCGACGTGCTCGTCGGCATCGTCTCCTTCGCAGGCACGGCTTCGGTCGTGCAGCCGCCGACGCACAATCGCGACGACCTGATCGCCGCAATCGACCGCTTCGAGCTGCAGCGGCACACGGCCATAGGCAGCGGCATCATCGTGTCGCTGGCCACACTTTTCCCCGAGGAAGGGATCGATCTGGAGGCGCTGCTGTTCGGTGCCATGGGCCCCCGCGCACAGCCGCTCGGAAAGTCGCTCGACAAGGGCGCCGAGGCCGCGAAGAAACCGTCGAAAGTCGTCCCGCCCGGATCGAACGGGTCGGCCGCGATCATCCTGCTCACCGACGGACGCCGCACGACGGGCCCGGATTCGCTCGACGCCGCCAAGCTCGCCGCCGATCACGGCGTGCGTATCTATGCCGTGGGCTTCGGCATGCCAGGCGGCGGGACCGCGGACATGGATGGGTATTCGATGTACATGGCGTTCGACGAAGAGACGCTGAAATCGATCGCGGAGATCACGCACGGCGAATATTTCCACGCGGCCAGCGCCGCGGACCTGGTCAAGGTCTATCAGCGGCTGAATGCGCGCTATGTGCTGGAGAAAAAGGAGACTGAAGTCGGCGCGCTGTCGGTAGCGGCCGCCGCCGTCCTGCTCCTCGCGGCAGCGACGCTCTCGCTGTTGTGGCACAACCGGCTCGCCTGAGGCTGCCGCGGCGACGGCACGATCGTCGCCGTCGCCTACCTGTCGCCGCTCCTGCGAACCGCGGTTCCGGGCGCGATGCGAGGAATGGGGCGTGCCGCGGACCGCGATACCGCGAAGCCGGACGGACTCGAACCTACCGGCATGCCGCCGACGACCGAGTCGACCGACAAGGCGGTGGACCCGGCGGCGCCGAAGACGAACGTCACCTGCGGACAGCGATCGGCGTCGGCGACGACCAGGTAGTCGCCCCGGTCCCGCATCGATTCCCGCGCGATCGCGCCCTGGTCGCTCATGTCGACCGGCGAAATGGTATCGCGGTAGACCAGATTGTCGTTGCGGTCATACAGCATGTAACAGGTAAACGCGCTGGCGGCAGGGGAAAGAAGCGCAGCAGCACAAGCCGTCAGCACCATCGGAAAGACGCGCATAGAAAGACCCCCGTCATCGAATGCATGCCATCGTATGCCGCGCGCGACACGGACGCAAACCGCTCGACGCAGCGTTCCGTGCACCCCTCTGACAGAAGACCGGCGCCCTTGCGCCGAGTTCCCGGTTGGAGAAGTGCGATCGAACGAGCCGACCAAAGGCCTTATAATCGATCGCAGTCCTTCGAGCAGGACGAATCGGCTGCCGCGTCCACGATAGTTGCGCGCTTAACCCTCAGGAGCCTGAACCATTAGCCTCGACCATTTTCCGCGCGGCGTGCTCGTCCCGGCGCTGACGCCTTTTCAGGCCGACCTTGCCGTCGACGGCGAACGCTTTGCCGCGCACTGCCGCTGGCTGCTCGCCGAAGGCGCCGATGGTCTGGCCGTCTTCGGCACGACCAGCGAAGCGAATTCGCTCGATGCCGGCGAGCGCAGGCATCTGCTGGAGCGGCTGATTGATGGCGGTATCGCGCCTGGCGTCCTGATGCCCGGAACCGGGTGTTGCGCACTGCCGGACACCGTCGCCTTGACCCGGCACGCGGTCGAGCGGGGCTGTTTCGGCGTAATGATGCTCCCGCCGTTCTACTACAAGGGGGTCGGCGATGACGGCATCTATGCAAGCATCGCCGAGGTCATCGAGCGGGTCGGCGATCATCGCTTGCGCGTCTACCTGTATCACATACCGCCGATGGCCGGCGTGGGGTTCTCGCACGAAGTGATCGGGCGCTTGCTCAAGGCCTACGCCGGCACCGTCGTCGGGCTCAAGGACAGCTCCGGCGATTGGGACCACACGCGAAGCCTGCTGGAATCCTTTCCGGGTTTCGAAGTTTTTCCCGGCAGCGAAACCTATCTGCTCGACGCGTTGCGGCTCGGCGGTGCGGGCTGCATTTCCGCGACAGCGAACGTCAACGTGGCCGCAATGCACCGGTTGATGCAGGTTTGGCGCACGCCCGCGGCCGATCGCCTGCAGCAAGAGCTCAGCGCCGTGCGCGCCGCGATCCAGAAATATCCGATGGTGCCGGCGAACAAGGCTATTCTTTCCGGGTTGCGGCAGGCGCCGGGCTGGAACACCGTGCGGCCGCCGCTGCGCCCGCTCGCGGACGAAGCCAAAGAGGCGTTGTTCACGGCGCTTGCCGGGGTGGGTTTCACGCTCGACAGGCCGGCGGCTGCGGCATGAGCGGCGGGCTTCGCCGCGGCTTGACGAGCTACGGCGACGCGCAATTTTCGCTGTTCCTGCGCAAGGCCTTCATCAAGGCGATGGGCTATTCCGACGATGCGCTCGATCGCCCCATTGTCGGCGTCACTAACACGTACAGCGACTTCAATCCGTGCCACGCGACGGTGCCTCAGCTTATTGCGGCGGTCAAGCGCGGCGTCATGCTCGCCGGCGGACTGCCGATGGAATTTCCGACGATCTCGCTGCACGAGTCGTTCGCGTGGCCGACCAGCATGTATCTGCGCAATCTGATGGCGCTGGACACCGAGGAAATGATTCGTGCCCAGCCGGTCGATGCGGTCGTGCTTATCGGCGGTTGCGACAAGACGATACCGGCGCAGCTGATGGCGGCGGCGTCGGCGAACGTCCCGGCGATCGTCGTGCCCACGGGCCCGATGCTCACCCGGACGCATCAGGGCGAACGACTGGGTGCGTGCACCGACTGCCGCCGCTACTGGGCGCGATTTCGTGGCGGTGAAATCGGTCAGGACGAGATCGACGCCGTCAATTCCCGGCTTGCGCCGACCGCCGGCACCTGCATGGTGATGGGAACGGCGAGCACGATGGCGTGCATCACCGAAGCGATAGGCATGAGCCTGCCGATGGCCGCGACGATACCCGCGGTACACGCCGAGCGCTTACGCCTGGCCGAAGCCTCGGGGACCCGCGCGGCCGCACTGGCCCTCGGTGGGCCGCGCCCCGATGCGATCCTGTCGGCCAAGGCAGTCAGCAACGGACTGGTCGTGCTGCATGCGATCGGCGGCTCGACCAATGCGCTGATCCATGTCACCGCGATCGCTGCGAGGCGCGGCATCCAGGTCGATCTCGACGCTTTCGATGCGCTCGGCCGCGACGTTCCGGTGCTGGTCGACCTCAAGCCATCGGGCCTGCATTACATGGAACACCTGCACGAGGCCGGCGGCTTGAATGCCGTGCTGCGCGAGCTTCGCCCGCTGCTGCATCTGGACGTGCCGACGGTATCGGGCCGGATGCTGGGCGAGCTGATCGAAGCCGCGGAAGTCGTTCCGGCGCAGCAAGTCGTGCGGCGCATCGACGATCCGATCCATGCGGGCGGCGCGATCGCGGTGCTCAAGGGAAACCTGGCGCCGGGCGGTGCCGTGATCAAGCATGCTTCGGCGACCAAGGAGTTGCTTGCCCATCGCGGCCGCGCCGTGGTGTTCGATTCGCTCGACGATCTCGCCGCCCGGATCGACGCGCCCGACCTCGATGTCGCTGCCGACGACGTGCTGGTGCTGCGTAATGCGGGGCCGCGCGGCGCGCCCGGCATGCCGGAGGCCGGCTACATCCCGATTCCGCTGAAGCTCGCCCGGCAGGGTGTCAAGGACATGGTGCGCATCTCGGACGCGCGGATGAGCGGCACGGCCTTCGGCACCGTCGTATTGCACGTCACGCCCGAAGCCGCGATCGGCGGGCCGCTCGCGCTGGTCGAGACTGGCGACACGATCCGGCTCGACGTCGGCCAGCGGCTGCTCGAGCTATGCGTGGGGGCGGACGAGCTCGCGCGGCGTCGCGCGCGGCTACCTTCACCCGAGTCGCGCGATCTCGCGCCCGGGTACCGCCGCCTCTATCTGGAGCATGTGTTGCAGGCCGATGCCGGCTGCGATTTCGACTTCATGCGCGCCGAAAAGATGACTGAGACAGCGCCGGTCGCTTTGCGCTAAAGCGAAGATCGCCTGGCCGGCGAATGAACCCGGTGTCATCCGGCTGGTTGCAACTCCAGCATTGCCTCGAACAACTCCGGCTCGTCCCATGGCACGTCGACCGGATGATCGCGCAGCCACTTGCTCTCCGGATCGCGCAGCCATTCCTGCGGAAAAGAGACGCTCAAGTGCTCCTCGCCCGGGTCGAGATCGGTACGCCCGGACGGTGGCAGGCCCTCGAGCGCCGCGTGCAGCGCCGCGCAGTGATCGACGCCGAAGGCGCTGCCGCGGTGGGCGCCGCCGATGAGACGCCGGTTGACCTCGAGCAGATGGAATTCGCCGCCGTCTTCGGCAACGACTCCCTCCAGCGAAAAAAGACCGCTGATACCGAATCCCCGGGCGAGCTCGGCCGCGACACGGCGCAGCGTATCGCTGCGGAAATAGCGATTGACGGCGGGTTGGCCGCCGCTGCCCGCCTCTTCGCGCACCTTCTCGCCGGCAAATCCGGCCAAGAGCGCGCCCTTCCACGCCGCCGCCTGGTAGAACTGCGGCTGGCCCCGAACTTGAGCTTGAATCAGCAGGGTAGCGCGATCGCTGTCCTTCGTGGGCGCCGCGCCTGGCGAGAGTTTTGCAACGGCGGCTGCCAAGTCGCCGCGCGTCGCTATGGTCGCGCCGTCGCTCGATCGGCGGTTCTTGAGCACGATCGGGTAGCCGTGCTCGGCGCCGAACGCGTCGGCGCCGGCAAGGTCGTTGATCAGTGCGTGGGCCGGCACCCTTATGCCGAGCGCCGCCGCCGCCGCGGGGAGCAAGGTCGGGTCGGCACTGGCCGCGTAGTGCGCGGGATCGCCGAGCGACTCGGCGATCAGCGTCACCAGTTCTTGGTGCAGCGCCGGCTGCAGGCCTTCCGGAGGCGACTTGGCGAGCAACTGCACCAGGCGAAAGGCCCTGTCATCGCAGGGCAGGACGAGGCGTGCGCCGGCGGCCTTGGCCGTTACGGCAAAGGCATGGACCCACGCTTCCGGAGTCGTGTTTTCCGGCAGATAGGAAATCTTGGCGATGTAGCCGCTCTTTTCGGCCAGCGATCCGCGCGGCGCCAGCAACGTCACTTCGAAACCTGCATGCGCGAGCGCTCGCGGCATGCGCGCGGCGCCGACCCAGCGCAGCGCGGTCAGGAACAACAGTACCGGAGTAGCCATGGACGCGAAGTCTAGCGGCTTCCATACGATCGCGCACTAGTGGAGCGAGTCGCTGGTGCGTAGAATCGCTGGCGAAAGTGCCGCTCTACTTCCGCCGTCCTTGCCGATCGCCCACATGCAAACTGTGCCACGCCTTTCGCTGATCGTCGCCACGCTTGGCCGCGAGGCAGAGCTCGCGCGCTGCCTGGAAAGCCTTGCCGCGCAAACTAGCCACAACTTCGAGGTCGTCGTCGTCGATCAGAACGCCGACGATCGCGTTGCCGTGCTGCTCGATCGGCAGGACGCGCCGTTTTCGATCACGCATGCGCGTGCGCGCCCGGGTCTGTCGCGCGCCCGCAACGCCGGCCTGCCGTTGGCGCGGGGCGGTATCGTCGGCTTCCCGGACGATGATTGCTGGTACGACGTCGACGTCGTGGCGCGGGTCCTGCAATTTTTTGCCGACCAGCCCGCGGCAGACGGCTTGAGCGGTGGCGGAGCGGCAGGCGCAGGCGGCGCGCCACGCGCTCGCTTTGCCCGCGGCGAGCGATGGATCAGCGCGCCACGCGTTTGGACGCAAGGGATGTCGAGCGCGATATTCCTGCGACGAGAGTTGGTTGGCGTAGTCGGTGCCTTCGACGAAGCGCTCGGGGTCGGTTCCGGCACGCTCTGGCCGGCCGCCGAGGAGACCGACTATCTGCTGCGCGCGCTCGCGAAAGGCGCTCGCATCTGGTACGACCCTTGCCTCGCGGTCCATCACCCGGGGGAGCCGGGCCAGTCGGCGCAGAAGGTCCTCGATCGAGGCCGTCGCTACGGCCGAGCGATGGGCTATGTCCTTGCCAAGCATCGGCGCCGCAAGATTGAAATCGCCTACCATGTCGCCCGGGCCGCGACCGGTGCCATAGTGGCGCTCACGCGCGCGCGTTGGCCCGAGGCGCGCCTGTACGCTGCCGTGGCGCGCGGGCGCATACGTGGCTGGCGCGATGGTGTTGCCGCGCGCGAGCGACCGCCCGTCGGTGCGCCGCCCGAGTGCGCCGGATCCGGGCTCAAGCAGCGGATATGAGCACCGCGTGAGCGCCCGAGTCCTCGTGATCGGATTCGACGCGTGCGAGGCGTCGCTGGTGCGGCGCTGGGCCGACGAAGGCAGGCTGCCGAATTTTGCCGCGCTCGCGCGCGCAAGCCGGACGTTCCAGCTCGACAATCCGATGGAAACGCTGCCGGGCGCCATCTGGCCGGAAATCAATACCGGCTGCTCGAGCCGCAAGACGGGCCACTTCTACGTCCCGAACCAGCTGCGCACCGGCGAAGCCGTCCTGCGTGCAACCAGACCCGGCGAAATCGATCCCGAGCTCTACTACTGGACACAGGCAAGCCGCGCCGGCAAGCGCGTGGCTGTCATCGATCCGGTGCAGGCCGTTGCTGCGCCCGGCATCGACGGCGTGCAGCTGATCGAATGGGGTTTGCACGATCGCACATTCGAAGTTGCCAGCGAGCCGCCGCAGTTTCTCGAGGATATTCGCGCCGCCTACGGCGATCATCCGATCCGAAGCTGCGATGTGCACGGACAAACACCCGCGGGTTACCGCCGGCTGTTGCAGGGCCTTCTGCATGGGGCGCGCACCAAGACCCGATTCACGTCGGAGCTCCTTGCGCGCGAAGCCTGGGACCTGTTCAGCGTCACCTATTCGGAAAGCCATTGCGCCGGCCATCAGTTCTGGCATTTCATCGACCCGCGGCACCCCTGGCATGATCCGAACGCTCCGCGCGAGTTCCAGGACGCCTTGCTCGACGTCTATGCGGCGATCGACGACGCGCTGCCATCGTTGCTCGCGGCGGCCGGGCCCGGGGCCCGGGTGTTCGCTGTCTTCAGCCACGGCATCGACTTGTACTACGACGGTCCGCAATTGCTGCCCGAAGTGCTGGTGCGCCTGGGTTTGGCCTCCGGAAGCCTGGGAGCAGCGGGCAGATTCCTGCGCTATGCCCGAACCCGGGTGACATATCTGCCTCGACCGATCAAGGCGCTGATCAAGCGGCTCGCGCGGACGCGCGCACTGGCGGCTCCCGCGGCAGCGACCGGGTGCGCAGTCGACCCGTTCGCGTCGCCGAAGACCCGCGCCGCGTTCGTCACCAATAATCGTTGCGGCGGCATCAGGATCAATCTGCGCGGCAGGGAGCCCTTCGGCCGCGTCGAGCCAGGAGCGGAGGCGGCAGCGCTGTTGCAGACGCTGCGGCACGAGCTCCTGGCCCTGCGCGATCCCGCATCGGGCGAAGCGATCATTGCGCGCGTGCAGAGCGCCAGCGAAGCGTTCGGCCCCGACGACCACCATCCGGACCTGCCCGATCTCATCTGCGTGTTCCGGACCGACCTCGGCATGCTCGAGCGTTGCGAATCGCCCGCGGTCGGGCACGTTTACGCGCCGATTCATCATCCGCATGCGCCGCGCAGCGGCGATCACACGGTCAATTCGCAGCTCTGGGCCAGCGGCCCGGGAGTCGCCGACACGCGGCAGACCGGTGCGGGCAATGTGCTGGACATCGCACCGACGATACTCGCGGCGCTCGGCGTCGTCCTGCCGGCATGGCTCGACGGCCGGCCGCTGCCTTTGTCTGCTGCTGCCTATGCGCCGGGGCTTGCGGATGATGGCGCCGAGCCGTCGGTGCTTTCCGCCGCCGACTAGGACGAGCCGGCGTCGCGCGCGCGTCCGTTGGCCAGCGCGCGCTTGGCGCGGATCCCCAGATCATCGGGGGCCAGCGCTGCGGCACGAGCATAGTGCGCAGCGCTTTGCTCATAGTGACCCTGGCGAAACGCGCACAGGCCCAGAGCCGCATGAGCATGGGCGCCGAATATCGACCGGTCGAACGCGATCGGACCGCCGTCCAGCATATCGGGATCGATCCCCGCCAGCCGCTCGAACAGCGGCGTCGCCTCGGCGTAGCGCGCGGCTTCGACCAGCGTACGCCCACGCAGCCATACAATCGCGTAATTATCGGGAAAGCGCCGGCATGCCTCGTCGAGAATTCCCGTCGCGTCGCGCCGCCGGTCGAGCAGAAAATTGGCCAGATGGAGGTAGGGCAGGTCGTCGGCTGCCATCGGCGAGGCTCGCGAGCGGACGATGGCCAGGCCCTGTCGCCACGCGCGCTCGGCGCCTTCGTCGTCACCGATGCCAAGCAGGCTTGCGCCCAGATGTGCCCAGCTGTACACATGTCTGGGATCCTGCGCGAGCCGCCTTTCCAGCAGCGGCAGGTTGCGCGGGTGCTTGTGCCCGATGTCGCCGTCATAGCCGTCATGCTCGATGCCGATCGAGCTCGCGCCGACGCGTGCGCCCTCGCGCGCAACCAGCTCGTCCAGCGCCGGAATCAGCGATTCGTGAATGATGCCGCGAAAGCGCAGCTCGGGACGGTTGCGGAAGACCCGATGCTCGCGGTAGCGCGTGAATCCGCTCTGCGGACGGAACAGCACCGTGTAGCAGGCATGGTCGCGAGCTTCGAGCAAGCGCTCGACATCGGCGGAATCGAACTCGACGACGCGCTCGTCGGCATCGATGTACAGCACCCATTGCCCGCGCGAGGCATCGACCGCGGCGTTGCGCGCCGCGGCGAAGTCATCGGTCCATTGAAACTCGAGCAGCCGGGCGCCGAGGTCGCCGGCGATCTCGCGCGAACGGTCGGACGATCCGGTGTCGACGACGACGATCTCGTCGACGCGGCCGACCAGCGAGCGCAGACAGGCTTCGAGAAAGCGTTCCTCGTCGCGAACGATCAGCGCCGCGGAAAGCAGCGGACGCGGCACCGCCTGGGACAGCTTGCGGTGAGGGGGCTAGCGGCTGCGGCGGCGGCGCAGCAGCAGTGCGCCGGCGGCAGCGATGATGCCCGTCAGCGCCGCGAGGCTCCAGCCGGAGCTGGCCGGTATCGAGTTCTGATTCGACACCTGCGCCTGCGCTTGTCCGTCGAGGCTGTCCATCGTGAACGACGCGACGACGGGCGCCGTGTACACGGCGGCCCCGACGAGTATCTTGCGCAGCGCATCGCGACGTCCGGGTTCGACGTTTTCCAGGAAGCGTTCGAGGGAAGGATTCGTGTTCATGGCGTAGCCTCGTCGAATGGTGCGGGCAGTGGATCGGCGCGCACCACACGGGGCCGGCCGATGCTGCTCCGCCGCTGTATCTCCGCGCACGCTGCCGATGACGGGCACACTCTACACAACAACATTACGCTCGTACAGCGGACGAGATTTCAGGCGGCTGACCCGGCAACCAGCAGGCCCTCGCCCAGCAGCGTAGCCAGGCAGCCCTCCACTTCGCCGGTCGGCGGCGCATCGAGGCTGAAGGCCGCCGCCAGCAGCGCGGGGAGCTCGACGGCTGCCAGGCGGCCGTCGCAACTTTCGAGCAGCAGCGCTGCCGTGCGGTTCAGATAGTGCACTCGGTCGCGCGCGGGGTCGTAGACGACGAGGCCATCCGGTGCCTCGCGAATTTCGATTCCGGGAGCCCGCGCAAGGCGCATCTGCCAGTCCATCGGGATCAACGCACCAGCAGCACGGCGAGCTCGCTCGCCGCTGCCTGCAACGGCGCCAGGAATCGCGCCTGCATTTCGGCGACCGACACCCGCGCCGATTGCGTGCCGACGTTGATCGCGGCCACGCACGTCCCGGCCGCGTCCTTCACCGGGACGGCGATCGAGCGCAGGCCGATCTCGAGCTCCTGGTCGATGATGGCGTAGCCCTGGCGTCTGACCTCGGCCAGTGCGCGTATCAATTCGGCCGGAGTCGAAATCGTCCGGTTGGTCAGGCGCGTCAGCTTGGCGTGGGCAAGGTACTCCTCGAATCGCGCCGGCGGGAGGTTAGCCAGCAGCACCCGGCCCATCGAGGTGCAGTAAGCGGGCAGACGGCTGCCCAGGCCCAGGTCGATCGACATCAGGCGGGTGGTGGTCGATGAGCGCGCGATGTAGAGGATTTCCTCGCCTTCCAGCACCGCCATCGAGCTCGATTCGTGCAGCTCATCGCTGATCTGGTCGAGCAGCGGCTGGACTGCGGTCGCCAGCGGCGTCGACGAAAGGTAGGCGTGGCCCAACGCAAGGATCCGGGGCCGCAGCGCATAGGTTCGGCCGTCTTCGGTGCCGACGTAGCCCAACTTGCTCAGCGTGTACAGGCAGCGGCGCACCGCCGCGCGTGGAATATCGGTGCGATGGCTCAACTGCGCGATCGTGAGCAGGCGCGTCTGCTGCGAAAAGGCCCGGATCACGGCCAGCCCGCGCGCCAGCGAGCTCATGAAATTGGGGTCGCCGGTCAGCGCCTCGATTTCGGATGCCGGCGTGACGGCGCTCGACATCGGCGCGACAATGCTGGGTTCGTCGTCCGGGGGTCGGCTGCGCGCGGCATGCGCGACGGCGGGTTTGGCGGCTCGCGGCATGCCTGGCGCCCCGAAACGGTATCGAAGGCATTATGCTAGCAGTCGGGCGGTAACCGCACAATAATGCGATTATCGCCCTTGACCGATATTTGTCGTGGCGCGTAAGCTGTTCGTTGATCGCACCATTGTGCGGTTATCGCACAAAACCGGGCCCCGGGCCAGCGAACCTCACCCGTCCAGCGGAGTTGGAATGATCGACAAGACCGTGGCATCGCTGTCCGCTGGCGTGGCCGACCTGCACGACGGCGCGACGGTGATGATCGGCGGATTCGGCACGGCGGGTATGCCCTCGGAGCTGATCGACGCGCTGATCGCGCACGGCGCCCGCGATCTCACCATCGTCAACAACAATGCAGGCAACGGCGAGCTGGGTCTTGCCGCTTTGCTCAAAGCCCGGCGCGTGCGCAAGATCATCTGCTCGTTTCCGCGCCAGACCGATTCGTACGTGTTCGATGCGCTGTTTCACGCCGGCGAGATCGAGCTCGAGCTCGTGCCGCAGGGCAACCTGGCCGAGCGCATACGAGCCGCCGGCGCCGGCATCGGCGCCTTTTACACGCCGACGGCGTACGGTACGCCGCTGGCCGAAGGCAAGGAAACACGACTGATCGACGGGCGCGGCTACGTGCTCGAATACCCGATCGCGGCTGATTTCGCGCTGATCAAGGCGGAAAAGGGCGACCGCTGGGGCAACCTCATCTATCGCAAGACCGCGCGCAATTTCGGACCGATCATGGCGTCCGCGGCCAAATGCACGATCGCGCAGGTGCGCGAGATCGTGCCGCTCGGAGCGCTCGATCCCGAAGTCATCGTCACGCCCGGCATATTCGTCCAGCGGGTCGTCAAGGTTGATGCAGGGACGCAGCGCGTCGACCCGCAGGCGGCGGCATGACGATCAAACGCTTCAGCCGGGAGCAGCTGGCGGCGCGCGTCGCTCGCGACATCCCCGAAGGCGCGTACGTCAATCTGGGCATCGGCTTGCCAACGACGGTTGCCAATCATTTGCCCGCTGATCGCGAGATTTTTCTGCACAGCGAAAATGGCTTGCTGGGCATGGGACCGGCGCCGGCGCCGGGTGCGGAAGATCCCGATCTGATCAACGCCGGCAAGCAACCGGTGACCTTGCTCGCGGGCGGAGCCTATTTCCATCATGCCGATTCGTTTGCGATGATGCGCGGAGGGCATCTGGACATTTGCGTCCTCGGCGCGTTTCAGGTATCGGTTCAAGGCGACCTCGCCAACTGGCACACCGGTGCGAAGGACGCAATCCCCGCCGTCGGCGGTGCGATGGACCTGGCTATCGGCGCCAAGCGCGTATTCGTAATGATGGATCACCAGACCAAATCCGGCGCCTCCAAGATCGTCGGGCGCTGCAGCTATCCATTGACCGGCGTTCGCTGCGTCAATCGCATCTATACCGACCTCGCGGTCATCGACGTGACGCCGGAGGGCTTGCGTGTGGTGGAGATCGTCGACGGCTTGCGCTTCGACGAGCTGCAGCGGCTGACCGGCGTGCCTTTGACGCTCGCCGGCGCCGATTCGGCTGCGGCCGGGCGCAGGACCGCGACTCTTTCGGAGCGATGATGCAACAGGCATGGATTTGCGATGCGGTGCGCACGCCGTTCGGGCGTTACGGCGGAGCGCTGGCGACGATCCGCGCCGACGATCTGGGCGCGGTGCCGATCAAGGCGCTGGTCGAGCGCAATGCCGGCGTCGACTGGTCGGCCGTCGACGACGTCGTCTATGGCTGCGCTAACCAGGCCGGCGAGGACAACCGAAACGTGGCCAGGATGGCGCTGCTGCTCGCCGGCCTGTCGATCGAGGTGGCCGGCACGACGGTCAATCGCCTCTGCGGTTCCAGCATGGACGCGATCGCGTCGGCGGCGCGTGCGATCAAATGTGGCGAAGCGACGTTGATGATCGCGGGCGGGGTCGAAAGCATGACTCGCGCGCCGTTCGTTTCGGGGAAGGCGGACACGGCGTTTTCGCGCACCGCACAGATTTATGACACGACCATCGGCTGGCGCTTCGTCAATCCGCTGATGAAGGCCCAATACGGCATCGACTCGATGCCTGAAACCGCTGAGAACGTCGCGGCCGATTTCCGAGTGTCGCGCACCGACCAGGATGCCTTCGCGCTGCGCAGCCAGCAGCGCGCTGCCGCCGCGGCTGCGGCCGGGCGGCTCGCCGAGGAAATCGTCCCCGTATCGATTGCGCAGAAGCGTGGCGAACCGCTGCAAGTGACGAGCGACGAGCATCCGCGTGCCGACACGACGCTCGAAGCGCTGGCCAAGCTCAAGGGCATTGTCCGCCCGGATGGCACGGTGACGGCGGGCAATGCGTCCGGTGTCAATGACGGTGCCAGCGCATTGCTGCTCGCCTCCGATGCGGCCGTGCGGCAATACGGACTGGAGCCTAAGGCGCGCGTCGTCGCCGCCGCGGCCGCCGGCGTGGCGCCGCGTATCATGGGCTTCGGTCCCGCACCGGCGATGCGCAAGGTACTCGCCCTGTCGAAATTGCGCCTCGCGGACATCGACGTGATCGAGCTCAACGAGGCGTTCGCGTCGCAGGCGCTGGCGGTATTGCGCGACCACGGCATTGCGGACGATGCGGCGCACGTGAATCCGAACGGCGGTGCGATCGCGCTCGGCCATCCGCTGGGCGCGAGTGGCGCGAGGCTCGTGACCACTGCGCTGTACCAGTTGCGACGCACCGGCGGAAAGTACGCACTATGCACGATGTGCATCGGGGTCGGGCAGGGTATCGCCATGATCATCGAGCGCGTGTGACGGGCCGGCACGGCCATCGAATTCTCGACGCCGATCGGCCCGGAGCATGAAGACCGATGAATCCGCCGCAACGAGTGGAGGAGCGACCGATATGAGTGACGTCGTCGGCTATCGCCGGCCTTATTTCAACACCCAGCCGCCATACCTCTATCCTGGCTATCGTTCGACGATCAAGCGAGCGCCGACGCGGCCGCTGGTCCTGTTGCCGCATACGGTGTCCGAGACGACGGGTCCGGTCTTCGGCATCGACGACGTGGCGCCCGGCGATCACGATCTGACCGCGCAGCACTCGGGCCAGCCGTTGGGTGAGCGCATTGTGGTTTCCGGACGGCTGCTCGATGAAAACGCCCGGCCGGTGCCGCATGCGCTGATCGAGATGTGGCAGGCGAACGCGGCCGGGCGCTACGCGCATGCGATGGACGACCACGATGCGCCGCTCGATCCGAATTTCACCGGCTGCGGCCGGGCGCTGACCGACGCCGGCGGCAACTACCGGTTCGTGACGATCAAGCCAGGTGCATATCCATGGCGAAACCACTACAACGCGTGGCGACCTGCGCACCTTCATCTGTCGCTGTTCGGCCTGGGACTGGTGCAGCGGCTGGTCACGCAGATGTACTTTCCGGGCGACCCGCTGCTGCCGTACGACCCAATGTACAACAGCGTTCCCGACGAGATCGCCCGGCGCCGGCTGATCGCCGATTTCGACTGGGAGCGCACCATCCCCGATATCGCACTTGCCTATCGTTTCGACATCGTTTTGCGAGGCCGCGACGAAACGCCGATGGCGACCAAGAGAACCTAAAGGAATCCATCGTGAGTCTTCTCACCACGCCGTCGCAGACTGTCGGCCCTTATCTCAGGATCGGCTTCACGGCGCTTTGCGTCGACGCCATCGCGCCGGCGGGCACGGCAGGCGAGCATCTGACGATCGAGGGGCGCGTCACCGACGGAGATGGCTCGCCGGTCGGCGATGCGGTGCTCGAAATCTGGCAGGCGGATGCCGCCGGGAAATATGCGCCCGCCAGGGACGCGACCAAGTCAGTGGCGGGCGAATTTCGCGGCTTCGGCCGCATCCTGACCGATGCCGGCGGCGTGTTCCGCTTCACCACCATCAAGCCAGGACCGGTGTCCGGCCCGAAAGGTGCGGTGCAGGCGCCCCATCTGGTGGTCACCGTCTTGATGCGCGGACTGCTGAAGCATCTGCTGACGCGCATCTATTTTCCCGATGATCCGGGTAACGCCGCTGATCCGATCCTGCAGCTCGTCCCCGCGGCGCGCCGGGCGACATTGGTGGCGAAGCGCTCGGCGCAGGCGAAGGCGACACTGGAGTGGAATCTCATCCTGCAGGGCGAGAACGAAACTGTGTTTTTCGATTTTTGATCGGGGCCAGGGAGGAGAGCGCTGCCATGGACGAGGGTGAACGTTACGACAAGGGATTGACCGTCAGGCGCGCGGTGCTCGGCGATGCGCACGTCGACCGCGCTCTCGCGAAAAGGGACTCGTTCAACGAGGAGTTTCAGCAGATGATTACGCGCTACGCCTGGGGCGAAATCTGGACCCGGCCCGGGCTGCCGCGACATACGCGAAGCCTGATCACCGTGGCGATGATGGTGGCGCTGAATCGGGCCGACGAGTTCCGCCTGCACGTGCGCGCCGCTTTCAACAATGGCGTTACGCGCGATCAAATCAAGGAAGTCCTGCTGCAGGCCGCCATCTATTGCGGCGTCCCGGCGGCGAACACCGCGTTTCATCTGGCCGAAGAAGTCTTCGCGCAGATGGAACAGACGCCTCGCTAAAGCGCCGGCAGACGACCGATGAGGCGCTTGCGCACGCAGGTCTGCATCGTCGGCGCCGGACCGGCGGGCCTGCTGCTGTCACACCTGCTGCATCTGGAAGGGGTCGAATCGGCTATCGTCGAAAATCGCAGCCGCGCGTACGTCGAGCATCGGGTGCGCGCCGGCGTGCTCGAGCAGGGGACGGTGGAACTGCTGGAAGTATCGGGTGTCGGCGCGCGGCTCAAGCGCGAAGGCCTCGTCCATCACGGCATCGAGTTGCGCTTCGACGGCCGTGGTCATCGCGTCCCCATGACCGAGCTGACCGGCGGGCGCTCGATCACCGTCTACGGCCAGCAGGAGGTGGTCAAGGACCTGATCCGTGCCCGGCTTGCCGACGGGGCTGACATCCGGTTCAGCGTCAGCGACGTGCGGCTCCACGATATCGACACGAGCACGCCGGGCGTATCGTTTCGCGACGAAGGCGAGCCGATCCGGATCGACTGCGATATTGTCGCTGGCTGCGACGGCTTTCACGGCGTCTGCCGGGCGACGATTCCCGACGGGGCGCTGGCGAGCTTCGAGCGCTCCTACCCGTTTGCGTGGCTGGGCATCCTGGCCGAGGCGCCGCCGACACACGACGAGTTGATCTATGCCTATCACGACCGCGGGTTCGCCCTCTACAGCATGCGCTCGCCGGAGATCACCCGGCTCTACCTGCAAGTGAGTCCCGACGAGCAGCTTGCGGCGTGGCCCAACGCCCGGATCTGGCAGGAATTGCATACAAGGCTCGAAACCGACGACGGCTGGACATTGCGCGAGGGCGCGGTCATCGAGAAAGGGGTGACCGGCATGCGCAGCCATGTCGTCGAGCCGATGCAATACCATCGTCTGTTCCTCGCGGGCGACGCAGCGCACATCGTGCCGCCGACCGGCGCCAAGGGGATGAACCTCGCCGTCGCCGACGTGCGTGTGCTGTCCCGAGCGATAGGCGCGTTTTGCGCCGGCAAAGGCAGCGAATTGCTCGACGGATACTCGGCGACATGCCTGAAGCGCGTCTGGCGCGCCGAGCATTTTTCGTGGTGGATGACCTCGATGCTGCATCGCTTTCCCGATGACGACGTCTTTCAGCACCGGCTGCAGCGCTCGCAGCTCAACTATGTCGTCGGCTCGCGCGCGGCCGCGGCGTCGCTCGCCGAAAATTACGTGGGACTCCCGTACGATTGATTATGGACAGGCCATCTCTATACACCGGGCGTCGCATGTCTCAGCGCCGTACGGTCAAACGTTGTCATTAGTCGAAGTTCACAAGGAGGAAAAATGTCAATCTCATCCAGCGCAGGAAAAATATTGATTGCGGCTGCAGTTCTGGCCTTCGCCGGCCTCGCGCAAGCCCAAGGCACGATCAAGCTCGGACTGGTCGCGGAATTTTCCGGTCCGTTTGCCGACTACGGCGGACAGATGTACGGCGGCATGAAGGCGTACATCAAGCAGCATGGCGACACCGTTGCCGGCAGGAAAATCGAAATCATCCAGCGCGATACGACCGGGCCCGCGCCCGAAGTGGCCAAGCGGCTCGCGCAGGAGCTGGTCACGCGCGATAACGTCGACTTTCTCGTTGGATTCGGCCTGACGCCGAACGCGATGGCGGTGGCGCCGATCGCCACCGAGGCGAAGAAGCCGATGATCATCATGAATGCCGCGACCTCGATCATCACGACCAAGTCGCCCTACATTGCGCGCGTGTCGATGACCTTGCCGCAGGTCACGCAGCCGATGGCGATCTGGGCGGCGAAGAACGGCATCAAGAACGTCTATACGGTCGTTGCCGACTACGGCCCGGGGCTGGACGCCGAGGCCGCCTTTACCAAGGCATTCACCGCAAATGGGGGCAAGATGGTCGGGAGCATGCACACGCCGCTGCAGAATCCCGACTTCGCTCCGTTCATCCAGCGCGTCAAGGACGCCAAGCCCGAAGCGGTGTTCCTGTTTCTGCCGGCGGGTGCCCAGGGCATTGCGTTCATGAAAGCGTTCAATGAGCGCGGCCTGGCCGAAGCGGGGATCAAGCTGATCGCCACCGGAGACATTACCGACGACGGCGTCCTCGATGCGATGGGCGACCCGGTCCTCGGGCTGACGACGAGCTTCCACTACTCGGCCGCACACGATTCGCCAGAGAACCGCGCCTTTAAAAAGGCGTATGAAGAGGCCAACGGCACGAAGCTGCGCCCGAATTTCATGGCAGCGGCGGGTTACGACGGCATGGCCGCGATTTACGAGGCGCTGAAAAAGACCGGCGGCTCTACCGACGGCGACAAGGTGATGGCGGCGCTGAAGGGCATGAAACTGATGAGTCCCCGCGGTCCGATCTCGATCGATCCGGAGACGCGCGACGTCGTTCAGACCGTCTACATTCGGAAAGTGGAAAAGGTCAACGGCGGGCTATACAACGTCGAGTTCGACAAATACCCGGACCAGAAGGACCCGGGCAAATAGCTTGGCGATGGCAGCAAGGCGGCGGCGCGTGCGCCGGCGCTGCCTCGGAGGGATCGCGCTACGCGGTGCCCCAGACCTCGCGCGCCGTGTCGATGACCAGGCGGAGCTTTGCCGCCTGCGCATCGCGCGCGATCTGGTTGCCGTGCACGGTGCTGGAGAATCCGCATTGCGGCGACAGACACAGCTGCTCCAACGGCACGCGCCTGGCAGCCTCGTCGATCTTGCGCTTGAGCGCATCCTTCGACTCCAGCGTGTCGAGCTTGGTGGTGACGAGGCCGAGCACGACGATCTTGCCCTTGGGGACGAAGCGCAGCGGCGCAAAGTCGCCGGAGCGGGCGTCGTCGTATTCGAGAAAGTAGCCATCGACCTGCAATTCGTTGAACAACACCTCGGCCACCGGCTCGTAGCCGCCTTCGGCGACCCACGCGCTCTTGAAGTTGCCGCGGCAAAGATGCACGCAGATCGTCATGCCTGCCGGACGCGCGGAAATCGCCGCATTGATCAGCCGCGCATAGCGGCGGGGCAACTCGTTCGGGTCGTCGCCGCGCTGACGCGCGCCTTCCCGCATCTTTTCGTCGCACAGGTAGGCGAGGTTGGTGTCGTCGAGCTGCAGATAGCGACAACCGGCGTCGGCGAGGGCGCGGATCTCGGCCTGATACGCCGCCGCGACGTCGGCAAAGAACGCCTCGAGGTCCGGATAAGCTTCGCGGCTGATGGCTTCGCGGCCGCCGCGGAAGTGCAGCATCGTCGGCGAGGGAATGGTGACCTTGGGTGTTCGCCAGGTGATCGATTGCAGGAACTTGAAGTCGTTGACCTGGATCGGCCTGACGTGACGGACCGGTCCGGTGACTTTCATCACCGGTGGCGCGAAATCGACGTTGCCGGCATTGCTGTGAAAGCTCACCGCAATGCCGCCTTTGGTTTCGACGCCGGCAAGCTGCTCGAGGAAGTCGATGTGAAAATAGGTGCGACGAAACTCGCCGTCGGTTATCCCTTCCAGGCCGAGATCCTCCTGAAAGCGAACGATGTCTCGAATCGCTGCGTCTTCGACAGTGCGCAGTTGTGCACGGTCGATAGCGCCGCTGCGGTTCCTCTCGCGAGCATCGAGGAGCGCCGCGGGACGCAGGAAGCTGCCGACGTGATCGGCGCGAAACGGGGGCGTAGTGCGAATGCTCATTGCGATTCCTCCGAGGCGAGTGCGGACGCGTCACAGCATGACGTGCGCGCGGTCCGGTTCAACGCGTCGATCACGCGCAAACGGCGGCGGGCGTTAGATGCTTCGGCGCCATCGGGGCGTGATCGTCGCCGCTTGCTGACGCCAATCGCGCTCCGACCCGCAATCGCGCCACGGCAGATTATCACGCAACCGCGGCATCGCGGATATCTGCGATGATCGGCAACCTCATCGGCGTGTTGTTCGACGGTATCGCGTACGGCAGTCTGCTGTTCGTCATCAGCATCGGCCTGTCGGTAACGATGGGTCTGATGAATTTCGTCAATCTCGCGCACGGTGCGTTCGCAATGTTGGGCGGCTACGTCTGCGTCGTGCTGATGACCCGGCTCGGGGTGCCGTTCCTGGCGTCGTTGCCGGTGGCGTTCGTTGCCGCGGCGCTCGCGGGCGCGGTGCTCGAACGGATGCTCTACCGAAGGCTGTATCAAGCCACGCATCTGGACCAGGTGCTGTTCAGCATCGGTTTGGTATTCATGTCGATCGCCGGGGCGACCTATGTCTTCGGTTCGCAGCAACAGCCGGTGCAGCTACCGGCGCCGCTGCGCGGCCAGGTTCGACTGCTCGGCATCGATTTCGGCTCTTATCGCCTGTTCCTCATCGCGGTCGTCATCGTCGTGACGCTGGCGCTGACCTGGCTGATCGAGCGCACCCGATTTGGCGCTGCGATACGCGCCTCGGTCGATAATCAGCAGGCATCCGCAGGCCTGGGGATCAACGTCTATCGCGTGTTCAGTCTGACCTTCGCGCTGGGTTCGGGGCTTGCCGGTTTGGGCGGTGGCCTGGGGATCGACGTCCTTGGCCTCGATCCGACGTTTCCGCTCAAATACATGGTCTACTTCCTGCTGGTCGTCGCCGTCGGCGGCGCGGGTACGATCAAGGGTCCGTTAATCGCCGCGCTGCTGCTCGGCGTGTTCGACGTCGCCGGAAAATACTACGCGCCGCAAATAGGGTCATTCATTATCTATGTCGCGATGGTCGTCATGTTGCTGATCTTTCCGCGAGGACTCGTGGGCAGACGGGCGTGAGGCGGAAGGCCGCGGCGACGGGCGTTCCGGCGAGCGCCCTTCCGACGGCGCGGTGGAGGCCGCTGGAAATCGCATTCTGGCTCCTGCCGGTCGCCGCGTATTTCCTTTTTCCGCGCTACCTGACGCTCGGGAGCCAGATCTTCATCGCCGGACTGTTCGCGCTGTCGCTCGACCTGATCATGGGGTACGCGCGCATCATCTCGCTCGGCCACGCCGCCTTTTTCGGCGTCGGCGCGTATACGGCGGGACTGCTGGCGCGATACGGCTGGGGTGAACCGCTCAGCGGGCTCGTTGCGGCCGCCGCGGCTGCGGCGCTCGTCGGTCTGCTGACCAGCTTCCTTGTCGTGCGAGGTCAGGACCTGACGCGCCTGATGGTGACGCTGGGGATCGGACTGATGCTGTATGAGGCAGCGAACCAGGCATCGTCGATCACCGGCGGCGTCGATGGGTTGTCCGGTGTCGAAATGAACAAGTTGCTCGGCCTTTTTGCCTTCGGATTGAGTGGTAAGACCGCCTACTGGTATTGCCTTGGCGTCCTTTTCATCGTCTTTTGTTTCGCACGGACGCTGGTGCGATCTCCGTTCGGCTTGAGCCTGCGTGGCATTCGTGAAGGCGAGCGACGGATGCCCGCGATCGGCGTATCGGTCCACCGCAAGCTGATCGCGATCTACACGATCGGCGCCGGGATCGCCGGCATCGCCGGCGCGCTGCTCGCACAGACGACGCAGTTCGTCGGCATCGATTCGCTGGGGTTCCCGCGATCGGCGGAATTGCTGATCATGCTGGTGCTCGGCGGGCCAGGATACCTGTACGGAGCCCTGGTCGGTGCCGCGACGTTTATGCTGCTGCAGGACTACCTTTCCAACCTCAGTGCCGTGTACTGGCAATTCTGGCTGGGTCTGTCGCTGGTGCTGCTGGTGCTGTTCGCCCGCGGCGGGTTGATCGGCGGGACGCTGGGCTTGCGCCGACGCATGATGGGCAAGCGGATATGACGTACGCACTGCGAACCGAGGGACTCTCCCGGTCCTTCGGCGCATTCAAGGCGAACTCGGACATCAGCCTTGCGTTCGAATCCGGATCCCGACATGCGATCATCGGGCCGAACGGCGCCGGCAAGACCACATTCATCGATCTGCTGACCGGCGTGCTGGCGCCGAGCGCCGGCGAGGTCTACCTGGGCGAGGAAGAGATCACCGGATTGCCACAACATGCACGCGTCAAACGCGGGATGACGCGCACATTCCAGATCAACACCTTGTTTCCGGGCCTGACCGTGCTGGAGTCGGTCGTGCTGGCTTGTTGCGAGCGCGAAGGTGTAGGCAATGTCTGGTGGCACTCGGCATCACATGCACGGACGCAGATCGACGAGGCGCGCGGCATCCTTGCGCAATTACGCCTCGACAGGGATGTCGCGATGGAAACGCGCAGGCTTTCCTACGGGAAGCAGCGTCTGCTGGAAATCGCGCTGGCGCTCGCGACCCGGCCCAGCGTATTGCTGCTCGACGAGCCGGCGGCGGGGATACCGGCGGCGGAGAGCGCGGAGCTCTTCGGCGTCATCGCGGCCTTGCCGCGCGACGTCTCCATTATTTTCATCGAGCACGATATGAATCTGGTGTTCAGGTTTGCGGAAAGAATCACGGTGCTCGTCGGCGGCTCGGTTCTGGTCGAAGGCTCGCCGGAAGAGATTGCCCGCGACCGGCGCGTGCACGAGGTCTATCTCGGAGAAGCCGTCTATGGCTAAGTTGCTGGCCGTCGACCGGGTGACCGCAGGCTACGGTGATTCGATCATTCTGGAGGATATTTCGCTCGACCTGGACGAGGCGGGGAGCCTTGCGCTGCTCGGCCGCAACGGAGTCGGCAAGACCACGTTGCTGCTGACGCTGATGGGCATGACGCGGCTCCAAAGCGGCACGATCGCCTGGCGCGGCGCAGACGTCAGCGCACTTCCGACCTTCCGGCGCGCGCAGGCGGGCATCGGCTGGGTGCCGCAGGAGCGATTCATGTTCGCGTCGCTGACGGTCGACGAACACTTGAGCGTCGTGGCACGACCCGGACCGTGGACGGTCGATCGGGTCTACCGGATGTTTCCTCAGTTGGGAGAGCGCAAGCGCAACCTCGGCACTCAGCTCTCGGGCGGCGAGCAGCAGATGGTGGCGATCGCCCGCGCACTGATGACCAACCCGAAGCTTCTTCTGCTCGACGAACCGATGGAAGGACTCGCGCCCATCATCGTTCAGGATCTTAAGCGGTTGATCGGCGAGCTACTTCGGGAGCGGGAGTTCGCGGTGATCGTGGTCGAGCAGCACGCGCGCCTCGCGCTGCAACTGACGCAGCAGGCGATCGTGCTCGACCGCGGCAGGATCGTGCACTGCTCGGGGAGCGACGAGCTGCTGAACAATCCGGACACGCTCGACCGGCTGGTGGCAGTCGCCTGAAACGGAGTTCGAACGCGAACCGATGCAGTTCCTGTTGAAGGCGCTTACGCGCGTCCCGCTGCCGCTTCTCTACACCTGGAGCGCGGTCGTCTACTTCGTCGCGTTTCGCTTGTTGCGGTGGCGACGCGATCGTGCGGAGCTCGATATCGCCAATGCTTTTCCGGGCAAGAGCGCGGACGAACGCGGCGACATTCTTCGCCGGTCGTATCGCAATCTTGCGGACACGCTGTTCGAGGCATTCTGGGGCTACGGCGCCGGTGCCGACGCTTTGCGGCGCCGCGTGACGATCGAGAACCCCGAGCTGGTCACCGCTTGTGTGGACGCCAAGCAATCGGTGATTCTGCTGGCAGCCCACTTCGGCAACTGGGAGTGGCTGTCGCTCGCAACGGGCGCGCATTTCGGCATCACGATAGATGTCGTCTACCAGCCGCAGCGCGTCGAAGCCGTCGACAGGTTTCTGCGCGAAGCGCGCGCGCGCTTCGGCAGCCGCTTCGTGCCGCGGAAGGATTTTATTTTCGATCTGCTGAGCCGGGCCGGGCAGCCGCGAGTCTACGCGCTGATCGCCGACCAGACCCCGAAGGGAAAGGATCCGCGGCAATGGACGCGTTTCCTCGAACAGGACACGGCGTTTTTCGTCGGCGCCGGCAAGATCGCGCGATTTCTCGACGCGAAGGTGCTCTACGTGACGATGCGGCGGCTGCGGCGAGGCTACTACTCGGTGCGCTTGGCGCCGCTGGCCGAGCCGCCGTACGACGAGGGTGCAGATCAGGTCGTCGTCGAGCGGTATGCGCGCATGCTCGAACACGACATCCGCGAGAATCCGGCGGATTGGCTTTGGCTGCAGAAGAAATGGAAGTACGCCAAGCCTGGGGCGAAGGACGCGGCGGGCGCTTGAAGATGCTTGACCGGTGCGATGCGCGACTCAGGCGCCGCGCCAGATCGCGACAGTGGCGATAAGTCCCGCGGGCACTTCGGCGCTCACGAGGCGCCAGCGATCGGCCACGTAGGGCGGCGGCCCGTCGAGCAAATGCGGGCTTTCATCGAGCGCAACGTCGATGTCACGAAACGGCGCCGAGAGCGCGTCTCCGGTGGCTTTGCTCATTGCTTCCTTGCATGTCCACAGTTGCAGGAACCGGCGGCGGCGCGCCACTTCGTCGAGCGGGGCCATGCCTGCGCGCTCTCGCTCGGTCATGAATTTGCGCGCCAGCCCGTCGGCGTTGACCGCGCGATCGTCGCGTTCGATGTCGACGCCGATCCGCGCGGCGGACGGTAATCCGGTCGCGATCCCGATCAGCGCCACGCCGTCGGTGTGCGACACGTTGAAATCGAGCGTGGACCTTGCCGCAAGCTCTGGGCGTCCGCGCGTGCCGCGACGCAGCGCGACCGCCGCAGGGTGGATGCCGAGCGCAGCGCCGAGCAGCATGCGCAGCGTCGCGCGGCCTACGATCCAGCGAGCTCGCAGCGCCGGAGTACCGAAGCGGTGGGCGCGCTCGATTTCCAATGGCGACAGCGATTGCGCAAGCGCGTGCGACTCAGCGACGCTGCGGTCCAACTGGCATAGCCAGAGCGCAATCGCGGGGTCCGGCGCAGCCAGCGCGACGGAGCCTGTCGAGGTCATTTCCGAAGTGTCTGAATTCATGGTGCGAAAGCGTGTGCGAGCAACATTGTTCTGGGCAAATTCCGTCGAGCTGCGTCGCTCGAAGCTGACTAAGGCCAGAAACATATTGCACTCCTTGCACGACGAGGAGTGCGATGCGAGTACAACACGTCGGTCATAAGATTCGCGGGTTTTACCGAGTCGCCGATTACGCCCTACGCTGGGGGATGATTGCCCCCGATGCCCAGCGCCGACTGAAGATTCTTGGTTTCTGGCAACGGCACGGTCTGGCCGCCACCCGTGAGGCGTTCCAAATCAGTCGCCGTACCCTGTTCCTGTGGCGCGCCAAGCTCAAGGCCGAGGGCGGCAACGTGGCGGCACTGGTGCCGGGCTCGACGGCGCCGAAGCGACGCCGGCAGCGGCAGTGGCCGGCGCCGATCATCGCCGAGATCCGCCGACTGCGCACCGTACATCCGAACTTGGCCAAAGAGAAGCTGCATCTGCTGCTCTGGCCCTTCGCCGCCGCCGCGCAGCTGCCCTGTCCGAGTGCGCGAACCATCGGTCGGCTCATCGCCGATGCGCCCGACAAGATGCGTCGCCAACCGCGGCGCTTCGGAGCCCCGGGCAAAGCCAAGTCGGTGCGCGGCACACGCCGCCGCAAGCCCAAGCATTTCCGGGCCGAGCGTCCCGGCCATTGCGTAGCCCTGGATAGCATCGAGCTGCGGACCGAGGGGCAGCGCCGCTACATCATTACCTGCACCGATCTGCATTCGCACTTCGCCTGGGCCTGGGCCACCCGCAGTCACGCCAGCACCGCGGCCACCCAGTTCTTCCGCCTCATCCAAGCCGTGTTTCCCTTCGCCATCGAGTCCGTCCTCACCGACAACGGGAGCGAGTTCCAACGCTACTTCGCCGCCGAGCTCGCCCGCTTGCTGTGCACCCACGGGCATACCTTTCCCCAAACACCTCGCATGAACGCCCATTGCGAACGCTTCAACCGCACGGTCCAGGAAGAATGCATCGACTACCACTACGATCTTCTCTTCCTCGACGACCTCACCGAGTTCAACCTCCAGCTGCTGCGCTGGCTCTCCTGGTACAACCTCGAACGCCCACACTTCAGTCTCACCACACCCATCCCCGGTCGCAAAACCCCCCACTTACTCTCCCCGGTACAATTCCTTCATCAAAACCACCAGTGCAATATGTACTGGCCCGATACAGAGGCTTGCAATGTCGAGCTGGAATCATTATAATTCGCCGCTCTGCTCGACCTGAATCCCGCGTTACTGCTCGACCCGGGTTGAGCACGCTCTTTAACAATGTGAACAACCGATAAGTGTGGGTACTTGGGGTGATGGCGGCCTTGGGTGTTTGGTTTGCCGGTGGGGGTGCTGGGGGAGACTCTGGTGGCCTGGCTGGGAGGCTAAAGATTCGAGGGCTCGACAAGCATCACGAGAAGTACTCATGCTGAAGGAAGCGGGTCGAGTGGCTATCACGGCTGCTTGGCTCGTGACGAAGCTTTCCGCGACAAGCGGAAGGCTTGGTCGACGTCAGAATGAGTGAAGTCTTGTACAGGTATTGAACTGAAGAGTTTGATCCTGGCTCAGATTGAACGCTGGCGGCATGCTTTACACATGCAAGTCGAGCGGCAGCGCGGGGGCAACCCTGGCGGCGAGCGGCGAACGGGTGAGTAACACATCGGAACGTATCCCGTAGAGGGGGATAGCCCGGCGAAAGCCGGATTAATACCGCATATGCTCTACGGAGGAAAGTGGGGGACCTGTGAGGGCCTCACGCTATGGGAGCGGCCGATGGCCGATTAGCTAGTTGGTGGGGTAAAGGCCTACCAAGGCGACGATCGGTAGCTGGTCTGAGAGGATGATCAGCCACACTGGGACTGAGACACGGCCCAGACTCCTACGGGAGGCAGCAGTGGGGAATTTTGGACAATGGGGGCAACCCTGATCCAGCCATGCCGCGTGCGGGAAGAAGGCCTTCGGGTTGTAAACCGCTTTTAGTCGGGAAGAAAGGGTTTCCTTGAATACGGGAGATTCTTGACGGTACCGGCGGAATAAGCACCGGCTAACTACGTGCCAGCAGCCGCGGTAATACGTAGGGTGCGAGCGTTAATCGGAATTACTGGGCGTAAAGAGTGCGTAGGCGGTTGCTGAAGTCCGCTGTGAAAGCCCCGGGCTCAACCTGGGAATGGCAGTGGAAACTAGGCGACTTGAATCTGGCAGAGGGGGGTGGAATGCCGCGTGTAGCAGTGAAATGCGTAGAGATGCGGCGGAACACCGATGGCGAAGGCAGCCCCCTGGGCTGAGATTGACGCTCAGGCACGAAAGCGTGGGGAGCAAACAGGATTAGATACCCTGGTAGTCCACGCCCTAAACGATGGCAACTAGGTGTTGGGGAAGCGATTTCCTGGTACCGCAGCTAACGCGTGAAGTTGCCCGCCTGGGGAGTACGGTCGCAAGATTAAAACTCAAAGGAATTGACGGGGACCCGCACAAGCGGTGGATGATGTGGATTAATTCGATGCAACGCGAATAACCTTACCTACCCTTGACATGTACGGAACCCTGCAGAGATGTGGGGGTGCTTGAAAGAGAGCCGTAACACAGGTGCTGCATGGCTGTCGTCAGCTCGTGTCGTGAGATGTTGGGTTAAGTCCCGCAACGAGCGCAACCCTTGTCCCTAGTTGCTACGCAAGGGCACTCTAGGGAGACTGCCGGTGACAAACCGGAGGAAGGTGGGGATGACGTCAAGTCCTCATGGCCCTTATGGGTAGGGCTTCACACGTCATACAATGGCCGGTACAGAGGGTTGCCAAAGCGCGAGCTGGAGCCAATCCCCATAAAAGCCGGTCGTAGTCCGGATTGCAGTCTGCAACTCGACTGCATGAAGTCGGAATCGCTAGTAATCGCGGATCAGCATGTCGCGGTGAATACGTTCCCGGGTCTTGTACACACCGCCCGTCACACCATGGGAGCGGGATGTACCAGAAGTAGGTAGGCTAACCGCAAGGGGGCCGCTTACCACGGTGCGTTTCGTGACTGGGGTGAAGTCGTAACAAGGTAGCCGTATCGGAAGGTGCGGCTGGATCACCTCCTTTCTCGGAGTCAGGTAACGGTGGTGAAGGGTGAAGGCGCCAGCGATGGTGGCCAAGCTTGGACTGCTGCTTACCCAACGCCAGAATCTCAAGTGCTCACGCTTATCGGTTGTTCGTCAGGTGTTGACCTGAATCGGGCCTGTAGCTCAGTTGGTTAGAGCACCGTCTTGATAAGGCGGGGGTCGATGGTTCGAATCCATCCAGACCCACCATCTCCGATGGTCGCAAGCCAAGAGCAAGCCAAGGGTGGCCGAAAGCGAGGGGGGCTGTAGCTCAGCTGGGAGAGCACCTGCTTTGCAAGCAGGGGGTCGTCGGTTCGATCCCGATCAGCTCCACCAGTCAGGGGACAGGTAACAGGTAACGGTAGAAGGCAGAAGCAAGCGATGCAGGGTTTGCTTCTGGCTTTTAGCCGGACCTTCGGGCAGCGATGCCGGGAGTCGTTCTTTAACAACACGGAAGAAGTAAAGCGTCTTGCTCGGAAGGGCGGATTTCGTGCGCGAGCGCGGGATACGAACGACGGGCGAGACTGGGTTAGATTGTATCGAAGCCTGCTCGATCTTTAGTCGGAGCGAGTGGGTGACAAGCGCAAACACCTGTAATGCGAGGCGGGATAGTGCGTAGCGTTATGGGGTCAAGCGACTAAGTGCATGTGGTGGATGCCTTGGCGATCACAGGCGATGAAGGACGTGGCAACCTGCGAAAAGCTCCGGGGAGCTGGTAAACGAGCATTGATCCGGAGATGTCCGAATGGGGAAACCCACCCCTCCATAGATGGCTTTCGACGCGAGCGTTGGAGCTTTGCGCGCACGCTAGTGCGCGCCAAAGCTTTCAAGTCTTAAGCGAGCAGAGATGAGACTGCTTGTTGGAGCTTTGCGCGCACGCTAGTGCGCGCCAAAGCTTTCAAGTCTTAAGCGAGCAGAGATGAGACTGCTTGTTGGAGCTTTGCGCGCACGCTAGTGCGCGCCAAAGCTTTCAAGTCTTAAGCGAGCAGAGATGAGACTGCTTGTTGGAGCTTTGCGCGCACGCTAGTGCGCGCCAAAGCGGCCAAGTCTTAAGCGAGCGTTGTGGAGAGTCATGTATGGAGGGGTACTCTCACCTGAATTCATAGGGTGGGTAGAGCGAACGCGGAGAACTGAAACATCTCAGTAACCGCAGGAACAGAAATCAACCGAGATTCCGAAAGTAGTGGCGAGCGAAATCGGAGCAGCCGGTACCTTTTAGCTTTCGACTTAGCGGAGCGCTCTGGAAAGGGCGGCCAAAGTGGGTGACAGCCCCGTACGCGAAAGGTTGGGAGTGGAACTGAGGGTACGAGAAGTAGGGCGGGACACGTGAAATCCTGTCTGAAGATGGGGGGACCATCCTCCAAGGCTAAATACTCGTGATCGACCGATAGTGAACCAGTACCGTGAGGGAAAGGCGAAAAGAACCCCGGAAGGGGAGTGAAATAGATCCTGAAACCGCATGCATACAAACAGTGGGAGCCCGTAAGGGTGACTGCGTACCTTTTGTATAATGGGTCAGCGACTTACGTTGTGTGGCGAGCTTAACCGAATAGGGGAGGCGTAGCGAAAGCGAGTCCGAACAGGGCGAAAGAGTCGCATGGCGTAGACCCGAAACCGGATGATCTAGCCATGGCCAGGCTGAAGCGGGGGTAACACCTCGTGGAGGGCCGCACCCACGTCTGTTGAAAAAGACGGGGATGAGCTGTGGCTAGGGGTGAAAGGCTAAACAAATCCGGAAATAGCTGGTTCTCTCCGAAAACTATTTAGGTAGTGCCTCACGTATGACTTGCGGGGGTAGAGCACTGTTATGGCTAGGGGGGCATGGCGCCTTACCAAACCATGGCAAACTCCGAATACCGCAAAGTGTTAGCGTGGGAGACAGACTCCGGGTGCTAACGTCCGGGGTCGAAAGGGAAACAACCCAGACCCTCAGCTAAGGTCCCCAAGCCACAGTTAAGTGGGAAACGAGGTGGGAAGGCTCAGACAGCCAGGATGTTGGCTTAGAAGCAGCCATCATTTAAAGAAAGCGTAATAGCTCACTGGTCGAGTCGTCCTGCGCGGAAGATGTAACGGGGCTCAAACTGTGTACCGAAGCTAGGGATTCAGGTAACAGAGTTCAGGTAACAGGTAACAGATGGGAGCGCATCGGTTCGAGGAGCTGGATGTGTTTCAGCGAGCCTATAAGGTATCGCTCGAGATACATCGGTTCACGCAGACGATGCCGCAAATTGAGCAATTCGATTTGGCGAGCCAGATAAGACGGGCGAGCAAATCCATCTGTGCCAACCTGGCAGAAGGCTTTGGGAAGCAGAGCTACTCCAAAGCCGAATTCAAGCGTTTCATTCAAATGAGCATTGGATCAGCAGACGAGATGCGCGTTTGGATTCGCTACTGCCGGGATTTAGGGTACACGGACGAAGCCACGTGGCAGCGTTGGCGCGACGAATACGAGTCGATCGCGAAGATGCTGAACGGTCTCTACGACGGCGTGCGGTAAGTCTGTTCCCTGTTTCCTGACCTCTGTTACCTGGATGGTAGGAGAGCGTTCCGTAGGCCGGTGAAGGTGACTCGTGAGGGTTGCTGGAGGTATCGGAAGTGCGAATGCTGACATGAGTAGCGATAAACAGAGTGAAAAGCTCTGTCGCCGAAAGCCCAAGGTTTCCTGCGCCACGTTCATCGGCGCAGGGTGAGTCGGCCCCTAAGGTGAGGACGAGAGTCGTAGCCGATGGGAAGCGGGTTAATATTCCCGCACCGGCCTGAGATGCGATGGGGGGACGGAGAAGGTTAAGCGAGCCGGGTGTTGGACGTCCCGGTTTAAGCGTGTAGGCGTGGTCCTTAGGCAAATCCGGGGATCTTAGCTGAGGCGTGATGACGAAGGCGGGCTTGCCTGCCGGAAGTTGCTGATACCCTGCTTCCAGGAAAAGCCTCTAAGCTTCAGTTTCAGGTTGACCGTACCGCAAACCGACACAGGTGGGCAGGATGAATATTCTAAGGCGCTTGAGAGAACTCGGGTGAAGGAACTCGGCAAATTAGCACCGTAACTTCGGGATAAGGTGCGCCTCAGGTAGGTGAAGCCGTACAGGCTGAGCCGAGTGGGGCCGCAGAGAAATGGTGGCTGCGACTGTTTAACAAAAACACAGCACTCTGCAAAGACGAAAGTCGACGTATAGGGTGTGACGCCTGCCCGGTGCCGGAAGGTTAAATGATGGGGTGCGAGCTCTTGATTGAAGCCCCGGTAAACGGCGGCCGTAACTATAACGGTCCTAAGGTAGCGAAATTCCTTGTCGGGTAAGTTCCGACCTGCACGAATGGCGTAACGATGGCCACGCTGTCTCCACCCGAGACTCAGCGAAGTTGAAGTGTTTGTGAAGATGCAATCTCCCCGCGGCAAGACGGAAAGACCCCGTGCACCTTTACTGTAGCTTTGCATTGGACTGTGATGGGACCTGTGTAGGATAGCTGGGAGGCAATGAAGCGCTGTCGCTAGATGGCGTGGAGCCAACGTTGAAATACCAGCCTGGTGTCATTGCGGTTCTAACCCAGGACCGTTTAACCGGTTCGGGGACCGTGCATGGTAGGCAGTTTGACTGGGGCGGTCTCCTCCCAAAGAGTAACGGAGGAGCTCGAAGGTCTCCTAGGTACGGTCGGACATCGTACTGATAGTGCAATGGCACAAGGGGGCTTGACTGCGAGACTGACAAGTCGAGCAGGTGCGAAAGCAGGACATAGTGATCCGGTGGTTCTGAATGGAAGGGCCATCGCTCAACGGATAAAAGGTACGCCGGGGATAACAGGCTGATACCGCCCAAGAGTTCATATCGACGGCGGTGTTTGGCACCTCGATGTCGGCTCATCACATCCTGGGGCTGTAGCCGGTCCCAAGGGTATGGCTGTTCGCCATTTAAAGTGGTACGTGAGCTGGGTTCAAAACGTCGTGAGACAGTTTGGTCCCTATCTGCCGTGGGCGCTGGAGATTTGACGGGGGCTGCTCCTAGTACGAGAGGACCGGAGTGGACGTACCGCTGGTGTACCGGTTGTGACGCCAGTCGCATTGCCGGGTAGCTATGTACGGAAGCGATAACCGCTGAAAGCATCTAAGCGGGAAACGTGCCTGAAGATGAGATCTCCCGGGGACTTGATCCCCCTGAAGGGTCGTGGCAGACCACCACGTTGATAGGTCGGGTGTGGAAGGGCGGTAACGCCTTGAGCTAACCGATACTAATTGCCCGTGCGGCTTGATCCCATAACGCTGCGCACTGTCGTGCGCCGCTCAGGTAACAGAGGTCGGGTAACAGGGAACAGTAAACCCTGAACCACCACTGCTACCCACGGTGTTTGCGTCAATCTAACCTTCTTTACTTCTTCCACTCAGGGTCAGCTCCCGGGTTTCTGTTACCTGTTACCCGTTCCCTGACTCCTGACCCGTCAATGCCTGACGACCAAAGCCCGCTGGCCCCACCCCTTCCCATCCCGAACAGGACCGTGAAACGGCGGCGCGCCGATGATAGTGCGGATTGCCCGTGCGAAAGTAGGTCATCGTCAGGCACCCTTAAAGCGAAACGCCCCGATCATTGTCGGGGCGTTTTTTTGTTTTGGTCGAATGACGAGGGCGCTATAACGGGTCAATTGCCCCAAGCTTCGATTTCGGTGATGCGGGAGTAAGAGGCGAGGGCGCTGGTGACGCGGATGCGGATGCTCGAGGTGGTGAAGGGCGCGAAGGTGACGGTGCGCTTGACCAGGTTGTTGCCAGTCGCGCTAGCCAGTGTCACCCACCGGTTGCCCTGCTTGCCCTGCACGGTGAAGGCGGTGATGCCGTAGAGGCTGAAGGTCATCGTGTCGGTGGGCTCGACCGGACTGGCGTAGTTGTCCTGTAGCGTATAGAGGACGACCCGGTTGATGGTCTTGCTGCCGTTGAAGGCGATCTGCACGGTGTCGGGGAAGGCGTTGGCCGTGGCGTCGTTCCAGCCGCCGCCATTGCCCCAGTTCAAGCCGGCGCGCTCGTTGTTGTTGATGGCGGACACCGGGAAGGCGGCGTTATAGGTGCTCGAGGCGGAGGCGATGGCGCCGTTGCTGGCCAACGCGACATTGCTCGACGCGGCGGCATTGACGACTTGCGACAGCGCACTGCTGCTGGAGGCGGCGTTGCCGGCGTCGCCGGCATAGGCGGCGACGATGCTGTGTGTGCCCTGGCCCAAGGCGCTGGTGGTGCACGGAGCGGTGCGGGCATTGCCGCTGCCGGTCAGCGCGACGGCGGTGCAGCCGCTGATGGCATTGCCGCCATCGGTAAAGGCGACGCTGCCAGTCGGACCGGTGCCGGTGACGGTGGCGGTGAAGGTGACCGACGCACCCACTGTCGACGGATTCAACGAACTCACCAGCGTCGTGGTCGACGGCGGCGGGCCAACCGCAGCCGTGCCCCAGGCCTCGACCTCGACCAAACGCGAATAGGTCATCAGCGCCTGAGTCACATTGACCCGGATGCGGCTGGTGGTGAAGGACGAGAAGGTCACCGCACGCTTGACCAGGTTGTTGCCGCTGATCGTCGCCAGTGTCGTCCACGCACTGCCGGTCCAGCCCTGGACATTGAAGGCGGTCACGCCGTACTGGGCGAAGGTGAGCGTATCGGTCGGCTCGATCGGATTCGGATAGTTGTCCTGCAGCGTGTAGACGATGACCCGATCGATGGTCTTGCTGCCGTTGAAATCGACCTCGACCCAGTCAGGGAAGGCGTTGGCAGTGGCGTCGTTCCAGCCGCCGCCGTTGCCCCAAGCGGCACCCTTGCGGTCGTTGTTGTTGACGGCCGCCACCGGGTATTGACCGTTGTACACGCTCGAGGCCAGTGCCACCGCGCCGGCACTGGCCAGCGCGACATTGGTTCCGCCGGACGCGGTATCGATGACCTGCAGCAAGGTGCTGCTGCTCGAGCCCGCATTGCCGGCATCGCCACTGTAGCTCGCCACGATGGCGTGGCTGCCGACGCTCAAGCTGCTGCTCGAGCAGGTCGCGCTGGGCGCATTGCCGCCGCCGGAGAGCGCCACCGCCGCACATCCGGCCAGTGCCATGCCGGCTTCGCTGAAGTTGACGTTGCCGGTCGGCGCCACACCGGTCACCGTCGCCGTCAACACGACACTCGTCCCCGCATTGCCCGGATTGCCTGCACTTCCTAATACCGTCGTCGTCGCAGCCAGTCCGGAACACGATGGAAATTTGAACGAGCCGATGCGCGTTTGCCAGTTGCCGCTGTTGCCGTTGGTCTGGCTGCTGTAGTACTCGTTGATGTACCAGAACGTGCAATCGTCGCCGGGATCGACGCTCATCGCGCTGTAATCGCCCCATCGATCACAAGGCCCGCCACCGCAATTGTTCACCTGCGAGCCGGCCCCCGTCGTCATCTTCACTTCGGTCTGCGGCAGCGTATTCAACGGATCGGTCGCGAGCCTGCCGGAATAGGCAATGCTCGGAAAATTTGGCGAGATGCCACTCGATGTCGTGTAGCCGAGCGCCATGTTGCCGTGTCCATCGACGGCGAGGCTGCCCATGAATCGATTGAGCGACGTGTCCGGCGCGTAGATCTGTTGCTGTACGGGAGCGGTGGCAATCGCTCCGCCGGTGACGTCGAGCTGCGCCCATTGCATCGCAGTCGTGCCCGAACCGCTTCCGACCGGATGCGTGACCCACAGCGACTCCGTGCCGCCAATTTTGCGATATTGAACCTTCTGCATGATCCGATCGTCGATCATGTCCAGTTTGCGCGATGTGTTCGGTTGCGCAACGATCGCGCCTTGCTGGAACGCATACTGTGTCTGGCTGACGATCGTCGGCGCGCTCAGCGTGCCGCCGACGCCGCAGTTCGCGCCGGCGTCGAACTTGCGAATCTCGAATTCCTCGACAACGCCTGATTCGGATACGAAATAGTTCGACGTTCCCGGCTGTGCGGCGTTGGCGCCCTTGCCCTGGTTGTTGCTGGGTATCAGCGTGAAAGCATTGCTCGACGGCGGCAGATAACCGAGTGAAAAGGTCAGCGGTGCGCCGCTGTAAAGGTCGTTCCGGCTGAACGACGCGAACATCACGCCGTCATAAGCGCTGCTCGGGGTGAACGCGTTCGCCGCCATGTACAGGCAGTCGTGCCACAAGCCGAACTTGCCGTAATCGTTGATGTCGCCGAGTGGGGGCAGGCCGACGCCACCCGCATCCATGCGCACTGCATACAGCCACCAGCCGCCGGTGACCGGATCGCTCGTTTTCGATGCGGCAATGCACTGGTAGAATGGGCCGTTGTTGGATGCAAACGCGAAGTGCGTCAGCACGAAGCGATCGGCCAGCCAATCGTAGATGACGACGGGATCGCCTTCGGGCGCAGACGTGCAGGGCGACGCCGGAGCGCCGCTCCACAGCTGGTCTTCGGTAAACGCGGCAAGCTGTGTCCCGGATTTGTTATAGATCGCGTACGAGGTATTGACCGCTTCGATATAGTGGTTCGGTCCGACGTCGCCGTTCGGATCCGGCGGCCAGCCACCTCCGCACTGGCCTCCGGTGCATGAATCGTTGAAGCTCATCCCGGCGAAAGTCAGGATCGGACTCGGCATTGGCGCAAGCGGGCCGGATGGCCCCTGAGGCGCAAGCGGCGACGATGTCTGCAACGGAATCTTGGACGAAACAGGTCCGCGAAGCAGCGGACGGTAGGCAGGCGCCCTGGCGATGCGTGCTGGCGCCAACGGCAGTCGGCGCAAATCGCCGCTGAATTCCGCGGCCGGCACGGGGGGTTGGCCGTAGGTTATGGCGACGGCCTGTGGAGTCCCTGCTGCCGCCGGGAGCGACGGAGCGAGGCTTGAAGAGGTCAGCAAAAAAAGCGTGGAGAGCAAGCGCAGCCTCGCTGCGCTCGAGCGGCTGAAATTACGCGAGATCATCGGTTCAAGTCGAGTCCTCTGGTCGGCAAGACCCCGAGAGGCACTCATCGGAAGCGCGCCGGACTGCATGGCCGTCCACGATACTCGCAAACGCGGGGCGATCACAACCAAAACCGCGACGCGGATGGTGCGTCAGGTCGGTCCTGTTCGGACCGGCGCTGTCACCGAGGTTGACCGCAATCCACCGTCATTGGCCCCAGGCTTCGACTTCGGTGATGCGGGAGTAGCTGGCGAGCGCAGCGGTAGTCCTGATGCGAATGCGACTGGTCGTGTAGGCGGCGAAATTCACCGTGCGCTTGACCAGGTTGTTGCCGCTGACGCTGCCTAAGGTCACCCAGGTTGAGCCATTCCAGCCCTGAACCGTGAACGCAGTAATGCCATAAAGGCTGAACGTCATCGTATCGGTTGGCTCGACCGGGTTGGGATAATTGTTCTGGACCGTGTAGACGACGACGTGGTCGATCGTCTTGCTGCCGTTGAAGTTGATCTGCACCCAATCGGGATAGGCGTTGGCCGTGTTGTCGTTCCAGCCGCCGCCGTTGCCCCAATTTGCCCCGGCGCGCTCATTGTTGATGATCGCGGATACCGGGTAGCCGGAGCTGTAGCTGCTCGAGGCAGTGGCGATGCCGCCGTTGCTGGCGAGCGCGACATTGCTCGATCCACCGCCGCCGGTATTCACGACCTGCGACAGCGCCGCACTGGTTGAAGCGGCATTGCTTGCGTCACCGCCATACGCGGCGGTGATGCTGTGCGTCGCCGCCGTCAGTGCGCTGGTGCTGCAGGCGGCGGTCTTGCTGTTGCCGCTGCCGGAGAGCGCGATCGCGCTGCAGCCGCTGATCGAGCTCGCGCCGTCCTTGAAGTTGACGCTGCCGGTCGGGTTACTGCCGGCGACGGTGGCGGTGAAGGTGACGCTGGTGCCGGCGGTCGAAGGATTCTTCGAGCTCGCCAGTGTCGTCGTCGTCGGCGCCGGTCCTACTAGTGCGGTCCCCCAGGCTTCGACTTCGGTGATGCGGGAGTAGCTGGCGAGCACAGCCGTCACGTTGATGCGGATGCGATCGGTGGTGTAGGCGGCGAAATTCACCGTGCGCTTGACCAGGTTGTTGCCGCTGACGCTGCCTAAGGTCACCCAGGTTGAGCCATTCCAGCCCTGAACCGTGAACGCAGTAATGCCATAGAGGCTGAACGTCATCGTATCGGTTGGCTCGACCGGGTTGGGGTAATTGTCCTGGACCGTGTAGACGACGACGTGGTCGATCGTCTTGCTGCCGTTGAAGTTGATCTGCACCCAATCGGGATAGGCGTTGGCCGTGTTGTCGTTCCAGCCGCCGCCGTTGCCCCAATTTGCCCCGGCGCGCTCATTGTTGATGATCGCGGATACCGGGTAGCCGGAGCTGTAGCTGCTCGAGGCAGTGGCGATGCCGCCGTTGCTGGCGAGCGCGACATTGCTCGATCCACCGCCGCCGGTATTCACGACCTGCGACAGCGCCGCACTGGTTGAAGCGGCATTGCTTGCGTCACCGCCATACGCGGCGGTGATGCTGTGCGTCGCCGCCGTCAGTGCGCTGGTGCTGCAGGCGGCGGTCTTGCTGTTGCCGCTGCCGGAGAGCGCGATCGCGCTGCAGCCGCTGATCGAGCTCGCGCCGTCCTTGAAGTTGACGCTGCCGGTCGGGTTACTGCCGGCGACGGTGGCGGTGAAGGTGACGCTGGTGCCGGCGGTCGAAGGATTCTTCGAGCTCGCCAGTATCGTCGTCGTCGGCGCCGGCCCGGTCGAGCTGACGGCTTGCGACAATGTCGCGCTGTTCGATGCGGTGTTACCGGCGTCGCCTGCGTAGGAAGCGACGATGCTATGCGTAGCGACGGCCAAGGTGCTGGACGTGCAGGTCGCGGTCCTGCTGTTGCCGCTGCCGGCAAGCGCGGCCGCGCTGCAGCCGGCAATCGAGCTGCCGCTGTCCTTGAAGTTGACGCTGCCGGTCGGCGCGATACCTGCGACTGTGGCGGTAAAGGTTACGCTCGCGCCAAACGTCGACGGATTCTTCGAACTGGCGACCGCTGTCGTGCTCGTCGCCTTGTTGACGACCTGGGAAAGCGCCGTACTGCTCGAAGGGTTGTTGCCGGCACCGCCGCCGTATGCGCCCGCAATGCTATGCGTTCCTGCAGTCAACGCGCCGGTCGAGCATTGCGCGGTCCGCGTGTTGCCCGAACCGCTGAGCGCGATCGCTCCGCAGCCGGCGATCGTGTTTCCGCCGTCGGTGAAATTCACGGTGCCGGTCGGCGACGTTCCGGTGACGCTGGCGGTAAACGTGGCGTTCGCGCCCAGCGCTGACGGGTTGGCGGAGCTCGTCAACGTCGTCGTCGTCGGGCTGCCGGCCCCCATCGCGACGGTGACGCTAAGCGAGGTAGGTGAGGCCGAACCGACGGTGATCGTGACTCCGTACGTAGTGTCCGTGTAGCTTTGTCCCGCAAGAAGAGTCGCGTCGGTAAACGCGCCCGTGCCGGGCGTCATGTCGAGCAATTCGGTGTCGTCGGCACCATAGGACGATTCGAAGGGGCTCGACACGCGAATCTGGGCGCCGTTGTTCGGATAGTTGGCGAGGCTGCTGTCGAAGCCGATTGGCTGGCGATACTCGACCCAGTAGGTTCGATTGGTGGCCGCGGGGATTTTGACCGCGTAGCTCGCGCCCCCGGCCGATTCGATCGGCGACAACGTGTAACTAGCAGTTCCCGTCGTATGGGTCTTGATCGCCGCCGCCGGAATCCATTGCAGGATGTCGGATTTTTGCTTGGCGTTGAAATGCGTGCCGCCGGCATTGCTGTTGCCCATGACGTCAAACGGGTCACCGTACTCGGCGACGCCACCGCTCGTGCATGGCATTTGGCCGGCGCACCGGAGGCTTCCCGCATGGAGCAATCCGAAATTGTGGCCGAGCTCGTGTCCGTACACGCCCAGGGTGTTGTAACCGTTGCTGTAGGCTTCGCCATAGCCGACGTAGGCCAATCCAGACCAGCCGCAGGTCGACAGGTACGGAAAGACGTAATACCGATTGCTGTAGCTCGCGACGTTGATGCCGGCGTTGGTCGCCGCAGTGTCTGCGGCCATGTGAATAGCGTTGTAATCGCAGACCAGATTTCCCTTGGTGTCCCGGGGTGTCGCGATCGGCGTCTTTGTAGTCGGATCCAGCGCCTTGAGCCAGCCGCCAGGGTACGTGCCGGCCGTGCAGCCTGCGCTCGTCGTCAGGCACGCGACCGTGACGTTCAACGCCTGTTGCCCGTACGAAACCTCGCTGTAATATTTGGCGACGCTGTTGGCGTTGGTCACCATCACCTGCTGCACCTGGGCCGGAGTGAAGGCGTCCGCTGACGGCGAGTCGCTGAACTTGACGAGGAGCACAAGAACGCTGTTGGTCTTGAGCGACTGGATGCTGAAGTCCTGGGCCTTGACCTTCGGTGATGCCGCCGGTGCCAGCACTTCGACCCGACTGGTGTCCAGCGACCGGCTGTCCACGCTCGCGGTGCCATAGGCGACCACCGTCATGCCGGCGCGCAGCACGTCGGGCATGATGCCCAGCCGCAACTCGGTGCCGCGGTCGTCGTCGCCGCGCACCACCATCTTGAACTCACTGCGGTCGTGCTCGAAATCATCGGCGTGGGCGAGGAGCAGCGTTCCCTGCACCTGCCCCGAGGCGGTCGACTGGATCGCCGCACGCTGCGAGGGCCCCGACAGAACGCCAAAGCTTTCCACTTGCAGCATGTCGCCGGCGCGGCGGCCGGTGGCGAGGATGCGAGTTCCCTTCGACAGGCTTTCCGAGTTGGCGCCGCGAAGGCCGACGACGCCACCGTCGTCCCTCCGAAGCAGCGTGTAGTGCGTGGTCGTGCCGTCAACCCGGTTTTCTACGACGAGTTCGTCGATCGTGCCGGTGCCGGTCTCGGCGGTCGCGGCGAGCGGGGCGGACTGCGATCCGGTAATCACGGCGTCGGCGCCGTGATGCGCGGCGACTGGCAACGAGGCGGCAATCGCTAGTGCAAAGGTGGCGATTGTCGTACACAAAACCGAATGATTCGAAGGCTTCATCTGTTCCCTTGGCCCTTAATACGGGTTGCCGACTAACGTAATTGGGCGCCAATTGCCGCTGAACGTCTATGCTAATGGCATGGCCGCTAGTTGCCAAGCATTAAAACGCGGCTGTCTTGCTCGGATGCAAGAATCGCGCTAGATAATTGCCTTGGCGCGAACCAACATGGATAGCTGGTCCGGCGTGGACGTCGTGCAGAGCATTGCTATTAGTTGTCGTGGACAGAGATGTCGATTAAGTCAATTGCCCCAAGCTTCGATTTCGGTGATGCGGGAGTAAGAGGCGAGGGCGCTGGTGACGCGGATGCGGATGCTCGAGGTGGTGAAGGGCGCGAAGGTGACGGTGCGCTTGACCAGGTTGTTGCCAGTCGCGCTAGCCAGTGTCACCCACCGGTTGCCCTGCTTGCCCTGCACGGTGAAGGCGGTGATGCCGTAGAGGCTGAAGGTCATCGTGTCGGTGGGCTCGACCGGACTGGCGTAGTTGTCCTGTAGCGTATAGAGGACGACCCGGTTGATGGTCTTGCTGCCGTTGAAGGCGATCTGCACGGTGTCGGGGAAGGCGTTGGCCGTGGCGTCGTTCCAGCCGCCGCCATTGCCCCAGTTCAAGCCGGCGCGCTCGTTGTTGTTGATGGCGGACACCGGGAAGGCGGCGTTATAGGTGCTCGAGGCGGAGGCGATGGCGCCGTTGCTGGCCAACGCGACATTGCTCGACGCGGCGGCATTGACGACTTGCGACAGCGCACTGCTGCTGGAGGCGGCGTTGCCGGCGTCGCCGGCATAGGCGGCGACGATGCTGTGTGTGCCCTGGCCCAAGGCGCTGGTGGTGCACGGAGCGGTGCGGGCATTGCCGCTGCCGGTCAGCGCGACGGCGGTGCAGCCGCTGATGGCATTGCCGCCATCGGTAAAGGCGACGCTGCCAGTCGGACCGGTGCCGGTGACGGTGGCGGTAAAGGTGACCGACGCACCCACTGTCGACGGATTCAACGAACTCACCAGCGTCGTGGTCGACGGCGGCGGGCCAACCGCAGCCGTGCCCCAGGCCTCGACCTCGACCAAACGCGAATAGGTCATCAGCGCCTGAGTCACATTGACCCGGATGCGGCTGGTGGTGAAGGACGAGAAGGTCACCGCACGCTTGACCAGGTTGTTGCCGCTGATCGTCGCCAGTGTCGTCCACGCACTGCCGGTCCAGCCCTGGACATTGAAGGCGGTCACGCCGTACTGGGCGAAGGTGAGCGTATCGGTCGGCTCGATCGGATTCGGATAGTTGTCCTGCAGCGTGTAGACGATGACCCGATCGATGGTCTTGCTGCCGTTGAAATCGACCTCGACCCAGTCAGGGAAGGCGTTGGCAGTGGCGTCGTTCCAGCCGCCGCCGTTGCCCCAAGCGGCACCCTTGCGGTCGTTGTTGTTGACGGCCGCCACCGGGTATTGACCGTTGTACACGCTCGAGGCCAGTGCCACCGCGCCGGCACTGGCCAGCGCGACATTGGTTCCGCCGGACGCGGTATCGATGACCTGCAGCAAGGTGCTGCTGCTCGAGCCCGCATTGCCGGCATCGCCACTGTAGCTCGCCACGATGGCGTGGCTGCCGACGCTCAAGCTGCTGCTCGAGCAGGTCGCGCTGGGCGCATTGCCGCCGCCGGAGAGCGCCACCGCCGCACATCCGGCCAGTGCCATGCCGGCTTCGCTGAAGTTGACGTTGCCGGTCGGCGCCACACCGGTCACCGTCGCCGTCAACACGACACTCGTCCCCGCATTGCCCGGATTGGCTGCACTTCCCAATACCGTCGTCGTCGGCGATTGTGCCGATGGCTGCGAAAATGCGCTCAGCGTGCCGGACTGATCCGTCGCATAGACGACACCGTTGGCGACGATAAGGCTCTGCCAGTGCGGCGAGCCTGTCCCCGTTGCGGTGCGCAAGATGCTGCCCGAAACCGGATCGACGACGCGCACGCCGCCTCCGCTCAAGTAGAACAGCATATTGTTGGCGACGACCGGCGAGGTGCCGCCCGGCACGGAATTGGACATGTCGATCGACGGCCATTGCGTGACGAGGGAGGGGGTGCCGCTGCCGTCGATATTGACGCGCACCGCCGACGTGCCGTTGCTGTTGACGACGAAAAACCAGCTGCTGTTGTCGGCGGGATTGATCCACACCGCAGGCTGACTGAAAACGCCGCCGCCCTGCCGCACCGAAATCGGCGCGCCGATCGTGCCTCCGAGATTTCCCGGCCCGCCGGCGCTGCTCAAGTCCGCGAGGTTGAGCAGCCGCAGCATTCCGTCCTTGCCGCTCTGCACCGCAAGGTGCTGGACGCTGGAATTCGCCGGCACGGGAAGTATCGTCGGTCCGGTGCTGCCGATGTCGGTATCGCCGTCGTCCAACGAAGACCAGTTCGGGGGCGTGTAACTGTCGAGCGGCTTGCCCGCGTTCGGACCCGTTCCGCCGCTGGCGTCCGGTTGCAGCGCGATCACCGACTCGCTCCAGTTATGAACACCATCGAAGCGGCCGAGGCCTGCAGTGAAGGCGTTGCCCGTGGCCATCAGGATCCGATTGGTGCCGGCGTCGTAGAAGATACCGGGTCGTGCCCAGATCGCATTCTGCCGCGTGGTGCAAGTCGCCGCCGTTTCCGGTGCGACGAAATGATCGAGGTGCCGTGCCTTGTCGCTGCACGCCATGTTGAACACCTTTTGCGCGCCGGAGGCGAGGTTGATCGCGGTCACGTGACCCTGGTAATCGCCGTTGTCGCCCGGATACCCGGCGTGCGCGACGTAAAGGTACTTGACGCCAGCGGCGGTCGCGATCGACAGCGCCGACGAACCCTTTTCGTCGTAACCTTTGAGGGTCGCGAGCTGCGGCCAGCCGCCGGTCAAGATTTCGACGCCGTCAGCGACCTGGTACTTGTGGACGTTGCCGTCCAGCCCGTAACCGTAGACATAGAGTCGGTTGGGGTCGATCGCAGGCGAGGACGTGGTGTAGCAGGCGCTGCTTCCATTATTGACCTTGCAGGTGCCGGGGCCATACTGGTTGCTCCAGACGACGGCGCCGTTCTGCGCGTCGAGCGCGATGATTTGTCCGTCCCGCGTCGTGACGAACAGCAGATCCTTGACGCCGCCGGGCGTGGTCACGCTTTGCAGAAACACCGGTGCGCTGTCGGCGTTTCCGGCCAGCGTTACCTGGTACTTCAGGGCAAGCGTTCCGACGTTGGCCGGCGTGAGGATGCTCTCGGCGTTGTTCAGGCCGCTGTGTTGCGCATCGCCGCCGAACTGCAACCAGTCATACGCCGACGCGCAGCGTGCGCCCAGCAGCAGCAAGGTCGCGGCGGCCCACAGCGTTCTGGTCAACGACCGCTTGCGCAGAATCGCCATGCGATATTTTCCTTTCGGCTCCCCGGCATCCGGCCGATCCCGGCGCCGACGGTACCGCCGCGGGACGGGCCGGGCTATGACGCTAGCATAGCAGGACGAACAGCCGATCGGGCCGGCTATTCCAATCGGCAAAGCGACCGCGCCGAGGCGCTAATTGGAGCGCAGCCGGATGCGGAGCACCCGATTGTCGTACTCGTCCTCGACGGCCCGGGTGATTTCGCTGCCGTCGGCGGCGAAGACCCGGCCGCCGCTGCGGCGGCAGGCGTCGCGCTCGTACTGGCAAGGTCCCATCTCGGGATGCTTGCGGCAAAGCTCGCCGACCCCCGGCGCGAACTCGATCGATGTCTGAAGGAGTTGCGTGCCCGCGCCGCTGACGCAGACGTAAAGGGCTCCCGGGGGAGCGGCGATCGCCAGCGTTGTCGCAGGTGTCGGATTGACCGCCGAAGCGGCGATCGGCGGCGCAGGGGGAGGCGTCGTATCCGGCAGGGGCCGCCGCACGACGGCGGCGGGTGCTTCACCCGGCGGTGTGACCGGCAACGGCACGCGCTCCGGCGTCGGCGCGGAGCACGCGCCAAGGGCAAGCGCCGCCAGAAGTGCCGTTCGTTTGACTCTTGATACGACGGCTGCGGAGCGCAACATGAGGTTCGTGTAAATTGGAGTTTTTACCGACAAGTTTATCCGACCCGAGCGATTTAGCCACCTCGTCGGAAGGGTCGAAGCTCGGTTACGCGGGGCTAGACCCCGCAGGAAGGGGATCCTGGGGTGTCGCAGGCCCATTCAGGCCTTCAAGTCGAGACGAATTTTTGCTATAATGTTCTTTGGTGTAAAAGATAAGAAATGGGCTCGACAGCCCATTTTTTTTTACTTTTTTTCGGTTTGAGGCAGCGCCGTTGGTAAAGCTGGGTGAGGTTCTGGAGCGCACATTGCCCGCGCTGGGCTACGAGCTGGTCGATTGGGACCATTCGGCCCGGAGCGGACTCGTGCGCGTTTTCATCGACAAGCCGGGCGGCGTCGACGTCGAGGATTGCGCGCAGGTGAGCACGCATTTGACCCATCTTTTCGCCGCCGAACAGATCGACTACGACCGGCTCGAGATATCGTCGCCTGGACTCGACCGGCCATTGAAGAAAGCCGCCGACTTCGCCCGCTTCTCGGGCGAGGAAGTGCGTCTGACTTTGCGCGAGGCCATCGACAACGCCAGGCGCCTGAAGGGCATCCTGCGCGGGGTCGAAGGCGACGCGGTGCGGCTGGACACCGATACGGGTCCACGCACGATCGCCCTCGCCAATATCGACCGAGCGCGGCTGGTGCCGAAGATTGAGTGGAGAAACGCAAGATGAACCGCGAATTGCTGTTGTTGGTCGATGCGCTGGCGCGTGAAAAGAACGTGCCGAAGGACATCGTGTTCACGGCGCTGGAATCGGCGCTGGCGTCGGCGACCAAGAAACGCTTTGCCCAGGAGATCGATGCTCGCGTGTCGATCGATCGTGAAACCGGCGACTACGAGTCGTTCCGGCGGTGGACGGTCGTGCCCGACGAGGAGCACGAGGAGCCCGCACACCAGATCGCCATCACCGATGCCGCCGAACGCGATCCGCCGCTGCAACTGGGCGACGTGATCGAGGAGCCCCTCGAGCCGGTCGAATTCGGGCGCATCGGTGCGCAGGCGGCCAAGCAGGTGATATTGCAGAAGATCCGCGATGCGGAGCGCGAGCAGATCCTGAATGATTTCCTCGATCGCGACGACAACCTGCTGACGGGAACGGTGAAGCGCATCGAGCGCGGCAATGTGATCGTCGAATCGGGCCGGATCGAAGGCATGATTCCGCGCGATCAGCTGATCCCGAAGGAGAACCTGCGCGTCGGCGACCGCGTCCGGGCGTACGTGACCAAGATCGAATCGCAGGCCCGCGGCCCGCAGCTGTTGCTGTCGCGCATCACGCCCGACCTGGTCGTGCGCCTGTTCGAGCTCGAGGTGCCCGAAATCGAAGAGGGGCTGATCGAGATCAAGGCGGCGGCGCGCGATCCGGGCGTGCGCGCCAAGATCGCGGTGAAGTCAAACGATCCGCGGCTCGACCCGCAGGGGACCTGTATCGGCATGCGCGGATCGCGCGTGACCGCGGTGACCAACGAGCTCGCCGGCGAGCGCGTCGACATCGTCCTGTTTTCCGAGGACCCGGCCAAGCTGGTGATCAACGCGCTTTCGCCGGCGGAGATCTCGAGCATCGTCGTCGACGAGGAACGGCACAGCATGGACGTCGTCGTCGACGAGGAAAACCTGGCGATGGCCATCGGACGCAACGGCCAGAACGTTCGCCTGGCCTCGGAGCTCACAGGTTGGGAGATCAACCTGATGGGCGTCGAGGAATCGCAGCAGAAGCATCAGGTCGAAAGCGAACGCACACGCGCCCTGTTCATCGACAAGCTGGACGTCGACCAGGAGGTGGCCGACATCCTGATCCAGGAAGGATTCACCTCGCTCGAGGAAATCGCCTACGTGCCGCTGAACGAAATGCTGGAGATCGACGCCTTCGACGAGGACACGGTCAACGAATTGCGCAGTCGCGCGCGCAACGCATTGCTGACGGAGGCGATCGTGCGCGAGGAGTCGGTGGGCAGCGTCGCCGAAGACCTGCTAAACCTGGAAGGCATGGACAACGAGACGGCGGGCTTGCTCGCCGAAAAGGGCATCACGACACGCGATGGACTCGCCGACCTTGCGGTCGACGAGCTGGTCGAATTGACCGGACTGCCGGCGGAACGCTCGCAGGACCTGATCATGAAGGCGCGTGCCCATTGGTTCGAAAATACGGAACACGCAGAGTAAGGCTGCGCGGAACAGCGCGGCGGGAGAAAAGACATGCCCCAGACCACCATCGATAAATTCGCGACCGAGCTCAAGATGCCGGCAGGCATCCTGCTCGAGCAGCTTGCCGCCGCAGGCGTCGCCGGCAAGAAGCAGGGCGACAAGCTGTCCGAGCAGGACAAGACCCGGCTGCTCGACTATCTGCGCAAGCAGCATGGCGGTCTGGACCAGAAAAAGAAGATCACGCTGACGCGCAAGCAGACGACCGAGATCAAGGCCGCCGACAGCACCGGTCGCGCGCGCACGATTCAGGTGGAAGTGCGCAAGAAGCGCGTGTTCGTCAAGCGCGACGGCGCCGACGCGACAGCCGCGACCGAAGAAGCCGCGCCGGTTGCGGCACAGCCGGTCGTCACTGCAGCCGAGCTCGCGGCTCGCGAGGAAGAAGCGCGTAAGGGTGCTGCGCTGATCGCCAAGCAGCAGGAAGAAATACAGCAAAAGCAGGAACAGGCGAAGAAGCGCAAGACCAAGAAGGAAAAGGACGAGGAAGAGGCGGTGGCGAAGGCGGCCGAAGCCGAAACGGCGGCTGCTGCCAAGGAGACGGCGGCACCCGTTGCGCAACCCGCGGCCGCGGCGAAGCCCGAACTCAAGGCGAAAACCGAAGGCACGCTGCACAAGCCACTGGCCAAGCCGGGTGCGAAAAAGGACAAGTCGTCACGCAAGCCTTCCGCCACCGCGTTCCAGGAAGAAGCGGCGCGCCGGCGTGCGCTCAAGCTGCGCGGCGACGTCACCGGCGGCGCGGCCGCCGCCGGATGGAAGCAGCCGAAGGGCGGCAAGCACCGGCATGAGGAAGGCGAAGAGACCGAGGAAGGCGCCCAGGCACTCGCTCCGGAGCCGTCGATCCGCGAAATCGCCGTACCGGAAACCATCACCGTGGCCGACCTCGCCCGCAAGATGAGCGTCAAGGCCGCCGAGATCATCAAGGCGATGATGAAGCTCGGCACGATGGTCACGATCAACCAGATGCTCGATCAGGAAACAGCGATGATCGTCGTCGAGGAAATGGGACACAAGGCCATCGCGGCCAAGCTCGACGACCCGGATTCGCTGCTCGCCGAAAGCGCGCAGGCGACGACTGCGGAGTCGCTGCCAAGGCCGCCGGTCGTCACCGTCATGGGTCACGTCGACCATGGCAAGACGTCGCTGCTCGACACGATACGCCGCACCCGCGTCGCCAGCGGCGAAGCAGGCGGCATTACGCAGCACATCGGTGCCTACCATGTGGAAACGGCCAAGGGCGTCATCACGTTCCTCGACACACCGGGCCACGAGGCGTTCACGGCGATGCGTGCGCGCGGCGCCAAAGTGACCGACATCGTCATCCTCGTGGTCGCCGCCGACGACGGCGTGATGCCGCAGACCAAGGAGGCGATCGCGCACGCGAAGGCCGGCCATGTGCCGATCGTCGTCGCGATCAACAAGATCGACAAGCCCGAAGCCAATCCGGACCGGGTCAAGCAGGAGCTCGTGGCCGAAAGCGTCCTGCCGGAGGAATACGGCGGCGACACGCAGTTCGTCCAGGTATCGGCCAAGACCGGTGCCGGCATCGACAATCTGCTCGATGCGATTTTGCTGCAAGCCGAAGTGCTCGAGCTCAAGGCGCCGAAGGACGCGCCGGCCAAGGGCATCGTCATCGAATCGCGTCTCGACAAGGGCAAGGGGCCGGTGGCGACCGTCCTCGTGCATTCGGGCACGTTGAAGCGCGGTGACATCGTGCTTGCCGGCGCGGTGTTCGGAAGAGTCCGCGCGATGACCGACGAAACCGGCAAGACCGTCGTCTCGGCCGGTCCGGCTATTCCGGTGGAAATCCAGGGCCTGTCGGACGTGCCTCTGGCCGGCGAAGACGTGATGGTGCTCGGCGACGAGCGCAAGGCGCGAGAGATCGCGCTGTTCCGCCAGGGCAAGTTCCGCGACGTCAAGCTCGCCAAGCAGCAGGCAGCTAAGCTCGAGAACATGTTCGAGCAGCTGGCCGAGAGCGAGATCAAGTCGCTGGCGCTGATCGTCAAGGCCGACGTGCAGGGCAGCTACGAGGCGCTGGCCAACGCGCTGACCAAGCTTTCGACCGGCGAAGTCAAGGTCAACATCGTGCACGCTGCCGTCGGCGGCATCACCGAGTCCGACGTCAATCTCGCGCTGGCATCGAAAGCCGTCATCATCGGCTTCAACACGCGCGCCGACGTGGCCGCGCGGAAGCTCGCCGAGCACTCCGGTGTCGACATTCGCTACTACAACATCATTTACGAAGCGGTCGACGAGATCAAGGCGGCGCTGTCCGGCATGCTGACGCCGGAAAAGAAGGAAAGCCAGCTCGGACTGGTCGAAGTTCGCGAGGTCTACAAGATCTCGAAGGTCGGCACCGTCGCCGGCTGCTATGTGCTCGAAGGCGTCGTGCGGCGTGGATCGAAGGTCCGGCTGCTGCGCGACAACGTGGTCGTGTTCGACGGCGAGCTCGATTCACTCAAGCGCTTCAAGGACGATGTGCGCGAGGTCAAGGCGGGCTTCGAGTGCGGGCTGTCTTTGAAGAACTACAACGACATTGAAAAGGGTGATCAGCTCGAGGTGTACGAGATCGTCGAGGTCACGCGCACGCTCTAGGTGAAAGGGCGCCGCGCCCCTGGCGCGGCTGTCTGCGAGGGGACGTCGGCCTTGCCTTTGCTGCCGGAAGATAACGATGAAAAGACACTCACAGCGCGCCCAGCGTGTCGGTGATCAGATCCAGCGCGAGCTCGCCGACCTTTTGCGCCTGCACGTCAAGGACCCGCGCGTCGGGATGATGACCGTGACGGCAGTCGAAGTGTCTGCCGACCTGTCGCACGCGAAGATCCTGTTCACGCACCTGGCCGGCAAGGAGCACTCCGAGGAAGCGGTCAAGGCGCTGCAGCACACGGCAGGCTATTTGCGTACCGAGCTCTCGCATCGGCTCAAGCTGTACTCGGTGCCGCAGCTCCATTTCGCCTACGACGACTCGATCGAATCGGGGCTGCGCATGTCGAAGCTGATCGACGAGGCCGTCGCCGAAGACCGGAAGCACCCGGAGTGACTTACGGCGAGTCGGCGGGCGGCAGCTCGGACCCGAGCCGCGGCGGCTCGGCGCGGCAGGACGTCGATCAGGTGACGGCAGGCGATCCGACTCGTCCGCGTAGCCGCATCCCCCGACGCGAGCTCGACGGCGTGCTGCTGCTCGACAAAGGCACCGGCCTGTCGTCCAACGCGGCGCTGCAGCGCGCGCGCCGGCTTTACCGCGCGGAGAAGGCCGGTCATACCGGAACGCTGGATCCGCTGGCCAGCGGCCTGTTGCCAATCTGCTTCGGCGAGGCGACCAAATTCGCCCACATGCTGCTCGAAGGCGACAAGACCTATGCGGCGACGGTGCGACTCGGCTTGACGACAACCACCGGCGATGCGGAGGGCGATCCGGTCGATGAGCGACCGGTGCAGGTGTCGCGAGGCGACATCGAAGTCGCGCTTGCGCGTTTCGTCGGGCCGATTGCGCAGGTCCCGCCACGCCATGCGGCGCTCAAGTACCGCGGACGCAATTACTACGAGTATGCGCGCGAGGGCATCGACATACCTCGAGTCGCCCGCGAAATCGTGATTCACGAGCTCGCGCTGGATGAATGGCGCTCTCCGGACGTCAAGCTGACCGTGCGTTGCGGCAAAGGCACGTACGTGCGCGTGCTCGCCGAGGACCTCGGTGCGACGCTGGGCTGCGGCGGGCATCTGACGGCGCTGCGCCGCATCGCAAGCGGCGGCTTCGACGTCGGCGCCTCGCTTTCACTTGAAGCGCTCGAGGCGCTGGACGAAGCCGCGCGCGATGCCCGGCTGCTGCCGGTCGATGCGCTGCTGTCGACCCTGCCGCGACTCGACCTCGACGACGCCGATGCCTGGCGCCTCGGTCGCGGGCAGCGGATCGCTCGTTGCGATCTGCACGACGGCGACTACCGAGCATATGCTGCCGGCCGGTTCGTCGGCGTCGGTCGGGCAAGCGGGGGCAGCTTGCTGCCGCATCGGCTGCTCGCGACGGGCGATGCCGGCGGCGCACCGCGCGCGCTGGTTGAATCGCTTGAATCGTAAGCACTTTTCGAGGTACAATTTCACCCTTTCGCGAGGTCTGGAGTAACTTGCATGGCAGTCACGATTCAAGAGAAGGCCAAGGTCATTGCCGATCACCAGCGGGCCAAGGGCGACACCGGTTCACCCGAGGTGCAGATCGCTCTGTTGACGGCGCGCATCAACGGGCTCGGCGATCATTTCAAGTCGAACGTCAAGGATCATCATTCGCGCCGTGGACTGCTGCGCATGGTTTCGCGCCGGCGCAAATTGCTCGACTACCTGAAGACGCGCAACGCGGACAGCTACCGCGGTCTGATCGAAAAGCTGGGTCTGCGCAAGTAACGGCACGTCGGCCGACGGCCGCTGCGAATGACTCTGCTATCAGTCGACCCCGAGCAGCCGGCCATGCCGCGCAGCCACACCCATAACCTGACAATGGCCGCAACTCGATCTGGACGCGAGGCGGCCATTGTTGTTTTCGGATTCCGAGGATAAACGTGCCTACAGCAATCAAGAAATCGATACCTTACGGTCGCAACACGCTGACGCTCGAGACGGGAGAGATCGCCCGCCAGGCCGGCGGCGCGGTGCTTGCCAGTCTTGGCGACAGCGTCGTGCTGGTCAGTGTCGTCGCCGCCAAGCAATCCAGGCCGGGCCAGGATTTTTTTCCGCTGACCGTCGACTACCAGGAAAAGACCTACGCCGCCGGACGCATTCCGGGCGGTTTCTTCAAGCGCGAGGGCCGTCCCTCCGAGAAGGAGACGCTGACCTCGCGCCTGATCGACCGCCCGATCCGGCCGCTATTTCCGGATGGTTTCTACAATGACGTGCAGGTCGTCGCTACGGTGTTGTCGGTCGACCCGGAGATCGACCCGGACATCCCGGCCTTGATCGGTGCTTCGGCGGCGATCTCGCTGTCCGGCATTCCGTTCAACGGTCCGATCGCCGCCGCCCGCGTCGGCTACGTCGATGGCCAGTACGTGCTCAATCCGAGCAAGACCGAGCTGATGACGACCTCGAAGCTCGATCTGGTCGTCGCCGGCACCGAAGCCGCCGTGCTGATGGTCGAATCGGAAGCCAAGGAACTGCCCGAAGAAGTGATGCTGGGCGCGGTGGTGTTCGGCCACCAGCAGCAACAGGCGGTGATCGACGCGATTCACGAGCTGGTCGAAGAGGCCGGCAAGCCGCTCTGGGACTGGAAGCCGGCGCCGAAGGATCAGGCGATGATCGACAAGGTGACCGAGCTCGCCGAGACGCAATTGAAGGAGGCCTATCAATTGCGCCAGAAGCAGGCCCGTCAGCAGCGGCTGAAGGAGATTGCCGCCCGCGTCGAGACCGAATGCATTCCGGCCGATGCCAAGCCCGGCTACGCGAACGAGGTCAAGAATTTCCTGTTTGAGCTCGAATCCAGGCACGTGCGCAACCAGATTCTCTCCGGCGAGCCGCGCATCGACGGTCGCGACACGCGTTCGGTGCGCCCGATCTCGATTCGCAACAGCGTGCTGCCGCGAACCCACGGCTCCGCCTTGTTCACGCGGGGCGAGACCCAGGCGCTGGTAATCGCGACGCTGGGCACGGCGCGCGACGAGCAGATCATCGACGCGCTGCAGGGCGAATATCGCGAGCGCTTCATGCTTCACTACAACATGCCGCCGTATGCGACCGGCGAGACCGGCCGCGTCGGCAGCCCGAAGCGGCGTGAGATCGGCCACGGCAAGCTCGCCAAGCGGGCGCTGGCTGCGGTGCTGCCGTCACCCGACGAGTTCGCCTACTCGATCCGCGTCGTGTCGGAAATCACCGAATCCAACGGCAGCTCGTCGATGGCGTCGGTTTGCGGCGGCAGCCTGGCGCTGATGGACGCCGGCGTGCCGCTCAAGGCGCATGTCGCGGGTATCGCGATGGGCCTGATCAAGGACGGCAACCGCTTCGCGGTGCTGACCGACATTCTCGGCGACGAAGATCACCTGGGCGACATGGATTTCAAGGTCGCGGGAACCGACCGCGGCGTCACGGCGCTGCAGATGGACATCAAGATCCAGGGCATCACCAAGGAAATCATGGCGGTCGCGCTGTCGCAGGCGCGCGAAGGACGGATGCATATCCTGGGGCTCATGCACGAGGCGATGCCGCATGCGCGGACCGAGATCTCGCAGCATGCGCCGCGCATGATGACCTTCAAGATCAATCCGGAAAAGATCCGCGACGTCATCGGCAAGGGCGGTGCGGTGATCCGCGCCCTGACCGAAGAAACCGGGACGACGATCGACATCCAGGACGACGGCATGGTGACGATCGCCTCGGTCAACGCCGACGCCTGCAATGCAGCGAAGAAGCGCATCGAGGAGATCACGGCCGAAGTCGAGGTCGGACGCATCTACGAAGGCACGGTGCTGCGCCTGCTGGATTTCGGCGCGATCGTGCAGGTCCTGCCCGGCAAGGACGGCCTGCTGCATATCTCGCAAATCGCCAAGGAGCGCGTCAATCAGGTCTCCGACTACGTGAAGGAAGGCCAGATCGTCAAGGTCAAGGTGCTGGAGGCCGACGACAAGGGCCGGTTGCGCCTGTCGATGAAGGCCGCCGCCGAGGATGCCGCGGCTGCCGCGGCCCCGGCGCAAAGCGCGCCGTCGGAGCAAACGCCAGCGGTGTGACAGCGCGTATGCGGGAGCAGTGAAAAAGGGGGCGCGGGGCGCCCCCTTTTTTTCAGCGTGGAGTCGATGATGAGCCAATCCGCGACACGGATCGAGCGCGACAGCTTCGGCCCGATCGAAGTCCCCGCCGACCGTCTGTGGGGCGCGCAGACACAGCGCTCGCTCGAGCACTTTCGCATTTCGAGCGAAAAGATGCCGGCGGCACTGATACGCGCGATGCTGATCGTCAAGCGAAGCGCCGCGCGCGTCAATCGCGACCTGGGCATCCTGTCGCCCAAGGTCGCTGATGCGATCGTCGCCGCCTGCGACGAGGCGCTCGCCGGGGCGCACGCGGCCGAATTTCCGCTGGCGGTCTGGCAGACCGGGTCGGGTACGCAAACCAACATGAACGTCAACGAGGTGCTTGCCAATCGCGCGTCGGAGCTTCTGGGCGGCGAACGGGGCGAAGCGAGGCTCGTCCATCCGAACGATGACGTCAATCGCGGACAATCGACGAACGACGTATTTCCGACCGCGATGAACGTCGCCTCGGCGGAAGCCGTGGCGCGCGAGCTTCTGCCCGCGCTCGGCGCGCTGCAGGCAACACTCGCGGCGAAGGCGGAGAGCTTTTCCGCCATCGTCAAGATCGGCCGCACCCATCTGCAGGATGCGACGCCGCTCACACTGGGCCAGGAGTTCTCCGGCTATGCGGCGCAGCTCGCACAGGCGCGGGCGCACATCGTCGCCGCCCTGCCGCATGTTTGCGAGCTCGCGCTCGGAGGGACGGCCGTCGGAACCGGTCTCAACACGCACCGTGAATTCAGCGCGCGCGGGGCGGCTGATATCGCCGACTACACCGGTCTGCCATTCGTCAGCGCGCCTAACAAATTCGAGGCGATGGCGGCCGCCGACGCGCTGGTCAACCTGCACGGCGCACTGAAAACGCTGGCTGCGGCATTGACCAAGATCGCCAACGACGTGCGCTGGCTGGCCAGCGGACCGCGCTCGGGCCTGGGCGAAATCACGATCCCGGAGAACGAGCCCGGCAGCTCGATCATGCCGGGCAAGGTCAACCCGACGCAATGCGAAGCCCTGACGATGCTATGTGCGCAAGTGCTGGGCAACGACGTGGCAGTCAACATCGGCGGCGCGTCGGGCAATTTCGAGTTGAACGTCTACCGGCCGCTGATCATCCATAACGTGCTGCAGAGCATTCGGCTTCTAGGAGACGGCATGGCGAGCTTCGATGCCCATTGCGCAACCGGCATCGAAGCCAACCGTGCTCGCATCGATGAATTGGTGGAGCGCTCGCTGATGCTGGTCACCGCGCTCAATCCGCACATCGGCTACGACAAGGCGGCGGCGATCGCCAAAAAGGCGCATCGCGAGGGGACGACGCTCAAGGCGGCGGCGCTGGCGCTGGGCTATGTCAGCGCAGAACAGTTTGACCAGTGGGTGCAGCCGCAGCGCATGACTGGCCCGCAGTAACGCAGCGTCGGCAGGTCAACGCGGCGGCGTTTTCGCCCCTTCGAGAATAGCCTCGCCACTCACCGTGACGGTCACGTCGGTCGTCCCGGCCTCGAGCGGGACCGGCGCCTGCGCAAACCCGGCCGCCTGTGCCCGCATGACCGGATAGACGCGGCCGCCGTCGCCGGTCTGTACGGTCAGATGACCCGGACGCCAGCTGGCGGAGCCCAGCGCCTGCGCCGCCTGTTCGGCGCGCGACTGCCAGCTGCGGATCGCTTGCTTCGTCACGCCGTCTTCGGCATCGCGCCGCGTCTTGTCGGCGAGCGCAAAGCCCATGCCCGACAACAGCAGCCCGTCCTCGTCCTGCAGCTTGGTGATCAAGGTTGCCGCGGCAGTGAAATCGGCCGAATCCAGGCTGATCGTTTGTGCTACCCGCCAGCGGTTCGCCTTGGCCTTGTCGCTGATTTGCTGCGTCGAGTAGCCTGTCGTCGCGACCTTCACGGACGGATACGCTTTCGCCCCGGCGAGGGCCTTGGCGACGATCGCGTTGACCTGGCTCGCGGCAGCGGCCGGGCTGGGATTCTCGGCTTCGGCGCGTAACCACGCCTGCAAGCGGTTGTTGCCTATCGTTGCCGTGGCGGATGCCGATACGGTGACGATAGGTTGCGTCGGCACGGTCGGCAACTGCGCACCGGCCATGCCGGCCATTGCGACAGCAGCGACGAGGGTGACCATCGCGGCCGTGCGCCGCGCTTGTATCCGTAGCGGAAGCGGGATCATCGAGGTCTCCTTGCATTGTTGGCGATTCGCTGCGGAAGCAACTCGATTGCCGCGCGATTCGACCACGAAAAACACTTCCGCGCGGCTTCGGCCCAGGGCAGCCAAAGGTGCGCGAGGTGCTCGCGCGGGTTCAGGGTCACCGCCACCGGTTCAGGCACCTGCAGCGAAAATACGTGCTCGGTATTGTGCGTCGTTCCCTCGGGATAGCGAAAGCGCCACTGCGGGTAGATCTCGTAGACGTTGGAGAGGTTCCAGTCGCAGACGCCGCCGTAGCGCCCAGCATCGATCGCCGTCTCTTCGTACAGCTCCCGCGTGGCCGTTGCGGCAAGTGTCTCGCCGGGCTCCTGGCTGCCGGTCACCGACTGCCAGTAGTCCGGAAAGTCCGCGCGCTCGATCAGCAGAACCCTGAGGTCCGGCGTGTGCACCAGAACCAGCGTCGATACGGGAATCTTGTGGGGCAACTAAAGCGGCCGGGTCGAATTTGCCGCCGCTTTGGGCTAGCGGCGTCAGCTCACGAAAACCCAGAACGGCTTATGCCGCTCTTGCCAGTACTCGGCAGCCTCGCTCAGGATGTCGGACAGCGTTTCCCAGTCGGTGGCGTGCGCCTTGCGATAGCCGGCGGCGTGGCGCAGCACGATCGCCATGCCGTGAGCGCCGAGCCAATCACTATCTTCAAGGCAGTCGGCGAGCGCGTCCCAGTTGTTACCGAAGTGCTCGGGCAGCCGGAGACCCTTGCCCAGCGCTTCCAGCAGTGCGGTCTTGCTGTCGATGCCGTGCATGTCGAGCGCGCAGAACTTGAGCTTCGCCGCAGCGGCTGCGGTCTTGAGCGGTTCGGGCGCGCCGGTCCAATCATGCACGCCGGCGTCGGCGGCCGTGGAAAGATCGGGAAGCTTCATTGCCGTATTCTCTTGAACGAACGATAGTGGTCGTTGGAATAGTAGCATTCCGACGTCGATGCGATTGCGCCGCCGCAAACGATGCGGCGCGCGCCGCGGGAGCGCTGGCCCGGCGTTTTCACCGTGTATTCATGGTAGTACCCGCGCGGTCTCGCGGGCAGCAGACGTTCGCGATTGCCGAACACGACTCCGTCGCGCTCGTAGGAAAGCGGGCGGCCGCTGCGGATGCGCGCGAGCACGTCGCGGCCTTCTGCCGGCAGTGTGTCGCTGCGGATTTCTTCGGCCGCATAAGAGCTCTTGCCCGTGGCGTATGGTGCGGCGAGACAGGCGCCAAGCGCGACGAGCGCCAGCGCCGCTGCGAGCCCACGAATCCGCACGTAAACGGTCTGCACGGAGACATTGTACCGCTGCTCGGAAATGCGATAAGTATTCCGAGCCCATGCAATCGCTGCTTGACGCGCGCATGCCTCGATCAATAGAATCGCGCACGGCGACGAGACAGGCGAATCGGTATCGGCGCGTTTGCGATCGCAGCCGTGCAATCAAGCCGATGCCTCCGCACGCGAAAAAATCCCCCTCGGACTGCCAGGCGCAACCGGTCGCCGCGGCCCTGACATAGTCGACGTGTACCTGGCCGCCATACGTCGGCGTGCCGATCAGGAGATTCGCGGGCTGGACCATGCGTGACGGCATGCGATGACGATCGGCGTCAAGTATATCGCGTACGCGAACAGTAGCGGCTATGGTCTGTCGGGGCTCGGCTATGTTCGCGCGCTGCACAACGCGGGCGTGCCGGTGTGGTGGCAGCCGTCGTTTCTCGGCGGATCGGTCGAGGCGATATGGCGTCCCGAGCACGGCCTGGCTGCGCTGCCGCTCGCCAGCTCCGCGGTTGGCGATGCGGCGCTTTCCGATCTGCCCGCGCTGGCGCAGCAACTCTGCCGCCCAATCGCATACGACACCGTGATCATGCATACGGTGCCCGAGCACTGGCCGCGCATCGCGGAGCGCGGCAGGCAGAACATCGGCTATACGACCTGGGAAACCGATGCGCTCCCCGATCACTGGCCGCCGCTGCTCGCCCTGCCGGACAAGCTGATCGTGCCAAGCACGAACGACGGCGAGCTCTTTCGGCGTGGTGGCACCGACAAGCCGGTGCACGTCGTGCCGCACATCCGGCGACATGCATGGAATACGCCGACGCCGGATGAAAAGCTCGCGTTGCGGCGAAAGCTCGGCATACCGGACGGTCATTTCGTCTTTTACACGATCGGCATGTGGGATCCTCGCAAAGCGCTCGGCGAGCTGGTCGCACTGTTTGCCCGCCAGTTCAGCGCGCGCGACAAGGTCGCGCTGCTGATCAAGACATCGGCCGAGCCGAGCTCGTTTGCCGCAGGGCAACATGCCGCCGCGACAATCCCCGCGCTGGTGCGCGCCGAAGTCGACTCCGCTTACGCGGAGACCGGCGTGTCTGCGGCGCCGATAGCCGTCCTCGCCGCCGACGACGTCGGCGGCCGCACGATCGACGTGCTGCACGCCGTCGGCGATTGCTTCGTATCGCTCACGCGCGGCGAGGGCTGGGGACTCGGTGCCTACGACGCAGCGACGCTGGGCAAGCCGGTGATCATCACCGGATGGGGCGGCCATCTCGACTTTCTCGGCGCCGACTATCCCGGCCTGATCCCTTACACGATGGCTCCCGTGTCCGGATGGCTGCCCGACGCGTCTTATCGGCCCACGCAGCAATGGGCGATTGCCGATGCGCGCGCCGCGGGCCGGCTCATGCGGCGGACGGTGTCGCGTTACGCCGAGCAACTGGCGGCGGCGACCACGGTGCGCGAGCGCATCCTCAACGCGTTCGCCGAGCCGGTGATCGCGCGACGCATGCTGGCCGCGATCGATGGCTGACATCCCCAACGAATATCATTTCGTGTTCGGACTGCGTCCGCAGCCCAAGCCGCTGCACATCGCACACTACCTGTGTCTCGAGTCCTGCCGGCAGGTCAACCGCCCGGATCGCATCCATTTCCACCATCGGCACGAGCCGCACGGCTCGTGGTGGGATCGGATCAGGCCGCATCTGACACTGCACCGGATCGGCGAGGAGCCGCAGGCCCCGGTCGTTCCTCCCCGCGACGAATCGGCCGAGGCGCGACTCATCCGCAAGTCCGGCTGGCTGTATGCGCACGAGGCCGACTTCGTCAGGCTCAACGTTCTGCTCGAATCCGGCGGCGTCTACGCCGACATGGACACGTTGTTTGTGCAGGCGCTGCCGACGCGCCTTTTCGACTGCGACTTCGTGCTGGGCGAAGAGCCGCCGCAGCCGGACGCGCTGGGCATTCTGCGGCCGTCGCTCGGCAACGCGGTGATCATCAGCCGTCCCGGAACGCCGTTCGCGGCGCAGTGGCTGAAACAGATGCACCGCGTCTACGACGGCAGCTGGGATTGCCATTCGACCCGGGAGGCCGCGCGGCTGTGGGGCGAGATGCCCGAATCGCTGCACGTCGTGCCGCAGCGATTCTTTTATCGCCACGCGTTCACGCCGCAAGGCCTGCACTGGCTGCTCGGCGGCTTCGATCCGGACTATACCGACGTCTACAGCATGCACCTGTGGGCGCATCTGTGGTGGCACGAGCGACGAACCGATTTCACCGATTTCCACGCGGGCCTCCTGACCGAGACGTTTATCCGCTCCGAGGACACGACCTATAACGTGATCGCGCGGCAGTTCCTCGACTAGCGCCACCGGACGACAGCGACCCGCTCCTTTCGCGGCGAACGGAAACCGGTTTATGATCGAGCGCGATGAACCCCATCTACACCGAGATGGAGCACGCGCGGGAAAGAGCGTTCCAGTCGATCTGGAGCAACCAGATCGACGCAGTCTTTTCCGACGTGGCCGAATACTACGACCGTGCCAATGTCTATGCGACCCTCGGTCTCATAGACAGACTGCGGCGGCGCTTCTTGTCAACGATGAACATCAAGCCTGGAGCAAAAGTCCTCGACGTGTGCGCGGGAACCAACGTCATCGGCATTGACCTGCTCAAAAAACAGCCCGACCTCGAAGTCTGTGCCGTCGATCGAAGCAAGGCGATGCAACGGGTCGGCAGGCGACTCGCCGAAGGCCAGGGGCTGCGCGTCCATTCGGTGATTTGCGATGTCCACGAGCTGCCCTTCCCGGATAACTATTTCGACGTTGTGACGCTGCAATGGGCCACGCGGCATCTGCGTGCGCTCAAGGTGTTTTCGGAAATCCACCGCGTGCTCAAGCCGGGCGGCCATTTTTATCACTGTGACATGCTTCGGCCGCAAGTGAAGGTGGTGGAGAAGCTCTACTTCTTTTACCTCAAAATGTGCCTGACACTGGTTTCGCGCGCATTCGGCAGCGGCTCGGCTGCTCTGGGATGCCGCAACTATTTCGTCGAAGCGATCCGCATGTTTTACTCGGTAGGGGAGCTCTCCAGTGCGCTCTCCGAGCTGGGATTCTCGGACGTCGTCGGCCGGCCGGTGCTGGCCGGAGCGGTCGGCTTTCACGCGGCACGCAAGGCGGTAGCCGGGGCCGGAATCGCGTAGCCGGCGCGTGTCTGTCGGCGTCGCGCCCCCGATATTTCTGCTAGGCGATTCTGAACCTCATCACATTGCACCGCCGCTGACGCCATCGAAGACTAGCCGACCGCCGTCGTACGGCATCCCGAACTGACCGAGCGGCGGCTCGTATTCGGCGAGCCTCGCCCGCAGCATCGGCTCGAGCGAGAGCAGGCGCGCGCCACGAAAGCGCTTCCAGGCGCTGATTGCCGCATGATGTTCGTAGTCCCAAGCATTTAACCCGTCGAAGACATAGACGTACAGATAGCCGTGATCGCGCAAACGCGTGATCCGGCGCCCACGGCGCAAGAGGTCGACGATCAGCGGCGTGTCTTCGCCGCGCGAGAGAGGCGGATAGCGACCGAGCGCCGCCTTGCTTCCAAGCAGCGTCCCCTGCACCAGATTGAGCGGGTGGACTTCGAGGTTCCAGTCATCCCAGTACATCGTCCGGTCTGCGGCGAACAGGTGCAGCTGGTCGGTGAGAAAGCAGAACTCGCTGTTCTCGACGCGCATCGCCGCGAACTGCAGTTCCAGGCGGCGCGGATGATAACGGTCATCGTCGTCCCATTGGCAGACAATGTCGCCACGTGCTGCGTCGACCGCGGCATTGCGCAGTGCGCCGAGCGTTTGTCCTGCCGGCTCGCGGTGAACGGCAATCGACGCCGCGGCATGCGAGGCGGCCAACGCCCTGACTTTCGCATCGAATGCGGCGTCGCCGTCGTGAACGATCACCAGCTCGCGCTCGCTCCAGGTCTGGCGCACGAAATCGGCAACCGCCCGCTCGAGGCCAGAAAATCTCGCTTCGCGCGTGACCGTCAGACAACTTATCATGGCGCTATCGATGGACGACACCGCCTGTATTCTGACCTATCGCGACGATGGCGGCAGCGATCGCTGCAACAATATGCTCGCGGTGCGGCGCAGCTGGGGGTTCAATGTCGCCGCGCGGCAGACGATGCGGAGAACCGCGGCGGCGGGCCCGCCGCGCCCGGACGATGCGTCATCGCAGCGTTCGAGCGTCAGGCGTCCTTGACGGCGTCGCTGGCGCGGATGCGGATGTGCAACTCGCGCAATTGCTGCTCGGTGACGGCCGACGGCGCGTCGATCAAGAGGTCCTGCCCGCGTTGCGTCTTGGGAAAGGCGATGACATCCCGGATCTGGTCGACGCCGGCCATCATCGCCGTCATCCGGTCGACGCCGAACGCGATTCCGCCATGGGGCGGTGCGCCGTACTGCAATGCGTCGAGCAGGAAGCCGAATTTCTTCCGCTGGTCTTCGACGCTGATGCCGAGCGAGCTGAATACTTTCGCCTGCACATCGGGCCGATGGATGCGGACCGATCCACCACCGATTTCCCAACCGTTCAGGACGACGTCGTAGGCCTTGGCGATCGCGCGGCCGGGATCGGTCTGAAAAAAATCTTCGTGGCCGTCTTTCGGCGCGGTGAACGGATGGTGCCGCGCGCCCCAGGTCTTGGACTCGTCGTTGAATTCGAACATCGGAAAATCGACCACCCACAGCGGGCGCCAGCCCTCCGTGGCGAAGCCGCGCTCATGGCCAACCTTCGCCCGCAGAGCGCCAAGCGCATCGCACACGATCTTTTCGCGGTCGGCGCCGAAGAAGATCAGGTCGCCGGTGGCGGCGCCGGTGCGGCGCAGAATTTCGGCCAGCGTTTCGGCGCCGAGGAACTTTACGATAGGCGATTGCAATCCTGACTCGTTCGGCTGCGCGGCGTCGTTGACCTTGATGTAGGCGAGTCCCTTGGCGCCGTAAACGGCGCAGAAGGTCGTGCAGTCGTCGATTTCCTTGCGCGACAGCGAGCCGCCGCCCGGCACGCACAACGCAGCGACGCGCCCTCCGGCCAAGTCGGCGGCGCTGCGGAAAACCTTGAAGTCGACCGTCTTCATCAGGTCGGTCAACTCGGTCAGCTTGAGCGGGATGCGCAAATCGGGCTTGTCCGAGCCGTAGTCGCGCATCGCATCGGCGTAGGTCATCACTGGAAACGGATCCGGCAGCTCGACGCCGAGCGTGTCCTTGAACATCGAGCGGACCAGGCCTTCCATCAGCTCGCGGATCTCGAGCTCGTCCAGGAACGAGGTCTCGACGTCGATCTGCGTGAATTCGGGCTGGCGGTCGGCGCGCAGGTCCTCGTCGCGGAAGCACTTGACGATCTGGTAATAGCGGTCGAAGCCGGCCATCATCAGCAGCTGCTTGAACAGCTGCGGCGATTGCGGCAGTGCGTAGAACTGGCCGTGATGCAGGCGCGAGGGCACGAGAAATTCGCGCGCGCCCTCGGGCGTCGACTTGTAGAGGATCGGCGTCTCGATGTCGACAAAGCCGTGCGCGTCGAGGTAGCGCCGCGCGCTCATCGTCGCCTTGTGACGCAGCATCAGGTTTTTCTGCATCGCGGGTCGGCGCAGATCGAGCACGCGATGCTCGAGCCGGACGCTCTCCGAAATATTGTCATCGTCGAGCTGGAACGGCGGCGTCAGCGATTGATTGAGGATCTCGATGTCGTGGGCAAGTATCTCGATCTCGCCGCTGCCGAGCATGAGGTTGATCGTGCCTTCGGGACGCGGCCGCACCCGGCCGGTGGCCGCGATGACGAATTCGTGGCGCAGCTTTTCGGCGATCGCGAACGTGGCGGCGCGGTCGGGGTCGCAAACGATCTGCACCAGACCCTCGCGGTCGCGCAGGTCGATGAAAATGACGCCGCCGTGATCGCGGCGGCGATGGACCCAACCGCAGACGGTCACGGTCTCGCCCAGTCGCTTGCGGTTGATACGGCCGCAATAATCGGTGCGCTTCAAGCGGTTCTCCAAAGGCAAAGAGTGGCCGGCGCCGGCCGGGCGGTGGGCGAAATCATCTTCGACCCCGGCCGCGGGTCGCGCGCAGGCTGCGCAAACACGCGCTCGCCCGCCACTGCCGGCCGGCAGTGGGCAAGTTGTTTCGGTCCGGTCAATTTCGGCGATCGAGCGCGGGCGTGATCGGGCCCGCGTGGACGTTCGCGTGCGGCCTCGGCGCGACCACGCCCATCGAGATGATGTATTTGAGCGCCTCGTCGACCGTCATGTCGAGCTCGTGCACACGCGAGCGAGGCAGCATCAGGAAAAAGCCCGACGTCGGGTTCGGCGTCGTCGGCACGTAGACGCTGACGTGTTCGCTGCCGAAGTGGCCGGCCACCGAAGCGGCGGGGATGCCGGTCTGGAAAGCGATCGTCCAGCTTCCCTGATAAGGATACTCGACCAGCAGCGCCTTGCGAAACGCATTGCCGCTGTCGGAGAGCAAGGTGTCGCTGACCTGCTTGACGCTCGAATAGATCGACTTGACCACCGGGATGCGGTTGAGCACCGATTCCCAGAGGAGAATCAGTCGCGCGCCGAAGAAATTGGCGGCGATGACGCCGGTCAGGATCAGGATCGCGAACGCGAGCAGCGCGCCCAGGCCGGGGATATGAAAACCGAACAACGCTTCGGGACGGGCACTCGCAGGCACCAGCAGCAGGGTCTGGTCGAGCGTAGACAGCAAAAGCTGCAGGACCCAGATCGTGATGCCGAGCGGAACCCAGACGAGAAGCCCTGCGATCAGGTAGCGCTTCAACGCCTCCACGGATGCCTTGCGCGAGGTCACGAGCCTCCGGACGTCGTGCCGGTCGAGGCCGGCTTGTCGCTGGCGCTCTTGGTTTCGCTTTTCCCTTCGCTCTTGGTGGCCGACGACGCGGCAGGCGCGTCCGCCTTGGCGGTGGAGGAGGTGTCCGACTTGGCTTCGCTCGGCGCGCTGGCCGCCGCGCTGTCCTTGGCGTCCGGCTTGGCCGCTTCCTTGGCCGCAGGCTTGCTGCCGGAGTTCTTGAAATCGGTGGCGTACCAGCCGCTGCCCTTGAGCTGGAAGCCCGCGGCGGAGAGCTGCTTGGTCAGCGCGTCCTTGCCGCAGGAAGGACAGGTGACCAGCGGTGCATCCGAAAATCGCTGCAGCGACTCCAGCTTGTGCCCGCAGGCGCCGCAGCGGTATTCGTAAATAGGCATACCCGGCAACTCCGATGTGTCGCGAAACGTATGAAAAGAAAGGGCTAATTATAGCTCAATGTCGGGGCGGCCCGGCGCCTTGCAAGGCCGCGGCGCCGATGCGCCCAACGTCCGCGTTCCTTGCTATCCTTTGCCGCCTGAGGAGGGTCGATGACCGGGTACTGGATGTGGTGGATTGCCGGAGCGGCGCTGATTGCCGCCGAACTCGTCACGGGGACGTTCTACCTGCTGGTGATCGGGCTGGCGGTCGCCTGCGGCGGAGTCGCCGCATGGCTCGACGCAGCGGTTCCGGTGCAATGGCTGATCGCTGCCGCGCTCGGCGTCGTCGGCACCGTGCTGTTGCAGCGATGGAAGCGCGGGCTGGCGGCCAGCACGCCGCCGCAGAAGGGACTCGACATCGGCCAGATGGTGCAGGTGCAAAGCTGGGGGCCGGGCGGAACCGCGCGGGTCGCCTACCGCGGCAGCACCTGGGACGCCGAAGTCGCTACGCCGGACACGCCGCATACCAAGACGATGTACATCGCCGGCATGCGCGGATCGGTGCTGCTCCTGTCCAACGTTCCGCCCGAAAGCGCCTGAAACTTGGAGAACATCATGACCGGATTTTCGGCCGCCACGCTGGCGCTGTTTGTCGTCGCAATCATCGTCATCATCAAGACGATCCGCATCGTGCCGCAACAGAAGGCGCTGGTCATCGAGCGCTTCGGGCGGTTTCACGCCGTGCTCGGGCCGGGGCTCAACTTCGTGTTTCCGTTCGTCGACCGCGTCGCCTATCACCACGACCTGCGCGAGATTCCGTTCGACGTGCCCAGCCAGATCTGCATCACCAAGGACAACACGCAGCTCCAGGTCGACGGCATCCTGTACTTCCAGGTCACCGATCCGAGGCTCGCTTCGTACGGATCGAGCAATTTCATGGTCGCGATCACCCAGCTCGCGCAAACGACGCTGCGCAGCGTCATCGGCAAGATGGAGCTCGACCGCACGTTCGAGGAGCGCGACCACATCAACGGGCTGGTCGTCGCCGCGCTGGACCAGGCTGCCGCGAACTGGGGCGTCAAGGTGCTGCGCTACGAGATCAAGGACCTGACGCCGCCGAAGGAAATCCTGCATGCGATGCAGGCGCAGATCACCGCCGAGCGCGAAAAGCGCGCGGTGATCGCGACCTCGGAGGGCGCACAGCAGCAGCAGATCAACCTGGCGGCAGGCGCGCGCGCCGCGGCCATTGCCCAATCCGAGGGCGTCAAACAGGCGGAGATCAACACCGCGCAAGGGCAGGCGGCGGCGATCCTGTCGATCGCGGAAGCGAACGCCAAGGCGATCCGCCAGGTCGCGGAGGCGATCGTCTCGCCCGGCGGCATCAACGCGGTCAATCTGAAGGTAGCGGAGCAGTACGTGGCGGCGTTCGCCAATCTTGCCAAGACCAACAACACGCTGATCGTGCCCTCGAACCTGTCCGACCTGGCTGGCCTGGTGGCGACGGCGACGACGGTATTCAAGGCGCAGGAAAAGTAGGCCGCGAGACCCGCCGACGCCGCATTGGCGCGCGCACGCGCCGACGAATCGCAGGACGATGGAGCAAGGCGATGCAACTCGGAGGTAGCGTCTTTCTGATCAGCGGTGGCGCGTCGGGGCTGGGCGCTGCGACGGCACGCATGGTCGTCGCCGGCGGCGGCAAGGTCGTGCTGGCCGACGTGAACGAGCGCGACGGGAAGGCGCTGGCGGCCGAGCTCGGTGCCGCGGCACGGTTCGTCCGCACCGACGTCACCGACGAGGCGAGCGGCAAGGCCGCGGTCGAGGCGTCGCAAACGGCCTTCGGCGCGATTCATGGAATGATCAATTGCGCCGGCGTCGTGCACGGCGAACGGATCCTGGGCAAGGAGGGGCCGCACAACCTCGCCACCTTTGCCCGCACGATCAACATCAACCTGATCGGATCGTTCAACATGACCCGCCTGGCGGCCGAGGCGATGGCGCGCAACGCGCCCAATGCCGCCGGCGAGCGCGGCGTGATCGTTTTGACCGCGTCGGTGGCGGCGTACGACGGGCAGATCGGCCAGGCAGCGTACAGCGCCTCCAAGAGCGGCCTGGTCGGCATGACGTTGCCGATCGCGCGCGAGCTCGCGCGTCACGGCATTCGCGTCGTCGCGATCGCGCCGGGCCTGTTCGAGACGCCGATGATGGACAGTCTGTCGAAGGACGTGCAGGAGTCGCTGGGCAAGATGGTGCCGTTCCCGCCGCGGCTGGGCCGGCCGGCGGAATATGCATCGCTGGTGGCGGAGATCGTCCGCAACGAAATGCTCAACGGCGAGACCATCCGTCTCGATGGCGCGATCCGGATGGCGCCGAAATAGCGCGGCGGACGCGGCCAATGCTCCGCCCATCCGCATCGCGCCTTGTGCCGGACGAAGAGTTTGTCATCGACACGGCGCGGATGCGGATGATTGCGGCGCAGCTCGCCCATTTACGCACCGAGCTTGCCGACCCCGCGCAGCTTGCCGCACTCCTCGACGCCGAGGTGCCGCCAAGCTGGCCTCCGGGCGAATACGACCGCGATGCCATCGCCTACTTTCTGTCCCAATACGAAGTCCGCGGCCGCGCAGCCGTCGGATGGTACGGCTGGTATGCGCTGCGTCGTGCGGACGAAGGGTCGCCCGCGCAACTGGTCGGCGCCGGCGGCTACTTCGGCCCGCCGACTCACGACGGCACCGTCGAGATCGGCTATTCGATCGCGGACGAGGCGCGCGGCGAGGGTTACGGCAGCGAGCTCGCGCTGGCGCTGACCGAAAGGGCGCTGCGCCATCCGGGCGTGCGCCGCGTCATTGCCCACGTCGCGGCCGACAACGTGGCCTCGCACATCGTGCTGAAGCACGCCGGATTTCATTTCGCCGCTGCCGGCGCGTCGGGGAAGCTGCGCTACGAGCGCACGGCCAAAGACCGGATGAGCGCGTTGAGTACCCGAGGCTGACCGATGGCACAGGTGATCGCGCAACGGATGACGGCGGACGTCGATGGCGAGGTGATCGTCTTCCTGATCGGCATGCGCATCAATTCCTTCTGGAAGATCCACAAATGGCTGCCGGTGGCGCTGGCGATGCCGCGCATGCTGCGCGAGTTGCAGGCCGACCCGGCATCCGGTTTCCTGAGCGGCGAATCGTGGCGCGGGAATCCGACGATCATGGTGCAATACTGGCGATCGTTCGACGATCTCGAGCGTTTTGCCAAGGACGCTTCGCGCCATCATCGTCCGGCGTGGGCGGCGTTCAATCGCGCGACGGCGGGCAACGGCGACGTCGGCATCTGGCACGAAACGTATCGCGTCCGGCCGGGCGACCTGGAAACGGTTTACAACAACATGCCGCTATTCGGACTGGCCCGCGCAACGCGACACGTCCCTGCGGAAGGACATCGCGAAACGGCGCGCGACCGGATGTCGATCACCGCCCCGCCGATCGTCGAGAAGATGCCGGAGAATCCCATGTTCGATCCGGATGTGCCCCCGGCTGGCGGTTGAGCTGAAAAACGATACCCGCTGATGGCCGGACGCCTACGCTTCTGTCGTGAATGTGTACGAATCGATGGCTAGGGTGCGAATCCTTCGATTGTCCAGATGACGAATGTATATAGTGTTGGAAAAGTCGGCGCCAAAATAAGACTGCTCGCGATGACGGCTGCTATCCACCGTGCTCGATTTCTCGATCGGCCGAGGGCGGCGACAAGAAGCCACAACGACCACATCAGAGCTATCATCGCCCAGATCTTCGCTGGGATAATTTCGACGTCGAACTTGAAAACGAGAGCCCACAACGCTGTAACAAGAATCGCGTGAAAGAGGCACCCGCCAATCAGTAAGCCTGAACCGGCCGGTTCGCCTTTGCTTGGGATCATCGAAAGTACCACTTCGCCTTTTGGCAAAAGAAATAAGCGTCTACTTCTTGTCCATGAGGAGGTGGCTTTGGCCAATTTTGAGGGGCCATGCCTTTCAATGCGTCGAGGCAGCTCACGAGAGTCCGGTCGCAGTCTTGTTTGCCCGTCTTTCTGTCAGCGCCTGATCCGCAGCCGTCGCATTCAAACTTAGCCCAGCAATGGTCATGCGCCATACAGCACGCATCAAGGCTATCGATTGGCCCCGCGGGATTTTGAGGAATTGTCGGTCCCTTATGGCCGCCACTCCAGTTCCTTCCGCACCAGTTGCCGTATCGCGTGGAAAAACCGCCGCCCTCAAGTCCGTATGAATCCGACCAACGAAGGGGGTTGGATGGGACATAACCGTACGTATTGGTGCCGCTCCTCAAGCCGATTGGATCGCTTTGCTCGTATCTGCCAACGGCAGGATCGTAATCGCGAAAGTAGTTGTAGTTCGTACCAGTCTCAGCATCGTAGTACTGCCCGGGGAATCTCAAGTTGTACTTGAAGGGTCCCTGGCTCGCTGGATTTTCGTTTGGAAGATTGGCGCCGAACGGGTCGAGATTGTCCCATTGCCACATTAGCTTGTTGTCGCTGGGGCGCGTAACCGCGCGGCCAGTGCCAAGATGATCGGCGTGGACGTAATAGATCTTTACAGGCGTCGGTATGCCGCTCGCTCCGGTGGGCCGCAGCGTCGCAACCGGCAGGTCTTCAAACCAGATCGTCTCCTCGATCAGGCTACCGGCGCGATCGTATTCGCCCAGGACATGTCCCTGCTCATCGTAGACGAAGTATGTTGTCGCGCCACCGACGGATTTGCTCACTCGTTGGCCCTGCGCGTTTACGCGATATGTCGCAATCGTCGTGCTCCCATTGAGCACCGCGCTCAGTCTATTTGCATTGTTATACGTAAACGCCCATGTCCCGCTTCCAAGTAGGTAACTGGTGGGAAGCGATCCGCTAAGCACTTGCAGTTGACCATTGCCCGGCCCGTACGCCGCGTTCGTAATCGAATTATCGATCGTAATGTTCAGGCGGTTTCCCACCGCATCGTATGCGAACTGCTGGGTATGCGATGGCGGGGTACCGGTCTGCGCCACGGTGAGCCGATCTAATGGATCGTATTGGTAGGCTTGGCTTACCCCAAGATGAGCTGGGTCGTTGACAGCAACAATTCGGCTCGCCTGGTCGAAGGTTTGCTCCTTCCGCAAGATACTGGCCCCGTTCCGAAATTCCCAGCTCGCGACGCGGCCGTCGCGATCGTAGTTGCGAAACGTAAACAAACCATTGCCCCAGAGCCAGCTGGACAGCGGACCAAAAGGCATAGTGACTGCGCCATGGAGCAAGGTTTGCCCGTTGACCGTAATCGCGGAAACGCGATTATTAATATAGCTGTATTCGATCTGTTGGCCTGATGGCGACGTCATTCCAAGCAATTGGCCAGCATTGTTATACACATACGTCACCAATTTCGTAAGAGCATCTACTGTTTGCGCCTTACTTGCCACGCGCCCTTGAGCGTTATAGGTCCAGGCCGTGACTGCAGCAGGATCCGTAATCTGCGTCAAATGGTCTTTGCCGTTAACGCCGACGTCGTACTGGAATTGGTGTATTTCGTCGACGCCGCCTCGATGAAATACGATATTCGTTGTCCGATTGATATTGTCGTAGGTATACGTCGCAGTAACGCCGCGCGCATCCAATTTGGTAAGCAAATTACCGACCAGATCATAAGTGTTGACTGTCGGTCCCGTATCCGGGCTCTGAATCTTGATCGGATTGTTCAGTCCATCGTACGTATAGCTGGTTACGAGCTGGCGTTGATCCGTTACTTGCCCAAGGTTACTGGCCGCGTCGTACGCATAGTGGATCGTTCCTAGATTGGGATCCAGAACGCTGGTCAGCCGATTGAGGGCATCATAGATGTTGCCGTTGGAGTGTCCCAAGGGATCGGTCACCGTGGCAAGATTGTTGTTATTGTCATACGTGTACGAAGTACGCTGACCCTGTGCACCGAGATCTGACGCCAACTGATTCAAGCTATTGAACGTGCGCGACCGCGAGCGTGTCAGGTTGTCCGCGGGATCAAATACCTGCTCTAGAATACGGTTGCCGATTGCGTCCAAGGTATACACAATGCTGTCGCCCAGCGCATCATCTACTTCTATGAGCCGATGCGCGTCATCGTATGTGTACTCCAGGTAAGACGCGTCAGGGAGCGTGACCCTGATCAGTTGGCCGGCCCAATCGTATGCATACCTCGTCGTCTCAATCCCGACTTGCCGCGAGGTCACTCTGCCCCGACTGTCGTAGGTCAATGTTGTTTTCAATCCGTTCGCGTCTGTCGTGACCGTTGCGCGACCTGCGAGGTCGTAGGCGCTTATCAGCGTCACATGGCCGGCAGGATTCGTAATCGACGCCAGATTGCCGCGCTTCCCAAGATCGGGGTCCGAATCGGAGTTGTAGGTGAAGGTCGTCGTTTTGAGATTTGGATCGGTTGCGGTCAGCATCCTACCGAAAGTTTCGTAAGTCCAACTCCAGCTGCGCGTTATCGTCAGGCCGGTGCCGTCATTTTTCGGCGCAAGCACCGATTTGGTAAGCAAATTGCCTGACGAATCGTATGTAAATGAAGTGGTCTTTGTGCCACCCGGTGCGGGCTCGGTTGTTTGCGTCGGCAGTCGATATGTCGGATGCCATTGCGTAGTCACCGTGCGTTGTTGAGTCGTACCACTGGCTTCGGTCCGCGACGTTTCGAGATTGCGAGTCAAGTCGAAAGCGAGGGTCGTCCGGACACCGTTAAAGTCAGTGATGACCGTTGCATTGCTGTTCTTGTCATAGGAAATTGAGCGGCCGCTATTGCCGCCGCAGGTAACGCAAGGTTGCGACAGCGCCGTGTTGGTGTAGTGGCTGTTCAAATAGGAATAGTCGTACTTCCGTTGGGTGCCCAGGGGATCCGTTACTAGCGTACTCACCACTGGAACTACGCCCGCAAAGGTAAATTGATACCGGTCGACACCACCGGCATGCTCTGTCGCAATCGCCCGACCCTTCGCGTCGTAGGAAAAGGTCGCGAATCGGTCTCCATTTTCATCGACGATGCCGGTCAACAACCATGGCGCGTTCACATTTTGTACGTGCGCGGTCTCGTTATAAAGATATTGGCGTTGGGCCAGGTCCGGATATGTGACCGTCGCGAGGTTGCCCGCTTGATCGTACCCGTACAGGTACGGTTGGCCCGCTTGGTCGATCACCTTGATGATGCGTGCTTGTGCGTCGTAGGCGAATACGAGGCTTTGACCCAACGAATCGGTTACCTGCATCAGTAGGCCAGCCTTGGGCACCCCCGTCGTCGTTTCGTCACTGTAGGCCAAGGTCTGCTTTATCCCGTTTCGAGCGGTAATAGATCGCAATTTTCCAGTGGCGTCGTATATCTCCGTGTCATCGGAGGCGGTGACATAGCGCCAGCCTGCAAGGTTATTGCTGCCATCGACCACCGGAAACAGCTGGTCGGCAACATCATGGTCGGGCGTCCAGGCCGCACCAAGGCGTTTGAAAATAAACCGCTTGCCGTCGGGACGACTGACTGCAGCGATTGCTCCGGCAGTCGCAACACCGGCGGGTGTCGCAGTGCGATCGTAAGTGTGCCGCCACTGCAAACCCAGCGCATAGGAACCGATCTGCACGGAATTGTAGTAGCGCTGGAAGCCCAGGGTGCCGAATGGCGCGGGAGCAATATCGATCTCTTGCTGAAACTTGTTGCCGGTGGCGATACTTACGGGGTTACCGGCGATCTGATTGGGTCCGGTACAGGCCCCGAGGTTTTTTGCGTCAACGGTTAGCCCCATGACGCAGGCTTCGGGATTGTGCAAAAACGCCGACCCAGTCGACGCAAGAGGCGCGGCGAACACGAATCCAGCCGGGCAAACGCCGATGCGCCTCTGGAACGGAAGAATGTCTATGGTCTGGGTGGCGGTGCAGGGGCCGCCGCCGAGGGGAACTAGCCATTTGTACCAAACCGACGCCTCTTCGGGTTGTCGGTCGCGCGCAACATCCGGCAGGATGCCATCCGCGTAGCTCATTGCCGAGGTTGCAGGATAGTTGTTGTAATAGTAACTGGCCAATCGAGGCTCGTAGGCGAATCCTCGATACAAGTAGGGTGCTGTGTTGCAGGTTGTTGCAGCAGGATTTACCGCCACGAATGCTTGGATCAGCGCTTCCGGGGTGGGAAAGTCTGGCCAGGGGCTCGGCTTGTACTGGTGAAATGCATTCCAGCTGGCTGCGCTGCTCAGCCCCCAGTGGGCGGTCGAAAAGGTTTCTATTGGAGCGCACAGCGCATTGCCGGCGTCAGTGCGTGTGCAAAAACTTCCGGCAGCATGCGCGGCCGTACTTAAGATGGTCACCAAGAGGACTAAGAGCGCGCCAAGAGAGGATAAGGGCTTGTTCGATCGCCAGCGCCGCAGCACGCGCCTTCCGGTGCACCGCTCGCAGAGGTGCGCCGGACCTGTACTTGAATTGGGCTTCATTGCCAAACCTCGTAGTCGCGAAAGTCTGAATCTTCTTGTCCGTGTCGGGCCCATTGTTTCGCCTATGGCACCCCGACGCGTTCAATCTTGATGACGTTGCCCGCCGGATCGTATGTGTATCGGACAATCGCACCGATGCTGACGGTGAAGCTTCGGATCACAACAGGCGCGGCGCTGTAACTTACGTTGCCCGCCTGCGCTGCCTGGAGCGTGCAAGTACCGCCGGCTCTGATCGTTACGGTGCTGCCATTCACCGTGCACACCGTCGTGGTCGTCGACGCGAATGCCACGGCGAGCCCTGAGGAAGCTGTCGCGCTCACCGTGAATGGCGAGTTGCCATAGGTCTTGCCTGCGAGCGCCGCGAACGTAATTGTCTGTGCGGCCTTCGCCACGGCGAAGCTCTGATTTGCGTTCGCGGCAGCGTAGTAATTGCCATTGCCGGCCTGCTGCGCTTGGATCGTGCAACTGCCGCCGGTTACGATCGTGACCATCGCCCCGCTCACAGTGCACACGGCAGTTGTCGTCGAGACGAAGGTAACCACCAAACGCGACGACGCAACTGCGCCGATGACGAAGGGTGCTGCGCCGTACGTCTTGCCCGCCAGTGCGGGGAACGTGATCGTCTGCGCTGCTTTGGCGACTGTGAAAGTCTGGTTGACGGGTGGAGCGGCCGCGTAGGTCGCGTCACCCGCTTGCAAAGCCTGTATCGTGCATGTTCCTGCGCCTCGGATGGTCACGACCGTGATGGCGACAGTGCAAATGGAGGGCGCAAGCGAAATAAAACTGACCGCGAGCCCCGAGGACGCTGTGGCGCTTATCGTGAACGGCGCCGCGTCAAAGGTCTTTCCGCTCAGCGCGGCGAAGCTTATGGCTTGGCTGGTGAGGGCATTTGCGTCGAACGATGCAACGAGCGAGCAGACCTGGAGCAGCGCAGTCGTCGCTGCCCTGGCTGACGCACGTATGTCGCGGCGGCCGATTTCCGGCGAGTGCACCCACTTCATGGACGATTCTCCTGAGGCAAGACGCTCGGACAAATTCGTCCGACGCAAACGCATCCGATATTGGCGCGAGTCCAGGCACGCTACGCCGGCCGCCGTCAGCAGTGCAGCTGTCAGTTCCTACAGGAATGCAGCCGGGTTCGACCGCTCTTCGGCCTCGCCACGGACGCGCGTTGCAGAGTAGAAAATGCGTGTAACTCTTGCCGAGTTGCGGTCGGCGCGACTTAGGCCAAAAGCACTAGAACCAGCGGCCTAGAACGAATGCATGGCCCCCACGCGCGTCCGCCCCCCGCACCGAAAACGCGCCTCAATTTCGGCACCAGTCTTGCTTGACTCAGCCAGTTCCGATCGGTGATTCCGATGGCCAAACGCACATCTCCCAATTCCGACGAGCCCGAGCATTCGTCGCTGCCAGAGCTCGCGAAATCGATCGACGCGTGCCGCCGCTGCGATCTGTGGAAGAATGCGACCCAAGGCGTGCCAGGCGAAGGTTCCGCGCACGCGCGCATCATGCTTATCGGCGAGCAGCCGGGCGATCAAGAGGATCTGGCAGGGCGCCCATTCGTCGGTCCCGCCGGAAAGCTCCTTGACAAGGCGCTGGCAGAGGCGGGTGTGGACCGCAAAGAGGTCTACGTCACCAACGCGGTCAAGCACTTCAGCTGGTTCCCGCGCGGCAAGCGGCGGATGCACAAGACCCCGACGCAGCAGGAGGTCGCGGCGTGTCTCGACTGGTTGCGGCAGGAGCTGCGGCTGGTCAAGCCCAGGATCATCGTCTGCCTCGGTGCTACCGCGGCCAAGGCGCTGCTTGGGCCGTCGGTCCGGGTCACCGTCGATCGCGGCCGATGGATGGAAAGCGACCTGGCTGAGCGCGTCATGGTCACCGTTCACCCGTCGTCGATCCTGCGCGTGCCGCGCGAGGACTTTGACGACGCGTACGTCGCGCTGGTGCGGGACCTGAAGCTTCTCGCGCGCCCCCGCTGACGCTCAATGAACGGCGCCGCGGCCTGACCCGATTACGGCTTGCGCGCGCGCCTCGAGAATCCGAGTGCAGCAAGGCCGACGCCGAGCAGGGCGAAAGTCGTCGGCTCCGGAACTGAGCTCGCGCCTACGGTGATTTTGCCGAAGACACCGGTATCCTCGTTGGCGCCGCCGGCGGTGAAGTAAAGCGCGTTGGGATCGAAGGTTACATTGGCGTTGCCAAACGCAAGGCCCCACAGTCCCGGGTTAACGATAGGACTGTTGCTCGAGTCCAGAAGCGTTCCGAGAAAGGTTCCCGTCGTCGGGTTGAAGGCGTTGATCTCTCCATTGCCGAAGTTGCCGATCAGGAGATCGTTGCCGAAGGGTCCAAAAGTGCTGGGTGCCAATGCAAGTCCCCAGGGCGAGTCCAGGGCATCGACGGTTCCACCCGCAGCGCTTCCTGTGATCAGACGCGTGAACGTATTCGTGGTTGGGTCGAAGATATCGACCACGCCGTGGCCTGTTCCGGAGACATCGTCATCTCCACCCGTTTCCCGCTGAGCGAAGGTCACATAGAACGTCCCGCCCAGGTTCTGGATGTTGAACGGGTCGTAGCCCGCAGGCAGAGTTGGATCGAAAAAGGATCCTGCCAACCCAGCGCTGTTGAAAAGATCGACCGCGCCGTTATGAAAGTCAGTCGCGTACAACGAATCCTTGGTGTCGTTGATGGCAAGACCTTTGTATACGGCGTCTTTCGCTGTCGAGTCGAACAACATCTCGGCTGAAGTCCCCAATGCGCCACGCCATCCTGTGATAGTGCCGTTCTCGGTGGCGAACAAGAAGATGTCGCTATTGAAGTTTCCAGGGCTGTTGCTGAAGACCTGCCCGGTGACCGCCTCGCTGCCGGCAGGCATCGTGACAATGAGGCCTTGCTTTGCGCCGGCGCCGTTGTACAGCGTGGCCTTGCCGGTGGCATTGTCGGATACCCAGAATGGACTGGTTGGACCAAACGAGATGCCCCATGGGTTTTTTAGGTCCGGGTCTGTGGCGTTGGTGATCAGGTCCGTCTGCGAATAGCCGATCACGGGCCCCGGTGCGCCCAGAAGAACTGAAAAGAGTGCGGCGGTAATCGCTGCGCGAAAGCTAGCTGTCATGGCAGATCCCCCGGGAGCGTAAGCTCCTGTCGTGCACAAGCATGTAGCATACCCATGCCAAATAGGCCGACGGCTCAAGCACTTATCTCCTTCGAAATGGCATCAATGTAAGGTTTGTCGACAAGCAGCACGGCGACACCGCCCGCTCGGGGGGCTGATTAGCTTCGCTACACCTGCCTCGTAAATAGAAGGATTGCGATGACCCAGCTCGAAGGCCTGTCAATCATTCGCGTGGAGAGGCTCGAGTCGAAAAGCGTCGTGTCTGTTGCAGGCGCTTAGCGACTGTCTGAGCAGCCGCATCCGCGGAGATGGGCGCGCCCGAATTCAACCATCGCGAATGAGTGCGGACTGACAGCCCGCGTCTTACGCCAGGTACTGCGCAGACCTACAGCAAAATCGGACCTCTGCGGATTGGAGCGCCCGCCGCTAACGGAGACTATGAGGACGGGACCGAGAGTGAGACAGGCGGGCGACACAAGATCGCGAAAAGCCACGCTTTCCGGCAACTCCGGCAAACCCGGGGACCGTTCTTCGTCGAAGCATTTTTGTGAGGAGTTTCTCTATGGCAACGCAAGCGAACCCGTATGACTCGACCAAGGCACGGTCGGGCGCACAAATCATTCGGTCCGACAATCCGGACAACAGCGGTCCCGGCCCTGAGGTTATGGACGCCGCGACGCTGATCGGCGACAAGGTCGTCAATGCTGCGGGCGAGAGTTTGGGCAAGATCGAAGCGATCATGCTTGACGTCACCACCGGCCGCATCGCCTATGCCGTGTTGTCGTTCGGCGGCTTCCTGGGTATGGGCTCCAAGCTTTTCGCGATTCCCTGGGGCGCGCTGACGCTCGACGCGCGCGAGCACGGCTTTGTCCTCGATGCGAGCAAGGAAAAGCTCGAGAACGCCGAAGGCTTCGACAAGGACCACTGGCCGAGCATGGCCGATTCGACCTGGGCATCCGAGATTCATGCCTATTACAACGTCGCTCCGTACTGGGACGACGATGAGCTGGAGCTTCGCCAACGTCGCTCGGCCGACGACATCGCCCCGGGCGAGCCGAAGGTCTATTGATGTGATTGATGCCGGCGCCGCCCGGGATCGATACGGGCAGCGCCGGGACGGTCCGCCGCAGACTTTGCTGCGGCAGTTGCTGCGGACGCCGGCCGAAAGCCGGCGCAAGGGTGGGACGATGTCGCTGAAAGAGGAGATCCGCCTCAAAGCGGAGCTTAGGGCAGCATCGATATTGCTGTCCGCACTGATGCGTCAGACCGACCCGCAGAACGTGGGCCGCATTTTGGACAATGCCGTCGTGCGCGAGACTGCGCATCTGCTCGAGCGCGGCGCGCGCACCGATGCGATCCGCGCCTTCGAGGATGCCACCAGTGAATGGGCAGCGCGCGCTCACGCGCTGCGCCGGGGCAGCAACGACGACTCGCGCAACAACGGCGACGGCCGTCAACATCGCGACCGGCACTGACTGCTGGTCGTGCGACTTCTCTCTCCCCCGGATCCGGAGTCGCCCGACTTCCCCGTTTTTTTGCGATACTCGGTACCGGCGCTGCGGCCAAGTCATCCGACTCGGTCGCCTCAGCGGTGGGGACCGACGCAATGATCGACGCGGGTGGACGAGACGCCGATGCGATCCGGTACGCGGTGCTGCGCAAGCTCGCCTCGGGGATGCGCCATGCGCTGATGGGCGAGCTTCAGACGCTGCAGTTCTCCGCCGAGCTCGCCGCGCGAATGATAGACACCGGCGCGGTCGGCCCGAAGGTCGACGAATGCATCAAGCAGCTGCCCGAACAGACGCGCACCGCGGTCAGTAGCTGCCGCGCGATGATCGAATGGCTTCGGCCCGACGACAAGGCGAGGGCGACGGTCGACGAAACGCTGCGTCATTGCCTGAAGGTCGCCGGCGACGACTGGCCGCTGCGCGGCGTCGAGGCGTCGAGCGATGTCAGGAGCGGCGATGCGCTGGTCTCCAAGCCGGTGCTGCGCGAGCTTCTGGTCACCTCGTTGCTCGCGCTGGCGGATGTCCATGGGGGACCGGTCGATATTGCGATCTTGGCAGAATCGATCGACGACGAAGTGGTCGTCAGCCTGTCCGCCAAGCGAGTCGAGCGCAAGACGCCGTTCCCGCCGCTGGCGATTTATCGTGCGCTGAGCTACGACGATGTAATGACAATCGGCAAGGCGAACCACGTTCCGTGTTCCTGCGCTGATGGAACGATCACCTTGCGCCTGCCCGCGATATCGATGTCAGCTTAGCGCTGCACCGCACGGACACCGGACTCAGGACGCGGTTAATCTGATCTGGTCGGACGTCTTTGCTGTCGCTATAGGACAAATTCCTACAATCGCGCGCCCTGCGCCGACGCCAGAACAAGACGGCCGCCGATAGCGGAGCCTTGCCTGCTCTAGCCAGAATGCACAAGCTCGAGGTAAGGAGGCGAAGTGCTCGTTTGCCCGTACGATATGCATTGGTGCGATCTCGCCGGCTGCAAGTCGGCATGCGAGCTTTCCGGCGAAAAACCGTTGCTGCAATGCGTCGGATGCGGCATTTTGATCGTCCGTCCGGTGGCGCACGGCCTGTGCGTCGATTGCATTACCGTTCACGTCGCCGAGCAGCGGAAAGGGTAGATCATGGCTCGCTCACTCTGGAAAGGTGCGATCTCGTTCGGACTGGTCAACATACCGGTCGAGCTTTTCCCGGCGGAAGAGCGCAAGGGATTCCAGTTCTCGATGCTGGACAAGCGCGACCTTTCGCCGGTCGGATATAAGCGCTATAGCAAAAAGAGCGGCAAGGAAGTCGAGTGGTCCAACATCGTCAAGGGCTACGAATACGAAAAAGATCAGTACGTCGTCCTGTCGGACGAGGATTTTCGACGCGCCAACGTCAAGGCCTCCCGGACGATCGACATCAAGTCGTTCGTGCCGGCCGGCGAAATCCCGCCGCAGTATTACGAGACGCCTTACTACCTCGCGCCGGCCGATCGTGGTGAAAAGGTGTATGCGTTGCTGCGCGAAACCTTGCGCGCGACCGGACGCGTCGCGGTGGCGCAAGTCGTCATTCGCACGACCGAGCACCTGGCGGCCGTCGTTCCTCAAGGACGAGCGTTGATGCTGGTCACGATGCGCCATGCCGACGAGATCCGCGGCGCCAGCGGCTTCGAGCTGCCGTCGGAAGGATTGAAAAGCGCCGGTGTGAGTACCAAGGAAGTCGATCTGGCCAAGCGCCTGGTCGACGACATGACCGAGCATTGGAAGCCCGAGGAGTTCAAGGATACTTACCACGAAGATCTGATGCGGCGCATCCGTGAAAAGGTCAAGGCCGGAGAAACCAAGGAGATCACCAAGCGGACGGCGGAGGACGGCGAGGAGCCTCGCTCGGCCAAGATCATCGATCTCGCTGCCTTGCTCAAGCAGAGCCTCGACAAGGGCGGGGCGCGGCGCAAACCGGTCGATGCCCGCCGTTCGAAGGCGACCACGACCAAGCCCACCCTGCGCATGGTCGCCGGCTCGCGCGGATCGGCGCGTCCGGCCGCCAAGCGCAAGCGGGCCTGACGCATCTCCGGGAAAGCCATGGGCCTCGAACGCTACCGCGAGAAACGCAATTTCCGGGCGACGCCCGAGCCGCGCGGTCGCGTCATTCGCGCCAAGGCGAAGGAGTTGAGCTTCGTCATCCAGAAGCATGCGGCGAGCCATCTGCACTACGACTTCCGCCTGGAGTTGAACGGCGTACTGCTGAGCTGGGCGGTGCCCAAGGGGCCGAGCCTCGATCCGCACGACAAGCGCCTGGCGATGCACGTCGAAGATCATCCGCTGGAATACGGCGGCTTCGAGGGCATTATTCCACCGCGTCAATACGGCTCGGGGACCGTCATGGTCTGGGATCGCGGCACCTGGCGTCCGATCGGCGACCCCGTTGCCGCATACGAAAAGGGCCATCTGAAGTTCGAGCTCGATGGTGAGAAGCTCAAAGGCGGCTGGGACCTGATTCGCACGCATGGCAGCAAATACGGCGGCAAGTCGGGCAAGCAGGCGTGGCTGCTGATCAAGGAAAGCGACGGATACGCCAAGGAAGGAAAGAGGGCCCATATCGTTGACGAGGAGCCCGACAGCGTCGTCTCGAGCCGCAGCCTGGACGAGATCGCGCGCGACAAGGCACACGAATGGCATTCGAACCGCTCGGTGGCCGCCAATGTGCGCGGTGGTGCGCTGGCAGACGTCGCATCCACCCAATCGCGGAAGCCGGCGAAGGCACCCGCCGGCAAGGCGTCGCGCTCGGTTGGCGCCGGCGCCAATGGGGGGAACGGTTCGCGAGAGCTTTCTCCGGCGTCGGCGGCCGGCGCGAAGAAGGCCAGGATGGCCGCGTCGCTATCGCCGACGCTGGCCACCCTGGTCGACAGCGCGCCGACCGGCGACGACTGGATCCACGAAATCAAGTTCGACGGTTACCGGATGGTTGCCCGGATCGACCACGGCGACGTCCACGTGTACTCGCGCAACGGCAAGGAATGGACGTCGGCACTGCCTTCGGTCGTTGCTTCGCTGCAGCGCCTGGATGTCGACCAGGCGTGGCTCGACGGCGAGATCGCCGTCGCCGACGACAAAGGCCTGACCAGCTTCCAGCAGCTGCAAAACGCGCTGGCCGATTCGCGCGCGAAGAACATCAGCTATTTCGTCTTCGACCTGCTCTACCAGGACGGTTACGATCTACGCAGCGTCGCCTTGATCGAGCGCAAGCGGTTGTTGCGCGCACTGGTCGGAACATCCGATCCGATCCTGCGTTACAGCGTCGACGTGCAAGGTTCGGGTGCCGAATTTTTCGAGCAGGCCTGCAAGTTGAAGCTCGAAGGTGCGATATCGAAGCGCGCGAATTCGCTGTATCGCGAAGGCACGCGCACTCGTGAGTGGCTGAAGGTCAAGTGCGGCCGTCGTCAGGAAATGGTGATCGGCGGCTTCACCGACCCGCAAGGCAGCCGTACAGGATTCGGCGCACTGCTGCTCGGCATCTATGAGAAGGGCAAGCTTCGTTACGCGGGCAAGGTCGGGACTGGATTCGACGACAAGACGCTGGCCAAGCTGCGGCCGATCCTCGGCAAGCTCGAGCAATCGGGCGCGCCGTTCGACAATCCGCCGCGCGGGTACGAAGCCAAGGGCGCGCACTGGGTCAAGCCGCAGCTCGTGGCCGAAATCGCCTTCACCGAGTGGAGCAATGACGGAGCGCTGCGTCATCCGTCCTTCCAGGGTCTGCGCGAAGACAAGAAGGCCACCGAGGTCGTGCGCGAAGAGGCCGCGCGGGTCAAGGCAAACGCGATCAAACGCGACGCGCCGGACCCCGCGCCGGATCCCGCACCCGCGCGCGCACGGGGCGCGGCACGCGCGACCTCCGCGCGGAAGACCGCGAACGCGATGGCGAGCCCGGCCGAGGCCGACACCGTCGCCGGCATCAAGCTGTCGCATCCGGACAAGCAGTTCTTTCCCGAGGCCAAGCTCACCAAGCGCGACCTCGCGCTTTATTACGACGCGATCGCCGACTGGATATTGCCGCACCTGCGTGACCGCCCGCTGGCGCTGGTGCGCTGCCCCGACGGCTGGACCAAGCAGTGTTTTTTCCAGAAGCATGCCGATAAGAGCGTCAATGCCGCGGTCACGCGGGTCGAAGTGCCGGAGGGCAAGGGCACGGCTACCTATTTCGCCACCAATTCGCTGCCGGCGCTGGTCGCGCTGGTGCAGTGGGGCGTCGTCGAGCTGCATCCGTGGGGTTCGAGGAAACCGAAGCTCGATCGGCCCGATCGCCTGATCTTCGACTTCGATCCGGACGACGGCATCGGCTGGAAGCAACTGGTCGAAGCCGTCGGCCTGCTGCGCACGCTGCTCGACGATCTGGGTCTCGAAGGCTTTCTGAAGACGACCGGCGGCAAGGGCCTGCACGTGGTCGTGCCGATCCGTCCGACGCTCGACTGGACGCAGGCGAAAGGCTTTACCAAGGCGGTGGCCGATCTCTTGGTCGGCACCTTCCCCGACCGTTTTATCGCCACACTGTCCAAGGCGCAGCGCAAGGGCAAGATCTTCATCGACTATCTGCGCAACGCCGAAGGCGCGACCGCGATCGCGCCGTATGGGATTCGTTCGCGCAAGAACGCACCGGTGTCGACGCCGATCGGCTGGAAGGAACTCGATGTTGATGTGCGCTTCGATCACTTCAACGTCCGCAATGTCCCTGAGCGCCTGCGAACCCTGCGCCAGGATCCGTGGGCGTCGATCGCTGATGTCCGCCAGACGGTGACGCGCGCGATGTTCAAGCGCGTTCGCTACGAGGAGTAGTGCGGTGGACGACCTGAGCGAGCGCACCGCAGAATCCAAAGCGATCCTGGCAGCCGCCGGCCTCGTCTATGTTTCGGACGGGAGTCCGGGCATCCGGCGCATTCGTCAGGGCGACAAGTTCGTCTACATGCTCGGCGACGAGCAGCTGACCGACGAGGCGGAGCTCAAGCGCATCGCGAGCCTTGCGATCCCGCCCGCTTACGAAGACGTCTGGATCTGCCGCAAGCCGAACGGGCACCTGCAGGCGACCGGACGCGACGCGCGCGGCCGGAAGCAGTATCGCTACCATCCGAAATGGCGGCTTTTCCGCGACGGCGCCAAGTTCGAGCGCATGCCCGCATTCGGCGAAGCGCTGCCGCGGCTGCGCCGACGCTTGCGCCGCGACTTGGCACTGCCCGGACTGCCGAGAGAAAAGGTGCTCGCGGTCATCGTCAGTCTGCTCGACGCGACGCGTGTGCGCATCGGAAACGCCGAGTACGCGCGCGACAACGACAGTTATGGCCTGACGACGCTGCGCAACCGCCACGTCCAGTTCGTCCGCGACGGCCGCTTGCGATTGCGCTTCCGGGGCAAAGGCGGGGCCGAGCACGAGATCGCCGTCGACGACAAGCGGCTTGCCCGGCTGGTGCGGCATTGCCACGAATTGCCGGGCCAGCGACTTTTCCAGTACGTCGACGAGACCGGCGAGCGGCGGCCGATCGATTCCGACCAGGTCAACCTGTATCTGAAGGAGGCGATGGGCGACGATTTCACCGCCAAGGATTTCCGGACCTGGGGTGCCACGTTGCGTGCGATCGCGATCATGCATGCAACACCGCTGCCAGATCCGGCCAGCGAGCGCGCGTTGAAGACGTGCATCGTCGATGCCGTCAAACAGGTTGCAAGCGATCTGCGCAATACGCCGACCGTCTGCCGCAAGTCCTACATAAACCCTTTGGTGTTCGATGCCTGGCGTAGTGGCGCGCTGCACAAGGGCATCGGCGAAAAGATCGCCGGTGCGCCGCGGCGGGCGGAGCGGCTGGTGCTCGCATTCCTGCGTCGTCAGGCGCGCAATGCCAAGCGCGCGTCGGCACCTTCGTTAGGCGCGATCAAGGCTTCACCGCGTGCGCGGCGCGTCAAGCCGAAACGGATCGAGTCGTCTGAGTTGCGCGCCGCGGCCTGAGGTTGCCCGCTCGTCGTTTGTCAGTGATGCCGGCACGTTTGTTCGCGCTTTCGTAATTCATACATCGAAAGCAACGCGGACGCGGTCCAATCCCCCCGGATTGCGCTTGTTTTGCATGGCACACGACTTGCATTGCGTCGGTGCTCGCGGCGATTCGCCGCAAACCACTAAAAAGGAGGCCCCATGCAAGGTACAGCTCCACAAGCTGCGATCTACCGGCCTGAAACCGCTGTCGTCGCGGTGGGAACGGCAGCCAATGAAGCGGCAGCGTCGGCGATTTCCTGGGGGGCCATCATCGGCGGTGCATTTGCTGGCGCAGCGATGGGGCTGATATTGGTCGCGCTGGGCACGGGCCTCGGCTTCTCGGCTGTGTCGCCTTGGTCGGGATCGGGCGCGTCGGCCACGACGATGACGATCGCCGGTGCGATCTGGTTGCTGCTGATGTCGGCGATCGCCTCGGCGATCGGAGGCTATCTCGCCGGCCGGTTGCGCACAGGGTGGGTCGATGTCCACGTCGACGAGGTTTTCTTTCGCGATACCGCGCACGGATTTCTGGCCTGGGCGGTCGGGACGGTGATCACTGCGGCGGTGCTCACCTCGGCTGCCGGCGCGTTGGTCGGCGGTACGGCCAAAGTAGCCGTTACCGGCGCCGGCGCCGCGGTCGCCGGCGCCGCGGGAATGGCGGCATCGAATGGCGTGAGGCCCGGGCTTGCGGTCGAGGGGGGCGACCCCAACGCGTACTACGTCGACAGCCTCTTTCGCACCGACAAGCCGGCCGAAGCGCCGGCAACGGACGACACGGCGACGCGCGCCGAAGTGAGCCGCATTTTCGCCAACAGCCTGCGCAGCGGCGACATTACGCCGTCGGACCGGCTCTATCTTTCGCAGCTGGTGGCGGCACGGACGGGGCTGAGCCCGGAAGACGCCGACAAGCGCGTCAACGACGTGTACGCCCGTGCGAAGGCCGTCGCCGCGGACACCGAAGCCAAGGCGCGTGAAGCGGCGGACACCGCGCGCAAGGCGGCGAGCTATACCTCGCTGTGGATGTTCATTGCTCTGCTGGTCGGCGCATTCTCTGCAACTTTCGCCGCGACTGTCGGCGGACGGTTGCGCGACGGCGCTTATGCAGGAACGCGTTAGACAAACTGAAGAACCGCCGCGGCCGAGACGCCACCGCGGCACGATCAACTAACCAGGAGTTCCGATCATGCGGTCGATTCTGTTGTGGCTGCTCGGTGTGCCGATCCCGATCATTATCCTGATCGCGCTATTCACGCGCTAGGACGATTGCCGCGATTGCCGCGTGCGCTGCCGCCAGTCGCGCGGCAGCGCACAACCGGTCCTTACTTGGGGGGCGACGCAGGAATGGCTTTTTGCCCCGTCGGTGGGGTCTGGGTTTGTGCTTCGAGCTGCTTTTTGCTGCTCATCTGGGCACGAAGGATCGCCCAGAGCGATAGCTGCTTGGACGTACTCATCCGGGCAAAGTCGGCAGTGCGTATTTGCGACATGATCAGCGCATCATCCTCGTATTCGAGCATCAGGCGTCCCTCCGCCTCGATCAGCCGCGCCGCGGCTGGGCCGCGTCGCAAGTCACGCCGACCCCTTCCGTTTGCCTGACTTCGCCCATTCGGGCTGGCGCCAGGCTTGGGAATGGAGCAAGGGCATGTTGGCCGGCCTGACTCGCAAGAGACGTTCCACTTTGCCGTCGGGCTGCGCTATCAAGTACTTAGTCATCGGGTCGCCGGCTGCGACGGCGGCACCGTAAAATTCATTGACAGGTGGGGCGTCGGCTCGCGGATCGCCAAGTACCGCGAGCCGGCTGCCCGTATTGGCGCGACCCGCCCCCCAAAGTACGTCGTAGATCCCCGATCGCTACGCCTGTCGCTTGGCGCGCTGGCCATTACGTTTTTGCATCGTCTCCTGCCGGCCAGCGAGCGCGGCGACATCGACCGGTGGCTCTTCGCCTTTGAGCTCGGCCTTCCGCGATTCGAGCTGCTGGCCCAACGCGACCAGATCGAAGTCGGCCTTCCTGGCCTTCGAAAAGATCGTCGACTCCTCCTCCTGCACATGGTGCTCGACATATTCGGAAAGCACCTTGACGCGCGCCGCGAACAGTTCGTCGTCCGCGTCGCTGCCCGCGATCTGCTCGACCAGCTCCTTGACGTGACTGTGCTCGACATTGGCTTCGTCGAGCGCATCATCGGCGTCGCCTGCCTCGCGCAGCGCCGGGTAGAAAATTTCCTCTTCGATCTGAGCGTGAATCCGCAAGGCGTCGCAGATGGCCTGCGCCACTTGCTGCATGCCGTCGCTATCCTCGTTCTTTTTCAGTTTTTCGAATTGTCGAAACAGTTTCTTGACTTCGGCGTGATCAGCCTTCAACAGCTCGAGGGCTGTCTGCGAACGGCGCGTCGCGCGAGTTGCGGTGGTTCTTGCCATCGTGGTTCTCCATGATTTGTGTTTTGTGCCAGTACTGGGGCACTCGGCGCCGATCCCATATCGATGCCTTCCACCCGTAGCGGCATTTTCGGGGCCTCGCTTGTTCGTTCCTATCGGACCCCGTCTGATTTGGCCGTAGGACGCTTTCCAAGATGATCCTGCAGTTGATCGAGAAAGCCGCGTTGTCCCGACAGCAGCTTTTGTCGTGCGGCTGCAAGCTCGAACCAGCCGGCTCGATCCACTTCGGGAAATTCCCGGCGCTTGCCGGACCGCGGTGGCCATTCGATCTCGAAGGTGTTGCTGTGAATCGATGCGGCGTCGATGTCGCCGCGCACTGCCCACGCATGGACCAGCTTGCCACCGGGCTGCTTGAGCGGTGTCAGCGGCGCCGGTTCACCTTCCAGAGGCGAGCCCGTTTCCTCGTGAAATTCGGCGTACGCCGTCGCCAACAGATCGGCGCCCTCCGTCGCTTCGCCCTTCGGAATCGACCAGGCACCATCGTCCTTGCGCGCCCAGTAGGGACCGCCCGGATGAACCAGGAAAACTTCGACCGTTTGATCCCGGACTCGGTACAGAAGAATGCCCGCGCTGATCATCTTTGCCACCGTTTCAGCGTTTGCGTTTCAAGGCCCCGTCGACCAGCGACGCTTCCATTGGTTGCACGGCGGTCGAGAAGGGAGGGACCATGACCGACTGCTCCGACGTGGCGAACGACTTTCATCCGTACAACTGCGCAGGGTATCGATCGAATTGGCGTTGGTACGCGCGGCCGCTTTTCCTCCGCGGCAGAGGCCGCGTAGGTGTGTTCTTACAACTAAATCAGCAGATGTCCTATAGTCTTCCATGTCGTTGCTCCGCGATAGTCTGTCTGCCGCCGGATCGCCATACGGCATCTAGAAACAGAGGACTCACGCGATGGCCAAGCAAACGAGAAAGCGAAATCATGGGACGTGGCAGAACCTTCTGCCGATCAAACTGAATGCGCAAAAGCGCGCTGACTGCGTGCTTCGCGAGACCCGATGCGCAGCCAAATCCAGTGCCGTTCGCACGACACTGGAGCAGGCGGTCGCCGCCGAGATCCAAAGAATGCGCGCACTGCAGGAAAGCGAGGAGGCGGTTCGCGCATTTCAGGCGGCGACCGAAATTCATATCGCTCTATGCGGTTCGGAAGCGATCGAGCGCTAGCCATCGTGAATGCGTTGCAAAAGCTACGCTGGATTGTAGAAACGGTCGACGACCGCGATGACGCGACGGCCGTCGCGCGCGGTAAACAGCGCTCCCCGGTCTGTGCGCCGAGCTAAAGTCGGCCCATCAGCGCCAGGATGATGACGATAAGCAACACCAGTCCGAGGCCGCCGCTCGGGTAGTAGCCCCATCCGGCGCTATACGGCCAGGTGGGCAGCGCACCGAGCAGAAGGATGATCACCACTATCAGCAATATCGTACGCATGGCCTTCGCCTCCGTTGAGTGATTGTATGCCGGGCCGCAATGAACTCAAGCACGCCGCATGCCAATGTCGTCCGCCGATCTTCGGCACAATCAGGGCGTCGCGACACTCTCGAGCAAAGCCACGGGCAGCGTGTCGAACAGCTCGGCAAGCGGCAGATACGAGCCCTTGGTCCCCGGACGACAGTCCCGCATCGCGCCGCTAAGCGCGTCCCGGCACCTCATCGGCGAGCGCAGCATGACGCGAGTGTCACCCCAAACCTCGCCGCCGAGCGGAGGACGCGTCGCGCGCGCTGTCAAGTCAAGCAGCAGCCTGGGCACGATCGTCAGCACGGTGTCCGCCTCGTGCACGCGTGCGAACGCCAAGACGTGCGCGGCGTGCTCGCCGGCGACGGGCAGGGCAACGTAACGGCCGCGCTCGAACAGGGGGGCTCGCCGCGCGCGCAGTGCCAGTGCCCGCCAGATGACATAGAGCTTCAGGCGCCCGTCGTCGAGCGAATCGAGCAGGGCCCGTACTTGCGCGGCGTGCGGCCGGTCGGGTTCGAACGCACGCTGCAGCTGTTGCAGAATCGTGCTCCGCCTTGCGTAGTCGACGGCGCGCCGATTGTCGGGATCGACCAGGCTGAAATCCCACAACTCGTTGCCCTGATAGATGTCGGGAACGCCCGGCGAGGTGAGCTTGAGCAGGGTTTGCGCGAGGCTGTTGTACAGGCCGCAGCGCGCGACCAGGGCATGGAGCGCGTGAAATTCCTGCAGGAATGGATTGGGCTCCAGGCGGCCGAGCAGCCCATCGATGAACGTCGCCAGTGCGGTTTCGTAGGCGTCGTCGGGACGGATCCAGCGAGTATGGACCTTGGCCTCGCGCACCGCTTTGCGCATGTACACCTGCACGCGCTGGCGCAGGGCGTTGAGCTCGCTTTCATTCGGATGGGCCTGCGGCCAGATACCGAGCAGCGTCTGATAGAGCAGGTACTGGTCGTTGCGATCCGGTGCCGGAAGATCCTGCAACCGCGTCTCGTACCGCTTGTTGAGTCGTGCCCATCGCCGCAACGCGAGCCGCCACATCGCAGGCATCTCGCTCAGGACGGCGATGCGGGCGCGGACGTCTTCCGATCGCTTGTTGTCATGGGTGGACGTCGCCAGCATTTCGCCAGGCCAGGCGCGCTGGCGTTCGCGTGCCGCGGCATGGAAGGCGGCGACGGTGACGCCGAACCGCCGCGGATCACCGCCGACCTCGTTGAGCGCGACCAGCCGATGGTAGACATAGAAAGTCGTGTCTTCCATCGCCTTCGCCATGACCGGCGCGGTGAACTGCTGCAGGCGGCGCGCGAAACGATTGCCGTCGGCCCGCAATGGTGGCGCGGCGGCAAGCGTACCCGTCAGGACGGCGCGAAGGAAGTCGAAAGCAAGCGGATCGGGGGCGGGCCGCCAATGCCGGGCAATCGCCAGCGCCCAGTCGATGTGACGCAGGTCAATCGCTCCGGGTCCGTGATCGTCGATGTACGTGCGGTAGACAGGCAGCGCTGCGGTGTAGAGCATCAGCGTACGGCGCAGGACGTTGAACGTCAGGTCGCGCGTATTGCGATCGGCCTCGGCGATGCGGGTCAGCGCATGCGTAAGGAGGTTCAAGTCGGAAGCGAGCATTCCCGTCATGATCGACAGCTTTGCTTCACGCAGGATCTCATCGAAGTCGGCCCGCGCGCCGATAAAGGCGGCGTAGGCGCGATCGAAGCGCGCCTTGGCCGCGCCGTCAACCCACAGGCCGCCGACCAGGTTGGCGAAGCGGTAGCCAGTCGTTCCCTGAATCGGCCAATCGGCCGGCAAGGCTTCGTGCTCGGCAAGGATCTTTTCGACGACCGTATAGAGACCGCCCGCCTCCGGCGGCGTGGCGCGGTGCATGTGCATTGCCGCGGCCGGCAGGAGCGCCGCATGGACGGCAGCCTTCAGCCTTTCCAGATACGCTTTCGGGTCGTACAGGCCGTCGGGATGGTCGATGCGCAGCGCATCGACCTTGCGCTCCGCCACCAGGCGCAGCACCAGCCGATGGGAGTCGGCGAAGACCTGCGGATCCTCGGTGCGGAGCGCGGCGAGCTCGTTGATGTCGAAGAACCGCCGGTAGTTGATGTCGTCCGCCGCGACGCGCCAGCTGGTCAACCGGAACGACTGCGCCTCGAGCAGCGCGTGCAGCGCATCGAAGCTGGCCGCATCGGCTGGTCGGCCGTTCAGGCGCGCGAGCGCGTCGGCGATGCGCTGCCCGATGGGCGGGGCACCCGCGACCAGCGTCGCGAGCTCCTGCTGCAGGCGTTCCTGGTCGCGCTCGCGGCGTCCCATGCTGCGCGTCGTCGAGCCGTCATACGCCGGCAGCGCTGCGAATGCGCTCGCCAGCTCGCCGAGGCGATGCGCCGCGTCGTCGCCGGCTGAGGCGTCTCCCGGAGGCAAGGCGTCGCGCAGGATGCGGGGATAGGAGCGCGGGTCGATCGGGAAACGATGATGGGAATAGTGAATGCTGAATTGACCCGACGCCGAATCGAATTCCAGCTTGAGCTCGCCGCGGAGCAGCACTTCGCCGTAGTTGTCGCCAAGCACGGGAACCAGCACTTTCCCCGCAAGCGCGCCCAGCGGTGGCGTCCAGTCGATATCGAAGTATCCGGCGAACTTGGAGGCGCGCCCGTTCTCCAGCACGTCGAGCCACCAGGGGTTGTCACCACCCATGACGCCCATGTGATTGGGCACGATGTCAGCCATCTGGCCCATCCCATGCGCCGCGAGCGCCGCGGCGAGTGCCGCGAACTCAGCTTCGCTGCCCAGCTCCGGATTGAGCTGCGAATGGTCGACGATATCGTAGCCGTGCGTGCTTCCCGGTCGCGCCTTGAGCCACGGCGAAAGATAGACGTGGCTGATTCCGAGCGCAGCCAGATACGGAACCAGGGCGGTGGCGTCGCCAAATCCGAAATCGCGATGCAGCTGCAGGCGATAGGTGGCTCGCGGAATAATCATCCCGGGTCGCCGCCGGCCGACGCGCCGTCGCCGTCAGCGCGATGCGGTCGGCGGGGCCGTTCCTTGCGCAGCATCCGCGCGAGCGCGGCGAAGCGGCGGTTGGCCAACCAGGATTCGAGCGGAATGTTGAGCTTGCGCCGCCAGTTCGGGTATTGGTCCTCGGAAGTGCTTGGCAGGTTCATCTGCATGTACTGGCCGAACACGTCTTCCAGCTGCACCGCCATGACCATCGACGGCGTGCGGGCCAGAAAACGATGCACGGCAAGCATCAGATCGACCGTCATCCGTCGTGTCGTCTCGGCGGAGTCGAGGACGCCGGCATGTTCGAGCGCGCGCAGCAGCCGTTTCCGATCGACTGCCCGCAGTGCGAGCTCCGCCGCACGGCTCTCGTCGTCGGGGAGCAGGCCCAACCGCGTCCGGGTCGCGATGTCGCGTCCGGCCCAGAAACCGGCCAGCGTCGGCAGGTCGTGCGTGCCCACCGTGACCAGCGCCTGGACCGGGTACGTTTCGGGCGGCGCAAATTCACCCTCTGGCGTGCGTTCGAAATACAAGGGTCGATACGACAGCACGCCCGCGCCGGCGAGGGCTGCACGCACGCCGGGCGCGATCGTTCCCAAGTCCTCGCCGATGACGAGGCAACGATTGCGCTGGCTTTCCAGCGCGACGATGCCCAGAAGCTCGGGAAATGGATACGCGACGTAGGCCCCGTCGGCGGGCGCCATACCCGCGGGCACCCAGAACAGGCGCATCAATGCCATCACGTGATCGATGCGCAGCGCGCCGGCGCGCCGCATCGACGCGCGCAAGGCGGTGACAAACGGCGCATAGCCCGCGGCCCGCAGGCGATGCGGCAGCATCGGCGGCAAGCCCCAGTCCTGTCCGTTCAGGTTGAACCCGTCGGGCGGCGCGCCGATATGCATGTCCGGCGCATAAACGGCGGACTGGCTCCAGGTTTCCGCGCCACCTCCGTCTGCACCGACGGCAAAATCGGTGTACAGGCCGATCGCAAGCCCGCAGGCGCGGGCATCGTCGCTTGCGCCGGCGAGCTGGAGTTCTGCCTGCCACTGCAGGTACTGAAAATATTCGGCGCGGTCGGCGTGCCGGCGATAAAGGTCCTCGTCGCCCACGGCCGTCGGCGGCCTACACTCGACCGGCCACCCCGGCCATCCGGCGGGAGTGCCGGTGGTTGCGGTGATGTACTCCTGCAACGCGTCGAACAAGCCCTGCAGCTTGAGCGCCGCGCCGCGCCTGCGCTGAAATTCGCGGAAGGCGCGTCCGCGTTCGCCCGGATTCGCGCCCAGCTCGTGCGCCCGAAACCGGTCGAAAAGCAGCGCGAGTATTTCGAATTTCAATCGTGCGACCCCGCCGTAGTCGACATGGTCGAACGCGCGCAAGCGGGCGAGCGCGCTCTGGAAGGCCTGACTGTAGACGCGCGTGCGGGCCGGCTTGCAGTGGAGAAAATCGTCTATCGCTTCGACGTCGAGATAGAGGACGTTCAGCGCGGCGCGATTCGATGGGCTGTAGGGACTCGCGGCGTCGGGCCGGCACGGAAACAGCGCGTGCAGCGGATTCATGCCGATGAAATCGGCGCCGGCCGCGGCGGCGAGGCCGACGGCGTTGCACAAGTCGGTAAAGTCGCCGATACCCCAGTTGCGATGCGAGCGCAGCGCGTAAAGCTGCAGTGCCAGGCCCCAGATCCGGACGCCACCGGCGAGCAGCGGCGGCGTGTAGCAACGCGACGGCGTGACGATTAGCTGCGACGATGCCAGCAGTGCGTGCGTCGCGTGATCGCGTAGCGTGAGGCGGTGGTAGCCGCTGGTCGGCGGTATCGGGATGGCGAGCGTACCCTCACGGTCGCTGCCGGAGCCTCTCGCTGGCGCAACGACGCCTTCGAGGTTTTCGCCGGTTTCCAGCTCGATCCGCCAGTCGACTAGCGTCAGCCCGTCGGAGGAAGGCAGTTGCAGCGCGACCCGGCCGGCACGCTCGTCGGCGACGATGACCGGCGGCGGCGCGATGCTCGAACCGGTATTGAATGCGCCGTCCATGGCATCGTTGCCCGCCGCCGAGGCGTCGATGCCCATCGCTCGCAGCAGTGCGAGCTTCGCCTCGTCCGGTGTCCGGCGCGCGGTGCCCAGCGCATCGTCGTACCCCGTGGCAATGCCGTAACGCTCGCACAAGCGTTCGAGCGTCGCGCCGTCACGCATCGCCAGGTCCATTCGCAGGGGCGGCCGCCAGCAGCCAGGTCGCCGACCATGGCGAGGCCAGTGCCTGCGCGGCGGTTTCACCGGTCGTGTAAATGAGTTGCCCTTGCGGCGGAGGCGTGTCGCGGTCGGGCACGCCGCCCAAGTTGGCGAACAGCAGCAGACGCGCGCCATCATCGGTCGGCCAGTAGCCGGCCAGACCGCGCGCGCCGGTGAGGACGAACCCGCAGCGCCGACTGTCGAGCTTAGCCAAGAGAGGCACCACGAGCTCGCGCCGAATCCGCAAAAGCTCGCGATAACGGTCAAGCCAGCTCGCGTGTTCCGGGGCGGCGCGGCAGGCCCAGTCGAGCTTGCTTCGATCGAACGTCGACGGCGCCTGCGGATCGGGAATCGTCGCGGCGGCGGCCGCATCGGCAAAGCGACTGAAACGCGCGAACTCCTCGAGCCGGCCCGCGCGCACGGCCTCGGCAAGCGGCGGATCGAAGTCGCAGAAGTACAAAAATGGCGTCGTCGCGGCGAACTCCTCCCCCATGAACAACAGCGGCGGCGAGGGCGCAAGCAAAACGATCGCGATCGCGGCAGCCAGCGGCGCCGGCTCGGCGAGCACCGTCAGCCGTTGGCCCAAAGCGCGGTTGCCGACCTGGTCATGGTTCTGCAGGAATGACACGAATGCCGTCAGCGGCAGTCCCGCCGTCGGGCTGCCGCGATTGCGCCCGCGCAGCGCAGAATACTCGCCCTGATAGGCGAAACCGGACGTCAGGCAACGGCCCAGATGCTGGACCGGCGCATCGGCATAATCGACGTAGTAGCCGTCGTCCTCGCCGGTCAGGCTGGTGTGCAGACTGTGGTGGATGTCGTCGTTCCATTGCGCCGTGTAGCGACTGACGGCGCCGTTGTCGCGGCGGGCCAGGAAGGCCGCCGCGTTGTCGTCGTTCTCGAGGATGAGGTGGACCTGCCGTCCACCGGCGCATCGGCGTCGCACGGTTGCCGCGAGTTCGTCGAGGAAATGCGGCGTCGAATCGTCGCGAATCGCGTGCACCGCGTCAAGGCGCAAGCCGTCGACATGAAATTCGTCAAGCCAGTACAGCGCGTTGTCGATAAAGAAATTGCGCACGACGCGGCTGTCGAAATTGATCGCATCGCCCCATGGCGTGCGGTGGCGCGCGGTGAAGAACTGCGGCGCATAGCGGTGCAGGTAGTTGCCGACCGGGCCGAAATGGTTGTAGACGACGTCGAGAAACACCATCAGGCCGCGACGGTGGGCCGCGAGCACCAGTTGCTTCAGCGCCGCGGGCGTGCCGTAGACAGCGTCGGGCGCGAACGGCAGCACGCCGTCGTAGCCCCATCCGCGCGCGCCGTGGAAGTCGGCGATCGGCATCAGCTCCAGTGCGGTCACGCCCAGGTCGCACAGGTGGTCCAGCTTCGCCTCGATCGCGTTGAACGTGCCCTCGCGGGTGAAGGTGCCGACATGCAGCTCGTAGATGACCGCCTCGTCCCAGCGCCGGCCCAGCCAGTCCTCGTCGTCCCAGTCGACGTCGAACGGATCGACGACGGCGCTGGGTCCCTCGACGTCCCGGGGGTTCTGCCGCGACGCCGGATCGGGCACGGAAATCTCGTTGTCGATCCGGTAGCGATAGAGCGTACCGGGCGCCGCTTCCCGGGTCGTTAGCTCGAACCAGCCATCCGACGCCGCTGCAAGCGGCAGCGGATGGGGTGCCCCGTCGAGACACAATCCGACGTCGCGAGCGGCGGGCGCCCAGAGGCGGAAGCGCACGGCACCATCGTCGAGGACCATCGCCCCGAAACCCATCTCATGCCGGCGTTTCATCATCGCCCGGCGAGCTGCACAACACCGCCATCGAGCGGCCCTGCAATGGGTAGGGCGCGCCGAACGGCAGCGGTTCGGGAGATGGGGCGTCAGTGGCGATGGCAGTATCGAGCAGCACGCGCCAATGCGTGAGCCGCGGCTTCGGCAGCACAAAAGTGATCGGATCGTGATCGGCGTTCAAGAGCAGCAGCAGGTCATCGTCGTCGAGCGCGTCGCCATGGGCGTCGCTTTCGGCCAGGCCGTGTCCGGAAAGGAAGACGCCGAGGCAGCGAGCGAAGCCCTGGTTCCAGTCATCTCCAGTGATCTCCTGGCCATCGGGATTGAGCCAGGCGATGTCCTTGGCGTCTGCGGCGACGATCGAGCGGCCGTGAAAGAACGTGCGGCGGCGAAAGAGCGGATGGCCGTTGCGCAGCGCGACCAGGCGATGGGTGAAGTCGATCAGGTTCTGCGCGTCGGGCGAGAGCTTCCAGTCGACCCACGACAGCTCCGAGTCCTGGCAATAGGCGTTGTTGTTGCCCTGCTGCGTGCGGCCCATCTCATCGCCGCCGAGCAGCATCGGAACCCCCTGCGAGAGCAGCAACGTAGTGAGGAAATTCCGCTTTTGCTGTTCGCGCAACGCCCGGATTACCGGGTCGTCGGTCGGACCCTCGACGCCGCAATTCCAGCTCCGGTTGTCATTCTCGCCGTCGCGCCCGTTTTCGCCGTTGGCTTCGTTGTGTTTTTCGTTGTAGCTGACGAGATCGTTCAGGGTGAATCCGTCGTGCGCGGTGACGAAATTGACGCTTGCAGTCGGGCCGCGGCCACGGCCCTGGAACAGATCGCTCGATCCCGAAAGGCGCGAGGCGAGCTCACCGATGACGCCGCCGTCGCCCTTCCAGTACGAGCGGATGGCGTCGCGATATTTACCGTTCCATTCGGCCCACCCGGGAGGGAAATTGCCGACCTGGTAGCCGCCCTCGCCCAGGTCCCACGGTTCGGCGATCAGCTTGACCTGCGACAGGACCGGGTCCTGGCGTACGCAATCGAAGAAAACGCTGTGCTCATCGACCAGGTGCTCGGCGCGTCCCAAGGTTGCGGCGAGGTCGAAGCGAAAGCCGTCGATGTGCATTTCGCTGACCCAGTAGCGCAGGCTGTCCATCACCAGTTGCAGCGTGGCTCCGTGCACGGTGTTGAGCGTGTTCCCGGTGCCGGTGTAATCGATGTAGTTACGCGGATGCTCGGGGTCGAGGCGGTAATAGGTCCGGTTGTCGATGCCGCGAAACGACAGCGTCGGGCCGAATTGGTTGCCTTCTCCCGTATGGTTATAGACGACGTCGAGCAGGACTTCTATCCCCGCGGCGTGCAAGGTCTTGACCATCGTCTTGAACTCGTTCACGGCGTCCCCTGCGGCGTAGCGCGTATCCGGCGCGAAAAAGCCGATGCTGTTGTAGCCCCAGTAGTTGCGCAGCCCGCGCTGCACCAGCGCCTGGTCGTCGACGAAAGCATGCACTGGCATCAGCTCGACCGCCGTGATTCCGAGGCGGTGCAGATGCGCAATCACCGGCGCGGTCGAAAGTCCGGCGTAAGTCCCGCGCAGCTGGGGTCGAACAGCAGGATGCAGCTGGGTGAATCCCTTGACGTGCAATTCGTAGATGACCGTGTCTTCCCATGGCGTTTGCGGCCGAATGTCGGTGCCCCAGGTGAATGCAGGGTCGATCACCCGGCACTTGGGCATCGCCGAAGCGCTGTCTCGTGTATCGAAGCTGAGATCTTCGCGCCGACTGCCGACCCGATAGCCATAATGCGCGTCGGTCCAGCGCAGCGGCCCGGATATCATTCGCGCGTAAGGATCGAGCAGCAGCTTGTGCGCGTTGAACCGGTGACCCCGCTCAGGCGCGTATGGGCCATGGACGCGGTAACCGTAGAGCAGACCCGGACGGGCTTCGGGCAGGTAGCAATGCCAGACGAAGTTGGTCCGCTCGCGAATGTCGATCCGTGCGATTTCCCGGCGACCTTTCGGGTCGAACAGACACAGCTCGACGCCTTGCGCGTTCTCCGAATACAGCGCGAAATTGACGCCGGCGCCATCCCAGGAGGCGCCCAATGGGGCAGGCTTGCCCCGCCAAACGCTGATCGGCGTGGCTGTTGCGTGCTCACCCGCGTTCACGAGGCGCCAGCCGCGTCTTGCGCGCGCCCGAGCAGCTCGGCGATCGGGATGCGGACCCAATCCGGGCGCGAGCCCAGATACGCCATGTGGCACTCGTCGCTCTTTTCAGTCAGGCCGCGAAAATTGCCGATGCCGTCGTCGTTGCTGTCGTAGAACGCCTTGACGTGCACCTGGTAGATGATCGCGTCCTTGTACCGGAGCGCATCCTCCAGCGTTGGCTTGGGCTGCATCGACCCCGTTGCGGGGGTGGTATCGGCGACGAGCTCGGAATAGGTGTCCATGGCCCGGTCTAGGCGTAATAATCGAAGTTCTGTTCCTGCCGCGACTGATGGCGCACGACGAATATATGCGCCGGCGAAAAACCCGGATCGAGCTCTACGTAGTTACGCGCCCCGTGCCACATGTAACGCGCGTCGTTGAGCAGGTCTTGCACCTGGAACGGCTTGTCGGCGGCGATGCCGAGTCGCTCCAGGTCGAGAGTCACCCAGCCCGCTTGCCTGTGGTGATAATCCAGGTTGACGACCGCGATGACGACGTTGGACAGGTCGGGCGTCGACTTGGCGTAGCACAGCAGCTGATCATTGTCGGTCGGGTGGAAGTCGAGTCGCCAGTCCTGCTGCAGCGCCGGCTGGTCGCGCCGGATGCGGTTGAGCCGCGTGAGCAAAGGTGCGAGGCTGTCCGCACGCGCCAAGTCCCATTGCCGCAGCTGGTACTTTTCCGAGTCCAGATATTCCTCGCTGCCCGATTCGCGCGGCAGGTGCTCCTGCAATTCGAATGCCGGGCCGTAGATTCCGTAGTTCGCAGCGAGCGTCCCGGCCAGAATGGCGCGCACGATGAACGCGGGCCGCCCGCCGATTTGCAGTGCCTCAGGCAGGATGTCCGGGGTGTTCGGCCAGGCGTTGGGCCGGAAATAGTCGCGCGAATCCGTTTGCGAAAGCTCGGTGAAGTACGCAGTGAGCTCCGACTTGCTGTTGCGCCAGGTGAAGTAGGTATACGATTGAGTGAAGCCCAGTTTTGCCAGCCGGTGCATGATCTTCGGCCGGGTGAAGGCCTCGGCGAGAAAGATCACGTCCGGATGCGCCTGCTTGATCTCTCCGATCAGCCACTCCCACAGCGCGAACGGCTTGGTGTGCGGATTGTCGACGCGGAAAATCCGGACGCCCTCTGCGATCCAGTAGTCGAATATCGTCCGGACCTCGCGCCAGAGGCCGCGCCAGTCCTCGTTCTCGAAATCGAATGGATAGATGTCCTCGTACTTCTTCGGCGGGTTCTCGGCGAACTGCAGCGTGCCGTCCGGACGCTGGCGGAACCATTCCGGATGCGCGCTGATATAAGGATGATCGGGCGAGCACTGCAGCGCGATGTCGAGCGCGATCTCGACGCCGGCCGCGCGCGCCGCCGCAACGAGCTGCCGGAAGTCCTCGATCGTGCCGAGCTCGCGGTGCACCGCCGTATGGCCGCCGTCGGAGCTGCCGATCGCCCAGGGACTGCCGCAGTCGTCGAGCGATGCGACCAGCGCGTTGTTTTTCCCCTTGCGCCGCGACAGCCCTACCGGATGGATCGGCGGGAGGTAGAGCACGTCGAAGCCCATTTCGACGATATAGGGCAGGCGCGCCTCGCAATCGGCGAAGGTTCCGTGCGTGCGGCGATCGCCGGCGGAGCGAGGAAACATCTCGTACCAGCTGCTGAATCGCGCCCGCGGCGGATCGACGACGAGCTTGAGCGCCGGCTCGAACGTCGTCGCGAGACTTCGATCGGCATGGCGCCCCGCAATCTCCGCCAGCGCGGCGTCGAGCGCCGCCGCACGTCTCATCTCGACCGGGTCGGCGCCGCCGATGCGATGCGCCCATTCGCGCAGCGCCTTCGCATCGGCACCGCGCGCGCGCCGCGCGAGCGCGGCGACCAGCGCAGCACCGCCCTGCAGTGCGAGGACGATGTCCTCCGACGCGAGCCAGCGGCCAAGATCGTGGCGCCATGACGCGAAGCGGTCGACCCAGGCGATGATCGTGTACTCGTAGCTGCCGACATCGGCGACGGGGAACGCACCGCGCCAGCGATCGTTGACCAGCATCGCCATCTCGAATTCGGTCCATGCGGCCACGCCCCTCTTGCGCGCCAGCAGCAGCGCACGCAGCTTGTCGTGGCCGTCGGCGAAGATATCGGCCTCGACCGTGACCAGGTCGCCGGCGCAGCGCTTGGCGGAGAAGCGGCCGTGATCGACGCACGGCGAGACGTTCTCGATGACGGCCCGGCGGCGGCCGTCGACGGTGACCGCAGCGGTCACCGCGCGGCCTCCAGCATGACGGTTGCCAGCGGCGGCAGCGACAAGGTCAGCGAGTAGGGCCGGCCATGCGAGGGCAGCGGCGCCGCGTCCACACCGCCGAAATTGCCTTGGCCGCTGCCGCCGTAGACGGTTGCGTCGCTGTTCAGCACCTCGCGCCAGAAGCCGCCGGTTGGCACGCCGACCACGTAGTTGCGGCGCGGCACAGGTGTGAAATTGCAGGCGACCAGCAGCGCAGGACCTTCGCCGGCAGGAAGGCGCAGGAACGCGACGACGCTGTTCTCCGCATCGTCGGCATCGATCCAGGCGAACCCGGCCGGGTCGAAGTCCCGCTGGTACAGCGCCGGCGTCACGCGGTAGCAGCGATTGAGGTCGCGAACCCAGTCGCGAACGCCGCGGTGCTCGGGGTATTGCAGCACAAACCACTCGAGCGCCGCATCGTGCTGCCATTCTCGACGCTGGCCGAATTCGTCGCCCATGAACAAGAGCTTTTTGCCCGGATGCGCCCACATGTAGCCGAGCAGGCAGCGCAACGTCGCAAAACGCTGCCAGTCGTCGCCGGGCATCTTGCCCAGCAGCGACCCTTTGCCGTGCACGACCTCGTCGTGCGACAGCGGCAGCACGAAATTCTCGCTGAACGCGTACCAAAGGCTGAACGTCAGCTGGTGATGGTGATAGCGCCGGAACAACGGATCGGTCGCAGCATAGGCGAGCGTGTCGTGCATCCACCCCATGTTCCACTTCAACCCGAATCCTAGGCCGCCGACGTACACCGGGCGCGAAACCGCGGGCCAGGCGGTGGATTCCTCGGCGAAGGTCTGCGTGTCGGGGAAGTCGCGATAGGTCGCCTGATTCAGATCCTGGAGGAATTTTACCGCCGCAAGGTTTTCGCGACCACCGTATTCATTCGGAATCCATTCGCCGGCGGCGCGCGAATAGTCGAGGTAGAGCATCGAGGCCACGCCGTCGACGCGCAGGCCGTCGATATGGTAGCGCTCGAGCCAGAACAACGCGCTGCTGATCAGAAACGCGTGAACCTCGTGCCGGCCGTAGTTGAAGATCTGGCTTTTCCACTCAGGATGGAAGCCCTGGCGAGGATCGGCATGCTCGTAGAGGTGGCTGCCGTCGAACTGCGCCAAGCCATGCGCGTCGTTTGGAAAGTGCGAAGGCACCCAGTCGAGTATCACGCCGATGCCGTTCTGATGAAGTCGGTCGACCAGGCGCATGAAGTCCTGCGGCGTGCCGTAGCGCGACGTTGGCGCGAAATAGCCGGTCGTCTGGTAACCCCACGACCCGTAGAACGGATGCTCGCAGACGGGCATCAGCTCAACATGCGTAAATCCCATGTCGACGACATAGCTGGCCAATTCCTCGGCAATCTGGCCGTAACTGGGCAAGCGTGCGGGGTCCTGATCGAAGCGGCGCCACGAGCCCAGATGAAGCTCGTAGATCGACATCGGCGCGTCCAGCGCATTCGCCGCCGCTCGCCGCCGCATCCACTCGTCGTCGTCCCAGCGATAGTCGAGCGACCAGACCCGTGAAGCCGTTCGCGGCGGAACTTCGCAATAGAACGCGAAAGGGTCGCTTTTGTCGACGGTGTCACCGTTTGTCGCCGTGACCCGATACTTGTAATTGGCACCGTGGGTTGCGGTAGCGACCGAACCCTCCCAGATGCCCGATCCTTCGGAGCGCGGCATCAACGGATCGGCATCGGCGCGCCAGGCGTTGAAGTCGCCGATGACGGCGACGCGGCTGGCGTTTGGCGCCCAAACTGCAAACCGCGCACCACGCTTCCCATCGCCGACAAGATGGGCGCCGAGGCGATCGTAAAGGCGGGCATGGGCGCCTTGACGGAACAAGAAGATGTCAAAATCGGAAAGCACCGGCTGCGGTTGCGTCGCTGAAGGTGCGCCCGGTGCCGCGGAATTTGCCATTCGGGGAGGAGGTCGGGTCATTGGGGGGTCCGATTGCTCGGCGCATAGTTGCAAATTTTACACGCCGGGCATGTCTAATTTGCTGGAGTATGCGCGGCTGCCGATCGAACCGCCCGCATCGGCTGCGATGCAACGCAGTGGGGACGGCGTTATCCCGTCGATTTCTTGGGGCCGCGTGCAGAGGCGACGCAAGGCGCATGCCAACCTGGCGCCGACAGCGCCTCGGCGACCACCGAATTCGCTGCTAAGCTAGCCGAAAATCAGCGAGCATACAGGCATTGCCTGCGATCGCTCGCTAAATATTTTCGCCAACGACATGACCATTGGCATTCCTCCTCCCCGCCCTGCGACCGCCCGCGATGCGATCGCGCGCGTCCTCGGCGTCGCGGCCGCGCAGGTCCAACGCGTGCCGGGTGTGCGAACCGTCTGGCCGTTGGTCTGCGAAGCCGTCGCGGCATGGATCGATCATCGCGCATCCAGCCTCGGCGCGGCGCTCGCCTATTACACGGTGTTTTCGGTGGCGCCGTTGCTGCTGATCGCGATCGCCGTTGCGGGTATCTGGGTCGATTCCGATGTCGCCGCGCGGGCGATCGCGCAGCAGTCGGCGGCCCTGCTCGGACCGCGCGCGGCGGAAGGGATCGAATTCATGTTGCGCCAGGCTCCGCATGCGGCTAGGGGTTGGCTGGCCGGAGTGCTGGGGCTCGTCGCACTGATCATCGGGGCGACGACGGTGCTGACCGAGGTGCAGCACGACCTCGACGTCATCTGGCGCGCACCGCCTCGCAAAGCGAGTGGCGTCATGGCGGCACTCTATTCAAGGCTCGTGTCCTTCTTCCTGGTACTTTGCATCGGCTTCCTGTTCCTTGCCTCACTGATCGTCAGCACCGCCGTTTCGGCGTTCGCGGACCACGGTATCGCCCTCATTCCGGGATCGCCGATCCTCATCGCGGTGGTGCATGTCGTTGCCTGGGGCGTCATATTGACACTCTGCTTTGCGCTGTTGTTCAAATGGCTGCCCAACGTTCGTCTTACGTGGGGCGACGTGCTGGCCGGCGCGCTGGTGACGACGCTGCTGTTCAGCGTGGGCAGGCTGCTGATCAGTTCATACCTTGCGCACTCTGCCGGCCAGTCGGTGCACGGCGCCGCGGGTGCGCTGATCATCCTGCTGCTCTGGTTCTACTACTCGGCGCAGGTATTCCTGCTGGGCGCGGAATTCACCGCCGTCTATGCCCGTCGCCTGGGTTCTCTGGCACGAGGTCCGAGGCCGGCCGCTGCGTCCGCCGGGACGTAAGACGCATGCCGACGCGCGTCGGGGGTGGCACCTAGACGTAAAACAGCGATTTGCCGATAGTCGCCAGGCGTCAGCCGCGCCATCCTTTCTCCCATCGACGCGAAAGCTGCGGGGGAGGCGAATCCGGTGCATCGGTGCACTGCGGTCGGCTCGCGGTTTGCGATCGATTTCCACGGCGCACGGCAGAGGAGGTTTGCCGGCATTCGAATACCACTTAAGTCGAAAGGACGAGAATCATGAAACGTCGTTATCTAGTGCACGCCCTGCTGGTCGCCTCGTTCGGAGCCTTTGCCGCGACCGGCTACACACAGCCGAACACGCCTGCGGACCAGACGCCGGGTTCTCCTGGCGCCGCGGCGCCTTCGGCCGGAGCCGGAACCACCGCCGGAGGCACAACTACGTCCAATACGATGGGGGCTGGCACCTACGGCACGAACACGCCGATGTCATCGGAGAGAATCCGCGCCTACGAGCATGCGCGTGCCAATTGTGACTCCGGCCCTGCGGCGCAGCGCAGCGAATGCGAGTCGGCTCTGACCAAGGAATACGCGGGCATCCCCGCTCCATGCCAGAAACTGACCGGAAATGCCCTGGACGCGTGCGTTCACGGACATTATCCGGCGAACGCGGGCATGCCGGCCAAGAACGTCAAATAACGCAGGTCAGTGGTGTCACGCTCGGGAGCGCGTCGCGCTCCCGCTTTTTTGCGCAGCGTTTTGAGCGAATGCGCGAGACGGCTCGAGACTTCAGCCGCCGGTCGTTTCGCCGCCCATCACCTGGATAACCGTTCCGGTGATGTACGAGGAGTCGGCCTCGGACGCGAGGAAGACGTAAGTCGGCGCAAGCTCCTCCGGCTGAGCCGGTCGCCCCATCGGATTATCCTTGCCGAAACTGGCGACCTTATCCGGCGACAAGCCGGCATCCGACGGATTCAGCGGGGTCCATACCGGCCCCGGGGCCACCGCATTGACGCGGATGCCGCGCTCGATCAGTTCCAGGGCCAGCGTCTTGGTGAATGCATTGATCGCGCCCTTGGTCGCCGAATAGTCGGGCAGCTCCTTCGATCCCATGATGCCGGTCTCGGAACTCGTGGCGATGATCGCAGAGCCGCGCTGCATGTGACGAAGCGCCGCACGAGCGAGCCAGAAATAGGAGTACATATTGGTCTTGAACGTCGTATCGAACTCTTCGTCGCTGACGTCGGCGAGAGATTTCTTACGCCGCTGGTGCGCCGCGTTGGCGACCAGGATATCGAGCCGACCAAAGGCTTCGACCGTTCGCTCCACCGCATCGTCGCAGGCGCCGACCTTCGAAAGATCGCCCGGAATCAACAGGCATTTGGTACCGGCCGCTTCGACGGCAGTCTTGGTTTCTTCGGCGTCCGACTGCTCGATCGGCAGATAGCAGATTGCGACGTGCGCGCCTTCGCGTGCGTAGAGGAGGGCGACGGCGCGGCCGATGCCCGAATCGCCACCGGTGATCAATGCAGCTTTGCCTTCGAGCTTGCGGGCTGCACGGTAGCGATCGGCGCGATAACGCGGAGGCGGATCAAGCGCGGATTCAAGACCCGGCGCGTGCTGATGCTGTTCAGCGAAGGGCGGTCGCGGCTGCTCCAGAGAGGAGGGGACGAGGTCGTTGGCCACGTTGGCAATCGGGCGTTGGGATGCGGCCGAGTCTTGGCGGCGGCCGCATCGCTGATCGGATAGATGCCATGCCGTCGATACCTGCGAAGCGAGTCTCCACGGCAAGTCCGCTTATTTGTGCGCCAGCTTTTGCTCCGCAAACAGCACCGCGATATTGTTCGGTGACGAACGCAGTTCGTCGCGTTGCGGCGCCTGGCGGGCCGCCTCGCGCTTGAGCCGGGCAAAGGTCTTGCGCAGGTCGGTATGGATGCTCGGCGTGTAACGGAATGTCGGGTCGAGAACGGATTTCATCGGGTCTCCTGGTCGGCCTGGCAACACGGTAAAAGGTACACAAATGAAATCGCGGCCGCTGTCGGTGTTTGTCTGATTTTTGGTCTGCTGTGCGCGCCGCGACTATAGGACTTTCTCCTACACCCGAATGAGCCACCGTTTTCGCCGCTGGTTGCGCAAGCTTGGGCCCGGTCTTATCACCGGCGCCGCGGATGACGATCCGAGCGGCATCGCGACCTATTCTCAAGCAGGCGCGCAGTTCGGTTTCGCCCTCGGCTGGACCGTAGTGCTCACCCTGCCGCTGATGGTGAGCATCCAGATGATTAGCGCGCGCATCGGACGGGTCACCGGACATGGCCTTGCCAGCAACATTCGCCGCCGCTATCCGGCGCCGGTACTGTACGCCGTGGTCTTGCTGCTGTTCGCCGCGAACACGATCAACGTGGCGGCTGACATCGCTGCAATGGCGGAGAGCGTGCATCTGGTCGCGGGCGGCGCCACGCAGGTTTACGCACTTGCGTTCGGCGCTGCTTGCCTCGGCCTCGAGATATTCATGTCATATCGCAAATATGTCCGTTACCTCAAATGGCTGACGCTCGCGCTGTTTGCGTACGTTGGCGTCGTCCTCTCGGTCGACGTGCCGTGGAAGGAAGTGATCGCCGGGATTGCGCTGCCGCGGATGGATTTGTCCGCCGCTGCAGTAACGCTGGTCGTCGCGATTTTCGGTACGACAATCAGTCCTTACCTGTTTTTCTGGCAAGCGGCACAGGAGGTCGAGGACGCCGCAGCAGCCAAGTCCGCCGGCGGAAGCGCGAGTCCGTCATCGACCGGTCGCCAATTGCACCGCATCGAATTCGACACGATCGCCGGCATGGCCTTCTCGAACCTGATCGCGCTGGCGATTATCGTCAGCGCCGGCGCGACCCTGCATCCGGCAGGGATCACCCACATCGAAACTTCGGCGCAGGCGGCCGAGGCGCTGCGACCGATCGCCGGACCGTTCGCCTTTCTGCTGTTCTGTCTTGGCATCGTGGGCACCGGCATGCTCGCGGTGCCCGTACTTGCCGGCTCCGCGGCCTATGCCGTTGCTGAGACGTTTCACTGGAAGCACGGCCTCGACCTGAAGCTGCACCAGGCTCGCGGCTTTTATGCGATCGTCGCGCTGGCGACGGCCGGCGGTGTCGCGCTCGTTTTCACGGGGATCGATCCGATTCGCGCCTTGTTCTGGGCCGCGGTCATCAATGGTGTCGCTGCGGTGCCGATCATGGTAGTGATGCTGCTGCTGGCCACCGACCCGCGCGTGCTGGGGAAATTCGTGGTGCGGCGGTGGCTGAGGCTGGTCGGCTGGCTGGCGATGGCAACGATGGCGCTGGCGGTGGCGGCAATGCTGATTTTCTAGCAGGACCCGGCAGTGCGCGAGACTCGACCGTAATTGCAGTGCCGAGGGCTCGATCAAAGCTGCCATGGCGGTACCGAGTCGCGGCCGTTGCCTGGCTGCGGCGAGAAATATCCGCTTGTAAGCGTTGCGCGAGGTCGGTAGCATCGCCGCAGGAAGCACCGGAATCCGCAAATCCGCAAGTTCGGCGTCGACTTATTTGTCGATGGCGCGAATGATGTCGTGACGGGCGTGGGCCAAGCGCGGGAGAAATTGCGATGAGTACGGGGTACGCGCTGCATGGATCGGTGGCGGTGATCACGCTCGACAATCCGCCGGTCAACAGCATGAACCATGCGGTTCGCACTGTCGTTGTCGAGGGGATCGACCGGGCGCAGGCCGACCCCGCAGTCAACGCAATCGTCCTGACCGGCGCCGGGGGTATGTTCTCGGGCGGCGCTGACATTCGCGAGTTCACCACGCCCCAGGCGCGAGCCGAGCCGACGCTGCCGACGGTCATCGCCATCGTAGAAGCGAGCGACAAGCCCGTCATCGCCGCAATTGGGGGCAGCTGCATGGGTGGCGGCCTCGAGCTGGCACTCGGCTGCCATTTCCGAGTTGCGGTGCCCCACGCGCAGATCGCGCTGCCGGAGGTCAAGCTGGGTTTGCTGCCCGGCGCCGGCGGCACGCAACGCCTGCCGCGCGCGATCGGAGTCGAAGCGGCGTTGAACATGATCGTCTCCGGCGCGAGCGTACCGTGCGAGCGCTTCCGCGGCAGCGCGCTGTTCGATGCGATCGTCGAAGGCGATCTGTTGCAGGGCGCGCTTGCATTCGCTGCGGGCGCCGCTGTCAGACAGCGGCCTTTGCCCCGGATGCGCGACATCGTCATTCATTGCCCGAACGCCGACGCGCTGTTCCAGTTCGCCCGCAACACCGTCGGCGCGCTCGCCCGCGGCTTTCCGGCACCGCTCAAATGCATCGACGCCGTCGCCGCGGCCGTAGCGATGCCGTTCGACGAGGGCCTGCGTTACGAGCGGGAGCTGTTTATCCAGCTCGCGCAAACGTCGGAATCGCGCGCCTTGCGTCACGCTTTTTTCGCCGAGCGCGCGGCGGCCAAGATAGCCGACGTCGCTCCCGGGACGATGCCGCGCCCGATCGACACGGCGGCGGTGATCGGCGCCGGAACGATGGGCAGCGGCATTGCGATCTGTCTGCTCGATGCCGGCATTCCGGTTGGCTTGGTCGAGACCACGCAGGAAGCGCTCGGCAAGGGTGTCGCGACCATCCGCGCACACTACGACAGGGCACTGGCCAAGGGCCGCGTCTCCGCCGGCGAGGTCGACCGCAAAATGACCATGCTGAAGCCGACGCTGGCGTACGGTGATCTTGCCGGTGCGGACCTGATCATCGAAGCGGTGTTCGAGGACCTCGCGGTCAAGCAGCAGGTGTTCGAGCGACTGGATGCGGTGGCGAAGCCGGCGGCCATTCTCGCGAGCAATACATCGACCCTGGATCTGAACAAGATCGCCGCGTTCACCGCGCGCCCGCAAAACGTCGTCGGCATGCATTTTTTCAGCCCGGCCAACGTGATGAAGTTGCTCGAAGTCGTGCGCGGCGCGAGAACAGGAAGCGATGTGCTGGTCACCGTCATGAACGTCGCCAAGAGGATGCGCAAGACTGCGGTCGTCTCGGGTGTATGTGACGGTTTCATCGGCAACCGCATGATCGAGCAGTATCTGCGCCAGGCGCTTTTTCTGCTCGACGAAGGCGCGTCGCCTGCGCAGGTCGATCGCGCGCTGGAGAAATTCGGCATGGCAATGGGCCCGTTTCGTATGAGCGACCTGGCCGGCAACGATGTCGGCTGGTACATCCGCAAGCGCCGCTACATCGAGAAGCCTCAGCTCGTCTATTCGCGCATCGCTGACCGGCTCTGCGAGCTCGGTCGCTTCGGGCAGAAGACGGGCCTCGGCTGGTACCGGTACGAGTCGGGACGCCGCGATGCGCTGCCCGATCCGGCGGTCGACGAATTAATCGCGACCTACCGGACCGAGTTCGGCACGGCGCCGCGCAAGATCGCCGACCAGGAGATCGTCGAGCGGTGCATCTACGCCCTGGTCAACGAAGGCGCGCGCATACTGGAAGACGGCATCGCCTCCCGCGCCTCCGACATCGACGTCGTCTATCTGACGGGCTACGGCTTCCCGCTCTATCGCGGCGGGCCGATGCATTACGCCGACACGGTCGGCCTGTTCAACGTGATCCGCGCGATGCGCCGGTTCGGCGCCTCCGGTCGCGGGGATCCGGCGTTCTGGCAGCCGGCGCCGCTGCTGACCCGGCTCGCCGCCGAAGGCAAGACGTTCAACAGCTAAGGGCATGCCGTCATGACCGACGCAGTCGTCGTATCCTACGCACGCACCGGCCTCGCGAAATCCTGGCGCGGCGCACTCAACATGACGCACGGCGCGACGATGGGGGGCCACGTCGTGCGGCACGCAATCGAGCGCGCGGGGCTCTCGCCGGGCGAGATCGACGACGTCCTGATCGGTTGCGCGTTTCCTGAAGGCGCCACCGGCTACAACATCGCGCGCCAGATCGCCATCCGCGCCGGCTGTCCCGTCAGCGTTCCGGGCGCGACGGTCAACCGCTTCTGCTCGTCGGGGCTGCAGACGATCGCGCTGGCCGCGCAGCGCATCATCGCGGGCGAGGCCGAGACGTTCGTTGCCGGCGGCGTCGAATCGATCTCGTGCGTGCAAAACGAAATGAACAAGCACATGCTCCGCGAGACGTGGATCGCCGAGCACAAGCCCGCCGTGTACTGGCCGATGCTGGAAACCGCGGAGTACGTCGCGCGGCGCTATGGCATTTCGCGCGAGGCTCAGGACGAGTACGGCGCGCGCAGCCAGCAGCGGGCGTCCGCGGCCGCGGCGGCGCACCGTTTCGACGACGAGATCGTGCCGTTGACGGTGACGGCGGGGATTGCCGACAAGGAGTCCAATCGACTGCATACGCGCGAAGTGACGCTGGCATCCGACGAAGGCATTCGCGCCGATACGACGTACGAAGCCGTCGCACGCATCAAGCCCGCGTTGCCGGGTGGGGTCATTGCGGCGGGCAACGCCAGCCAGTTCTCCGATGGCGCCGCGGCGTGCGTCGTCGTCAGCGACAAGCTCGCGGCAAAGCGCGGCCTTGAGCCGCTGGGCCTGTTCCGCGGCTTCGCCGTCGCCGGCTGCGAGCCCGAGGAGATGGGCATCGGCCCCGTCTTTGCGGTTGCGAAGCTCCTCGCGCGGACCGGCGTGAAAATGGACGACATCGGGCTGTGGGAATTGAACGAGGCATTCGCCGTGCAGGTCATCTACTGCCGCGACAAGCTGGGAATACCTGACGATCGCCTGAACGTCGACGGCGGCGCCATCGCTGTCGGACATCCGTACGGAGTGTCGGGGACGCGGCTCACTGGTCACGCCCTGCTCGAAGGCAAGCGGCGCGGCGTCAGATACGTCGTCGTGACGATGTGCATCGGCGGCGGCATGGGTGCCGCCGGTCTGTTCGAGGTCATGTAGGGATTGCTGCAGTATCCGGGCTAGCGACGATTCCGCGTGATTTGGTTGCCGGTCCGATCGAAACGAAAGTCCACTCAGACCGGGTCGCGAGTCCACAACCGCCGCCAGCCTTCGTGCCCGAGACGGCGAAGCGTGTCGATATTCCTCTGATAGATCGCGGCAGCATCGGGAAACGCCGCCACGGCACGATCGATGCTGGTCTCGCGCAACAGATGCAGCATCGGGTGCGGTGATCGGTTCGTAAAGTTCGCGACGTCGTCGGGCGAGCTGCCGGCGAACTCGTAGGCCGGGTGGAAGCTCGCAATTTGCACGACCCCTTCCTGACCAAGGCTTCTGAGCGTGGTGTCAGCCTGCTTGAGGAAAAAGCGGTAGTCGGTGAAGTCGCTCAGCGCCTGCGGATGGATCAGCAGCGTGGTAGCGATCTCGTCCGGATCGGCCCGTCCCAGCCATTCGAGCTCGCGGCGCAGCTCCGCGAGGAGTTGCTCCGCGGTCGTCGCCGCCGTGACTGCGTAACGAATTTGCCGCTTGACGTACACGGCCTTGGCGAACGGACACAGGTTTAGCCCGATCACCGCCCATTCCAGCCAGCGTTGCGTCGAGCCTATGACGGCGGCCGTGCTCGCTGCATCGGCGAACGGTGTCAGAACATCGCTCATGGCTGGAAAACAGACGACGATTTGCGCTCGCCGCTCAGGCGAGGCCGCCCGCGATTTGTCACTGGGGCCTACGGCTTGGGAGCGACGGCCACGACCTCGAGCGACTGATGCTTGACCTGCTTGATCAGCGGGCCGGTCACCTTGAGGAATTCCAGATCGACGTCCGCCGTGTCGTTGGGATTCAGCACCGCACGCCTGGTCGAGGCGGTTGCGGTCCCCAGTATCTTTCCGTCGGCGTCGAATACCTTTCCGGCGACCTTGATCGGACCGACAGGCGCCTTGGTGAGGTTCTGCACGGTGCCCTTGATATGCAGGTGGCCTTCCGCGCAGACATACATCCCCGGCGCCATGTCCGCATGAAGCCCGGCGCTCTGAATCTGGACCTTGACCTCGTTGTTGGGATCTGCTGCGCCGGCCGGAGCCATGCCGCCAATCGCCATCACCCCGACCATCAAAGCCATCGCTATTTTCATCGCCATTCCTTCTGTCGCTGGTCGCCTATCGGTATCGGCCAGCCTGTCGTAGCAACGTCGAACTCGCCGTCGCAGTCCTGTCATGACCATACGCCATGCGACCGGTCGGATCAAGGCGAGTGGGTCGACGATGACTTTGCCAGCCGTGCTTCTGCGCCCTCAATCATCGCCTCAAATCGAGGGTCGCCGCGAAGTGGATCGAGATCGGAATCGATCTTCCACCAGTTGAGGCTCTGTGTCTGGGCGGCCCTGAATACCGGTTCCAGGAGCTTGATCGCCTCGTCGATCGCGCCCATCCTGATCATGCTGCATGCCAGGTTGTACATCAGGTTATAGTTTTCCGGGTCGAGCAGCATCGCGCGCTCCGCCCACTCCTTGGCGCGTTCGATCTGGCCGATGGTCGCGAGCGCCGTGACGCCGAACCCGAGTGCCACGCCGTGGTCGGGTTCGGCGACGACGACCTTTTCGACGCGTTCGAGCGTGCGCCGCGCGACCGCAATCGCGCCCTCGTCATCGCCCTTGGCTTGATGACATTGAATGCACATGCCCAGCGCCCAGAAATCGGTCTCGATCGCGGTCGCCGCCTTTTCCAGACATTGAATGGCGTCATCGTATCGCCGCAGCGCGATCAAGCATCGGGCCGCGGCAACATTGACCTCGTAGGCATCCGGGTCGAGGCGAAGCGCAATTTCGTGCTCCGCCAGCGATTCGTCGTAGCGGCCGGCGTCTCCAAGAACGCGGCCCTTCGCGGCGTGCGCCTCGGCAAGATCGGGGGCAAGCGCCAGCGCCCGCTCCGCCGCATCCCATCCGGCATCGCCGGGCAACGTGACCAGCACAACCTTGTTCGATTGGCACACCGCGAGCAATGCCCACGCGCGAGCGTAGCCGGGATCGATTTCGACGGCGCGCTGACAAAGCCGCACGGTGATGTCGCGGTGGCGTGAATTGCCGGTCGCGTTGTGCTGCCGGGCCATCAGGTAGAGCTTGTAGGCTTCCGGATTGGTCGTCGAGCGCCCCTCGATCGCTTCCTTTTCGGCGGGCAGCAGCGTCAGCTTCAAGGCCTTCACGATGGCCTCGGAGATTTCGTCCTGCAGCGCGAAAATGTCGTCCATGTCGCGGTCGTAGCGTTCGGCCCAGAGATGGCTGTCGGTCGCGCCCTCGATCAGTTGCGCCGTGATGCGCACGCGATTGCCCGCCTTGCGCACGCTGCCCTCGAGGACGTGGCTGACTCCGAGTTGTCGCGCTAGCTGCGCGACTTCGATCGGTTTGCCCTTGAAGGTGAACGCTGTGTTGCGCGACACGACGGCGAGGGCGGACACCTTGGTCAGGTCGGTCATGATGTCCTCGGTAATGCCATCACTGAAGTACTCCTGCTCGGGGTCACCGCTTATGTTGGCAAAGGGAAGAACGCAGATCGAAAGCCGTGGTCTCGCCTGCGTTGCCGAAGCCGCCACCACCGCCGGCATCGTCGGACGCACGGCGAAAACGTGCACCGGACGCTCGATATTCCTGACCGTGTGTTCGCCCAGGTCCTCGAATTCCAGCGGGACCCTGCCGGCCGCCTGGTCGCGCACCGTGCGCGATACCGCGACGCCGCCCGGGGGCGACAGCGTCTGAAGGCGCGCCGCCACGTTGACGCCCTCGCCATAAATGTCGTCGCCTTCGACTGCGCTGCACGGGGCTAAGGGGCGCGGTGGCGGCCGGATGAAGATGCACGATGGCGCTTATGTGCCGCCTCGGCGAGCGCTCTCGCATTGGCGGACAATGTTAACCTGAATGGGACGGGCAGGGCAGTGGCGGCCGACCGACGCAGAACGCGCGGTACGATGTGCAAAACAGGCAGCGGGAGCGTCATGAGCATCAAGCAACGATTCGACCTGACCGGCAAGGCGGCGCTGGTCACCGGCGGCTCGCGGGGGCTGGGATTGCAGATGGCCGAGGCGCTCGCGGAAATGGGTGCGAGGCTCGCCCTGGTTGCGCGCAAGGGGGACGAGCTCGAGCTTGCCGCGGCCGAGTTACGCTCGCAATGGGGCACCGAAGTCTTTCCGCTGGTCGCCGACCTGTCGAAACCGGCAACGATCGGCCCGGTCGTCGAGCGGGCGATCGCAGCGCTGGGACCGATCGACGTGCTGATCAATAACGCCGGAACCACCTGGGGTGCGGCGACGGTAGACCATCCGCTCGAGGCCTGGCAGAAAGTCGTCGATCTCAATCTGACCTCGATGTTCGTCATGTGCCAGGAAGTCGGGCGCCGATCGATGCTGCCGCGCCGCCAGGGGAGGATCATCAACATCGCATCGATACTTGGACTCGTCGGCGGCGGCGACCTCGGCCGGCCGGCGACATTGGCGTACAACACCACCAAAGGCGGTGTGGTCAATTTCACGCGCTCGCTCGCCGCCGAATGGGCGCAGTACAACATCAACGTCAACGCGATCGCACCCGGTTTTTTTCCGACCCGAATGACCAAGGGCGTCATGGAGATGATGGGTGAGGCCGTCGCGGCCAAGGCGCCGCTGAAGCGGGTGGGCGGCCCGGAGGACCTGAAGGGCCTGACGGTGCTCCTTGCATCCGAGGCGGGCGCGTTCATCACCGGTCAGATCGTCGCGGTCGACGGCGGCGTGACTGCGGTCTGACGTCGTCCGGCCGCGCCGTGGCTGATTGCAGCGAGTTCGCGGGCACGCAACCGGTCGCAGACGCGCTTCGCTTCGACGTAGCCGCGCTCGAGTGCTATCTCACCGCCCACGTCGCCGGTTTCAGAGGGCCCCTCGAAGTCGAGCAGTTCAAGGGCGGGCAGTCGAATCCGACCTACAAGCTCACCGCCGGCCAAGCCTCGTACGTGCTGCGCCGCAAGCCGCCGGGCAAGCTTCTGCCGTCCGCGCATGCGGTCGATCGCGAGTACAAGGTGATCCGCGCGCTGGCCGGGAGTGCCGTGCCGGTCGCCCGCACGCATTGTCTTTGCCAGGACGAAACCGTGATCGGCACGCCTTTCTACCTGATGGATTTTGTCGACGGCCGCGTCTTCTGGGATCCGCTGCTGCCGGGAATGGCGCCGGCAGAGCGGCGGGCGATTTACGCGGAAATGAATCGCGTCATCGCCGCACTGCATCGCGTCGACTTCACCGCGATCGGTCTTGCCGACTATGGCCGGCCCGGCAATTATCTGGCCCGGCAGATCGGCCGCTGGAGCCGCCAGTACCAGGCGTCGGCAACCGAATCGATCAGCGCAATGGATCGGCTGATCGAATGGCTGCCGCGGCACATTCCGCCCGGCGAGCGAACCGCGCTGGTCCACGGCGACTTCCGCCTGGACAACATGATCTTCGACAAGCACGAGCCCAGGGTACTGGCGGTGCTCGACTGGGAGCTTTCCACGCTCGGCGATCCGCTGGCCGACTTCACCTATCACCTGATGACCTGGCGGCTCGCGCCGGACGAATTTCGGGGCTTGCGCGGTTGCGATTTCGCCGCGCTCGGCATTCCGGCCGAGGACGAATACGTCGCGATGTATCTGCGCGACAATCCGGCGCTCGAGCGACCGGCAGACCAGGCATGGGATTTCTACATGGCCTACAACATGTTCCGCATGGCGGGCATACTGCAGGGCATTCTGGCGCGATCGCTCGCGGGCAACGCCGCGAGTGCGCAAGCTCTCGAGGCCGGGCGGCGCGCCCGGCCGCTGGCCGAGCGCGCGTGGAGAGAGGTCGAGAGCGGCCGCGCGCGGGAAGCGCGCCGCAGCTAAACTGCAGTCAGACCAGCGACGAAAGAAGGACGACGATGGATTTCGATTACTCGCCTGCAGTTGTGCAGCGGCAGGCCCGCCTCAACGCATTCTTCGACGAGTTCATCTATCCGAACGAGCAGCGCTATTACCAGGAGGTAGCCGCCGGCGATCGCTGGCAGCCAACGCGTCTGGTCGAAGAGCTCAAGGCGGAAGCGAGGGGTGCCGGCTTGTGGAACCTTTTTCTTCCCGTGTCGGCGCGCGGCGCGGGTCTCACCAACACCGAGTACGCTCCGCTGTGCGAAATCATGGGGCGCGTGCTGTGGGCGCCCGAAGTATTCAATTGCTCGGCCCCCGACACCGGCAACATGGAAGTGCTGGAGCGCTACGGAACGCCTGCGCAGAAGGCGCAATGGCTCGAGCCGCTGCTTGCAGGGACCCTGCGTTCGGCATTCTGCATGACCGAACCCGACGTCGCCTCCTCGGATGCGACCAATATCCAAAGCTCGATCGTGCGCGACGGCGACGACTATGTGATCAACGGACGCAAGTGGTGGTCGTCGGGCGCGGGCGATCCGCGTTGTCGCGTCTTCATTGTCATGGGCAAGAGCGATCGACTAGCGCCGCGGCATGCGCAGCAGTCGATGCTGCTCGTGCCGCGCGATGCGCCCGGCGTCAGAATCCTGCGCCATCTGCCCGTGTTCGGCTATGACGACGCGCCGCACGGCCATATGGAAATCGATTTCGAGAACGTGCGCGTCCCGCACTCCAACATCCTGCTCGGCGAGGGCAGGGGGTTCGAGATCGCGCAGGGACGCCTGGGCCCGGGCCGCATCCATCACTGCATGCGCCTGATCGGTCTGGCTGAACGGGCGTTGGAAAAAATGTGCTTGCGGGTCAAGTCGCGCACGACGTTCGGCAAGCCGGTGGCCGAGCGCACGGTCACGCTGGAGCGGATCGCCGAGGCGCGCATCATGATCGACCAGGCGCGCCTGCTGACGCTCAAGGCCGCCTACATGATGGATACGGTGGGCAACAAGGCGGCGCGGGCCGAAATCGCCATGATCAAGGTCGCGGCACCCGCGATGGCCTGCACGATTCTCGATTGGGCGATCCAGGCGCACGGCGCAGCCGGCGTCTGCGACGACTTCGGTCTTGCGCAGGCCTACGCGCATGCGCGGACCTTGCGCCTGGCCGATGGACCCGACGAGGTGCATCGCAACCAGATCGGCAAGCTGGAGCTAGCCAAGCACTGACGCGAGGCCTACCGCCGGCCGCATCAGCGTTGCCGCGGGCGCGGTTTCGCTTTGGCAGGCAGCTTGAGCAGCAGCGTGCCGCGGCAGCGTTTGGCGCCGCAGCGACAGGTCATGGCTTCGCTTACCTTCCGCGTGATCGGGCCGACGAAGCTCAAGCGGTAGTCGTAGGTCAGCTCCTCGCCGGCGCGTATCGTGCGCCTGGCGTGGATGAATACGCGACCGTCGTCGTATTCGATCGCCTCGCAGTTCGGCTGGCAGCCGTGGTTGATCCAGCGCGCGGCATTGCCGCGCAGGCCCGCGTCGATCACCATGCCGTCGGAAAGCTCGAACAGCAACGTGTGGTAGGGGTCGTCGGGGTCGCTGAGCGGGCGCTCGCTGGCCACATCCCAGCTCGACCGGACGCCGCGGTACTCGATGATGCATGCGCCCTTTTGTATCGTTCGCGTCGCGAATGCGCCGCGGCCGTGGGTGGCGGATGACCGGACCGCGTACGACCGCCTGGGGCGTGCAGCAACCATCGTCAGCTGTGCGATGGCGATACGGCGCCGTTGCGCGGCGCCGGGCCGAAGTCGTGCCGACTCACAGGCCGAGCCAGGTGATCGCCTTCAACTCGTCGTCGCGGTTCGGCGCAACGAATCCCTGGTAGCCGAGGGTGGCGAGGGCATGTTTGCCCGGGTCACTCTGCGCCAGCGTCGTCAGCACGGTGCGCACCTTCTCATCGTCGTCGGCGGACAGCTTGGACGAGGCGATAAACTGCTTGATCGGCGTCGGGCGCGAGGTCAGCAGGATCTTGCCGCCCTTGGCGGTCCATGATTTGGCCACTGCCTTGGCGGCCGTGGCGCCCGCCTGTGCGAAGCCGTATTCGACGTAGAAAGGGACCGCGTCCTGATAGCGCGTCGTAATCACCTTGACATCGGTCGAGGTCAGCTTCTGATCACGCAACATTGCGCGGAGCATTGCGGCGGTGATCGAGTCCGGGTCTGGGCTGACGATCGTGTGGCCCTTGAGGTCGTCGAACTTGGTGTACACCTGATCCTTGTTGATCAGGAGGTATACCGAGTAGTCGATGAAGCCGCTGGTCCAGGCCACCGAATGGTATTGGCCCGACTTGATCGCGGCGAGCGAGACGTGCGCCGGATGGATGAACGCGAGGTCGTATTCCTGTTTGGCGAGACCTTCGCGCACGTCATTGTAAGGGCTGACCACTACCATGCGTACCGGCCGCTTGAGCGCCTTCGACAGCAGGTCAGCCAGCGGCTGGAATCGCGACTGGATTTCCCGGTTCGTCTGATAGTAGGTGACGCCTTCGGTGATCGAGAATACGAAATCCGCGGCCGCCGCCCGCGGCGCGATCAGCGCGAAGGCCGTCAGCAAGATCGTCATCCTGCGCAAGATACTTACCCTCGTCATGCTCCCATCCCCCGATCGATACGGGCCGGTCGCGAGCCTGTTGGCGGCTCGTCGCCTGCACAAAATAGCATACGGCAAACGCGCGGCAGACATGCTTCATGACATCGTCATTGTCGCTCGCGCGCGGGCGACCTGCCGCGGCGCTTTGCGACGCAGCGCGTCACCCGGTGCGCGCCACTATCCCCCGAGCCAGCAATCGCTCGATGGGCACAGCGGCGCACGATCTTTCGTAACGCGGCCACCATGCAACTCTCATTCCAGTCTTGAGGCTTCCTTACCTTGAACGCCATCGGCAATTGCGCCACAATCGGCGACGCATCGAGCCACGACATTCAAGCGCAGGCTCTCCTGCCTTGGGATGTGCCGTGATCGCGACCGAACGCTTGAACGCGAACCCCTCGTATCTTTCGATCGAAGCGCTGACCGTCTCCTACGGTCCGATCCGCGTCCTCGACCGTGTCAGCCTGGGCGTCGCGCGCGGCGAGATGATCGCGCTGCTTGGGAGCTCCGGCTGCGGCAAGACGACGCTGCTGCGCGCGATCGCAGGATTCGTTCGCCCGGAATCGGGCACGATCCGGGTCGGCGGCAAGGACATCACGCATCTGCCGCCGGAGGCCCGCGAAACCGCGATGATGTTCCAGTCCTATGCGCTGTGGCCGCATATGAACGTCGCCGACAATATCGCCTACGGCTTGCGCATGCGCGGCTGGACCAAAGCCGCGATGGCCGCCCGGGTGGCCGACATGCTCAAGCTGTTGCAACTCGAAGGCTTCGGGCCGCGGCCGGTGACGCAGCTTTCCGGCGGCCAGCGCCAGCGCGTCGCTCTCGGCCGCGCGCTGGCGATCGATCCGCACCTGTTGCTGCTCGACGAACCGATGTCGAACCTCGATTACAAGGTGCGGCTCGAATTGCGGCACGAGTTGCGCGCGCTGCAGCAGCGCATCGGCATCACCGCCGTCTACGTCACCCACGATCGCGAGGAGGCGTTGACGCTGTCCGACCGGATCGCGGTCATCGACGCGGGCCGCATCGTGCAGGTCGGCGCGCCCGAGGAGATCTTCCACCGGCCGACGTCGCCGTTCGTCGCCGGCTTCATGGGAGCGGATAACGCGATCGACGTGACGCAGCGTGACGATGGCGCGTTGATCGCAGCCGCGGCCGGACCGGGCGGGCGCTTGCGTGCGCATTTTCGCAGCGACTCGGCCCGGTTGGAAACAGGCTCGCCGCCGTCGTCCGAGTCCGACCTCGTCCTTTCCGGGACGATCGCGCAGGCCGTGTACATAGGTCAGGGTTATCGCTACCGCGTGCGCACGGCCGGGGGCGACATCTGGGTCCACGCGCCCGACCGCGTGCCCGAAGGGACGACCGCCTGCGTCGTCGTCCCGCGCCAAGCGGTGCTGCTGTTTCCGCCGGAGCCACCGGACAGCGCCGCCGGCGGTGCGATGCGACCGGCGGCTTAGTCAGGGAAACCGATGTCGCCGGTGAAGGATTTGCGGTATCGTCGTCTGGTGACGGCACTGCCGCGCGGCTACGGGCGGATGCGCCGGTTTACGTTGGCGCATGCCGTTGAAGAACCGCATCGCCGAAATCAAAAGCCTAGGAGGATTCAATGAACTGTCGCCTGATTGCGCTCGTTGCCGCGCTGGCCTTTGCCGGCGCCGCAGTCGCCCAGACCACGCTGAACGTCGTCACTGCGGGCGACCAGAACATGGTTGACTACGTCAACAATTACCTGGCGCCGAAGTTCGAGGCCGCCAACCCCGGGGTCAAAGTGCGCGCGGTCGGCACCGGCCCAGGCGACTCGGGCTCGCAGAAAATTTACGAAAAGCTGTCGGCGCAGCAGAAAGCCGGGAACACCAACTGGGACGTCGACGTGGCCGTGATCCACCAGCTTGCTTCGGCCACGATGGTCCAGGAGAAGCTGCTGATGCGATACCGCAACGACATCAGCGCCGGCAAGCTCGTCTCGCGCGACAGCGCCAAGAACGCCTTGGGCGCGAACGTCGACGGCTACGTGATGCCGATGTTCCACAGCCAGATCGTATTTGCCTACAACCCAGAGCTGGTGAAGACGCCGCCGCGGTCATTTGCCGAGTTGAATGACTGGGTCAAGAAGAATCCGAAGCAATTCGGTTACAACGGCGTCAAGGGCGGAATGTCAGGGGTTGGCTTCGTCACCGGCTGGGTTTCCGCATACAGCGGCATCGGAGACAAGCTGGAAAAGGGACCCTTCGATGCGTCGTCCGCGCCAGCTATCGACAAGGCGCTTGCCGGCTTGAAGGAATTCAACCAGTACGTCGTGATGACACCGGGTAACGCGGGCACGCTGGACATGCTCAACCGCGGTGAGATCGCGATCGGCCCTGTCTGGGTCGACATGTTCTACACCTGGCAGGCCGATGGGCGCATGAGTCCCAACATGAAGCTGGCGCTGCCGTCTCCCGGGCTTCCGGGTCAGCCGATGTACTACGTAATTCCCGCGAAGGCGGCACACGCGCAGCTGGCCAAGAAATTCATCGAGCTGGCGGAAAGCCCCCAAGTCCAGGCTGACGGCATCATCAAGCAATTCAACTGGTATCCCGGCATCGATCCGAAGTATGTGCAGCCCAAGCTCGACCAGGCAGCCTGGAACAAGCTCTTCACCGACGTCTCGCCGCAGGATCTGGCGAAGTACGGCCGGCCATTCCCGCTGTCGCCTTACTTCAAGGAAATCGTCGAAGGCTACGAACGGGTCGTGATCAAATAGCTGGTTGCCCCGCCATGCGATGAACGGCCAGGCATCGGCGCCGCGCTGGCATGGCCTGGCGTTGGCCGCGCCGGCGCTCGCCGTCGTCGGCGCATTCTTCATCGCACCGCTGGCGATGTCGGCGATCGTCGCCTTTCGCAGCAAGAGCGGGGAGGGGTTCACCCTCGAGCATTTCAGCAAGGCCTTCGACCTCTACACGACCGACCTTCTGTTCACGCTGGCGATCGTACTGCTGTCGACGGTGCTGATCGGAGTCCTGTCGATTGCGATCGCCGGCTACCTGACGCTGGGCGAGAATCCGCGCGCCGTCGCGCTCTTGCGCTGGCTTTATCGCTGGCCGCTGTTCATTCCCTTCGTCGTCGCCGGACAGGTGATGCGGACGTTCCTGGCCAAGAACGGCATGCTGAACCACGTGCTGATCGGCACCGGGCTGATCGAGCCGCTGTCCGCGCAAAGCCTTCTCGATTGGCGAGGAATCGTCGTCGCCTTCGTCTGGAAGCAGGCGCCGTTCGTGACGCTGCTGCTGGCGGGCGCGATGGCCTCGCTCGAGTCGCAGCACATCGAGGCGGCACGCAATCTCGGCGCCAGACGGGTCCGCGTGCTGCTCGACATCGTGCTGCCGCAGGTGCGCGGCACCTTGCTGGTCGGACTTGTGCTTTCGTTCGTGACGATGCTTTCGGTCCTGTCGGTACCGCTGATGATCAATCCGAATTCGCCGACAATGGTCACCGTTGATGTCGCCTACCGTATAAACACGTTCGCCGACTACCCCGTCGCCAATGCCCTGTGTCTGTTGTCGCTGCTGTTCGCCGCGGGCGGAGCGTGGTTCTACCTGCGGCATGCAGCAAGCAAGGTCGTGACATGAACGCATTGACGCTGCCTTCGCCGCTGCGAGCCCTGTTTCGTGCCGTGCTGCTGGCGCTGTTTGCGTTCGCGATTTTCGGGCCGCTGCTCAACCTGTTCCTGTGGGCATTCGCTGAACGCTGGTATTTTCCGAGCAAGTTGCCGCTCGAGTACGGACTGACGTTCTGGTATCGGGTCTTTCAGCCGCGTGGCAACGCGCTGGCCTCGCTCGGCACCAGCGCGTGGATCGCCGTGCTAACGGTGTTCCTGAGCCTCGCCGTGGCCGTGCCGGCCGGCTACGCGCTGGCGCGGCTGAAGCTGCCGTGGCGCAGTGCCATCCTGCTCGTGTTCCTGCTGCCGCAGGCGGTGCCCAACCTGCCTGTCTACGTCAACATTGCGCAGGTGTTCTATCAGATCGGTCTCAACGGCACGATCCTCGGCGTCGTGCTGGTGCATGCGTCACACGGACTGGTGCTGGCCGTGTGGATCGCGTCGGCCGCATTCGCCTCGGTCGACGTTTCGCTGGAGGAGGCCGGGCGCAACCTCGGCGCATCGGCATGGACCTGCTTCCGCACGGTCACGTTGCCGATTGCCGCGCCAGGTCTGATCGCCAGTGCGATTTTCGTGTTCCTCGAATCGCTGGACGAATTCACCGGCACGTATTTCGTCGGTGTTCCCGATGTGACGACCTTGCCGCTGCTGATGTTCAACGCCAGCATGGGCGGCAACTACCAGATTGCGTCGATCACCGCGCTGCTGTTGCTGATACCGTCGATCGGATTCATGCTCGTCGTCGAACGGTTTCTCAAGGCCGACGTGCTGGCGATGGTCGGACGCTAGAGCGCGGGTCGATCCGAACGCGTCGCTTTCGATCAGGGCTTGCGCTTCAGACCCCACCACAGGACGGCCAGTCCCACGGCGATCAGGAGCAGGGTGGCCGGCTCCGGCACCTGGCTGATCAGCGAAAAGGAGGCGTTGAACGTCGGTGCAGGCGCGCCGCCGACGATGTCGGTCCCCACGCGCAGCCAATCTGGCGCCAGGTTGTCGTTTCGGATCCAGCTCTGCAGGTCGGTGAAGCCCGCCGGGAACGGTGTTCCGGGCGGAGCAATCGGCCTCGCCGCCGAAAGCCAGAAGAAATCTCCGTTCGGGTCGGCAATCTCGACCTGAGGGATGAAAAAATAATGATCGGCCGGGAGCATAAAAGGAATGAGGAAATCCACGTCGAACTCGACTTCCTGGCCGGTTATCGCTCCCTCGCCGCCCGTCGTTTGATTGGGAAACAGGTTGATGCCGTTAAGAACGCTGTTCGATGCGGCAAAGCTCGCTGAGAGCACCGACGTTGTAAACGACAAGTTGCCGGAAGCGGTGTCGCGATCGCTGAACTCGACATCCGACGGGGAGTTGACTCGTGTCGGTACTGCCGGAGTGCGCGTGGTGTCGGAATCGAGTGGAAAAACGCGGTAGATCTCCACGCGTACTTCGCCGATGTCGGCCGTCGTCGTCCCGCCCGTAAGCAAGCCGGTGAAGATGGCGCCTGTTATCGTCGTCGGCTGCGTCAGAACGAAATCGTCGGCCGATTCGCTCTCGATTTTGCCCCCACCGTCCGGCCTCGAAGCCGTCGCCATTTGTCCGTCGGGGTCCCCGGTACTGAAGAAAACCGGTCCGGCGAACACCGATGCCGTGAGCATCGAAAGCGCGGTGCCGAACACCAGTCGTCGAAAGGCTCTGGAGACAAGGGGCACGATCCGCGAGCACATGGCATTTCTCCGCATTTGATGCGCCAATACGCGGATCATCTTGTACGCAACAAACGTACCGAACCATAAATTCTATAGTAAAAACAGAGACTTACAACAAGCATCATCGATCGAGCCCCGCCATCTGTAAAAATTGCCGACAGCTCGATCGACAATGGAAACGACGGTGGGCGACCGGCGAGGCCGATGCCCGGCGTTTCCGGATCGGCTCGGAAGGGCTGCGAAAAATCAGGGCAGCGTGTAGGCGGTCTTGACGACCGTGAAGAATTCCCGCGCGTAGCGTCCCTGCTCGCGCGGACCGTAGCTCGAGCCCTTCCGGCCGCCAAACGGAACGTGGTAGTCGACGCCGGCCGTAGGCAGGTTGACCATGACCATGCCGGCTTCGCTGGCACGCTTGAAGTGCGACGCGTGCTTGAGCGACGTGGTCACGATGCCCGCAGCCAGGCCGAAATCGGTGTCGTTGGCCACCGAGACTGCCTCGTCGTAGTCCTTGACCCGGATCACGCTCGCGACGGGGCCGAAGATTTCCTCGCGCGAGGTGCGCATCGCATTGGTCGCCTCGGTCAGCAGCGCGGGCGCCAGGTAATGGCCCTTTTTGCTGCGCTCGAGCACTTGGCCACCGGCGACCAGCTTCGCCCCTTCGTTCTGGCCGATGCCGATGTACTCGAGGTCCTGCTTGAGCTGCGCCTCGTCGACGACGGGCCCGATGTCGGTCCCGGGCGCGAGCGCATCGTCGACTTTGAGCTTCGCCAGCCGATCCGACAGCGCGGAGACGAAACGGTCGTGAATGCCCGCCCCGACGATCAGGCGCGACGAGGCGGTGCAGCGCTGCCCGGTCGAGAAGTACGCGCCGTTGATCGCGCAATTGAGCGCCACCGCCAAATCGGCATCGTCCAGCACGACCAGCGGATTCTTGCCGCCCATTTCGAGTTGCAGCTTGGCCATGCGCTGGATCGCTTTGGCGGCGATCGCGCGGCCGGTCGCGACCGAGCCGGTGAAGCTGATGCCGTCGACACGCCGGTCGTTGACCAAGGCTTCGCCGACGATGCTGCCGCGTCCCATGACCAGGTTGAATACGCCTTTGGGCACGCCGGCGTTGACGATGATTTCGGCCAGCGCCCAAGCCGAGCCGGGCACCAGCTCGGCGGGCTTGAAGACGACGCAGTTGCCGTAGGCGAGTGCGGGCGCGATCTTCCAGGCGGGGATCGCGATCGGAAAATTCCATGGCGTGATGAGGCCGATCACGCCGATGGGCTCGCGCGTGACCTCGACGTCGATGCCGGGACGGACCGATGGAATCTTTTCGCCGGCAAGCCGCAGCGTTTCCCCGGCGAAGAACTTGAAGATCTGACCGGCGCGAGCCGCTTCGCCAATACCTTCCGGCAGCGTCTTGCCTTCCTCGCGCGACAACAGGCGCCCGAGCTCGTCCTTGCGCGCGAGAATGGTGGTGCCGATCGCGTCGAGCCAGTTCGCGCGGTCCTGCACCGACGACGCGGCCCACGAAGGAAAGGCCGCGCGGGCGGCGCCGATCGCCGCGTCGGCTTGCTGCCGGTCGGCGCGCGCATAGACGCCGATGACATCGGCGAGATCGGACGGATTGATGTTGTTCGCGGTATCGGCGCCGGCGACCCATTCGCCGGCGATGTAGTTGCGGTGCAGATCAGTCATTGTCGTTTCCCTCATCGTCATCCGGCGCGCAGCAGGCCGCGGGCCGAAAGGTTGCGCATCAACTCGCCGACGCCGAACGTCCACGGCGGAGCCCGGTCGCTGGTCGTCACCTCGTTTTCCAGCGCGCCCAGGCGCGCTGCCGCGATGACGACCCGGTCTCCGGGCTTGTGGGTGAAGCCCATGCCGGGCGCGCCGCGATCCTCGACCGGTGCGAACATCGTGCCGAGGAACAGCATGAAGCCGTCGGGGTACTGGTGGTTTGCGCCGATCGCTTGCGCGACCAGGTCCAAAGGATCGCGGCTGATCTTGGTCATTGAGCTCGCCCCGCGCAGGTGAAATCCATCGGGCCCGTAGACGTCGAGCGTGATGTCGGTGCCGCGCACGTCGTCCAGGGTGAAGCTGTCGTCGAAGACGCGGATCATCGGGCCGATCGCGCACGAGGCGTTGTTGTCCTTGGCCTTGCCCAGAAGGAGCGCGCTGCGGCCCTCGAAGTCTCGCAGGTTGACGTCGTTGCCCAGGGTCGCGCCGCGGATCCGGCCGCGCGAGTCGACGGCGAGCACGATTTCCGGCTCGGGGTTGTTCCAGGTCGATTTCGGATGCACGCCGATCAGCGCGCCGTGGCCGACCGCGGCCATCGGCTGGCTCTTGGTGAAAATTTCCGCATCGGGGCCGATGCCCACCTCCAGGTATTGCGACCAGGCGCCTTGCTCGACCAGGATCTGCTTGATGCGCGCAGCCTCGTCCGACCCGGGCCGAACGCTTGCCAGGTCGTCGCCGAGTATGCCTTGCAGGCGGGTGCGTATCGCGTCGGCGCGGCTCGCGTCGCCGCGCGCCTGCTCCTCGATCACGCGCTCCAGCGTGCTCGCGACAAAAGTCACGCCGGCCGCCTTGATCGCCTGCAGGTCGCAGGACGCGAGGAGTCGTGGAGCATTGGCGTCGAAATCGGCGCGACTGTTGGCGAGGATGTCGGCGATGCTGCCCAGCGACCGTCCGGCCGCGGCGCGTATCGCGGCCGCCAGGTCGTCGCGCTCGAGCCATGCGCTGGCCGTCGGCGCGATCGCGCCAAGATCGATGACGGTCCCGTCCGGCCGCACGGTGATCGGCGTCGGGCCGGCTAGGCGGCCAGGAAGCCAGGCGCGGCCGAGCAAGGTTGACGTCTTCCAGTCGGACGGCAGAGCGGCGAGCGGCGCTGGAGATGACATTGCGATGGAGAGGTTTAAGATAATCGAAGCAACCGTGCCGGCGGACGCGGGCGAAGCCGGTGAACGCACGGGGCCGCCTGCGATCATACCCGTTGCCGCCCAATTACAGGAGTCTCGCGATGAGTGCGCCAACGACTGTGCCGGATCCGCCGGAGCGTTTGCCTTCTTGTTCATCGGAGTCGATCAGAAACGGGGTGACGACGCCGTTGCGGATGCACACCCCCGGGCCGATTCCACCGGTCGACGATGATGACGACGACCAGGACGAGGATAAGAAACGCGGCGGCACGGGCGGCAACATCGATCCGGACGACGAGGACGACGATGTCGACGACGATGAGGATGACGACGACGAAGCCGATAAGCAGTGGGCCCGAGCCGCCAACGTGCGGAGCCGCGGCGGTAGACGCGCGTTTCGTGCTATAGTGTGCTTGTAAGGCGCGCTACGCGAGTGGGGTTTTTGCTTGAGCGTACGATTGCCCGCCTCGTTTCGGAAAGCACGTTTCCGTACGGAATTCAGGCAGTCCGATCATCGGTTTCTAATCCTTCGCTCCCCTCGTTCTTGCGAGCGGCACTTTCCGGTTAGAGATGATGGTTTCTCGACCCGGTTGCGGCCGTTTGCGCACGGTGACGTTTGCCCGGCCCTGTCCGGCAGCTGACGACCGGCGGCATTCCCGCGTTTCCGGAATTTGAGCTGGCCCCGGCGTCTTTCGCCGGCGCGGCTGTTGTTTTTTCGTGACGCCTTCACGGCGGCGCGAAGGTCATGATGGGACGAACGATGAATTTCGAATCATTGCAACTCGCGCCGGCGTTGCTGCGCGCACTGGCCGACTGCGGCTACACCGAGCCGACGCCGATCCAGGCGCAGACAATCCCGCCGCTGCTCCAGGGGCGCGATGTCGTCGGCTCCGCGCAGACCGGCACCGGCAAGACCGCGGCATTCGTGCTGCCGGCGCTGCAGCGCTTTGTCGAGATCGAGGGCGGCGCTCCGGCTCGTGCGCGTCCGTTCGGCCACGGCCCGCGCGTTCTGGTGCTCGCACCGACGCGCGAGCTCGCCCAGCAGGTCGCCGAGCAGACGATGCGCTACGGAGCGCATCTGCGCGTCAAGACGGTGTGCATCTACGGCGGTGCGCCGTATCCGGTACAGAACAAGCAGCTTGCGCGCGGTGTCGACATCCTGGTCGCGACCCCGGGCCGCCTGCTCGATCACATGGAACGCGGGCGCATCGACCTGTCGCAGGTCGACATGCTGGTCCTGGACGAGGCGGATCGGATGCTCGATATGGGCTTCATCGAGGACGTCGAGAAGATTGCCGCGCGCACGCCGGCGAAACGCCAGACGGTGTTGTTCTCGGCCACGCTCGACGGTGCGATCGGTCGCCTCGCCGGCAAGCTGCTGCGCGACCCGGTGCGCATCGAAGCGGCCGCAGGCAAGGCGGCGCCGATAGCGATCGAGCAGCGCGTACATTTCACCGACGATCATGCGCACAAGCACCGCATCCTGGACCATTTGCTGACCGACATCACGATGACGCAGAGCATCGTGTTCATCGCCACCAAGCGCGATGCCGAAACGCTGGCCACGCGGCTGCGCGGCGAAGGTCACGCCGCCGCCGCCCTGCATGGCGACATGCGCCAGCGCGAAAGGACCTACACGCTGCAGGAAATGCGCCGCGGACGCGTGCGTACGCTGGTCGCGACCGACGTCGCGGCACGCGGGCTCGACGTCGCCGGCGTCAGCCATGTGATCAATTTCGATATGCCGCGGCAACCGGACGACTATGTCCACCGTATCGGACGCACGGGGCGGGCCGGCGCGACCGGGGTTGCGATTTCGCTCGCCTCGTTCGCCGACCGCGGAACGCTGCGTCAGATCGAGCGCCACACCGGCGCCCCGATCGCCGCGCACGTGATTCCGGGCCTCGAGCCGCGCAATCGCAACCGCGGCATGCACGATGCGCCGCCTTCCCGCACGAGGCCCCGCAGCAATGGCAGCCCTCGCACGTACGCGCGCGATTCGCGCGGGCATGGGGCCCAGGCGCCGCGTGGTTCGAGCTGGCAGGGCAAGTCGGCAGGACGCAACCGCTAGCCGGTTGGTCCGACCGGCGCGGGCAACGCGGGCAGCATCAGCGCGCCAAACCGCCGAAGCGCTGGTAGAAGTAAGACGCTGCCGGCGGGAACATGCCGCCGGCGGCTTCGAGTGTCGCCGCCAAGTGCTGCTCGGCGCAGCGGTGCGTCAATCGGTAGAAGTCGCGGCACAGCGCGTAGGCATCGCGCGCATGCCATCCGGCGGGCAGCATGGCCGCCGGCAATTGCGGATCGTGCAAGCTCACCCGGCGATACTCGTGGATCAGCAAGGTGCGCACAACAAAGCACTGTCCTGGGTCCGGCGCCGCATCCTCGCGGAGTAGCTCGACGACCCGCCGGAAGCGGCCGATAAAACGCCGGTAATCGGCATCGAGGCTCTTCAGGTCCCAGGAATGCTTCAGCAGCGACTCGAGCGGCATTGCGCCGGGAGCCACCTCCCGGCCGCGGAACAGAACGACATCAGGAGCGTGGGCTAGCGCGCCGACAATTTCGGCCGCCGCCGTCTGACCCGGCCGAGCCGGCCGCGCATAGACACCGGCGGCGATCGCGCCGAATCTTTCCCACGCCAATTCACGCCGCATGCCGCGCCGGATCCCGCCGCTCGGCGACGGACAGACGATCAGGTCCCAGTGGCCGTCCCAAGCCTCCGACGGTGCGGCATAGATCCGCCGATAGGCGTTTTCGAAGCGTTTGCGCCCCTGCGCGGTCAGCCGGTAGACGCTGCGTCGCCCGGCCTGGCGGCTGGCAAGCCATCCGTCCCGGGCCAGCCGGTAAACGCTGGTACGCACCAGCCGCTCGTTGAGTCCCAGCGGCGCCAGCAGGCGAATCAGACCCGACAGCCATACGGCGCCACCGTGCGGCGCCAGTGCGTCACCCCAGACAGTCACGACCAGCGACTTGGCCCGCGGCGGCGCTGTATCCAGCTCGCGCCGGATCCAGCGGCCGATCGGCGCATGCGATCGGCTTTTCATCGACGCCGCCCGGCGCCATCCGATACAGAAATTGTCATTATCATCGCAAAAAGTGTATCGTTTTATATTGCCGGCGGCCAGTACCGGATCCGACGCGGCGAGGAGGATAGGCGATGTACGCGCAGATGGTCGACACCGGTGCCAAGAAGCTCCGTTCGTCCGAGGAGATGACGCCGGAGGAACGTGCGTTCCAGGCCCGAGTCGACGCCGACATCAAGATCGAGCCCAAGGACTGGATGCCCGAGGCGTATCGCAAGACGCTCATCCGGCAGATTTCGCAGCATGCGCATTCGGAGATCGTCGGCATGCTGCCCGAGGGCAACTGGATCACGCGCGCGCCGACGTTGCAGCGCAAGGCGATCCTGATGGCCAAGGTCCAGGACGAAGCGGGCCACGGACTGTATCTGTACTGCGCGGCGGAGACGCTGGGCGTCTCGCGCGACCAGATGGTCGCCGATCTGCATTCGGGCAAGGCCAAGTATTCGAGCATTTTCAATTACCCGACGCTGACCTGGGCCGACATCGGCGCGATCGGCTGGCTGGTCGACGGCGCGGCGATCATGAACCAGATCCCGCTTTGCCGCTGCTCGTTCGGCCCGTATTCGCGGGCGATGATCCGGGTCTGCAAGGAAGAGAGCTTCCATCAACGGCAGGGCTTCGACATCATGATCAAGCTCTGCCGTGGAACCCCCGAGCAGAAGGCGATGGCGCAGGACGCGCTGAATCGCTGGTGGTGGCCGTCGCTGATGATGTTCGGCCCGCCCGACGCGAGCTCGGTGCACAGCGCGCAATCGGCGCAATGGAAGATCAAGATCCTGTCGAACGACGAGCTGCGCCAGCGCTTCATCGACCAGACGGTGCCGCAGGCCGACTTTCTCGGCATCACGATGCCCGACCCCGAGCTCAAGTGGAACGCCGAGCGCGGCCACTACGATTTCGGCGCGATCGACTGGACCGAACTGTACGAAGTCGTCAAGGGCAACGGTCCGTGCAACCGCGAGCGTCTGCGCGCCCGCATCGACGCGTGGGAGAACGGCGCCTGGGTGCGCGAGGCGGCACTCGCCCACGCTGAAAAGCGCGCCGCCGCTGGCGAAAAAGCCGCATAGGGAGCAACGATGAGTCGCGAATGGCCATTGTGGGAAATCTTCATCCGCAGCCAGCATGGGCTCGCGCACAAGCACGTCGGCAGTCTGCATGCGCCCGATGCGGAAATGGCGATCAAGAATGCGCGCGACGTCTACACGCGGCGCAACGAAGGCGTCAGCATCTGGGCAGTCAGGTCCTCGGACGTCGTCGCCAGCTCTCCGGGCGACAAGGAGCCGATGTTCGAGCCCGCGTCGAGCAAGGTCTACCGCCACCCGACGTTCTTTCCGATGCCTGACGAAGTCAAGCACATCTGACCATGAGCGACGATCGGGCCCTGTTCCAGTACCTCCTGCGGCTTGCCGACAGCGATCTGATCCTGGCGCAGCGCCTGGGTGAGTGGGTCGGCCACGGGCCGGTGCTGGAGGAAGACATTGCGACGACCAACGTCGGCCTCGACCTGCTGGGCCAGTCGCGGCTCTGGTTCGCCTATGCGGGCGAGGTCGAAGCGCGTTTCAACGGGACCGGAAGGAGCGAGGACGAGCTCGCGTTCCTGCGCGACGCCGGCGAATTCCGCAACCTGATGCTGGTCGAACAGCCGAACGGCAACTACGCCGATACGATGGCGCGTCAGTTTTACTTCGACGTCCGGCACGAATTGCTGTTGCGGGGTCTTGCCGAATCGACCGATCCCCGCATCGCCGAAATCGCCTCGAAGGCGCTTAAGGAAGTTCGCTACCACGGCGAGCGCAGCGTCGACTGGGTGATTCGCCTGGGCGACGGGACCGAACAGAGTCATCGTAAAATGCAGGCGGCGATCGACGGTCTGTGGATGTACACCGGCGAGATGTTCGATGTCGATGCGGTCGATCTCGCGCTGCTCGATGGCGGCATCGCCTGTGACGCGCGAGCGCTGGCTGCGCCGTGGCGGCAGCGCGTTGGCGCCGTGCTCGCCGACGCGACGCTTCGTCTGCCGACCGACGTCTGGATGCAGGGCGGCAACGGCCGGGGCGGAAAGCAGGGCGTGCATACCGAGCACATCGGCCCGATGCTCGCGCAGATGCAGTGGCTGCAGCGCGCCTATCCGGGAGCCCAGTGGTGAGCGCGATGCGCGCCGCGACCGAAGGCCGGCCGACGCTCGACGCCATCTGGGCCGCGCTCGAAGCGATTCCCGATCCCGAGATCCCGGTGATCTCGCTGGTCGAGCTGGGAATCGTTCGCGAAGTCGGTTGGCGTGGCGACGAATTGGTCGTGACGCTGACGCCGACCTATTCGGGTTGTCCGGCAACCGAGGTGATCGCTGCCGACGTCGCCGCGGCACTGGCGAACGCGGGCATCGTCGGCGCCCGGATCGAAACGCGTCTGTCTCCCGCCTGGACGACCGACTGGATCGCGCCGACGGCGAAAGCCAGGCTGGCCGAGTACGGAATCGCGCCGCCGGGTGCCCGCGCCGGCGTCCAAGCGATAGACATCGGCGGCCTGACGCGCCGCGAGCCTGCGGCGCCGGTGCCGTGTCCGCACTGTGGCTCGACGCGCACCCGGGAGCTGTCGCGTTTCGGCTCGACGCCGTGCAAGGCGCAGCATCGTTGCAACGACTGCCTCGAGCCTTTCGATTACTTCAAGCCGCATTGATGCTGCGATCGAGCGCACGCAATCCCGGCCCGCATTGAGCAAATTCCACCCGTTGACGATTACTTCGGTAGCGCGCGAGACGCGCGACGCGATCGCGCTGACCTTCGACGTGCCGCCCCCGCTGCGCGACACGTTCCGCTTCGAGCCCGGCCAGCATCTGACCTTGCGCACGACCATAGGCGCCGACGACGTGCGCCGCTCGTATTCGATCTGCTCGGCGGTGCAGGACGGCACGCTGCGGGTGGCGGTCAAAAAGGCGCCCGGGGGGGTGTTCTCGACGTGGGCCAACGAGCATATCGCGCCCGGGCAGGCGATCGACGTCATGCCGCCGCTCGGCCACTTCAACGTGCCGCTGGACGCCGCCAACAGAAAGCATTACGTGGCGTTCGCCGCCGGCAGCGGCATCACGCCGCTGCTGTCGATCATCAAGACGACCCTGCTGACCGAGCCGCTCAGCCGTTTCACGCTGTTCTATGGAAATCGCTCGTCGAGCGCGGTCATGTTCCGCGAGGAGCTGGCCGACCTCAAGGATCGCTTCCTCGATCGCTTTAGCCTGATTTACGTGATGAGCCGCGAGCCGCAGGACATCGATATCCTGAATGGCCGCATCGATCGCAAAAAGGCCGACGCGCTGATCGAGCACTGGGTGAACCTGGCCGACATCGATACCGCATTCGTCTGTGGACCCGATGGCATGATGCAGGCCGTTGCCGAGTCGCTGCAAGCGCATGGCATGCCCAAGTCCCGCATCAAGATCGAGCTCTTCGCCGCCAGCATTCCAAAGCACGAGCGCAAACCGCAGCCCGCTCCCGATCCCCGCCATGCCGAATGCGAGGTGACCGTCATCATCGACGGATCGGTGCGACAATATACACTCGAGAAAACCAAGGAGAACATCCTCGACGCGGCATTGCAGCGCGGCATCGAGCTGCCGTATTCCTGCAAAGGGGGCGTGTGCTCTACCTGCCGTGCCAAGCTGGTCGAGGGCGAGGTCGATATGGACGTCAATTTCGCGCTCGAGGACTACGAGATCGCGCGCGGATTCATTCTTTGCTGCCAGAGCTACCCGGTCACCGACAAGGTTGTCGTCGACTTCGATCAGGGGGCGTAGAGTTCACAGCTCCGGCCCTCGACCCGAGCCCGTCTCCCCGTGAGAGCGGGACGCTCGATGAGCGCGGGTGAGGGTGCGAGTCACACGCTATTCCAACGAGTCAGGAGACAGTCGTGTCCCATCCGTTATTCGAGCGCCATCGCGCGGTGCTGGACCAGGCGCTGAAGGCGATCGCCGAGCGCGGCTACTGGTCGGCCTTTCCCGAGTCGCCGAGTCCGAAGGTCTACGGCGAAGGCGCCGCCGACGCCGGCAAGGCGGCGTTCGACGCGCTGGCGAACAAACCTTTTCCGATCATCTTGCCGGGAACCGTCGGCGCGGTCGGCGGTGAACGCTCGCCGTACGGAATCGCGCTCGGCATTACCTATCCCCGTGTCGACCTGGACCAACTCTTCGCGGCGATTGCCGCCGCAGAAAAATCGTGGCGCAAGGCCGGGCCCGAAGCCTGGGTCGGCGTTTGTCTCGAGATCCTCTCGCGCATCAACAAGCGAAGCTTCGAGATCGCGCACGCGATCATGCATACGACCGGACAGGCGTTCGTGATGTCGTTCCAGGCCGGCGGGCCGCATGCGCAGGACCGCGGCCTGGAAGCGGTCGCCTACGCCTGGGACGAAATGCGCCGCATTCCCGCCGGGTCGTACTGGGAAAAGCCGCAGGGAAAGAATGAACCGCTGAAAATGGAAAAACGCTATGCGATCGTGCCGCGCGGCGTTGCACTCGTGATCGGCTGCAACACCTTCCCGACGTGGAACGGCTATCCGGGCCTGTTTGCGAGCTTGGCCACCGGCAACGCCGTGATCGTCAAGCCGCATCCGAACGCGATCCTGCCTCTGGCGATCAGCGTAGCGATTGCACGCGATGTCCTGGCGGAAGCGGGTTTCGATCCGAACGTCGTCACGCTGGTCGCGCACAAGGCCGATAACGACATGGCGCAAACGCTGGCGCTGCGGCCCGAGGTCAAGCTGATCGATTTCACCGGCAGCAGCGCCCATGGGAGCTGGCTGGAACGCAACGCCCACCAGGCGCGGGTGTACGCCGAAAAGTCGGGCGTCAATCAGATCATCTTCGACTCCGCCGACGACTTTGCCGGCGCGGCGCGCAACATCGCGTTCTCGCTGGCGCTGTACACCGGCCAGATGTGCACTGCTCCACAGAACATCTACGTGCCTCGCGCCGGCATCGACACCGGCGACGGACATCTGTCGTTCGATCACGTCGCGCAGAGCCTGGCCGCTGCGATCCAGAAGCTCGTCGGCGATCCGGCACGCGCGGTGGAAATCCTGGGCGCGGTGGTCAACGACGGCGTCGCTGAGCGGATCCATGCCGCGCGTTCGCTGGGCGCCGTCGTGCACGACAGCCAATCGCTCGTCCATCCGCAGTTCCCCGGCGCCCGCATCGCGACACCGCTATTGGTCAAGCTGGACGCCGCCGATGAGGCCGAATATCTGAAGGAATGGTTCGGTCCAATCGCCTTCGTCATCGCCACCGACGATACCGCGCAGAGTCTTTCCATCGCGCGCCGCGCCGTCCTCGACCATGGCGCGCTGACCCTGTCGCTCTACACCAACCGGCCGGACGTGATCGAAGACACGATCGCGCTGGCGGAAGATGTCGGCGTCGCACTGTCGATCAACCTGACCGGAGGCGTGTTCGTCAATCAGTCGGCGGCCTTTTCCGACTATCACGGCACCGGCGCCAACCCGGCAGCCAATGCCGCGCTGACCGATGCGGCGTTCGTCGCGGACCGATTCCGGGTCGTGCAGCACCGCATGCACGCGGCGGCGGCACCGCAATGAACTATGCGAGCATCATTTTCGAGCTCGGCGGCGGCATCGCACGCCTGACGCTCAACCGGCCCGATCGCCTCAACAGCTTCAACGATGCGATGCACGCCGAAGTGCGCGACGCGATTCAACGCGTAAGCGCCGATGCCTCGGTGCGCGTGCTGCTGCTGACGGGCGCGGGACGCGGCTTCTGCGCAGGGCAGGACCTGGGCGATCGCGCCGTCGCGCCGGGCGCAGATCCGGTTGACCTCGGCGCGTCGATCGAGCGCAACTACAAGCCGCTGGTGCTGGCGCTGCGTGCGTTGCCGTTGCCGGTCGTCTGCGCCGTCAACGGCGTGGCTGCAGGCGCCGGAGCGAACATCGCTCTCGCCTGCGACATCGTCGTCGCGGCGAAGTCGGCGAGCTTCGTCCAGGCATTCAGCAAGATCGGACTCGTCCCCGATTCGGGCGGGACCTATCTGCTGCCGCGGCTGGCGGGAACTGCGCGGGCGATGGGGCTCGCGATGTTCGGGGACAAGCTCACGGCCGAGCAGGCGGCGAGCTGGGGGTTAATCTGGCGCTGCGTCGACGACGCGGAACTGTCGTCGACGGTCGATGCTATGCTGAAGCAACTGGCGAGCGCGCCAACCCGCGGACTCGCCGCGACCAAGCAGGCGATCTACGCCGCGGCTGGCAATACTCTCGAAGCGCAGCTCGATCTCGAACGCGACCTGCAGCGCGAGCTCGGCCGGAGCGCCGACTATCGCGAAGGTGTTGCCGCATTCGCCGCAAAGCGTTCGCCGCAGTTCACCGGAAAATAAGGGTCGATTCGATGGGCGAGCATCATCCTGCCGCGAGTCCCGAGGAAGCGCAGGCGCTGGCCGAACGGGTAGCTTCGGCGATGTATGCGCGCGACCGCGCGTCGCAGGCGCTGGGCATGCATATCGTACGCGTTGGCGCCGGGCATGCCGAGCTTTCGATGCGCGTGCGCGCGGATATGCTCAACGGTCACCTCATCTGCCATGGCGGATTCATTTTTTCGCTGGCGGACAGCGCGTTCGCCTTCGCCTGCAACAGCTACAATCTGATGACGGTCGCCTCGGGCTGCACGATCGAATTCGTCGCACCCGCACGCGAAAATGACTTGCTGACGGCGGTGGCACGAGAACGCAGCATCAGCGGGCGCACCGGCGTGTACGATATCGAGGTGACCAACCGGGACGGAGCCGCGATCGCCTTTTTCCGCGGCAAGTCGTACCGGATCAAGGGGCACGTTATCGACGGCGCCGACAAGGCCGCCTAGTCGGCACCGGCGCAGGAGGGGTTGGCATGGCTGTCAGGAAGCCCGCGCCCGGCGATCTCGAGCCGATCGAGACGGCCAGCCGCGACGAGCTGCAGGCGTTGCAGCTGAAACGCCTTCAATGGTCGCTTGCGCACGCCTACGACCATGTCGCGCATTACCGCAAGACCTTCGATCGGGCCGGCATGCATCCGCGCGATTGCAAGTCGCTCGCCGATCTCGCGCGCTTTCCGTTCACCGTCAAGGCCGACCTGCGCGACAACTATCCCTTCGGGATGTTCGCGGTGCCGCGCGAAGAGGTCGTGCGCATCCATGCCTCTTCGGGCACGACCGGCAAGCCGACGGTCGTCGGCTATACGCGGGGCGACATCGACACTTGGGCGAATCTGATGGCGCGATCGATTCGCGCCGCCGGCGGGCGCGCCGGCGACATGATCCACGTGTCGTACGGCTATGGCCTGTTCACGGGCGGACTGGGCGCCCACTACGGCGCTGAACGGCTGGGGGCGACGGTCATTCCGATGTCCGGCGGCCAGACCGAAAAGCAGGTGCAGCTGATCCAGGACTTCAAGCCCAATATCATCATGGTGACGCCCTCGTACATGCTGGCAATCGCCGAGGAAATGGAGCGGCAAGGCATCGACCCCGCGAAGACGTCGCTCGAGATCGGCATTTTCGGCGCGGAGCCCTGGACCGCGACAATGCGGCAATCGATCGAGGCCAAGCTCGACATGGACGCGATCGACATCTACGGCCTGTCGGAGGTGATGGGACCCGGGGTCGCGCAGGAATGCATCGAGACCAAGGACGGGCTGACGATCTGGGAGGACCACTTCTACCCCGAAATCATCGATCCCGAGACCGGCCACGTGCTGCCGGACGGGCAAAAGGGCGAGCTGGTGATCACCGCGCTTTCCAAGCAAGCGCTGCCGATCATCCGTTACCGCACGCGCGACCTCACGCGGCTGTTGCCGCCGACCGCGCGTTCGATGCGTCGACTGGAGAAAATCACCGGTCGCTCCGACGACATGCTGATCATTCGCGGCGTCAACCTGTTTCCGACGCAGATCGAGGAGCTGATCCTGAAGCAGGACGCGCTGGCGCCTCACTACCAGCTCGAGATCACGCGGCCAAAGGCCCTCGACGAGCTCACCGTCGTGGTCGAGCGCGCGCCGGGCGCCGGCGGCGCCGACGGCGACGCCGCCGGCCAGAATCTTGCGCACCATATCAAGAGCCTGATCGGCGTCAGCGCCGCCGTGCGCGTCGTGCAAAGCGGCGGCATCGAGCGCTCGCTCGGCAAGGCGAAGCGCGTCGTCGACAAGAGGTCGAACCTTTGAGCTCCGACGCCGACCGGTCGCACCAGACTTAAGGATCGGCGCTGAAGATCTGCATCGTCGGCGCCGGCGCCATCGGCGGGTTCATCGGCACGCGGCTCGCGCATGCCGGGGCGGAGGTTTCGGTGCTGGCGCGCGGCGCGACGGCCACCGCGCTGCGCGCGCACGGCTGGAGGCTGCAAACGCAGCAGCGCCTGATCGCCGCGCCGGCGAACGTCGCCGAGACGCCTTCCGCGCTCGGCGCCCAGGATCTGGTCATCGTCGCGGTCAAGGGTCCGTCGCTTGGCAGCGTCGCGGCGATCGTCGCCCCGCTGCTGGGGCCGGACACGGCCGTGCTTACCGCGATGAACGGCGTGCCGTGGTGGTTCTTTCAGGGCTTCGGTACGACGTACCGCGACATGACGTTGCATTCGGTCGATCCCGAGGGCCGGATCGCGGCGGCGCTGCCGGCGCGGCGCATCGTCGGCTGTGTCGTCCATGTATCCTGCTCGACGCCGGAGCCCGGCCTCGTGCAGCATCACGGCGGCCAGCGGCTGATCATCGGCGAGCCGGCCGGCGGTCCGACGCTGCGCACCAAGGCGATCGCCGCACAACTTTCGGGCGCGGGCTTCGATGTCGACGTCTCGGCCTGCATCCAGCGCGACATCTGGTACAAGCTTTGGGGCAACATGACGATGAATCCGATTTCGGCGTTGACGGGTGCGACGATGGACCGAATCCTCGACGACGAGCTGGTCAGGCGTTTCTGCCTGGTCGCGATGCGCGAGGCAGCAGCGATCGGCGACAAGATCGGCTGCCCGATCGAACAGAGTGGCGAGGACCGCATCGCCGTGACGCGCCGCCTCGGCGCGGTCAAGACCTCGATGCTGCAGGATGTCGAGGCGCACAGGCCCGTCGAGATCGACGTGCTGTTGAGCGCAGCACGCGAGATCGGCGAACGGGTTGAGGTGGCCACGCCGTCGATCGATACGCTGCTGGGGCTGGCGAGGCTGCAGGCGAGAGTACGGGGCCTCTACCCGTCGTAGCTGCAATGCCGCGTGCGGGCCGCGGCAATCCCTCCTACAATTGGCCCATCGCCGCCGCGGCGGCAGACACTTCGTGCACAGGACTTTTGCAATGAACGAAAAGAAATTCGCGTCGCAAGCCGATCTTGAGGCTAAAAAAGTCAGCTTCGACAAGCTGTCCGACCACGCCTACGCGTACACGGCCGAGGGCGATCCCAACACGGGTATCGTCGTCGGTGACGACGCCGTCATGGTCATCGACACGCAGGCCACGCCGGTGATGGCGCAGGACGTCATCCGGCACATTCGCACCGTCAGCGACAAGCCGATCCGCTATGTCGTGCTTTCGCATTATCACGCCGTGCGCGTGCTCGGCGCCTCGGGCTACCAGGCTCAGCACGTTATAGCCAGCCGCGACACCTACGACTTGATCGTCGAGCGCGGCGAAGCCGACATGAAAAGTGAGATCGAGCGTTTTCCTCGGCTCTTTCAGGCGGTCGAGTCGGTGCCCGGACTGACCTGGCCGACGCTGGTGTTCGAAAAGCGAATGACGCTCCGGATGGGCAAGCTCGAAGTCGAGATCATGCAGATCGGACGCGGGCATACGAAAGGCGACACCGTCGTCTGGCTGCCGCAGGAGCGGATTCTCTTTTCCGGCGACCTGGTCGAATACCAGACGACGCCGTATACGGGCGACGCGTACCTGACCGATTGGCCGGCCACGCTCGATGCCATCGCAGCGCTCAAGCCGGCCAAGCTCGTGCCCGGCCGCGGCGCCTCGCTGCAGAACGAAGCGCAGGTCGCAGCCGGTCTCGATGGCACGCGGGCATTCATCACCGAGATGTTCGGTGCGGTAAAGGCGGGCGCGACTTCCGGCAAGGACCTGCGCACCGTGTACAAGGAAACCTATGCGGCATTGAAGCCCAGGTTCGGCAACTGGGTGATATTCGACCACTGCCTGCCGTTCGACGTGACGCGTGCCTATGACGAGGCAACCAAATATCGCGACCCCCGCATCTGGACGGCGCAGCGCGACAAGGAAATGTGGGAGTCGCTGGAAGGGTAGCGCTGCCTCGCGCCGTACCGTTGAAGACCTACTCCCATCCGGTCTACCCGTACGTCAAGCCCCCCGACGCAGGCGGCGCGACTCGACATTGGCCGGTGATCGTCGCGGGCGCCGGACCCGTAGGCCTGACCGCTGCGATCGATCTCGGGCTGCGCGGCATTGACGTATTGCTCGTCGACGAGGACGACACCGTCAGCGTTGGCTCGCGCGCGATCTGCTGGTCGAAGCGCACGCTCGAGATTCTCGACCGCCTGGGCTGCGGCGAGCGGCTGGTGCAGAAAGGCGTCGGCTGGAACGTGGGGCGGGTTTTCTTTCGCGACGAACAAGTCTACGAATTCAACCTGCTTCCGGGCGAGGGATATCGCCGGCCGGCGTTCATCAATCTGCAACAGTACTGGGTCGAGCAGTTCCTGGTCGAGCGCCTCGGTGAGCTCGAGCAGGCCGAGCTTCGCTGGCACAGCAAAGTCGTCGGGGTTCGGCAGGAAGACGACAGAATGGCGCTGCGCATCAGCGCGCCTGATGGCGAATACACGGTGCACGCCGACTGGCTGATCGCTGCCGACGGCGCGCACAGTCCGATCCGCAACATGCTCGGGCTCGAATGCGAGGGCCAGGTTTTTCGCGATCGCTTCCTGATCGCCGACATTCTGATGCGCTCCGGCTTCCCGGCCGAGCGGCGGTTCTGGTTCGATCCGCCATTTCATCGCAACCAGTCGGCATTGCTGCATCGCCAGGCCGACGACGTCTGGCGGGTCGACTTCCAGCTTGGCTGGGACGCCGATCCCGAAGAAGAAAAGCGGCCGGAGCGCATCGTGCCGCGGATCCACGCGATGCTGGGCGACGATACACAGTTCGAAATCGAGTGGGCGAGCGTCTACACGTTCCAGTGCCGGCGCATGCGCTCATTCCGCCACGGCCGCACGCTGTTCGCCGGCGATGCCGCGCACCTGGTGTCGCCGTTCGGCGCGCGAGGCGCCAACTCCGGCATACAGGACGCCGACAACCTGGCATGGAAGCTCGAGTTGGTGCTCGCCGGGCAGGCACCGGAGGCCCTGCTCGACAGCTATGACACCGAGCGTACCGAAGCCGCCGACGAGAACATTCGGCACTCGACCCGCAGCACCGATTTCATCACGCCGAAGAGTGTCGTCAGCCGCACGTTTCGCGACGCCGTACTCGGCCTCGCCAAGCGCTATCCGTTCGCCCGAGCGCTGGTCAACAGCGGCCGGCTGTCGCTGCCCGTCACGTTCGGCGAATCGCCCCTGAACACGCCAGACAATGCCGACGCATTCGGCGGCGGCCCGATTCCGGGAGCGGTCGCGATCGACGCACCGGTCGCCGGTCCTCGGGGAAGATGGCTGCTCGGTTATGTCGACGGCGGGTTCACGCTGCTCTGCTTCGGCAACGCGGTGACCGCCGATGCGCTGCGTTCCCTCGCCCGGGATGCGATCACCTGCGCGGTAGTCCAAGTGGGAGGCGCACCGGCGAGCGGCGCCTGCCTGATCGATGACAGCGATGGTCTCGCCGCCAAGCGCTACGACGCGATGCCCGGCACCTGCTATCTGCTGCGGCCCGACCAGCATGTCTGCGCGCGCTGGCGTGCATTCGAACTTGGCGCCGTCCGCGCGGCGATCGCGCGGGCCACCGGCCAGCCGGCGGAAGCGGCGAGGGCGGCAGCGTGACGACGCTCAACACCGAGCCCAATGTGCCTGTGCCCGACGACTTCTACCAGGATCTGATCGATGCGCACCGCGATCTTACCGAAGCGCAAAGTGCGCTGCTCAATGCGCGATTGATCCTGCTGCTGGCCAACCACGTCGGCGACCCGACGACGCTGCGCGAGGCGCTCGCCGCGGCCCGCGACGACCTGGGCGCGTTAAAATAGCGGTCGACGGTGCGATCCGCCGCCGCGAGATTCCAGATGACGACCAAGACAACCGAGCGCCGACGCGGCGCAACCGGCGCGACGCCGGTCAACGAAGCCGCGATCGCGGACGCCGCGTTGAGCTACCAATCCGGATTCGGCAACGCGTTTGCCACCGAAGCGCTGCCCGGCGCGCTGCCCGAAGGCCAGAATTCACCGCAGCGCGCGCCATACGGACTCTATGCCGAGCAGCTGTCGGGCACGGCATTCACGGCGCCGCGCGCAGCCAATCGCCGCGCCTGGCTGTATCGCATCCGGCCGGCCGCCGTGCACGAGCCTTTCCGCCGGATCGCCGACAGCCGGATCGAGAGCCGCTTCGACCAATTACCGACGCCGCCCGACCAGTTGCGCTGGGATCCGCTGCCGATGCCGTCCGCTGCGACGCCGATCGATTTCGTCGACGGTCTGGTGACGATGGCCGGCAACGGCGCGCCGGCCTTGCAAAACGGCTGCGGCATTCACCTGTACGCGATCAACCGGTCGATGCGCGATCGCTTTTTCTACGACGCGGACGGCGAGCTCCTGATCGTGCCGCAGCAGGGCAGGCTTCGCTTCGACACCGAGCTCGGGCGCATCGCGGCAGCGCCGCAGGAGATCGTCGTGATTCCGCGCGGCGTGCGCTTCCGGGTCGAGCTCCTCGACGCCGACGCGCGCGGCTACGTCTGCGAAAATTTCGGCGCCCCGTTCAGGCTGCCCGACCTGGGGCCGATCGGCTCCAACGGACTCGCCAATCCGCGCGACTTCATGACGCCGACCGCGTGGTATGAGGAGCGCAGCGGCCGCTACGAGCTCGTCGCCAAGTTCATGGGCAATCTCTGGACGGCGGCGATCGATCATTCGCCGCTGGATGTCGTTGCCTGGCACGGCAATTACGCGCCGTACAAATACGATCTGAGGCGCTTCAACACGATGGGGTCGACCAGCTTCGATCATCCCGATCCGTCGATCTTCCTGGTGCTGCAATCGCCGAGCGATACCGCCGGCGTCGACACCATCGACTTCGTGATCTTTCCGCCGCGGTGGCTGGCGATGGAGCATACATTCCGCCCGCCGTGGTTCCACCGCAACGTCGCCAGCGAGTTCATGGGCCTGATCGAAGGCGTCTACGACGCCAAGGCCGAAGGATTCCTGCCGGGAGGTGCCAGCCTCCACAACTGCATGAGCGCGCACGGCCCCGACGCCGAGACCTTCGCGCGCGCATCCGCGGCCGATGTCTCGCGACCGCAGCGCGTTGCGGACACGATGGCGTTCATGTTCGAGACCCGTACCGTCATCCATCCGACCCGTTTTGCGCTTGAATCGGCGCAACGCCAACCCGAGTACTACCGCTGCTGGTCGACGCTTGCCAGCCATTTCGATCCGGACAAACCGTGAAGAAGCCCAGATGAGCGCTCCCTACGAGAACATCATCGTCGAAACGCAGGGCCGCGTCGGCGTCGTCCGGCTCAACCGGCCACAGCGGATGAACGCGCTGAATGAGGCGCTGGCAAGTGAAATCGGCCGCGCGCTCGCGGCGTTCGATGCCGATGCCGCCATCGGCGCGATCATCATCACCGGCAACGAAAAGGCGTTCGCCGCGGGCGCCGACATCGGCGCGATGGCCGAATGGGATTACCAGAAGGTCTACGCCGACAACTACATCATGAGCTGGGAATCGGCGCGCGCGACGCGGAAGCCCGTGATCGCCGCGGTGGCCGGTTATGCGCTGGGCGGAGGCTGCGAGCTGGCGATGATGTGCGACCTGATCATTGCGGCCGATACGGCGAAATTCGGCCAGCCCGAAATCACCATAGGCACGATGCCCGGCATGGGCGGGACGCAGCGGCTGCCGCGTGCGGTAGGCAAGGCGAAGGCGATGGACTGGTGCCTCACCGGCCGCATGATCGATGCCCAGGAAGCCGAGCGCTCGGGACTGGTCGCCCGCATCGTTCCGGCCGACAAGCTTTTCGACGAAGCGCTGGCGGTCGCGGCCAAGATCGCCAGCTATTCGCTGCCCGTCGTCTTGAAGATCAAGGAAGCGATCAATCGGGCGTACGAATCGTCACTCTCGGAAGGCCTCTTATCCGAACGCCGCGAGTTTCACGCGACCTTCGCGCTGGACGATCAGAAGGAAGGCATGCGCGCGTTCGTCGAAAAGCGCAAACCGGACTTCAAGCACCGCTAGGCGACCGGCCCAAGGCTTGATCGATCGCGCTTTAGCGCCCGTCGTCGTGCGCCAGCCGCTCGACGAAGGCGGCAAGCATGGCAAGACGCCGCACGGTCAGAGCAGCGGGCCCAGGAGCCGCGCCAGGTTCTCCGCGACCTTGACCGCGGCCGGCCGCTGCGACCAGCCGGCAGGGTCGAGCATCTGTCCGTCGCGTAAATAGCGCGCCTGTTCGCGCGCCAGGCTGGCGCACACGTTGGCGTCGTAGAGCAGCACGACGACTTCGGCATTCAGCGCGAACGAGCGGATATCCAGGTTCGACGAGCCGATCCAGGCAATCGCATCGTCGATGGTCACGTGCTTGGCGTGCAGGAAGCGTTTGCCATAGCGGCAGATCTTGACGCCGGCACCGAGCAGCTCGTCGTAGTACGAGCGTTGCGCCAGATAGACCAGTATCTGGTCCATCGGCCGCGGCACCACCAGCGTCACGTCGATGCCGCGCAGCACCGCCGTCTGCAACGCCTGCAGCAACGCCTCGTCGGGGACCATGTAGGGCATCGTGATGACAATGCGTCGGGCGGCGGCGTGGATCAGCGACACGATCAGGCGCTGGTTGTTCTCGCGCGGATAGCCGGGGCCGCTGGGCAATGTCTGCGCCGTGACGTCGCCCGCGATTCGCGGATCCGGAAAGCAGCGCATATCCGACAGAGCCTCGCCGGTCTCGACGTACCAATCTTCGACAAAAACCGCCTGCAGCTCGAGCGCAATCGGGCCGCTCAGGCGGACGTTCAGCTCCTCGTAGGTGAGGCCGCGCTTGAAAGTCGCGTCGACCAGATTCTGCGATCCGGTGTACGCAATGCGGCCGTCGATCACGGCGATCTTGCGGTGGTTGCGCAAATCGATGCGACCGGTGCGGCGGCGGAAGAAGCCTACGCGCATCGTCTCTTCGGCCAGAATTCCGGCTGCCAGGAGGCGCGGCAGCATCCGTCCGAAATCGGGGCGCGACCCCAGCGAATCGGCCAGCAGCCGGCAGATGACGCCGCGGTCGACGGCCCGCGTCAACGCTTCGATGACGCGCGCCATCGTGGCATCGTCGCCCACGATATAGAACAGCAGGTGCACGTGGTCTTGCGCCATGTCGATGTCGGCGATCAGACGATCGATCGTCCCGTCGTAGTCGGACAGGATCTCGGCGGCATTGCCCCCCAGTATCGGTAGGCGGCCGAGATTTTCCGCCAGCGTCACCGCATGGTCGAGCGTCGGGCCAAGCTGCGGATGGAAGATGTTCGGGTCGCTACCGAGGCGCTGGTAGACCGGTTTGGACAGCGCCATGAACTCGACATGGCGCTGGATGCGCCAGGCCGGCAGCGTCGGCCGGCCGATCAAGAGATACAGCGCGACGCCGATCGCGGGCTCGAAAAAGATCAGCAGCAGCCAGCCCTTCGCCGCTTCGGGCGAGCGGCGGAAGGGGACGACGACGATCATCGCGATGCGTACCGCCCATTCGGCGGCGAAAAAAACGTTGACCCAGAAGGTCTGGTCGGTGAGAAGCGCGGGCATGTTCGAATGATACGATGCATCGTGGCCGGAGGCGTTCGCCTTCAGTGCGGACGCGTAACTCACGTGAGAATGTGGGAATCAAGGATGAAACTCAAAGACAAATGCGCAATCGTCACCGGTGCGGCAAGCGGCATCGGCAGGGAAATCGCGATGACGTTCGCGCGCGAAGGCGCGAAGGTGGCGGTCGCCGACCTCAACAAAGTGGCCGCCGATGCGTGTGCCGGAGAGATTCGCGCGACGGGCGGCCAGGCGATCGGTGTGGCGATGGACGTGACCGATGAGCAAGCGGTCAACGATGGCGTCGCAGCGGCGGTCGCGACGTTCGGCGGCGTCGATATTCTGGTCAGCAACGCCGGCATCCAGATCGTGCATCCGCTGGAGGAATTCAGCTATGCCGAGTGGAAGAAGATGATAGCGATCCACCTCGACGGCGCATTCCTCACAACCAAGGCTTGTCTGCCGACGATGTACGGGTCGGGGCGCGGCGGCAGCGTCATTTACATGGGCTCGGTCCACTCGAAAGAGGCTTCGCTGCTCAAGGCGCCGTACGTCACCGCCAAGCACGGCCTGATCGGTCTGGCCAAGGTCGTCGCCAAGGAGGGTGCGAAACACGGCGTGCGCGCCAACGTCATCTGCCCGGGCTTTGTACGCACGCCGCTGGTCGACAAGCAGATCCCCGAGCAGGCGAAGACGCTGGGCATTTCCGAGGACGATGTCGTCAAGAAGGTGATGCTCAAGGACACCGTCGACGGAGAATTCACGACGGTGCTGGACGTTGCCGCCGTCGCGCTGTTGTTCGCCTCATTCCCGACGAACGCACTCACCGGCCAGTCGCTGATCGTCAGCCACGGCTGGTTCATGCAGTAAACGTCTATCCCGCGCGGCGGCCTTTTTGCCGCGGGGTCACTGTGTCCAGCGCTCGCGTCAGCTCAGCAGAACCTTGTCGGGGTCAGCGGCGCGGGTGCGCAACCACATCCGGGCCGAGGTCGTGTCATGCGATTGTCCGTTTGGGCCGGACATTGGGCTTCGGCATCGCCAACACGTGGCGCTCGGGCTGCACGCTGGCCGCACCGGCCCCGGTTTCGACGCCAGCGTCGCAGCACTTTTCGGAAAGGTAGCCGACCAGCGTGCGCATGGCGGCGAAGTCGGGCGAATAACGGATATAGCGGCCCTGCTGCCGTGCCGACACCAAGCCGGCCGTTGCCAGCTCCTTGACGTGGAACGACAAGGTGGCCGGCGGTAGGCCGAGCCTTCGGCCGATGTCGCCCGCGGGAAGCCCGGACCGGCCATGCTCGACCAGCAGGTGAAATATGCGCAGCCGCGTTTCCTGGGCCAGCGCAGCGAGCGTGTGCACAACTGAGCTAGTTTCCATATTTCCAAAATAATGGAATCATAGTGTCATGTCAAGAGCTTCTCCCCCGTTTTCTGGCGCCGCCACCAGCGCCAGAAGAGCCATGGGATGCCAGCCAGCGAAACGGCCGCCCACAGGACGACCGCCAAGGCGCTGCGGCTCAGGCGGTCGGGAAGCAGATCCGGGTCGCGGAGCTCGGGCGGAAACGGGCGCGGCGGTACCGGAATGATCTTGGCCTGATTGCGATCCTTGGGCAGTCGGGCCCTGTATTCGGAGCCGGTGACCACGGCGAAATCGCCCCAGACACGGCTCGACGGCAGTTGCGGCACGCACAGCCATACCAGCGCCTCGATGTCGTCGGCAAGCATCGACTCGAAAGATGTGAGCTCGCGCGAGGTTTCCCGCGTGGCGAGCCGCAACAGATCGGCGGCGGTTTCCTCGAACGCGGCGGCCGGAAACAACCGGGTCGCGTCCTCGCTCAGGTAGTCGAAGGCCTGGCGCGCCTTGGCGATGCTCCGGTCGTGAATCGCGAACCAGGGCAGCCCTAGCCACGCCAGCACGCGACTCGTCGGGCCGCGCGCATGGACGTTCCAGCCAACCGCGCGCAGTGCGTCGATGCTGATGCCGGCGCAGTTCATCGTCACGTTGCCGTAGACGAGTTGATGGCGGTAGAACTGGTTGTAGACGCGGTTGAGTGCGCCCTGCACCTGGCGTGCCGTGCGCTCCCGATCCAGGATCGCGACCAGGAGATGCGTGGGCCGGTACCAGGCCTGGCCGCTGTTCAGGTCGGCCAGATAGCGGTCGAGCGGCAGTGCGGCGGCGATGATCCCTTTTTCGCTGAACAGATCGAGCGTATAGAAATTGTTGGCCAGCCAATCGTCGATGGCGCCGTCGGCCCCGACGCGGCCGGTCACGATCGTAAAGTGGCCGCCATGGGCTTCGTCGTCATCACCCTGCGCGCCGTTGAGCAGCACGGCCAGGACCGCCTTGCCGTCGCAGCGCCCGGCGGCCCCCGGCGTTCGCTCCCACAGCGTCGTTGCGGCGAAGCCGCTGGTGGCGCCGCCCCGCGGCTCGGCGCGAAGGAGACGGCGAATCGCCTCGGGCGATGCCAGGGCGCCCGCCGCGGGCGACGGCTCGGCGACGTCCGTCTGAAGCCGAAAATCTTCGGGCCATATCGAGCGTGCAGTGACCTTGCCGTCGGCGATCTCGCCGCGGACCTTCAGCGTCCGCCCGGCGAAATAGGTGACGGAGGCCGCGTTGTAATACGAGCGATTGAGCGGGATTTTGGGGACGACGTCGAACGCCATCGTCGTGCCGTCGGCCGTGATCTCTTTACCTGTGGCGTCGAGGCGAGCACGGCGTAGCACCGCCGGCGAGCCGACCCAGATCAACGTCGGATAGTCGGCCGAGCTGCCGGGCGCGTGATCAGCGGCCCAGCGCGCCACGTCGTCGAAGGCGCTCATCCCGCGGGCGAATCCGGCAACTGGAAGGGCGGTTTGGGGCACGGCAATCGGCTGGTCGCGAAAATACCAAAGCGCCTGCGGCAAGGCGTTGCCGTCGGCGCAGTGTCCATCGGTCAGGCGGAAATCGCGGGTGCGATAAAGTCCGATGTCGCCGTCAGCGGCCGTCAACTGCTGCGTTTGGCGCTGGGGCACGCCAGCCTTCTCAGACGTTGGCCGCCGACCGCATGTCGGCGCGGGCTGCACGATGTGGCAGCTTAACCATGGCGACGCCCGTTCGACGCGGCGATGTCATCGCGTCGCGCCACGTGGAGTGCGCGTCGGGCGAGGTCCAGACGCGCCAATGCAGACGTGACAGGGCGATCGGATCGCCGAGGAGGCGCAGCTTCGCGCCCGCGCTCAAGGCATCGGGTCCTTCGACCAGGGCGAAATCGACTTTCTGCAGTCGATTGTCCTGGCCCAGCGCGGTCCGGCTGAACCGGGTGACTGCGGCGGTGCAGGCCAGCGCGTTGGTGGCAGGGTCGACGACCGCGTCGACAAAGCCGGGGGGCGGCGGCGCGGCGGCGACCGCCTGCATCATCGCGCTTATTTCCACCGGCGGCCGCGTCTCTTCCGGAATGAGGAACAGCTGTGCCGCGCGCAGACGGCGGCCCAGCCGCAGCCGGCTCGTGTAGACCGAAAGCGGTATCGACAGCGTCAGGGCGCCGACGATCGGCAACAGCCACCAGAGAAACGACGGACTGAGCCAATACACGCCGGCGGCCCAAAGCACACCGAGCAGCGTGTGGGCGCCATGCCGCCGCAGTGCTTCGCTCCAGGTCGTCTCCGCATCCTCGCGCGTCGGCGACTTCCACTGGATCGCCCAGCCGACAAAAGCGCTGACGACGAATTGCGAGTGGAACAGCATGCGTATCGGCGCCAGCAGCGCCGAGATCAGCATCTCTGCAAGGACGCTTAGCCCAAGACGCACGCCGCCTCCATAGTCGGCCGCGCCGCGCACGACGATAAGCATGCCGCCCAGCACCTTGGGCAGAAACAGCAGAATCGCCGTTGCCGAAAAAAGAGCGATCGCCCATTCCGGGTGCCACTCCGGCCACAGCGGGAAAAGCTGGAAAGGCTCGATGAAATATTTGGGCGTGCTGAGGGCATGAACGGCCAGCAGGGCGGTCGACAGGATCAGCGAAGCGAACCACAACAGGGCGGAAAGATAAGCCATGACGCCGCTCATGAAGACCGCGCGGTGGGCCGCGTGCAGGCCGCGCATCAGGAACAGACGGAAATTCATCAGATTGCCGCGACACCAGCGACGGTCGCGCGTGAGCTCGTCGACGAGGTTCGGCGGCATCTCTTCGTAGCTGCCGTCAAGATCGTAGGCGATCATCACCCGCCACCCCGCGCGTCGCATCAGCGCCGCCTCGACGAAATCATGCGACAGGATTTCTCCGGACAGCGTGCCGTGGCCCGGCAGGCGACCGAGCGCGCAATTCTGCATGAACGGAGCGACGCGAATGATGGCGTTGTGTCCCCAGTAATGCGATTCGCCGAGCTGCCAGAAGTGCAGACCCGCGGTGAACAATGGGCCGTAAACGCTGGTGGCGAACTGCTGGACGCGGGCGAAAAGCGTTTCTCGTCCGGCCGCGTGCGGCGCCGTCTGGACGATGCCGACATCGGGATTGGCGTCGATCAGCCGCAACAGCTCGGTGAGGCAGGCGCCGCTCATGACGCTGTCGGCATCGAGCACGACCATGTACCGATAGCGACTGCCCCAGCGCCGGCAGAAATCGGCGATGTTGCCGCTCTTGCGCTTGATGCGATGCTGCCGCCACCGATAGAAAACCCGGTCGAACCCGTCCACGGCCCGGCACATCGCCAGCCAGGCATCGAGCTCGGCGACGCGTATGTCGGCGTTGCTGCTGTCGGAAAGCACGAAAAAATCGAAATGCGCGAGCTCGCCGGTACGGCCCAGCGAGGCGTAGCTGGCGGCGAGTCCGGCGAAGACCCGCGACACGTTTTCGTTGCAGATCGGCATGACGATCGCAACGCGAGCGTCGGGATCGATCGGCGTGTCGCGCGCTGCACCAGCGGTGATCGCATAGCGATCGGTTCCGAACACGAGCAGAACAAAGCCGGCCATCGCCGTCCAGAAGCCCGCCGAAACCCATCCGAACAGAATCGCGAACAGGACGAGTATCGCAATCTCCAGCGGCTGGCGACCGTGATAGGGAAGGACGGCGACCATGAAATTGCTCGCGATATAAGTCTGCGAGACGATGAGTCCCATCAGCGCGGAGCGCCGGAACGTCGCCACGCGACGCCATGCCGCGCGACCTTCGGGCGCGCGCTGGATGCTATCGGCGTCCGCGGCGTGGGGACCCGCCGGCGCCGGCGCCTGCGCACGCGCCTCGGCGCGGCCGGCAAGCCGCCGCAGCCACCGCGCCAGGGGCCCGCGCGGCCAGGGGCGCGGCACCATCGAGCTGCGCGTCAGCGGGGGCGCCGTGACCAGACGGTCGCGACCGAGAGCGTCGTGAGCGAGCGGAGGATGGACGGCGTCGTCCGCCGCGTAAGAAAGCTCGAGCCGCCGGCGGATTGATGCCAATGCGGGGTTGTCGGGATCGACGTCGCCGCCGGCCAGGGCTGCCTGCAGCGACAGCATCGTCCCACGTACCGAGTCGTCGGAGCCGGCCTCGGTCGCGGCCAGCCGCAGCAGCGCAGCGCGTTGTTCGGGACCGAGCGGAAGTCGATCCAGGTAACGGATAGAGACCGCGGCGGCATCGTCTGCGCCGGCTAATCCGGTGGGAGGATGTAGCTCCACGTTTCCGACACCGCATTGTTGCCGCCGCGCAGGTAGGCGCGCAGTTCGACCGGCTTGTTCTGATCGCGTCGCTTGACGCGCAATGCCAGGCGCCAGCCGCTCGCAACCTCGTTGCGATGCCCGATCAGCTCCACGACTTCGCCGTTGGCGTCGGCCGAGGCGATGCCCTCGATTTTGGCATCGGCCGGCAGCTTGCGCAGCGCTGGCCCGTCGAAATCGATGACGAAGCCGATGCTGCCATCGTCGTTGCGGACGTAGCCGCGCCCACGTCGCGTTTGCGTCACCCACGACGTCGGTGGGCGTGTCCAGCTATCCTTCTGCCACAAGATCCGGTATTCGATGTCGAACGGCTGCTGCGGCGCCAGCGTCTTGTCGGGCACCCAATAGGCGACGATGTTGTCATTTGTCTCATCGGGGCTGGGAATCTGCACCAGCTCCACCCTTCCGGTTCCCCACAATCCCTTGGGCTCGATCCATGCGCTGGGGCGAAGGTCGTAACGCGCTTCCAGATCCTCGTAGTGCTCGAAGTCGCGGTCGCGTTGCATGATGCCGAATCCGGACGGGTTCGCCGTCGCAAACGACGTCACCAGCAGCCGTTTGGGATTGACCAGCGGCCGCCAGATCCATTCCCCGGTTCCCGAGGCGACTGACAGGCCGTCCGAGTCGTGGACTTCGGGACGGTAGTCGTCGCGAGCCGCGCGCTGGTTCTCGCCGAAAAAATACATCGTCGTCAACGGTGCAAAGCCGGGCTTGCTGACGAATTCGCGCAGGAAGAGCCGAGTCTTGACATCGACTGCGGTGTCGACGCCGGGTTTGATGACGAAGCTGTAAGCGCCGGCCATGCGCCGCGAGTCGAGCAGCGCAAAGATCGTGAGCTCGGTCGCACCGGGTGCCGGTCGTCTGATCCAGAACTCGACGAACTGGGGAAACTCCTCGCCCGAGCCGAGCGCCGTGTCGACGGCAAGGCCGCGCGCCGACAGTCCGTAACGCTGGCCTTTTCCGAGGGCGCGAAAATAGCTGGCGCCGAGAAACACGACGACCTCGTCCTTGTACTTCGGCGAATTGATCGCGTAATGCACGCGAAATCCCGCGAAGCCGAGGTTGCGCAACTCCTTGGGATCGATGACGTTGGCGCCATAGTCGAACAACTCGGGTTTGAACCGCACTTCGCGCACGACATCGCCGACCAGCTCGTTGATCTTGACCGGGTCCTTGAAATTCTGCCCCTCGTGAAAGAATGCGATCTCGAACGGCAACCCTTCGGGGCGCCAGAGCGAGCGATCCGGCTTGAAGCGGATGTCGCGGAAATGGTCATAGTCTAGCTTTGCCAGCGCATCGGGAAGCTTGTCGGTGCGCGCCTTGTACGAGGTTGCGGCACGCTGCGCGGCGATTTTCGCGACGTCGTCGAAGCCGAACCCGAATGCATATGGCGCCGACAACAGCATCGCCACGGCAAATAGCGCCGCGAACGGGAGGGTCCGGTGCGTGCCGTCGCGCTGCTTTCCGCTCGGGATCGAACCGCTGGCGGTCATGCCCGATGCCCGGTTGCAAAAGGGTTATCGGCGACGTCGAATACAGCGCAGGCGACGGTCGTCAACGTCAGGCGCGCCGGTTCAAGTCCCGCGCCAGGCGGAAACCGGAGAACTGCCAGCGCGCGGCGGCAGGGAAAAAATTTCGGTAAGTCACGCGGATGTGCGAACGCGGTGTAACGCAGGAGCCGCCGCGCAACACGTACTGGTTGCACATGAACTTTCCATTGTACTCGCCGATCGCGCCGGACGCGGGACGAAACCCCGGGTACGGCGCGTAGTCGCTTTGCGTCCATTCCCAGACGTCGCCGAACATCTGCGTCAGCGTGCCCGCCGCGGCGGTCGACGGGCGCGGCAACAGTGCGCCGTCCTCGACGAAGTTTCCGTCAACCGGAACGCGTGCCGCGGCGATCTCCCACTCCGACTCGGTCGGCAGCCGCGCGCCCGACCAGCGGGCGTACGCATCGGCCTCGAACAGGCTCAGGTGACACACGGGGGCCGCCGGCTCGATGGGGAGCGCGCCGCGCAAGGTGAACCGGCGCCAACCCGCGGGGTCGCGCCGCCAGTACAGTGGCGCCGCGATGTCGTTGGCGTTGAGCCAGTCCCAGCCTTCCGATAGCCACAGCTCGGGCCGCCGATACCCCCCATCCCCGATGAACGCGAGGTAGTCGCCGTTGCACACCGGCCGGCTTGCCAGCGCGAATGGCGCCAGAAATTCGCGGTGCCGGGGCAATTCATTGTCGAAGGCGAATGCGGTGCCATCGTGCCCGATGTCGGTCAGGCCGCCATCGAACTCGAACCACGCCGGCGCACCCGCGTCGGTGGCGGCGAGGCCGTCTCTTCCGGAAAGTAGGAGGTAGGCGGGCTGCAGCGGATTGCAGGACAAAAGGTGCAGCACGTCGGTGAGGATCAGTTCCTGATGCTGCTGCTCGTGCTGCAAGCCGAGTTCGATGAGATTCGCGAGTTTTGCGTCATCGGACTCGCGCCGCGCCAGCAACCGCCGCATCCCTTCGTCGACATGTGCGCGATAGGCGATAACGTCGCCGCGAGACGGACGGGAAAGCAAGCCCCGTTGCGGCCGCGGGTGCTTGTCGCCGACGGCGTTGTAGTAGGAGTTGAAAAGGACGCGGAACGCCGGATCGTACGAGCGATAGCCGGGAAGCGCAGAATCGAGCAGGAAGGTTTCGAAGAACCAGCTGGTGTGCGCGAGATGCCATTTGACCGGGCTCGCATCGGGCATCGACTGGATCGCGCAGTCCTCGTCCGACAGCACGGAGGCCAGCGCGTCGGTGGCGGCGCGAATCTCGCGGTAACGATCCGAAAGCAGGGTCGCGCGCTGCCTGGCCGGCGGCGGGATCGTGCGCAGACGCGAGCGTTCGGTCATGGTTTTGGTCGTGCCGCTTGCGGGCTCTTCGGCGCGATCTCGCTCAGTCGACAATGATGCGCGCGGGCCCGGCGGTCATCTGGCCAATAACGGCGGCGCGTTCGAAGCCCTGGGTCTTGAACACCGCGAGCACTTCCTCGACGGCGTCGGGCGCGCAGGCGGCCAGCAGGCCGCCGGAAGTCTGCGGATCGGTCAACGAGGCCTGCGTGGCGGCATCGCAGCAAGAGCCCCAGCTCACTTCGGCGCCGTAGCCGGCCCAGTTGCGAGCCGAGCCGCCGGTGATGAAGCCCGCGCCGGCCAGCGCCAGCGCATCGGGAAGGAGCGGCACGTCGTCGAAAACGATCCGCGCGCCGACGCGGGAAGCGCGGCAGATTTCCAGCAGGTGGCCGAGCAAGCCGAAGCCGGTGACATCGGTCAGCGCGTGCACGGCGGCCAGGGCGCCGAGTGCGATACCGGGCGTATTGAGTTGCGTCGTCTGGGCGAGCATCGCCGCGTACTGCTCCTCGCCGAGCTGCTGCTTTTTGAGCGCAGCTCCATAGATGCCGATGCCGAGAGGCTTACCGAGGACCAGCACGTCGCCGGGCACGGCGCCCACGTTGCGCTTGATCGCTGCCGGATCGACGCTGCCGATCGCAACCAGCCCGTAGATCGGTTCGACCGAATCGATCGTGTGTCCACCGGCGATCGGAATGCCGGCCCGGGCACAGGCCGCGTCGCCGCCGGCGAGGATGGCCCGGATCGTCGCCAACGGCAGGCGGTCGAGCGGCATCGCGACGAGCGCCAGCGCGAACAGCGGCGTTGCCCCCATCGCATAGATGTCCGACAGCGCGTTGGTCGCGGCGATGGCGCCGAAATCGAACGGATCGTCGACGATGGGCATGAAAAAATCGGTAGTCGCGACGACGGCTTGACGTTCATTGAGGCGATACACGGCGGCATCGTCCGATGTCTCTATGCCGACCAGGAGCTCTCTGGGCAACAGGCCGGGCGACGATTTGGCGATCAACTCCCGCAGCACTCCCGGGGCGATCTTGCAGCCGCAGCCGCCGCCGTGACTGAATTCGGTAAGGCGCAGCGGTCGGAGCGCGGTAGTATCCATGCCGGTCGTATGTCTTTGACAATCCGAGCATCGGTCGCTCGCAATGACATTCTAATCGAACGCAGGCCGGCGTCGGCATCCGAAAGCCGTGCGCCGCACCGAAACGCGCCGCGGCGCGACCGAGGGGCCTGAGTGGAGAACTATCAACGCAAGCGACGGTCGAATGCCGCTTCTGTTCAGCGTGGTCCTGGTGCGCGCTGGCGGCGTTCCGGCGTGGCGCCGCAATGCCACGCCGAGAGCGGGTCGGGTGGCGTAGGTGCGCCGGTTGGCTTATCGAACGGTTGTTGTAAATTCCATCGAGCATCGACGGCATTCGTCGGCCGGAAGCTTGGTCCTGTCGGACCAACCTGGCGGGGCCCCTTCGCTGCCGGCGGGCATTCCGCTATCCTACGACGGCGGATCGGGGACGACGGAGCGTATGCGGACCGCCGACGCGAGCAAGCGACGAGGCACGCAACGGCAGTTGGCCGACAGGAGTTGTTTGGCAGTGCAGAACCGGGACCTGAAATAGTGCGCAAGGAAGCGCCGATGTCGCGAGGGCGCTGGGCTCGTCTTGCCGCGACCATCGTAATGATAGGCGCGGTCGTGACGATGGTTCACGGCAGCGAAGCGCCGCAATTCGGGTTCGACGCATTGGGACTGCGCAAGGCAAGTCCGATCGTCGACCCCTTCCTCATCGATCTGCAGGAACGGACGTTCCGCTTTTTCTGGGACACGGCCAATCCGAAAAATGGCCTGGTGCCGGATCGCTATCCGACGCCGTCGTTCTCCAGCATCGCCGCCGTCGGCTTTGCGCTCACCGCGTATCCAGTCGGTGTCGAGCGCGGTTACGTCACGCGCAAGGCAGCGCGCCAGCGAGTGCTCGCGACCTTGCGCTTCTTGCGGAACGCCCCGCAAAGTCCCCATACGCGCGGCGTCGCCGGCTACAAGGGCTTCTTCTATCACTTCCTGGACATGAAGACCGGGGAGCGCTTCGCCGACAGCGAACTTTCCACCGTCGATACGGCAATCCTCATGGCCGGCGCGCTGTTCTGCCAATCGTATTTCGACGGTTCGGAACCGGAGGAAGTGGAAATAAGGTCGTTGGTCGACGACATTTACCGCCGCGTCGACTGGAAATGGGCGCAGCCGCGGCCGCCGGCGATCAGCCTCGGTTGGTCGCCCGAGGACGGTTTCCTCGAATACGACTGGCGCGGTTATAACGAGGCGATGCTCGTCTATCTCTTGGCCCTCGCTTCGCCGACGCATCCGGTCGGACCCGAGGCCTGGACGGAATGGACCAGCACTTATGACCAGTCGTGGGGCAAGCAGTTCGGACAGGAATACTTGGGGTTCGCGCCGCTGTTCGGTCATCAGTACACGCACGTCTGGCTGGACTTCCGCGATGTCCAGGACGCCTACATGCGGCGGCGTGGACTCGACTACTTCCAGAACACCCGCCGCGCGATCTACGCGCAGCAGGCTTACGCGGTCGCCAATCCGCGACAGTGCAAGGACTACGGTGCGACGATCTGGGGCCTGACGGCGAGCGATGGGCCGGCGGACATGCAGCTCGAGGTCGCCGGAGTCACGCGGCTGTTTCGCAGCTATGCCGCGCGCGGCATAGCTGCCACCGGCGCGGGATTGCACGACGATTGCACGCTGGCGCCGACGGCGGCGGTGGCCTCGCTGCCGTTCGCGCCGGAACTTGCGATCCCGGCCGTACTCGAAATGAATAAGCGATTCGGCACCTATATCTACGCCAAGTACGGATTTCTCGACGCATTTAACTTGAGCTTCAATTTCGACGGACCCCTGGACCATGGTCGCTGCATTCCCGGATTCGGCTGGGTCGATGGCGACTACCTCGGCATCGATCAGGGAGCGATTTTCACGATGATCGAGAATTACCGCAGCGACATGATCTGGCGGGTGATGCACACCAATCCTTACGTCCGAAGCGGCCTGCAACGCGCCGGCTTCTCGGGCGGCTGGCTCACTGCGTCACAATGAATTGCCCGGGCCCACCCGCGCGATGGCGCGGGGCGGTGCTCTTTTGCGCCTTCGCCGCCGCGCTGCTGGAGGGATCCTGCCGCTCGCCGCCCTCCGGCGATACCGTGGTGAAGTTCTGGGCGATGGGCCGCGAGGGCGAAGTCGTCGTTCAGCTGCTGCCCGAATTCGAGCGCGCGCACCCCGGAATCCACGTCGAGGTCCAGCAGTTGCCATGGACCGCGGCGCACGAAAAGCTCCTCACCGCCTTTGCCGGCGATGCGACGCCGGACATCTGCCAGCTGGGAAATACCTGGGTTCCCGAATTCGTGGCGCTGGGGGCGATCACGCCGCTGGACCGCTACGTAGCCGACTCGCGGGTGGTCGACGCCGCCGACTATTTTGGCGGCATCTGGGAGACCAATGTCGTTGGCGGCGCGTTGTACGGCGTGCCCTGGTACGTCGATACGCGGCTCTTGTTCTACCGGCGTGACCTGCTCGCGCAGGCGGGATACGCGTCGCCGCCGGCATCGTGGGAGGAATGGACGCGGATGATGGCCGCGATCAAGCAGCGCGCCGGCGCCGATCGTTATGCGATCCTGCTGCCGCTCAACGAATTCGAGCCGCTGCTGGCGCTGGCGCTGCAGCAGGACGAGCCGCTGTTGCGCGACGATGGGCGTCGGGGCAATTTCGAGAGCGCCGGATTCCGCCGCGCGCTGCAGTTCTATGTCGATGCATTCCGCAACGGCTACGCGCCTGCCTTGAGCGGCGTCGACGTATCGAATGTGTGGAACGAGTTCGGGCGCGGTTATTTCGCATTCTATATATCGGGTCCGTGGAACATCGCCGAGTTCAAGCGCCGGCTGCCGCCCGACGTGCAGGGCCAATGGGCCACCGCGCCCTTGCCCGGACCCAACGGGCCGGGGGCGTCGATCGCCGGCGGCTCGAGCCTGGTCGTGTTCAAGACATCCAGGAAGAAGGCTGCGGCGTGGCAGTTGATCGAATACCTTGCCCAGCCCGACGTGCAGCAACGATTCCACGAGCTCACCGGCGACCTTCCGCCGCGGCGCGGGCCGTGGCGCCAGGCCCCGCTGGCCGATGACATCTATGCGCGCGCGTTCCGCGACCAACTGGAGCGGGCGAAGCCTGCGCCCAGGGTGGCTGAATGGGAGCGCATCGCCAATGAGATGAGGCTGGTCGCCGAGCGCGCCGTATCGGGCAAGATCTCGGTCGATCAGGCGGCGAAGGAGCTCGATGCGCGCGCCGACGACATCCTCGAGAAGCGGCGCTGGATGCTTGCGCGCAGCGGCCTAAAGTGAGGTTCGATCGCGCCGCCTGGTGGTTTGTCGCGCCGGCGCTGCTGGTCATCGCCGTCTTCTTTTTCTTTCCGATCCTTGCCGCTTTGCTGATCAGCCTGACCGATTTCGACATCTATGCGCTCGCCGATCTCACCAATCTTCGCTTCGTGGGTCTCGGCAACTACCTTAAGCTTCTCGAGACGCCGCAGTTCTGGCAGGCGCTGGGCAACACGCTGTACTTCGTCGTCGCCGGCGTGCCGCTGTCGATCGGCGCCTCGCTGGGGGCCGCGCTGCTCTTGCATTCCCGGCTGGCGCGGTTCAAGCCGTTTTTCAGGACGGCGCTTTTCGCGCCGGTCGTGACCACGCTCGTCGCCGTCGCCGTGATCTGGCGCTACATGTTCAACACGCGTTACGGCTTGCTCAACTATGCGCTCGGCGGCATCGGCATCGATCCGATCGACTGGCTGGGCGACCCGCATTGGGCGATGCCGGCGATCATCCTTTTCGCCGTGTGGAAGAACTTTGGCTACAACATGATCATCTTTCTGGCCGGGCTGCAGAGCATTCCGGAGGAGCTCTACGAGGCGGCGCGCATCGATGGAGCCTCGGTCTGGCGCCAGCTCCGCTCGATCACGCTGCCGATGCTCTCACCCGTCGTGCTGCTGGTCGGCATCCTGACGATCGCGGGTTACTTCCAGCTCTTTGCCGAGCCTTATGTGATGACGCAGGGCGGGCCGCTGCAAAGCACAGTCAGTGTGCTCTATTTCATGTACGAGGAAGGATTCAAGTGGTGGAACCTGGGTTCCGCCTCGGCAGTCGCCTTCGTCCTGTTTCTGTTGATCTTCGCCGTCACGGCGCTGCAGCTTCGAGGCAGAAAGTGGACCGGCGCATAGCGCGCGCCGTGCAGGCGCCGCTGGTCAATGGCCTGTTGCTGGCCGCGGCCGCGTTTACGCTGTTCCCGCTGTTGTGGATGGTCTCGGTGTCGCTGATGTCCCCGGGCGAAGCCAGCACCTACCCGCCGCCGCTCGTGCCGGAGCGGGCGACTCTGGGCAATTACCGGGAGCTCTTCGGCCGCGCCGGCATCGGACGGTATCTGATCAACAGCGTTTTTCTGGCGGTCACGGTAACCGCGGTGTCGTTGGTATTCAACGTGACGGCCGGGTATGCGTTCGCCAAGCTTCGCTTCGCCGGACGCGACCGCATCTTCAAGCTGCTGCTCGGTGCGCTGGTGATCCCTGCGCAGGTCGCGATGGTCCCGCTGTTCCTTCTGCTCAAGCAACTGGGGCTGGTCAATAGCTACGGTGGCATTATCGTGCCCGCGATGGCGGGGATATTCGGAATTTTTCTCGTACGGCAGTACGCGCTGTCGATTCCGGACGAGCTCCTGGAGGCGGCGCGCATCGACGGCGCCAGCGAATTTCGCATCTTCGGGTCGATCGTCGTTCCGGCGCTCAAGCCGATCATCGTCACGCTTGCGGTGTTCACACTCCTAGGAACCTGGAATGATTTCATGTGGCCGCTGATCGTCCTGACCGACAAGGACCTCTACACCTTGCCGGTCGCGCTGGCGAGCCTTTCGCGCGAGCACGTGCAGGACAACGAGCTGATGATGGCAGGCTCGGTGCTCACAACGCTGCCGGTGCTTCTGATGTTTCTCGCCTTGCAGCGCTACTACATGCAGGGGTTGCTGGCGGGAAGCGTCAAAGGATGAGACCGCGCGCCGCCAATGACCGGCGGCGGCCCGGGCACGCCGCCTTGCATTGGATGATCGCCGTCGCGCTTGTCGCGGCGATCGCGGGTCGAGCCGCGCCGCTGGCGGCGCAAGCGCTGGAACCGCCGCGACTGCTGGACGATTTCGCCGAGCTTTCGGCGTGGCACGCCGGCGCATCCGACGGCGTACGGGCGTCGATCCATGCTGCCGACGGGATCGGCGGCCGAGCGCTGCAGCTCGATTTCGATCTCGCCGGCACCGCGGGCTACGCGCTCGCCGACCGCATGCTGCCGCTCGACCTGCCGGCCAATTACGAGATTTCCTTTTACCTGCGCGCCGATGCGCCAGTGAACAATTTCCAGGTCAAGTTGACGGACGCTGGCGGCGACAACGTGTGGTGGTTCAATCGCCCGAATTTCACGTTTCCTCGCCAGTGGCGCGAGATCCGGATCCGGAAGCGTCAGATCGAGTTCGCCTGGGGGCCGACGACCGATCACGCGCTCAAGCATGCGGCGCGGCTGGAGCTCGTCGTGGCCGCGGGACGCGGTGGCGGCGCTGGATCGATCCGGATCAGCCGGCTTGCGTTGCGTGAGCTGCCGCCGGTTCCGGCGATCTGGCCGGCGCCTGTTGCGACCGCCTCGTCGCATCGATCCGGCGCGGAAGCCGCGCTCGCGGTCGACGGCCAATCGGCGACCGCCTGGCGCAGCGATCCGGGCGCGGGTCGGGCACAATCCCTTACGCTCGATTTCGGCCAGCGTCGCGAATTGGGCGGCGTCGTGCTGCACTGGCTGGACCAGGCGTTCGCTTCGCGCTACGAAGTGCAGACTTCCGACGACGGCGCGCAATGGCGAACGCTGAAGCGCGTCAACGAGGGCAACGGCGGCAACGACGTGCTGGCGCTGCCCGAAGCCGAAAGCCGCTATCTGCGATTTACGCTGCAAGAAGGGCCGGCCGCCAGCTACGGCCTCGCCGAAGTCGAGATCAAGGACCCGGATTTTGGCGAATCGGCCAATGCATTCATCGAAGTGCTCGCACGCAATTCGCCGCGCGGCTATTTTCCGCGAGGGTTTTCCGGAGAGCAGGCCTACTGGACGCTGGTCGGCGTCGACGGCGGCAGCGACAACGGTCTCTTGTCGGTCGATGGCGCGCTCGAGGTCGGGCAGGGCGGATTCTCGATAGAACCATTCGTCATTGCCGGCGGCAAGTTGACTACCTGGGCGGAGGCGGATGCGCAGCCGTTCCTGCCCGACGGCTATCTGCCAATGCCGGGCGTGCGCTGGAGCCAGAGGCAATGGCAGCTCAGCGTCTCGTCGTTCGCGTCGGGAGCGCGCGACGCATCGCGTCTGGTGGCGAGCTACGAGCTTAAGAACCTGACCAGCGATCGATTGCCACTGGAGCTCGTGCTCGCCCTTCGGCCGTTCCAGGTCAACCCGCCCACGCAATTTCTCAATACCGTCGGCGGGGTCAGCGCGATTCGCGACATCGCCTGGGACGGAACGGCGTTCACGGTCAACGACGAACGCAAGGTGTACGCGCTGCAGCGCCCCGACAGGGTCGGAGCGTTCTCTTCCGATCCCGCCGCCTTGCCCAGGCTGCTGGCCCGATCGGGCTGGGCCGACGCCCGACTCGCGCACGACGCGTTCGGTTATGCGTCGGGCGGCCTCGGCTACAAGGTCGAGCTTCCGCCGCATGGCAGCCGGACGATCGACCTGGTCATCCCCTTGTCGGGAGGCGGCCCGCGCCCCGATCTGCGTCAGATGCCAACGCAAGCCTGGGTCGCAGGCGAACGACGCGCCACCGCGTCCGCGTGGCGCCAAAAGCTCAACCGCGTTTCGCTGCGGGTTCCCGCCGCCGCGCAGCCGCTGGTCGATACGCTGCGCACTTCGCTGGCGCATATCCTGATGACCCGCGATGGCCCGATGCTGCGTCCGGGAACGCGCTCGTATGCGCGGTCGTGGATACGAGACGGCGCGATGATGGCGGAGTCGCTGCTGCGGCTCGGTGACGCCCGTGTGGCTGCCGAGTATCTGCGCTGGTACGCGCCGCATCAATTCGCCGGCGGCAAGATCCCATGCTGTGTCGATCGGCGCGGCGCCGATCCGGTCCCGGAAAACGACAGCGCCGGCGAGTTCATCTTCCTTGCCGCGGAAGTCTATCGCTACACGCACGACCGCGCGTTGCTCGAGGCGATGTGGCCGCACGTCCGCGCAGCCGCGGGCTATCTCGACACGCTGCGGCGCTCCGAGCGCGTCGCGGCCAACCTTACGCCGGAAAGGCGCGCCTTCTACGGACTCTTGCCGGCGTCGATCAGCCACGAGGGATACTCGGCAAAGCCGATGCATTCGTATTGGGACGACTTCTGGGCGCTGAAGGGATACGACGGCGCGATCGATATCGCCGTGGCGCTCGGCCGCGACGCGGAAGCAGCCCGTTTGCGCGGTGAGCGCGACGGGTTTCGCCACGATCTCCTGATCTCGTTGCGCACTGCCGTCGCCGCGCGCGGCATCGGATACCTTCCGGGAGCGGCGGAACTCGGGGATTTCGATCCGACGTCGACGGCCATCGCCTTTGCGCCGCGCGGCGACATCGCGGCGCTGCCACCCGAGCTCGTCGCGCCTACCTACGAGCGCTACTGGCGCGAGTTCACTGATCGGCGCGACGGCAAGACGGCGGGGGACGCTTACACGCCGTATGAGCTGCGCGTCGTCGGCACGATGGTGCGGCTCGGGTGGCGCGACCGCGCCCAGGCATTGCTCGACTTTTTTCTCGCCGACCGGCGCCCGCTCGCGTGGAATCAGTGGGCCGAAGTCGTCGGCCGCGACCCGCATCATCCGCGCTTCGTCGGCGACATGCCGCACGGCTGGGTTGCTTCCGATTTCATTCGCGCGACTTTGGACCTGTTCGCTTACGAGCGCGATGCCGACCATGCGATCGTGCTGGCCGCCGGCATCGCGCCGAGCTGGCTCGACGAAGGCGGCATTGCGGTCGAGAATCTGCGCACGCCGTATGGGCGTCTGAGCTATACGCTGCGTCGGGACGGCGACCGGGTGGCGCTGAGCCTGACGATCGGATCGGGTTTGCCGCCGGGTGGCTTCGTGTTCGTGTGGCCGGGCGACAAGCCGCCGCGATCGGCGAGCATCAACGGCAGGCCGGCGAGTTTTTCCGGCGCCGAATTGCACATAGGCGCGTTGCCGGCCAGCGTGCTGGTCGACGGCCGATGATGATTCAACCAGGATGGAAACAAACATGGGCACAAAAATCGAATTCCCGGCGAATTTTCTGTGGGGCAGCGCCACGTCCGCCTACCAGGTCGAGGGTTCGCCTCTGGCCGATGGCGCAGGCCCCAGCATCTGGCAGCGCTTCTGTCACACGCCGAAGATGGTCCGCGATGACGACAACGGCGACGTCGCCTGCGACCACTATCGACGCTATCGCGAAGACATCGCCCTGATGCGTGAGCTCGGGCTCAACGCCTATCGGTTCAGCATCTCTTGGAGCCGCGTGCTGCCGAGCGGCCGGGGCGCGATCAACGCCGCGGGCCTGGATTTTTACGAACGCCTGGTCGATACGCTGCTGGAACAGGGTATCGAGCCGATGGTCACGCTGTTTCACTGGGATCTGCCTGCCGCTCTCGACGACCGAGGCGGGTGGCTCAATCCGGACAGCGCCGGATGGTTCGCCGACTACGCGACGGTGGTCTTCCGCCGCCTCGACGGACGTGTCAAGCTGTGGGCGACGCTGAACGAGCCTTGGGTCGTCACCGATGGCGGCTACCTGCATGGCGCGCTGGCGCCGGGACATCGCAACCGCTTCGAGGCGCCGATCGCTGCGCACCAACTGATGCGCGCGCACGGGGCCGCCGTGAAAGCCTATCGCGGCGAAGGCAAGCATCGCATCGGCGTCGTCGTCAACCTCGAGCCCAAATATGCGGCCTCGGAAGAGGACGCCGATCGCGCCGCGACCGCGCGGGCCGATGCTTACATGAATCGCCAGTTTCTCGATCCGATGCTGCTGGGCAGGTACCCGGAAGAGCTTGCCGAGATTTTCGGCGAGGCGTGGTCGCGCTGGCCGGCCGGGGATCTCGAGCTGATCAAACAGCCGCTCGACTTCGTCGGCGTCAACTACTACACCCGCAACGTTACGCGCTTCGACCGCGACGCCTGGCCGCTGCGCGCCGCGCCGGTGCGCCAGAAAAGGGCCACCTATACCGAAACCGGGTGGGAGGTCTTTCCGCGAGGCTTGACCGACATCCTGATCTGGGTCAAGCAGCGTTACGGCAATCCGCCGCTGTACATTACCGAAAACGGCGCGGCATTCTTCGACCCGCCGATCGCGCAAGACGATCGCATCGACGATCCCTTGCGCGTCGACTACCTGCGCAAGCACGTTGCCGCGATGCATGCGGCGATCGAGGCAGGCGCCGACGTGCGCGGGTATTTCGCCTGGTCGCTGCTCGACAACTTCGAATGGTCGCTCGGCTATTCCAAGCGCTTCGGCATCGTGCACGTCGACTTCGAGACGCAGAAGCGCACGCCCAAGAACAGCGCGCGGATGTACTCGAAAATCATTGCCAGCCGGGGAACGACGCTGAACAAGCCTTGAGCCCGCGTCGCGCGCCCGGACGACGAATAGCGCTACGGTAGTACACAAGGTGGCGCGCACATGATCCGGGAAGTGGTTGGCGGACCTCGGCGAATTGGGGCAAAGACCATGTGGCGTGCCGCTTGCGCCGTTGTTTAGAGGCAACATGAAAAGCCACACTGCTAGTAGTTGAAAGCAAAGACCTTTTCATAGGCGCGCCGGAGGCGTAACATCGGCGCCACTTAGCGGCCCCATTCCTGGTACGGCCACCCGAAAAGTCAGAAGCGAATCGCGTCCGGACGCACGTCGCATCCGCGCGCTTGTCTATGCATCCGAACGGAGGAGCAGGCTTGAAGCCGACGGACATCGCAGTCCCCGACTACTTTCACAAAGTCGTCGATTGCCAATGGGCGTGTCCGGCCCATACGCCTGTTCCTGAATACATCCGGTTGATCTCGGCGGGTCGCTACAGCGACGCCTACATGATCAACTGGGAATCGAATGTCTTCCCGGGCATTCTCGGCCGCACCTGCGATCGTCCCTGCGAGCCGGCTTGTCGCCGCAGCCGGGTCGAACAAGGACAGCCCGGCGGCGGCACGATCAGGCCCGAGCCGGTCGCGATCTGCCGGCTCAAGCGCGTCGCAGCCGACTTGAAGCACGACATCCGCGAGCGCCTGCCCAAGCCTCAACGCAAGAACGGCAAGCGCATCGCGCTGGTCGGCGCGGGGCCGGCGTCGCTGACCGTCGGCCGCGATCTCGCGCCGCTCGGCTACCAGTGCGTCGTATACGACGGCGATGCGCGCGCCGGCGGCATGATCCGCAGTCAGATACCGAAGTTCCGCCTGCCCGAGTCGGTGATCGACGAGGAGGTCGGCTATGTCATCGATCTCGGCATCGAATTCCGCGGCGGCTCGCGCGTCGACAGCCTCAAGGCGCTGCTCGGCGACGGTTACGACGCCGTGTTCGTCGGCAGCGGTGCGCCGCGCGGACGCGACCTTGATCTGCCCGGACGCAGCGATGCCGCTGGGAACATCCACATCGGCATCGACTGGCTGTCCAGCGTCTCGTTCGGCCACGTCGATAAGATCGGCAAGCGCGTTATCGTTCTTGGCGGCGGCAATACTGCAATGGATTGCTGCCGCAGCTCGCGCCGGCTCGGCGGCACCGATGTCAAGGTCATCGTGCGCTCCGGCTTCGAGGAGATGAAGGCATCGCCCTGGGAAAAGGAAGATGCGATGCACGAGGGCATCCCGATCATCAATTACCACGTGCCCAAGGCGTTCACCCACGAGAGCGGACGGCTGACCGGTGTCGTGTTCGAGAAAGTCGAAGCCCGGCGCGACGGCGACGGCCACCGCGAGCTGGTGCCGACCGGCGAGCCCGATGTCCATTTCGCCTGCGACGATGTGCTGATCGCCGTCGGCCAGCAAAATGCATTTCCATGGATCGAGCGCGACGTCGGCGTCGACTTCGACAAGGCCGGGCTGCCGATGCTCGATAAGAAGACCTTGCAATCGACGCTGCCGCAGGTGTTTTTCGGCGGCGATGCGGCGTTCGGACCCAAGAACATCATCTGGGCGGTCGCGCACGGCCACGAGGCCGCGATCTCGATCGACCGGTTTTGCCGCGGCGAGGACATCGCGATCCGGCCGCCGCCGCTGGTCAACCTGATGTCGCAAAAAATGGGAATCCACGAGTGGAGCTACGACAACGCGATCTCCAATGATCAGCGGTTCAAGGTTCCGCTGAAGGACGTGTCGATCGCGCTGAAGAACATCAAGGTCGAGGTCGAGCTCGGCTTCGACGCGGCGCAAGCATTCGCGGAGGCGCAGCGTTGTCTGAACTGTGACGTGCAGACGGTCTTCACTTCGAAAGCGTGCATCGAATGCGACGCTTGCGTCGACATCTGCCCGATGGACTGCATCACGTTCACCGACGATGGCGAGGAGACCGATCTGCGCACGCGGCTCAATGCGCCATCACACAACCTGACGCAGGATGTCTACGTCGCCATAGGCTTGAAGACCGGACGCGTGATGGTCAAGGACGAGGACGTCTGCCTGCATTGCGGCCTTTGCGCCGAGCGCTGCCCGACCGGCGCGTGGGACATGCAGAAGTTCGCCTTCGATATCGCGCAGGCGGGCCATCGCTGTCACCAGCCGTACACGAACGCGGTCGGAGCGCGCACGCCGCCTGCGGCGAGGGCGGCGGAATGAAGGTCTCGGCCGGCCCGATCCAGGCCGTCAACGACTTTGTCGTCAAGTTCGCCAACGTCAACGGCTCCGGGTCCGCGTCGGCGAACCTGCTGTTCGCCAAGGCTATCCTCCGCATGGGCATTCCGGTTGCTCCGCGTAACATTTTTCCATCGAACATCCAGGGCCTGCCCACGTGGTTCGAGGTCCGCGTCAACGCGGCCGGCTGGCGCGGCCGGCGCGGCGGCGTCGACCTGATGGTGGCGATGAATCCGCAGACCTGGGATCAGGACCTGAAGGAGATCGAACCGGGTGGCTACCTGCTCTATGACTCGACCAAGCCGTTGTCCGAGTCCAAATTCCGCGACGACATCTCGATCATCGGCGTGCCGCTGACCGAGATCTGCAACCGCGAATATTCGGATACGCGGCAGCGGCAGCTGTTCAAGAACATCATCTACGTCGGCGCGCTGTCGGCGCTGCTGGAAATCGATCCGGAGGAAATTGCGCACCTGATCGGCGATCAGTACAAAGGTAAGGAGGCGCTGCTCAAGCCCAACGTACATGCGATGACGGTCGGACGGAACTATGCCATCAACAATCTCGACTGCCCGCTGGGCATCAAGGTCAGGCGCGCCAATGCCGTAGGGGACCGCATTTTCATCGAAGGCAACAGCGCCGCGGCGCTGGGCGCCCTATACGGCGGCGCCACCGTGGCCGCGTGGTATCCGATCACGCCCTCGTCGTCGATGGCCGAGGCGTTCGCCCGTCACTGCCGCAAATTTCGTACCGATCCCGCCAGCGGCAAAGCGCGCTACGCGATCGTGCAGGCCGAGGACGAGCTGGCCTCGATCGGGATCGTGATCGGCGCCGGCTGGAATGGCGCGCGCGCATTCACCTGCACGTCGGGGCCGGGCATTTCGCTGATGCAGGAATTCGTCGGACTCGCCTATTTCGCCGAAATACCGGCGGTGCTGTTCGACGTCCAGCGCGGCAGTCCGTCGACCGGCATGCCGACGCGCACGCAACAGGCCGACGTGCTCTCGTGCGCCTACGCCTCGCACGGGGACACCAAGCACGTGCTGCTCTTCCCCGAAGACCCGAAGGAAGCATTCGAGTTTGCCGCGCTGTCGTTCGACCTCGCCGACCGGCTGCAGACGCCGATTTTCGTAATGCTCGACCTGGACGTCGGCATGCAGGACTGGCTGTGCGAGCCGCTTACCTGGGACGACGCTCGCACGCATGACCGGGGCAAGGTGATGAGCTACGAGGCGCTCGAAGCCGGCGAGGAGTTCGGCCGCTATCTCGATGTCGACGGTGATGGCATTCCGTATCGCACGTATCCGGGTACACATCCTAAGCGCGGCTCGTATTTCACGCGTGGCACGACCAAGGACAGGTACGCGCGCTACACCGAGGATGGCGCTACCTACGTCGACAACATGGAACGCCTGCTGCGCAAGTTCGAAACGGCGAAAGGCCTCGTGCCGCAGCCGGTGCGCCGCGAGGCCGCTCATGCGACCCGCTTCGGCGTCATCTATTACGGCTCGACCGCGCCGGCGATCGACGAAGCGCTGGCGGCGCTCGCCGCGCAGGGCATTCATCTCGATGCGCTGCGCGTGCGCGCCTTCCCGTTCCAGGACAGCATCCCCGATTTCATCGCGGCGCACGAGCAGGTATTCGTCGTCGAGCAGAATCGCGACGCACAGCTCAAGTCGCTGCTGGTCAACGAGCTCCTTGTCGATCCGGCCCGGCTGATGCCCGTGCTTCATTACGACGGCACACCGATCACCGCGCGATTCATCAGCGGTGAAATTGCCGAAAAGCTCGCGCTGTTCAATGTGACGCCGCTGCGCAAGGTCGCGCCGTGAGTCGACACCTGCCCGCGAACGGTCGCTTGCGCATGACGGAGGACGTGGCATGACCTATCTGGCCAAACCCAAGCTCCACCATCCCGACCTGCCGAAGAACAAGCTCGGCTACACCCATCGCGACTACGAAGGGACGGTGTCGACCTTGTGCGCCGGCTGCGGGCACGACTCGATCTCGGCCGCCATCATCGAGGCCTTTTTCGAGCTCGACGTCGCGCCGCACCGGGTCGCGAAGCTTTCGGGTATCGGCTGTTCGTCGAAGACCCCGACCTATTTTCTGGGCAATTCGCATGGCTTCAACAGCGTGCATGGCCGCATGCCCTCGGTGCTGACGGGGGCCAACCTCGCCAACCGCGAGCTGATCTATCTGGGTGTGTCGGGCGACGGGGATTCGGCTTCGATCGGCCTGGGCCAGTTCGCCCATTCGATGCGCCGCGGCGTCAATATGGTCTACATCGTCGAGAACAACGGCGTCTACGGGCTGACCAAGGGGCAGTTCTCGGCGACGGCCGACAAGGGGTCGAAGAGCAAACGCGGGGCGATCAACAACGACGAGCCAATCGACATGGTCATGATGGCGCTGCAGCTCGGCGCGAGCTTCGTCGCCCGCAGTTTTTCCGGCGACAAGACGCAGCTGACGCCGCTGATCAAGGCGGCGGTTCAGCACCAGGGTGCCGCGTTTCTCGACGTGATCAGTCCGTGCGTCGCGTTCAACAACCACGCCGGGTCCACCAAGAGCTACGATTTCGTGCGCGAGCACAACGAATCGGTGAATCGCCTGGATTTCATGCCGCAGCATGACGAAATCACGGCCAGCTACGCACCGGGCAGCCTGAGCGAGGTGCGCCAGCACGATGGCTCCATCCTGCGCCTGCGCAAGCTGCACGAGGACTACGATCCGGCGGACAGGATCACGGCGATGGACTACCTGCAACGGCGTCATGCCGACGGAGAAATCGTCACTGGACTGCTCTACGTCGATCCGGACGCCGGCGATCTGCACGCCGCGCTGAACACGGTCGAAACCCCGTTGAATCGCCTCGGGGCCAGCGAGCTGATCCCCGGCGCGGCCGCGCTCGAGAAGTTCAACGCCGCGCTGCGCTAGCGCGGCCTCCGACTCATTGTCGAGCGGCGGCGACGCCTCCAGCGGGCGAAGCCGCGCTACAATCGGCGCATGCGTGTTTTCTGGCGAATGCTTGCGGGTTTAGGCGGATTGCTGTTTCTGGTGATCGTCGCGGCCGGCATTACGCTGCGAAAATTCGACGCCAACGAGCTGATCGGGCCGATTCAGCAACATGTGCGCGATGCCACCGGTCGCGAGCTCACGATCCGGGGCGGCGCCGAGCTCAAGCTCTCGCTCGAACCCAAGCTGGTGATCGACGACGTGTCACTGGGCAATGCGGCGTGGGCCGCATCGCCGCAAATGCTGACGGCCAAGCGCATCGAGGCGCAGGTGGCGCTGCTGCCGCTGCTCAGGCGCCGCGTCGACGTCGTCCGCTTCTCGCTGATCGAGCCGACGATTTCGCTTGAGACCGACGGCAAGGGCAACGGCAACTGGCAGATCGGCGGCGCGCCGGGGGAAGGCGGGACGGCGCGTTCACCGGGCGGACTCGCCTTCGGGGACCTTTCGATCAGCAACGGCACGGTGACTTATCGCGACGGCGGCACCGGCAAGGTGACGAACATCGCGATCGAAACGCTGTCGCTGCACGCGCGCGACCCGCAGTCGCCGATCAGCGCGCAATTCCGCGGCAAAGTCGACGACATCGCCGTCTCGGTCGAGGGTGATCTCGGGCCTCTGGACGCGTTGCTGCAGCGCCGCTGGCCGTATCCGGTCACCTTGCAAGGCGAGGTCAATGGGCAAAAGGCGGCGGTGACGACCAAGATGAGCATCAACGGCGGCAGGATCGGCCTCGATGCGATGACGGTGCACACCGGCGCGAGTACGATGACCGGCGAGGCTGCAATCGTGCAGGGCTCGCCGCGCAACAAGCTGACTTTCCGCTTCACGGCGCCGAGCTTTGCGCTCGCCGATCTCCCGCCGGCAGGCGCAGCTGCAAGAGCGGTCGCGGCCGCGCACGTGGCTGCAGCAACGCATGGCGTCGCCGACGAGCCGGTTCCGATGGCGCTGCTCCGGGGCATCGATGCCGAAGGGGACATCAACATCGGGGAGCTGGCGCTTGCTGGCGGCAGCCGGCTCGATCGTCTGCTCGTACAGATCAGGCTTCAGGATGGGCGCCTCGATGTCCCCACGTTGCAGGCGTCGGTGTTCGGCGGCACCGCCGTCGCCAACCTTTCGCTCGATGCCGCCCATCAACCTGCGCCCGTGCTGGCTCTGCACGCACAGATGAAAGGGATGGATCTGAGCGCCCTTCTGGCCGCCATGGGCACGAAGCGCGAGGTGCGTGGCGGCAAGACCGATATCCGGGTCGATATCGACGCCACCGGCAGCACGCCGCGCCAATGGGAAAGCACGATGAGCGGGACCGTTACCGCGCTGGTCGGCCCGGCGACGCTGCCCAAGACCAGGATAAACCTCGATTCGCCGCTGAACCAGTTGGTCGATGCGGTCAATCCCTTCAATAGCGTCGATACGTCGACCGAGCTGACGTGCGCGGTGATCCGGCTGCCGTTGCACAACGGCGTCGCCGAAATCGAGCGCAGCATTGGCATCGAAACCAAGAAATTCGGCGCGACCGCCAGTGGCAAGCTCGACTTTCGCACGCAGACGCTGGACCTCGCGATCCGTCCGCAGATCCGTCAGGGTGTCCCGCTGGACATCCCGCAGGTGGCCGACCTCGTGCGCTTTCGCGGACCCTTCGCTTCGCCCGCAGTGGCCATCGATTCGGTGGCAAGCGCGGCGACCATCGCCCGCATCGGTGCCGCAGCCTATACCGGCGGATTGTCCATGATCGGCGAGTCGCTGCTCTCGCGTGCGGGCGGCAGCCCGTGCGAGATCGCGCTCGGCCGGACGGCGGGTGCGGCGCAGACGGCGGGCGCCAACGTGGGCACCGTGGTCGAGAGCCTGGGCAACGCGATAAGCCGCGCCTTCCATCGTTGACCCGGCCGCTTCCGGTGTGCGGGTGACGCACCCGCGCCTTCAGGCCGACAGCGTCAGCTCAGGCGTCTCGAGCAGACCGATGGCGGTTCTCGCAACCTGCAGCGTGTCGTAGTAGGCGTAGCCGGCAACGGCGGCCGCGCCGACGACGGGTATCCAGCGGCTTGCGGCGGTGCCCGCGACGCGCTGCGTTACCGACACGCCGACGCTGGTCAATACGCTCTTGAGCGCGCCGCCGGACAGCTGCCGGATGACCAGTCGCTCGCCGGCGCGCACGGCGATGTCGCGCGCCAGCTGACTGGTCGCGTGCCGGAACAGGCAATACACCATGTGCGCCCGGGTCAACTCGACTTCCTTGCCGTACAGGCCGGCGATATCGGCGACCATCTGTGCCTGGATGCGCCAGATGGCGATGAGGTCGGGCAGCACCGTCAGCATGCCGAAAATCCCCGGCGGAAGCGCGAGCGCGCCCGACAGGGCCGCAGCCCGCCTCGCGGATTTGCGTGCCAGCGCGCGTGCCGCGCTGCCCGGCTTGCTGCTCACTGCCTCGCGCGTCGCCGGAACGCGGGCAACGACATTTTCGATGGCATCAGCCAGCGTGCCGGCCAATGGCGCCATCGCGGACAAATCGGCCATCGATGACCTCCATACTGCCGCCGACGGTCGCGTAGTGGCGCACGCGCGAGGCCGGTCGACAGACAACGCGAGTATAAGGGTTACAATCGCCGCAGGAAACGCAGCCGAGCGCCCGCGATGTCGCCGATACTGCCATACGCGATCCTCCCGCCTGTATACGTCGAATACGATACCAGCGCACCCGAGGTCGCTCGGCGGGTGATCGATCTGGTCGGCGCCGCGGCACCCTGGGCGCGCATCGACCATATCGGCAGCACGGCAATCCCCGGTTGTGCCGGCAAGGGCATCATCGACCTCGTCGCGCTTTATCCCCAGGGCCGGCTCGATGCGATGCGCGACACGATCGACGCGCTGGGTTTTCAGCCGCAACGTTCCGGTCACGCTTTCCCCGAGGACAGGCCGATGCGTGTCGGGGCCATCGAGCATCGAGGGCAGGTCTACCGTTTGCACATGCACGTGGTCGCGGCGGATTCCGACGAAGCACAATCGCTTTATCGCTTTCGCGACGTCCTTCGCTCGGACCAGGTGCTGCGCGATGACTACCAGGCCAAGAAACGCGCAATCCTCCAGTCCGGAGTCAACAGCTCCAACGACTATACGCAGGCCAAGGGCGATTTCATCAGCGCGGTCCTGGCCCGCAGCGTGCACTGACGGACCAGCCCGATGCGCATCGGCGTCCCGCGCGAGCGCAAGGACGGCGAACGGCGCGTAGCCGTTACGCCCGACGGCGCACGAACGCTGATCGGTGACGGACATGAGGTCGCAGTCGAGCGCGGCGCCGGCGAGGGCGTCGGTTTCAGCGATGCGGCCTATGTCGCGGCGGGTGCCTCGATCGTCGCCGATGCTGCGGTCATTTTCGGCTGTCCTCTGGTCGTCAAGGTCAAGGAGCTGCAGCGCGACGAGATCGCACTGTTGAAGCCGGCGACGACCGTGTTCGGCTTCGCGCAGCTGGCACGCGACCGCGCGCTGCTCGATGCCGTGCTTGCGGCACGCATCGGCGTCATCGGCTACGAGACCGTCGCCGATGGGTGCGGCGGGTTGCCGCTGCTCGCGCCGATGTCGCGTATCGCGGGCCGGCTGGCGCCGCTGATCGCCGCATCGCTGCTGATGAGCGATCGCGGGGGCGCCGGCGTACTGTTGCCGGGAGTCGATGCCGTCGCGCCGGCGCGCATCGTCATCGTCGGCGCCGGCAATGTCGGCAGCGAGGCCTCGCACGTGGCGCTTGCGCTGGGCGCGACGGTAACGGTGTTCGCCCGCACGCCTGCCCGCCTTGCGGCACTGCGGGCGCGGTGCGAAGCGCGTGCCGGCGAACGGCTGTGGACGACTCTGAGCGAAACCGAGGCTCTCGCGATTGCGATCGCCGAGGCCGACGTGCTGATCGGCGCCGTACTCGAGCCCGGCCGGCTGTCGCCGAAGCTCGTGTCGCGCGCCATGTTGCGCGCCATGCGCGCTGGGTCGGTCTTCATCGACGTCGGCATCGATCAGGGCGGCATCGGGGAGACTTCGCGCATGACCACGATTTCGGCGCCGACGTTCGTCGATGAAGGCGTCGTGCATTATGGGGTGGCGAACATGCCGGCGCTGGTCGCGCGCACGGCGACGCTGGCACTGGCGCAAGCCACGCTGCCCTGCGTGCGGATGCTTGCCGGTAGCGGCGTGTCGGCTGCGCTTCGGATGGACGCGGGCTTGCGTGCCGGCCTCCAGGTCTGGGACGGTGCCGTCGTGCACGCTGCGCTTGCCGCCGACCACGGCCTGCCCGCCGCTGCGTGGCAATAATCCTTGCCCGCACGAACGAACTCCAGTACAAAACAGCGCTGCTTGGGAAATTGGGAAGGCTGATGCAGGTATTCGGATTTGCCGGCTGGTCCGGCAGCGGCAAGACGACGCTGATCGAGCAGTTGATCCCGCGTTTCGGCTCGCTCGGTCTCACCGTATCGCTGATCAAGCACGCGCATCACGAGTTCGACGTCGACCAGCCCGGCAAGGACTCTTACCGCCATCGCGTGGCCGGATGTCGCGAAGTGCTGGTGTCGTCGGCCGTGCGCTGGGCCCAGATGCACGAATTGCGCGGCGCTCCCGAGCTCTCGCTCGCCCAGGCGGTGCAGCGGCTATCGCCCTGCGATCTCGTGCTGATCGAAGGCTTCAAGACTGCGGCGATCCCGAAGCTCGAAGTCTACCGGGGGAGCGTCGGCAAACCGCTGCTCCATCGGGGCGACCCGCACATCGTCGCGATAGCCACCGACGAGGCGCTGGTCACCCCTTTGCCACGTTTCGACATCGGCGACGTGGCGGGAATCGCCGATTTTATCGTCGCCTGCCGGTTGCCGGCGCCAGCGGCCTGGAACTAGACACTTTCGCCGGCGTCGAACCGACGGGCTAGGACGGTGGCGCGGGTGGGCGCCTGCGCCGTTGGCGGGCCTGCAACACTCCCGAGGCTTGGTTGGGCCGACAGCAGCCGGAGAAATTGACACGGCGTCGACCGGGGGGTAAGTTGAAGCGGTGGGTATGCCAGTGGACCGCGCCGGTACAATGGCGGGATAACGGCACGAAACGCATGAAAAAACAATCACTTCGGCTAATAATCGCCGCGGCTCTCGCCGCCGGCATCGCACTTCCCGTCCATGCCGAAAACGGCTTCTACGGCGGCGTATCGCTGCGCCAGGCCGGCGCGGATGCGAACCGCCTGAATTTGGGCGGACCCCCGGCGCTGGTCTGGAACCGGTTTGTGGCACCGGCCGGTGACGATGCCGCACAACAGACGCTGCTTTTCGGCGGTTATCGCTGGAAGAGCGATATTGCCGTCGAGGCCGCGTTCAATAGCCGCGACCAATATGCCCTCAAGGCCGGCTCCGACCGGCCGGCAGGGGTGGGCTTGGGGCTGGTCGACGCGTCCACGCGCACCTGGAACGCCGACGTTTATACGAGCTGGGAATTCCTGCGCAGCTTTTCGCTGTATGGGCGCGTCGGCTACGCGCAAAGCGATTCGCGTCCGTTGTTCAGCGGCGCCTCGCTGGTGCCCGGCGACGCCAGGCGGATTCAGAACGGCGTCAATTACGGCGTCGGCTTGCGGTATGTCTTGAGCCAATCGCTCGGGCTGCGCGTCGAATATTCGCGCTTCGGCCGGTTTGCCGGTGAGTCGAGCAGCGTCGGCGTGCTCCCCGAATCCGATCAGGTCACCATCGGCGTTCAGTACCGCTTCTAGCTCGCCGCTCCTGTCGGCGGCGTCGCTGTCGACGCCGGCGTTTTCGTCGGCCGTACCTTCAATGCGCTAGAATTCCGCCATGGTAGAGCTCATCTATCTCGCCCGCTTGCGCGACCGCTTCGGCTTGCCTGGTGAGAGTGTCGCGCTCCCCGGCGACGTCGCCGATGTCGGCGCGCTGCTCGCATGGTTGCGCAGCCGGGGCGGCGCGTGGTCGTCCGAGCTCGCACCCGGGCGCGCAGTCCGCGTTGCGGTCAATCAGGACGTGGCGCAGGCCGACACGCCGGTGCGGACCGGCGACGAGGTCGCGCTGTTCCCGCCGGTGACCGGAGGCTGACCGGACGTGGTCGTTCGCGTGCAGACCGAGGACTTCGACGTCGCGCGCGAAATCGCGCTGCTCCGGGGCGGCGACGCGCGGGTCGGCGCCGTCGCTTCGTTCATCGGCATCGTGCGCGACCAGAACGACGCCGCGACGGTACGCACGCTGACCCTCGAGCATTATCCGGGCATGACCGAGAAGGCGCTGGCTGGCATCGTCGACGAAGCGAGACGACGCTGGCCGATTATCGACGCGGTGGTCGTCCATCGAGTGGGCAAGCTTGCGCCGACCGATCAGATTGTCCTGGTCGCAGTCTCGAGCGCCCATCGCGGCGACGCCTTCGCCGCTTGCGAATTCATCATCGACTACCTGAAGACCCAGGCGCCGTTCTGGAAAAAGGAAGTCACACCCGACGGTGAGCGCTGGGTCGACGCGCGCACCAGCGACGACGAGGCGGCGGCGCGCTGGTAGGCTTTGAGCGCGAGCTTCGCGCCTGTCGCCGCGGCATGCGGCCATCTCGCGTCGCTTGACCCTGAAGTGGTTTCGGTCCTAGAGTGCGACTCGCTGCACGCACTGCGGCTTATCGTCGCAGCTTGAGAACATCCGCCAGGCAGCGTTCAAACCTCCCCGCCATGCAGGACATCGCCTTGCTTGCCATCGATTGGGGCACGAGCACGACCCGCGCCTATGCGATGGATCGGCAGGGTGGCATCGCGAATGCGCGCAGCGCTCCGCTCGGCGTCCAGCGCGTGGCCCAAGGTGAATTCGCGCAGGCGCTCAGGACGCTGTGCGGCGACGAGCTCCTCGAAGGCGTGCCTATGATCGCCTGCGGCATGATCGGCAGCCGTCAGGGTTGGGTCGAGGTGCCGTATTGCGCGTGTCCGGCCGATTTCGGTGCGGTGGCGGCAGCGCTGATGCACGTGCCCGGCGCGGCGTTGGCGATTGTTCCGGGACTGATGTGCCGCAATGACGATGGCATTGCCGACGTAATGCGCGGCGAAGAAACGCAAATCCTCGGCGCACTGGCCGATGACGCCCCGGCGCGGCAAGTCCTGCTCCTCCCCGGCACGCACAGCAAGTGGGCAATCGTCGGTCCCGCCGGGATCGAAGGCTTTTCGACCTTCATGACGGGCGAGCTCTACGCAGTCCTGGTCGAGCACAGCATTCTCGGACGGCTGGCCACTCCTGGCGGCGACGACGATGCCTTCGAGCGCGGCGTGCGGCATAGCCTGCGCAGCGATGCGGCGATCACCCATGATCTGTTCAGCGCACGCACGCTGGCGTTGACCGACGAACTTGCGCCTTCGAGCGTAGGCGATTACCTTTCCGGCTTGCTTCTGGGCGCCGAGATCGCGGCGGCGCGCCTTTGGCTCGGCCGGATGCGACTGGCAACAACTCGTCTGACGTTGGTGGGAGCGCAAACGCTGGTGCGAAAATATCGGACGGCATTGGCCATCGCAGGAATCGACGCAGACATGAGCGCCGAAGATGCCGCGGCGCGCGGCCTGTGGCGCATCGCTCGACGTGCGGGACTGTTGCGATGACGACCGGTCTTTCCGATTACCTGGCCCCGCTGCCGCTGGTGGCGGTGCTGCGCGGCATCGCGCCTTCCGAGATCGACGCCGTCGGTTCCGCGCTAACCGAGCATGGCTTTCGCATTCTCGAGGTGCCGCTGAATTCGCCCGACCCATTCGACAGCATCGCGCGTCTCGCAAGCCTTTTTGGCGAGCGCTGCCTTACGGGCGCCGGCACCGTGGTCAAGGTTTCCGACGTCGCGCGGGTCGCCGACGCTGGCGGACGCCTGATCGTCATGCCGCACGGCGACGTCGCGATTGTGCGTGAAGCCAAGCGTCGCGGCTTGATCTGCCTTCCCGGCGTCGCGACGCCGACCGAGGCATTCGCCGCACTGGACGCCGGTGCCGACGGGCTCAAGATGTTCCCGGCCGAGCAGCTGTCGCCAGCAGTGCTGAAGGCTTGGCGCGCCGTGCTGCCGAGCGGCACCCTGGTATTTCCGGTCGGCGGCATCCGTCCCGACAACATGGGTCCGTTCTGGTCGGCCGGTGCGGACGGGTTCGGTACAGGCTCCAATCTGTACAAGCCGGGGGCCTCGGTCGACACGGTGCGCGCCTCGGCCGCCGCGTACGCGGCGGGCTTCAACGCGCTCAAGCGCTAAAACGATGAACGGCGGGCGCTTCGACCTGGTGGCGCTCGGCGAACCGCTGCTCGAATTCAACCAGACGCACGCCGCAAGCGACGAGTATCTGCAGGGATTCGGCGGGGACACTTCGAACTGCGTCATTGCCGCCTCGCGGCTCGGCGCCGTCACCGCCTATATCACGCGGCTGGGCGACGATGCGTTCGGGCGTAAGTTCCTCGCGCTGTGGCAGCGCGAGGGCGTCGATGCCAGCGGCGTGGCGATCGACGTCGACGCCAATACCGGCATCTACTTTGTCACGCACGGCGCCGGCGGGCACGAGTTCAGCTATCTTCGCGCCGGCTCTGCCGCGAGCCGCATGCGGCCGTCGGATCTGCCGTTGACGGTCATTCGATCGTCCAAGGTCCTGCACGTATCGGGCATCAGCCAGGCGATCAGCGCCAGCGCCTGCGACGCGGTATTCGCGGCGATCGACACGGCGCGCGATGCCGGTGCGCGGATCTCGTTCGATTGCAACGTGCGGCCGAAGCTTTGGCCGCTGCCGCGCGCGCGGGCGGTGATTGTGGCGACGATGGCGCTGTGCGACTGGTTCCTGCCGAGCCTGGACGAGGCGATCCAGCTTTCCGGAAAGCAGCAGCCGGAGGGGATTCTCGACTGGTGCCATGCGCGGGGCGCGCCGATCGTCGCGCTGAAGATGGGTAGCAATGGCGTCTGGGTATCCGACGGTAAGACGCGCGAGTACGTCGCCGGCATGCGCGTCGACGCGGTCGACGCGACCGGAGCGGGCGATTGCTTCGACGGCGCGTTTACGGCAAGGCTCGTCGCCGGGGACACGCCGTTTGCCGCTGGGCGTTACGCGAACGCCGCTGCAGCGCTGGCGACGACTGGATACGGTGCGGTCGCGCCGCTGCCTCGGCACGCCGACGTCAGCGCGTTGCTGGCGAGTGCAAGCCGATGAGTGTGGAGACCTTCCGCAGCGGGCTGTTCGAGGACAATGTCGCGCTGGTCTCCGGCGGCACCAGCGGCATCGGCGCCGCAATCGCGGCGCTGCTGGCGCGCCTCGGCGCGCGCGTCACCGTGACTGCCGCCTCCGAAGTCGAAGCCGATGCGGCGCGAGGCGCGCCCGGCTTCGTCGCCGATCGTGCGATCGGGCTGGACGTGCGCGACGGCGCTGCAGTCGCGGCGTGCTTGCGCGATTTTTCCCGTCTCGACATCCTGATCAACTGCGCCGGCATTATTCGCCGCGCCGCTGAGCACGATCCCGACGTCTTCGCCGAAGTTGTCGACGTCAATCTGACCGGCACGATGCGCCTTGCGGCGGCGGCACGACCGCTGTTGGCGAAGCGCGGAGGATGCATCGTCAACACCGCGTCGATGTATTCGTTCTTCGGCGGTCCGCATGCACCTGGCTACGCGGCCAGCAAGGGGGGCGTCGCGCAGCTGACCAAGTCGCTCGCGGCGGCTTATGCGCCGGATGGCATTCGTGTCAACGCCGTCGCGCCGGGCTGGATCCATACGGCGATGACGCAGCCGGTCCGCGACGACCCGCACAAATATGCGGCGGTTGCCGCGCGGACGCCGCTCGGGCGCTGGGGCGAGCCCGCAGAGGTCGCGGCGGTCGCCGCTTTTCTGTGCTCGCCGGCGGCCGCGTTTGTGACCGGCGTAATCCTGCCGGTCGATGGCGGCTATCTGGTGGCATGAGTATCATATGCGGGATAAGCACCACCCGTCCATTACAAGCCCTCGGGCGACGCGCGTTGCGCTCGCACCGCCACGCGGGGCGCGGACAGTCGGCGGAAGGGGGACAGTCATGCAGATCGGCACGGCGATTCGCTACCTGAAAAAAGGCGAGTGGGACAAGGCGCACGCGATTGCACAGCAAGACGAGACGAAGCTCGGATGCTGGGCGCACGGCATTGTCCACATCGTCGAGGGCGATCTCGGCAACGCGCGCTACTGGTATCGCCGCGCGGGCCGGCCGTTTCCCAAGGATCGCGATGTCGACAGCGAAGTCGCGGCGCTGGCTGACGCGCTGAAAAAGGACCAGTGAGCGCAGCCGTGATCGTGTCGGCGACGGGCATCGTGCCCGAGCTGGCGATCGCAGCGATGCCCGACGATGAGAGGGTCTGGGTGCCGCAGGCGCCCGACGTCTGGTTCCGCCCGCTCCTGCTCAACACGGTCAATGGCGGCTGGTGCAACCTGCTGCGGGTGCGGCGATCGGGCGTGCTGTCGCGGCATCGCCATCCGATGCTGGTCGTCGGTTATGTGATCAAGGGCCGCTGGCGCTATCTCGAGCACTCCTGGGTGGCGGAGGAAGGCAGCTTCGTCTACGAACCGCCGGGCGAGACTCACACGCTGATCGTTCCCGAGGACTGCCCCGAAATGATCACGTTTTTCAACATTGCGGGCGCGATGATCTACCTTGACGACTCCGGCCGCCAGACCGGTTACGAGGACGTGTTCAGCAAGATCGAGATGTGCCGTGCGCATTACAAGGCGACGGGCCTGGGCGCCGGATTCGTCGACCAGTTCATCCGCTGAGCGCGCGGAATCGACGATGTTCGACCTCACGATCCCCGGCTTCGGGCGGCTCGAGCTGACCGATGCCGTCTGCGACTACAACGGCACGCTGGCTGCCGACGGTCTGCTGATCCAAGGCGTGCATGAGCGAATCCAGCGCCTGAGCGGCGAGCTGCGGATCCACGTCGTGACCGCGGATACGTTCGGCAGCGCGGCCAGGGAGCTGCAACGATTGCCGTGTGCACTGGTCATCCTCGATGCCGGAAATCAGGCCCAGGCGAAGCGCGATTTCGTGCAAGGGGTGGGTGCGGCACACGTCGTCGCGATCGGCAACGGCCGCAACGACCGGATGATGCTCGAGACAGCCGCGCTGGGTATCGTCGTCTGCGGCATGGAGGGGGCCGCTGCGGAGGCGGCGGAGGCGGCCGATGTCGTCGTCCGCCATATCGCCGACGCGCTCGATCTGCTGCTGCATCCGAAGCGGCTGCTGGCCACGTTGCGCGCCTAGGCAAAACTTGCTACGACCGTTGCCTGTCAATATACTGCCCTAACAGGAGATGGCATTCCTCCCGGCGGTTTGACCAACCGCTGCGCCAACCGCCGCAAGGCTGATGATGCCTACACGTAGCTTCCGTTTCGCGGTCGCGCGGTAGGCGTTTCGTTCGCAAGTCCCGCGTTGCCCTTTTGCTGTCCAGACGCCGTATTTCATCGCGGAAAGGGATTTGCATGCCTTGGGGTGGAATTCTTGCGGTAGGCGGGGGTGCGGCGATCGGCGCCTGGCTGCGCTGGTGGCTGGGCATTCTGCTGAATCCCCTGTTCCCGACGCTGCCGCTGGGTACGCTCGCCGCGAATCTGGTCGGCGGATTGCTGATGGGCTTCGCGATGGAGCTGCTGACACGCCACGCCATCGTCCTGCCCGAGGCGCGACTGCTGATCACCACCGGATTCCTGGGCGGGCTAACTACCTTTTCGACGTTCTCCGCCGAGATGGTCACGCTGCTGCTGCGCAAGGAGTATTTGTGGGGATCGATCGCGATCGCGTCGCACGTCGTCGGTTCGCTGGCGATGACGATCGTCGGCATGCTGCTGGTGCGCGTGCTGTACGCCTGGGCGGCGCCGGCGTGAAGTCGATGCCGATGCCGGTTCGACGTCGGGCGAGCGGCGACGCATCGCGGCTTCGCGCGAAAGGAGGGGTCGCATGAACGGGACGATATTGCGGTTCTACATCCATGAGAACCGGATCCACCATCACGTCGCGCTGTTCGAGTGGCTGCTCGAGCAGGCGAAGAAAATGGGCATCCAGGGCGGCTCGGCGTTCCGCGCGGTCGCCGGGTTCGGCCGGCACGGCATCCTGCACGAAGAGCATTTTTTCGAGCTGGCGGCCGACATGACCGTCGAGGTCGAATTCGCGGTGACGGACGCAGAAGCCGACGCATTCCTGGCGATGCTGACGAAGGAGCGCATCAGCATTTTCTACGTCCGGATTCCAGCCGAATTCGGTACGATCGAAGGCGATCGCTGAGCCGGATCGAGAGCGGCGATGACCGACATCTACACCCATTGCACGACGACGGCCGTGCGGTAAACTCTGACGCATCCAAGCTATCGAGGACGAGTCATGCCCCACGCAATTCGCTTTCACCGTAACGGCGGCCCCGAAGTGCTGCAGTGGGAGAGTGTCGAGGTCGGCGAACCCGGCGCGGGCGAAGTCCGTGTCCGCCACACGGCGATCGGGGTGAACTACATCGACACCTACCATCGCAGCGGTCTGTACAAGCTGGCTCTGCCATCCGGACTCGGTACCGAGGGCGCCGGCGTCGTCGAGGCCGTCGGACCGGGTGTCACCGACGTACGGACCGGAGACCGCGTCGCTTACAGCGGCGGCCCGCTGGGCGCCTATTCCGAAGTGCGCGTGATGCCTGCCGACCGGCTGGTCAAGCTTCCCGAAGGCGTTTCCGACAAGGTTGCGGCGACGTTGATGCTCAAGGGTCTTACCGTGCAATATCTGTTGCGGCAGACGTTCCCGCTCAAGGGCGGCGAGACGATCCTGTTCCATGCAGCCGCGGGCGGTGTCGGCCTGATCGCGTGTCAGTGGGCGCGCGCGCTCGGCGTCACGATGATCGGCACCGTCGGCTCGGATGACAAGGCGGCACTCGCCAAGGCGAACGGCTGCGCTCACACGATCGTCTACACGCGCGAAAATTTCGTCGAGCGCGTCAAGCAGATCACCGGAGGCAAGGGCGTGCCGGTCGTCTACGACGGCGTCGGCAAGGACACGTTCCCGGCGTCGCTCGATTGCCTGGCGCCGCGCGGCACGTTCGTGAGCTTCGGCAACGCTTCCGGCCCGATTGCCGCGTTCGACATCCTGCTGTTGTCGCAGAAAGGCTCGCTCTATGTGACGCGACCGACGCTGGCGACCTATACGGCAAGCCGCGCCGCAATGCTGGCGATGTGCGAGGAAATGTTCGCCCTTGTCCTGGCCGGCAAGCTCAAAAGCGATGCGCGCCAGACCTACGCGCTTAAGGATGCCGCGCAAGCGCATCGCGATCTGGAGTCGCGCAAGACATCCGGCGCGACGATTTTGTTGCCGTAGCGCGGGTCGGCTGCGTCTGGCGTTACGCGCCGCGCGCGTCGTTGAGCAAGCGACGTGCTGCCGGCGCCAGCTCCGAGGCCGTGAGCCCCAGCGGTCCCACGCCTTGCGCGACCAGTGCGTCGGCGGCAGCACCATGGACGCATACGGCCAGCGGCAATGCGTCATCGACTGCGATCCTTTGCGCGAGCAGCGCGCCCAGCATGCCGGCGAGGACGTCGCCGGTGCCGCCGGAGGCGAGCCCCGGATTGCCGCTGCCGTTGATCGCCCAGCGCCCGCCCGGATAGGCCAGCACGCTGCCAGTGCCCTTGAGGACGACGGCGGCGTTGAGCCGGCGCGCCAACACTCGCGCGGCGTCGACCCGGTTGGCCTGGATATCCGATGTCCGGACGCCGGCGAGCCGCGCCGCTTCGGCAGGATGCGGCGTAATGACCGTGGCGAGGCTTCGCGCCGCGACCGCTGCTGAAAGCGCCGCATCAGCCGCGATCAAGGTCAGCGCGTCGGCATCGATCACCAGCGGCGTTGCCAGTCGCAGCGCACCATCGAGCAGATACCGCGCGCTATCGCCGGTGCCGAGGCCGGGTCCGATGATTAGCGCGTCCAGTGTTCGTTCGAGCACCTCGGCCGCGTCGCGCAGCATCAACTCCGGCTGCTGCCAATCGACGGCCGGCCGATTGCTTGCCGCGAGCCCGACCAGCACCTTGCCGGCGCCCAGATGAAGCGCGGCGCGCGCTGCCAGCAGCGAAGCCCCGACCATGCCGTCGCTGCCGCCGACGACGCCCAGCGTGCCATAGGTGCCCTTGTGCACGTTGCGACGCGCGCGCTGTAGCGTGTCCGGCAGTGCGGCGCGCAGTGCTGCCCAGTCCAGCAGGATGCCGGCCGTCGCCGGGATGTTACTGTCGGTGACGCCGAGACCATGCACGCTGATCGCCCCGCAGTGGTCGGGTCCATCCAGGGTCAGCAGACCCGGCTTCAAGGCGATGAAAGTCGCCGTGGCGCAGGCCCGGACCGTCGGCGCTCGCGCGACACCCGTCTCGGCGTCGAGCCCGCTTGGCACGTCGAGCGCCAGAATGGGGATGCCGCTGTCATTGGCCGCACTGATCCAGCGGGCGTGCACCTGATCGATCGCGCGGGTGAGGCCGATGCCGAACAAGCCGTCGATGATGAGGCCGAAGTCGCGATCGCCGTTCCAGTCCGTTACGATCACGCCGCCGCCCTGTTGCCATGCGGCGCGCGCGGCCGCGGCCTCGGGAGGCATATGCACGGCATCGCCCGCGCAGACGACGACTTCGAAAAACCACGAGGCGAGGTGGCGGGCGACGACGAACGCATCGCCGCCGTTGTTGCCCGGCCCGGCCAGGACGAGCACGCGCCCTCGACTGTCTGCCATCATGTCGCGGGCAACGGCCGCAGCAGCGAGCCCGGCACGTTCCATCAGCGGCTGGCCGGCTGCGTGCACCTCGATGGCGCGAATGTCCGCGACGCAACAGATCAGGTCGGATCGCATCGGTCGATTATAAGCACCGTCGGGCCCTTCCGGAGGCTTAAGCGGGGTCGACAGCGTGCGCGGCCACGGGATTGGGCCGCGACTCCTTCAGCGGCTACACTAGGAGCCGACGTCGTCTGGCGACTTGTGGGAGCACGGGCGCCTGCGGTGCTCGCGATGCGCATCGCGTCGCGCCCGGCGACTGGGCAATTTCATTTACGGGGGGCTGGTGTCGCAGCTCTTCATCCTGTTGATGACGACGCCTGGGAGATTTGCGCCATGCCGATGATCGAGATCAAGGGAGTTTCGAAGTGGTACGGCAAGTTCCAGGTGTTGACCGACTGCACGACCAGCGTCGAAAAAGGGGAGGTGATCGTCGTCTGCGGCCCGTCGGGCTCGGGAAAATCGACGCTGATCAAGACGGTGAATGCGCTGGAGCCATTCCAGAAGGGCAACATCGTCGTCGATGGCACCAGGGTCAATGCCGCCAGGACCAATCTGCCCAAGCTGCGCGCCCGCGTCGGCATGGTGTTCCAGAACTTCGAGTTGTTTCCGCATATGACGATCACCCAGAACCTGACGATAGGGCAGATCAAGGTCCTCAATCGCAAGCCGGAAAAGGCGGTCGAGCGGGGGCTCAAGTATCTCGACCGAGTCGGCCTGATCGAGCAGAAGGACAAGTTCCCCGGCCAGCTGTCCGGTGGCCAGCAGCAGCGGGTCGCCATTGCGCGGGCCTTGTCGATGGATCCGATCTGCATGCTGTTCGACGAGCCGACGTCGGCGCTGGATCCGGAAATGGTCAACGAAGTGCTCGATGTGATGGTGGGCCTGGCCAAGGAAGGGATGACGATGATGGTCGTCACCCACGAGATGGGATTTGCGCGCAAGGTCGCGCATCGCGTCATCTTCATGGACCAGGGACGGATTGTCGAGGACGCGAGCAAGGACGACTTTTTCGGCAAGCCGCGCTCGGACCGCGCGCAGCTGTTCCTGTCGAAGATCCTGCAGCACTGACGCCGTCCGGCCCGCCGCGGCGCGGTCCCCGGCGGTCATCGCGAATCGCGGCCTCGGGGACGAGGCAAGCAGCGTATAATCCGCTTTTACGCGCATCCCCGTATCGATGGCCGAGCTTCTTTCGCTCCGCGGGCGCAATGCCCTGTCGTCGTTTCGCGTCGCCAAGCTCCTGTCTTCGCTCACCGGCACCCGCGTCGCCGCGCTGGCCGCCGTCTATTGGCATTTCGTACGAACGGCGCAGCCGCTGACCCCTGCCGAGCGCGCCAAACTCGATCTCCTTCTGACGTACGGGCCGCGCGCGGCCGGAAGCGATGACACCGGCGAATTGCTGCTGGTGCTGCCGCGCCCGGGCACGATTTCTCCGTGGGCGTCCAAGGCCACCGACATCGCGCACAGCTGCGGGCTGCCCGCGGTCGAGCGCATCGAGCGCGGCGTTGCCTATCGCATCGCCACGCGCGACGGCGCGCCGGTAAGCCCTGCCGATCGCGCGGTGCTGCTGCCGCTGCTGCACGACCGGATGACCGAGGCGGTGTTTCCCGCGCTGGCCGACGCCGCGCTCCTATTCGCCAGCGTCGCGCCGCTACCGCTGGAATCGATCGACCTCGTCGGCCGCGGCCGCGAGGCGATCGTCGAAGCGAATGCAGCGCTGGGTCTTGCGCTGTCCGACGGAGAGATCGACTACCTGGCCGCGAGCTTTCGCGACGCGGGACGCAACCCGACCGATGTCGAGCTGATGATGTTCGCGCAGGCAAACTCCGAGCATTGCCGGCACAAGATCTTCAACGCCGACTGGACGATCGACGGCCAGCGTCAGCCGCTGTCGCTGTTCGCGATGATCCGACGCACGCACGAGGCCAATCCGCAAGGTACGATCGTCGCCTACGAGGACAACGCCGCGGTGATGGAAGGTGCGACCGCGCGACGTTTCTATCCCGGTGCTGACGGGCATTACGGCGCGCGCGCGGAGTTGACGCACGTGCTGATGAAGGTCGAGACGCATAATCATCCGACGGCCATCGCGCCGTTTCCCGGTGCTTCGACCGGCGCCGGCGGCGAGATCCGCGACGAGGGCGCGACCGGCATCGGCGCCAAGCCGAAGGCGGGCCTGACCGGATTCACGGTGTCCAACCTCGGTATTCCCGCGCTGCCCCAGCCCTGGGAAATCGATTACGGCAAGCCTGGCCGCATCGCATCCGCCCTGACGATCATGCTCGACGGTCCGATCGGCGGCGCGTCGTTCAACAACGAATTCGGGCGGCCGAATCTGCTCGGCTACTTTCGTACGTTCGAGCAGCAGGTCGCGGGCGAGGTGCGCGGCTATCACAAGCCCATCATGATCGCCGGCGGCATTGGCAACATCGCCGCGCGCGATGCGCACAAGCGCGCACTACCCGACGATGCGCTGCTGGTGCAGCTCGGCGGCCCGGGCATGCGGATCGGTTTGGGCGGCGGCGCCGCATCGTCGATGACGACCGGCGAGAATACGGCCGACCTCGATTTCGACTCGGTGCAGCGTGGCAATGCCGAGATCGAGCGGCGCGCGCAGGAAGTCATCGATCGCTGCTGGCAACTCGGCGACGAAAATCCGATCCTGTCGATCCACGACGTCGGCGCCGGCGGGCTATCCAATGCGCTGCCCGAGCTCGTGCATGGCGGCCCGGATACCGAACCGCGCGGCGCCCGCGTCGATCTGCGCGCAGTGCCGTCCGAGGAGCCGGGCATGTCACCGCGCGAAATCTGGTGCAACGAGGCGCAAGAGCGCTACGTGCTGGCGATCGCGGCCTCATCGCTCGACCGATTTAGCGCAATCTGCGAGCGCGAGCGCTGTCCATTCGCCGTCGTCGGCCGGACGACGAGCGAGCCGCGGCTGGTCGTGACCGACAGTGCGCTGGGCAACCATCCGGTCGACATGGACTTAGGCGTGCTGCTGGGCAAGCCGCCGCGGATGACGCGCGAAGCGGTACACGTCCGGCGCGAGCTGCCGCCATTCGACGCGCGGCATATCGAGCTCGCCGATGCGGCGTTTCGCGTACTGCAACTGCCGAGCGTGGCCGACAAGACCTTTCTGGTGACGATCGGCGACCGGACGGTCGGTGGCTTGAGCGCGCGCGACCCGATGGTCGGGCCGTGGCAGGTGCCGGTGGCGGATGTCGCCGCGACGCTGCTCGATTTCGAGGGCTACGCCGGCGAAGCGATGGCGATCGGCGAACGCACGCCGCTGGCGTTGATCGATGCGCCGGCGTCGGGGCGGATGGCGATCGGCGAAGCCTTGACCAACCTCGCCGCCGCGGCGATCGATCAACTGCGCGATGTGAAGCTCTCGGCCAACTGGATGGCGCCTGCCGGGCATCCCGGTGAGGACGCCGCGCTGTACGACACCGTGCGCGCGGTCGCGCTCGAGCTGTGTCCGGCGCTGGGGATCAGCATTCCCGTCGGCAAGGATTCGATGTCGATGCGGACCGCGTGGCGCGACGGTGAGGTGGACAAGGCAGTAACCGCGCCGGTGTCGCTGATCGTGTCGGCATTCGCCGCCATCGCCGACGCCCGGCGCGTGCTGACGCCGCAGCTTCGGACCGACGTCGACTCGGTCCTGCTGCTTGTCGATCTGGGCAACGGCCGGAACCGGCTGGGCGGTTCGGCCCTGGCGCAGGTGTACGGGCAGCTCGGCAACGTCGCGCCCGACGTCGACGATCCTGCAGCGCTCGCCGCATTTTTCAAGGCGGTGCAGGCGTTGCACACGCAGCACAAGCTGCTGGCCTACCACGATCGCTCGGACGGAGGCCTCTTCGTGACGCTGGTCGAGATGGCGGTTGCCGGGCGCTGCGGACTCGCCCTTGCCGTCGACGAGCTGCCGGGTTCCGCAGTCGAGGCCTTGTTCAACGAAGAGCTCGGGGCGGTGCTGCAGGTTCGTACCGCCGACCGGCATGACGTGGTCGCGGTATTCGAGGCCGCCGGGCTACGTTGTGTCTGCGTGGGCGAGCCGACCTTCGACGGGTGCATCCGCATCGCCGGCGAATCCGCGACGCTATTCGAGGCCTCACGCGTCGAACTGCATCGGGCGTGGTCGGCGACAACGCATGCACTGCAGCGCATGCGCGACAATCCTGCATTGGCCGACCAGGAATATGAGCGGATCGCCGACGCCGACGATCCGGGGCTCGCGCCGATGCTCGGCTTCGATCCGGCGGAGGACATCGCCGCGTCCTATATTGCGACCGGCGTGCGACCGCGCGTGGCGGTGCTGCGCGAACAGGGTGTCAACGGCCAGGTCGAGCTCGCGGCCGCCTTCGATCGCGCCGGGTTTGCCGCCTACGACGTGCATATGAGCGACATCCTGGCCGGACGCGAGACGCTCAGCCGATTCGCGGGCCTGGCGGCAGGCGGAGGATTTTCGTATGGAGACGTGCTCGGTGCCGGCGAGGGCTGGGCCAAATCGATACTGTTCAATCCGCGGGCGCGCGATGCCTTTGCCGCATTCTTCGCGCGGAGAGAGACCTTCGCGATCGGCATCTGCAACGGTTGCCAGATGATGAGCAACCTGCATGAGCTCATCCCGGGGAGCGAGCACTGGCCGCATTTCGTGCGCAATCGCTCCGAGCAGTTCGAGGCAAGACTGGTCTTGCTGGAAGTGCAGCCTTCACCCTCGCTGTTCTTTGCCGGGATGCAGGGCAGTCGCATACCGGTGGCGCTCGCGCATGGCGAGGGCTATGCCGAGTTTCGAGATGCCGCCCAGCAGGCCGCCGCCGACGCGCTGGTGACCTTGCGCTTCGTCGACAATCGCGGTGCGACGACCGAGCGGTACCCGTACAATCCCAATGGATCGCCGCAAGGCATTACCGGATTGACGACGGCCGATGGACGGTTTTCGATCCTGATGCCGCATCCGGAGCGCGTATTCCGCAGCGTGCAGATGTCATGGCGTCCCACGGACTGGGGTGAGGACTCGCCGTGGATGCGCATGTTCCGCAACGCGCGGCGCTGGATCGGATAGGCCCGGACATGAGATCCGCATTGCTGCGCCCCCATCGGAGGCCGAGAACCTGATGAAAGTCTGGTCGATCAACGGTGTGACTCCGGTCGTCGATCCGAGCTCGTTCGTGCATTCGAGCGCCGTGTTGATCGGCGACGTCATCGTCGGCCCCGGGTGTTATGTCGGCCCGGCCGCATCGCTTCGTGGGGATTTCGGCCGCATCGAGCTTCGCGCCGGCTCGAACATCCAGGATGCGTGTGTGATGCACGGCTTTCCCGGCACCGATACCGTCGTCGAAGACAACGGCCACATCGGCCATGGGGCGATCCTCCATGGCTGCGTGGTCGAGGCCAACGCGCTGGTCGGCATGAACGCCGTAGTCAACGACAATGCGGTGATCGGCGAATCGGCTATCGTCGCGGCGATGGCGTTCGTCAAGGCCGGCATGATCGTGCCGCCGCGAATGCTGGTCGCCGGCGTGCCGGCAAGGATCGTGCGCGAGTTGACCGAGCAGGAGCTCGCCTGGAAGATCGAGGGCACGCAGAGCTATCAGGAGCTGACGCGGCGGAGCCTCGCGACAATGCTCGAAACTGATGCGTTGACCCAGGTCGAGCCGGGACGCCGCCGGATCGATTTGCCCGAATTGCTGCCGCTGTCCACCGTGAAGGCCCGCGGCGAACGCTGAGCTCTCGAACGGGTTCAGTACCCGGCGGCCTGCCCGTCGCGCCGCGGGTCCGAGCCGGCGACATAACCGTGCTCGCCGCGGACGATGAATTGTCCGGCGCCGAAATCCATGTACGAATCGGGAATCGACGCGAACGAATGGCCGAGGGCGCGCAGCCCCTCGCGCAAGGATGCCGCCGCATCGGGCTCGAGGTCGAGCGAGAGACCGCCGTTGACCTTCCATCGTGGCGCGTCGAGCACCGCCTGCGGATTCCCGCGATAGTCGATCAGGCGCACCAGCGTCTGCAGATGCGCCTGCGGCTGGATCGGGCCTCCCATCACGCCAAATACCGCGTACGGCGCGCCGTCGCGCGTGACGAAGCCGGGAATGATCGTGTGGAACGGACGCTTGCCGCCGCCGACCAGGTTGGGATGATCCGGCTGCAACGAAAAACCGGTGCCGCGATTCTGCATGCTGATGCCGGTTCCGGGGACGACGATGCCCGAGCCGAAGCCCATGTAGTTTGACTGGATCAGGGACACCATCATGCCGTGCTCGTCCGCTGCGGCGAGATAGACGGTGCCGCCGGGCGGCGGGATGCCGTGGCCGAAATCCTGCGCGCGCGTGCGGTCGACCAGGCGCGCCCGCGCCGCGAGATAGCCGCGATCGAGCAGCTGCGCCGGTGTCACGGCCATCGTCGCCGGATCGCTGACGTAGTGATAGACATCGGCGAAGGCGAGCTTCATCGCCTCGATTTCCAGATGCTGCATCGCGACAGAGTCGACCGGTTGCGAGCCGAGATCGAAATTCTCGATGATGCCGAGCGCCATGAGGGCCGCGATGCCCTGGCCGTTGGGCGGAATCTCGTGGATTGTATGGCCGTGATAATCGTGCGCGAGCGGCATTACCCAGTCGCACCGATGCGCATCGAAGTCGGCGAGCGTGTGCGCGCCCTGGTGCGCGCGCGCATGCGCGACCATCGCTTCGGCCAGGTCGCCGCGATAGAACGCCTCGCCTTCGCTCATTGCGATCTTCTTCAACGATCTCGCCAGGGCGTCGGAGGCGAAAATCTCACCGACCCCCGGTGCCCGCCCGCGCGGAAGAAAGTGCTCGGCGAAACCTTCGACCTGGCCGAGTATCGGAACGGCCTTGGCCCACTTCTCGGCAACGACCGGCGAAACGGCATAACCTTCGCCGGCATAACGGATGGCAGGTGCGAACAGGTCGGCGAACGAAAGCTTACCGAACCGGCGCGACAGCGCGATCCAGCCCGACACCGCGCCTGGAATAGTGATCGTGTCCCATCCGGTGCGCGGCATCCCCTCGAGACCCGCAAAACGCGCTGGCGTCCATGCTTCGGGTGCGCGCCCCGAGGCGTTGAGCCCGGACAAGGCCGCCCCGTCCCAAACGATCGCAAACAGGTCGCTGCCGAGGCCATTGCTGCACGGCTCGACGACGGTCAGCGCAATCGCCGTCGCCAGCGCCGCGTCAACGGCGTTGCCGCCTCTCTGCAGCATCGCGATCCCCGCCTGCGTCGCAAGGGGTTGCGACGTCGCGACGACGTTGCGCGCGAATATCGGCTGCCGGCGCGATCGGTAGGGCAGGCTCCAGTCGACGCGGTCGACCTGGCTCGGCGCATCGCGCGCGATCGCTTCCGGCAGAATTGGATCGGTCATCGTCGTCTCTTACGTGTCGGTGCGGATCAGGTCTCTTCCTGGAACGCGGCGGCACGCGTCTTGCGGAAGTTCGGCAGGACGATCAGCAACAGCAGGCCGGCCGCCGCGATCAGCATGGCCAGCGAAATCGGTCGCGTGAAGAAAACGGTCGGGTCGCCGCGCGACAGCAGCATCGCGCGCCGCAGATTTTCTTCCATCAGCGGGCCCAGCACAAAGCCGAGCAACAGCGGCGCCGGCTCGCATTCGAGCTTGACGAAGATCACGCCGAGAAAGCCGAAAATCGCGGTCATCACGACGTCGAAGCTCGTGTTGTTGGTCGAGTACACGCCGATGCCGCAAAAAAGCAGTATTGCCGGATAGAGCAGGCGGTACGGTACCTGCAGCAGCTTGATCCAGACGCCGATCAGCGGCAGATTCAATACCACCAGCATCAGGTTTCCGATCCACATCGAGGCGATCAATCCCCAGAACAGCGAAGGGTTCGACGTCATCACCTGGGGACCGGGCTGGATGTTATGTATGGTCATCGCCCCGACCATCAACGCCATGATGGCGTTCTCCGGGATGCCGAGCGTCAGCAGCGGGATGAACGAAGTCTGCGCGCCGGCGTTGTTGGCCGACTCGGGGCCGGCGACGCCCTCGATCGCGCCCTTCCCGAAGCGGCTGGGATCCTTGGCGATTTTCTTTTCGACCGAGTAGGAGGCGAATGAGGCGAGCATCGCGCCACCTCCGGGCAACAGTCCCAGCACCGATCCGATCGAGGTACCGCGCAGCACGGCGGGCGCGGCCTGCCGCAACTGCTTGCCGGTCAGCCACAGTCCTTTGACCTTGGCCGGCACGATATTTCGCTTTTCGGTGCTCTCGAGATTGGTGATGATCTCGGCGAATCCGAACAGGCCCATTGCGACGGCGACGACGCCGATGCCGTCGATCATCTCGGGGATGTCGAAGGCGAAACGGGCCATGCCGGAATTGACGTCGGTACCTACGATGCCGAACAACAGCCCGAGCACCACCATCGCGATGGCTTTGAGCAGCGTGCCGTGCGCGAGAACCACCGCGCCGATAAGCCCCAGTACCATCAGCGAACAGTACTCGGCGGGTCCGAATTTGAGTGCGACCGACGACAAGGGCGGCGAAAATGCGGCGATCATCACCGTCGCCACACATCCGGCAAAGAACGAAGCCAGCGCCGCGGTCGCCAATGCCGCGCCGGCCTCTCCTTTGAGCGCCATCTGGTGGCCGTCGAGGCAGGTGACCGCCGATGACGTCTCTCCCGGCATGTTGATCAGGATCGACGTCGTCGACCCCCCGTATTGCGCGCCGTAGTAGATCCCGGCCAGCATGATCAGCGCCGAGACGGGCTCGAGCCCGTACGTCGTCGGCAGCAGCATCGCGATCGTCGCCACGGGGCCGATTCCCGGAAGGACGCCGATCAGCGTGCCCACCAGCACCCCGATAAACGCATGCAGCAGGTTGATCGGCGTCAGCGCGACGCCGAAGCCAAGCGCGAGGTGGCCGAATACGTCCATCGGTTGGCGTCAGTCGCTGCCGGGCCAGATCGGGAGCTGCAGTTTCAGACCGATGACGAACACGCCGACCGACAGTGCCGCGAGGGCGACGCCGCTCAACAGCGATTCCCTGAATCGAAATTCGCGGCTGGCGGTGCTCGCAATGGCAATCAAGCCGATCGTCGACAGCACCAACCCGGCATGGATCAGCGCCAGGCCGAACGCAACGACGCTACCCAGCACAATGGTGACCGGTCGCCATTTCCATCCCGGCAGCGCCGGGCCCCGGCCACGGAGCGCGATGAGCGACAGCGCGGCGCCGAGCACGATCAGCAGTATCCCCAGCACGCGCGGGAAATATCCGGGGCCCATCCGCGCTGCGGTGCCCAGCGGGTAATTCCGGCCGAGGACGATCGCGAAGACGCCGAACGCCACGAAGAGCAGCCCGGCGTAGAAGTCTTTCGGACGAGGAATCTTCACCATAGGATCCGCTCCCTGCTGCGCAGCCGCTCAGTTTCGCGAAGGGCGAAGAATAGCATCTGGGCGAAAACGGCTGCTAGCGGCGCACCCAGCCAAGAAAAAGGGCAGGTCGCTGCCTGCCCTTTTCACGTACGGCGAAAAACGGTCCGTGGTCAGAAGCCGTTCTTGGCGCGGAGGTCGCGCAAATACTTGTCGACAACCTGGCCTTGCATGCGCTGTGTCAATTGCGGCTTGACCTCTTCGAACGTCGGCACCTTGGCGTCGCGTATGTCGTCGACCTCGATGACGTGCCAGCCGAACTGCGACTTGACCGGGGTCGTCGTGAACTTGCCCTTGGGCAGTGCCACCATCGCGTCGGCGAACGGCTTGACAAAATTCGCCGGGGCATTCCAGTCCAGATCACCACCGTTGGCCTTCGAGCCCGTGTCCTTCGAGCGCTCGGCAAGCTTCTCGAATTTTTCGCCCTTTTGCAGCGCCGCGATGATGTCCTTGGCCTCGTCTTCCTTATCGACCAGGATGTGACGGACCTTGTACTCCTTGTCGCCGATCTGGCCCTTGATGCTGTCGTACTCCCGGTGCAGCACGTCGTCCGGAATCGGATGCGCCTTCAGATAGTCTGCCATGTAAGAGCGGACCAGTACCGTTTGCGTGGTCAGTTCCATCTCGGTCTTTAGCGTTGGATTCTTGTCGAGCCCCTGCTTCTTGGCTTCGCGGACCAGCAGCTCACGTGTATTGAGCTCATCGCGAACAGCGGTGCGCAATTCCGGCGTGTCCGGCTGACCCTGTGCAGTCCGCTGCTTGAGCATGAAATCGAAAAAGGCCGGCGAGTACAGGTCCTTGGTTTTGGCCGGCGCAGCCGCTTTGGCCGGGGGCGCCTTGGCCTTGGCATCCTGCGCCAATGCCGCCGGCGCCAGAACGCAGCGCGGAGGTCGCCACGAGCGCGGTGAAGAGTCGAATGATCTGTGACATGAATGGCAGTCCTTGTCGGTGAGTCAATGTAAAAGACGTAAAGTAAATCCGTCCGGTGGGAGAAATTCGGTCGGTGTCAGGAAAACTCTTCTGGCGCCAGTGCTCTGATCGACAGCGCGTGGATCGGGTGCGGCAGAAGATCGTTGACGCGGTTCAGCACCTGCTGGTGCCGCTCGAGTCGCGGAACCCCGGAAAAGGCATTCGACACGATCAGCAGCGAAAAGTGCCCGCCGCCGCCGGCCGCCCCGGCATGGCCCGCATGCTCGCCGCTGTCGTCGTGGATTTCGAGCGCGGCAGGGGCGAGGTCGGCAAGGCGCAAGCGCAGAGTCGTCGCGACGTCGGTCACGATTCGCCAGGCAGGTAACGTGCGACCGATGCCACGGTCCCGACCGCGGCCAGCATGAACAGGCCGATGCCGCCCCAGACCTTGAAGTTCACCCATGCGTCGGTCGTGAAATGTGCGGCGACGTAAAGGTTGGCGACGCCCATCGCGGTCAGGAAAACGACCCAGGCCCACGTCAGGCGCGACCATACCGGATCGGGCAAGGTCAGGTCCTTGAGCAGCGCTGAGATCAGGTTTTTGTGGAAAGCAATGCGGCCGACGGCCAACACGACGGCGAACAGCCAGTACAGCACCGTGGGCTTCCACTTGATGAACGTCTCGTCGTGCAGCAGCAATGTCGCTCCACCGAAGGTCGCGATGATGGCAAAGCTGATCCAATGGACAGCCGCAACCTTGCCGCGGCGCCAGCGGAAATAGGCGATCTGGACGACCGAAGCGCCGATCGCCACGGCGGTGGCCACAAAAATGCCCTGCAGCTTGAACGCCAGGAAAAACAGGATCAGCGGGAAATAATCGGCCAGAAATTGCATAACCTTTGATTATACCTTTTAAGGCAATCACGGCCAAGGGCCGGGGCCTCGCCAGCCGGAAGCGGCGGATAGGCGCGATCCCGGACCGGGGATTCGTTGGCCAGCGCGAGCGATCGTCGATGACTACGCGCGCGCGGCCAGGCGCCGATAGCGCGCCCAATCGAAACTGGCTCCGGGATCGGACTTGCGCCCCGGCGCGATCTGGTCGTGGCCGGCGAGCTCAGCGATCGGATAGCGCCGGCGGAGCGCCCGCGTAAGCCGGCCGAGCATCGCGTATTGCGAATCGGTGTAGGGCACCGAGTCGGTGCCCTCAAGTTCGACGCCGATCGAAAAATCGTTGCAGCTCTCGCGGCCGTGCCAGGACGAGACTCCGGCATGCCATGCGCGGAGCGCGCAGGGGACGAACTGCAGCAGCGTGCCGTCGCGCCGGATCAGGAAGTGCGCGGAGACGCGCATCTGCGCCAGCGCGTCGAAGCCCGGGTGCGCACCGGGGTCGAGTCGGTTGGTAAACAGCTCGAGGATGGCGTCGCCGCCGAACTCGCCGGGGGGCAGCGAGATGTTGTGAACGACCAGCAGCGAGATGCGCTCACCCTCCGGTCGCGCGTCGCAATTGGACGAAGCAATTTGCGTCGCCGCGGCGACGATCCCCGATCGGTCGACGTACAGACGGCGCGTGGCAGCGACCCGCTTCGGGCGCGAATGGAAAGCTATCGGGCGTGAAATCGGTGTGGTCGATTCGGCAGCTGCTTAGACGATATTATAAGACGATGCCCTTCGTCGCGCGGCGGATCAGCCTGCCTTGCCGTCGATGCGCGGACGCGTCAGTATCGGCCAGTAGCGTATGGCGTAAATCGCGTACGCGGCCGACCACAACGCAGCAGAGGCGGCGACCGCCGGAGCGTAGAGGCTCGGCAAGGCCAGCGGAACCAGCACTCTCGTTATCGCCGCTGCGGTCACCGAGACAAAGGCAGCGATTTCCCAGCCGTCCGCGCGCAACGCCCTGCCGGTGTGCCCCTTGGCCGTGCGCGTCATCATGCCCAGCGTGAGCCCGCCGATGGCACCTACGGTTAGAGCGTGTGTGGCCAGCGATGGGGCGACCAGACCGAATTCACCCAGGGCCCGCAGAATCAGATGCAGCGGTATCCAAGCGTAACCGGCGTGCAATATCCATACGAGCGGCACGTGCCGGGTTTGCCATGGGCGCCAGAGCAGAACCCGGACGGCCTGCGCTGCGGCACCGATCGCCACGACGATGGCAACGATCGGCATCGGCGCCGCGACCAGGTCGCAGAGCAGCAGCGCAACCGCGCTAACGGGGACGACGCGTTCGACCAGCGCGCTGCTCCGCACGAGCGCGCCAGGGACGCCGTTGCGGGTGAACATCGGGATGACGCGCCCGCCGAGCACGGTCATCACCAGAAGGATGACGTCCAGGGCGATCCGCAGCCCGAGCCACGCCGGTACCGCCGCAATCTGCAACTGTGCGAGGTGCGTCAGCGCGGCCGCGGCGGCCATGATCACAAGAAGACCGATGAAGAACAGGTTGTGCCGGTTGCCACTGCCGATCAGCGCCCTGCCGATGCCAATGGCGACGGCAAGCGGAAAGGCCACGTTCACGACTGCTGCGGCGGCGTCGAACGGCGTCAACACCAGCACGCGTCCGGCGACCCAAAGCATGACGAGCGCGGCCAGCGCGGCGCCGGTCGGCGTCGGGCGGTTGGTCCAGTTGCGCACGGCGGTAAACAGAAAGCCGGTCATCACCGCCAACGTGAAGCCGAATACCATCTCATGCGCATGCCAGAGCGGTCCGCGCAAGTAGGCTGTCGTCAGCCAGCCTTCGGCCTGCGCGCCCCACAGCGCGATCGAAAGCGAGGCGAAGGTCGCGGCCAGCAGGTAGAACGGCCGGAAGCCGAGCTGCCACAGAGCAAATGCGGGCATGGCGCGGCGCGCGCGGGCGAGCTCCTGCGGCTCGATCTTGTCGGTCAGGGCGATCCGCCTAGTTCGGCGTCGAGCTCCCGCAATGCTTGCGGCTCCTCGCTGCTGATCGCCGTCAGTACGCGGCGCGCCTGTTCCTGTATTGCTCGATAGGATCGCTCCCATTCGTGATCATGCGGCTTGGTCGATGTCAGCCTGCGCAGGACTGCGGATGCCGCGCGCATGTGCCGCTGCGTGGCGCACAGTTGCGCCTGAAGGTCCTTGTGGTCTGACGCGTAGACGAATTCGACCCGGCGGTCCTCGCAGACCCCTATGCAGGTTTGCGGCGCCTCGATTTTTCCGCAGCCTATGCACTGCCATGCCTTTACGTACTCCGTCATTGCGCCCGCCCCAAGCCGATCGGCGCCGGGGCGAGCCATGTGATGCGGCGGAAGAGCTCGTCGTACTTCGCGCCCTCTTCGACACCGACCATCGGATCGGTATGTCCAAGGAAAGCGGCGTCGATCGACTCCCAGTCGCCGGCGGTCAGATATTTTTCGGCCATCGGCAATACAACATGCTCCTCGGTTTTCATGTGAGTCCAATGGAAAGTCGCATAGGCTTCCACCGCCGCAAGGAAATTGGGGAATTCGGCGGCGCCGCCTTGCTGGTAGCGGGCGAGCGCCTGCTCCAGCGTGCGGATCTTCTCGGCGCCCGACCGGTGCTCCTGCTTAAGCCGATCGAGAACCTCGGCTGCATCCGGAAATCGGATTCGCAACAACCGAAACAGATACTGGTCCTCCTTCGGATGATGGAATCGCTCGGGAAAGGCGTCGATGTAGTAGACCATCGCGCCGAGGACGTCGAAATTCGGCTTGTCGCCGCGATCCCTGGTACGGTGAACCAGATACAGCATGCCGTGCAGCACGGCCCCAATTGAGCGGTGCTCGTCCTTGATGATGCGGATGGCTTCCATGATCTCCTCACCGCCGGTCAGTTACCGGCTCGCGCTGTATCCGTCGCTGACGAGCGGCCGCTTGCGATGCCGGCACCAAGCATCAGCAAGGCAATTTTGGACTGCGCTATAAGCCGCGGGTTGATCTTGGTCAACGAAATGTCCCGGCACATAGGGGAAGCTTCGCGACGAGCCGCGGAGTCTGAGGCCTTGCGTGACGCGAGCGATGCCGACGTGCTCACAAATCGCAATCGGGGTCCGCGAAAACGCGCAGGCGCTTTACTTGATGGCCAGCCGCTCCATCCGGTAGCGCATCGCCCGGAAGGTAATGCCGAGCAATTTGGCGGCCGCGGTCCGGTTGTAACGGGTCTTTTCCAGCGCTTCGTTGATCGCGGCTCGCTCGACGCGATCCAGATAGTCCTGCAACGGCCACTTGTCGCCTGCCGGCAGCACGGCGTCGCCTTCGTCGGGCGGCGGCGTCAGATGCAGGTCTTCGGCGGTGATGCGCTCGGTATCGGCCGCAAGCGAGAGTCCGCGCTCCAGGATGTTCTCCAGCTCGCGCACGTTGCCCGGAAAAGGATACGCCTCCAACGCGGTCGCCGCCTCGGGGTCAAGGCGGGCCGCCGTGCCGCGCGCGAGCTTCTTCAGGATCGCGTCGGCAATCGACGGAATATCCTCGCGCATTTCACGCAGGCTCGGCATCGCCAGCTCGATCACGTGCAGCCGATAGAAAAGGTCCTGGCGGAATTCGCCCGCGTCGACCAGCGCCGGCAGCTTCTTGTGGGTTGCGCTGATGATCCGCACGTCGACCGGCTCCTCGGTCGTTGCACCGACTTTGCGGACCTTTTTCTCCTGAATCGCGCGCAGCAGCTTGACTTGCATCGGCAGCGGCAGGTCGGCGACTTCATCGAGAAACAGTGTCCCCCCATTGGCTGCCTGGAAGAAGCCGTCGCGGTCGCCCTCCGCGCCGGTGAAGGCGCCCTTTTTGTAGCCGAAGAATTCCGACTCCATCAAGTTTTCGGGAATCGCGCCGCAATTGACCGGGACGAACGGATGCTCGGCGCGAGCGCCCCCGATGTGGATCATTCGCGCGGCCAGCTCCTTGCCGCTGCCCGACTCGCCGGTGATGAACACGGGCGCCTGGCTCTTCGACAGCCGTTCGATCATCGACCGGACCTGCATGATCGCCGGTGATTCGCCAAGCAGTTGGTACGACGAAGGTGCGGACGGTTTCTCCGGAACTTTGAGCGCCTGCTTGACCAGCGCCCGCAATTGTTCGAGCGCGACCGGCTTCGCCAGGTAATCGAACGCGCCGGCTTTGAGGGCGGCGACGGCGTTCTCGGCGCTGCCGAATGCGGTGATCACCGCGACCGGCACGTCGAGCGCCTTTTCGGTGATGTGCTCGACCACGGCCAGCCCTTCGCCGTCGGGAAGGCGCATATCGGTCAGGCAGAGGTCGAAAGCCTGGTTGTCGAGCAGCTGGATCGCTTCGCCGACCGATTGTGCCCGCGTCGTATCAAGGCCCATCCGCGACAGGGTGAGCTCGAGCAGCTCGAGCAGATCCGGCTCATCGTCGATGACCAGAACTTTCGGTTGCCCGCGATCGCGTGTTCTTCGCGCCATAGGTGCCTCCAAATACTGGCTAGGTCGGCGGATTCGCCGCCCGCTTCAACGTCAATCTGAAACTGGCGCCGGGCCCCTTGGGCAGAAGCTCGAGCGCGGCACCATTTGCGTCCGCAAGCTCCCGCGCTATGTACAGGCCCAGCCCCGTACCGCCTGGTCGCGTGGTGAAAAACGGCTCGAAAATCTGCGCCCGCAACTCGGCGGGAATCCCCGGGCCGTCATCGGTAAGCTCGGATATTACGGCATCGCCCATATATCCGGCGCGGCCCATGATATGGATGCTGCCGTCCTTCTTCTGGCAGTGCTGCCACGCATTGCGCACGAGGTTCCACAGGATCTGGCTCAAGTGACCGCGGTCGAACAGCACGTAGAGCTCGCTCGGGCACTGAATGATGACGCTCCCGGCCGGGATGTCTTCGGCCTGCACGACTTCCTCGACCAGCGAGTAGATGAACTCCGAATAGTCGATGACCTCCGGCTGCTGGCGATCTCGTCGATTTAGCTGCAGAACTTCGCCGACGATGCGATCGATGCGCTTGGCATTGTTGCGGATCATCGACAGCAGGCGCTGGCCTTCGGGCGCAACCGAACCATCCTCCTCGAGCAGTTGTGCCGCCTGGTTGATCGCCGATAGCGGATTGCGCACTTCGTGCGCGATGCTCGCCGTCAGCCGGCCCATTGCCGCGAGCTTCATCTGCTGCGCGTCCGACTGCGCGCGACCCAGGTCTTCGAGGTAAATCAGCGTACCGCCGTGCAGGCCCGAGCCGATGCGCACGTGCCGCACGCGCAGCAGGCGTTGGGTAGCTTCGACCTTGAACGGCGGCAGGACCTCGGAGAAGTCCTCCTGCCACCGTCGCCAGTAGTCGTGCAGGGTCGCGCTGAATTCGGCAAGCCGCATGCCGCCGCGCATGCGTCCGAACCCGCCCAGCAGTCGGGTCACCTGCGCGTTATGCCCGCGCACGACGCCATTGAGATCGACGACCAGCACGCCGTCCTGCATATCCTGGATGATCAGCCGGTTGACCTGCTCGAGATTCGCGACGTCGATGCCGCGCTGTGCGGCCAGATCTTCGCTAGCCTTGGTGAAGGTCCCCAGCGCAAGCGCGATCGCGACCGTCGCAAAATAGCCGAAGCCGACCAGACCCGTCTGCAGGATCTGTGCGGCGCCGACGTCGCCTTCGATCAATCGCCAGCCCTCGAGTCCGATCAGCACCGAGCTCGCCAGGGCCGCATGAAAGAAGGCGATCTGCGTGCGCATCAGCCAGCCGCTTGCGGCGAGCTGCGGAAACAACAGTATCGACAGCGGCGTTCCGGCGCCGCCGCTGGCGTAAGTCAGCAGCGCGATGAAGAAGATGTCGCCCAGCAGCAGCGACAAAAGCAGCGGCGCCAACGCGTGATCGAACGAGTCGCGCTGCACCCACCAGAACGCTGCCATGCTGAACAGGAAGTACAACCCGGCCGCGGTGACGAACGCATTCGGAGCCATGATGCCTGCCGACCGCAGGTCGAGAAACAGGCTGGTGCTGAGCAGCAGTGCCGCGCAAACGGCGCGGTAGACACCGACGATCCACAGGATGCGCCGGCCCGACTCGTTGATCAGCGCCGGCAGCGAGGGTGGTTCGAGCGCGGGAAGGACGGAATCGGGAGGCATCGCTTTAGCGCTTGACGCACTGACCGTCGGCGCAGACATATTCGCCGCTGCGCTGGGTCGCTTCGGCACGCGGCAGGAAGACGCCACAGCGCACGCATCGCACCATCGGCTCGACGGCGGTGGCGGCGGCGCCGGGTGCGTCGGAACGCTGCCTGCGGGCCTTGCGTTGGTTGACCAGCCGCAGCGCGAGCAGCACGAGAAAGATGAGCACCAGCCACGCGACGATCTTGGCCATGCTTTTAGCGCTGCTTCTTCATCAGACGACCTTGCCCGGGTTGAGCGTGGCGTGGGGATCGAGCGCCCGCTTGATGCGCCGCATCAGCTCGAGCTCGATCGGCGCCTTGTAACGCATCATCGCTTCCCGCTTTGTCTGGCCGATGCCATGCTCGGCACTGAAGCTTCCGCCGAGCTCGTTGACCAGATCATAGACGATGGTCGTGGCGGTGGCCGTGTGCTCGATGAACAACGCGGCGTCCATCCCGGGCGGGGCAGAAAGGTTGTAGTGCAGATTGCCGTCGCCCAGGTGCCCGAACACGACATAGCGCACGCCCGGGAAGGCCGCATCGAGCGCCTGCTGTGCACGGGCGAGAAACGCCGGGATCCTGGCGATCGGCACGCCGATGTCGTGCTTGATGTTCGGGCCCTCGCGCTTTTGCGCGTCGGGAATGTGCTCGCGCACTGCCCACAGGCCGGCCGCCTGCGCTTCCGATCCGGCGATGACGGCGTCGAGCGCGATTTTCGCTTGGATTGCTTCGGCCAGCGCCGTTTCGATTTCGCTGCCGAGCGCCGAGTGCAGAGCAGCATCATCGGCCTGGATCAGCGCATACCAGGGGTGGCCGGGCAACGGATCGGGCAGCGAGGGAAATTGTGCGCGCGCGAGCGCGACGCAATCGCGCGATACCAGCTCGAATCCGGTCAGCCTGTCGCCGATCGCCTGGCGCGCTGCGCGGAGCAGGGCGATTGCCGCCGTCACGTCACCGAGCGCGACCCACGCGGTCGCCGACGTTCGCGGGCTGGGGAAGAGCTTCAGCACCGCAGCGGTGATGATGCCCAGCGTTCCTTCGCTGCCGAGAAAAACCTGCTTCAAGTCATAGCCGGTGTTGTCCTTGCGCAAGCCGCGCAGGCCGTTCCATATCTCGCCGTCAGCGAGCACGACTTCGAGCCCGAGCACGAGTTCGCGGGCGTTGCCGTAGCGCAGCACCGCGGTGCCGCCGGCATTAGTGGAAAGGTTGCCGCCGATTGCGCAGCTGCCTTCGGAGGCGAGCGATAACGGGAACAGCATCCCGGCGGCCGCTGCCGCTTGCTGGACGCCGGCCAGCGGCATCCCGGCGTCGACGGTTATCGTCGCGTTGTCGGCATCGATCGCCCGCACGCGATTCATCCGCACCAGCGTCAGAACGACCTCGTCGCCGGCCGCGTGCGGCGTCGCGCCGCCGCATAAGCCCGTGTTGCCGCCCTGCGGCACGATAGGAACACCAAGACCGGCACAGCAGCGCACGATGGCGGCGACTTCGGCGGTCGACCCCGGACGGACCACGGCGCGCGCGCGGCCCCGATAGCGCTCGCGCCAGTCGGTGACGTACGGCGCGACGTCGGCGTTCGCGGTGAGAACGTTGGTTTCGCCGACAATCGACTTCAGCGTGACAAGGAGGGACGCGGCAGCGTCAAACATGTGGGGCATAATACTGGAAATCACGCCCGATCGTAGCGGGCGCTCGGCAGGAGATAGACGATGTCGGATCAGCCCTCGATGCCCTTGACGCCGCAGGAAGCGATGGAATTCATGCAGCGCATGTGGAACCCCTTCGGCGTGCCGGTCCCAGGTTTTTCGCCGCCCGGCGCGCCGGGCGCGGGCGCCGCGGGGATTCCATTTCCGAATCCGGCGGCGATGATCGCAACGCTCGATCCCGCGGAGATCGACCGCAAGATCGCGGAGCTTCGCGTGGTCGAGAACTGGCTTGCGATGAGCCAGAATTTCATCCAGATGAGCATCAAGACGATGGAACTGCAGAAGGCTTCACTGGAAGCAATGCACGCCGCGACCGCGCCGGTGAAGCCTGCGAAGAAATAGTCGGATCTGATTCGAAGGAAGATCGATGGGTATTTTGCTGTATTACGGATCGGGATCGCCCTACGCCTGGCGTGCCCAGCTCGCGCTCGAGCACAAGGCTTTGCCATACGAGCTCAAGATCCTCTCGTTCGCAGCGGGCGACACGCGCAAGCCGGAGTTCCTGGCACTCAATCCGCGCCATCGTGTGCCGGTGCTGGTCGATGGTGATTTCGTTCTCTACGAGTCGAGCGCCATCGTCGAATACCTCGACGAAGCCTATCCGGGCCGGGGTGCGCCGCTGTTCCCGGGCGACGCCAGGACGCGGGCGATCGCCCGACGCTTCATCTGCGAGATCGATGAAGATTTCGACGCGGCGCTGGATCCGCTGACGACGCAGGCGTTCAGCAAGAAGCCCGAGGAGCGCGACCCCAAGGCGATCGCCGATGCGCGCAAGGCGCTGGTCGACGAGCTCGCGATGTTGACTCAGTCGATGCGCGGCGACTACCTCGCCGGGCCGCTGTCGGCGGCCGACTACGCGCTTTATACGCTGGTGGCGTTCCTGTGGCGGGCCGAGATCAAGCTGCCGGATCTCGACGCCAACGGCATGCTGACGCCGCAGCTAGCCCGATGGAAGGCCAGGATCGAGGCGCTACCGTATTTCGACAAGACGATTCCGCCGCATTGGCGGAAGACCTGAGTCCTGCACGCGGCGTCAGGCGCCCAGCCACGCCGTCCGGCGCGCTGCGGCTTCGGGCGCAGCCGCCTCAATGAGAGTGAGCCAGCAGGTATCGATCCGGGCGGCGGCGAGCTCGAGCGAAAAGCGCATCAGCTCATCGCGCCGAAAGGCGTGCACCTCGACGACGTCGCCGGCGTTCCTGGTCCGTGCGAGGCGCTCGAGCCCTTCGGCGTTCGCGCGAATACCATCGATCGCAACGATCGCGTCGCCGGGTGCGAGTCCGGCACGCGCGGCCGGGCCGTCAGGGCTCACATGCTTGAGCGAGAGCCCCGCAGCCGAAGCCATCGTCGCGCCGAGCCAGACACGCGGCGACGGGTCTTTGCCGGGCACGCCGCCCTTGTCCTTCGCACCCTCAGTCGGCCGCAAGTTCCAGTCGACGCCGAATTCCCGCAACAGCGAAGGCAGCGGAAGCTCGGCCGTGCCGTGCACATAGTCGCGGAAGAATCCCCCGAGATCGCATCCCGAGAGCTCGGCCGCGATCGTCTCGATGCCGTCTTCGGGTACACCGACGCCGGTCCGGCCGTGGCGCTGCCATAGCGCACGCATGACGTCGTCGAGCGTGACCGCGCTGTGCAGACGGAGCTCGAGATCCAGAGCGAGCGCGATCAGCGCGCCCTTGACGTAGTAGCTGACGATCGCGTTCGGCGCATTCTCGTCCTGGCGGTAGTATTTGATCCAGGCATCGAAGCTCGATTCGGCAACGCTTTGCCTCTGTCGCCCCGGCGTGCGCAGCAGTGCGCTAATCTGCCGGCCGAGCAACTCCAGATAGTCGCCGACGCCGATCAGCTTGCTGCGCACCAGCATCAGATCGTCGTAGTAGGAGGTGATGCCTTCGAACGCCCAGAGCTGCGTGGTGAAATTCTCGCGGGTAAGGTCGTAGGGAACGAAAGCCACCGGCTTGATGCGCTTGACGTTCCAGGTATGGAAGTATTCATGGCTAGCGAGCCCCAGCAGCGACCGATAGTCGTCGCTGACGCCGCCCGCCCCCGGTGGCGGCAGGCCGTCGCGCTTGGCGACGAGGCTGGTGCTGGCTCGATGTTCGAGCCCGCCGTAGCCTTCGTCGACGACCCTCAGCTGGAACAGATACGCATCGACCGGTGTGCCGCCGAACAGATCGATCTGCGTCTGGCAAACGCGCGACAGATCGTGCGCGAAGCGCTCGCCGTCGCCGCGGTGCAGGCCGGTAATCGCGACGGTGTGGGCGACGGCGCCGGCCTCGAAGCTTAGAAGGTCGAACCTGCCCATCTCGACCGGGTGGTCGATCAGCTCGTCATAGTTGGCCGCGCGATAACGACCGAAGCCCATAGGCTCCGCGCCGTCTCGCGACATCGCCGTCGCCACGCGCCAGTCGCGGTAAGCCTCTCCGACCGGCGGCAGGATCTCGAGCTCGCACGGCCGGTCTTCTTGTCCGACCGGCCAGACAAAAATACTGGGGCCATTGAAGAATGCCCGCGTCGTGTCCAGGTACGCGGCACGCACCGAAGGGTCGAATGCATAGACTTCGGCGGAGAGCGTCAGCGCTCCGTTGCACCCCTCGGCAAGCCAGACGTCCTTGGCCGTCTTGCGCACCTTCACCGGCGAGCCGCCGCACTCGGCGCGCATCGAGACGAAATTCCGGGCGAACTCGCGGATCAAATAGCTGCCGGGCGACCATGCGGGCAGGCGGAACGCCTGTCCAGCTGGATCGGGATCGGCGACGGTGCAGGAGACCTCGAACAGGTGCGCGTTCGGGGTCGCCAGGACAACGCGATACCGGACGGGCGTCATCCGCGCCCCTTGCAGCGGCAGTGCCTCAGCGTTGGACGGGCTTGCGATCCCGCGGCGCTGCCGCCGTCTTGGCCTTTCGACCTGGCGCTGCCGGCGGTGTATAGCCGGAGACGCGGTATACCCATCCCTCGATCTTCTTGCCGTTTTCGAAGCGGATGAGGCTGCAAGCGATGACGGCGCCGGTCGATGTCAAACCGGCCGCGTGCTGGCGCACGGTGGCAAGCGGCATACCCATTTCTTTGGCGATCTCGGAATCGAGTCGTTGGCCGTGCTTTTTGAGATATTGCAGGACTTGGGTCAAGGTTGATAATCCTCGAAAAAGTGCATAATTCTACCACGAAACAGACGGTTGCGGCAGCCTTGATTACTGAACGAATCCTTACTCGGCGAGGGGTCGTCGGCGTTCTGAAACCGGCCGTCGCTGCCCCAATGGCCGTCTGGCGGTCCAATTCCGGGCATTTTGCGAAGAAAAGCTGGCAATTGCGCGCCGATCACAAAAGCCCGGGCTTGGGGACGGTAAACTAGGCAACGGCCCTCGTAGCTCAGTGGATAGAGCGTCCCCCTCCTAAGGGGAAGGTCGCACGTTCGATTCGTGCCGGGGGCGCCAGTCTTAGGGAACGCTGCCTGGCGACCGGTCATTTCGCCCGCTCTATACGATTCCTCATGACTTCCTCCTCTTCCACGCCAGCGCGGCCGCCCGTCTTACGCACGCTTCGGCGGCTCAGCAGCTTCCTCGGACCGTACCGGCGCCGTTTCGTATTCGCCGGTATCGCGCTCCTGGTCGCGGCCGCTTGCACGTTGGCGGTGGGACAGGGCCTCAAGCTGGTCATCGACCGCGGTTTCACCGCAGGCGACGGCGCCGAGCTCGATCATGCGTTGTTCGGGCTGCTCGCGATCATCGCGGTCATGGCGATCGCGACGTACGTCCGCTTCTACAACGTATCGTGGATAGGCGAGCGCGTCACGGCCGACCTTCGGCGCCGCGTGTTCAATCATCTGCTGACGCTCTCACCCGGATTTTTCGAGGTGACGCGCACCGGCGAGGTCATCTCGCGCCTGACCAACGATACGACGATGCTCGAGAATGTCATCGGCTCGAGCCTGTCGATGGCGTTGCGCAACACGGTGCTGGGTCTGGGGGCGCTGGTGCTGCTGATGCTGACGAGCCTCAAGCTGACCTTGCTGGTGCTCGCCGGCCTGCCGGTGGTTGTCCTGCCGATCATCGTATTCGGCCGCCGCGTCCGCCGCCTCAGCCGCACCAGCCAGGATCGCGTCGCCGACACTGGGGCTTACGTCGACGAGGCAATCCATGAAATCCGCACCGTTCAGGCGTATGCGCACGAGCCCGAGGACCGGCACGCCTACGGCGAACGAGTCGAGGCCGCATTCGGCGCCGGAGTGCGCCGTATCCGCCAGCGTGCGCTGCTGATCGCCGCCGTGATTTTCCTGGTGTTCGTTGCCGTCGGCATCATCCTCTGGATCGGCGGGCACGACGTGCTGGCCGGCCGTCTGTCCGCGGGACAACTCGCCTCGTTCGTGTTCTACGCGGTCATCGTGGCGACCTCGGTCGGCACGGTCAGCGAGGTCGCCGGTGAATTGCAGCGCGCCGCGGGCGCGACCGAACGCCTGATGGAAATACTGGACACGCCGGCAGAGATCGCGGCGCCGGCCGATCCGGTGCCGCTACCCGAGCCGCCGCGGGCAACCGTCGCACTCGATCAGGTGACTTTCGCCTACCCGTCACGTCGCGACGATCCGGCGCTCAGCGCATTGACTTTGCATATTGCAGCAGGAGAACGCGTGGCCCTGGTCGGGCCCTCGGGGGCGGGGAAAACGACACTTTTCCAGCTATTGCTGCGCTTTTACGATCCGCAACAGGGGCGAGTGCTGATCGACGGCGTCGACGTTCGTCGCGCCGATCCGCGCGCCGTGCGTGGCCGGATTGCCGTGGTGCCGCAGGATCCGGTGATCTTCGCCGCCAGCGTCTGGGACAACGTGCGCTATGGCCGGCTCGATGCGTCGGACGACGAGGTGCGCGACGCCTGCGAGGCGGCGTACGCCACCGAGTTTCTCACCCGCCTGCCGCGCGGCTTCGACACCGATCTGGGCGAACGCGGTGTCAGACTCTCCGGCGGCCAGCGGCAGCGGCTGGCGATCGCGCGGGCCGTGCTCTCACGGCGGCCGATCCTGCTGCTGGACGAGGCGACCAGCGCGCTCGACGCGGAGAGCGAACGCATGGTGCAACTGGCGCTCGACCGACTGATGCACGGGCGCACGACCTTGATCATCGCGCATCGCCTGGCGACGGTAATGGGCGCCGACCGGATCGTCGTGCTCGATGGCGGCATCATCGTGGCGGAAGGCACGCACTCGTCGCTGGTGCGCGATGATCCGCTGTATCGCCGCCTTGCCGCGTTGCAATTCGGATTTGATGCGGGTGCGGGCGATGCGGTACCCCCCATCGCGCTAGAGGCCCGAGGCTGAAGCGCCTCTCCGGCCCGGCGAGCGTGGCCGTTGCGCAACGCTGGTATAGGGCCAGTTAACGGTATTAGAACGTGGAGCTACTATCTAGTTCGGACCCTGGGGACTGCATAAGGCTCGTGGCAATCTCATACTGTGCGGCACGCGCGGATAGGACTCTGCAATGACGCAATTGTTTCCCGTCAATTGGGTCGACTATTTCTAGTTAGGCCTGTCTCCGAACCAGTCCATTCTGTCCCAATGCGGCTGGAAGCGTATGCCATGATCGCGAGTCTTCCGTTATTGGATGCAGAGGCACCGTGAAGGCCGGCTACTGTCCGCCGAAGGTCGTTGGAACGCTCCAGAGTAAACTTCGCAGCCTGCTTCCGCACGCGCCTGACGGAGTCCGACTGACTACCTCTACGAAATCAAGGCGGCATATCGCTGCGGCAACCGGTTGGGTTGCCTCTGGTTTGCGAACGTGGAACGCCAAGGCATTCGTATGGCCTACGCCTATCACGCTCTCAACACGGAGCCCACCGACGCCTCGGCCATGCTGGTGCGTCGTCTTGGTTCGTGGCGTCCTTGAGCGCAAGCGTTGCCGTCACTTTGCGCTTAGAAGCGCAGTATTGGCGCTTCACAGAGATTTTCCGTCGGATACGCTAGACATGAATCGGCGACACACGGCATCCTCTGACCGATCAGGTCGAGCTATCATTGTGCAACTGGCAGTTAGACATGTCCAACGCGTCTGCAATGCATCGGCCTAGGCCATGCGCCTAACCACGCGGTCAACACGGACGCCCACCGGCGGCGCTTCGCGCCTTGGTGGTCGCCGGTTACCTTGGTTCGTTAGGCCTTTGAATGAGCGTAGCGTCCCTTTCCTGAAACCAAGCATATTGGAGCGCTGAAATGAAAGAATCGTGGTCATTGTCTTTGGTGTTTCTCGCGATTGCAATGACGACAAGCATCGCCATGGGCGCACCCCCTGTTCCTTTTTACCCGTCCAATGTCATTAAGACCGAGAAATTAAACGCGGGCTCAGTGGTGGTCACGACGAAGGACTCGGTCGACATCGTCTCTGCTTGGTATCGCAAGAACTTGCGCGAGTCCAACGGGGAGAAGACTGCCGACAATGGCGCACATATGTTTTACACCCGAAATGGGGCTACCGTGGATGTCGAGCCCGGCAACCGCTTCGATCCCGGAACAAAGATTGGTTTGGTGTGGGATGCGAAGAAATATGGCGGGTACTAGTGGGTCGACTCCTTCGAAAGCGCACCGCATCGCAATCAGTTGCCAAGCCTAACATCGCGTTCAACCGGACGCGCCGGTACGCGGCTTCGTTGTGGCGAGCCGCGGTGGCGGCGCGCCGGTTAACTTAGTTCGTTAGGCGTCATGAGCTACGCCGGTTCCATCCGTGAAATCGTAAGGAGACAACATGATTCGACAGCTGATCACCATCGTTGCTGCAGTCCTGCTGGCAAGTCCGGCAGGCGCGCAGACCTATAGAGACGCAGTTGCGCGCCTGGCTGGCGTCTCTGCCGACTTGACGTTTCCGTCCGAGGTTGGCGAGTTGTCGTTATTCAGCCGACTGCAAATGGCGATTTACAAGCCTGCCGGGGAAGGTCCCTTCCCTGCGGTTGTGATCCTCCCGTCTTGTGGCGGCCTGCGGCCCGAGATTCTGGATTGGGCCAAGAAGACCGTGGCGCACGGCTATGTCGCCTTTGTTGTTGACCCGGTGACCTCGCGGGGGCAACCAGTTTGCGTTCCTGCGTCGCCGTCGAATCACTACCGAGGTACGAAGGACGCATTTCAAGCGCTGGCGCATCTGCGACGCTTTCCGTTTGTGGATCAAGAACGCATCGGACTGCTGGGTTTCTCATGGGGTGCCATGGTTGGCCTGCTCGCCAGCAGCCAGACATTCGCCGACCTCTTCTCCCCTTCTCAGCGGTACGTCGCCGCGGTCGGGTTCTACCCTCTGTGTCATGTCGACCCTATGCAGGGTCGCCCGGCGGTGGATTTCGTTCGCCCCGATCACGACCGCCCGGCCTTGATTCTCCTAGCAGAGCAAGACGTCGAAGCCCCGGCCGCCGACTGCCAGTCCCTGCTGAAGGCGCAGGCAGAGAAGGGTCAACAGGTGGAGTGGCACGTCTACCCGGACGCGACGCACTGCTGGGACTGCAGCTCGATGGACAACTACTCCAAGACGGACTTTCGTGGTGTCCGCGTGACCTACAAGTTCAACAAGGAGGTGACGGAAGATTCCACCAAGAGGGTGTTCGAGTACCTGGGCGCGCGCTTGAAGCGGCCATGAGTGAAGTGGCAAGAGCGCGATAACGCCTAACCCTTCGCTCGAGCGGACGGCCAGCGGCGTGGCGCCGCTGTCCACCGCTCAGCTCAAACGTTAGGCGTCACGAACGGTGGTTTCTGAAACACGATATAGAGGCAGAACATTCGGAGTTCGGGCAAGGAGCCTGTTTATGGTAGACGAGCGCGGACGACTACGTCATTTTATTGGCGCTACCGTATTTATGGCGGGCGCATTGCTCACCGGCGTCGCCATAGCGGTTAGCGACTTCCCGGCCGGTTCCTACTTATCAGGACCCTATACGCTCGAATTTAAACGCGACGGCTCCTTCCGAGTTGTGAAGAGCGGGTATGCCTTGGTAGAGGGCGAATATGCAGTGAGCGGCGAGCAGATCCGGCTCACCGACAAGAAAGGTCCGTTCGCCTGCACCGGTCCGGGACAAGCTACGGGCACGTACAACTGGAAGCTTGAAAGCGGAGCGCTCCTACTAACCAAGGTCCAAGATGAGTGCGGCGACCGTTCGGCAAGCTTTGTCGCCTCCCCATGGAAAAAGCAGTAACGCCTAACATGGCGTTCAACCGGACGCCCGCGTACGCGTCTCGTCTCTGCCGTGCGCCGGTGGACGGGCGCCGGTTAACTTGATCGTTAGGCCTCTTTCCAGTATCGGAACTAGTCATACTTCATCGCTGAATAGGAGCGTTGCCGTGAAGCCTTTCACTACAGTCGCGGTCGTTTTCTTAGCGCTAATTGCGGTCCTTCACTTGCTTCGTCTCTTCGCTGGCTGGGAAGTAACAGTCGTCGGGTTCGTCATCCCAGTATGGTGGAGCGCATTAGGTCTTCTGATTCCAGGTGGGCTAGCGTTGATGGTTTGGCGCGAGGCACACACGTGACGAGGCCTAACCACGCGGTCAACACGGACGCCCACCGGCGGCGCTGCGCGCCTTGGTGGTCGCCGGTTACCTTGGTTCGTTAGACCGCAACCGTCGCGATGCGCCTCCTACTTTTGACCGGCGGTTCTCGCGGAATTGGTCGTGCGATCGGGCAGACCCTCGCGAGCCATGGCTTCGACGTTGTTGAGTTCTCACGTACCGCACCCTATTCGTACTCAGTTGCAACCGACTTCGCCTCTCCGCTCGATGCCCATAACACGGTCTCGAATGCCCTAAAGGCGGTTGATCCGAACCAACTCGAGCAACTTCTAGTAGTTAGCAACGCCGCAACGCTCCAGCCAATTGGTCCTGTCTCTCGCAAGCCCGCTGACACCATACTTGCAAATATCAACATCAACCTCAGCTCTCCGGTTCTTTTCATCTCCGCAGTCATCTCGAAGTTTCAGACCGCGGCTTGCCGCAAGGTCGTTGCAAACATTTCAGCTGGCGCTGCGGGGCAGGGAGTGTTCGGTTGGTCGCTGTATTGTGCGGCGAAGGTGGGAATGGAGAACTTCATCCGGTCGCTGGCTACCGAACAGGCAACGCAGCCGTATCCGTTCTTCCCCATCAATATTGATCCCGGCGTCGTCGACACCGACATGCATGTCGCTGCTGCATCGGCGTCTTTGGCGGACTTCCCGGCCGCAAACAGGTTCGCGGCCCGCCGCGCCGAGGGCCAGCTCACTCCGCCGGGGCAGGCGGGCGCCGCCATAACAGAGCTTCTTCTGTCTCCCGACCTCACGCCAGGCGGCAACTACGATGCCCGCGATGTTGCGGCCTAACCACGCGTTCAACCGGACACTGTCCGGCGGCGTCCTGCGGCGCCGCCGGCAGCGCCGGTTAACTTGGTCTCGTTAGGCCGCGATGCACCGCCACTGTAAAATGTGGGTGTGAAAGTTAAGGAACTGATCGCGTTACTTGAAGCGGACGGTTGGTTCCAGGTCCGCGTAAGAGGGAGCCACCGGCAGTTTCATCATTCCGACAAGTCAGGCACTGTAACGGTAGCCGGAAAACCAAGCATAGATGTTCCGCCAGGGACCTTGAATAGTGTATTGAAGCAAGCCGGGCTTAAGAAGTAGGAGGGGCCAAAATGCGTTATCTCGTTGTAGTCGAAAAAGGGCCAACTTCGTTTGGGGCCTACGTTCCCGACCTTCCCGGGTGTATTGCCGTGGGTGAAACGCGCGAAGAGGTCCTCGCCTCTATTCACGAGGCCATCGAGTTCCATTTAGATGGGCTCAAGGAGGACGGGCAACCCATCCCTCCGCCTTCTTCATCAAGTGAAATCGTCGAAGTCGCTGCCTAACCACGCGGTCAACACGGACGCCCACCGACGGCGCTGCGCGCCTTGGTGGTCGCCGGTTACCTTGGTTCGTTAGGCGCCTACACTCAGGGTCGTCGCCATGCTAAGAGAAGCACATGGGGTTCTATCGGCCCAGCCACCATTTAATATCGGGGCAATTTCGTTCTTGCTCGTTGCAATCATAGGCGCCATTGACTTCGCGACGGGCTATGAACTGTCCTTTTCGATCTTCTACACGATTCCGGTTGGCATCGTTTCATGGTACGCGGGGAAGCGTCTCGGCTTCCTCGCCTGCATCATTTCTACCATCACCTGGCTCGCAGCTGATTTCACAGCGGGGCACCAATACAGCAATTCGGCCATCCCGATCTGGAACGCCGGCGTTCGTCTTGGGTTTTTCGTCATCATTCTTTTTCTTCTCGATCGTCTCCGACGCTCTCTCGATCTACAGGAATTACTTGCGCAACAAGATCCGCTTACCGGCATCATGAACGCTCGCACTTTTATGCGAACATGCGGATTGATCATCGACCTTGCCGCTCGGTACGGCGGGTCGATGGCGCTCGGCTATCTTGACCTAGACGACTTCAAACGCGTCAATGATAGCCTTGGCCACAGCGCGGGCGATCAGGTTCTGAAGGCAGTCGCAACCTCGCTAGTCAAACGGCTGCGCGCATCCGATTTCTGCGGCCGCCTCGGCGGTGACGAGTTCGCAATTCTCCTTCCGGAGACTGACCTTGCCGGTGCACATACGTTCTTCACTGGGCTGCGCGAAAATCTTGTCAATCTTGCCGTTTTGAACCGCTGGCCGGTCGGCTTCAGCATTGGCGTGGCGGTTTTCCCCTCCATTTCGGCGAGTCCCGACGATGCTATCCATTTCGCCGATGGCCTGATGTACAAAGTCAAGAACTCGGGCAAGAACGGTATTCTGTTCGAGGAATATGTCGGTGCTTCTCGCGGCGCCTAAGCACGCGTTCAACCGGAGCCGCGGGCACGCGACTTCTTGCTCGCTGGCAGCGGTGGCCGCGGCCCGGTTAACTTGGTCCCGTTAGCCTCACTCGATCATTCCGAGCGCATCATGCCCAGTTGGCTCCGCGTCGTCCTCGCAATCGCTGCCGGTTTCGTTGTCTGGTTTGCGGTGGCTACTCTCGGCAACCTCGCCATTCGCTGGCTTCTTCCAGGCTACAGTGAGGTTGAAAAAGTGATGGAGTTCTCTTCGGGTATGCTCTTCGCGCGTCTTATGCTCGGTGCCGCAGCGTCGCTTGCCGCGGGCGCCGCGTGCATCACCATAGGCAGAAATGCTCGCGCGGCGATCTATCTGTTTGCGCTGCTACTCCTAGCGTTGTTCGTGCCGGTCCATGTCGGTCTGTGGGTCAAGTTTCCGGTGTGGTATCACATCGTGTTCCTTGGGTCGCTTGTCCCGTTGGTGGTATTGGGGGCGAGGCTACCGGGGTTACGAGGCGCAAGTGTGGCCTAACCTCTCGGTCAATACGGACGCCCACCGGCGGCGCTTCGCGCCTTGGTGGTCGCCGGTTACCTTGGCACGTTAGGCGTCGATCTTCCAACCAGCCAGCGACACAGAAGATTGCTCGTTGATGCCTCTGCTCGGTACCGCGGCTATGCTCTTGTCCTTCGACATCGAGGACGCGGCCATCGCCGAACACGACAATTGGCATACGCATGAACACCTTCCCGAGCGTCTCTCGATCCCGGGTTTCCTGAAGGGCACTCGCTGGGTTTCGTTTCAGGGCTCGCCGAGATACGCCGTGATCTATGAGGTTGAGCGCCTTGAGACATTGGGGTCAGAAGCGTATCTGACGCGCCTGAACAATCCCACGCCCTGGACTTCGAAGATGATGACGCATTACCGAGGCATGATTCGCGGCCTATGCTCGGTCGAAAGCTCATATGGGTTTGGAACAGGGCACTACTCGTTGCTGATCCGATTCAAGCCTATTGCCGATTCGGCCGTGCTCATCGAGTGGCTGGACGGTCAGGTCTTGCCTCACCTCCCATCGAGACCGGGACTGGGCAGCGTCCACCTGCTGCGTGGCGCGCTTGCGCCAGCAATGACATCGGAGCAACAAATTCGTGGTGCCGACGCGGGAGTGGACTGGGCGTTGATGGTGACGGGATACGAGCCTGAGGCCATCGCTGAGTTGGAGACTGTCGAACTTAATCTTAGGGTGTTACAGACGCACGGATGCGCAAGTGCGTCCTTTGCGTTCTATCGAGCTGCCTACTCGCTCTCTGCGGATGAAATCGACGCCTAACCACGCGGTCAACACGGACGCCCACCGGCGGCGCTGCGCGCCTTGGTGGTCGCCGGTTACCTTGGTTCGTTAGTCCTACGCAAGGCGCTCCTTGACGTATAGTCGTAATGTATATACACTATCGTCATGCGATTCGCGTGGAGTGAGGCCAAGCGTAAATCCAATCTAGAGTTGCATGGCTTCGATTTTGTCGATGCGCCGAAAGTCTTCGAAGGTCCTACGTACACTTACGAAGATGACCGCTTCGACTACTCGGAGCAAAGATTTGTCACGCTAGGCCTTCTCGAGGGATTGACGGTTTCAATTGTACATACGGAAACCCCACGTCAGATTCGCATCATCTCTTTCCGTAAGGCGACGAAACATGAACAGGCGATCTTCTTCAAGAAGTTCTAAGACTGATTGGTCGCGCGTTCGCGCGATGTCCGATCGCGATGTCGTAGTCTGTGCGGAACATCCGGAAGCTTCCCTAAAGCACATTGCCCGCGGTATTGCGCGCCGCGGTCTTAAGCCGGTTCCGCCAAAGGCCTCGATCTCGCTTCGCGTCGATGCCGACGTGTTGGACTGGCTAAAGGCACAGGGGCCTGGTTATCAAACCCGAATCAATGCGATTCTCCGTGCCTTTAAAGAAGCGTCGGCCTAACCACGCGGTCAACACGGACGCCCGCCGGCGGGCTTTCGCCCGCGCGTCGGTCGCCGGTTAGCTTGTTGCGTTGGGCGCCTTAATTGACACCGAGCTTGCGAGCTTGGCCTAGCCATCGGACAAAGGAATATCACGAGGTGCTCTCATGCGTCGGTTGAAACTGAGCAAGGCCTTTACCCTGATGGAACCAGGGCCTGTTGTCCTTGTGACGACCCATGACGGCCAGAAGGACAACATCATGACTATCTCCTGGACCATGGTGGTGGATTTCACTCCGGTATTTGGCATCACCACAGGGGAATGGAATCACTCTTTCGCGGCGTTGCGAAAGAATAAGGAGTGCGTCATTGCTATTCCCACGGTTGACATGTTGGATAAGGTGGTCGGTATAGGGACATGCTCTGGGGCTGAGACAGACAAGTTTGCCAAGTTCAAGCTCACACCGGTACAGGGCGAAGTCGTCACGTCGCCCTTGATCAAGGAGTGCATCGCCAACATAGAGTGCAAGGTCATCGACATCGTCAAAGGGCACAACATTGTCGTGTTGGAGGGAGTTGCCGCATACATCGATACCGCACGCAAGGAAAAGCGCACGGTTCACGCTGTTGGGGACGGAACGTTCATTGTCGACGGGCGCAAGATTGACCGACGGAAGATGATGGCCTCCAAGCTCCCATCCGGCGTTTAGCAGTCATTGGCCAGCCACAAGGAAATCCGGGAGCCATGGCCGCTGGCCGAGTTGGAAGGAAGGATGGTTGCCACAGCGCCAATATTAGGCGCCGTGCCGCCTAACCTCTCGGTCAACACGGTCAACACGGGCTGATACGACGGGTTAGCAATCCCCTAGCTAACAAGTTCCTTGTGCCGGAAGCAGTCGACGACGTGATCGTTGACCAGGCCCGTCGCCTGCATGAACGCATAGCAGATCGTCGTCCCCACAAAGCGGAATCCGCGCTGCTTGAGCGTTTTGGACAAGGCGTCCGACTCCCGGGTGCTCGCGGGCACGTCGCGCGCGTGGCGCCATCGGTTGATCCTGGGCGCCGAAGCAACGCTCGCCCAGACAAAGCGATCGAAGCTGCCGAACTCGCGCTGAACGGCGAGGAACGCGACGGCGTTGCTTACCAAGCTCTCAACCTTGAGGCGGTTGCGCACGATTTGCGGATTCTGCAGCAGCTTTTCGATGCGCCGCCGATCGAACCGCGCGACCTTGGCCGGGTCGAAGCCGGCGAACGCCTCGCGATAGCCTTCGCGCTTGTCCAGAATCGTTTTCCAGCTCAGGCCCGCCTGGGCGCCTTCCAGCACCAGGAACTCGAAGAGCTTGTCATCGTCGTGCACCGGCGTGCCCCACTCGTCGTCGTGGTACGCGATCATCCTCGCGTCGGTGCCGGCCCAGCTGCAGCGCTTATCCTGCTTCATCGAGGTCGATTCCTTCAATGTCATCGCTTCTGCGGCGAGCTGTGAGGCGATCGGCGCAGCGCTTGTTGCGGAGGTCGCTCACCCGCAAAATGCCGTGATGATCCCTTGGCTACGTACCGGCGCCTTTCCACCGGTCGATACCGCGCTCGACGATCCGAACGGCCTGCTGGCCGCCGGCGGGGATCTTTCGGCCGAGCGCCTGCTCGCCGCCTACCGGCAAGGCATCTTTCCCTGGTACAGCACCGGGCAACCGATCCTGTGGTGGAGCCCCGATCCGAGGATGGTGCTGTTCATAGAGGAATTCGTCGTGCCGCGCTCGTTGCGTAAGGTCGTTGCGCAGCGGCGATTCGAGATCCGGGTCGATTGCGCGTTCGCGCGCGTAATCGAGGCGTGCGCTGAGCCGCGGGCCGACAGTGGCGGTACCTGGATCACGGCGGATATCGTCGACGCCTACAGCGAGCTCCATCGGCGCGGCTACGCGCATTCGGTCGAAGCGTGGCAAGGCGATGCGTTGGTAGGGGGATTATATGGCGTGGCCATCGGCCGCATGTTCTTCGGCGAGTCGATGTTCGCCCGTGCGCCGAACGCATCGAAGGTGACGCTAGTCCATCTGGTCGACTTGCTCAAGCGGCGTGCGATGCCGATGATCGATTGCCAGCAGCAGACCGAACACCTTGCGCGCTTCGGCGCGCGGCCGATTCCGCGCCGCGAGTTTGCTGAGGAAGTCGCCCGGTTGGTAAACTCGATACCGCCTGCGGAGCGTTGGAATCACGCGCCGCCAGGCGAAGCCGACCGACCGTGACCAAGCTCAATGACCTCCCGCTGACGGCACTGCAGTTTTATGCCACGGCGCCATACCCCTGCAGCTACCTGCCGGATCGCCTCGCGCGTTCCCAGGTTGCAACGCCCAGCCACCTGATCGACACCGGGGTCTACAGCGAGCTGGTGCGGTTGGGATTTCGCCGTAGCGGGGCGTTCACCTATCGTCCGTATTGCGACCACTGCCATGCATGTGTACCGGTTCGGATTCCGGTGGCCGATTTCGTGCCCAATCGCACGCAGCGAAAAACCTGGCGCAAGCATTGCGAGTTAACGGGAGTTCAGCGCAAATTAGCGTTTGATAACGACCATTACGCGCTGTATCTGCACTATCAGCACTACCGCCACCCCGGCGGGGGCATGGACCAGGATAGCCGTGAGCAATACCAGCATTTTCTTCTGCACAGCAATGTCGCGACCGACCTGTTCGAGTTTCGCGAACAGGGGACGCTGAGAATGGTGAGCCTGGTCGATCGCTTGCAGGACGGCCTGTCCTCGGTCTACACCTTTTACGACCCGGCGCCGCCTGGCGCCAGCTACGGGACTTACAACGTCCTGTGGCAAATTCAGCGTTGCCGTGAACTCGGCCTAAGCCACCTTTATCTCGGTTACTGGATCGGACAGAGTCGAAAAATGGCGTACAAGGCGACTTTCAGGCCGATCGAAGGCTTGGGGGCTGGAGGGTGGGGAAGGTTGTAAGATGGGCCAAAGCGCGATAAGCTAAATGCAGTAGTCATTTGCTGAATCCAGGGTCGGATGCAATGCTTCATAACATCGCTTTCGGCAAGGTAGCGATAGGGCGGACGCCCTATACGCCTGCGTTGCTATTCCCTCTCGTGCATGCCGCAGAGGAAGGCAGTCCGCTAGAGCCGGCGCTGAATGCGATTGTAAGGCACCTCGGGTTTGAAACTTTCATGTTCGCAATGAGCGTGAATCCTCGCGGCCATCACGAAAGCCAAAGCTATGTATATACAACGCTTCCCGCCGAATGGGTCGTCCGTTACGACCAAAGGGCTTACATCGAGATTGACCCGCGTGTGCTCAAGACGTGGGATAACGCCTTACCGATCGTCTGGGACCGCGACAGCGAGCGAGGAAAAGACCAGAAAACTGATGCTTTCCTTGACGACGCGGCCAAACACGGAGTGGCAAGCGGAGTAGCGTTTGCCCTTCACGATCCGCGATACGAACGTGTCCTCGTTGCGCTCAATTCTTCACGTCCTCAAATCGACAATGCGCGTCGAGCCTTCATCACGTCCAAGCTTGGAGAAATCCTCCTGCTCGGAACATTCTTTCATGAGCTTTTCATGAAGGGCATTATCGAGCGAGGTCTCGCTCCCGTATTACGCGGCGCAGCGCTTAGCCATCGCCAACGAGAATGCCTGCAGCTCGCGTGCCACGGACTCTCAACCGAGGATATCGCCTATAAGCTGGGCATCACTGTTCGTACCGCCCAATTTCACTTTGATGGTATTCGGAGCAAGTTAGCCGCCGCTAACAGGCAGGAAGCGGTGGCAAAGGGAATCGCGGAGGGAATTATTACTCGTCGATGATAGGCCAAAGGAAATGGACTTATAAGCAAATAGAGTCACAGCGCCATCTAATGAACTCTAGCGACGATGGTCCCTGGACCACCGCTGCGGCGACGCAGAGCCCTTTCTTTGGTCCCTTTGCAGGGGACGTTACGCTCTGCAGCTCCGCAGGGGAATCTATCCCCGTAAGTGGCACATCGATATTGAGGGCAATTGCTCCGAGGGGAGTCGCGCATCCCGGACGCGCTTGCGGCGACTTACCCTGACTCGCTTTTGACCGTACAGAATTGAATTGTCTCGGTGCCCAAAGTTTGGGCTTCGGGACTATGCTGTTTGTACCAAGCATATTGTACACTACAAACATGGCCTAGGGTGAATCTCGCGGTGCGATCCCCATTGAAGGAAAGACTTGGCACCTCTCCAATTTGTTTGCCACAATATAGACGGGGGTACTTGTCATTAATACGCGAGGGAAATTTATGAATGCCATTGCCGAAGTCCGATTCCTGCCGCCAATGCAGGCCAACCAGTTCGAAACACGATTTGATGGGGAATTCGGCGTGCTCTGGGGCTTCATGAACCCAAAACCCAGACCCACATTTAATCCGTCTTTATTAGCTGAGTTGCGCGGGTACATCGATAGCATCGTTCAGCCGTCTGGGCACATTTGGCATGAGGGAGCAGACCATGCGATCAAATATGCAGTCATCGCATCGAAGGTGCCAGGCGTGTTCAATCTCGGAGGTGACTTGGCGCTATTCCGCGAGGCAATCGCGGCCCACGATCGTGACATGCTTGTTCAGTACGGCCGTAAATGCATAGACAACTTGTTCCCATGGTCTCGCAATTGCGACCTACCTTTGACCACCATCGCCCTTGTGCAAGGGGACGCCCTTGGAGGTGGCTTCGAGTGTGCACTTTCAGCGGCGGTCTTAATTGCCGAGGAGTCGGTCCGAATGGGATTCCCGGAGATACTGTTCAACCTTTTCCCGGGTATGGGCGCCTACAGCTTCCTAGCCCGCAAGGTGGGAAGAAGGATCACCGACGAATTAGTGACCAGCGGGAACACCTATACGGGTAGACAGCTTTTCGACATGGGCGTCGTTGATGTCTTAGCGCCCGACGGCAGTGGCGAGGAGGCCCTGTACAGTTTTGTTAGGAAGCATGCGAAAGCACCAAATGGCCGGCGCGCCTTAGAAATGGTGCGCCGCGAGGTCGAGGCGGTGACGCACGACGAACTGATGCGCGTGGTCGGGATCTGGGCCGATGCCGCACTTCGCCTCAGCGAGCGTGATTTGCGGATGATGGAGCGACTTGTCCGCGCGCAAAGCCGAAACGCTGGGTCAGACGACGTACCCAGCGCGACTGTTACGCCTCTGCTGCGCGCTAGCTAGCGCTGATAGGCAGCAGGTCAGTGACGATAGTTGTTGCGGCGCTGCTCGAGATGGTGCTCGAGGGCGGTTTGAGTTGCGCTTGAAGCACGAGCCAACTCCTCAATCCATGGAGCCGCTCTGACTCGCAGGGTGTCATAGCTCGCCTTTTCCAAGCGGACCGCAAGCTGCATGAGTTGCGTGGCCCCCACACTGCCCGCCCCGCCCTTCAAGGCGTGTGCAGCATCTTTAACATCTTCATAACGGCGGGCCGCAAGCCCATCGCTTATTGTGCGAATGAGCCGGTCGGTGTCTGCTTCGAATCCACGCAAAAGGCGTTCTACAAACGTTGAATCGGTAGATAGTCGACCCAAATCCTCCAATACCGTCGGGTCAACCACTGGTGTGTCGATGATGGTCAGTGCGGGACGTTCTTCGGAACGCAGCGGGGGCGCTACAGCACGTAGGTCGTGCGCGGTTTCCGCGAGGTGTCGTTCAATCGCGTCGAGGAGAAGAGTTGCTCGGATGGGTTTGGGCAAAAACTCCGCGCATCCGGCGCGCTGACAATCCGCAATTATTCCTGTCGTTACATTGGCGGAAAGTATTAGGACGGGGATAGGTGTGGACGTCGTAAACTGATAAAGCTTCAGCGCTTCGATACCACTAACGACTGGCATCGATAAGTCGAACAATGCGATGTCAAAATTTCCGTGCTCCAGTGCATCGAGAGCCTTCTCACCATTGTCCACAAGCGTAACGTGGTGCCCGCCACTTTCCAGGATCAGCTGGGTGACGCGCTGATTTGTCGGGTTATCCTCCGCAACGAGAACGCGCGCGCCTCGTATCTTTGTGACCTTTGCCCGCTGTTGTGCAGCAAATGCGGCAGTTGTCGATGAGAGCCGCGCTGACGCGACGATCTCTGCTCGAAGGTCAATGCCGGCCGGTTCCGCGCGGGGTAATGGCAACTCGAACCAAAATATGCTTCCAACTCCGACGTTGCTTGTCACGCCAATCTCACCGCCCATCAACGTCACCAGCTGTCGTGCAATAGCCGTCCCAAGACCGGTCCCTCCATACACGCGGGTAATTGAATCATCCGCCTGAGCGAAGGGCTCGAAAATTGCCATTTGCTTGTCAGGCGAAATACCTATGCCTGTATCCTCAACTTCAAATTTGACCAGGCTTGGCTCGAGGTCAGTGACGCTAACGCGAAGGGTGATTTGGCCGCGCTCCGTGAATTTTACTGCGTTAGCGAGAAGATTTAGCAGCACTTGTCGCAAGTGATGACTATCGCCAGCAAACCAGCGCGCAGCGGCCGGGGCTATTTCAGTGTTGACCGTAAGACCTTTATAGCGCGCTTGCGGCAGGACGACTTTGACAGTGGTCGTCAGTAGATGGCCGAGATCGAATGGCTGCGCTTCAATTTGCACGCGACCGGCTTCAATCTTAGCCATGTCTAGCACGTCCTCGATTTGCGCTAGCAACAGGTGTGCAGACGTTCCGAGCGTGTCCACTATTTCGCGCTGCGACTCATTGAGGATCGTTTCACGCAGCACATCAGCCATAGCGATAACGCCGTTTAGAGGCGTCCGCATCTCGTGACTCATATTTGCAAGAAAGCGACCTTTGGCTTGGTTGGCATCGTCTGCGCGTTTCTTTGCCTCTTTTATCTTTTGTGCTAAGCCCCCAACATATAGTGGCAAAACGATCAATGCGATGAGGAAGCCGATGCCAACAGAAATGCTATGAGACCAATAGCTGCTTTCGGTAAGTACAAGACCAAAACCTGCCAATGCCATAAGCTGGCATGCATATAAATAAAGACGGCCATATCGAAATCCGTTACCAAAGGTAACGAAGGGATATACGAATATGATTACGGCGGCACCTTCGCCCAGCCTTATCAGGCAGTACGTGGTTACAGCATTGTCGACAACCATTCCGAGGAATCTGCGGCGTACCGATGCGTTGCCGGCGACTAAAATTCGCAAAACCAGCAAGCAAGAAAACAAGAAGAATGTCAGCGCAACGACCAAGACCTCTACATACTGTTGCGGCGAATTTGTCTCGCCCTGACGCGCGGCGTACCAAGCGAGATAAACGAGGTAGACAAGAACGGCGCCGCCAATGCCGACGCGGAGCCTGGCTTGATCGAATTCCTCGTAATCACACTTTGCAATGAGATGAGAAAGGCCTTCACGAGTCGTCCAGTTTCGGATTCCTAAACTTGCTTGTGAAGCAGGCTCTCCCACTTCAATCGTCGGGGCTAGCTCGTTTTGGATCCATCGACGGAGGTGTGTAAATGTCATATTTACGGATCGCATTCAGGAAGCGCTTTGGAACCTGGAGCGGATCTACACATCGGCGAACTGCGCTTGAATTTCCCTAACTCGCTCCACAGCACTCATAAACGCCTCCACACATCGCGGGTCGAAGTGCTTTCCCTTCTGGGCGTTCAGGTACTCGATGCCCTCCTCGATGGTCCAGGCATGTTTATAGGGCCGTTCGCTGATCAGGGCGTCGAAGACGTCGGCGACCGCTACGATGCGAGCCACGATCGGAATGTCTTCGCCGTGCAAGCCGTTCGGGTAGCCCGTGCCGTCGTATTTTTCGTGGTGCCCCAACGCAATTATCGCACCCATGCTCAGGTACTTCGACGGGCTCCCCTTCAAAATGTCGTAACCGATGCGGGGATGATTCTTCATCGACGTCATCTCGGCATCTGTTAACGGACCTTTGTTCAGCAGAATGGAGTCGGGGATGCCGACTTTGCCGATGTCGTGCATGGGCGCGGCCACTTCGAGCACGTGAACGGTTTCCGGTGCAAGCCCGAGCTGCAATCCGATCAGCCCCGAATATTTAGCCATGCGGGTCAGATGATTGCCGGTCGTCTGGTCGCGAAATTCACCGGCTTTCGCGAGCTTGGCCAGCGTTTCCAGCTCACGCTCATGAATCTCGGCGATCGATTTGTCGACCTGATACTGGAGAACGCGGGCCTGATCGGATAACACGATCTTGTGCCGGCGCAGGTCCAGTAGGTTCGAGCACCGCGCCCGGGTCTCGTGCTCGTCCAGCGGCTTGATCAGGAAGTCGGTAGCGCCGGCTTCGAGCGCTTCGTAACGCACGCGCCGGTCGTCGACCACGGTGATGACGACGATCGGGACATCGACGCAGTGGGATAGGGCGCGAATCTGGCGGACGAGTTGCACACCGTCGAATTCGGGCAACTTGTAGTCGGTCAGCACCATATCGACACGATTGTTGCGCGCGAACTCGAGTGCGCGTCCCGGCGTGTCGAAGAGTTCCAGGTTGAGCTTGCCGTCGATCTGGCGAACGATCTCGGCGAGCAGCAATCGGCTGCTGAACAGGTCGTCGATGATCAGAACGGTGTTGCGCTGCGCCCGCGCCATCGCCAGTTCGGATACGACTGGGCTCTTTGCGACTTGACGCGGTTGGGTTGAACTCATCACCTTCTGCTTGTTTTAATGATCGATTCAGTCCACAAGCAAATGTTGTGCCGACTATTAGGTTTGTTTACAACAACCATTGGCCCAGCCTGCGCTCAATCACGCGGTTTGGCAAATCATCGATGGCAATCGGCCCGGACAGACCCCCGGAGCACAGAGGTCCGTTGTGCTGGTCCAGCCAAGGGAAAATGGTCGGGGCGAAGTGATTTGAACACTCGACCCCCTGCACCCCATGCAGGTGCGCTACCAGGCTGCGCTACGCCCCGACGGAAAATCATTGAATTCATCAAATTATATCGTCTTCATCCCGCCGGGGCTAAAAGCTGCCGGATTTCCTCGATAACCTGACGTATTTGGGCGGACGATAGCGCCGCATTCGGGCGGGTGCCCCGGTGCCGGCCGCCGTCGTTCCCGGCCACAGGCCCGTCGCCCAGCACCTCCGATTCGAGGCGATGGCGTGCGCCGTTGATCGTGAACCCCTGCTCGTAGAGCAGGTCCCGGATGCGCCGGATCAGCAATACCTCGTGGTGCTGGTAATAGCGCCGGTTGCCGCGCCGCTTCACCGGCTTGAGCTGCGTGAATTCCTGCTCCCAATAACGCAGCACATGCGGCTTGACCGCACACAGGTCGCTGACCTCGCCTATGGTGAAGTAGCGCTTGGCGGGTATCGCCGGAAGGTCGGACTTAGTCTGCCTGGGCTCGGCCATGGTTCGCCGCTTCGACCATTGCCTTCAGTTTCTGACTGGCGTGGAAAGTGACGACCCGCCGGGCAGTGATCGGAATTTCTTCGCCGGTCTTGGGATTACGGCCGGGGCGCTGCGGCTTTTCGCGCAGCTGAAAATTACCGAAACCCGACAATTTCACGCTGTCGCCGGATTCCAGCGCGATCCGGATTTCCTCGAAAAAGCGTTCGACCATATCCTTGGCCTCACGCTTGTTAAGGCCAAGCTGCTCAAACAACAAATCGGCGAGTTCGGCTTTGGTCAGCGTCATCGGAATTCCCTACTGGCGTAATGTGGCCTTGAATCGATTTTCGAGTTCCCGTAGCAAATCGGCCACGGTGGCGTCGATTTCGGCGTCCGTCAAAGTACGTGCAGTATCTTGCATAAGCACAAGAATTGCAAGGCTTTTCTTCCCGGCACCCACACCGGCACCGCGGTAGACGTCAAACACGTCAATACGCTCGACATGCGCCGGCCGCGTCGCATTCAGCGTGTCCAGCAGCATCTGTGCGGGAACACCCTCGTCGATGACTACGGCCAGGTCTCGCCGAACGGTCGGAAAACGGGGCACTGCACGCGCGACCGGCAGAACGGTTCGCTCGATCGCGTCCAGGTCGATCTCGAAAAACACGGGCGCCTTGGGTAGCTCGTAGGCGCGCACCAGGCGGGGGTGCAATTCCCCAATCCAACCGGATGCGCTGCCGGAAACCAAAAGACGCGCCGACCTTCCCGGATGCAGCGCCGCGTGGCTCGCCGCTTTCGCGGTCACCGGCAGCGGCGCGGCCAGCGCCTGGACGTCGCCTTTGACGTCGAAGAAGTCGATTTCGCGCGTCCCGCCATCCCAATGCTCGGGCAGCGCGGAGCCGAAGGCCAGGCCGGCGATGCGCAGCGGCTGCGCGCAGCGCTCGCCGTCGCGGACGAAGCAGCGGCCGGTTTCGAACACGCGCACGCGATCCTGCCTGCGATTGACGTTGGTGCGGAGCACGTCGAGCAATCCACCGAGCAGGGTGGTGCGCATGACGTCGAGGTTGCTCGCGATCGGATTGAGCACCTTGATCGGCTCGGCGCCGGCGTTCAGCAGGCGCTCCGAATCCGAGCTGACAAAGCTGAACGTGATGACCTCATGGTAGTCGCGGTCGACGAGTCGGCTCCGCAGCGCCGTGGCTCCGCGGACGGTTTCGGGGGCCGGGAGCATCGCCTGGGTATGTTTCACCGGCAGCGCGGGGATGTTGTCGTAGCCGTACAGCCGGGCGACTTCCTCGATGAAGTCTTCTTCGATCGCCAGATCGAATCGATACGACGGCGGCGTGACGACGAAGTCGGCGCCCTCGCGTTTGGCGGCAAGGCCAAGGCGCGAAAAGATCGCGCCGATGGTCTCCGGCGCGATCGTCACGCCGAGGATTCGGGTCACGCGCGCGCTGCGCACGCGCACCGGATCGCGTCGCGGCAGCGTGCCTCGAACGTCGACCAGCGCGCCCGCGCGGCCGCCGCAAAGATCGATGATCAATTGCGTGGCGCGGTCGACCGCCGCAGGCCCGATGTCGAAGTCGACGCCACGCTCGAAGCGAAACCCGGCATCGGTGGCAAAACCCAGCCGCCGCGCCTTGCCCTGTATTACCGCCGGATTCCAGAAGGCGCCTTCGAGAAAGACGGTCGTCGTGCCGGCGGCGATGCCGCTGTGCTCTCCGCCCATGATCCCGGCGAGGCCGAGCGGCTTCTTTTCGTCGGCGACCAGAAGCAGGTCGGGGTCGAGATCCAGCCTCTGGCCGTTGAGCAGCGTCAGCTGCTCGCCGGGTCGCGCAAAGCGCACGACGACGTCGCCATCGAGCAGCGCGTCATCGTAAGCGTGCAGCGGTTGTCCGAGCTCGAGCATCACATAGTTGGTGACGTCGACCACCGCCGAGATCGAGCGGATGCCACTGCGCTCGATTCGCTGCCGGATCCACAGCGGCGTCGGCGCAGCGGCGTCGATGCCTTCGATGATGCGGCCGCAAAAGCGCGGACACGCGAGCGGATCCTCGACTCGAACGCCGCGGCGTTTACCGCTATCACCGTGTACCGGCTCAAGCGGCAGCGGCGCAAGCGGCGCTCCGGTGATCGCGGCAACCTCGCGCGCCAAGCCGAGAATCGACAGGCAGTCGGCCCGATTCGGCGTCAGCTTGACCTCGAGCACCGCATCGTCGAGGTCGAGGACACGCCGCAAGTCGACACCGATCGGTGCGTCGGCATCGAGCAGTAACAGCCCCGACGCGTCATCGGACAGGCCGAGCTCGCTGGCCGAGCAGAGCATGCCCTGCGATTCGACGCCGCGCACAGCAGCTTGCCGTATGGCCGTGCCTGCCGGCAGCGTGGCGCCGACGCGCGCGAGCGGCGCGACGACGCCGGCAGCGACGTTCGGCGCGCCGCAAACGACGGTCAGCGACGTATCCTGGCCGATGTCGACCCGGCAGACGGTAAGCCGATCGGCATTGGGATGGCGCTCGACCGCGACGACCCTGCCGACGACGACGCCTGAAAACGGCGGCGCAACCGGCGTCCGGGCTTCGACTTCGATCCCCGCCATCGTCAACGCGTCGGCGAGCGCGTCGCCACCGATCGGCGGGTCGGCGAAAGTGCGCAGCCAGTGCTCAGAGAACTTCACGGTGCCCTCGGGGAAGCGTCTCTGCGACCCGCGCTAGGCGAACTGGCGCAAGAAGCGCAGATCGTTTTCATAGAACAGCCGCAAATCGTTGACTCCGTAGCGAAGCATCGCCAGCCGGTCCGGGCCCATGCCGAAGGCGAAGCCCTGGTAGCGCTCCGGATCGATGCCGACTGCGCGCAACACGTTCGGGTGCACCTGGCCGGCGCCGGAGATTTCCAGCCAGCCGTCTCCGTAGCTCATATCGATTTCGGCCGAGGGCTCGGTGAACGGAAAGAACGAAGGCCGGAAGCGGACCTTCAGGTCATCGCGCTCGAAAAAACAACGCAGGAATTCGGTGAACACGCCTTTGAGGTCGGCAAACGACACCTGCTCGTCGATCCACAAGCCTTCGACCTGATGAAACATCGGCGAATGCGTGGCATCGCTGTCAACGCGGTAGACGCGTCCTGGAGCGATGATCTTGATCGGCGGCTGATGCGATTCCATGTAACGCACCTGGATCGGCGAGGTGTGCGTGCGCAGTACCATCCCGCCGTCGACATAAAACGTGTCGTGCATCGACCGGGCAGGGTGATCTTCGGGCGTGTTGAGCGCCGTGAAGTTATGGAAGTCGTCCTCGATCTCGGGACCGTCGGCGACGGTAAAGCCCAGCGAGTGGAAGAGCGACTCGATGCGCTGCATCGTACGCGTGATCGGATGCAGAGTTCCCACACCGACGCCGCGCCCCGGGAGCGACACGTCGAGCACCTCACCCGCGAGCTGCTGCGCAAGTCTCGCGTCGGCGAGCTCTTCGCGCCGGCGCACAAGCGCCTGCTCCAGCGCGACCTTGGCCTCGTTGATCCTGGCACCGGCGACGGGGCGCTCGGCTGCGGCGAGCTTGCCCAGCGCTTTCAACTGCTCTGTCAGCCGCCCGGTCTTGCCGAGAAACCGCGCCTTGGCGTTTTCAAGCGAGTTCGCGTCATGGCATGACGCGAACTCGGCGAGCGCGGCGGCAACGATGGTCTCGAGCGCATCCATGGCACAGAAATAAAAAAAGGGAGGCGGGGTCGCCTCCCTCGTGGATTTCCGGTTCTCAGGCCAGAGAGGCTTTGGCCTGCTCCGCGATCTTGCTAAATGCTGCTTTGTCGTGCACGGCGAGATCCGCCAGCACCTTCCGGTCGATGTCGATCGACGCCTTGCTCAGCCCGTTCATGAATACGCTGTAGCTCATGCCGAGCTCCCGCACGGCGGCGTTGATACGCGCGATCCATAGCGCGCGGAATTCACGCTTTTTCTGACGGCGATCGCGATATTGATATTGCCCCGCCTTCATCACCGCTTCCTTGGCGATGCGATAGACGTTGCTGCGTCGGCCGCGATAGCCCTTCGATAGGGTCAGTACCTTCTTGTGCCGCGCCTTGGCGGTCACCCCACGCTTGACTCTTGGCATCGTGGGCTCCGGCTAGGCGTAGGGCAGCATGGCGCGCACCGAGTCCGCATTGGTGCTGTGGACCGAAGTCGAACCGCGCAGCTGCCGCTTGCTCTTGGTCGATTTCTTGGTGAGGATGTGGCGCTTGAACGCCTGCGAGCGCTTGATGCTGCCGCTTCCGCGCACGCGGAAGCGCTTTTTCGCGCCGCTCTTGGTCTTCATCTTCGGCATGACAATTCCTATTTGCTGCCCACGGCGGTGCTCTCCGAAGGAGAGGCTTTCTGGCTTGCGCCTTTACCGGCTTCGGGCTTGTTCGGATGATGCTTGGTTACCGCAACTTTCTTCGGGGCCAGCAGCATCACCATTTGCCTGCCCTCGAGTCTGGGAAACTGCTCGACTACGCTGTGCGGCTCCAGATCGCCGCGAATACGTTCCAACAATCGAATGCCGAACTCCTGGTGCGCCATTTCGCGACCGCGAAAGCGCAAGGTCACCTTGGCCTTGTCGCCTTCACCCAGGAAGCGAATGAGGTTCCTGAGCTTGATCTGGTAATCGCCTTCATCGGTCCCGGGCCGGAATTTGACTTCCTTGACCTGGATCTGCTTCAGTTTCAGTTTCGCTTCGTGCTGGCGCTTGGCCTCGCGATACTTGAACTTGCCGAAGTCCATGATGCGAGCGACCGGCGGTTCGGCGAGCGGCGCGATTTCCACCAGATCGAGTTCCGCCGCTTCCGCCCGCGCGATCGCATCTGCGATCGGCACGATCCCGAGTTGTTCACCTTCTGCACCGACCAAGCGGACCTCCGGGCAATTGATTTCGCCGTTGACCCGCTGTGCTTTGTCCTGGGCTATTGTGTTGCTCCTCAATAAACAAAAAAATCGGCCGTACCGCCCGCGCTTTGGCTTTAGTCCCGACGCATCAGCAACGGGACGCCATCTCGGCTTCGAGACGTCGCATCAAGGATTCGAGAGGCATCGCCCCCAGATCCTCGCCGGCGCGGGTTCGCACGGCCACCTGTTCAGTCTGCATTTCCTTGTCGCCCAGGATAAGCTGGTACGGCAACTTTTGCAGGCTATGTTCTCGAATTTTATAGGTTATTTTCTCGTTACGCAAATCGGCCAGCACCCGGAAGCCGGCCGCCTTCAGCGCGGCTACGACCTTCGGGGCGTAAGCCGCCTGGCGGTCGGTGATCGTCAGCACCGCAAGCTGGACCGGCGCGAGCCACAAGGGCAGGGCGCCGCCGTGGTGTTCGACCAGAATTCCGATAAAGCGCTCCAGCGAGCCGACGATCGCCCGGTGCAGCATCACCGGCACTTTGCGCGAGTTGTCCTCGGCCACATATTCGGCGTCCAGCCGCGCCGGCATCGAAAAATCGACCTGCATCGTGCCGCACTGCCACGCTCGCCCCAGCGAGTCTTTCAGGTGGTACTCGATCTTCGGCCCGTAAAAGGCGCCTTCGCCGGGCAGCTCGGTCCATTCGACCGCGCAGGCGCCCAAGGCGCGGCGCAGCGCGTTCTCGGCCCGATCCCAGGTGTCGTCGGTGCCGAGACGCTGGTCGGGTCGGAGTGCGAGCTTGATCGCTACCTCCTCGAAGCCGAAATCGCGATACACGGCCAACGCCTGCTGGTTGAAGGCCGTCACCTCGGGCTGGATCTGCTCCTCGCTGCAGAAGATGTGGCCGTCATCCTGGGTGAAACCGCGCACCCGCATCAGCCCGTGCAATGCGCCCGACGGCTCATTGCGATGGCACGAGCCGAACTCCCCGTAGCGCAGCGGCAGGTCGCGGTAACTGCGCATGTTCGAGTTGAAAACGAGGATGTGTCCTGGACAGTTCATCGGCTTGATCGCGAAGTCGCGCTTTTCCGACTCCGTGAAGAACATGTTGTCCTTGTAGTTCTGCCAATGGCCCGATTTTTCCCACAGCGACCGGTCGAGAATCATCGGGCATTTGACTTCCTGGTAGCCGTTCTGCTGGTAGGCGCGGCGCATGTACTGCTCGACCTGTTGCCACACGGTCCAGCCCTTCGGATGCCAGAAAACCATGCCCGGCGCCTCTTCCCGCAGATGGAACAGGTCGAGCTGGCGGCCGAGCTTGCGGTGGTCGCGCTTTTCCGCCTCCTCGATGCGATGCAGATAAGTCTCCAGGTCCTCTTTTTTTGCCCATGCGGTGCCGTAGATCCGCTGCAGCATTTCGTTCCTGGAGTCGCCGCGCCAGTAGGCCCCCGCAAGCTTGGTCAGCTTGAACACCTTGAGCTTGCCGGTCGACGGAACGTGCGGGCCGCGGCAAAGATCCGTGAACCGGCCTTCGCTATAAAGCGAGATCGGTTCGTTGCTCGGAATCGAGCCGATGATCTCCGCCTTGTAATGCTCGCCGAGTGATTCGAAGTACTGCACCGCGTCGTCGCGCGGCATCAGCGTGCGCACGACCGGCTCGTCCTTTTTCGCCAGCTCGGTCATCTTCTGCTCGATGGCGGTCAGATCCTCGGGCGTGAACGGCCGCTTGTACGAAAAGTCGTAGTAGAAACCGTCCTCGATCACCGGACCGATCGTCACCTGCGCGTCGGGAAACAATTCCTTGACCGCATAGGCGAGCAGGTGCGCGGTCGAATGGCGCAGGACCTCGAGGCCGTCGGGATCCTTGTCGGTGACGATCGCCACCGCCGCGTCGCGGTCGATCGTGTAGGAGGTGTCGACCACCTTGCCGTCGACACGGCCTGCGAGCGCCGCTTTGGCGAGCCCAGGGCCGATCGATGCCGCCACTTCGGCGACGGTCACCGGCGTGTCGAAATGCTTGATCGCGCCGTCTGGTAATCGAATATCGGGCATGGCTTGTTCCTCGATGCGAAAAAAAAGTGCGGACGCGCCGCACTTTTGTCGCTATACACGCGTGCGAACCCGCCGGACGCTCAGTCGGTCTCCTTGCGCGTTCGCGGTGTCATAACCATGCCTTTCCTCGTTCGACCTTTGACCAATCGATGCAGTGACTGGTAGGCGCGATTGGACTCGAACCAACGACCCCCACCATGTCAAGGTGGTGCTCTAACCAGCTGAGCTACGCGCCTGTCCTGCAAAGAAACCAGTATAGCCGAGTCGGCTTGTCGCCGCCAAGCGCGCCATTCGCATGTCGCTTTCAGTCGCGCAGCACGCGCAACAGGCCGATCAGCACCGGCTGGTGCACCATGTAGACCAGCAGGCTGTGTCGGCCCAGCCAACGCAGCCAGAACGGCGCGACTCGCGACAGCGGACGCAGCGGTTGGAATTGACGGAGCGAAAGCCAGTGGCCGAGCGCAATGCCGATCATGACCACACCAAGCCAGGGCAGCAGCGGGACGTAATCCTCGGTCGCCGGCTTGTGGGTCATCAGCCCCAGCCATTGCAACCAGGGGGTGTCGAACAGCGGCAGCGCGACGACGTTGCCAACGATGACGATGGCGGCGCCGGCCACCAGCGCCGCGAGCGGAAAGCGCGTCGCCGGCCACGCCAACACTGACGCGATCGCGATGCAATGCAGGATCCCGAAGGTGACGAAGGTCTGCGGAAAGGTGAAGTAAGTGGCGGCGCTGACCAGGATCGCGCAGAACGCGATCAGCGCGATCCGTCGCCAGAAATGCCGCGGCGTGACGCCGGCACGGCGCGCGAGCAGCAGGCTCAGACCCACCAGCAGCATGAAGGCGCTGACGATCACGCCGCGGAAGCCCAGCCAGAAGGGATCGTGGTCGAAGTCGGCGTGGATCAAGCCGAACCAGCCGAGGTCGAACGAGAAGTGATAGACGATCATCAGGCAAAGCGCGGCACCGCGCAGCCCGTCGATCGCGCCGATGCGCAGCGGAGCTGGCGCCGCGGCGCGCGCCGCTCCGGGACGCTTCGAAACAGAGCGCGCCGCGCGGCGCGCGTGTCGGCGAGTCATCGTACGATGAGCGGCCACGCGATGCGGTAAGCACCCGCGCCGTCACGCCTGCCGACACCCGAGAGCACGGCGGCGATGGCTTCGGCGCGCCCGGCGGGGAGGCCCGAGCGCGGCTTGATTCGCGCGTCGATGCGCGGTGTGCCGCGGGTCGAGAACACCAGGGTTCCGGCGATGTCGACTTCGCCACCGGTGTTGGATAGCGTGGCCGGGATCTCGGCGCCGCTGCCGCCCACGTTGATGCGCACTTCGCCCAGCGCAATGCGCGTGCCGGTCATTGACCTCGGCAACGCGGCATCCTTCCAGTGGATGTCGGCACGAGCTTCGAGCTGATCGCCGCGGCGTGCAAGGCTCGTGACGCCTACCGCCAACGTGCCGCCGGCGTCGGTCAGGACACCCGGCACGCCGGCAGTCCGCAGCACGGCGGCAGCAGGCAGCGTGATGGCAAAGTCACGCACGCTGAAATCCTCCTGTCCGACGGCGAACGTAGCGGGACGGTTCGCGTCCGCGGCGACCAGCGATCCGGCGAGCCCGCCGCGCAACAAGCTCGTCGCTTCGAGACGCCACGCGACCGGAATGCGCACGCCGTCCGGCAAGAGTGTGACCTCGCCGGAACCGCGCCAGAGACTGCCGGTGGCCGCGCCGATGCGAACCCGGCCATCGGTCAGTTCCGCCACGCGGCGATCAAGCAGCGTCGCCGGCGCTTCGATCGCGAGCGCCGCCGCCAGCAACACCGCCCCGGCGCCAATGACGAGCCAGGCGCGCATGGCTAGCGGCGCAACGTGAATTCCGCGCGAACCATCCCCGGCTCGACGCGTGCCGCGACGGTGAGATCGACCACGCGCAGCGCCGCATCGCGCTGCAGCGATTCGAGCAGTACCGTCAGGGCGTCGAACGAAACGCCTTCGACGGTGACGCGAAGATCATCGCCGCTACGATCGATCGCCCTTGTCTTGATGCCGGACTGCGAGAGTGCCAGGTCGAGCGCCGCGCGTGGCTCGCGCACCGCTGCGGGCGCTCTGCGCTCGAGCCCAGGCATGGCATCGGCCTGCAGCTGTGCCTGCGCCAGTGCGGCGCGCTGCATGGCGAGGTCCCGCGCCAGGCGCGCGATATTGCTCTGCATCGGCAGCCACACCACCAGCCACGCAACAGCCGCCACCGCGAGCGCCGCGCCGGCAATGACGACCAGGCGTTCGGCGCGCGTGCGTAGACGCCACCAATGCATCATCCGTTCGCGCGCATCGAGCTCGGCGGTGGTGGACATCAATCGAGCCCGAGGCGCATGCGTGCGCCGTTCGTCGTCGGTGCGGCGATGGCATTAAGGCCGCGTCCTTGCAGTTCGCGCTGGACGCGCGCGATTTGGAGGGCGTCGGATTTCTGCAACTCGAGCACGATGTGGCCGTCGGCATAGCGCAGCGAGCGTACGGCGCCCGGCGGCAGCGTTGCCAGTGCCGGCGCTGCTTGCGCCAGCAGCGGCAGAAAATCGTCGCGCGCAGACAATCCCGCGCGATGGCGGAGCTCCGCCTCGCGCCGGGCGATTGCCTGGAGCGGGGCCAGATCGGCCGAGGCACCCGGCGCCGCCGCTTGCGCCGTCGCGACTAGCTCACGCTGCACGGCCCTCGCCTGCCAGTGCAGCCACGCCCATTGGCCGAGCGTGGCGATTACGTGGATGCCCAAAGCCAGGACGGCGATCGCCACCGCCGGGCGAAACAGGCGCAGCGCGCTCGCTCGCGACGAGGACAGGCCGGCATCGGCGCCGGTTGTTTTCAGGTCGACCGCGGCAGCGAATGCCTGCGGATTCGCCTCGGCCCAGCGCCACGGCACGCCGGCGCCGAACGCGACGCCAGTCTGCGCCGTCGCCTGCGCCAGTCGTTCGGTGGTGACACCGGCGATGTCGACCCGGACCACACGCGGCGCGTGCGGGCTTGCCGCCGAGATCGCGAGGACGAGCTCCGCCGGAAGTCCCGCGTCGCGCGCCGCGCCGACGCCAAGCGATGCGCCGCGATCGGTAACGACGAATCCGGCATCATCGATCGAGCGTGCGCACCAGCACCAGCCGGAGGCGGGCGGCCGTGCCAGATCGCTTTCGAGGACAATGCGGTCCCAGCGTATGCCGGCGCGCTCCGACCCCGCGGTGAATGCGCGCATCCACGATGCGTCCACGAGGGCGCCGCGCACCGTGCCATCGGCGGCTTGCGGGCCGAACGCGGCGTGGCTTTCTTCCGGGGCGCCGGCAAGCTGGTCTTCGAGCGCAAAGCCGGCGGCCGCAGCAACGCGAAGCGCCGGGAGTGGCGGCAAGGTCAAGGTAATCAATCTGCCGCACGCTGCTGCGACGATTGCTTCGGTGCGATCGCGCGGGGGCCATGCGGAAGGCGGTCCGCGGCCGGCGCGTCCCAAGCGGCCGCTCACGCCAAACAGCGCCCAGTCGGCGGCGCGTTCCGCGGCCGGCGCGGCATCGAGCAGCACGCGCAGCGTGGTCATCGGCGGGTGGTCGAGCGCGTCGTAATCAATGCGTGCCGATTGTACGCGACCGGAAGAGAGGGCTGCGATCGCGGCCGCGGCTTCATTCGACGACCTGCCACACGACCAGCGGCCAGGTGTTGGCGCCCGGCGAGCGCTTCAGCAGGGCGCGCGCACGGGCCAGCGTGTCGCCCTGCCGTGCTTCGATCGTCACCTCGAACCAGTCGCTCTTGACGTCGATCAGGGTTTCGTCGACGACCAGATCCGGCCGCGGTAGGCGAGCTCGAAAATCGGCGATGTTGGCAAACGGCGCCTGTGCGCGCGATGCGACCAGTGCGGCGGTACCTGTCGCATCGAGACCGCCGACGACTGCGGCCAGCACCTCCGGCGCTGCGGTGTTGACGTTGACCGCGGTCGGCGCATCGAGCGCGCCGACCGTCGGCAAAAGGCGCGCAACCGAGCCTGGGTCCGCGCCTCGCACCGCCAGCAGCTCGCTCGCGCGTCGCACCGGAGCGTTGGCGGCGAGGCCGGGCCGCGGCTGGCTCAAATACCACGCATCTTCCGCGCCGCCCGGCTCGCTGACGAGGCTGTCGGCGTCGACCCAGTCGGCGATCGCATTAAGCAGCGATGGTGGCAGCGCGAGCGCGGTGAACAGACGCTGCAGGGCCATGCGCATCGGTGCGGGCGCCGACGGCGCGCCTGCGATATTGTTGATGTTGATCCGGCTTTGCGCGTCGACGATGTAGCCTGCGATCGAGCCGTTTTCGATCGGCAGCGCCGGAAGCTTCAGTGCCCACGGCTGCCCCAGATGCACGACGCCGCCGCCGGCGTTGTCGTTGACGATCTGGCGCGCCCATTGCACGCCCGCCATCGCGAGTGCCTGCGCCTGCACCTGATCGCGGCGATGTGCGTGCTCGTTGATCCAGCGCTGCTGCTGCCACAGCAGCGTCGCCGCGATCGTCGCCGCCAGCGCCGCGAGCAGCATCGCCATGACGATGGCGGCGCCACTTGCGCCGCGCCGGCGCAGTGCGCCCGCAGTCAGCGCAGCACCAGCCATCGCTCGATCTTTTCGCCCGAGGCGAGCGTGACCGCGACCCGGGCCGCGCGCGGCAGGTCCGATTCGCCGGTCAGCGGCCAGCTCTCGACCCAGAGGCCGGTGCCGGTGAGATACGACAGCCGCAACTGCGTGACGCCCGAGAGCAGGGCGTAGGCAGTCGGCTCGCTGTCACGCGGGCGATCGTATCCTCCCCAGTACAGCACTTCGATGCTGCCGTCGCGCAGGCGATAGCCGAGCCTTTGGCCGGCGCTTCCCGGATCGAGCGCGAATTCGGCACCGGCGCGTGAAAACGCGAGTGCTCCGTTGCCTGCCGAATCGACGCCGGCCAGCCACGCCGGCTCGAGCGCCGCACCGCTGCGTGCCGCACGCGGCACCGCCGCGCGCAGGTCCGCTTCGAGACGCGCAAAAAAAAGATCGAGCGTCCGCCACTTCACTGCCTCGATCGACAGGCGTGATTCGCTTTCGGACAAGGCAGCCAGTGCGCGGTAACCCATCAGCGCGAGCAGCGCCACGATCGCGATCGCGATCAGCACTTCCAGCAGTGTGAAGCCGAAACGCTTCGCACCACGAGACGGCGTCATCGTTGGGCCGCCTGGCCGAGGTAGCCGACCAGCCGCACCAGCGTGTAGTCCGGCTGCGCCGCGGCGCCCACTCCAATTTCGATCTTGCGAAAGGCCGGGTTCGGCGTCGTGCTGACGGTTTCGCGCCAGGTGAATGCGGCGCCGGCCTGCGTTTCGTTGCCGCTGCGCTCGCCCGTCCGAGGCGCCGGCGATTCCAGCTGTGCGGCGGCCAGCCGGTTTTGCGCGACCCAGAGCGCGAGCGTTCGCGCCTTGAGCGCAGTGGCGCTGTCGGCGCTTTGCGCCACGCTGCGAAAGCCGGCCGCGAGCGCCACCGCGACAATCGCCAGCGCGACCAGGACCTCGACCAGCGTAAAGCCGGCGCGCACTAACGCGCTATTGGACCGGTCAGCGCGACGCGGTTCAATGGATCGGCGGCGAGCAGCGTAAACCATTCAGGCGATGCGATCTGGATGACATACGGTTCATTGCGACCGCTGGCACGAAGCGGAAGGATCGCGTCGCTGGCGACCGGCAGTCCGGCGTATTCGCGCGCGCTGACGCGCAGCGACGCGGGCAACACGCGCGGCTCGAGGACGTCGTCCGCAGACATCGCCTCCCACGTCGAGGCGCCGGCGGGCTGCCGCCAGAAGCGATAGATATTGCCGGCCGCCGACACGCCGACGGTTTCATCCTTCCATTGCGCGAGCAGCGCGGCATGCTCGAGCGCTGCGGCCAGACGCCAGCTTTCGCGCTCGACTTCCCGCCGCGGGTCGGTATCGAAATGCGCATAGGCGAGCCCGGCGGCAAGGCCGATGACGATCAGCACGACCAGAATTTCCGCCAGCGTGAACCCGGCTGCGCGACCTCCGCGCGACGGAGGCGGTCCTAGAGGTCCCACGAACCGATGTCAGCGTCGAATCCCGTGCCCCCCGTCGCACCGTCGGCGCCGAAGCTGAACACGTCGAACTCTCCGCGCAGGCCGGGATTGATGTACTGGTAGTTGTTGCCCCAGGGATCTTTCGGCAGCCGTTCCAGGTACCCGTTGGGCTTCCAGTTCGGCGGTACCGGTGGCTGTACCGGTCTGGTCACCAGGGCCGCGAGGCCCTGGTCGCCGGTCGGGTAGCGTCCGTTGTCCAGCCTATAGAGCTTGAGTGCCTGGCTTATCGCGGCGATGTCGTTTTTTGCCGCGATGACTCGCGCCTCATCCGGGCGCTCGAGAACGCGCGGCACGACCAGTGCCGCGAGGATGCCGAGGATGACGATGACAACCAGGACTTCGACCAGCGTGAAGCCGCGCAACGATCGGATCCGGCGCGATACATGCAACGGCAAGCTTGGGACCATGCAGCCATTATAATCGCCCGGATTCGCTTTCCAGGTCCGTCGCAAATGCGTTTCGTCGTTGGGTTGCTGGTGCTCGCGCTTGCCGTTTGCGGCGCCGCCTATTGGTGGGCGACCACGCGAGCGCTGCACGTGCCCGCGGATGGCTATGCGCTGACCATCGAATCGGGAACGACACTGCGCTCGGTTGCTCGCGACCTGGCGGCTGCCGACATCCTGCCCGCCGATTGGACGCTGGTCGCGCTGGCGCGTCTCAAGCGCGCCGATCGCACGATCAAGGCTGGCAATTACGAAATTGGCGCGGGAACGACGCTGGTCGGCTTATTGGCGCAGCTGACCCAGGGCGATGTCGCGCAATCGTCGATCGCGATCGTCGAAGGCTGGACGGTTCGCGACCTGAAGGCGGCGCTCAAGAGCGATGCCGGGATCGTCAAACGGGTAATCGACCTGCCCGACGCCGAACTGATGCGAAGTATCGGCGCCACCGAAACCGCGCCCGAGGGTCTTTTTTTCCCCGACACCTATTTCTTTGCCAGTGGATCGACCGACCTCGCGTTGCTGAAGCGCGCCTATCGCATGATGCACGAACGCCTGGACCTGGCATGGGCTTCTCGCGCGAGCGATCTGCCGCTGGCAAGTCCGTACGAAGCGCTGACGCTCGCATCGATCGTCGAAAAGGAGACCGGTCGCGCCGCCGACCGGCCGCTGGTCGCAGCCGTCTTCATCAATCGCCTCAAGCTCGGAATGCGGCTGCAAACCGATCCGTCGGTGATCTACGGCATCGGCGAGCGTTTCGACGGCAAGTTGAGAAAAAGCGATCTCGAAACCGATCACGCGTTCAACACCTACGTCCGCAGCGGACTGCCGCCGACGCCGATCGCTTTGCCGGGACAGGCTTCGCTCGAGGCGGTGCTGCATCCGGCGCCGGTGCCTTATCTCTATTTTGTTGCACGCGGCGACGGCTCGAGCGAATTCTCGACCAGCATCGCCGATCACAATCGCGCCGTGGCAAAATATCAGCGTAGCGGGCGCTAGCGCCTTCCCGTCGTTTTGTCCAATCCGTTGCGCCGAGCTCACGCCCCATTGTCGACCGATCCATCCCGCGGACGCCTGATTACCGTCGAAGGCATCGACGGCGCGGGCAAGAGCACGCATCTGCCCTGGCTCAAGGAGTCGCTCGAGGGGCGGGGTCGCAGCGTCTGGCTGACGCGCGAGCCCGGCGGCACGCCGCTCGGCGAGCGTCTGCGCGACCTGTTGCTCCACCAGCCGATGGGCGAGCTGGCCGAAACTCTGCTGATGTTCGCCGCGCGTCGCGAGCACTGCGAGCGCGAAATCTGGCCGCGACTGGACCAGGGCGTCTGGGTCGTCTGCGATCGCTTCACCGACGCAACCTACGCTTACCAGGGAGCCGGCCACGGCGTTTCCGCCGAATGCATCGCTGCGCTCGAGCGATTGGTGCTGGGTGACTTCCGTCCCGACCTGACGCTGCTGTTCGATGTTCCGATCGAGGTTGGACGCGAGCGGCTGGCCGACGGGCGTCCGCTGGACAAATTCGAGCGGGAACAGCCCGGTTTCTTCACCCGCGTCCGGAGCGCGTACCTGGCTCGTGCGGCGGCAGAGCCGTCGCGGTTCCGCATCATCGACAGCACGCGACCGCACGCGGCGGTGCGCGCCGATCTGGCCGCGATCATCGCCGCGCAATGACCGAATCGACGTCGGTGCCACCCGTCGCGATTGAAGCCTTGCTGCCCTGGCATCGCGATCTCGCCGCCGAAAAACTGCAGCAGCGGGGACAATGGCCGCAGGCGCTGCTGATCGCCGGCAGGCGCGGTCTGGGCAAGCGCGCGCTCGCTCTGCACTTTGCGCGGGCACTGCTGTGCGAAGCGCCGCGCCCGGGCGGCGATGCGTGCGGCGTGTGTCCGGGCTGCGTCTACATGGCCGCCGGCGCGCATCCGGATTTGCGCCTGATCGAGCCGCTGCTCACCGACGAGGAGGGCAACGTCACCGTCGTCGACGCGATCACCGTCGATCGCATTCGCGAGCTCACCGCGTTTACGCAGCTCTCGAACCATCGCCATCGCGCCAAGGTCGCTGTGATCGCGCCGGCGGAAGCGATGAATGCCGCAGCCGCCAACGCGCTGCTCAAGACGCTCGAGGAACCCCCGGCGGCCACCTACCTGATGCTGGTCAGTCATCAAAGCGCGCGGCTGCCGGCGACGATCATCAGCCGCTGCCAACGGCTGCCGCTGCCCGAACCGGATGCCGCGACGGCGGCGGCGTGGCTCACCGCGCAAGGTGTGGTCGATGCCGGCCGGGTGCTGGCCCAGGCCGGTGGAGCGCCTCTGCTGGCGCTGGAGCTCGCCGATCCTGCGCTGCAGCGCGAGTGCGATCGCTGGCTTGCCGAGCTCGCGCGGCCGGAACGTCTGTCACCGGTCGCGATCGGCGCTCGTCTCGATTCGGCAGCGAAAGACGAGCGCAAGGCGCTGCTCGCCGCGGCCGTGTACTGGCTGTTGACCTGGACCGCCGACCTCGCGGCCGTGGTCAGCGGCGGACCACCTCGATTCCACCCGCAGGCTCGGGAAGCCTTGGCAGGGCTGGCCACCCGTGTGGCGCGGGTGCCTCTGTTCCGCTATTATCAGACGCTGTTGCGGCAGCGCGCTCTCCTGACGCATCCGCTACAGCCGCGGCTGGTTGCGGAGGCGCTGCTGATCGAATACCGCGATCTGTTCGCGCGCGGCCGGGCGGATTGATTGCAGCGATCGCGGGGCTCACCTTCATCGCCGCGCATTCGCGGCACGATTAACCATCAACCTGAATTTGGGACCATGGCGGCGGATCGCTCTCCGAACACTGCGGCACGGGCAATGCTCAACCGGCCCGGCGTGCTTTCGCTCAACATTCGCGAAAAGGCGGCGCTATACGCGGCGTACATGCCTTTTCTCAAGGGCGGCGGCATATTCATTCCGACCAATCGGGCCTATCAGCTCGGCGAGGAAGTCTTCATGCTGCTGTCGCTGATGGACGATCCGCAGCGCATCGCGGTTCAGGGCAAAGTGGTCTGGATTACGCCGGAGGGCGTGCAGGGAAACCGTACGCAGGGCATCGGCGTTCAGTTCACTCCGGACGAGACCGGCGCGTCGGCGCGGGCGACGATCGAAAGGCTGCTCGGCGAGACGCTGGCTTCGAACCGCCCGACGCATACGATGTAAGGCCTGAACAGGCCTCCTGGTTGCGTGTTCGTCGATTCGCACTGTCACATCAATTTTCCGGAGCTCGCGGCCGACCTGCCGGCAGTACTCGGAGCGATGGCCGACAATCGCGTCACCCACGCGATGTGCATCGGCGTCAACCTGCCCGATTTGCCGCAGGTGCTTGCGGTGGCCGACGAATACGCCAACGTCTATGCGAGTGTCGGCGTGCACCCCGACTATGAGGACACGCCCGAGCCTTCGGTCGAACAGTTGATCGAGCTCGCGGGGCGGCCGAAGGTCGCGGCTATCGGAGAAACCGGTCTCGACTATTACCGCGTCACGGGTGATCTCGAATGGCAGCGCCAGCGCTTTCGCACGCATATCCGCGCGGCGCGGTCCTGCGGCAAGCCGCTGGTGATCCACACCCGTTCCGCCGCGGCCGATACGCTTGCCATCATGCGCGAAGAGCGCGCGGGCGATGCCGGCGGGGTCATGCACTGCTTCACCGAAAGCTGGGACGTCGCGCAAGCCGCGCTCGAGCTGGGATTCCACATTTCGTTTTCCGGCATCGTCACGTTCAAGAACGCCGTCGCACTCAAGGACGTTGCGCGCCGCGTGCCGTTGGATCGCATGCTGATCGAAACCGACGCGCCTTATCTGGCGCCGGTGCCGCATCGCGGCAAGCTGAACCAGCCGGCGTACGTGCGTTATGTCGCCGAGGAAATCGCCCGGTTGCGCGAGGTGCCGGTCGAAGTGATCGCCGGCGCGACGTCGGCCAATTTTTTCCGGTTGATCGGAGCCGACGCGCATGCCGCGTAGCGCCGGTGCCATCGCGGCGTGTGCCTGGCTGCTGCTGGTTCTGTCCGTTTTCGCATCGGCGCCGGCGGATGCGCAGGCGCTCTACGAGCGCTTCATCCATGCCGTCACCGTCGATCAGTCCGATGAAGTTGCCGCACTGCTCGCGCGCGGCCTCGATCCGAACACCGTCGATCCCCAGGGCGACCCGGCGCTGTTGATCGCGGCGCGGTCCGGGTTCGAGCCCACACTCGATGCGCTGCTGGCGGCGGGCGCCAAGGTCAACGTCCGAAATCCCTATGGCGACAGTGCGATCATGGTCGCCGCGATCGGAGGTCACCTGGCCGTCGTCAAGAAGCTCTTCGCCCGCGGGGCCGAGATCAATAGCGCCGGATGGACGCCGCTCATCTACGCGGCGACCGGTGGGCATGCCGACGTCGCCCGCTATCTGATCGATGCCGGCGCCAACGTCAACGCGGCATCGCCGAACGGGACGACGGCCCTGATGATGGCGGTCCGCGGCGGATACGCCCCCGTCGTCGATCTGTTGCTGGCCAGCGGTGCCGACGTCGGACATCGCAACGAGACCGGCGCGACGGCGCTGGCGTGGGCGAAGCGTGGCGGGTTCGATGCGATAGCGCGCGCGTTGCGGCAGCGGGGCGCGAAGGACTAAAGCCGCGGCGCGCTAACGGTGCAAATCGGCGATGGCGTCCGTCGGCGCGGGTGCCGGGGCTGCCGGCCGCTCGGCACGCGCCGACCGAATCAGATCGGGCAATACGCCGACCAAGCGGCGCGCGCCGTCATAACGCCGCTGCCAGTAGCGCTGCGACATGGCGACGATCTCGACCTCGCCGCCGCGATGCGGAGCATGGATGAACCGATTGTCGCCGAGGTAGATACCGACATGCGAAAACGGCGAGCTTCGCGTGTTGAAGAACACCAGGTCGCCGGCCCGCAGGTCGCCGGGCGCGACGCGACCGCCCAGCCGCGCGATTTCCCGCGCGGTGCGCGGCAGCGTGACGCCGACCACCTCCTGGAACACGTAGCGGACCAGGCCACTGCAATCCAGACCGCGCTCGGGGCTGCTGCCTCCGTAGCGGTAGTCGACGCCGATCAGCCCGAGCGCATAAATCGCAAGGTCCTGGGCGCTTCGTAAAACGCCTGCGTCCGGAAGCGGCTCCGTTTGGGCGCCGTTGGCCGTCGCGGCAGCCGGCGCTGCCAGACCGGCGCCCGGCAGCATCAGGAGCGGCAGGGCGGCCAGCGCAAACACCGCGGCGTTGCCGCGTGCGGTCGCGATCAGGCCGGGCCGGGGTGCCCCGGGTGATGCTGGGTTTTGAGCTGCAGATCGCATTTTGTTTTCTAATTCAGCGGCTTGCCACCATACCCGGCGGGCGCACCCAAGTCAATCCGCCTCGCGGCGCGAGGCGCGCCGTCGCCGGAGTTCCCTCGCGTCGGCCCGTAGCGGCCGGTAGATTTCGACTCGATCGTGGTCGGCCAACAGCGTATCGAGCGTCACTCGAACGCCATAGACGCCGACCGCCGACGCGGCCAGGTCGATTTCCGGATGGCGCGCAGCGATGCCCGAACGCGCCAGCGCGTCGGCGACGCTCGACCCGGCGCGCAGCTCGAGCTCGATCTCGGTGGCGCCGGCGGGGAGCGCATAGACAACGGTGACGCTGATCGGCTTCACACGCCAGGCCCGTGAACGCCATTCGCGCGCTTGACGAAGGCATCGATGAAGCTGTCGGCGATGCGGCTGAACACCGGTCCGATCAGCTTCTCCAGCACGGTCGTCGCAAATTCGTAATTGAGATCGAATTCGACCTTGCACCCGGCATCGCTCAATGCGCGAAACTGCCAGATGCCGTCGAGCCGGCGAAACGGACCGTCGCGAAGCTCGACGACAATCCTTTCCGGCGCCTGGTTCCGGTTGGCGGTGGTGAAATGCGCACGCACGCCGTGATAGTCGATGTCGATCCGCGCCAGCGTCTGGTCAGCGGTCCGCTGCAGGATCTGCGTTCCGCCGCACCAGGGCAGGAATTTCGGATAGTCCTCGATGTGCTCCACAAGATCGAACATCTGTTGCGCGCTGTACGGCACCAGCACCGATTTGTGGACGCTGTGCATTGTTACAATGGGGTACGGGGAGTGGCGGGCACGTCGACATGAGCATCGTAGAAAACAAAAAAGCCTATCACGACTATTTTGTCGAGGAGAAATTCGAGGCCGGCCTGGCGCTGGAGGGCTGGGAGGTCAAGGCTATCCGCGCCGGCCGCGCGCAGCTCAAGGAAGCCTATGTCGTCGTCAAGGGCGGCGAGATCGTGCTGCTTGGCGCGCATGTGACGCCGCTGCCGACCGCGTCGACGCATATCAAGCCCGACCCGACGCGGACCCGCAAGCTGCTGATGCATCGTACCGAGATCAATCGGCTGGTCGGCAAGGTCGAGCGCGCCGGTTACACGCTGACGCCGCTCGATCTCCACTTCGTGCGAGGCAGGATCAAGATCGAGATCGGTCTCGCGCGTGGCAAGAAGCAGTACGACAAGCGGGAGACCGAGAAGCTGCGCGACTGGAACCGCGAAAAGCAGCGGGTGCTGCGCAACCGCACCGGCGCCAAGACGGCGCGCTCGGACTGATCGACATGGCGCAGGCGCCGTTGGCGGTGCGCCCGGCGGTTGCCGGCGACCTGGCGGCGATCACGGCGATTTATGCGCACCATGTCGAATCCGGCGTCGGGACGTTCGAACTCGCCGCGCCGGACAATGACCAGATGCGGCGGCGCTGGCACGACGTCGTCGAACGCGGCTTGCCGTACGTTGTCGCCACGCTGCCCGAGGACACCGGAATCGCCGGCTACGCGTACGCGAGCCCCTACCGCGCGCGCCCCGGTTACCGGTATACGGTCGAAGACTCGGTGTATGTCGATCCAGCCTGCCTCGGGCGCGGCGCGGGCCGCGCCCTCCTGGCGGCTCTCATCGCGGGCTGCGCGCCGCTCGGCTACCGGCAAATGGTCGCCGTCATCGGCGGCTCGGATAACGCTGCGTCGATCGGGTTGCACGCGGCGCTCGGCTTCGAGCGCGTCGGCTGCCTGACCGGCGTCGGTCGCAAATTCGATCGCTGGATCGACACGGTGTTCATGCAACGCGCGCTCGGCGCGGGGGCAGCGACGCCGCCGACCTGACGCGGCGCCTGCTCAGGGAGCGGCGAGGAGCGCGCCGGCGGCCGCGACCCCGGTGCGTGCCGCCGCTTCGAGCGTCGCCGGCAGGTCCGGATCAGTGTAGTCGCCGGCGAGATAAAGCCGCGGCGCGATCACGCCGGGAAGAGGACGCGAAAGCCCGGCTTGGCAGGCATAGGTCGCGCGGCGCTCGGCGATCACCTTGAGCCACACCGGCGGCGGCAGGCCGGGCATCACGCGGCGCAGTTGCTCATCGATCGCATGCAACAGCTCCGGGTGATCCTGGCGCGCGCCGGGCCGCTCGGTGCTGATGACCACGGCGGCAAGACCTTTCGGCCCGTCCAGCTGTCCGCGATCGAACAGCCATTGCCCCGGCGCGCCGTCGAGCTTCTGCATCGGCTGCGCAAGCCTCAAGGGCCGCTCGTATTTCAGGTACGCGGTGACGATCGGCTCGTAGCTGAACTGCTCGACGCAGGCCACGGCGTACGCGGCTGCGGGCGATTCGATCGCGCCGCCGAGCAGGTGCGGGAGCTGGTGCGGCCCCACGGCGATGACGGCGGCGGCGAACGATTCGTCGGTGTAGCCGCTGCGCACGACGACATGATCGCCGCGCGGTGCGACGTCGGTCACTGTCGTGCTCCTGCGAATCGAGCCGCCGCGGTCGACGACATACGCGGCCGCTGCATCGGGATAGAGCGTCGACAGATCGACCCGCGGCATCAACGTATCGGAATCGCCTGCCTTGCGGGCAAAGGCCGCCTTGAGCACGTTGAGGAAGATTTGCGCCGACGCCGTGCCCAGCGGCGTATTGAGCGCGGCGAGGCACAGCGGCTCCCACAGATGGCGTATCGGCGCCTCGGGCTGTCCGTCGAGCAGTTCCGCTACCGTCAACGCCGGCGCACAGCGAAACCGATCGCGCCGCAATTGGCGGACGAACGCAATCGTTGCGCGCCGCTCGGACCCGGAGAGGCCCCGCGCGCGCAAGAGGGCCACCGCGAGGTGCCAAGGGGCGGGTAGCCCCGGCGCCGCGAGACGGAATACGCCGGGCTCGTCCAGGCAAAGGCGCCTCCGATCGAGCAGATGGCGCTCGGCCTCCGGACCGTGCACGGTGCGCAGCAGCGCGAGCAGCGTCGTATAGGCCCCGAGCAGCATGTGCTCGCCATTGTCGACGGCGACCTCGTAGGCCTCAATCCGCCGCGCGCGGCCGCCCAACGTGTGCGCAGCTTCGAACACCGTCACTGCCCGTCCGCCTTTAGCGAGCGTTACGGCGGCTGCGAACCCCGCGTAGCCCCCGCCGATGACCGCAATGCGCTCGGCCACTAATAATTCCAGGACGTCGTCCAGGCGATCCAGGCCTTGCGCAGCGGCGACAGCGCGATGCGTTGGTCGAGAACCTGGAAATTGTTGCCCTCGATCGCCTTCAGCAGCGCGCGATAGATCGCAGCCATGATCAGCCCCGGTCGCTGCGCTCGCCGGTCCGCCGCGGGCAGGGCGCCAAGCGCCCGCTCGTAAATGGCGCGCGCCCGCGCCACCTGGAAGCGCATCAGCGCAACGAACCCGGGGGTATGGCGTGCGCCCAGGATATCGCCCGCACTGACGCCGTAGCGGTCGAGCTCGTCCTGCGGCAGATAGATCCGGCTGCGGCGCGCGTCCTCGCCGACGTCGCGGATGATGTTGGTCAACTGGAATGCCAGCCCCAAGTCGCGCGCATAGCCGCGCGTCGCCGGATCGGAATAGCCGAATATTTCCGCCGACATCAGTCCGACGCCGCCGGCAACCAGATCGCAATAGCGTTCGAGCATCGTGAAATCGAGGTAGCGCTGCTGCTCGAGATCCATCGCCATGCCGTCGATGACTGCCTGGAGCTGGGCTTCCCGGAGCGCGAAGTCCGCGACGACCGGTTGCAACGCCTGCGCGACCGGGTGCTGCGGCGCGCCGCCGAAGATCGCCGCCACCTGGCCTCGCCACCAGGCAAGCTTGATGCGCGCCACGCCGACGTCGAGGGTGTCGTCGACAACGTCGTCGACTTCACGGCAGAACGCATACAGCGCGGTGATCGCGCGCCGGCGCGGGGCCGGCAGGAAGCGAAAACTATGATAGAAGCTCGAGCCGCTTTGCGCCGCCTTCTGCTCGCAATAGGCGTCCGGCTGCATGTTCAGCCCACGAACGTCGAGGCGAACATCATCGCCCAGTCGCGCCGGCGCAACACCGGCCGGCGGCGGAAGACGTCGCCCTGCACCCGATCGATCGCGCGGAGGATGCGCAAGCCGCCGGCGACGACCAGTTTCAGCTCGAAGCGCGCGCGCAGCGGTAACGCGTGCGCGAGCGGGCGTCCCGCGCGCATGAAAAGATCGCGCGTCCGCGCCACCTCGAATGCCATCAGGCGGCGCCAGCGCTCGTCGACAACGCCGTCGGCGATCTGCTGCTCGACGACGCCGAAGCGAGCCATATCCTCGGCCGGCAGGTAGACGCGGCCCTTCGCCCAGTCGAGCGCTATGTCCTGCCAGAAATTGGTCAGCTGCAATCCGGTGCAGATCGAATCGGCCCGGCGAAGCTCGACCTCGCCGGTGACGCCGTACAGATGCATCAACAGCCGGCCGATCGGATTGGCCGAGCGCCGGCAATAATCGAAAAGCTCGACGATGTCGGCATAGCGCCGCTGGCTTACGTCCTGGCGAAATGCCGACAGCAGCTCGCGCAACGGCGCGATCGGAAGCGAGTGGCGACGGACCGCGGTGGCCAGCGCCGCGAACGGTGCCTCGACCGGATCGCCGGAGGCGCCGGTAGCGTTCTCGATCTGGTCGAGCCTCTTGGCATAATGGTCGAGACCGGCAAGGCGGACGGCCGGCGCGTCGTCGCCTTCGTCGGCGATGTCATCGGCGCCGCGCGCGAAGGCGTAGATCGCCGAAATCGCCGGGCGCAGCGCCGGCGGACCGACCCATGATGCGACGGGGAAGTTTTCGTAGTGGCTGACGGGCACGGCGAGCGGACCTTGTTGCGCGAGAGCGTTCATTCTTTCCCGGCAAACAGGGCGCGGGGCGAGCGTTTTGCGTGACGGAGGTAGGACTTTTCGGCTATACTGGCCCGTTTCGCGAAACCGGCTGCGAAAGTGGCGGAATTGGTAGACGCACCGGCCTTAGGAGCCGGAGCCGAAAGGCGTGAGAGTTCGAGTCTCTCCTTTCGCACCACGAAAACAATCAAGGCTAGCAAGGAATCATCGGGCATGCAAACGACTCTGGAAACGCTGGGCCAGCTGGAGCGCCGGCTGAACGTGGCCGTGCCGCTCGAGCAGATCGACGGCGAAGTACACAAGCGGCTGGCGCGCCTGGCGAAGACAGTCAAGATTGCCGGATTTCGTCCGGGCAAGGTGCCGCTGAAGATGGTGGCGCAGCAATACGGTCCGCAGGTGCGTTCCGACGTGATTTCGGATACCGTCCAGGCGAGCCTCAACGACGCCATTCGAGAGCAGAACCTGCGTGTCGCCGGCTATCCGCGCATCGAGCCGAAGGAGGCCGCGGCCGACGATCATCTGGAGTTCTCCGCCGTGTTCGAGGTCTACCCGGAAATCAAGCTCGGCGAGCTCTCCGGCGTCACGATCGAGCGCCCGGTGTCGGAGGCCACGCCGGCCGACGTCGACCGGACGATCGACATCCTGCGCCATCAGAACGTTCGCTACGAGGGCGTTGCCCGGCCCGCAGGGCACGGGGACCGCGCTGTCGTCGATTTCACCGGCAAGATCGACGGCGTGGCCTTCCCCGGGGGGCAGGCCAAGGACTTCGCGATCGTCATCGGTGAAGGTCGCATGCTGCCCGAGTTCGAAACCGCGCTGTCCGGCATGACGGCGGGCGAAACCAAGGTTTTCGGCTTGACCTTCCCCGCCGACTACCACGGCAAGGAAGTCGCCGGAAAAGCCGCGGAATTCTCGATGACCGTGCAATCGGTCAGCGAACCCAAGCTTCCGGACGTCGATGCCGAATTCGCGATCAAGTTCGGCATCGCCAGCGGGAGCGTCGAGGAGCTGCGCACCGAAATAGCGGCCAATCTCGCGCTCGAGCTCAAGCGCAAGATCGAAGGCGTGCTTCGCGAACAGGTCTTGCTGGCGCTCAAATCGACGTCGGACCTGGTCGTTCCCCGGTCGCTGGTCGAGCTTGAAGCGCAGCGCATGCTCGAGCGTGCCGTCGCGGACCTGCAGAGCCGTGGCGTCAAGCCGGAAGACATGCAGCTTTCGGTCGACAACTTTCGCCCGCAGGCCGAGGAGCGGGTGACCTACGGGCTCATCGTCAACGAGATCACCCGGGTTTATCAGCTGGCGCCCAAGCCCGAGCAGGTGCTGGCGCTGGTCCGTGAGGCGGCTCAGGCTTACGAGCAGCCCGACGCCGTGGTGCGCTGGCACTACGAAAAACCGGGCCGGCTGAACGATTTCGAGGCGCAGGCAGTCGAACAGAACGTCGTCGACTGGGCGCTGCAACGCGCTCGCGTCGAAAACCGGCCGACGAGCTTCGCGGAACTCATGGAGCCGAAGGCGCGGTGAACGCGCGGCGCCGCCGACATCCTTTCAATCGACGACAGGCAAAACGATGACGAGTGCAAGCAAGTCGCAGGAACCAAGGGGTCTGGGTTTGATCCCGATGGTGATCGAGCAAAGCGGGCGGGGCGAGCGCGCCTACGACATCTATTCACGGCTGCTGAAGGAGCGCGTCGTTTTCCTGATCGGCCCGGTCGACGACGCGACGGCGAACCTGGTCGTCGCGCAGATGCTGTTCCTCGAGTCGGAGAATCCCGACAAGGACATCAATTTCTACATTAATTCGCCGGGCGGATCGATTTCAGCCGGAATGGCGATCTACGACACGATGCAGTTCATCAAGCCCGACGTATCGACGCTGTGTGTCGGCATGGCCGCCAGCATGGGCGCTTTTTTGCTGGCAGCAGGGGCCAAAGGCAAGCGTTTCGCGCTGCCCAATTCGACGGTCCTGATCCACCAGCCGCTGGGCGGTTTCCAGGGGCAGGCGTCGGATATTGCGATCCATGCCAAGTACATCCTGAGCCTGCGCGAGCGGCTCAACCGTTTGCTGGCCGAGCACACCGGCAAGCCGATCGAGCAGATCGAAAAGGACACCGAACGAGACAATTTCCTCACGGCGGACGAATCGCTGGCCTACGGCCTGATCGATAAAGTGTTGCAGAGCCGGGCTTAGGCCGGGTACAGTGTAAACGCCCTGCGGGCGCCGTCAGACCCAGCACCGCGGCTGGCAGGGCGACAAAGGCGGGTGAATGGCGGAAAAAGCAACCGGCGACAAGCTGTTGTACTGCTCCTTCTGCGGCAAGAGCCAGCATGAGGTGAGGAAGCTTATTGCCGGCCCGTCGGTATTCATATGCGACGAGTGCATCGAGCTGTGCAACGACATTATCCGCGAAGAGGGCGCGACCGCCGATGCGACGCGCGCGGACAAGAACAAGCTCCCGACGCCGCATGAAATCCGGCAGATCCTTGACCAGTACGTGATCGGTCAGGAGTTCGCGAAGAAAATCCTTTCGGTTGCGGTCTACAACCACTACAAGCGTCTCGAGACCAGCGTCAAGGACGACGAGGTCGAGCTTGCGAAGAGCAACATCCTGCTGATCGGCCCGACGGGCTCGGGCAAGACGCTGCTGGCGCAGACACTGGCACGGCTGCTCGATGTGCCTTTTGTCATTGCCGACGCGACGACGCTGACCGAGGCGGGCTACGTCGGCGAGGACGTCGAGAACATCATTCAGAAGCTGCTGCAGAAGTGCGACTACGACATCGACAAGGCGCAGCGCGGCATCGTCTACATCGATGAGATCGACAAGATTTCGCGCAAGAGCGACAACCCGTCGATCACCCGCGATGTGTCGGGCGAAGGCGTGCAGCAGGCGCTGCTCAAGCTGATCGAGGGCACGATCGCCTCGGTGCCGCCGCAGGGTGGGCGCAAGCATCCGAACCAGGAGTTCGTCCAGGTCGACACGACCAACATACTGTTCGTCTGCGGCGGCGCATTCGACGGGCTGGAAAAGATCATCCGCCAGCGCACCGCCAAGACCGGCATCGGCTTCGGCGCGGAGGTGGCGAGTCCCGACGATCGCAAGAACATCAGCCTCCTGCTGCGCGAGGCGGAGCCGGAAGACCTGATCAAGTTCGGCCTGATCCCCGAGTTCGTCGGCCGGCTGCCTGTGGTTGCAACGCTCGAGGAGCTCGACGATGCGGCGCTGATCCAGATCCTGGTCGAGCCGAAGAATGCGCTGATCAAGCAGTATCAGAAGATGTTTCGCATGGAAGGCGTCGAGCTCGAAGTGCGCGAGCCGGCGCTGCGGGCGATCGCCAGCAGGGCACTTGCCCGCAAAACCGGCGCGCGCGGCCTGCGTTCGATCCTGGAGCAGGTGCTCCTCGACGTCATGTACGACCTGCCATCGCAGGCCAATCTGTCGCGAGTCATTGTCGACGAGGCCACGATCAACAACGAAGGCAAGCCGCTGTTGATGTTTGCCGAAGCGGCCAAGGTCGCGGCGGCGCACTCCTGAGTACGCCGCGACCCCGGCGGCGCCCGGCGACCGGCTTGAAGTTGCCTGCCGCCGGCCCCACTTTCCATTTTGCCCCTACCACCCGATCCGGACTTTAGCCGCATGGCCACTGATCTCCCAAGCGTATTACCCGAGTTGACGACCTTCCCGCTGCTTCCGCTGCGGGATGTCGTCGTGTTCCCGCACATGGTCATCCCGCTGTTCGTCGGCCGCCCGAAGTCGATCAAGGCGCTCGACGTGGCGATGGAGGCGGGCAAGCACATCCTGCTGGTCGCCCAGAAGTCTGCGGCCAAGGACGAGCCGGTGGCCGACGACCTGTATGACATCGGCAGCGTGGCGACGGTGCTGCAGATGCTGAAGCTGCCGGACGGGACCGTCAAAGTGCTGGTCGAAGGCACGCAGCGCGCACGGATCATCCACGTGACCGATCCCGGCGAATATCTTTCTGCCGAGGCGACGCTGCTGACCGGCGTCGAGAACGGCACGCACGAGATCGAGGCGATGCGCCGCGCGCTGCTCGGCCAGTTCGACCAGTACGTCAAGCTCAACAAAAAGATCCCGCCGGAAATCCTTACGTCGATGTCGGGCATCGACGATGGCGGCCGGCTCGCCGACGCGATTGCAGCGCACCTGCCGCTGAAACTCGAGCAGAAGCAGGAAATCCTCGAAATGCAGGACGTCGGGAAGCGGCTCGAGCACCTGCTCGGTCTGCTCGAAGGCGAAGTCGACATCCTTCAGGTGGAGAAGCGCATTCGCGGCCGCGTGAAGCGGCAGATGGAAAAGAGCCAGCGCGAGTATTACCTCAACGAGCAGGTCAAGGCGATCCAGAAGGAGTTGGGCGAGGGCGACGAGAACGCCGACCTCGACGAGATGGACAAGAAGGTCAAGACCGCCAAGATGTCGAAGGAGGCCGAGGCCAAGGCGCTGGGCGAGCTCAAGAAGCTCAAGATGATGTCGCCGATGTCGGCCGAGGCGACGGTCGTGCGCAACTACATCGACACGCTGCTCGGCCTGCCGTGGAAGAAGAAGAGCAAGATCAACAAGGACCTGTCGAATGCGGTCAAGGTGCTCGACGCCGATCATTACGGGCTGGAGAAGGTCAAGGAACGCATCGTCGAATACCTCGCGGTACAGCAGCGCGTCGACAAGCTGAAGGCGCCGATCCTGTGTCTGGTCGGGGCGCCCGGCGTGGGCAAGACCTCGCTCGGCCAGTCGATCGCCCGCGCGACCAACCGCAAATTCGTGCGGATGAGCCTGGGCGGCGTTCGCGACGAAGCAGAGATCCGCGGCCACCGTCGCACCTACATCGGCTCGATGCCGGGCAAGATCCTGCAGAACATGACCAAGGTCGGCGTCCGGAATCCGCTGTTCCTGCTCGACGAGGTCGACAAGATGGGGCAGGACTTTCGCGGCGACCCATCGTCAGCGCTGCTGGAAGTTCTCGATCCCGAGCAGAACAACACGTTCGTCGATCACTACGTCGAAGTCGAATACGATCTGTCCGACGTCATGTTCGTCGCGACTGCGAACACGCTCAACATTCCTGCGCCGCTGCTCGACCGAATGGAAGTGATCCGGCTGTCGGGTTATACCGAGGACGAGAAGATCGCGATCGCCAAGCAGTACCTGGTGCCCAAGCAGATGAAGAACAACGGGCTTAAGGACCATGAACTGCACATCGCCGATTCAGCTCTGCGCGACATCACGCGGTACTACACGCGGGAGGCCGGCGTGCGGGCGCTGGAACGGGACATCTCGAAGATCTGCCGCAAGGTCGTCAAGGCGCTGCTGCTGAAGGCAAGCGAGGGCAAGCCTCGTGCGGCGCGGCACCCGGTCGACGTCAACGCGAAAAACCTCGACAAGTACCTGGGCGTTCGCCGATTTACCTACGGCATCGCCGAAAAGAAGAACCAGGTGGGCCAGGTCACGGGGCTCGCCTGGACCGAAGTCGGCGGCGACTTGCTCACCGTCGAAGCCGTCGCGCTGCCCGGCAAGGGGAAGACGACGACGACCGGCAAGCTGGGCGACGTAATGAACGAATCGATCGCGGCCGCGTTGTCGGTCGTTCGCCATCGCTCGAAGCAGCTCGGCATCGCGCCCGACTTCTACCAGAAGACCGATCTGCACATTCACCTGCCCGAAGGCGCGACGCCCAAGGACGGTCCTTCGGCCGGCGGTGCGATCGTCACCGCGATCGTGTCCATCCTGACCGGCATTCCGGTGCGCGCCGACGTCGCGATGACCGGCGAAATCACGTTGCGCGGCGAAGTGCTGCCGATCGGCGGGCTCAAGGAAAAGCTGCTCGCCGCGGGGCGAGGCGGAATCCGCCAGGTGCTGATCCCGGAAGAAAACGTCAAGGACCTGGTCGAGATTCCCGAAGAGATCAAGAATCGGCTGGAGATCCATCCGGTGCGTTGGATCGAACAGGTGCTCGAATACGCGCTGGAGCGTCACCCGACGCCACTGTCCGACGCTGCTTTGCCTGAGGCGCCCGCGGTTCCTGCAGCACCGGTCGAAGAGCCGGCCGCGCTGATCAAGCACTGACGATCGCGTCACACACGGCGCGAACAAGCGCCGCGGCCGCGCGCCTTTCGAGCGTGCGCCGCGGCGTTTTTTTACTCGTGCCCGCACGGAAAAGCGCTTGACACGATGAATTCGCGATTGCTATAAAGTACGTTCTGTTTCGTTCCGCAGCACCTCCCGGCTCAAACCAGCGCATTCGGCCCACTCGCGCAGCAGCGCGCCAATTCACCCGGCAATGGAAAGGGGACATTCGTGAACAAATCGGAACTGATCGACGCAATCGCGCGGCATGCCGACATCTCGAAGGCGGCCGCCGGCCGGGCACTCGATGCAATGGTGAACTCGATCAAGAATTCGCTGAAGAAGGGCGATATCGTCACGCTGGTCGGGTTTGGTTCGTTCTACGTAGGCAAACGCACCGCGCGACAGGGCCGCAATCCGCGCACCGGCGCGACGATCAAGATCAAGGCGGCGCGCGTGCCGAAGTTCCGGGCTGGCAAAGCGCTGAAGGATTCGGTAAACTAACGGGCTTTTTGTTGCGCCGGCACTCTCGGGCGCAAAGCGCCGGGCCGTGCGCGGAGACCGGCGCGGCTGCGGGTGCTTAGCTCAGTTGGTAGAGCGTCGCCCTTACAAGGCGAATGTCGGGAGTTCGAGCCTCTCAGCACCCACCAACAGGAGTGAGCAAAGCGGATTCAAGGAGTGGTAGTTCAGTTGGTTAGAATACCGGCCTGTCACGCCGGGGGTCGCGGGTTCGAGTCCCGTCCACTCCGCCAACAACGATTCAAGGGCGAACGCGAGTTCGCCCTTTTTGCTCGCGGATGCGGCGCGCCGGGAACACCGGCGGCCGGCCCGGGCTTTACTGGAAGCTGCAGCCATGTTCGATTTCATCTACAAGCAAAAGCGCGTCGTGCAATTCGTGCTGGCGCTCATCACGTTGCCGTTCGCCTTTTTCGGCGTCGATTCCTATTTCCGGGGCACGGCCTCGACTGGCGACGTGGCGACGGTCGGCAGGGACAAGATCACGCAGGCAGAGTTTGCCAATGCGATTCGCGACCAGCAGGATCGGATGCGGCAGTCGCTGGGTGCGAACTACGACCCGGCGGTGTTCGATAACCCCGAAGTGCGCTATGCGACGCTGGAGCAACTGATCAGCCAGCGGTTGCTCGACAATCAGGCGGGCCGCGACGGCCTCCGGGTCTCCGACGAACAGATCCGGCAATACATCAGCAACATCCCGGCGTTCCAGGTCGATGGTAAATTCTCGACCGAGCGCTACCAGCAGCTGCTGGCTTCGCAGGATCCGCCGAAGTCCTCGCCGGAGTTCATCAACGACGTGCGGCGGGCGCTTACCCAGGCTCCGTTGCAAGAGCCGATAGCCGCTGCCAGCATCGTCGCCAAGAGCAACGTTGAGCGTTATCTCGGGTTGCTCGACCAGAAGCGTGAAGTCGCGTACGCGCTCGTCGGCGCCGACGCTTTTCGCAAGGAGGTCAAGATCGACGATGCCGCGGTCAAGGCTTATTACGACAGCAACCAGACGGCGTTCCAGACGCCCGAGCAGGCCAAGATCGAGTACGTCTCGCTGACGCCGGACGCGCTGGGCGCCGAAATCAAAGTCGACCCGAACGACGTCCGCAAGCAGTACGACGACAACCTCAAGCAGTATGCCAAGGCGGAAGAGCGGCAAGCCAGCCATATCCTGATCGCCGTCAAACCCGACGCCAAGGACGACGAAAAGGCGGCGGCAAAGAAGAAAGCCGACGACCTCGCGGCTCAAGCGAGACAGGCGCCCGCGAAGTTCGCCGAGCTTGCGAAGGAAAATTCGCAGGATCCGGGTTCGGCGGCGCAGGGCGGTGATCTGGGATTCATTGCGCATGACGGTTCGATGGTCAAGCCGTTCGAGGATGCCGTCTTTTCGGCCAAGGAAGGCGAGATCGTCGGACCGATCCGAACCGATTTCGGCTGGCACGTGATCAAGGTGACTGCGATCAAGGCGGCAAAGACGCAAAGCTTCGACGAGGTCAAGGCGCAGATCGAGCAGGATCTGAAGCGGCAGCAGGCAATGCGGAAATTCGTCGACGCCGCAAGTCAGTTCGAGAACCTGGTCTACGAACAGGCCGAGTCGTTGCAGCCGGTCGCCAAGGCGCTCAACCTCAAAGTGCAGACCACCGACTGGTTGACTCGCGCACAGATCCAACCGCTGGGTCAGAACAATCCCAAGTTCGTGCAGGCGGTATTCAGCCCGGACTCGCTGCAGGCCAAGCGCAATACCGATGCCATCGAAGTCGCGCCGAATACGATGATGGCGGCGCGCGTCGTCGATTACCGACCGGCCGCTCCACGCGCATTCGATGAGGTCAAGGGCGACATACGCAACCGGCTCGAGCGCAATGCGGCGAGCGAGCTTGCGCAGAAGGCCGGCATGGAAAAGCTCGCCCTGCTCGAACAGGGCAAGGACGCCGGCCTCGCCTTCGGCAAGCCCGTCACGCTGGCACGCAACCAGGCGCAACCCGGATTCCCGCCGGACGCGCTGGCGAGGGTTTTCCAGGGCGACCCGGCCAAGCTGCCCGAATACGCCGGCATGCCGGCGCCGGATGGCGGCTTCATCATCTACAAGATAGTTCAGGTCATCGCAGCACCCGCGCCGGACGCCGCGCGTCTGTCGGCATTCTCGACACGCGTCGGCGAGCAACTGGGGCGCGAGCTCTTTGCGGCCAACCTCGCGAGCCTCAAGTCGAAGGTCGACGTGAAGATCAATCAGGCGGCGCTCGAAAAGGACTCGCGTTCCGGCGACGCGCCGGCTCCGATCGCTCCCCCGCCGCCGGCGCGCCGGCGCTGACGATTACGCGTTGCTCGTTCCCGGATCGGACGCAGACAAGATCAGGTGTAGTTTGCGGTGACTGTCGGTCCGGTCAGGTTGCCGGCGGTGGCGCCGGGCAGTTCAGATCGCGAATCATCTTCTCGTTGTCGGCGATCGCTTTCTGCCGCTCGGCGGGCTCGAAAAACACTTTCTCGCCCTTTTCGTTGTAGCGGTAGACGTTGACGTTGTCACGCAGCGTGCGGATCCGGCCGCGCGCCTGTGCGCACATGTCGACCTTTTTCTTTGCGTCGGCCTGGTCCTTGTCCGCTTTGGCCTCGGCGTCGGCGCGATCCTGCTGGCGCTTTTTGATCTCCGCGTCCTTCGCCGCCATGCTGCGCACGGCCCCGGGATCGGCAGGCGCGATGCCGGGATTGACTCGCTCCGCCTTGACGCCTGCCGGCGGCTGATCGCCATACACGGTGCGGCCGTTCTCATCGGTCCATTTGTACAGGAGGGCCTGGGCATTCGCGGCCGCCAGCATCATCGCGGCGGCGCAGAAAGCAGTGAACCACATCGATGGTCGCAAACTCATCCGATTTCTCCGGGAAAATGCGAGTCGGCACAAGGTAATGCCATTGGCTCCCCAGCGTCAACCCGGAACGGGTCCAACGGTCGCTTCGGCCGTTTACCGGACACGACGAGGCGCGTATAATCCGGTTTTGCGCATGGGAGAAAAAGCAATATGCGTGTCGTTCAAAAAGCCCTCACTTTTGACGACGTCCTGCTGCTTCCCGCCCACTCTTCCGTCGTTCCCCGCGACGTCAGCCTTCAGACCCGCCTTACCAAGACCATTTCGCTGAACATCCCGCTTCTGTCGGCGGCGATGGATACGGTGACCGAAGCCGGCCTCGCCATCGCGATGGCGCAGGAAGGCGGCTTGGGCGTCGTGCACAAGAACATGTTGCCCAAGGCGCAAGCGGCGCAGGTCGCCAAGGTCAAACGCTTCGAGAGCGGTGTGGTCAAGGACCCGATTACGGTGCCGCCGACGATGTCGGTGCGCGAGGTCATGGTGCTGACGCGGCAGCACCGCATCTCCGGTTTGCCCGTCGTCGACGGCAAAAAGGTCGTCGGCATCGTCACCAATCGCGACTTGCGGTTCGAGACCAACCTCGATCAGCCGGTGGCAAACATCATGACCCAGGGCGACCGGCTGGTCACCGTTCCCGAGGGCACCGAGCTCGAGCTCGCCAAGACGCTGATGCACCAGCACCGGCTGGAACGGGTCCTGGTCGTCAACGACAAGTTCGAGCTCCGCGGCCTCATCACCGTCAAGGACATTCTCAAATCGACCGAGCATCCAAACGCCTGCAAGGATGAGCTCGGGCAGTTGCGCGTCGGGGCAGCCGTCGGAACGGCCGGTGACACCGATGAGCGCGTCGAGGCGCTCGTCGCCGCCGGTGTCGATGTCATCGTCGTCGATACCTCGCACGGCCATTCGCAGGGCGTGCTCGATCGGGTGCGCGCCGTCAAGCGGCGTTATCCGCAAGTGCAAGTCATCGGCGGCAACGTCGCGACCGCCGCCGGCGCCAGGGCGCTGGCCGACCAGGGGGCGGACGCGATCAAGGTCGGCATCGGCCCGGGGTCGATATGCACGACGAGGATCGTCGCCGGCGTCGGCGTACCGCAGATTACGGCAATCCTCAATGCCATCGACGGGGTTGCCGCACTGGGCGTTCCATTGATCGCCGATGGCGGCATCCGCTATTCGGGCGACATCGCCAAGGCGCTTGCCGCCGGCGCGTCCTGCGTGATGCTGGGGAGCCTCTTCGCCGGCACCGAAGAATCGCCCGGCGAGACCGAGCTCTTTCAGGGGCGCTCATACAAGAGCTATCGCGGCATGGGATCGCTGGGTGCGATGCAGCAAGGCTCGAGCGATCGCTATTTCCAGGATTCGGAAGGCGAGGGCGCTGCCGAAAAGCTGGTCCCCGAAGGCATCGAAGGGCGCGTGCCCTACAAGGGCTCGATCGCCGCCGTCGTTCACCAGTTGATGGGCGGCGTGCGCGCAGCGATGGGGTATTGCGGCTGCGCGACGATCGACGCGCTGCGCACGCGCGCCGAGTTCGTCGAAATTACCTCGGCAGGCATCCGGGAATCGCATGTGCATGACGTGCAGATCACCAAGGAAGCACCGAACTATCGGGCCGATTAGCATGAGGCCAGGGAGAAGGACGGCGATTGGTCAAGCGCGCTAAGCCTGCCGCCGCTAGGCAGGCGGGGATGCCTTTCATCCTCGTCGTCGTGTTCATCGACGTGCTGGGCATCGGCATCGCGCTTCCGGTCATCCCGATGCTGGTTGGGCTGTACACGCCCAACCGCGAGCTGCAGGCGTACTGGTACGGCTTGCTGGTCGTCGCCTACGGCGTGATGCAGTTCTTTTGCGCGCCGCTGCTGGGCGCGCTGTCCGACCGCTTCGGGCGGCGACCGATCCTGCTCTGGTCGCTGCTGGGACTCGGCCTTCACTTTCTGCTGCTGGGCCTCGCCCCATCGCTGGCGTTGATGCTGGTGGCGCGCATCATCGGCGGCACGGCGGGCGCCAGCTTTTCGGTGGCCAATGCCTATGCTTCGGATGTCACCCCGCCCGAGCGGCGCGCCAAGAGCTTCGGACTGATCGGTGCGGCGTTCGGCGTCGGTTTCATCGTCGGCCCGATGGTGGGCGGCCTGCTCGGCAGCATCGACCTGCATCTGCCGTTTTTCGCCGCCGGCGCGCTGTCGCTGATCAACGCGGCCTACGGCTACTTTGTCGTGCCCGAATCGCTGCCGCGAGGACGGCGCGCGCCGTTTGCGCTCGCCCGGGCCAATCCCTTCGCGGCGCTGTTGACGCTGGCCCGGCACCGCGAGATCGGCAGCCTGGTCGCCGTCTTCGCGCTGGTCGTCCTGGCACAGCTCTTGTTGCAGACAACCTGGGTGCTCTACACGCATTTTCGCTTCGACTGGGGGCCGAAGGAGAACGGCTTCGCGCTGTTCTGCGTCGGTCTGGTCGCCGCGACCGTCCAGGGCGGTTTGCTGAGTCCGCTGCTGCGGCGTTTCGGCGACGTGCGCCTGGTGCTCGTGGGCCTGACGATAGGCACCTGCGCCTATGTGCTCTACGGCCTGGCCCAACACGGTTGGATGATGTACGCGATCATCGTCGGCAACTTCCTGTCGTTCGCGGCCGGACCCGCGCTGCAGGGGATCGTGTCGAACGCCGTCGATCCGAGCGAGCAGGGTGTGACGATGGGCGCACTCAATTCGATCAACAGCATCATGTTCGTCGTGGCGCCGCTGATCGGCGCGCCGCTGCTTGCGCTGGTCAGCCACATGGCGCCGTCGGACTGGCGCATCGGCGCCACTTTCTATGTCAGTGCGGCGCTGCAGATCGTGGCGTTGCTGGTGGCGCGACGGCATTTCGCTGCGCGTCGTGTCGTCGCTGCGACATGACCGCCGCCACGCACTCGAAAATCCTGATCCTGGATTTCGGAGCCCAGTACACGCAACTGATCGCGCGGCGCGTGCGCGAGCTCGACACCTATTGCGAGATTCACCCGTGCGACGTGCCGCCTTCGTTCGTTGCCGAATTTGCCCCTGCCGGCATCATCCTCTCCGGCGGTCCGGAAAGCGTGACGGCGGGGGATACGCCGCGCGCACCGGCGTCGGTGTGGACGGCCGGCGTGCCGGTGTTGGGCATCTGCTACGGCATGCAGACGATGGCCGCGCAGTTGGGCGGCGAAGTCGAGAACGGCCTGATCCGCGAATTCGGCTACGCCGCCGTGCGCGCGCGAGGGCATGGCCGTCTGCTCGACGGCATCCAGGATCGCACCGGCACCGACGGTCGGGGTCTGCTCGACGTCTGGATGAGCCACGGCGACAAGGTGATCGCACTGCCGCCGGGGTTCGCGCTGATGGCGAGCAACGAGGCGACGCCGATCGCCGGGATGATGGATGAATCGCGTCGGTTCTACGGCGTTCAGTTCCACCCCGAGGTCACGCACACCCGCCAAGGCAAGTCGATCCTGGCGCGATTCGTGCGCGACATCTGCGGTTGCCCCGGCGACTGGACGATGCCGGCCTACGTCGACGAGGCGATCGCGAAAATCCGGGCACAGGTCGGTGGCGACGAGGTGATCCTCGGTCTTTCCGGCGGCGTCGATTCGTCGGTGGCGGCCGCGCTGATTCATCGCGCAATCGGGCCACGACTGACCTGCATATTCGTCGACACCGGTCTGCTGCGTGAGGGCGAGGCCACGCAAGTGATGGCGACCTTCGCCGAGCACCTCGGCGTGCGCGTCGACATGGTCGATGCCAGCGAAGTATTTCTGCGCGAGCTCGCCGGTGTGGCCGACCCCGAGCAGAAGCGCAAGATCATCGGCCGCGAGTTCGTGCACGTCTTCCAGGCGGAAGCCGCCAAGCTGCGCTCCGGAGGGACGGCCGCCAGGTGGTTGGCGCAAGGCACGATCTACCCGGATGTCATCGAATCCGCGGGGGCGAAGACCGGCAAGGCGCACACGATCAAGTCGCATCACAACGTCGGCGGCCTGCCGGAAACGCTGCATCTGAAGTTGCTCGAGCCGCTGCGCGAGTTGTTCAAGGACGAGGTGCGCGAGCTGGGCGTCGCCCTCGGCCTGCCGCGCGCGATGGTGTTCCGCCATCCGTTTCCGGGGCCGGGGCTGGGCGTGCGCATCCTCGGCGAAGTCAAGCGCGAGTACGCCGATCTGCTTCGCCGGGCCGATGCGATTTTCATCGACGAGTTGCGCGAGGCCGGGTGGTACGATCGCGTTGCGCAGGCGTTCGCCGTATTCCTGCCGGTCCGCTCGGTCGGCGTGATGGGCGATGGGCGCACGTACGAGCACGTCGTCGCGCTGCGCGCGGTCGAGACGACCGACTTCATGACCGCGCACTGGGCGCCGCTGCCGCACGAGCTGCTCGCGCGCGTGTCGAACCGCATCACCAACGAAGTTCGCGGCATCAACCGCGTCGTCTACGACATTTCGGGGAAGCCGCCGGCGACGATCGAATGGGAGTGAGGGCCGACCCGATGAAACGCGAAAACTTCTCTACCGGCACGCCGTGGGAGCCACTGGTTGGCTATTCGCGCGCGGTGCGTATCGGCAATCAGATATTCGTTTCTGGAACGACGGCGACCGCCACCGGCGGAGAGATCGTCGGCAAGGGCGATGCCTACGCGCAGGCGCGGCAGGTGATCGCCAACATCGGGCGGGCACTCTCCGCGGCGGGTGCCAGCCTCGGCGACGTCGTGCGCACGCGCATCTACGTCACCGACATCACACAGTGGGAGGCGATCGGCCGCGCCCACGGCGAAGCCTTCCGCGACATCCGTCCGGCAAGCACGATGGTCGAAGTCCGGCGACTGATCGATGCCGACATGCTGGTCGAGATCGAAGCCGACGCGATCGTCGCCGACGCTGCCGGCGCTGGGTGAAGGCAATGGCCGGGCCGCGCCCCGACGCCGCGCCGTCGGTGTTGTCCTCGTCCGACTCGGCCGAGCGGTGGATGGCCGAAGCGCTGCTCCTGGCACGCGGGGCGCAGGCGCGCGGCGAAGTCCCGGTCGGCGCGATCGTCGTCAGCGACGGCGCGATCGTCGGGCGCGGCGGCAATGCGCCGATCGCCGGCAACGATCCGACCGCGCACGCCGAAATTGCGGCGCTGCGCGAGGCGGCCCGCTCGCTCGGCAATTACCGCCTTCCCGGTTGTGAGCTGTACGTGACGATCGAGCCCTGCGCGATGTGCGCGGGCGCGATCATGCACGCGCGCATTCGCCGGCTGGTATTCGGTGCGCACGATCCGAAGACCGGCGCTTGCGGCAGCGTCGTCGATCTCTTCGCCGAGCCGCGTCTGAATCATCACACGGCGGTGATCGGCGGCGTGATGGCGGAGGCCTGCGCGGCGCCCCTTTCGGATTTCTTCGCGAGCCGCCGACAGGACGCCCGCCGATGAAGGCGCCGACCTACGGCATCGGCTTGTACGCGCCCGCGGGCTACGTACTCGACTCCGGAGCGATAGCGCGCGCCACCGAACGCCTCCAGGCGCTCGGGCACCGCGTCATCGTCGACCCGACGGCGTCGACGCGCTGGCAGCGCTTTTCGGCGCCCGACGACGAGCGCCTCGCCGCCGTCATGCGGATGGCCTCGGATCCGCGCATCGATCTCGCGATCGCCGTGCGTGGCGGCTATGGGTGGTCGCGCCTCCTGGACCGGATCGATTTCGACGCGATCGCCGCAGCGAAAACTCGCTGGCTCGGTCACAGCGATTTCACCGCATTCCAGCTTGCCGCATGGACGCACGCGAGGATCGTCAGCTTCGCCGGGCCGATGGCGGCCTACGATTTCGGCGCGCTGGAGCCGTCCTCGTTCACGATCGACCATTGCTGGGCGCTTTTGGCCGGCGCGAGCCACGAGATCGAGCTGCCGCTGGAGGGTCCGGCCGAATTCTCGGCCAGCGGCACGCTGTGGGGCGGCAACCTGGCGATGGTTGCGCACCTGGTCGGAACGCGGCATTTCCCGACCATAGCCGGCGGCATCCTGGTGCTCGAAGACGTCGGCGAGCAGCCGTATCGACTCGAGCGCATGCTCTACCAACTGCACTTCGCCGGCGTCCTCGCGCGACAGCGCGCTCTGCTGCTCGGCAGCTTCACCGGATTCGACGCGACACCGAACGACAATGCCTATGACCTGTCGGCCACGATCGCGCACGCGCGGGCGCGCTTCGGCGTGCCGATTTATACCGGGCTGCCGTTCGGCCATTGCCGCGACAAGCTGACGTTGCCTTTCGGCGGCCATGGCGAGCTCGAAGTCGCAGGCGGCATCGCCCGACTTCGGCTGTCCGGCTATGGCGACGCGCCGCGATAGGGCGCGACGTCGTCACGGCCGGCGCCGGAACCCACGGCGTCGAACCGAAAATCGAACGCCACTTCTCCGGTGACGCGTGCGTCGGCGTCGAAGCTGCGCTCGATCAAGCGCGCGCTGTTATCGCGCGCGATCAGCAGCAGCGTCGATGAGCGGGTTCCGTAATCCGGGCTGACGATGAATGGCGACGACAGCAGGCTTTCGCGTTGCCGCGAAACGCCGGTCACGGGCAGGGCGTCATCGGACGCGGGCTCGCGATCGGCAAGGAGTGCGAACGCGTCGTCGATCGGCGGGTCGTCGTTGGTGAGCCATTCCGCCAGGCGCGCTTTGCTGCGCAGCAGCTTCGGCCAGGGCGTGTCGAGCAGGTGATTCGACAAGCCGTGAACGCCGGCGCCGAGGGCCAGCGCGCCGCTGGCGCGATTGGAGGCGAACGCGGCGCCGGTCCGGTCGCCGGCCAACAGGTTGAAGCCATGGTAGCGGCCGCCCTCGGGCAAAAGCGCGGCACCGGAGCGCAGCGGCGAGGCGGATTCGCGCAGCATGCGCGTGACCAGTTCGCCTCGCGAGGGCGCATTCGGGTCGCGAGGCACGCCCTCGCGGAAGTTGGTGACCAGCGCCCAGCGGCCGGTCCGCGTGACGCCGAACCAGGTGCCGCCGGCGACAAGATCGCGGCCTGCCAGGATGCCGTCTTCCCACCAATGCGCAGCCTCGGATGCTCGAGCATGGAACTCGTCGCGGTTGGCGGCGATCACGCATCGGTATTTCGGGTGCGCATCGAGCGCGACCAGCGCCAGGCACATCTAGGCGCGGCTGCCGCAAAACGAACGGCGAGCGCGAATCATCCGGCGCCGGTGTTGGCAATGAAGCGCTCGATCCTGCGCGCCGAATCCGGCGCCAGGAACTGCGAGAAGCGATGTGTGTCGAGGAGGTCGGCGAGCATGACCTCGAAGCGCGCCGGATCTTGGACGTTCTCGTAGACCTCCATCCACAGCATCGGCTCATCCTGGCGCTGCAGGAGGCTGCCGGTGACGCCGGCGCGCTGCTCGATGGTGCTTAGCACCGCAGCAATCGTGCGGTGTGCGGCGGCGGCATGCTCGGGATCGACCCGATAGTAGACATAGCAATGGACGGGGCCGGTGCTCATGCGATGCGGCCACGCGGCGCCGCGGGGGCAGGTACGGCGTAGGGGAGTGCCTGGAGGCGCAGTGACATGCCGCCGAGTGTGCCGAGATGCAAGTCGCCGCTCTCGGCGGCCGCGAGCTGCAGCACCGCCAAGAGGTCGCTGCCGCCATCGGGCGCGGCGGCTGCATTGACCACGGTGCCGCACGCCTGGTCGCCGAACGCGGCGCTGTACAAGCGCTCGCCCGCGGGGGGTGGTGTGCCGTCGAAGTGCGCGAGCGCGAGCCGCTCCTTCAATCGGCCCAGATATTGCGTCCGGGCGACGATCTCCTGGCCGGCATAGCAGCCTTTCTGGAAGCTGATTCCGCCCAGCGCATCCCAGTTCGCCGCCTGCGGCACGAAAAGGTCGGCCGTCGGCGGCGTGATGACGGGAACACCGGCGCGCACGGTCAGCCACTGCCATGCCGCGAAGCCGGCGGGCCGGCAAACGGCGTGTAGGCGATCCCAGCACGAAGCGGCGGCGTTCGGCGCGACGGTGATTGCATAGCGTGGCCCGGGTAGCGCGGCCACGGCCAGGTCTCCGAGTAAGGACATCTTACCGACGGCAGGCGCCGCGCCCAGCGCCGCACCGATCGCCGCGGCGGCCCCGGGGCCGCCGACGCCCAGACGAACGCTATCGCAGCTGGCGTCGGCGATCGTGACGCGCGAGCGCAGCACGAACATGCGAAGGCGCTTGGCGATGGCTTCGGCGACGCTCTCCGGCAGCAGCAGTTCGAAGGTCGAATCGGCGCTGCGCTGAATCACGAAATTGGCCAGCATGCGTCCCTTGGGTGAGCACCAGGCGCTGTATTGCGCCGTGCCTACACCGAGTGCGGCGACATCGTTGGTGAATTGCCCCTGCAGAAACGCGGCGGCGTCCAGGCCCTCGACCCGGAGGACCGTCAGCGGCGACAGGTCGCTGACCACCGCGGCATCGCGGGCGGCCAGAAGCTCGGCGACGGGCTTGCCGAACGACGACACGAGGCCGCGGTCGAAGCTTGCGCCATGCGCGGCGAGGAAATCGGACCAGAAAGGATTCATTGAAGGAGGCATCGGGGCGCGGATGGTTTCATCTTTCGGCCGGGGCGGCGTGCCGCGCGGCTCACGCCGGTGTCGCGCCAATCTGGCCGAGGCTGACAAAAGCGTGTTAAAATCGAACGTTAGCTTGGATCGGCCAGTTCGCCAGCCCAACCAGCGCCCAGAAAGCAGGCGCCGGCGAGGGCTTCAAGATCCGGGCAATTCGCAGATCCGCACCATCAGGGTGCCCGTCGTGCCCAGCACTCGGGCCCAGTCGCGGATCGAGGCTCAACCCTGATAGAGGAGTGTAGTAATGTCGGTCACGATGCGTCAAATGCTGGAAGCGGGTGTCCATTTCGGACACCAGACCCGCTACTGGAATCCGAAGATGGCCGAATTCATCTTCGGCCAGCGCAACAAGATTCACATCGTCAATCTCGAAAAGACGATGGCAATGTACCAGGAGGCGATGAAATACGTGCGCCAACTGGCCAGCAACCGCGGCACCATCCTGTTTGTCGGAACCAAGCGCCAAGCGCGGGAGATCGTCGCCGAAGAGGCGCAGCGGGCCGGCATGCCGTTTGTCGACCATCGCTGGCTCGGCGGCATGCTGACCAACTTCAAGACCGTCAAGGCCTCGATCAAGCGCCTGAAGGACCTCGAGGCAATGGGACTGGACGGTACCTTCGAGAAGATGAGCAAGCGCGAAGCGCTGACGTTGCAGCGGGAGATGGACAAGCTCAACCGAAGCCTCGGCGGCATCAAGGAAATGACGGCGCTGCCCGATGCGCTGTTCATCATCGACGTCGGCTACCAGAAGATAGCGGTGACCGAGGCCAACAAATTGGCGATTCCGATCATCGGCGTCGTCGATACCAATCATTCGCCCGAAGGGATCGCCTACGTCATTCCCGGCAATGACGATTCGAGCCGGGCGATCCGCCTGTACGCCCGGGGTGTCGCCGACGCGATCCTCGAGGGACGGAGCCAGGTGATCCAGGAAATCGTTCAGACCGAGGAATTTGTCGAGATTTCCGGAGACGAAGCCAGGGCCTGAGCATTCAGCAAAGGGGGCGACGCCCCCTTTTGTTTAAGCATGACGCCGGCGCAAGTAAGCAATGCCGCGCCGGCGACCCAAAGGATGTGGAGCGGAATGGCGATGGCGGAAGTAAGCGCGAGCAAGGTGATGGAGCTGCGTGGGCGAACCGGCCTGGGCATGATGGAATGCAAGAAGGCGCTGCTGGACACCGGCGGCGATCTCGCGAAGGCGGAGGATCTGCTGAGGATAAAGAGCGGAGCGAAGGCGTCGAAGGCCGCTGATCGGGTTGCGGCGGAAGGCGTGATCGGCGCGATGATCGCAGCCGACGGCAAGACCGGGGCGCTGCTCGAGCTCAACTGCGAGACCGATTTTGTCGCGCGCAACGCCGATTTCGTCGCATTCGCGAAGAAACTTGCTGCGCTCGTGATCGAAAAGAATCCGGCCGACGTCGCAGCGTTGCTTGCCCTTCCGAGGGACGAGGGAACGGTCGAATCGGCGCGGCAGGCGCTGGTGCAGAAGCTTGGCGAGAACATCTCTGTGCGGCGCTTCTCCCGCCTTGCGACGCCGGCGCGGCTGACGCAATACCTGCACGGGGGCCGCATCGGCGTGATGGTCGAGATCGAAGGCGGCGACGAGGCGACCGGCAAGGACGTCGCGATGCATATCGCTGCGAGTGTCGCCAACGTGCGTCCGGTATGCGTTTCGCGCGACCAGGTTCCGGTCGAGCTGATCGACAAGGAACGCGCGATCTACAGCGCACAGGCGGCCGATACCGGCAAGCCGGCAGACATCGTGGCGAAAATGGTCGAAGGCCGGATCAACAAGTATCTGGCCGAAGTGACCTTGCTCGGCCAGCCGTTCGCCAAGGACACCGAGCAGACGGTCGACAAATATCTGAAGTCGAAAGGCGCGACGGTCCGGGGCTTCACGCTCTATGTCGTCGGCGAGGGCATCGAGAAAAAGAAAGATGATTTCGCCGCCGAGGTCGCGGCGATGGCCAAGGCCTGAAGAACTCACTGCGGAGGACTGAACAGCCATGACACCGCAAAACATCGCGCCTGTGTCCAATGTGGCGCCGCTGGTGCGCACCGAGCCGGCCTACAAGCGCATTCTGCTCAAGCTTTCCGGCGAGGCGCTGATGGGAAACGATCCCTATGGCATCAATCGCGAGGTCATCGACCGCATCGTTGCCGAAATAGGCGAGGTCATCCGGCTGGGTGTGCAGGTGGCGGTCGTGATCGGTGGCGGCAATATCTTTCGCGGCGTGGCTCCTGGAGCGGCGGGCATGGACCGGGCGACCGCCGACTACATGGGCATGCTGGCCACGCTGATGAACGCGCTGGCGCTGCAGGATGCGATGCGCCGCGCCGGTCTGGTGTCGCGCGTGCAGTCGGCGCTGTCGATCGAACAGGTGGCCGAGCCGTACATTCGGGGCAAGGCGCTGCGCTATCTGGAAGAGAACAAGATCGTCATCTTCGCCGCCGGTACCGGCAATCCTTTTTTCACCACCGATACCGCGGCTGCATTGCGAGGCCGCGAAATGGGTGTCGACATCGTACTCAAGGCGACCAAGGTCGACGGCGTCTACACGGCCGATCCGAACAAGGACGCGTCGGCGCGTCGGTACGCGACGTTGACGTTCGACGAGGCGATCGTCAAAAACCTCAAGGTGATGGATGCGACGGCCCTGGCGCTGTGCCGCGACCAGAACATGCTGCTCAAGGTCTTCAGCATCTTCGCGCCCGGGGCGCTCAAGCGCGTGGTGATGGGCGAGGACGAAGGCACGCTGGTGCATTGCTAGCGCTGTTGTCCGTGCGGTCCAAAACAAGTCGGCGCGCCGCGGGCCATCGGGCAGATTCACGCAGCGATACCGGCAGCAGCGCGCAGTGGATTCGGCAAGGAGCTCCCAATGATCGCTGACGTAAAGAAAGCCGCCGAGCAGAAAATGCAGAAATCGGTCGAGGCGCTGAAGACCGATCTGGGCAAGGTCAGGACCGGCCGCGCGCACACCGGCCTGCTCGATCACATCAAGGTCGATTACTACGGCACGACGATGCCGATCAACCAGGTTGCCAACGTCACGCTGGCCGACGCGCATACGATCACCGTGCAGCCGTGGGAAAAGAAAATGGTTCAGGTGGTCGAGAAGGCGATTCGTGATTCCGATCTTGGCCTCAATCCGGCGACCAGCGGCGACCTGATCCGGGTGCCGATGCCGGCGCTGACCGAGGAACGGCGCAAGGAGCTGATCAAGGTCGTGCATCGGGAAGCCGAGAACGCGCGCGTCGCGGTTCGCAACATCCGCCGTGACGCGATCAGTCATCTGAAGGATTTGCTCAAAGCCAAGTCGGTTGCCGAGGACGACGAGCGTCGCGCCCAGGACGATGTGCAGAAGCTGACCGACCGCTATATCGGCGAGGTCGACAAGCTGCTGCACGCGAAGGAAGCCGACCTGATGGCGGTCTGATCGCAGCCTTGTTTACCAGCTCGACCCGCGACGTTCCCGAAGTGCGCGCCATCCCGCGCCACATCGCCATCATCATGGATGGCAATGGCCGCTGGGCCAAGCAGCGGATGCTGCCGCGCGTTGCCGGCCACCGTAAGGGCGTCGAGTCCGTTCGGGCGACCGTCCGCGGCTGCATCGAGCAGGGCGTCGAATACCTGACGCTGTTCGCGTTCTCCAGCGAGAACTGGCGCCGGCCCGCCGACGAAGTATCGATCCTGATGCAACTGTTCCTGCGCGCGCTCGAGCAGGAAGTCGCCAAGCTCGACAACAACGACATACGGTTCAAGGTCATCGGCGATACTTCGCGCTTCGAGCCCAAGATCCGCGAGCTGATCGCCGCGGGCGAGGCGGCGACCGAGGGCAATTCGCGCCTGACGCTGACGATCGCCGCCAACTACGGCGGGCGCTGGGACGTGGCGCAGGCGGTGCAGAAGCTGCTGGCCGCGGATCCGAAGGCGGTGCGCGGCTTTGCACCGGAGGCGCTGGATCCCTATCTGTCGATGGCCTATGCGCCCGAACCGGACCTGTTCATACGCACCGGGGGCGAGCAACGCATATCGAATTTCCTGTTGTGGCAGCTTGCCTATACCGAATTCTTTTTCACCGACCGGCTGTGGCCCGATTTCGACGCTGATGCGCTCTGCGCGGCGATCGATTCCTATCGACAGCGCGAGCGCCGGTTCGGCCGGACCAGCGAGCAACTGCAAGCGGTTCGCGACTGAAGTCACCGGGTGCTGAAAACCCGCATCATCACTGCGCTGGTCCTGGTCCCGCTGACGCTGGCCGCGTTGTTCGGGTTGCCTCCGCGCGCCTGGGGTGCAGTGACGCTCGGCGTTGTCGTGGTCGCGGCCGCGGAATGGGCGGGGCTCGCGGCGCTGCAAAAGCGCGGCTGGATGCTGTTCGTCGGTACGACACTGTTCACCGGTTGCGTGCTGCTGCTCGATCCGGCCGCGGGCTTCACCTCCGAGCGCGGCTGGCCCGGCGCGATCGTGTCCTGGATCTGCGGCGCCGCTACCGTTTTCTGGCTGCTGATTGCGCCGGTGTGGCTGGCTTCGGGACGGCGCATCGTCTCGCGGCCGCTGCTGGCGATCGTCGGCTGGCTGGTGCTGATCGCCACCTGGATGGCGGTGGTCGCGCTGCAAACGCGATCGCCGGGCCTGCTGCTGGCGATGATGGCGATCGTATGGATCGCCGACACCGCCGCGTACTTCGCCGGCCGGCGCTTCGGTCGCAGGAAGCTCGCACCATCGATCAGTCCGGGCAAGACCTGGGAGGGCGTCTATGGGGCGCTGGTTGCTGTGACGATCTATGCGATGCTGCTGCTGCCGCTTGCGGCGGCCGCCGGCTATACGCGTTCGCCGGACGCTTTCGCTGCGGCCATCTGGGTCGCGCTTGCGCTGCTGCTGGCGGGGCTGTCGATCGTCGGCGATCTGTTCGAGTCGCAGTTGAAGCGCCAGCGTGGCGTCAAGGACAGCGGGACCATCCTGCCGGGGCACGGCGGCATTCTCGACCGGATCGACGCGCTGAGCGCGGCGATGCCACCTGCTGCGCTGATTGCCCAGCATCTGTTCCGATGATCGCGCCCACGCCTGCCCGCAGCATCGCCATCCTCGGCGCGACGGGCTCGATCGGCGCGTCGGCGCTCGACGTTATCGCGCGGCATCCCGACCGATTCGCGGTGGCGGCGCTGACCGCCAACCGGCAATGGCAGGCGCTGTTCGAGCTCGTACGCCGCTTTCGACCGCGTTATGCGGCTCTGTTCGACGTCGATGCCGCGCGCGAGCTCGAGCTCGCGATACGCGCCGCGGGCATTGCGACGCGCGTCCTGGCGGGTCCGGCCGGACTGTGCGCGATCGCGGCCCTGCCCGAAGCCGACACGGTGATTGCGGCGATCGTCGGTGCGACCGGCCTCGAGCCCACGCTCGCGGCGGCGAAGAGCGGCAAGCGAATCCTGCTCGCGAACAAGGAAACGCTGGTCCTCGCGGGCGGGCTTTTCATCGGCGCGTTGCGCCGGGGCGGCTCGACGCTGCTGCCGATCGATAGCGAGCACAACGCGATCTTCCAATGCCTTCCGTCCGATCAGGCGCTGGGTGAAGCAGCGCGCGGTGTGCGGCGCGTCCTGCTGACCGCCTCCGGCGGGCCGTTCCTGCGCAAGCCACTCGACGAGCTTTCCCAGGTGTCGCCCGAACAGGCCTGCGCGCATCCAACCTGGCGCATGGGACGCAAGATCTCGGTCGACTCGGCGACGATGATGAACAAGGGACTCGAAGTGATCGAAGCGCGGTGGCTGTTCGGCGTGCCGGCCGATGCGATCGAGGTCGTCATCCATCCGCAGAGCATCGTTCATTCGCTGGTCGAGTATGTCGACGGCTCGGTGCTCGCGCAGCTCGGCAATCCCGACATGCGAACCCCCATCGCGCAGGCGCTGGCGTGGCCGGATCGGATCGGCGCCGGCGTTGCGCCCCTCGACCTGGCGAGGCTGGGCACGCTCGATTTCGCCGCGCCTGAGGCCGCGCGATATCCCTGCCTCGGCCTCGCCTACGAGGCGCTCCGCGCGGATGGGACGGCACCGGCCATGCTCAATGCGGCCAACGAAGTCGCCGTCGCCGCTTTCCTCGATCGCCGGATCGGCTTCACGCAGATCGCCGCGGCGTGCGAAGAAACGATGTCGCGGCTCCCGGCGCAACCGCTGACGACATTGGACGAGGCGCTCGGCGCCGATCACGAGGCCCGGGCGCTGACGCGGCAGTTGCTCGAGCTCGAACACGTGCACACACTGCCGGCATGATGATGCTGCTACAGAAACTGCTTGCCTTCGGGGTGACGCTCGGAGTGCTGGTGATCTTTCACGAGCTCGGCCACTATGTCGTGGCCAGGCTCGTCGGCGTCAAGGTCCTGCGCTTTTCGGTGGGATTCGGTCGCGTTCTCTGGTCGCGTCGCCTCGGCCGCGACCGCACCGAATGGGCGGTGTCCGCGGTGCCGCTCGGCGGCTACGTCAAGATGGTCGACGAGCGCGAAGGCGAGGTCGCTTCCGCCGATCTCGCGCGCGCATTCAATCGCCAGTCGGTCTGGAAGCGAATCGCGATTGTCGTGGCCGGGCCGGCCGCCAACCTGTTGCTGGCGGTCCTGCTTTTTGCGGGCACCTACGTCGCGGGCATTCCCGGCGAACGCGCCGTCCTGGCGGCGCCGCCGAGTGGATCGCCGGCGGCGGTCGCGGGGCTGGCCGAATCCGACGAGGTCGTCGCCGTCAACGACGAGCGCGTTTTGTCGTGGCAGGACCTGCGCTGGCGCCTGCTCAAAGTGTCGGGCAGCGACGACGCTATTCTCACCGTCGAGCGATCGGGCGTCCGCTCTCAGCACACGCTGTCGCTGCTCGGACTGCGGCGCGACGAATGGGAAGGCAACTTCGTCGCAGCCCTGGGCCTCAAGATCGACCTCGGCTCGCCGCGGGTCAACGACGTGCTGCCCGGGCGGCCCGCGGCCGTTGCCGGAATGCTCGCCGGCGATGCCGTTGTCGCGATCGATGGTCAAATCGTGCGCTCTCCGGCAGAGGTCGCGGCAATCACCAACGCGCATCCGGGAGAACACCTTGCCTTTACCGTCCGCCGCGACGGGGCGGAGCGAGAGATCGTCCTGACGCCCCAGGCGAGCGATCAGGACGGAAAGAAAATCGGCCTCGCCGGCATGCGGCTCGCGGTCGATCCCGCGGCGGTGGCGCGGATCGGGACGACGGTGCGTTACGGCGTCGGCGGGGCGCTCGTGCAGGGAGCGCGCAAGACCTGGGAACTTTCGCTGTTCACCGTGAAGATGCTCGGGAGGATCCTCACGGGGCAAGCGTCGCTCAAGAACGTCAGCGGACCGTTGACGATGGCCGATTTCGCCGGACAGTCGGCGCAGGCCGGCCTGCTGACGTTCGTCGGCTATCTCGCATTGATCAGCATCAGCCTTGGCGTGCTCAATCTGCTGCCGGTTCCCTTACTCGATGGCGGACACTTGATGTATTATCTCGCCGAGATTATCAGAGGCGGTCCGGTCCCTGACCGCGTGCTCGAGGTCGGCCAGCGTATTGGCATGGCCGTATTGGCTATGTTGATGGCTTTGGCGCTTTTCAATGACCTTTCCCGACTTTTCTGAATCCCCCGTTCGTCCTGTGCCGGCGCGTCCTCGCCGCAGCGGCTCGAGACTCAAGGCGCTCTCGGCACTGTTCGTCGCAATGTTCGTCGCGCTGTTCGCGCATGCGGCGCTGGCGTTCGAGCCGTTTGTCGTCAAGGACATCCGCGTCGAAGGTGTGCAGCGCACCGAAGCGGGCACTGTGTTCAGCTACCTTCCGATCAAGGTCGGCGACCGCGTCGACGATGAAAAGGCCTCCGCCGCGGTCAAGGCGTTGTATGCAACCGGATTCTTTCGGGACGTGCGTCTTGAATTCGAGAACGGCGTGCTGGTCGTCATCGTGCAGGAGCGGCCGACGATCAGCAAGATCGATATCAGCGGCACGAAGGAATTCGACAAGGACACGCTGAAGAAGGCGCTGAAGGACATCGGCATCGCGGAGTCGCGCATATTCGACCGCTCCGCGCTCGAGCGGGCGGAGCAGGAATTCAAGCGGCAGTACATCAATCACGGCAATTACGGCGTCAAGGTGACGACGACGGTGACTCCGCAGGAGCGAAATCGCGTCGCGATCAATTTCAGCGTCGAGGAAGGCGAACCCTCGAAGATTGCGAACATCAACATCGTCGGCGCCAGCGCGTTCCCGGAAAAGACGCTGATCAACGAGCTGCAGCTGTCGACACCGGGGTGGCTGACCTGGTACACGAAGAACGATCAGTATTCGAAGCAGAAGCTGCAGGGCGATCTGGAAACGCTGCGGAGCTACTATACGAACCGCGGCTATCTGGAGTTCGCCGTCGATTCGACCCAGGTGTCGATCACACCGGACAAGCAGAAGATCTACATCACGATCAACATCACCGAGGGGCCGAGGTATTCGGTGTCCGACATCCAGCTGGCCGGCGAGTTGCTGCTGCCCGAAGCCGAGCTGCGGCGCCTGATCCAGATCCATCCGGGCGACGTCTATTCGCGAGAAAAGCTCACCCAGTCGACCAAGGCGCTTTCCGACCGTCTGGGCAGCGACGGCTACGCTTTTGCCAACGTCAATGCGGTGCCGGAGATCGATCGGACCAAGCGCCAGGCGGCATTCACCTTTTTCGTCGATCCGGGCCGGCGCGTATATATCCGCCGCATCAATATCAGCGGCAACACGAAGACGCGCGATGAAGTCATACGCCGTGAACTGCGCCAGCTCGAAGGCGCGTGGTACGACGCCGCTCGCATCGAGCGATCGAAGGTCCGTATCACGCGGCTAAACTTCTTCGACGACATCAATATCGAGACGCCTGCCGTTCCGGGGAGCCCGGATCAGGTGGACCTCGATGTCACCGTTACCGAGAAATCGACGGGCAACTTGCTGGCCGGCGTCGGCTTTTCCAGCGCCGACGGTATCGTGCTCTCGGGATCGATCTCTCAGAACAACGTCTTCGGTACGGGTAACGCGCTGCTCCTCTCGATCAACACCAGCCGCATAGGCCGCAGTATCGGCGGCAGCTACACCGAGCCTTACTGGACCACCGACGGCGTCGCGAGAACGCTCGAGCTCTACGACAAGAACGTCGATCCGTCTTCGCTACCGATCGCGCAGTATTCGTCGCAGACGCTTGGCGCCGCGGTCGGCTTCGGCGTGCCGATCACCGAAACCGACACCATCAACTTCGGCGGCCGGGTCGAGCACACCCGCGTGCAGTTGTTCGACCAGAGCCCTCCGGTGTACATCCAGTTCGTCAAGGACTTCGGTTTTGTAACCAACAGCTATATCGCGACGGCCGGCTGGTCGCGCGATTCCCGCGACAGCATCCTGTTTCCCAGCAAGGGCTTGCTCCAGAGCGTTCTGGCCGAGCTTGCGTTGCCGGTCGGCGACCTGACGTATTACAAGCTCAACTATCTGATCCAGTGGTTTACTCCGCTGCCTTTGAACACGGTGCTGATGCTGCGCGGCGATTTCGGCTACGGGGGCGGCCTGAGCAACAAGACGCTGCCGTTTTTCAAGGCGTATTATGGGGGCGGGGTGGGATCGGTCCGGGGCTACGAGACGGCGTCGCTGGGCCCGCAGGACACTCAGGGCAACACGATCGGCGGACGGGAGAAGATCATAACCAACGCCGAGCTGTTTTTTCCGCTGCCGGGCACCAAGGCGAACGACCAGTCGGTCAGGTTGTCCGTGTTCATGGACGCGGGAATGATTCGCGACGTCGGCCTGCAGCCCGACCTCGAATCGTTCCGTTATTCGATCGGCGCCGGGGTCGCCTGGAACTCCCCGGTAGGGCCGCTGAAGCTGAGCTACGGTTATCCGCTGAAGAAAAAACCCGGTGACCGCATCCAGAACTTCCAGTTCCAGGTGGGTACGATATTCTAGTGTCGGCGTCGCGTCGCGGTCGACCAGGATCCGATGGGCGACCGGGAGCCTGCGGACGCCGCAACGATGCGCGGGAGAGAAAGTTGAAACATCGCATGCAGCAATTATTCGTTTGTGCCGCCGGGGCTTTCCTCGCGGCCTCGCTCGCGGTTTCCGGCTACGCGCAGGGTGCCGACTACAAGATCGGCTTCGTCAACAGCGAGCGGCTCTTCCGCGAAGCGGCCCCGGCCAAGCGCGCGCAGCAGAAGCTGGAGAAAGAGTTTGCCGGGCGGGACGCCGAGATCCAGAAGCTCGGCAAGCAGGTCCGCGACCTGCAAGCGGCGCTCGAGAAGGACGGCGTGACGATGGCCGAGGGCGACCGCCGCGCCAAGGAGCGCGATCTCGCCAACATGAGCCGCGATCTGCAACGCATGCAGCGAGAGTTTCGCGAGGATCTTAACCTGCGGCGTAACGAGGAGCTTACCGCCGTGCAGGAGCGCGCCAACAAGGTGATCCAGCAGATCGCGATCGACGAAAAGTTCGATCTCATCATCCAGGACCCGGTCATCTACGCCAGCCCGCGCATCGACGTCACCGAACGAGTGATCAAGGCGCTGGCCGACAAGTAGTCCCGCCGGACCGCGGCCGCCCAAGCGCGCATGAGCAAAAGCCAAGACGCTCGGGGCATCGCTCTGAAGTTGCTGGCCGAACCGGCGCGCGCCGAGCTCGACGGTGACGGCGGCGTGCTGATCGATCGGGTCGCCAGCCTCGACGGCGCAACCTCGGGCTCGATCGCCTTTTTGGCCAACCCGAAGTATCGGCACCAGCTGCAGTCGACTCGCGCGAGCGCCGTCATCATCGAGCCGCGCTTTGCGGCCGACACCATGCTGCCGAAGCTCGTGACGTCGAACCCGTATGCCGCCTACGCGCGTATCGCGGCGCTGTTCCACCCGCCACTCCCGATCGCGCCGGGGATACATCCGACGGCAGTCGTTGCAGAAAGCGCCCGTGTCGCCGCCAGCGCGACAATAGGTCCCTGCGCAGTCGTCGGCGACCGCGCGAGCATCGGCGAGCGGACCCGGATTCACGCCGGCTGTGCGATTGGCGAAGATTGCAGCGTCGGAGACGACGTCGTGCTGTATCCGCGCGTCGTCCTGTACGCGCGCACGGTCATCGGTGCGCGCACGCTGGTTCACAGCGGCGCCGTGCTGGGGGCCGACGGCTTCGGCATGGCCGAGGAGGGCGGGAAGTGGCTGAAGGTGCCCCAATTCGGGCGGGTCGTTGTCGGATCCGACGTCGAAATCGGAGCGAACACGACCATCGACCGCGGCGCGATCGACGACACGGTGATCGAAGACGACGTGAAGCTGGACAACCAGATCCAGATCGGGCACAACTGCCGCATTGGTGCGCACACGGCGATTGCCGGCTGCGTCGGAATCGCCGGCAGTGTCAGGATCGGCCGCGATTGCCAGATAGGTGGCGCGGCGATGATCACCGGCCATCTGGACATCGCCGATGGGACGGTGATCTCCGCAGCAACAGGCGTGTTCAACTCGATCACCGAGCGCGGCGTCTATACCAGCACCTTTCCGGCGCTGCCCCATCGGGAGTGGCAATACGTGGCATCGATCATGCGGCGTCTGCGCAGCTTCGCCGACAGGATACGCGCGCTCGAGCGAGAACGCCGGGGAGAGGGAGAATAACTATGGCGCAGATGGACATCAACGAAATCATGCGGCATCTGTCGCACCGGCCGCCGTTTCTGCTAGTCGACCGGGTGATCGAATGCGTGCCGGGCCGCAGCATCAAGGCGCTGAAGAACGTGACGATCAACGAACCGTTCTTCCAGGGGCACTTTCCCGGCTACCCGGTGATGCCGGGCGTACTGATCATCGAGGCGTTGGCCCAAGTGTCGGTGATCCTGGTCTATCAGACCTTGAAGCGCATGCCCGACGACAAGTCGCTGATCTTTTTTGCCGGTATCGACAACGCGCGCTTCAAGCGCCAGGTCACGCCAGGAGATCAGCTGACGCTGGAATCGACCGAGATACGGCTGGTACGCGGCGTCGGCAAGTTCGCGGTCCGCGCCACCGTCGGCGATGCTCTGGTCGCCGAGGCCGAATTGCTGGCCGCGTTGCGCGACTTCTGACGCTTGTGACCCGCGTCCATCCGACGGCGATCGTCGCGGCCAGTGCCGAACTCGCCGGCGACGTCGTCATCGGTCCGTACTCGATCGTCGGCGCCGAGACGGCGATCGGCGAGGGTACGAGCATCGGCGCCCATGTCGTGATCGCCGACCGGACCCGAATTGGACGCGGCAATCGGGTGTTCCAATTCGCATCTGTCGGGGAGATTCCGCAGGACCGGAAGTACACCGGCGACCCGACGCGCACGGTCATCGGCGACCGTAACGTCATCCGGGAGTTCGTGACCATCCACGCCGGGACGGCGCAGGACAAAGGCGTCACGACCATAGGCGACGGCAACTGGCTCCTCGCCTATTCGCACGTTGCCCACGACTGCGTGATTGGCAACGAGACGACGTTCTCCAACAATGCCCAGCTCGCGGGGCACGTGATCATCGACGATTACGCGGTACTCGGCGGCTTTGTCGGCGTACACCAGTTCTGCCGCGTCGGCGCGCATGCGATGCTCGCCGCCGGATCGATCGTGCTGCAGGACGTTCCCCCTTATGTCACCGTTGCGGGGTCGCCGGCCACGCCGCGCGGGACCAACAGCGAGGGCCTGCGCCGCCGGGGATTCGGCGGCGACGAAATCGCCGCGATCAGGCGCGCATACAAGACGCTGTACCGCCAGGGGATCGCGCTCGAAGATGCGCGGGCCGAGATAGCCGCGGCAGCCGTTGCCGTACCTGCGTTGCGGGTCCTGGCTGCGTTTCTGGAGACACCAGGGCGCGGGATCATCCGTTGATCGGTACCGCGCCCGATGCGGCCGGGGTGACAATAGGCATTGTTGCGGGCGAGGCCTCGGGCGACGCCCTGGGTTCCGAGCTGATCCGTGCCGTGCACGCACTCCTGCCGGACGTACGCTTTGCCGGCATCGGCGGCCCGCGCATGGAAGCCGCGGGTTGCTCCCTCTGGTATCCACATACGGAGCTCGCCTTGCGCGGCTATGCCGAGGTGATCACCCATCTGCCGGCGCTGCTGCGCATTCGCGGCGACGTCTTCGGACGGTTGTGCGCGGCTAACGCTCCGCTGTTCGTCGGCATCGACGCGCCCGACTTCAACCTCGGGCTCGAGGCCAGGCTCAAGCGACGGCGGATCCGGACGATCCACTACGTAAGCCCGTCGGTCTGGGCGTGGCGGCGCGACCGCATCGGAAAGATGGCGCGCTCGGTCGATCACCTGCTCGCGCTGTTTCCGTTCGAGCCGCCGCTCTACGCCGGCACGGGCATCAAGGTAACCTTCGTCGGCCATCCTCTGGCGGCGGGTGCCGCAACGCCGAGCAGCCGCCGCGAGGCACGCGAGCTACTGAAATTCGAGATCGGCGTGCCGGTATTCGCGCTGCTGCCCGGCAGCCGCATGTCCGAGCTCGAGATGCATACGGAGCTCTTGCTCAAGACGGCGGCGGCCGTGTTGGAGGCTCAGCCACAGGCGAGATTCGTCGTGCCGCTGGTCAGCCGCGATGCGCGCGAATATTTCGAGCGCGTCCAGTACCGTCTGAAGCTGGAATCCCTATCGCTGAAGCTGCTGTACGGCCACGCCGGCGACGCCCTGCGCGCGGCCGACGTCGGCATCGTCGCGTCCGGCACGGCCACGCTCGAGGCGGCGATGGCACGCTGCCCGCACCTGGTGTTCTATCGCGTGCACCCGGTCACCGCGCAGATCGTCAAGCGCAGGCTGCTGCTGCCATTCGTCGGTCTTCCCAACATCCTGGCCGGGCGCTTTGTCGCGCCCGAATTTCTGCAATGGTCGGCGACGGTCGACAACCTCTCCCGGGCGGCGCTGAACCTTTACGACGACGTAGTGACGAGGCGGCGCACCGAAACACTTTTTGCGTCGCTCGCCGCCGCGCTGACAGCCGACAGTGCGACAATCGCGGCGGAGGTCGTGATGGGCGAATTGCGGACGGCGGGGGTGGCGTGCTGATTGCGGGTGTCGATGAAGCCGGGCGGGGACCCTTGGCCGGGCCGGTCGTTGCGGCCGCGGTGATCCTGGACCCGCAGCGCAAGATCAAGGGGCTGCGCGATTCCAAGCTGCTGACACCGGAGGCACGCGTCGAGCTTGCCGTGATCATCCGCGCCCGCGCCGTGGCGTGGGCCGTCGCCCAGAGCGACGTCGGCGAAATCGATGCGTTGAACATCCTGCAGGCGACGCTGCTCGCGATGAAGCGGGCGATCGAGCAGCTGACGACAGCGCCGGAAGTCGTCTGGATCGACGGCACTCAATGTCCGCCGCTCGATTATCCATCGCGGGCGATCGTCGACGGCGATCGTCTGGTCGCCGCCATCGCCGCGGCGTCGATACTGGCGAAGACCACCCGCGACGCGATGTTGGTCGAACTGGACCGCAGTTACCCGTTATATGGATTTGCCCGGCACAAGGGCTATTCGACCCCCGAGCATCTGGCTGCGCTGGCGCTGCATGGCCCCTGCGCGGCGCACCGCCGCTGGTTCGGGCCGGTCCGGCAAACCGGGTTCGCCTTCTGATGGCCAGGGTCAGATCGCGCAAGCGCCCGGGCGCGCTCTTGTTCGATGTCTTCGGTACCGTCGTCGATTGGCGCGGCAGCGTCAGCAGGGAACTCGCGGGCATCGGTCGCTCGCACGGCGTTCGCGCCGACTGGGGCGAGTTCGCCGACGGCTGGCGCGCCGGCTATCGCCCGGCGATGGACCGGGTGCGCCGCGGCGAAGCGCCCTGGCAACCGCTCGACAGCCTGCATATGCAGATACTGCGCGGACTGGTCGGCCGCTTCGGGCTCAAGCTCGACGCTCGCGAGCTCGCGGCGCTCAACCTCGTCTGGCACCGGCTTAAACCCTGGCGCGATGCTCGCGCCGGCCTGCGCCGTCTGAAACGCGGCTGCATCATCGGCACCCTGTCCAACGGCAACATGGCTTTGCTGGTCGAACTGTCGAAAGCGGCGGGTCTGCCGTGGGACTGCATCTTTTCAGCTGAGCTTTTCCGGCACTACAAGCCCGATCCCGAGGTCTATCGCGGTGCCGCCGCATTGCTCGCGCTCGATCCGGCCGAGGTCATGCTGGTCGCCGCGCACAAGGACGATCTGGCGGCGGCGCGGGCTTGTGGCCTGCAGACCGCTTATGTACACCGTCCACTGGAATTCGGGCCGGGAAAGGCGGACGGCGGCCCCGATCGGCAAAGCACCTTCAATGCCGACGATTTTACGGACCTCGCGGATCAGCTGGGGCTATAGGCGGTCGCCACGCATCGCGCGGGTGAGTACCGTGGGCGACCCGTCGCGCCGATCTCGCGTCGGGCCCGGTCCGGCGCCCGCACAATGTGCTATGGTTGATCCGGCGAGCGGCGCCCGATCGGCATCGCACCAGCCGCATTCGAAGCAGGAGATTCCGCATTGATCCATTGTGTATTGCATGACCCCAACGATTCGGTCGCCGTGGTCGTCGTCGAGGGTATCAAGGCCGGACAGACACTGACCGGGCTGATCCTCGATGAGGACCGGACGATCGCTTTGCGCTGCGCGCAGGACATCCCGCTCGGACACAAGGTCGCCCTGAAGGACATGAACGTGGGCGACACGGTAATCAAGTATGGCGTCGACATCGGCAAGGTCGTCGCGCCGATCAAGGCGGGACAGCATGCGCACGTGCACAACATCAAGACCAAGCGCTGGTGATCGGCATCGCCTTCGGGCGTGACCCAAGCCCCGCTCGGCAACCCGTGTCACGCCGTTCGATCCGCCGTTCCCATCGATCGCGGCTGGCCCGGCGAGACCCTGCCCGCTAGCCGCCAATTATCATCGTCTTCCGCAAGGAAACATCAATGCAAAAAACCTTCTGGGGATACCGCCGCGAAAACGGCCGTGTCGGCGTACGCAACCACGTGATCGTGCTGCCGGTCGACGATCTGTCCAATGCCGCGGCCGAAGCCGTCGCGCACAACGTCAAGGGGGTGTTGGCGATTCCGCACCCGTATGGCAGGCTGCAGTTCGGCGCCGACCTCGATCTGCACTTCCGCACCTTGATCGGGGCAGGAAGCAATCCGAACGTCGCGGCTGTCGTCGTCATCGGCATCGAAGAGGAATGGACGAGGAAGCTCGTCGACGCGATCGCCGTGACCGGCAAGCCTGTCGCCGGCTTCGGCATCGAGCTGCACGGCGATCACGATACGATCCTGCGGGCTTCCAAGGCGGCACGCGAATTCATGCAGACCGCGAGCGAGAAGCAACGCGTCGAATGCGAGCTCGACGAGCTCTGGGTATCGACCAAGTGCGGCGAGTCCGATACGACTTCGGGCTGCGGCTCCAATCCCACCGTCGGCAATGCGTTCGACAAGCTCTATGCGGCCGGCTGCACGCTGGTGTTCGGCGAGACGACCGAGCTCACCGGCGGCGAGCAGATCGTCGCCGCTCGCTGTCGCGACGAGAAAGTACGTGCGGAGTTCATGCACGTGTTCGACCGCTACCAGGAGGTCATCAACCGGCACAAGACCACCGACCTGGTGGATTCGCAGCCGACCAAGGGCAACATCGCCGGCGGATTGACGACGATCGAGGAGAAGGCGCTGGGCAACATCCAGAAGATCGGGAAAAAATGCATCGTCGACGGGGTGATCGACAAGGCGGAGACGCCTTCGCGCCCGGGCCTCTGGTTCATGGACAGCTCGTCGGCAGCGGCGGAAATGGTGACCCTGTGCGCGGCGTCCGGTTTCGTCGTCCATTTCTTCCCGACCGGACAAGGCAACGTGATCGGCAACCCGATTCTGCCGGTCATCAAGCTCTGCGCCAATCCGCGTACGGTGCGGACGATGAGCGAGCATATCGACGTCGATACGTCGGCGCTATTGCAGCGCGGGATGACGATGGATCAGGCCGGCGACAAGCTGCTCGAGATGATGTTTCGCACGGCGAACGGCAGACTTACCGCCGCCGAAGCGCTGGGCCATCGTGAATTCGTGCTGACGCGGTTGTACGAAAGCGCCTGAACATGATGGCGAAAGCGCCGCGCGCCAGCCAATCCAATATTTTCTGCGGAGGACTAACGATGAAAGAACGTTTGCGGGTCAAAGCCGGGCTCGTGCTCACCGTGTTTCTGGCCGCGCTGCTGCCGCTTTGCGCGCGCGCCGAAATGAGCGAGATCAAGGTGGCGCAGCAATACGGCATCAGCTATCTGCCGCTGATGATCATGGAAGAGCAGAAGTTGATCGAGAAGCATGCGAAGGCCAACGGCGTCGATGTCAGCGTCGGCTGGGCGAAGTTCGCCGGCGGCAACGTGATGAACGACGCGCTGCTGTCGAACAGCTTGCAGTTCGCCTCGGGAGGCGTCGGACCCTTCGTGACGTTGTGGGCCAAGACGCGAGGCAATCTCGACGTCAAGGCGATCTCGGCGATCAACTCGATGCCGCTCTACCTCAATACGCGCAATCCGGCGGTCAAGTCGATCCAGGACTTCACCGACAAGGACAAGATCGCCTTGCCTGCCGTCAAGGTGTCGATCCAGGCCGTTACCCTGCAGATGGCGGCGGAGAAGGCCTTCGGCGAGGGGCAGCAGAACAAGCTCGACCACTTGACGGTCACTATGTCGCATCCCGATGCGCAGGTGGCGCTGCTGTCCGGACAATCGGAGATCACCGCGCATTTCGGCTCGCCGCCGTTCCAGTACCAGCAGTTGAAGAATCCGGCGGTCCACACGGTGCTGAGCTCCTACGACGTGCTCGGCGGCCCGGCGACATTCAACGTCGTCTGGACCACGTCGAAGTTCAGGAGCGAGAATCCAAAGCTCTACGACGCGTTCGTCAAGGCGCTCGACGAGGCGACCGCCCTGATCAACAAGGACAAGCACTGGGCGGCGGAGGCGTACCTCCGGATGTCGAAAGACAAGGCATCGCTGAAGGAGATCGAGGACATGCTGAACGATCCGGCGATCGTGTTCACGACGACGCCGCAGAACGTGATGAAATACGTTGATTTCATGGCTAAAATCGGTTCGATCAAGAACCGGCCGGATTCCTGGAAGGACCTGTTCTTTCCGAATGCGCAGAATCTGCCGGGAAGCTAGAGTCACGATGGGCGCGACCGATGCAGCCGCAGCACTCGAGATCGCCGTCGATCTCGCGGCGATACGCGCCGCGCATGCGCGCATCCGGCCGCACATCCATCGCACGCCGGTGCTGACCAGCCGCTCGCTCGATGCGGCGGCGGAAGCGACGCTGTTTTTCAAATGCGAGAATCTGCAGAAAGTGGGCGCGTTCAAGGCGCGCGGCGCGTGCAACGCCGTGTTCTCGCTCGACGACGCCGAATCGCGACGCGGCGTGGTCACGCATTCTTCGGGCAACCATGGCGCCGCCGTCGCGTGGGCCGCCGCGCGGCGCGGCATTCCGGCTTGGGTCGTGATGCCGGAAAACGCCGCCGCGGTCAAGAAAGCCGCGGTCCGGGGGTTGGGCGCGACGGTGCGATTCTGCGCGCCGACGCTCGAAGCGCGCGACACGACCTGCGTCGCGGTGCAGGCCGACACCGGCGCGCTGCTGGTGCATCCTTACGATGACTGGCGCGTCATCGCCGGGCAGGGGACCGCTGCACTGGAGCTTCTCGAACAGATCCCCGACCTCGATGCGGTCATCACGCCGGTCGGCGGCGGCGGGCTGCTGTCCGGCACGGCGATCGCGGCTCGGGGCGTGAGTCCGTCGATCCGCGTCTACGGCGCCGAGCCCGCCGGCGCCGACGATGCCTGGCGGTCGCTGCAGAGCGGCCGGATCGTCCCGCAGACCGATCCGCGCACGATCGCCGACGGGCTGCGCTCGTCGCTCGGCGTGAAGACGTTTGCCGTACTGTCGACCTTGGTCGATGCGATAGGCACTACGTCCGAAGATGCGATCGTACGCGCAATGCGGCTGGCCTGGGACAAGCTCAAGCTCATCATCGAGCCCTCCTCGGCGGTACCGATCGCGGCGCTGCTCGAGCGCAAGCTGCCGGTGGCGGGACTGCGCGTCGGCGTCGTCATCAGCGGCGGCAACGTCGACCTGGACCGCCTGCCCTGGCAGCCTTGACTCGAATGCCACGCAGCGGCCCGGGGCCGGCGGCGATCCGGTCCCTGCGCTGCCCTGCGGAGGAGGAAGCATGACCGAAACCACGGCGCCACTGGTCGATGTGCGCGGCGTGACGCTGCAGTACAAAACCAGCGAGCATCGCATTACCGCGACGTACCGGGTCGACTTTCAGGTGTTTCGATCGGACCGCTTCATCCTGCTCGGGCCCTCGGGATGCGGCAAGTCGACTTTGCTCAAGGCGGTCGGCGGCTATCTGAATCCGGTCGAAGGCGAGATCCGGCTCAAAGGCATGCCCGTTACGCGCCCGGGACCGGACCGGATGATGGTCTTCCAGGAATTCGACCAGTTGCTGCCGTGGAAGACGGTTAAGGAGAACGTGCTGTTCGCGCTGGTGTCGAGCGGCAAGCTTTCGGGCAAGGCCGCGCAGGAAAAGGCGCTCGAGTACATCCACAAGGTGAACCTGACCAAGTTTGCCGACAGCTTTCCGCATACGCTGTCGGGCGGCATGAAGCAGCGGGTCGCGATTGCGCGGGGCATGGCGATGGAGCCCGACGTTCTGCTGATGGACGAGCCTTTTGCCGCGCTCGACGCGCTGACCCGGCGCAAGATGCAGGACGAACTGCTGCAATTATGGGACGACACGCATTTCACCGTGCTGTTCGTCACGCATTCGATCGCCGAGGCGATCACCATCGGCAGCCGCATCCTGCTTTTGTCACCGCACCCGGGACAGGTCAAGGCCGAGCTCAACAGTCTGCCGCGAAACGAGAGGCACAGCGACACTGCCAGAGAGCTGGAGCGAAAAATCCACGCGATGCTTTTTACCGAGGACGTCGAGACCGAGGAGGCGTTCCATGGCTGAAGCCGACATCGTGCGTCCCGACGTTCTTCGGGCGACGGTCGACGCCGCGCAATTCGGCGTCGTGCAACGGCCGCTGTCGATCGGTGAGCGCATCTATAACATCGGCGCGGTGCGCAAGCTGGCGATACTCGTGCTGCTGGCGATCGCCTGGGAGATCTACGCGCGCTGGCTGCACAATGAGCTCCTGTTCCCGACTTTCAGCGCGACGTTGCGGGCCTTCGCCGAGGCGATGATCAGCGGCGGACTGCTGGGCAAGGCCTGGACCTCGATCAAGGTGCTGCTGATCGGCTATTCGGCCGGCATTGTCCTGGCGGCCGTGCTGACCACCGTTGCGATCAGCTCGCGCGTCGGCACCGATCTGTTGGAAACGCTGACCTCGATGTTCAATCCACTGCCGGCGATCGCGCTCTTGCCGCTGGCGTTGATCTGGTTCGGTCTGGGCAACGGCAGCCTGGTGTTCGTGCTGATCCATTCGGTGCTGTGGGCAGTCGCGCTGAACACGCATTCCGGGTTCCTGTCGGTATCGACGACGTTGCGCATGGTCGGACGCAACTATGGTCTGCATGGCCTGTCATACGTCGGCAGAATCCTGATCCCTGCCGCGTTCCCCAGCATCCTGACCGGGCTGAAGATCGGCTGGGCGTTCGCGTGGCGCACGTTGATCGCGGCCGAGCTGGTGTTCGGCGTGTCGTCGGGCTCCGGGGGGCTCGGCTGGTTCATCTACGAGAACAAGAACCAGCTCGAGATCGCCAACGTATTCGCGGGACTCTTTACCGTGATCATGATCGGCCTCCTGGTCGAGAACGTCATCTTTCGCACAATCGAACAGCGCACGGTGCGCAAATGGGGGATGCAGAATTGAGCTGGAGCGCCAAGCCGGTACAGCAAGCACCATCGTTGCGGGGCGACTATCCGCGGTTTCATCTGGCATTCCCGGTGACCGATCTGACGATGGCCCGCCGCTTCTACGGTGGCGTCCTTGGCTGCAGCGAAGGGCGCAGCGCCCAGGAGTGGGTCGATTTCGATTTCTTTGGCCATCAGATCGTGGCGTTCCGCGTCGGCGCCGCCGACATGAAAGTGGCGACCAGCCTGGTCGACGGCGATCAGGTCCCGGTGCGGCATTTCGGCGTGATCCTCGAAGTCGACGAATGGAACAGCCTGGCCGACCGCCTGGAAGCGGCGGGCGTGCGGTTCATCATCAATCCGCACGTCCGGTTCAAGGGACAGCCCGGCGAGCAGTCGACGATGTTCCTGCTCGACCCGTTCGACAACGCGCTGGAGTTCAAGGCATTCGAGAACATCGAGCAGTTGTTCACGCCGCAGTAAACGGCCAGCCGTTGCGCATCGTCATCAGCGAATTCATCGACGGTGCCGCCGTGGCTGCGCTGGCACGGGATTTCGACGTGTGCTACGACGCCGCGCTGGTCGAGCGGCCAGCCGAGCTTCGCGTCGAGCTGGGCAGCGCCGACGCGCTGATCGTCCGCAATCGTACGCAGGTCGACGCCGCGCTGCTGGCTGTCGCGCCGAAGCTCAAGGTCGTCGGCCGGCTAGGTGTCGGCCTGGACAATATCGACCTTCCCGCCTGCGCGGAACGACGGATCGAGGTGATACCGGCGACCGGCGCGAACGCGCGCTCGGTTGCCGAATACGTGATCGGCGTTGCGCTGCTGCTGCGACGACAGATTCATGGCGCGAGCGGCCCGGTCGCTGCCGGCGAATGGCCCCGTGCCGCGCTGTCCCAGGGACGGGAGCTCGCGGGCAGCACGCTGGGTGTCGTCGGTTTCGGCAGCATCGGTCGGCTGGTGGCGGAGCTCGCAAACGCGCTGAGCGTGCGTGTGATCGGCTGCGATGCCGCGGTCGCGCCGGATTCGGCACTGTGGGCAGAGCAGAATGCGGCGCCGCGTCCGCTGGACGATCTGCTGCGCGAGTCCGACATCGTATCGCTGCACCTGCCGCTGACCGAGGCGACGCGCCGGCTTCTGGATGCGCGCCGCCTCGCGCTGATGAAGGCCGATGCGATCCTGATCAATACCTCGCGCGGCGGCATCGTCGACGAAGCGGCGCTGGCGGCAGCGCTCCGCGGCGGAGCGCTGGGCGGCGCAGCGCTCGACGTTTTCGAGCAAGAGCCGCTGCCGGCGGCGAGCGTCCTGGCCGGATGTCCGCGCTTGTTGCTGACGCCCCATATCGCCGGCGTGACGCGTGAATCGAACGCGCGCGTGTCGGCGCTGGTCGCCGGCGAGGTTGCCGCCGCGCTGGTGCGGCACCGGGATAACGTCGCGCATGCCTAGACTCTCGCCTGCGGCGCTGCGTGATCTGGCCGAACGCGCGTTGCGCCGCGCTGGCGCTAGCGCGGCGATGGCGTCGACCACCGCGCAGGCGCTGACCGAAGCCGATGCGCAGGGACTGGGCTCGCACGGCGTCGCGCGCATTCCGCAGTACGCCGCGCACTTGAGGAACGGGCGCGCCGTCGGTGACGCCGTCGCCGACGTGGTCCGGTCGCGTGGCGGCGCCGCGCTGGTCGACGCCGCCGGCGGTCTCGCGTTCCCGGCCTGTGCGCTCGCCGTCGCCGAGGCCATCCGGCGCGCCCGCGAATTCGGCGTGAGCTTCGTCGGCGTCACCAACAGCCATCATTTCGGCGTCGCCGCCTATCACCTGGCGCCGGTCGCCGCAGCGGAGATGGTCGGTTTGGCCATGGGCAATTCGCCGGCGGCGATGGCTGTCGCCGGCGGCAAGACACCCTTGCTCGGGACCAATCCGATCGCTGCCGTTTTCCCTCGGCGAAAAGGTGCTCCGTTGACCATCGACCTGTCGCTTTCGCAGGTCGCGCGCGGCAAGGTGATGATTGCGGCAAAGGAAGGTCGAGCGATTCCGCTGGGCTGGGCACTCGACGCCGAAGGCAGACCGACGACCGATGCGCGCGCGGCGCTCGCCGGATCGATGGTGGCCATGGGCGGCGACAAAGGCGCGGCGCTGGCGCTGGTGGTCGAATTGCTCGCCTGCGCGCTGACCGGTGCGGCGATGGGATTCGAAGCCGATTCCTTCCTCGTTGACGAGGGTAATCGGCCACGAGTCGGGCAGGCCTTCCTGGTCATCGATCCGGCAGCGCTCGCCGGCATGCCGGTTTATCTGGAGCGGATCGAGACACTGATTGCCGAAATGGAGAAGGACCCGGGCGTCCGCCTGCCCGGCTATCGTCGCGATGCCCTTTCCTCGGCCGCCGCGCGCGACGGCATCGAGATCGGCCCCGCATTGCACCGGCAGTTGATCGAACTCGCCGGTTGATCGATCGCCGGCCGCCTTCGCGCCGTCACGTCACCTTCACGCCAAGCATCATGCCGCCGTCTTCGTGCTCAAGATTGTGGCAGTGGAACACATACTTCTGTTCGCCGGCGAACGGCAGCGTGAAATCGATCGCGATTCGCACGCTCTCGCCCGGCCAGACGAGGACCGTGTCCTTCCAGCCTAGATCGGTGGCAAGGCGGCCGGCTTCGTCGACCTTGAGCGCGGCCACTTGCGCCGGACTGGTCTCGCGGCGGACGACCTGAAAGTGAAAGCCGTGCAAGTGCATGGCGTGCGGCATGCTGTTGAAATAGTTGCGGACCAGCCACGTCTCGACGGTGTTGCGCTGCACGACGATCGGCGTCTCGTTCATCGCGAACACTCGGTCGTTGATGCGCCAGCGACCCTTGGCGAAGCCCAGGCGCAACGGGCGCTCGGCCGCCTGTGACACGGCGACCGGCGCGATCGTCGACAGCCGCGCCGGCACCGCCGCAACGTAGGCGATGCGCTCGCGCACGCGCAATTGCAGCAGGCCCTTCGGCGCGCCCTCCGGAAACGCGCCGCCATGACCCATCGCGGCGTGGTCGACAGCGGGCGGCGCGCTACCCGCGGAGGCAGGCGGCGGCATTGCATGACCCATCGCTGCATGATCGACCGCAGCGGCATCCATTGGCGACTCCATGTGCATCGGGTCGAATGCGCGCGTCTCGAGGACGACGCTGTCGCCGATCGCCGCATCGCTCAAGTCGATCAGGATATCGATGCGCTCGGCCGAGGCGACGAACGCCTGCTCGCAGCGCCGCGGCGCGGCGAGCAGGCCGCCGTCGGTGCCGATCAAGGTGAACGGCACCGATTTTCCGTCGGCACTGCGAAAGCCCAGCAGATAGGTCCGGGCGTTCGACGCGTTCAGGACGCGGAAGCGATAGATTCGCGTCGCGACGTCCAGATGCGGACAGACGGCGCCATTGACCAGCACATGATCGCCGAACCAGCCATGCAGTCGGTCGGTGACGTTCGCCGCATAGCCGACGCTGCGACGATCCTGCAGCAGCAACGCGATTTCGCTGCGGCCAGTCGTGAGATCGAGGGCGCCGCGCAACGCACGCTCGTCGTCGTCCTCGACCTCGATCAATCCGAACATGCCGCCGTGGACCTGACCGGCGGTCAAGCCATGCGGATGCGGGTGATACCAGTACAGTGAGCCTCGATCGCGCACGTCGAACGCGACGTCGTAGCGCTTTCCCGGCTCGATGGGCGGGATCATCGAGCCGTCGTTGCGGGTGGCGACGGCGAGGCCGTGCCAGTGCACGCTGGTCGGTTGCTGCAGCGCGTTGGCGATAGCGATGTTGACCGGCTCACCGCGCTGCAGTACCAGGGTCGGGTTGACGTAGCGCACACCGCGATGCTCGACGTGGAAGCCTTGGGTCCACGGACCGCCAGCATCGACTGTCGCAGCACGCATCGCCAATGGCGCGCCGCTGGGCGCGAGCCGTCCGAAGAGGCCCTGCGCGCCGGGTATGAACAGCGGGGTCGAAACGGTGTTCGCCCCGCAGGTATCCGGCGGGCTCGCGCCGGCGGACGGCGCGGTTCCGAGATCCGGAAACGCGCGGCCGGGCAGCGCGGCGCATGCCAGCGCACCCATCGTCTTGAGAAAATCCCGGCGTCGTCTGCTCATCGTCCCGTTACCTTTTCGGCCAACTAGCTGCCGCCGGCCCGCACGCCATTATCGTTCAATCGCCGGCGCGAGGTGCTCCGAGTGTGTAGCGCACGCCTATCCACAGCGTGCGTGGGGCGCCGACCGCGCGAAACTGCTCGCGCACCGGATCGATGCCGAGCGCGGGACCGAAGCTGCGATCGGGCCCGGTGAACGCATTGGCGCCGAGCTGGCCGAAATTCTGATAGCGGCGATCGAATAGATTGTCGGCTCCGGCGACCCATTGCACCGCCGGCGTCAGGTTCCACCGCGCATCGAGTCCGACGACTGCATAGCCGGGAATGCGTCCCGCTGCATCGCGATTATTTTCATCGCCCCGGGCATACTGGCTCGAGGTCAAGACGACACTGGCTCCGAGCGCCCACTGCGCCTCGAGGTCGAGATCGGCTCGCAACTTGAGCGAGTCCGCGGGGATGCCAGGGAGACGATCGCCGGGACGCACTTGAATTGCGCCGGCAGCGTCGGCCGACGAATTGTTCGGGCTCGCGGCGACGAAGGCCGAGCGAAAGGTCGCGTCGATGTGGCTGTAATGCACGCTGATGGTCAGTCCGTTCGCGCGCGCTGTAGCGGCGAGCTCGATGCCCGTCCTGGAAGACCGAGATGCCCTGCGGTGTTCCCAGCAGCGGCGAGGCACTGAAGCCGCGGAAGCTCAAATCCTGCTGGTACGGATTGCCCTGCGCGGAGCCGACGCCGACGCTGTTGGCGTTGCGGTCGAGAAAGCCTGAGACATCGAGCGTCGGTTGCCGCGTCAAGTCGCGGTTGCCGAAGACCTGGACATTGGCCGGAACGTCGGCGATCGGCGTGCCCAGGCCCGGCAGCGGTGTGGTGCCGATCACTACGACCTTCGGCAACTCGAAGATCTCGGCCGGGTTGGCGGCGCGGGCGGGCCACGCCGCGGCGCCGGCGAGCGCAACCGCAAGAAGATAGCGCCGCGTCCGCGTCTTGCCGCTGGTCGCAATCAGCGGATCGCCACGCCCCAGGGCAAAGCTCCGACGGCGATATCGGCGATTTTGGCATTGGTCGCGGTGTCGACAACGGCGACTGCATTGGAGCGACCGCAGGCGACATAGAGCTTGCTGCCGTCCGGCGTAATCGCCATGTTCCAGGGACGCTTGCCGACGGGGATCGTGGCGATGATCGCGTTGCTCGCCGTGTCGATGACCTGCACCGTTCCTTCGCCGCCCGAGCTCACGTAAACGCGCTTGCCGTCCGGCCGTACGGTGACGCCGTTCGAGCGACTGCCCGCCTTGATGCGCGCGATAACGGTCATCGTCGCGACATCGAATACGTTGACGGTGTCCGCGTTTTCGGCCGCGACATAGGCGCGCGTGCCATCGGGCAGGAAACCGATGCCGCGCGGGCGATCGCCGACCTTCACCGACCGGACGACCTCTCCCTTGGCCAGATCGACGATGTCGACGCTGTCGGCTTCCTCGCTGCTGACGTAAAGCCACTTGCCATCCGGACTGAACACCGCATGCTCGGGATTCTTGCCGCGCATCTTGAGCTTCTTTACGACTTTGTCGCTCGTGGTGTCGACCAGCATCACCTGATCGTCTTCCTCGACCGCGGCGGCCAGCAGCTTGCCGTCGCGCGACAGGTAGATGCCTTCGGGAGAATTCCCCAGCGGCGTGCGCCCCAGCGGCGCGCCGGTCGCTGCATCGACGACCAGCACCCCATTCGCCGCCTGGTCGCTCAAGTAGAGACGCTTGCCATCGGGTGAGAGCGCAATGCCGCGCGGCTTGCCGCCGACGTTGAACGTCGCGGTCACCTTGTCGGTCGCGGTATCGATCATCGACACGGTGCCCGAGCCTTCGTTCGACGCATACGCGATCGGCGCCGCCGGAACCGGCAGCGAGCCGGCGGCCGATAACGCCGCTGCGATGATGATCCGGGTCAACCGCACGGTGACGACTTCTCCTTGACAGCACGACTGCGTCGCAATGGAGCCGGCGCGAACGATCAGTTATGCTACACGACTTCTCCGAAACTCCTAAAGCGCGCAGAAAATGCAAACTTCCGTCACTCGCGACGGGCGTCGGACGCGGCGGATCCTGGCCGCAGCGATGCTCGTGATCGCCGCCGGGCGGACGTCGGACATCGTGAGTGCACAGGAAGTCTTGCTCGTCGGCCCGCTGGTCATTACGGCGACGCGGATCGAAGAGCGCGCGTTCGACCTGCCCGTGGCCATCGACAGCGTCGGCGCGGCACGGATCCAGCAGGGGCAGCTTCAGATCAATCTGTCGGAATCGCTCTCGCGCGTACCCGGCCTGGTCGTGCAGAACCGCTGGAACTACGCTCAGGACCTGCAGGTTTCGTCGCGCGGCTTCGGCGCACGCGCAAGTTTCGGCGTACGCGGCATTCGTCTCTACCAGGACGGCATTCCGGCGACGATGCCGGACGGACAGGGGCAGACGGGAAGCTTCAGCCTCGCTTCGGCGCAGCGCATCGAGGTTCTGCGCGGTCCGTTCTCTACCCTTTACGGCAACGCGGCCGGCGGCGTGATCTCGATCTTCAGCGAAGACGGGCCGCCGACGCCGACCGCTCAGGCGCAGGTGCTCGGCGGCAGCTATGGCACCTGGAATGCGATCGCGAAGTTCGGCGGCGAGGAGCGTGGCGTCAATTTTTCGGTCACCGCCAATCACTTCGCGACCGACGGCTACCGCGAACACAGCGAAGCCTCGCGGGATCAAGTCAATGCAAGGCTCAAGTTCGCGCTCGGCGACGGCACTCGCATCACGATGATCGCCAACTCGCTCTACCAGCCCGAGGCGCAGGATCCGCTCGGGCTGACGCGTGCGGAGTGGCAGGCGAACCCGCGTCAGGCCGACGCCGCGGCGACGCTGTTCGACACGCGCAAAACCGTCGGCCAGCAGCAGGCCGGCGCTACGATCGAACGCGGCATCGGCGCCGATACGACCTTACGCGTGACCACCTACGCCGGACAGCGCTCGGTGCGGCAATACCTGGCGCTCGCCGGCACGGCGGACACCTCGTCGGGTGGCGTCACCGACCTCTCCGGCAATTTCGCCGGCATCGATCTCCGCGCGACGACGCGTGTTGTTTTCGCCGGCCGGCCGCTGACGCTGACCGTCGGTGCCGCGTACGACCACCAGAACCAGGCGCGCAAGGGCTTCGTCAACAACAACGGTGCGCTGGGAGACCTGCGCCGCGATGAAGACGACAGCGTCCGCAACCAGGACGCGTACGCGCAGGCCGATTGGTCGCCGCTGGAAGCATGGTCGCTGCTTGCCGGCGCGCGGTACAGCGACGTGCGATTCGATTCGGCCGACCATTACATCACCGCGACGAATCCGGACGACAGCGGCCGCGTGGCGTTTTCGCACGCGAGCCCCGTCGGCGGCGTCGTCTGGCACGCGGCCGACGAGGTCAATGTCTACGCCAACTGGGGCGAGGGCTTCGAGACGCCCACCTTTATCGAGCTCGCCTATCGCAACCTCGGCACGGGTCTCAACTTCGCGCTGCAGCCTGCGATCAGCCGCTCGACCGAAATCGGCGTCAAGGCAGACTTCGCCGGCACTCAGCGCATCAATCTCGCGGCCTTCAGCACGCAGACGTCGAACGAGATCATCATCGATGCCGCGACCGGCGGCCGCACGACCTACAAGAACGCCGGCAAGACGCGGCGCCGCGGTATCGAGGCGCAGTGGGAAGGCGCGCTGGGGCACGGATTGACCGCGTACGCGGCATACACCTACCTGTCGGCCCGATTCGCAGAGGATACGACCACCGGCACGCCGCCGCTGCCGGTGCCTTCGGGTTCGCGCCTGCCCGCCGTGCCGGCAGCCAGCGCGTACGCGGAGCTCACCTGGAGGCGCGCGGATTGGGCGGGTTTATCGGTCGCGCTGGAAGCCCAGTACGCCGACAAGCTCTACGTCAACGAACGCAACACCGATGCGGCTCCGTCCTATGCCGTGGTCAATGCCCGCGCCGGATTCGAGCAGCGGGTCGGCGCGTGGACGCTGCGCGAATTCGCGCGCATCAACAATCTTGCCGACCGCAACTATATCGGCTCGGTGATCGTCGGCGATACCAACGGGCGCTTTTTCGAGCCTGCAGCGCGGCGCAATTACGTCATAGGCGCGAGCGCGAATGTCAGGTTCTGATTCGCTCCCTCGCTATCCGACCGCCGTCATCGTCCTGCATTGGACGATCGCCGCGGCCGTCGTCGGCCTGGTCGTTCTGGGGTGGTGGATGCAGACGATCCCGAAACAGCCGGTCGGGCCTCGCGCCGACGCATACAACCTGCACAAGTCGATCGGGTTGGCGGCGCTGCTGCTGATGGCGGTCCGCCTCGCGTGGCGCGCGTCGCACCGCCCGCCGGAGCTGCCGTCGCTTCCGCTCTGGCAGGCGCGTGCCGCGGTGGCCGTCCATCTCTCGCTCTATGCGCTCATGTTCATCGCGGCGCTGAGCGGATACCTTGGGTCGGCGACCAGCGGCTATCCCGTGAAGTTCTTCGGTTGGGTTCTTCCGTCGTGGGCGGGCGCCAACGATGCGATCAAGGATGCGTGCAGCCTCGTCCATCTGGCCAGCAATTGGCTGCTCGGTGGCAGCGATCGTCGCCGCACGTCGCCGCGACGATCTATCATCAGTGGCTATTGCGCGACGGACTCTTCTGGCGGATGTGGCCGGCCGGCGGGCGGCCGCGAAGCGTATCGTGAGCGCGCAGCGCGGGCTGAACGATCGGGCGAGCGCCTGCGGCTAGCCGCTCAGAGCGGATTCCACGGCTACACCTGTCAGGATAAGCCGATCAGAACTTCGAGGCGGTCGGCCGCAGGCCCGGCATTACGTTGCCGTCATTGGCGGCGCGGAGTATCCTAGTTTTGCCGCCGCCAGTGCGATCCGCCAGCGATCATGTCCCGCGACGGCGCCCAATCCGAAGGAGGACCCTCGTGCCCGTCTCGCTGTCACTCACGGTCAACGGCAAGCCATCCGCTGCGGACGTCGATGCGCGTACGCTGCTGGTCGATTTCATTCGCAATAACCTCGGCCTCACCGGCACGCATGTCGGTTGCGACACCGGTCAATGCGGCGCCTGCACGGTGTTGATTGACGGCAACGCGGTCAAGGCGTGCACGATACTTGCGGCGCAGGCGAACGGTTCGAAGATAACCACGATCGAGGGTCTCGCCGCGGCCGATGGCGAGCTGCACCCGATGCAGGCCGCGTTCAAGGAGTGTCACGGCCTGCAGTGCGGATTCTGCACGCCGGGCATGGTGCTCTCCGCCATCGACCTGGTGCAGCGCCATCCGGACGCCGACGAAAAGACGATACGGGCCGAGCTCGAAGGCAATCTGTGCCGCTGCACCGGCTACCAGAATATCGTCAAGGCGGTGAAGCAGGGCGCGCAGGCAATGAGGAGATAACCGATGGGCGCCAGCGATCTCAACAGCATCGGACAATCGGTCCGCCGCAAGGAAGACTATCGTTTTCTCACTGGCACCGGCCAGTACACCGACGACATCAATCCGCAGCACCATACACACGCCTGGTTCCTGCGCTCGCCGCACGCCCACGCGCGCATACGCAGCATCGACACCGCCAAGGCGAAGGCGGCCCCCGGCGTCATCGCGGTCTGCACCGGCGACGACCTGACCGGCGTCAACGGACTGCCGTGCGGATGGCTGATCACCGGCACCGATGGGCAGCCGATGAAGGAACCGCCGCACCCGATACTGGCACAGGGCAAGGTTCGATATGTCGGCGACGGCGTCGCGCTCATCGTCGCCGAAACGCCCGATCAGGCGAAGGACGCCGCCGAGCTGATCTCCGTCGATTACGAGGTCCTGCCGGCGGTCGTCAACCCAGCGGAGGCATTGAAAAAAGGCGCGCCGGCGATCCACGACGGTGCGCCGGGCAACAAATGCTACACATGGGCGCTCGGCGACAAGGCCGCAGCCGACGCGGCATTCGCCGTAGCGACGCACGTGACCAAGCTCGACATCGTTAACAACCGTCTGATCCCCAACGCAATCGAGCCACGTGCCGCCGTCGCAAGCTACAGCCGCGCCGACGACAGCTACACGCTCTACGTCACCACCCAGAATCCGCACGTCGAGCGCCTGTTGATGACCGCGTTCGTGCTCGGCTTGCCGGAGACCAAGGTGCGCGTCATCGCGCCCGATGTCGGCGGCGGGTTCGGCTCGAAAATCTATCTCTATCCGGAGGAGACCGCGCTGGTCTGGGCGTCGAAGCGGGTCAATCGCCCGATCAAGTGGACGGCCGAGCGCAGCGAATCGTTTCTTTCCGACGCGCATGGCCGCGACCATGTGACGCACGCCGAGCTGGCGCTGGACAAGGACGGCAAATTCTTGGGCATGCGCGTGCAGACAACGGCGGCCATGGGGGCCTATCTGTCGACGTTCGCCTCTTGCATCCCGACGATTTTGTACGCGACCTTGCTCGCCGGCCAGTACACGACGCCGGCGATATGGTGCGAGGTGACGGCGGTATTCACCAATACCGCGCCAGTCGACGCCTATCGCGGCGCGGGACGGCCCGAGGCGACCTATGTCGTCGAGCGCCTGGTGCACGCCGCGGCGGCGGAGATGGGCATCGCACAGGACGAGATTCGGCGGCGCAATTTCATCCGCAAGTTTCCGTATCAGACGCCGGTCGCGCTGCTCTACGACGTCGGTGACTACGACGCGTGCCTGGATGAAGCGATGAAAATGGCCGACACCCGCGGATTCGCGGCGCGCAAGGCCGAGGCCGCCAAGCGCGGCAAGCTGCGCGGCATTGGTTATGCGGCGTACATCGAAGCCTGCGGGCTTGCTCCGTCGAACATCGCCGGCGCGCTTGGCGCACGCGCGGGGCTGTTCGAGGCCGGGCAGGTGCGGGTCAATCCGACCGGCGGCGTCACCGTGTTCACCGGGTCGCACAGCCATGGCCAGGGACACGAGACGACGTTCTCGCAGATCGTCGCGAGCCGGCTCGGCATCCCGATCGAGTCGGTGGAAATCGTTCATGGCGATACCGGCCGCGTGCCGTTCGGCATGGGCACCTACGGCTCGCGCTCGCTCGCCGTCGGCGGGACCGCGATCGTCAAGGCGCTGGACAAGGTGATCGCCAAGGGCAGGAAAATCGCTGCCCATTTGCTCGAGGCCGCCGAAGCCGACATCGAATTCGGCGACGGCAAGTTCACCGTCGCCGGCACTGATCGCAGCAAGACATTCGGCGAAGTCGCGCTGACCGCCTACGTGCCGCACAACTACCCGCTGGACAAGCTCGAGCCGGGGCTGGACGAGACCGCGTTCTACGACCCGACCAACTTCACCTTTCCGGCCGGCACGCACATCTGCGAAGTCGAGGTCGATCCGGAGACTGGCGTCGTGCAGGTCGTCAATTTCAGCGCCTGCGACGATTTCGGCAACATCATCAATCCGATGATCGTCGAAGGGCAGGTGCATGGTGGTCTCGCACAGGGCATCGGCCAGGCGCTGCTCGAGCAATGCGTCTACGACAAGGACAGCGGGCAGCTTTTGACCGGCAGCTACATGGATTATGCGATGCCGCGCGCCGACGACCTGCCTTCGTTCAAGGTCGCGACCAAGGTCACGCCATGCACGCACAATCCGCTCGGCGCCAAGGGCTGCGGCGAGGCGGGCGCGATCGGCTCACCCGCGGCCCTGATGAACGCCGTTCACGACGCCTTATCCGCGGCCGGCGTCACCTATATCGACATGCCGGCCACGCCGCATCGCGTGTGGAGCGCGCTGCAGTCGGCACGAACCTAGGAGAACGCCCCATGTACGCCATCGAATATCAACGGGCCAAATCGGTCGCCGACGCAGCCGCCGCGCTCGCCCGGACCGGCGGCAAGGCGCTCGCCGGCGGGCAGAGCCTGGTCGGCGCGATGAAGTTGCGGCTCGCCAATCCGGGCACGGTCATCGACCTGTCCGGGATCGCGGAATTGAAAGGCATCAAAAAAGAAGGCGATGCGTTGACGATAGGCGCGTTGACCACGCATGCCGAGGTCGCGGCATCCGCCGTGGTCCGGCAGGCGATCCCTGCGCTGGCCGCGCTCGCCGAAGGCATCGGCGACCGGCAGGTCCGAAACCGCGGAACGATCGGCGGGTCCATCGCCAACAACGATCCTGCGGCCGACTATCCGGCCGCGGTGCTGGGGCTGAATGCGACGGTGCTGACGAACAAGCGCAAGATCGCCGCCGACGATTTCTTCAAAGGCATGTACGAAACCGCGCTGGCTGCTGATGAGATCATAACCGCGGTAACTTTTCCCGTGCCGAAGAAGGCTGCATACGTCAAATTCCCGAATCCCGCGTCGCGCTTCGCTCTGGTCGGCGTGTTCGTCGTGCACACCGGCGCCGGCGTGCGTGTCGCCGTGACGGGCGCCGCGCCGCAGGTACATCGGTCGAGCGCGATCGAGTCAGCGCTGGCGAAGAGCTTTACCGCCGACGCGGCCAAGGCGGTGAAGATTCCGCCCGATACGCTCAATACCGACCTGCACGGGTCGGCCGAGTATCGCGCGCATCTGGTTTCGGTGCTCGCGGCGCGCGCGGTTACCGCGGCGGGTTGAGGCGGCGACAGCTACAGGACTAGCAGATGGGCGTTGCCGGCGCCTTTGACGGCGTCGCGCGGAACGGCGGTATCGAAGGTGACGAACTGTCCGCGGTGCCGGATGGCGAGCGCAAAAAGGTAGACATCGGTCAGCTGGCGCGGTCCGTGGACGCGCGCCGGATCCACGACACCGGCATCGAGCAGGCTGATGTCGTCGGGCCAGAATTCGTGGATCGGCGTGGCGCAAGCCTCGCCCAGGCGCTCCACGACCGCGGCTACCGGGAGGGGATTCGGATACCCGGGGTGCGACAGGATTCGCACACAACCGTTCTGGGTGATCGGACAGGAAGCCCAACCTTCGCGCGCCCGATCGGCAAACCAACGGGTGGCGCGCGCGTGCAGCGTATGGTCGGCATCCAGAAGCGCGATCAGGACGTTAACGTCCAGCAAGGCACGCATTGACAAACAAGCCTAGTACGCGTCGTCTTCGCGCAAGGCGTCGATAGCGGTATTGGTCACGATGCCACCGCGCTTCGGAAACGGGCGGAACCCGTAACGGGTTTTCGGCTCATGTGCGGCGGGCGCCCCTGGCGGTGCGGTCAAGGCGTTGCGGGCCAGGTCCGAAATGACCTTGCCAGCCGTTGTTCGCTCGCGCCGGGCGCGTTCCTTCGCGGCCTCCAAAACGTCGTCGTCGATGTCAAGCGTGGTGCGCATGCATCAGATGCTAACGCATTAACCCATCGCGGGTCAATGGCCTCGGCCCACTGACAGTGCCTTGTTTTCCAGGCGCCCCCATGGCTTGCAAAACGAACGATCGTTCGATAGACTGGCTCCTCGTGTCTGATCGGCGTCCGCCCGGGTTTTTGCCCGGGCGGGCCCGGTTTTGCGGTTCAATCGATGAATCCCGCCCTTGCCGCTCTGCTGCACAATCCGCTGGTCTGGCGCGGCGATCAGCTGGCACCGGCCGACGATGCGGTTTGCAGCGGTTTTGCCGAGCTCGACCGGGAGTTGCCCGGTGGTGGCTGGCCGAAAAGGTCGCTGACCGAGCTGCTGCACGATGTCCAGGGTATCGGCGAATTGCGACTGCTGCAGCCGGCCCTCGGGCGACTCGCCCGTTCCGGCGAGGCGATCGTGCTGGTCGCTCCGCTGCATATTCCTTATGCGCCTGCATTGGCCGGCTGCAGCATCGATCCGGCGCGGCTGTTCGTCGTCGCTGCGGCGGAAGGCAAGGACCGCTGGTGGGCGGCCGAGCAGGTGCTGCGGGCCGACAGCGCCGGAGCACTGCTGTTCTGGCCGGGAAGCCTCAACGATCAGCGTTTGCGGCGCCTGCAGCTTGCCGCGCAGGACAGTAATACGATGGCTTTCCTGTTTGCGGGTACGGCAGGGGCAGCGCAGCCCTCGCCGTCACCACTGCGCTTGCGTCTGGCTGCGGAAAAAGGACGGCTGCGCATCGACGTATTCAAGCGCCGCGGCGGTGTCATGGCCCGGCCGTTGCTGCTGGATGTCTCGGCCGAGTCCGCTGCGGGAGGCCGTCATCCGCCGGCGCTTGGCGCAACCGGTGACGCACCGACAGTCAGCTATCGGCTTTCGGCAATCCGGACGGTGAGCTTCAAGCCTCACTATCCGGTGGGTGGTCCTTCGGCGCTGATCTGGAATCGTGCGCTGGCACGGGCCGATGAAGGCAGGAGAGGGTCGAGGCCGGATCCGCGCGAAGCGGGTTCCCGGAATCGCACGCGCGACGACATCGTGGACCGCAGCACCAGCCGCTCCGTCAACGCGTAAGCTTTTTGCCGTCGGGCCATGCTCTGGACCGCGCTTTATTTTCCCGATCTTCCGCTTTCGGTTTTCGCGCGCGCCGGTACGGGAAGAGTCGCCGCGGTCGTCAGCAGCGCAAGCCATCGTCCCGATGTCGTGGCCGCCAACGACGCGGCGAAAAGACGCGGCATCGTTACCGGCCTGTCGATCGCGGCAGCGCTGGCGCTCGACCCCGGGATCGCGATTCATCTGCGCGATGAGCGCGCCGAAGCCGCCGCGCTCAAAAGCATCGCCTTATGGGCCGGGCAATGGACGTCGACGATCAGCATCGAGCCGCCGGCGGTGGTGCTGCTGGAAATTTCCGCCTGCCTCAATTATTTCGGAGGCTTGCCGAAGCTGCTCGCGCGCATCGATGCCGGCCTTGCCGCGCTGGGATTTTCCGGCATCGTCGCCACCGCACCGACCGCGCTGGCCGCGAGCCTGCTGGCGCAGGCCGGTCAGGCGATCGCGATCGAGCATGAGGCGGATCTCGAGTCACGACTGATTGCGCTGCCCGCCACGCTGCTCGACAGCGCGCGCCCGGTTCTGGACACGCTGACCGGCATCGGCGTGCGTACGCTGGCCGACCTGCTGGCGCTGCCGCGCGATGGGGTGGCGCGGCGATTCGGCCAGCGACTGCTCGATGAAATCGATCGCGCGCGCGGTCTCCAGCCCGATCCGCGCCCGCTGTTCGTGCCCCCTGAACGCTATCACGGACAGCTCGAATTGCCTGTGCCGGTGGCCGAAGCCGAGGCGCTGCTGTTCGCCGCCAAACGGCTGGTCGTCGAGCTGGCCGGATTCCTGCAGGGACGCGGCGCCGGCGTCACGCGACTGCGCTTCGATCTGATCCACGAAGACGCGCCACCGACCGCCATCGTGCTCGGCGTTGCCGCGACGCGCAAGGTAGACCACATCGTCAACGTGCTGTGCGAGCGCCTGGCACGCGAAGAGCTGCCCGACCGGGTCGAGGCGATCCGGCTGATCTCGGAAGAAATCGCGCCGCTGCCGGGGCAGGATGGCGAGCTCTTTGCCGGCGCCCATCGCCATGGTGAGAACGGCGCGCAATGGATCGAGCGCGTGCGCGCGCGGCTTGGCGATGACGCGGTGCGCACGCTCGCTCTGCATGCCGATCACCGTCCCGAGCATGCCTGGCGTTATCGCGATGCCGCATCGGCGAGCGTGGCGCTGCTTCCAGCCGATCCATCGCGGCGGCCGCTGTGGCTGTTGCCCCGGCCGCGTCCGCTCGGCGTCGATCCCGCGTCGGCGCAGTTGAGCTTGCTGTCCGGCCCGGAGCGCATCGAAAGCGGCTGGTGGGATGGCGGCGAGATCGGCCGCGATTATTTCGTCGGCAGCGATACGCACGGCGGACAGCTGTGGCTCTATCGCGACCGTGGCGGCGAGTGGTTCGTGCATGGCATTTTCGCCTAGTACGCGCTGCGAGCCTGCATCGACGCGATCCGACATGACTTACGCCGAGCTGCACTGCGTTTCCAACTTCAGCTTCCTGCGCGGCGCATCGCATCCGGAAGAGCTGGTTGCGCGCGCCAAGGAGGAAGGCTACGCGGCGCTGGCGATCACCGACGAATGCTCGCTCGCCGGCGTCGTGCGGGCGCACATCGAAGCGAAAAAGTGCGCGCTGAAGCTCGTCATCGGCAGCGAGTTCCGTCTCGACGACGGTTTGCGTCTGGTGCTGCTGGCCACCGATCGGGAGAGCTACGGCAATCTGACGGCGCTGATCACGCGCGGCAGGCGCAGCGCAGTGAAGGGGAGCTATCGCTTGTCGCGCGCCGATCTTGCCGATGGCGTCGCCGGCTGTCTCGCACTGTGGCTGCCGGGCCGGGTTCCCGACGCGGACGAAGTGCGCTGGCTCAAGCCGCGCTTTCGAGAGGCGCTGTGGATCGCCGTGGAGCGCCTGCTCGACGCCGACGACGCGGCGCGTTGCGCCGATCTCGCCGAAATCGCGTCGACGACCGGGCTGCCGCTCGTTGCCGCCGGCGACGTCCACATGCATGGCCGCGATCGCCGCGCGCTGCAGGATACGCTGACGGCCATCCGGCTGAAGACAACTGTCGCGCAAGCCGGCCATGCGCTCCATCCGAACGGCGAGCGCCATTTGCGGCCGCTCACGACGCTTGCGCGCATCTATCCTTCGGTGTGGCTGGCCGAGACGCTGGCGATCGCCGGACGCTGCCGATTCTCGCTCGACGAGCTGCGCTATGAATATCCGGAGGAGATCGTCCCCGCCGGCGAAACGCCGGCAGCTTACTTGCGCCGACTGACCGAGGAAGGCTTTGCGCGACGCTTCCCTGCCGCCGGTACGCACCCGAAGGATCGCCTCAAGGTGCGCGCTCTGATCGAGCGCGAGCTCGCATTGATCGCGGAAAAGCGCTATGAAGCGTTCTTCCTGACCGTCTACGACATCGTGAAATTCGCACGCGACAACAGCATCCTCTGCCAGGGTCGCGGCTCGGCGGCGAACTCGGCAGTGTGCTATTGCCTGGGCGTCACCGAAGTCAATCCGTCGTGCACCGAGGTATTGTTCGAGCGCTTCATCTCCCGCGAGCGCGACGAACCGCCCGACATCGACGTCGACTTCGAGCATCAGCGCCGCGAGGAGGTGATCCAGTACATCTATCGGAAATACGGCCGCGACCGCGCGGCGCTGACGGCGACGGTGATCTGCTATCGCCCGCGCTCGGCACTGCGCGACGTCGGCAAGGCGCTGGGGCTGGATCTGGCGCAAGTGGACAGGCTGGCGAAGGCGGTGGGCTGGTGGGATGGCCGCCAGGCGCTGCCTGAAAGAATCGAGGACGCCGGCCTGGATGCAGACAGCCCGATCATTCGGCACTTGTCGGCACTGGTGACGACTCTGCTCGGTTTTCCGCGGCACCTGTCGCAGCATACCGGCGGCTTCGTAATCTCGCAGGGGCCCTTGTCGCATCTGGTGCCGACCGAAAATGCGGCGATGCCGGAACGAACGGTCATCGAATGGGACAAGGACGACCTGGACGCGCTGGGCCTGCTCAAGGTCGACGTGCTGGCGCTGGGCATGCTGACGGCGATCCGCCGTGCGCTGGATCTGTTATCGGCGCGCTGCGGGCGGCGGCTCTCGCTCGCGGACATCGATCCTTCGATGAGCGACGATGCGGTCTACGACATGATCGGCCACGGCGATACCGTCGGCGTGTTCCAGATCGAATCGCGCGCGCAAATGGCGATGCTGCCGCGGCTGAAGCCGAAATGCTATTACGACCTGGTAATCGAGGTTGCGATCGTCCGACCGGGCCCGATCCAGGGCGGTATGGTCCATCCGTATCTTAAGCGGCGGCAGAACCCGGCGCTGGCCGTCTATCCGAAGCCGGAAGTCCGGACCGTGCTGGAACGCACGCTCGGCGTGCCGATTTTCCAGGAACAGGTGATGCAGCTCGCCGTCGTCGCGGCCGGGTTCACGCCGGGTGAGAGCGATCAGTTGCGGCGTTCGATGGCCGCTTGGAAACGCAAGGGCGGCCTCGAGCATCTCGAGCGCCGATTGCTCGACGGCATGCGCGCCAACGACTACGACGATCAATTCGCGCGGCAGATCTATCAGCAGATCCTGGGCTTCGGCGAGTACGGCTTTCCCGAATCGCACGCGGCGAGCTTCGCGCTGCTGGTCTACGTATCGTCGTGGCTCAAATGCTATGAGCCCGCCGCGTTCACCTGTGCACTGTTGAATTCGCAGCCGATGGGATTTTATTCGCCGTCGCAACTGACGCAGGACCTGCGCCGGCATGGCGGCACGATCCTGCCGGCCGATGCCTGCGTCAGCGATTGGGAGTGCACGCTGGAAACGATAGGTAAAGCGCAAGCGCCGTCGGGAACGGAAGCGAAGGCAGGCACGTTGCCGGCGTCGCGATCTCCGCAACCCGCATTGCGTCTTGGCCTGTGCCTGGTCAAGGGCCTGTCGGAAGCCGGCGGCAAGCGGATTGCCGCGGCGCGCGGGGCGCACCCGTTCGACGATGTCGCTGATCTCGTCCGGCGCGCAGAGCTCAACCGGCACGACATCGAAGCCCTGGCCGCGGCCGGGGCACTGGCGCGACTCTCGGGACATCGCCGGCGTGCGCTGTGGGACGTCAGCGGCATTGAGCGGATGCCGCCGCTGCTCGTCGATGCGCCGATCGGCGACGCGGTGCCGGTGCTGACGCCGCCCGATGAGGGAGAGAACATCATCGCCGACTACGCGAGCCTGGGCTTAACGCTCGGCCGGCACCCTTTGGCGTTGCTGCGCGATCGGCTGCAGCGCCAGCGCATGCTGACCGCGGCCGAATTGCACACGCTGCCGCATGGCAGGGTCACCCGCGTCACCGGGCTGGTCACCGGCCGCCAGCGGCCGGGCACGGCCAGCGGCGTCACCTTCGTGACGCTGGAGGACGAGACCGGAATGATCAACGTGATCGTCTGGCGCGATCTTGCCGAGCGTCAGCGCAGGGAGTTGTTGCGCGCGAATCTGCTGACCGTATACGGCACGCTCGAGCGCGAAGGCGAGGTCGTGCACCTGATCGCGGCGCGATTGCAGGACCAGACGGCGCTGCTCGGCAAGCTGGCCATGCGCTCGCGCGATTTTCACTGAGGGCCTTGCTGGCGAGCCCCGCCCGTACGCATGATGCCGCGCATGAAACGCGTCGCCGCGGGGCCCGGGCGTTGCCGCTATAATCGACCATTCATCCGTCGCCATACCCTCCGCCATGACCCCAGCGCTACCGGCCAACGTCGACGCCGTTGCCGCTCTTCTCGAGCAACACGATTACTTTGCCGATCGGCGCCTGGCGACCAGCGTCTATCTCGCACTCAAAATGCACCGGCCGCTGTTTCTGGAGGGCGAAGCCGGCGTCGGCAAGACCGAAATCGCCAAGGTCCTCGCGGAGGCACTCGGCCGCGCGCTGGTCCGCTTGCAGTGCTACGAAGGTCTCGATACCGCCTCGGCCGTCTACGAATGGAATTATCCGCGGCAGATGATCGAGATCCGCCTGGCGGAGGCGTCCGGCAACGTCGACCGCGATTCGCTGGGCACCGACATTTTTGCCGAGCGCTTCCTGATCCGACGGCCGATCCTGCAGGCGCTCGAGCCGCATGACGGGGCGGCGCCCGTTCTGCTGATCGACGAGCTCGATCGCACCGACGAGCCGTTCGAGGCGTATCTGCTCGAAGTGCTGGCCGAATACCAGGTGACGATACCCGAGCTCGGCGCGATCAAGGCCGCCGAGCCGCCGATCGTCGTCATCACGTCGAATCGCACACGCGAGATCCACGACGCGATCAAGCGGCGCTGTCTTTACCACTGGGTCGACTACCCGAATGCCGAGCGCGAGCTCGCGATCGTGCGGCGCAAGGTGCCCGGCGCCGATGCGAGATTGTCGCGCGAAGTCGTCGCGTTCACGCAGCGGCTGCGCGCGATCGATCTTTTCAAGGCGCCAGGCATTGCCGAGACGCTCGACTGGGCCGAAGCATTGGTCGCGCTGGATCGCATCACGCTCGATCCCGACACGGTCGCCAATACGCTGGGCGCACTGCTCAAGTACCAGGACGACGTCGGGGCGATCACGCCGGAGGTGGCGGCCCGACTGGTCGCAGAGGCGCGCGCCGAGGCCGTCGCCCTGCCGGCATGAGCGCGTCGCTGGAGCCGCTGTTCGGGCGGGCGAGGCTGGCCGATAACATTCTCCATTTTGCCCGGGTCCTTCGGGCGGCGGGTCTGCCGATCGGCCCGGCCAAAGTAATCGTCGCGCTCGACGCGGTCGAAGCGGTGGGCGTCGGCAATCGCGACGATTTTCGCGCGGCGCTCGAGTCGGTGCTGATCGAACGGCACGAGCACAAGGTGCTGTTCGACCAGGCGTTCGACCTGTTCTGGCGCAATCCCAAGCTGCTCGAGCGCATGATGGCTCTGCTGCTGCCCAAGGTCCGCGGCCGCGTGCCCGCAGACGAGGCGCAGGCGCCGCTGCCGGCGCGGCTGGCCGAAGCGATGGCGCCCCCGCCGCGCCGGGGTCTCGAAGTCGAGAGCGAGGAAATCGATCTCGACGCGGCGTTCACGTTCTCGCCGCGCGAGGTGCTGCAGACGCGCGATTTCGAATCGATGACGGCCGCCGAGCTGAGAGAGGTCAAGGCGATGATCGCGCGCCTTCGCCTGCCGTTGCCGGAGATACCGGTGCGGCGCACCGTGGCTGCGCCGCGGGGGCATGCGGTCGACCTCCGCGCGACGCTCCGCGCGATGACTTCGGCGCGCGGCGCGATCGTGCCGCTGGCCTGGCGCCGCAAACGCCGGCGCCGCCCGCCGCTGGTGGTCCTGTGCGACATCTCCGGTTCGATGGATCGCTATTCGCGCATGCTGCTCTTCTTCCTGCACGCTATCACCAACGACCGCGATCGCGTGCATACGCTGTTGTTCGGCACGCGCCTGACCAACATCACCCGCCACCTGAAGCAGCGCGACGTCGATGTCGCGATTGCGCGCATCAGCGCCGCAGTCACCGATTGGGCGGGGGGCACGCGCATCGGTGCCTGCCTCGGCGAGTTCAACCGGCGCTGGTCGCGGCGTCTGCTCGGACAGGGCGCCATCGTGCTCCTGATCAGCGACGGCCTGGACAGCGATGTCGGCGACGGGCTGCCGCAGGAAATGGAGCGGCTGGCGAAGTCGTGCAGGCGGCTGATCTGGCTCAATCCGCTGCTGCGCTATGAAGGTTTCGAGGCGCGGCCCGCGGGCATTCGCGCGATGTTGCCGTTCGTCGACGATTTCCTGCCGGTGCATAATCTGCAGAGCCTGAGGGAGCTCGCTGCAGCGTTCGCGCGCCCGCCCACCGGTCGCGCCCGGCCCGTCCCTCACGTTCGCGCGGCGTGACGCATAACCGGAGCCCTAGACCATGGACATGAAGGGCAGTCGCCTGGTGCCTACTGACATCGAGACGACATGGCAGGCGCTGAACGATCCCGAAGTGCTGCGCGCCTGTATTCCGGGCTGCGAATCGATCGACCGCGTCTCGGATACCGAGTACGGCCTCGCGATGACTGCGCGCGTCGGACCGGTCAGTGCCAAATTCAGCGGTCGCCTGGTGCTGGCCGACGTCGTTGCGCCGCAGTCGTACACGCTCAAGTTCGAAGGGCAAGGCGGCGCCGCGGGTTTTGCCAACGGCACGGCACGCGTTGCGCTGGCGCCGGCCGATGGCGGCACGCGCATCGACTACGCGGTGAACTCGCAGATCGGGGGCAAGCTCGCGCAGATCGGTTCGCGGCTGGTCGATGGCGCTGCGGCCAAGCTCGCCAACGATTTTTTTGCACGGTTCGTCGAACGCGCCGGAGGAAGCGCGCGCCCGATGACGGGCGCAGTCGAAGCGCGGCCTGCGGAACTCGCCGGGGCGCTGAAGACGATGCGCATCCGGTTGCTGCTGGCGGCCGTGATCGTCGCCGGCGTCGCAATCTATTGGTGGCTGCACTCGGCGTAGAATAGTAGCCATCGGATTGCGTAAGGGCCTGAGCGTGGACAGCGTCGATCTCGAAGTCCTGCGCCGGAGTGTCGAGTGGCTCGACGCCGGCAAGCGCGTGCTGCTCGTCACCGTCGTGCGCACCTGGGGCTCGTCGCCACGGCCTCCCGGCGCGTTGCTGGCCGTGCGCGAAGACGGGCAGGTGGTCGGCTCGGTGTCGGGCGGCTGCATCGAGGATGACATCGTCGAGCGATCGCGCCGCGAGGGCGCCTACGTGACGCGGCCGCAGGCAGTCACGTACGGCGTATCGGCCGAAGATGCGCGCAAGTTCGGGCTGCCCTGTGGAGGCACGATCCAGCTGGTGCTGGAGCCGTTGCGCGCCGAAAGCCGGATCGCCGAGCTGCTGGCGATGGTCGAGCAGGGACGGCTGGTGGCGCGCACGCTCGATCTCGATACGGCGAGCGTGCGCCTGGCGCCGGCGCGCGCGGCCGACGCCTTGAGCTTCGACGGCGCCGCGCTGACCACCGTCCATGGTCCACGCTACCGGATGCTGGTCATCGGCGCGGGGCAACTGTCGAAGTACCTCGCGCAGATCGCCGTCGGCCTCGATTATCAGGTCACCGTCTGCGACCCGCGCGATGAATACACCGAAGCCTGGGACATCCACGGAGTTACGCTGGTCAGGACGATGCCGGACGATACCGTCGTCGACATGAAGCTCGACGAGCGCTGCGCGGTCGTAGCGCTGACGCATGATCCCAAGCTCGACGACCTGGCATTGATGGAGGCGCTCAAGTCGCCGGCCTTCTACGTCGGCGCCCTGGGGTCGCGCGCCAACAACGCCAAGCGACGGCGGCGTCTGGAGGAATTCGACCTGACGAAGGAACAGATCGCCAAACTTCACGGTCCGATCGGTCTCTACATCGGCAGTCGCACCCCTCCGGAGATCGCAGTGTCGATACTGGCTGAGATCACGGCGATCAAGAACGGCGTCGCGTTGTCCGATATCGCGAGTGTCGCCGCCGCGAAGGAGCTCCTCGGTCCGTCGATCGCCTGTCCCGCCTGACGCGACAAGGTCGTGCCGGGCGCGGCACTGACGAACGCGGTGCGCCTCCCCGCCCGCGCTGGGGAATCCGGATTACTTCTGGTCGATCTTCGGGTCGAGCGCGTCGCGCAGTCCGTCGCCCAGCAGGTTGAACGCCAGCACCGTCAGGAAAATAGCGAGGCTGGGGAAAAGCGCGACATGCGGCGACGTGATCATGTCGGCGCGCGCCTCGTTGAGCATCGCACCCCATTCCGGCGTCGGCGGCTGCGCTCCCATGCCGATGAACGACAGGCTCGCTGCGGTGATGATCGACGTCCCGATGCGGAGCGAAAAATAGACGACGACGGCGGCGATCGTTCCGGGGAAGATGTGGCGCGCGATGATCGTTCGGTCCGGCGCGCCAATGCTGCGGGCCGCCTCGATGAACGTCAGGTGCTTGAGCGAAAGCGTGTTGCCGCGAACCAGACGGGCGAAGGTCGGTATGCTGAAGATCGACACCGCAATGATGACATTGGTCATCCCCCCGCCGAGAATGGCCACGATCCCGATCGCGAGAAGGATGCCGGGGAAAGCGAACAGGACGTCGCAGATGCGCATGATGATGCGGTCCGGCCACCCTTCGTAGTACCCGGCAACGAGGCCCAGCACCGTGCCGATGACTGCGCCTATGGCAACCGAGACGAAGCCGGCGGTCAGCGAAACCCGTGCACCCATCACGATACGGCTGAAGATGTCGCGCCCTAGCGGATCGACCCCGAACCAGTGATGCAGCGAGGGCAGCGCATTAATACTGTCGTAGTCGAAGTAATTTTCAGCATCGTAGGGCACAATCCACGGCGCAATAATCGCGACGAGGACCAGCAGCAGCACGAAAATGCCGGCCGCGACGGCGACATGCTGTTTTTTGAACTTGCGCCAGAACTCGGTCCACGGAGTGCGGACCGCCGTGTTCTCGATGACTACTGCCTCGACGGTGCTCATCGGTAACGGATCGCCGGGTTGATGACGGCGTACAGGACGTCGACGATCAGGTTGATCACGATGAATTCGAGCGAGAACAGCAATATCTCCGCCTGAATGACCGGGTAGTCGCGCATGTCGACCGCATCGACCAGCAGCCTTCCCATGCCGGGCCAGTTGAAGACGACTTCGACGACGATCGAACCGCCGAGCAGGAAGCCGAACTGCAATCCCATCATCGTGACGACCGGGATCAGTGCATTGCGCAGGCCGTGCTTGACGACGACCGTCGGCTCGTTGAGTCCCTTGGCGCGCGCCGTGCGCACGTAGTCCTCCTGCAGGATCTCGACGAAGGATGAGCGGGTGAAGCGCGCCATGATCGCGGCGACGGCCGCGCCGAGGGTAAGCGACGGCAGAATGTAATGGCGCCAGCTGTCGGCGCCGATGGTCGGCAGCCAGTTAAGCTGCACGGCAAAAACCTGCATCAGCGCCATCCCCAGCGCGAAAGCCGGGAAGGAAATACCGGACACTGCCAGCGCCATGCCGAGCCTGTCCGGCCAGCGATTGCGCCAGACCGCCGAGACGACGCCTATCGTCATGCCGAATATCACGGACCAGGACATCGCGGCGACCGTCAGCCAGAACGTCGGCATGAATCGTTCGCCGATTTCGACGCTTACCGGACGCCTGGTACTGAGCGACCGTCCGAAGTCCCCGTGCAGGACGCCCGTGGCGAAGCGCAGAAATTGTTGCGGCAACGGCTTGTCCAGGCCGAGATCCTGGCGCACCAGCGCGACGGTTTCCGGTGTCGCATCCGGGCCGGCGGCAAGGCGCGCCGGATCGCCGGGCAGCAGATGGACGAAGAGGAATGCCAGCGCGCCGACCAGCAGCAAGGTCGGAATCAGCCCGAGCAGGCGCTTGGCGATGTATTGGAGCATCGATTTGCGGTGCGCTGGCCAGGGCCAGGCGCGCGCGAACGCGGCGGTGGCGGCTGGCGCGCCGCCACCGTCGCGCTCAAGGTTTCAAGTTGATGTCGGTGAAATTGAACGACGCATCGGGCATCACGTAGACGCCGGTCAGCTTTCTGTTGTGTGCCGACAGCAGCTTCTCGGTCACCAGCGGCGCCCAGGGTGCGTCTTTCCAGATCGTCTGTTGCGCGTCCTCGTAATAAGCGGCTTTCTTGGTCTTGTCGCTGGTCTCGAGAGCCGAATGGATATCCTTGTCGACCCGGTCGCTCTTGTAGTAGGCGGTATTGAACAGCTTTGGCGGCCACGACTCCGAGCCGAGCAGCGGTCGCAGCGCCCAATCCGCTTCGCCGGTCGACGCCGACCACCCGACATAATAGAGGCGCACCGGCGCCGTTGTCGCATCGGGCCAGCTTTCCACTTTCTCCACGCGCTGGCCGGCCTCGAGCAGCGTGATTTTCGTCCTGATGCCGATCTGGCCAAGCTGCTGCTGCAGAAATTGCGTGACCTTCTGGGCGATCGTGTGGTTGTAGGCCGACCACAACTCTGTCTCGAAGCCGTTCGGATAACCGGCTTCGGCCATCAGTTTCTTGGCCTTGCGGAGATCGTACGGCCAGGGCCCGAGCTTGACGCTGTATTCGACGCCTTCCGGCACGACGCCTTCGGCCGGTGTGGCGTAGCCGTTGAAGGCGACCTTGGCGAGCGCTGTCTTGTTGATCGCGTACGCGATCGCCTGGCGAACTTTCACGTTATCGAACGGCTTCTGCTGCGTGTTCATCGACAGGTAGCGGATCACGATGGAGGGCGCGGCGACTAGCTCCAGCTCCGGCTTCGCGCGCAGCACCGCATCGAGCTCGTACGGCACGGGGAACGTGAATTGCGCCTCGCCGGTCTGCATCACCGCCGCGCGCGAATTGCTGTCGATCACCGGCTTCCAGGTGATGGTGTCGACCTTCGGATAGCCTTTGCGCCAGTAGCCGTCGAACTTCGCGACCTTCAGGAAGTCGGTGCGGTTCCATTCGACGAACTTGAACGGCCCCGTCCCGACCGGATGCGAGGCGATGTCCTTGCCGTATTTGGCGAGCGCCGTCGGGCTGATCATCACGCCCGACGGATGGGCGAGATTGTTGATGAAAGCGGAGAACGCCGTCTTCAGCGTGATACGCGCGGTGTACTCGTCGACGACTTCGGTCTTGGCGATGTTGCTGTAAAGGCCGTAGCGCTTGAGCTTGTTGTCGGGGTTGGTCACGCGGTCGAAATTGGCCTTGACCGCGTCGGCCTTGAAGTCGGTGCCGTCGTGGAACTTGACGCCCTTGCGGAGCTTCAACGTGTACACCAGTCCATCCTTGCTGACCGAATAGCTCTCGGCCAGCACCGGAATCATCCGCATGTCCTTGTCGAAGCCATATAGACCTTCGTAGAACGACTTCGCCATCGCCTGCGACAGCGTGTCGTTGGCGTCGTAGGGATCGGTCGTCGTAAACGTCGATGCGACGGCGAACACGACATCCTTCGAGGCGAACGCCGGTCCGGCAGTGAGGGCACCGAGCGCGACGATCATGGCGGCAAGCAGACGTGGCAACGATTTCATGCGGATTCTCCAGATGGTGCCGAAATGCAGCTGAAGCTCGGGTATTTAGTAAACGGCGGAAATTCGATGTGTGGCGACAAAATGTCCGGGGCCGACTTCGACCAGCGGAGCGACAACAGGCTCGTCGCCGACCGCACGAATCGGGCTCGGTATCTCCTCCGATGATAGCTCGGTTTTACGGCGCCGTCGCGCCGGGTCGGCGACCGGAACTGCGGCCATGAGCTTGCGCGTGTACGGATGCTGCGGATTCTCGAACACCGCGCGCCGCGGCCCGATCTCGACGATCTGTCCGAGGTACATCACGGCGACGCGGTGGCTGATCCGCTCGATCACCGCCATGTCGTGGGAAATGAACAGGTAGGACAAGCCGAAGGCGTTCTGGAGGTCGAGCATCAGATTGATGATCTGCGCGCGTATCGAGACATCGAGCGCGGACACTGCTTCGTCGGCGACGATGATTCTGGGCCGCAACGCCAGCGCGCGCGCCAATGCGAGGCGTTGCCGCTGGCCGCCGGAGAATTCATGTGGATAGCGTTGCGCATGGTCCCGCGAAAGGCCGACGTGCTCGAGCAGGGAGGCGACCCGCTCTTCGGCGGCGCGGCCCGATGCGACGCCGTGTATGTACAACGGCTCGGCGACCGAAAATCCCACCGTCAGTCGCGGATCGAGCGAGGCGAACGGATCCTGGAAGACCATCTGGATGTCGCGCCGCAGCGGACGGAACTGGGCGGGCGACAAGCGCGCGATCTCGCGGCCGTCCAGCTCGATGCTGCCGTCTTCGATGTCCACCAGGCGCAGCAGCGAGCGGCCGGTCGTCGACTTGCCACAGCCGGATTCGCCGACGAGGCCCAGCGTCTCGCCGGCATAGAGGTCGAAGCTGACCTGCTCGACCGCATGCACGAACCGCCGCACGCGGCCGAGGATGCCTGCCCGCACCGGAAACCGCGTCTTCAGGCCACGTACCCGCAGCAACGGCGAAGCCACGGTGGACGGCGCCATGAGGACCGGGCCCGGCGCCGGCGTGGCGCTCGTTCCCGGTTCCTGCCGACGCAGCAGGAAACGCGCGGGCGCGTCGGTCCCTCGCATCGCACCCAGCGTCGGCACCGCGGCCAGCAGCGCTTGCGTGTACGGATGCCGCGGCGCGTGGAAGACTTGCGTCGCGGTGCCGTCTTCGACCTTTTCGCCTCCGACCATGACGACGACGCGGTCGGCGATTTCGGCCACGACGCCCATGTCGTGCGTGATGAACAGCACCGCCATGTGCATTTCGTCCTGAAGCGCCCGGATCAACTCGAGGATTTGCGCCTGAATTGTCACGTCCAGCGCCGTCGTCGGCTCGTCGGCGATCAGCAGCCGGGGCCGGCAAGACAGCGCCATTGCGATCATCACGCGCTGCCGCATGCCGCCGGAGAGCTGATGCGGATAGCGCGACAGCACATTGGCGGCGTCGGGGATGCGAACCTGCTGGAGCATGCGCAGCGCCTCGCCGCGCGCGGCGGCAAAGTCCATTTTCTGATGGAGGCGGATCGACTCGGCAATTTGCTCGCCGACGGCGAAGACCGGATTGAGCGAGGTCATCGGCTCCTGGAAGATCATCGCGATCTCCGCCCCGCGGATCGTCCGCATCGTCGCCGCGCTCGCCTGCGCGAGGTCGACGGATTCACCGTTGCGGCTGAATTCCAGCTTGCCGGAAACGATCCGGCCGCCGCCGTGCTCGACCAGACGCATCAGCGACAGCGCGGTAACCGATTTGCCGGACCCGGATTCGCCGACGATGGCGACCGTTTCACCGCGTCCGATGTCGAATGACAGGTTCCGAACCGCCTGCACCACCCGCTCGGACGTACGAAATTCGACCGACAGATCGGTGACCGAAAGCGCGTTGGCGGTCCGCGCCGCTGGCATCATGGCCGGCCGGGACGCGCGCTCATCGCGAGGCCTGTGCGCGGAGCTGGGCTATCGTCGCGTTCATCGTGATCGCCTGCGGGTCGATCGAGAGATGCAGCAGCGACGGGCCGTCGTGCGCCAGCGCACGCTCGAAGGCCGGGGCGAATTCCTCCGTGCGGCGCACGCTCTCGCCGTGCGCGCCGTAGGCGCGCGCCAGCGCGGCGAAATCTGGATTGACGAGATCCGTGCCGTAGATTCGCGCCGGATAATGCTTTTCCTGATGCATGCGGATGGTCCCGTACATGCCGTTGTCGACGACGATGAAAATGACGTTCAGGCCATACTGCATCGCGGTCGCAAGCTCCTGACCGTTCATCAGAAAGCATCCGTCGCCATTCCATGATACGACGATGCGATCGGGACAAACCGCCTTGGCGGCGATCGCGGCCGGCACGCCGTAGCCCATCGACCCGCTGTATGGCGCAAGTTGCGTACGATAGCGCGGGTACCGATACAGGCGATGCACCCAGGTCGCGTAGTTGCCGGCACCATTGACCAGGATCGCATCTTCCGGCAACCGGTCGCGCAAAAATCCGACGACTTGCCACAGATCGAGCTCGCCGGACATCGGTTGCGGCGACTGCCAGGCCAGATACTCGGCGTGCGCCTCGCCCGCACTGCCGCTCCAGGCCGGAGCGTCGATCGGCCGCATCGCGGCCATCGCCGCGCACGCCGCCGGCAGCGACGCAGCGATTGCCAATGCCGGTTGATAGACCTTGCCGAGCTCGTCGGCGCCCGGATGCACGTGCACCAACGCCTGTGTGGTGTCCGGCACGCCTAGCAGCGTGTAGCCCGACGTGACCATCTCGCCGAGGCGCTCGCCGATGACCAGCAGCAGGTCGGCGTTGCGCACGCGCGCGGCAAGCTTGGGGTTCGGACCGATGCCGACGTCGCCCGCGTAATGTTCGTCGCGATTGTCGACCAGATCCTGGTTGCGGAACGCGCACGCGACCGGCAGGGCGTTGGCGGCGACAAAGCGCGCGAGGTCGGCGCAGGCGCGCTCGCTCCAGCCGCTGCCGCCCACGACCACCAGCGGCCGGCGCGCCGCCTGCAGCCGCGCGCGCAGCGCGGCGATCGCTTCGGTGCCCGGGTACAGGATCGTCGGCTCGACTCGCGCGGCGTCGTCGACGGCCGCGCTGGCGGAGAGCATGTCTTCCGGCAACGCCAGAACGACCGGGCCGGGTCGGCCGGACTGGGCGACCCGGAAAGCGCGCGCCACGTATTCGGGGATGCGATCGACGCGATCGATTTGCGCGACCCATTTGACGCTGCTGCCGTACATCCGGCGATAGTCGATTTCCTGAAAGGCTTCGCGATCGGCGAAATCGCCGCCGACCTGGCCGACGAGCACGATCATCGGCGACGAATCCTGCGCCGCAGTGTGGATTCCGACCGCGGCGTTCGATGCGCCCGGCCCGCGAGTGACCAGCGCGATGCCGGGCCTTCCGGTCAGCTTGCCATAAGCCTCGGCCATGTAGGCAGCGCCGCCTTCGTGCCGGCAGACGATCAGGCGCACGCGCTCGCGCGCATCGTACAAGGCGTCGAGCACCGGCAGATAGCTTTCGCCGGGAACGCAAAAGGCCAGATCGACGCCCTGGGCAAGAAGGTTGGCGACCAGGATCTGGCCGCCGGTGCGTGACGAGGGCATGGACGGCGTCATTCTAGTGTACCGGGACGCTCGATGGCGATTCCGGCCGTGAATGCGCGGCTCGGTACGGCGCGCGCGGGCTGTCGTAGGGCTCTATAATCACGCGACGCCGGGGCGGCCCGGGCAAAAAACGATCGCGAGCAATGAACATCGCCGCAACGCTTTACGAAGCGATGCTCTTCGCCGTTGCCGGCGGGCTGCTGGCGCTGGTGATGATGCGCTGGAAGCCCGAAACCCGGCCCGGCCTCATCCCGATGTTGACCATCATGGCCATCGGTGTGGCGGGTCTGGCCGGGCTGGCGCGCTTCGGAGTCGCGCTCGAAGGCACCAAGGCCGGTGTCGCTCTACGCGAGGGCCTGCTGGTCATCGCGACGATCGGTTTTATTCGCATCCTGCTGGCCTTCGTTTTCCAGGGCGTGCTGGCACGGATGGCGCTGCCGCGCATTCTCGGCGACGTCACATTCGCGTTGTCACTGGTCATCTACGCCATCTATCGGATGGACGTGCTCGGCGTCAATCTGGCGGGCATTGTCACGACGTCGGCATTTGTCGGCGGCGGCATCGCCCTGTCGCTGCGCGAAACGCTAGCCAACCTATGGGGCGGGCTGGCGCTGCAGCTCGACAACACCTACCGCATCGGCGACTGGGTGCGGGTCGACGACGCGATGGGCCAGGTCGTCGGCATACGCTGGCGCTATACGTCGCTCGCGACCAACAGCGGCGAAACGCTGATCATCCCGAATTCCGCACTGGTCAAGAATCGCGTGCACGTGCTGGCACGGCGCGGCGACCTGCGCATCCCCTGGCGGCGACCGGTCGAGATCAGCGTCGGGTACGAATGGCCGCCGAGCCGCGTGATCGACGTCATCGAGTCCGCGCTTGCCCGCGCCGATATGCCGAACGTGGCGCGCGCGCCGGCCCCGTCATGCACCTGTGCCGATTTCGAAACAAGCTCGATCAAGTACATCGTCCTCTACTGGCTGACCGACCTCAGCCGCGACCTCTTGACCGATTCGGTCGTTCGGCTGCACGCCTATGCGGCCCTGCAGCGCGAAGGCATGGAAGTGCCGATCACCCGCGCCGAAATCTTCTGGAATCCGGCCAGCGACGTTCGCGCCGAAGAAGCGCAGCGCGAGAGCAACGCCCGCGTCGCGCTATTGGAGTCGCTGGAACTGTTCCGGCCGCTGACCGACCCCGAGCACAAGGCGCTGTCGGCCGAACTCAAGCCGGCGCCGTTCGTGACCGGCGACGTCATCACGCGCGAAGGCGAGCCGGCCGAATCGCTGTATATCCTCGCCCGCGGCAAGGTCGGCATCTTCCGCGATGCGGCGCAGCCGGCCGAATCGCCGCGACAGCGGCTCGCCACCTTGCCGGCTCCCGGATACTTCGGCGAGATGGGACTCCTGACCGGCCAGGCGCGCACGGCGACCGTCGTCGCCGAAGGCGAGGTGCTTTGCTATCGGCTCGACAAACCGGGATTCGAGGCAATCCTCAAGGCGCGCCCCGAGATGGCCGAGGGCCTGTCGCAGACGCTCGCCGCGCGGCAGGCCGCCAACGATGCGACGCTCGCATCGCTTTCCGCCGAGGCGCGCGCCCGCGCTACCGGCTCGCGCGCTTCCGACCTGGTGCAGAAAATCCGGCAGTTCTTCGGGATGTAGCGAGGGACTTAAGCCCGCGTGCCGGCGACGAGCTCGTCGCGCCTTAGCATGAACACGCTGTCCTCGCTGCCGCCGGTCGGAAGCCACGTGAACGGCAGGCGCGGAAATGCCTTTTCGACGGCGGCCCGATTGTGGCCGATCTCGACGACCAGCAAGCCGTGCGGGGCGAGAAATTGCGGTGCCTTGGCGAGCACGATCCGCACCGCATCGAGACCGTCGTCTCCGCCGGCCAGCGCGATGCCGGGCTCGTGCCGGTATTCGGCGGGCAATTCTTCCATCGCCATCGAGGCGACGTACGGAGGATTGCAGATGATCAGATCGTAGGTCTTTTCGGTCAGGTTGGACAACAGGTCGGATCGGATCAGGTTGATGCGGTCCTGCAGGCCGTGGTCTGCGACGTTGCGCTGCGCGACCGTCAGCGCGTCAGCAGAGATGTCCGTGGCATCGACGTCGGCGTTCGGATAGTGGTGCGCGAGGAGCACCGCCAGGCAGCCCGATCCCGTACAAAGATCGAGCGTGCTTTGCACCGCGCCCGCATCGGGAATCCACGGCGCGAGCCCGTCGGGCAAGAGCTCGGCGATGAATGAGCGGGGAATGATGACGCGCTCGTCGACATAGAAGCGAAAGCCGCCGAGCCAGGCTTCGTGCGTCAGATAGGCCGCGGGCATGCGCTCGTCGACGCGGCGATCGATGACTTGAAGGAGCTCCGCCCGCTCGGCTTGTGTCACCTTGGCGTCCAGGAACGTTTCGATCCGGTCGGACGGCAGCGACAATGTGTGCAAGGTCAGGTACGCCGCTTCCTCGTACGCGTCGGCCAGACCGTGGCCGAAGAAGACACCGGCGGCGTTGAAGCGCGACACCGCGTAGCGCACCCAGTCGCGAACGGTCTCCAGTTCCTGCATCACGGTGCTCATTCGGCTGTCGGTTTGGCGCGTGGGGCTTCAGGTCAGCAAGCGCTCGAGTATGCCACGGTAGATCGCCGTCAAAGGCTCGAGATCGGCCAGCGCCACGCGCTCATTGAGCTGGTGGATCGAAGCATTGACTGGCCCGAGCTCGACTACCTCGCTGCAAATGTCGGCGATGAAGCGTCCGTCGGAGGTGCCGCCCGTGCAGGAGAGCTCGGGCGTGATGCCGCAGACCTCGCGTATCGCTTCCCCGGCGACGTCGACGAGACGGCCGCGCGCGGTCAGGTACGACTTGCCCCAGCCGGTCCAGCGAAGCTCGTAGTCGAGGCCATGCCTGGCGAGTACCGCGAGGAACGCTCGCTCCAGGTCTTCGCGCGAGTTGACAGGCGCGTAGCGGAAATTGAAATCGAGCTCGAGCGTGCCGGGAATGACGTTGGTCGCGCCGGTACCGGCGCGAATGTTCGACACCTGCCAGGTTGTCGGTGGAAAGTAGGCGTCGCCTTCGTCCCAGCGCGCTGCCGCCAGCTCGGCGATCGCGGGTGCGGCGAGGTGGATCGGATTGCGTGCCAGGTGCGGATAGGCGACATGCCCCTGCACACCGCGCACCGTCAGCTTGCCCGACAGCGTCCCGCGGCGGCCGTTCTTGATCATATCGCCCAGGCGCTCGACCGACGAAGGCTCGCCGACGACGCAGTAATCGAGCGTCTCGCCACGGGCGCGCAGCCGCTCGACGACGCGCACGGTGCCGTCGACGGCGGGACCTTCCTCGTCCGAAGTGATCAACAGGGCGATCGAGCCGGGATGGTCTGGCCGCACCGCGACGAATTGCTCGATCGCAACGACGAACGCCGCCAGCGACGACTTCATGTCCGCGGCGCCGCGGCCGTACAGGTAGCCGTCGCGCGAGCTGGGCTGGAACGGGTCGGAGTCCCAGGCCTCGAGCGGCCCCGGCGGCACGACGTCGGTGTGTCCGGCGAAACAGACGATCGGACGCTCGTGGCCGCGGCGCGCCCACAGATTGCTCACCCCATTGCCGACGACACGTTCGCATTGGAAGCCGATGCGGGCGACGCGCGCAGCAAGGAGATCCTGGCAGCCGGCGTCGTCCGGCGTCTGCGAGCGGCGCGCGATCAGCTCGCGCGCCAGATCGAGCATCGGCGCGTTGGACGAGCTGGTCGCCACGCTTATCGGTCGCTATCGAGCAAGGGTACGGAACAGGACACTACGGTCGGTTGAGAAATTCCGGATCGATTTCCAGCTTGACGAAATCGCGGGACAGGGCGTCGTCCGGGTGCTCGTCGTCGGTTTCGGACTCGACGCGCGTCGTCGAGGTGTTCTGGTTGACCAGCCACGCCAGATTGGTCGGCGAGTCGGCCCCACTCAGGGCTTCGTCGTACGATATGACCTGGTCCAGGTACAGGCGGCACAGTGCCTGCTCGAACGTCTGCGAGCCCGGATAGAGGCTTTGCTCCATCGCTTCCTTCATCTGGGTGATCTCGCCGTTCTTGATCAGCTCGGCGATCAGCGACGTGTTGAGCAGGATCTCGACCGCAGGCTGCTGCTCGCCCTCCTTGTTGCGCACCAGGCGCTGCGAAATGATCGCGCGCAGGCCGATCGAGAGGTCGGACAGCAGGCCGGAGCGTGCATCGTAGGGGAACATGTTGATGATGCGCGACAGCGCGTGGTAGCTGTTGTTCGCATGCAGCGTCGACAGGCACAGGTGGCCGGTCAGCGTGTGCAGCAGTGCATGCTGCATCGTTTCGCGGTCGCGGATCTCGCCGATCATGATCAGGTCCGGCGCTTCGCGCAGGGCGTTCGGCAGGGCCTTGTGGTAGCCCTGCGTGTCGACGCCGATCTCGCGCTGGTTGACGATCGACTGCTTGTGTTCGAACAGGTATTCGATCGGATCCTCGAGTGTCAGGATATGACCCGTCCGGTTGCTGTTCCGGTAATCGATCATCGCTGCGAGCGTGGTCGACTTGCCCGAACCGGTCGCGCCGGCGATCAGCACCAGGCCTCGCTTTTCCATCACCAGGTTGAGCAGCACCGACGGAAGCCTGAGGGCCTCGAACGGCGGCACGTGGCTTCGCACGTAGCGGATGACCAGCGAGATCGTCCCGCGCTGGCGGAAGATGTTGATCCGGAAGTTGCCGACGGCGCGGTCGAGGTACGAGAGATTCATTTCCAGCTCATTCTCGAATTCGCGCGCCTGGTCCTTGCTCATCAGCTCGTAGGCGATGCGGCGGACGGTTTCGACATCCATCGGCTGGGTCGAGATCGGCGAGACGATGCCGTTGACCTTGATGTTTATCGGCGCGCCGCATGAGATGAACAGGTCGGAAGCCTGTTTCTCCGCCATCAGCTTGAACAACCGGTCGAGGTACATGGTTTGGTCCTGGTATCGGGCAGAAGGTGGCCAGAAGCGGTTCTACCTGTCGACGACAAATATTGACAATGTCATTAATTGACAAGAATAACCAAGGTCGAGCAAAGTAACAACTGGCACGCGGCCCGGCAAGCGTTCGACGCCGGCGGCCGCCTGACCGCTTTCGATCGCCATTCCATGCTCGCCATCATCGGTGGCAGCGGGCTCACCCGCCTGTCCACGCTCGCCGTCGCCCACCGCGAAGTGGTTCGCACGCCTTACGGCGAGCCCTCGTCGGCGCTGCTTTACGGGCAGATCGGCGGTCGCGAGGTCATTTTTGTGGCTCGCCACGGGCACGGGCATACGATCCCTCCGCACAAGGTCAACTACCGCGCCAACCTCTGGGCACTCAAAGAGCGCGGGGCAAGCGCAATTCTGGCCGTGGCCTCGGTCGGCGGGATCGCGGCAGCGTATCGGCCGGGCGATCTCGTCCTGCCGCACCAGCTGATCGATTACACCAGCGGCCGCGAAGCGACGTTCTTTGACGGCAGCGACCGGTTAGTGATCCACGTCGATTTCACCGAGCCGTATGCGCAGACGCTGCGCGAGCATTGTCTGGCTGCAGCGTCGGGCGCGGGGATTGCGCTGCAAGATGGCGGCGTCTATGCGGCCGTCTCGGGTCCGCGACTCGAGACGGCGGCCGAGATCGACCGCCTCGAGCGCGACGGCGCTACGATGGTCGGCATGACCGGGATGCCGGAAGCCGCGCTCTCGCGCGAGCTCGGCGTCGATTACGCGGCCATTGCCGTGGTCGTCAACCAGGCAGCCGGGCGCGGAGCCAGCGCGCGCGCGATTTCGCTGGCGAGCATTGCCGATGTGCTGGAGACCGCAATGGACAAGGTCAGATCGCTGATCGACGGGGTCGTGGGACGCGTACCGTGATCCGCGACATTCTTCGCATGGGCGACCCGCGGCTCCTGACGCGTTCGACCGAGGTCGACCGATTCGGCACACCCGAGCTCGGTACGCTCATTGCCGACATGCGCGAAACGATGATCGCGGCTACCGGCGCCGGCCTCGCTGCGCCGCAGATCGGCGTGGGCCTGCGCGTCGTCATTTTCGGGTTCGAACACAACGACCGCTATCCGGATGCAGAGCCGGTTCCCTACACCGAGCTAGTCAACCCGGTGCTGACACCCTTGTCCGACGAAACCGAAGAGGGATGGGAGGGATGCCTGTCGGTGCCGGGCTTGCGCGGCCGCGTGCGCCGCTACACGCGGCTGCGCTACACCGGCTTCGACGCGCAGGGCAGGCCGATCGAACGCGAGGCAACCGGATTCCATGCGCGGGTGGTCCAGCACGAGTGCGACCACCTGGACGGCATTCTGTATCCGATGCGCATGGAAGACATGCGCATGTTCGGCTACACCGACATTCTTTTTCCCGATGTCGATGCCCGCGACGAGTGACTCCGGGCGGCGCGCCTAGACGCGAAGCTGCTCGTAAAGCGCGGTCTCCAGCCTCAACCGCGCGGCCTCGTCGTGCAGGCGCGCGCCATCGAGCAGGAACACGTCCTCGGCGCGCTCGCCGAGCGTGTTGATCTTGGCGCTTTCCACATTGACGTTCGCCTTGGCCAGCGTGTATGCGATTCGCGCCAGCAGCCCAGGCCGGTCGCCGGCGACGATCTCGAGGATGAAATGCGTCCCCTTGTCGTCGGCGAAGATGCTGACCTCGGGAGAGAGCGGAAAATGCCTCAAGTGGCGGCTGACCCTGCCTTCCGCCGGCAACTCGAGCGCCGGCCGCTCGGTCAGCACCCGCTGCAGCTCGAATTCGATATAGCTGATCGCCTCGCGGTAGCCGGCGTTGGGGTTCGAAGGATCATGCACGACGAAGGTGTCGAGCGCGTAGCCATGCCGCGTCGTGTGGATCTTGGCTTCAAGAATGGACAGGTGGGCGCGCCCCAGAAAGCCGCAGATGCGCGCAAAGAGCTCCTTCTGGTCGGGCAGGTAGACCATCAGCTGCAGCCCGGCGCCGTCCCGCGCCAGCCGCGCCTTGACCACCGGTTTCTGTCCGTCGACGCGGTAATACAGCTGCCGCGCATGCCAGGCAATGTCGCCGGCGCTGTGCCGCTGGAAGTAGACGATGTCCAGGCGCTGCCAGAGTTTGTCCTCGGCACCTTCCGGCACTGCATACAGGCGCAGCTGGCGCGCGGCCTCCGCGCGCCGTGTTTCAAGGCTGTCCGGTGCTCGGCCGCGCGCGCTGCCGCCATCGAGCTTGGCGCTGGCAGCGTTATACAGGTCTTCGAGGAGTTTCGCTTTCCACCCGTTCCAGACGCGCGGACTGGTGCCTCGGATATCGGCCACCGTCAGCAGGTACAGCGCAGCGAGGCGCCGGCTCGTTGCGACCCGCGCGGCAAATGCGTCGACGACCGTCGGATTGGCGATGTCCTGTTTTTGCGCGGTTGCCGACATCATCAGGTGCTGCTCGACCAGCCACGCCACCAGGTCGGTATCCTCGCGCGAGAGCTGATGGGCGCGGCAGAATCGCCGCGCATCGGCGCTGCCCAGCGTCGAATGGTCGCCGCCGCGGCCCTTGGCGATGTCGTGAAACAGGCCGGCGATATAGAGCAACTCCGGCCGCCCGAAATCGGCGATCAGCCGTGAGCACAACGGATACTCGTGCGCGTGCTGGGGCTCGGTGAAGCGGCGCAGATTGCGGATCACCATCAGGATGTGCTCGTCGACGGTGTAGACGTGGAACAGGTCGTGTTGCATCTGGCCCACGATGCGGCCGAATACCGGAAGATAGCGGCCCAGAATGCCGTACTGGTTCATCCGCCGCAGCTCGTGTGTGACCCCCCGCGGCTGGCGGAGGATTTCGATGAAGCGCGCGCGATTGGCCAGATCGCGGCGAAATGCGGCATCGACGCGATTGCGGTTCTGCCACAGCGCGCGCAGCGTGCGCGCGGACATGCCCTTGAGCTCGGGATGCTGCTGGAGCGTCAGGAAGCTTTCGAATATCGCGGCCGGGCGGCGGGCGAACAGCTGTTCGTCGACGACGTCGAGCAGTTCGTCGACGGCCTGGAAATCGGCATCGATCGGGCGCGCGGCGAGCTCGGCGGGGAACAGGCGGGAATGCAGGTTCTGCAAAAGCACGACGCTGATTTGGCGAATCGACTTGGCCGCGCGGTAATAGCGCTGCATCAAGAGCTCGGAGGCGCGCCGGGCCGGCGTGTCGGTCAGGCCAAAGTCGTGCGCCAGCGCGGTCTGCACGTCGAACAACAGCCTGTCTTCGCGGCGGCCCGCGAGGTAATGCAGGCGGATGCGCAGGTCGCACAGCAGCCGCTCCTGGCGGGCAACTTCGCGCGCCTCGAGGCGTGTCATCAATCCGTGCACGGCAAAGTCGCGCCAGGATCGCCCCAGCCCGGCGGCCCGCGCGATCCACACGATCGTCTGCAGATCGCGCAGCCCGCCCGGACTTTCCTTCACGTTGGGCTCCAGGTTATAGGCCGTGTCCTGGTAGCGGAGGTGTCGCTGCTGCTGCTCCAGCGCCTTGGCTTCGTAGAAGGCGCGGGCGTCGATCGCCGCCGAGATACTGCGGCGAAAGCGCTGATAGAGCGCGCGCGAGCCCGCAACCTGCCGGTGCTCGAGCAGACTCGTGCGAATCGTGATATCGCCGGCCATCTCGGTTTCGCACTCGGCGATCGTGCGGACGGCGTGCCCGACCTCGAGGCCGGTATCCCAGAGGAGGCCGATGAAACGCTCGATCGCTGGCGCCACGCCCGCACCCGCGAGTGCCTGCGGCAAGAGGATCAGCACGTCGACGTCGGAGTGGGGGAAGAGCTCGCCGCGGCCGTACCCGCCGACGGCGATCAGTGCGCAGCCGGCGGGCGCGCCGATGTCGGCCCAGACGCCGCGGAGCACGCGATCGACCAGCCGCGATTGCGCGGCCAGCAGGCGATGCGGCGCATGGTCCAGCGCAAACGCGGCGCGAATCGCATCGCGGCCGAGGGCCAGATCGCGCTTCCAGCGCGCCGCCGTCGGCATGATCGCCGGGGGCAGCGCGGTCGCAAGCGTCGCAGCCACGGCGCTAAGAGTTAAGCCGCGACCGCGGGTGACGGAGCCGGGGCGCCGGCCGAAAGCGTCAGCACCTCGTAGCCTTCTTCGGTGACCAGCACCGTATGCTCCCATTGCGCGGACAGGCTGTGGTCTGCGGTCACGATCGTCCAGCCGTCGGCGAGCCCGCGGATGCCGGCGCGGCCGGCATTGATCATCGGCTCGATGGTGAAGATCATGCCGGGCTGGAGCTTGATCCCGGTGCCTGCCTTGCCATAGTGCAAGACCTGCGGCTCCTCGTGGAACTGGCGGCCGATGCCGTGTCCGCAGAATTCGCGCACGATGGAGAAACCGTGGCCCTCGGCAAAGCGCTGGATCGTCGCGCCGATGTCTCCCAGGTTCGCGCCTGCTTTCACCGCGCGTATGCCCCGCCACATCGCCGCGTAGGTGACTTCGCACAGCCGTTTCGCCTGGATCGGCGGCGAGCCGACATAGAACATCCGGCTGGTGTCGCCATGGAATCCGTCCTTGATCACGGTGACGTCGATGTTGACGATATCGCCGGGCTTGAGCACCTTGTCGCCCGGAATGCCGTGGCAGACGACATGATTGACCGATGTGCAGATCGACGCCGGGTAGGGCCGGTGGCCCGGCGGCGCGTAGTTCAGCGTCGCAGGGACGACATGCTGCACATTGACCTGGTAGTCGTGCGCAATGCGATCGAGCTCTCCGGTCGTGACACCGGGGCGGACATGCGGAGTGATGAAATCGAGCAGCTCGGAGGCGAGCTTGCCTGCGATGCGCATCTTGTCGATCTCTTCGGCGGTCTTGATGGAAACGGACATCATTGGTTCCGGTAGGTTCGCGCTACGTGGCGCGGCGTGCCGCGCGTCATGCGCGCAACAGATCGTTGATGCTGGTCTTCGCCCGGGTGCGCGCGTCGACCTGTTTGACGATGACCGCGCAGTACAGCGCGCAATTGCCTTCGGACGAGGGCAGCGTGCCGGCGACGACGACCGAGCCCGTCGGCACGCGGCCGTAGATAACCTCGCCCGTCACCCGGTTATAGATCTTGGTGCTCTGGCCGATGAATACCCCCATGCCGAGCACCGAGTTCTCCTCGACGACCACGCCTTCGACGACCTCGGAGCGCGCCCCGATAAAGCAGTTGTCCTCGATAATAGTGGGGTTGGCCTGCAGCGGTTCCAAGACCCCGCCGATGCCGACGCCGCCCGAAAGGTGGACGTTGCGTCCGATTTGCGCGCACGAGCCCACGGTGGCCCAGGTGTCGACCATGGTTCCGCTGTCGACATAGGCGCCGATGTTGACGTAGCTCGGCATCAGCACGACGTTCGGAGCGATATACGCGCCTCGCCGCGCTACCGCCGGCGGCACGACCCGGACGCCGGCCTGGGCGAAGGCCTGCTGGTCGAACTGGGCGAACTTGGTCGGCACCTTGTCGTAGAACCGGAACGGCGCCCCGGGCGCGGCCAGCCCGATCGGCACGTTTTCGGCCAGACGGAACGACAGCAGCACCGCCATCTTCAGCCATTGGTTCGTGACCCATTGCCCGCCGCGTTTTTCGGCGACGCGCATGCGGCCCGCATCCAGGTCGGCGATGACCGCCGCGACGGCGTCGCGCAGCTCGCGGGAGGCGGTGTCGGGCGCAAGCTCGGCGCGCCTCTCCCAGGCGGATTCGATCTTTTGCTGCAGGGTGGTCATCGCCGGGATGCAGGGGCGCTAGTTTGGCGCGGACAAAACCGCCATTTTACCCGTTGGCGCGGGTCGCCGCGCGTATCGCTTCGGACTGGTCACGCTTCCTGAGCGATCGCCGAGGCTGCACACACCGAAGATAGGTGCAGTTTCGTGCGAAAATCCAGCGGCGCTTGCGAGCCGGGTTGGCGGATCTCGCGCCGGCACGCGTTCGCGCTCGTCGTGTGGACCGAATCCTCCCTATGCTCCGGAATGCTCGCAACCTTCGATGAAGGTACTGTTTATCGCCGAGGCAGTTACGCTGGCGCACGTCGGCCGCTCGATTCGGCTCGCGTCGATACTTCACGCAAACGGCACCGACGTCGAGCTTGCATGCGACAGTCGATATCGCGTATTCCTGAGCGGCCTCGACTTTCCGATCCGGGCGATTCAGTCGATCCCCACTGACACCTTTCTCGATGCGTTGGCGCGTGGTCGGCCCGTCTTTCCCCTTGCGACGTTGACGGCGTACGTTGCCGAGGATCTCTCGATACTGCGGGAGTCGAAGGCGGACGTGGTAGTGGGCGATTTTCGACTCTCCTTGTCCGTGAGCGCCCGGGTTGCCGGCATTCCATACGTGAACGTAACCAACGCCTATTGGAGTCCTTACGCCAAGCCGCGCTTCCGGATCCCAAGTCTTCCGTTCGTGCCTCGCTGGGGTCTCAAGCCGGCGAACGCTCTCTTCCGGATGACCCGCCCGGTCGGGTTCGCAATACATGCGTTGCCGATGCATCGCCTGCGGCGCAACCACGGTTTGCGAAGCCTGGGCTGGGACGTGCGGCGGGTGTATTGCGATGGAGACGTTACGGTCTACGCAGACATTCCCGCGCTCGTTCCTACGCTCAATGCTCCGACGACGCATCGCTACATCGGCCCGGTATTGTGGTCGCCACGCGTCTCCCCTCCGCCATGGTGGAGCGCAGTCTTGAGCGGGGAGCCACCGATCTATGTCTCGCTGGGAAGCTCCGGGCCGGCGCATCTACTGCCGATGGTGGTCGAGGCGTTGGCAGGGCTGGGCCACCCGATCGTGGTGGCGACCGCGGGAAGCCAGATGCCATTGCCGCCGAGTCCGGGACTTTGGGTCGCGGACTTCGTGTCCGGCGAAGCTATCGCAGCGAAAGCGTGCGTAGTCGTCTGCAATGGCGGCAGTCCGACGACTCACCAGGCGCTTGTCCATGGCGTTCCGGTTGTCGGAATCGCAAGCAACCTCGACCAGTATCTCAACATCGATTACATCCAGCAATTCGGCGCGGGAATCTTGCTGCGGGGAGATCATGCCAGTCCGAGCGCGATACGGACGGCGACCCAGCGCGCGATCGAAGATGTCGCTCTCCGGGATCGAGCACGTGCCGTAGCCGTGCTCGCGGCCGCGATCCACACCGATGTCGAGTTTCCGGCGGCCATCGCGGGTTTGCTCGGCTGGCCGGCCGCCGGATAGGACAAAGGTCCCGCGCCCGAAGGCAGAATGACGTTGCAAAACCCCGAACCTTGCGTCACTGACTGCGCTGCGCGATCATGACCGAAGCGCAATTAGCCGCAGGGTCCTCACTCAAAACGGATGTAACGAGGCACATCGAATCGCATGCGCAAGATCAAAGCGAGCCAGATTCTCGTTTTCATTGCCCTGCTGTCGCTGGCATGGGTCCTGGGAGTCGGCACGACCTGGATTCTGTTTGGCAGGCTCCCTTCCGGAGATTTTCGCGGCCTGGTGTTGGTCGCGTCCGCCGTCCTGACTTCTTACCTTTACGCTTTGCTGATCTACCGAATCTTCATCGCATGGTCCCCCTTGGAATCAGGTGAAATTGCCGCGGGGTCAAAGCAGGAGTTCGTATACCATGTCTATCTGTTGTTTTACCTACTCCTGTTCTACCCGGTCATGCGCAGCGGCTTCGTGCCGGTTCCGTTGATGCGGCTGCTCTACCAGGCGCTGGGCGCACGACTTGGCGCCAACACCTACAGTTCGGGCATCATCCTCGATCCCGGGTTCGTCGAGATCGGCAGCAACTGTATCGTCGGACAGTTCGCTCTGATCGTGCCTCACGTGATCGAAGGAAGCCGGCTTGCCCACTATCCGGTCCGGATCGGGAACAACGTAACGATCGGCGCGCACGCGGTGGTGCTTTCGGATGTCACCATCGGGGACGACGCGATTGTCGCGACTGGAGCCGTCGTCAAGAAGGGAACGCGCATCGGCTCCGGGGAGATCTGGGGAGGCGTACCGGCGAGTTTGCTGGACAGAGCGGACAAGAGCGGTTTGCTGGCTTAGCGGAAGGCCCTGCGCCCCATGTCGAGCAAAGGAGCGCGCGGGGCCACGGTGAGGCCCGTCGAACATCGCGCCGCGTGCTCGGTATGCAAGAACGGCGATGGCAAAGAAAAACCCCCGGCCGACATCTCCGGGGGTCATTTCGGGAACGCGCGAACCGCGGTTCCCGATCAGTCGCTTGACGTTCTTTAGTCGGCGTTGCGCCGGCGCACCGTCCAGCCTATCCCCGCAAGACCCAGCCCGAGCAGCGCCAAGGTTGCTGGCTCTGGAACGGCCGCCGTGAACGATCCATTCGCATCGGCCTGGAAGTGGAAGTCGCAGGGAACCGGTCCCGGATTGCCATTCTCGTCGACGCAGCTCTGGCTAACCGGGAAGAGCCCGTTGACCTTGTCGGTTCCGACCAGGCTATAGAAAGGTACGTGGCCGACGACGGCGTCGCTTGGATTGGTCTGATTGAAGGGCGTAATAAAGCTGGTGTTGAACAAAAGACCGATCAGGAACGCGCTCGGATCCCCTTCGAACTTGAAGTAGTTGGGGTCGTAGCTGATATCACTGATCGAGATCTGGCCGCCGCCCGCACCCGTGACGGTCTGAACACCGTGTTGGTTATCCGCCCCAAAATTGTCCAACAACGTGAGGGGCTTCGTGGCGTCGACCGTAAAATTGGACGCGTCACCGGCGTTGACCGTTCCCGACAGGATGTTCAGGCCATTTCCGAAGTTGTTGCCTGTGACCGTGTCGCTGTCTGACGAGCTATAGAACAGGTTGAACGTGCCCGCTACGCTGACGAACGAGGCGGCCGTCGCCGAGGTTGCCGTACCCGTTTCATTCAACGTTCCCTGATAGGTGAGCTCGTTGCCTGCACCCCCGAAATCGGCCAATGTATATATTGTCGCGCCGGAATCGCTCCCGATGAAGGTACCCAGCTTGCTCTGGGCGTACAGATTGAAGGCCGAAGGCGTTGTCGTAAGCGGAACCGAGCCGACAGCCAGCGCGTTGCCTGGCGTAAAATCAAGTGTACCCAGAGGCTTCGACAGATCGAACGTGCCGGTGCCCGTACCATCAAAAAAGAAGCTGATCGTGCTTGCTTGGCTCGTTGCAGCGAGGCCCATCGCGGCGGCCAGTCCGGCTGCTACTATAAACCTTGATACTTTTGTCATTTCAGGTCTCCGGTCAAAGGCAATGCGACGTAAGTCACGCCGAACATTGAGCACGATACGTACCAGTTTCGTAACGCACTGTTTTAGCGTCATTCCTCCCGGCAGGGAGCGCTTTCAGGGCCGCCACTGTAAACCGGGTCGACAGCGGCAACCCGACTTCGCCTCCCCGCCGACCGTTGCCGGATGCGGCCGCCATCGAAACGCAGATCAACGGCGCGCCGGCCGAGCGTCGAAAATGCACTGTCAGCCGATGCGCTCAGGCTGACCGGAGCAGGAGTGGAAGGCGAAGCTCGTCGGGTTTCCTTACATCAGGCGGTCGGCAACGACCGAGATGCCACGGCTGATCGCGAATCAGGCAAGATATTGATCAGACTTAGCTTTCCCGTTCCCAAGGTCTTATCGATTGCCTTTCGCAATCTGGCGCGCAATAGGGTCCGGTCGCTGATCTCCATTTCCGCCATTGCCTTCGGCGTCATCGCCCTCCTGCTCGCCGGCGGATTCGTCGAATGGATCTTCTGGGCCATGCGCGAAGCCGCGATCCAGACGGGGCTGGGGCATGTTCAGATCTCGCGCCCCGGCTTTCGCGCCGCGGGATTTGCCGACCCGAATGCCTACCTCATGCCGGCTGATGCGCCGGAGCTGAAGACCATACTCTCTGCGCCCGGCGCCAAGGTACTCGACCAGCGCCTGATCCTGAACGGTCTGGCCAGCAACGGTGAGAACACGGTCGCGTTCACAGGCGAGGCGGTCGACCCGGATGCCGACAGGTTGATCAGCAAGGTGCTGGGGGTCGCCGGCGAGCCGCTTTCCGCTGCCGATCCTTCCGGAGTTGTCCTGGGTCGCGGTCTTGCAGGCGCACTCGGCGTCAGGCGCGGCGATCTCGTAAGCTTTGTCGTCAGCCTGCCAGGCGGCGGCATCAATGCAGTCGAAGGCCATCTGCTCGGGACTTTCGCGATCGGTGTCAAGGCGTTCGACGACAACGCTGTGCGCATGCCGCTCGCACTCGGCCGGCAACTGCTGCGAGTTCGTGGCGCGCACATCTGGGTCTTGGGCCTCGATGCAACCGAGCATACGCCGGAGGCGATGGCGTACCTGCGCGCACAGCTTCCGGCCAGCCGCTTTGAGGTGGCGTCGTGGCTCGACCTGTCGGATTTCTATCGCAAGGCCGTCGTTCTACTGTCGCGGCAGATCGACGTAGTGGCGCTGCTCATCGGGGTCATCATCGTTCTGGGTATTTCCAACACCCTGACGATGAACGTTCTGGAACGTACCGGTGAGATCGGCACCTTGATGGCTCTCGGTACGCCACGCCGCGGGATACTCCGCTTGTTCGTGCTCGAGGGGCTGCTGCTCGGCCTCGTCGGAGGGGTCGCGGGCCTCGCAATCGGTTTCGTGCTGGCCGAGTTGCTATCCCGGATCGGCATCCCGATGCCGCCGCCGCCCGGACGCACGACCGGCTACTCCGCGGAGATCATGCTGACCTTCCATCTCGCGGCCGGGGCATTCCTCGTGGCGGTGGCGTCGACGACGCTGGCGAGCCTTTATCCGGCCTGGAAGGCATCCCGGCTGCCAGTCGTCGATGCGCTGCGGCAGAACCGCTAGGACGAGCGTTCCGGACATGTTAAAGATAGCCCTGCGGAACATTCTTCGTCAGCGGGCGCGAACTGCTCTGACGCTGGCCGCGATCGCGCTGGGCGTAGCGAGCCTGGTTTTAAGCGGCGGTTTCGTCGCGGACATTCTGCTTCAGCTTCGCGAAGCGACGATCCGCTCGCAACTGGGCCATCTGCAGATCTACAAACGGGGTCAATTCGAAAGCGGTGGCCATCGGCCGTTCGATTTTGTAATCGATAATCCCGAAGCGATTGACCGCATCGTCGACGCTGCGCCGGGCGTTGTGACGCGCGCGGAACGATTGAGTTTCTCCGGCCTGATAAGCAACGGGCGCGGCGAACTTCCGATCCTGGGCGAAGGCGTCGAACCGGCGCCCGAGGCGAAAATCGGATCGGCGATCTCGATGGTGGCAGGAAGACCGCTTGCCGCAGGGGACGAGTTCGCCATCGTTGTTGGTGAAGGGCTCGCCAACGCACTCAAGCTCAAGATCGGCGACAGTGTGAATCTGCTGCTCACCACCCGCGAAGGCGCGATGAACACGCTGGACTTCAGGGTCGTCGGAGTGTTCCGCAGCCTGTCCAAGGAATACGACGCGCGTGCAGTGCGCGTACCCCTCCCTGCGGCGCAGGAATTGACGGCAGTTACCGGGGTGAACGCGGTGGTCGTCTTGCTTGCCGACACCGATTTGACTGCTTCCGCCAGGGCTGCGTTGGAGGCGCGATTGCCGCCTGGATTCGAAGTCAAGACTTGGCAGGAGCTTGCCGATTTCTACAATAACACCGCCGCCCTCTACGAGCGGCAGTTCGACGTGCTCCAGGCAATCATCCTGGTGATGGTGCTGCTCAGCGTGGCGAACAGCGTGAGCATGACGCTGCACGAACGCACTTCCGAGTTCGGCATCATGCGGGCACTCGGAGGAACGCGGCGCGACGTGTTTCGCTTGGCCATGCTCGAGACCGCGCTTCTCGGAGCGATGGGCGCCGCGCTGGGCGTAGCCGTCGGCGCGATTCTGGCGTTGATCATTTCAGCTGTCGGCATTCCGATGCCGCCGCCGCCGAACTCGGAAAGCGGCTTTGTCGCGACCATCCGGATCGTGCCGGCGGTGCTTGCGGCTGCCTTGGCGTTAGGCTTTCTCGCGACCGTCGTCGCAGCGCTGCTTCCTGCACGTCGAATCGCCGGCATTCCGGTAGTCGACGCGCTCCGCCACGGTGTCTAGGCTCGATCGCGGAACGTTCAGTAGTCGAGACGCTTGAGATAGTCCTTGGAGAACATCTTGTCTGGAAGGTCCTTGAGGTGCAGATTGCTGTATTGAAGGAGGGACTGCTCGCCTTGATGCAGCGCGTCTTCGATGAGCACTTCGGTCGGTCGGACCTTGCCCCCGAGCGTCTGGAAGGCGCGATAGTGGCCGACTTTGAGCAGGCGGTCGGAGAGGCTGTAGAACTCGGCCTTCTGGGGGCGTAAGCCGGCTTCCATGATCCAGTACTTCACGCGGTGATAGGTAACGCCTCGATCCACGGCATCGAGGTCGAGCACGTAGCAGCGGACGCCGTCGAGCGTTTCGCTTTCGAGCAGGTGGGGTGTGTAGTCGCCTGCGAAATTTGCCCGTGCCAGGTCGCCGTTGGCAACCTGGCCGGTCAGCCGCTGCGACAAGGCGAGCCGTACGGGTTGTGACAGGTTGGGGAGGTAAATCCACAGATCGCGACCCCGCATCAACAGCACCTGTCCCTTGTCGGCGGCGGGCTCGAGCGTAATCACCAGCGTGTTGTCGTTGCCCTTGGAGAGGATGCGGTATTTCCTGCGCTCGGGCTCCTTTTCCGGGGCCGTGCTGGTGATGATGACATCGACCTGAAAGCTTTCGCGCGGGAAGCGGACTTGGTCGGCCTGTTCCACAAGGCGCTCGGCTTGCTCGGGCTCGGCCGCCCATGTAACCTTGGCGCTAACGGCGGCCAGCATGAAGGCGGTCCACAATGCGGTGAGTCGCAACATCGTCATGCATATGTTCCCGTGTATCGACACCGTTCCGCCTTCGAAAGCGTATCCAGGCACGGCGGAGCAGCCTTGGTAATGTAATGCAAGCGTGTTTTGGCTGCAAAGGATTGTGCATGCGTACCGGAACAGTCGGCCGTCCGTCGCGGGTCGTGAGGTAACCACACGGTGCTGGTTCGTGTGGAGAATGTCACCAAGGAGTACAAGCTCGGTGACCAGCCTGTATTGGCTCTCAATCGGATCAATCTCCAGATTGAGAATGGCGTGTTCATGGCCATTGCCGGCCCTTCCGGCAGCGGCAAGACAACGCTGCTCAATCTCATCGGCTGCATCGACACGGCAACGAGCGGCAGTGTCTTCGTGGCGGACCAGGACGTCTCGGGGAAAAGCGCTGACCAGCTTGCGGCGCTGCGGGCCCGGACGATCGGCTTCATCTTCCAGACGTTCAATCTGCTCCCGGTGCTTTCGGCGGAAGAGAATGTGGAATACCCGTTGTTGCAGTTCAGGGAGTTGTCTTCCAGCGAACGGCGGCGGCGCGTGCGGAAGTATCTCGATGTGGTGAGCTTGACCCCCTTTGCGAAGCATCGACCGAACCAGTTGAGTGGCGGTCAGCGCCAGCGCGTGGCGATCGCGCGGGCACTTGCCACCCATCCGAAGATCATTCTCGCGGACGAACCGACCGCGAATCTCGACCACAAGACCGGCGGGCGCATCCTGCGCCTAATGCGCAAAATCAACCGCCAGAGCGGCGCGACCTTCGTCTTCTCGACGCATGACAAGAGAGTGATCGACATGGCCGACCGGCGCGTCGACCTCGAGGATGGAGAAATCGTTCGTCTGGGTGTACGCAACGGAAAGGAGTGGTTGTATGCGGCCGAGCGCACGATCGACGCAGGGACCGACGACGAGGACAACGATGCGTAGGCCAAAGATCCGCACGCGACGGCTACGCCTCCTGATGGCGGTTGCGCTATTGGGAGGCAGTTGGAATGCGGCCGCGGACGAGAGCCTTTCATGGGTTCCGGCGGCGGCCGCGCGCGACGATGCTGTCGTGGCCTTCAGGCCTGCCGTTCAGCTTGCCGCGGCCGACGCCGATGCGACGGCAGCCTCGACCGAAGAGAAGATTGCTCCAAAGTGGAAAGGCTATTCACAGGGCGAATTCGCGTACACCTATCCGTCGCCCGCGCACTGGTCGAAGCTCAAGGGGCGGCTCGAAGTCGAGGTCGAGGGGCGATTTAGCGAGCAGATGCGATGGAAATTGAGCGGCGGTGCCAGCTACGACGCGGTGTTCGACGCCACCGATTTCTATCCGGGCGCCGTCGCGCATGACCAGCGCCAGGAGTTCATCGCGCGCGAGAATTACCTCGACTACTCGGCAGGCGATTTCGACTTTCGCTTCGGGCGGCAGCATATCGTCTGGGGCGAAGTGGTCGGCCTGTTCTTCGCCGATGTCGTATCCGCAAAGGATCTCCGTGAATTCGTTCTGCCGGACTTCGACCTGATCCGCATCCCCCAGTGGGCGGCCCGGGCCGAATATTTCAAGAACGACTTCCACGCCGAGGCGGTGTGGATCCCGGTAATGAGTTACGACAAGATCGGCAAGCCGGGGGCCGATTTCTTTCCCTATCCTCCGCCCCCACCGCCTGGCTACGGCGTCGCGTTCGAGAACGAGGTTCGCCCAGGCAACAGCGTGTCGAACGGAGCCTATGGCGGCCGGATGTCGTACCTCAAGAACGGCTGGGATGGTTCCGTCTTCTATTACCGCAGCTTCGATGCCAACCCCACATTTTATCGACAGATTGTCGCCGACCCCGTGCCGCTTTTGGTCTATCAGCCCCGGCATGACCGCATCTGGCAGGCCGGCGCGACGCTTGCGAAGGACATCAGCGACTATGTCCTCAAGATCGAAAGCGTCTATACGGCCGGCGCAGGATACAACGTCACGCGTCTGACCGACGATGATGGGGTCGTCAAGCAGAATACGTTCGACTACATTGCCAGCGTGGACATTCCATTCGGCGAGGAGTCACGATTCAACGTGCAGTTTTTCCAGCGTTTCTATAGCAATCACGACCCCGACATCATTCCTCGTCGAGTCGAAACCGGCGGCTCCGTGTTCGTGAGCACGAAGTTGACGTCAGCGTTGTCGGCCGAGGTGCTGTTCGTGTCGAGCCTCAACCGGGTCGACTGGATGTTGCGTCCGAAGCTCGTCTGGGGATTCGCCCCGAACTGGCGCGCGGTGGCGGGTATCGACGCCTTTGGGGGTCCGCCGACCGGCCTGTTCGGCCAATTCAATTCGCGTGATCGCATCTACACGGAATTGCGCTACAGCTTCTGATCGCCGCTGGTGAGTAGATGTTCGAGTGGCAGACGCAGCGAGCGCGCCTGCGCGGGACGGCCGGCCCCGATCCGTCCCATGAATACGGCGCGCTCCGCGAAATCAGTCCCGAGCAGGCGCTTGAGCGCCATGCCTGTTGCCTGCGCCCGCCTGACCGCGGGGGCAACGGCGGTAAAGTACCGCCCTTCTCGAGCATAGCGCGCGAAAATCAGCGGCGTGTATTCCGGCTGGAACTGTAAGCTCAGGCTCGTCGCGGTGAGCCAAAACCGCTGCAGCGCGCGGCCGGCTGCGACGTAGTCGTCGACTGTTTTGGGGGCACGCTCGGCGATGAGCACGCAATGGGCGGCGCAGGCAATGCCGGGCACGAGGTCGAGCTCCAGCCTAGGCGCAAGCGTGCCCGCGAAGAAGCGGTTGAGAATGGCAATGCGCCTCCAGCTTGCCATCGCCCAGCGCATCAGCGTCAACGTCGGTGCGCTCGCGCCGAGCGCGGCATCCGGAACCCGGTCGGCGCTCGACCGCGCGCTCCACTCGATTACGTCACGGTGCACGCGATAGGCTTCGGGCGTTGTCAAACGGATTTTTGCTGCGGTGAAGTTGAGCCACGCCAACCGCGCGCGTCCGGTCCATCCTTCGAACCAGATCAGGGCAAAACTCTTGCCTACAGCACGCTCCAAGGCACTTTTCTCAGCCGCAGACAGAGGCCGCAGGCGAAGCGGTCGCCGGTGCACACGGCGCGCCAGAATGTGCGCGACCAGCGGATCCTCGACGAGACCGGGCTGATTGCGAAAGCGCAGATCGAATGTGGGGTTCTCATCGGGCGAACCTTCGCGCCGATCGATCCGTGTCGCCAAGCCGAAGCGCGTCGCGGCCAGGGCAATCGTTTCGAGCAGCGCACCGATCGAGATCTGGCTGGGATGACCGTCCAAGTCGTATACGCAGTGCTCGCGCGTATCGTGGCCGAAGACCGTGAGCCCGTCGCCGCCTTCGACGGCGAATCGCCACGGTTGCGTGTTGTCCCCGCTTGGCGCCCAACGGGCGAGGTCGAGTACCGCGGCGAGCGGCATCATCGTCGTTGTCTGGGCCGCGGCGGCGGGCGCCTGCGCGTTGCCCCGAGCTGCCGGCGTGCGATCGCCAGGATCATGCGTTGGACGGGACCGCGATTACCCCACGGTCGCCAGGTACGCTTGAGCTTCCCACGGTAAGCATCGAACTGGAGAGCGACCGGTGCAGCGTAGACCTTGCCCCGCCTGAGCATGATCTTCACGGCCTCGGCAGCCGCCATTCCGGCGCAGAGTTGACAGGCGATGACCGTGGAGGGACCCCGGCGGCCCGCCAAATCGACGGCCGACGGATCCGCTAGGTAAGCGCGCTGCAGCATTGCCGGAGAGAGTCCGATGAGGAAGCGTATTGCCTGTTCGTGCTCGGACAAGCCCTCCAGACGAAAGTATTCTTCGAAGCTCATTCGCCCGGGCATGAATGTAAGGAGCGCGGCGCCCATACCCAGAGGTGCCGCCGTCACGGCGGGTATGCCCAATCGGGCGCACGCGGCGAATGTCGCGCGACGCGCACCGAAGGCGAAGAAGTCGAGTCCATCGACGTATAAATCCGCCCCCTTCAGGAATCGGTCCAGATTGACTTCCGAAACGCCTTCGCCGAATACCTGCAAGTCGAGCTCGGGATTGATGTCCTTCGCCATCTCGGCGAGCACGTCGGCCTTCGGGCGGCCCAGCGTGCTGAGCAAGGCGCCGCTTTGCCGGTTGAAATTCGCCAGGTCGAAGGCGTCGAAATCCGCGATATGAAACGCGCCGACACCGAGGCGCGCGAGCGTAATCAGATGCGCGCCGCCGACCCCGCCCAGGCCGGCGATCGCCACGCGTTTGCGGCGCAACACTTGCTGCTCGGCGACCGTCAGCCACCCGATATTGCGCGAAAACGCTTCGTTGTAGGAAAACCGGCTCATCGGCGCGATCGGTGAAAGTCTTGCACTTTAGCATTCCTGGGATCGAGGGCAAATCGCCGGCGCGGGTATGCAGCGGGCGAACGGAGGCTGTCCCCCGCGGGGGTGTTTGGATGAAACGACAGATAGTCGCGCGACTGCTGCGCGCAGTCGCCGCGTTCCGGTGTGCGCCGCGCCGAAAGAGACTACATCGCCTTGAACAAGCGGGCGACGTGCGGGTGACGGTCAGCGGTCCCTTGCGGTGCTTTCACACGATCAGTCTGGTCGCGATGATCGCGCTCGATGCGCGAGATTGCCTTCAGATTGCCGATGGTGTCCCGATGAACCTGCGAGAATGATCGCTAGTCGATCTCCTCGATCGTCTTTGCGGATTAGCGCGTCGCCGTCGGCGTTGACTACACGCGTGTACTTGTCCTCGGTGCGGAAATAGCAGATCTCGTCGACTGGAATCAGTCGCATCGGGCTGCAGAACCTGCGACAGATCTGCCGGCGGTGCCGCAAGCCGCTGCTTCAGCCGGTCGACCAGCTTGGCCACGCGCTCGGGCCTGACTGGCTTCAGCACAAAGTCGACCGCGCCGTGCTCGAGGGCGTGAGCCGCGTACTCATCACGAAGCGGTCCCAATGAGGCCAAATGGATGCTGGGGTAGACTGCCAGCGGCGGGTTTAAGGAAATGGCGCGCCAGCGAAGGCCGCCGAGCAGGCGACCCAGTCCGGATCGAGGGTTCCGCGATTTTTCAAGCGCGGCGGGTCCCAGTGAGGTCCAGCAGATGAACAAGGAGACCGCTCCGATGGTGCCGGAGTCGCGCATATTCGTCGCCGGACATCGCGGCCTGGTCGGCAGTGCGATCTTGCGGCTGTTAGTCGCCAACGGCTATCGGCAGCAGATCACGCGCTCTCACGCCGAGCTGGACCTGGAAAACCAGGCAAGAGTCGAGGCGTTCTTCGCAATGGAGCGCCCGGAGTACGTATTTCTGGCCGCGGGCACGGTCGGGGGAATCAATGCCAACGCTCGCCGTCCTGGTGAGTTCATCTACAGCAACCTTATGGTGGAAGCGAATGTCGTTCACGCTGCATGGAAACACGGCGCGAAGAAATTATGCTTTCTCGGCTCATCCTGCATCTACCCCAGGTTGACAACGCAGCCGATGAAGGAGGACGCCCTGCTGACCGGCGCGCTGGAGCCGACCAATGAATATTATGCGGTGGCCAAGATTGCCGGCATCAAGCTGTGCCAGGCGTATCGACAGCAATACGGGTTTGACGCGATCAGCGTAATGCCGACCAACCTGTACGGCCCCGGCGACAATTTTCATCTCGAAGATTCACACGTGTTGCCCGCGATGATCCGCCGCTTTCACGAAGCCAAGCTGCGCGGCGACGCAGAGGTCTCCATCTGGGGAACAGGAACCCCGCGGCGGGAATTCATGCACGTCGACGATCTCGCGGCGGCCGTCGTGCTTCTCATGCAGAACTACTCGGCGCCCGGCATTGTCAATATCGGCTCCGGTCAAGACATAACGATCCGAGAACTCGCCGGAATTGTCGCGGCTGCCGTCGGCTACACTGGCAGCATAGTCAACGACTCATCCAAACCCGATGGCACCCCTCGCAAACTTCTCGACAGCTCCGGCCTGCGCGCGCTCGGGTGGCAGCCAAGGATTTCATTGGCCGATGGAATACGAGAAACCTATCGATGGTTCATTGCCAATCAAGGGTCGCTTCGAAAGTAGCCCGCCATGCGCCATCGACCTTCCATGTCGCACGAGAAGGGCCATTGCAACGGTCATTTGCGGGCCGAGGGGATTTCCTTCATGGCGCGAACCGGCGTCGAGTTAACCAAGACAAGCCGATGAAAGCGATAGTGCTGAGCTGCGACCGATTTCGCGCCGTGACCGACCACATGATATTCAAGTATGCGCAACTATGGCCTGATCATCCATTTCGTTTCCGCGTTCCCTATCAGGCATTCGGTCCTACCACGTCAACCGCGACGGTGGAATACAAGAGAGTTCCAGTCGGCATCAAGGCGACGGTCCTTGCGCTTTTGGACGACCTTGACGATGAAGAGCTCGTCTACTGGTGCATCGACGACAAGTACCCGATCAAGCTCGACGTGGGAAGGATCGGGGCGGTGTTGCAATGGCTTTCCGAAGACGGCGCTTCAACGGTCAGCGGCATATTGTTTTGCCGCTGCAGAAAGATGTGGGACAGTCGATTCCTAACTGGCCTCAAGATCGTAGATGACGCGGAAAATATCTACCTGGAAAGGAAAGGATATGAACAGATATGGCTGCATCAGTTTGTGCGAGTAAAAGTGTTGCGTTATCTTTTCGAGTGCTTTCCTGACTTCATTCCCGCCGCGAGGGCAATGGACGAGCTCAAAAAGCAGGTTAGGAAGCCACCGTCACACCGTCTGTTTGTCAGTCGCCAAAATGCTGCGGTTTTCGGTGAGAGCACGTCCCACGGCATATTGACGCAGAATTGCCAGCGAAGCATTTTGGACAGCGGCATGGCGTTGCCGCCCTGGGGTTCGACGACGACGAATGAAGAGATCGTCATTGGTCGACTGGATGGCTAGGGTAACTTGTCATCGCCAGGCCAGGCGGCCGGGTACGCGGCATCAGGACCCGCCTTCGCACGCGGTCTCCGCGCGCGCCGGTTGAAGGTGCCCGCGGCTTGCGTCGCGGCCTCGTCACCAATCGGAGAAGGCATCGCGTGTCGGCCGCAGCGCCGACTCCCCGCGCGCGATCCCCGCTGGCGCGGGGCCGCTCGCCACGGGGCTCGCGATGCTACATCGCCTTGAACAGGTGGGCGAACGTGCGGCTGACGGTCAGCGGTTCCTTGCGGTGCTTGAGCACGATCAGCGGCTGGTCCCGGTGATCGCGCTCGACGCGCGAGATTGCCTTCAGATTGACGATCGTGCCCCGATGAACCTGCCAGAATGATTCCGGGTCGAGCTCCTCGAAGAGTTCCTTGATCGTCTTGCGGATCAGCGCATCGCCGTCGGCGGTGACCACGCGCGTGTACTTGTCCTCGGCGCGGAAATAGCAGATCTCGTCGACCGGAATCAGTCGCATCGTCGCGCCAAGCGACGCCTTGATCCAGCGCAGTGGGCCACTGCTCGCGCGCGCGGCGAGTTGCTGCAGAACCTGCGACAGATCCGCCGGCGGTGCCGCGAGCCGCTGCTTCAGCCGGTCGACCAGCTTGGCCACGCGCTCGGGGGTGACCGGCTTCAGCACGTAGTCGACCGCCCCGTGCTCGAAGGCATGGACCGCGTACTCATCGTAAGCGGTGACGAAAACCACATGGCAGGTATCGCCGATCGCGGCTGCGACGTCGAGACCATCCTTGACCGGCATGCGGATGTCGAGGAAGGCAATCTCCGGCTCCAGCTCGGCCGCCAGCGCCAGTGCCTGCTCGCCATTTTCGGCCTCAGCGACGATGGCGAGCTCGGGCCAGGCCTGCAACAGCCGCGTGCGGAGCTGCGCGCGCAGCATCGGCTCGTCCTCGGCGATCAGCGCGGTGACGCGCCTAGCCTGCCACTGCGGCTTCACTGGGCATCTCGATCGTGGCTCGCGCGCCCGCACAGGGCTCGGCCTGCAGCGAAAAGCGTGCGCGCCGGCCGTAGAGCGCCTGCAGGCGCTCGCGCAGGTTGGTAAGTCCCACACCCTGGCCGATTTCTCCGACGAGGCCCTGTCCGCTGTCGATGACCGACACGGTCAACATCGGACCTTGCTGTTGCGCTTCGATCCGGATCGTGCCGCCGTCCGCCTTGGGCTCGATGCCATGCTTGACCGAGTTTTCGACGATCGACATCAGCAACATCGGCGGGAAAGAGACAGCGCGCAGGTGTTCGGGTAGTGCGACCGAAAAAGTGAGCCGTGAGCCCATGCGCATCTGCATGATCGACAGGTAGGCGCGCGCGAGCTCGATCTCCTGGCCCAGCGTCGAGCTGTCGGAACGCAGCTGCGGCAGCGCTGCGCGCAGGTAGGCAAGCAGGTGGCCCAGCATCTGGCCCGCCATCGGCGGGTCGGTTTCGGTCAGGAATTGCACTGATGCCAGCGTATTGAACAGAAAATGCGGCTCGACCTGCGCCTGCATCAGCTTCAACTGCGCTTCGATCGCCTGCTTCGACAACAGATTGCGGTCGGCTTCGCTCTGGAGGAATTTCGCCTGAGCCCTCGCCTCACGGAACTTGAGAAGGAAGAACAGACTGACGAACACGCCGTTGGTGAAGCCGCTGAACGCGGTCCAGGCGAACTGACTCTTGCGAGTGGCGAGCTCTGACCAGGTGTACATGTGAAACAGGGGAATTTTCAGCAGAATCAGCAGCGCGAAGCCCACCACCGTCCCGATTGCGACGGCCAGCACCAGCCGCCAGATCGGGCGGCCCTGTTCCCAGGGGCGGGCGGCATTTACCGCGTACGCGATCGACAGGCCGAAACATTGGGCGGTGATCAGCGGGTGCCAGAACGGCCTGGGATCGTCCACCCATAGAATCGCGGCAAAGCCGAAATTGATCGCCAGAATCAGCGCGAACGACTGCCACGAAACATCGCGGAGCCTGCCAAGGCCCGAAAACGGTACGCTGAGGGATTGGGTGGTGGCCATCGTCTCCGATTCTACTGTCGGCAACGGCCGCAGCCCGAAGATGCGATGGAAAGGCACTGCCCGCGGACGAAGCGCCGTCCCCGGGCGCGAAACGCTCATTGGGCGCTGGCAAATCGGACCAGCCGATCGATCGCTTCGGCGCATTCCTCGAACTGGGCGACCAGGGCAATGCGAATGTAGCCCGCCCCCGGGTTGACGCCACCGACGGTGCGCCCCAGATAGCTGCCAGGCAGCACGCTGACGGCCTGGTCGGCATAGAGCCGGCGCGCGAAGTCGGCATCGTCGCCGCCGACATTGGCCCAGAGATAGAACGCCGCTTCGGGCTGCGGCGCTGCAAGCACCGCATCGACCTTCGGCGCGAGCATAGCGAATTTTTGTGCGTACAGCGCGCGATTGACCCGCACATGCGCTTCGTCGGTCCATGCGGCGATGCTCGCGGCCGCCACCGCGGGCGACATGGCCGAGCCATGGTAGGTGCGATAGAGCAGGAAGGATTTGATCAGCGAAGCGTCGCCGGCAACGTAGCCCGAGCGCAGCCCCGGACAGTTCGAGCGCTTGGACAAGCTGCCGAACACGACGAGGCGCGGAAAGTCATCGCGTCCGAGCGCCGCCGCTGCCGCCAGCGCACCAAGCGGCGGACGGGCCTCGTCGCAGTAGATTTCCGAATAGCATTCGTCGGACGCGATCACGAAGCCATGGCGATCGGAGAGCTCGAACAGCGTCCGCCATTCGTCCTCGGTCGCGACGCGGCCGGTCGGATTGTCGGGCGAGCATACATAGACCAGTTGCGTGCGCGACCAGACCGCAGCGCTGACCTCGGGCCATGGCGGCGCAAAGCCGTTCGCCGCGAGACTGCTGACATAGTGCGGTGTCGCCCCGGCGAGCAGCGTCGCACCTTCGTAGATCTGGTAGAACGGATTGGGCACGATCACGGTCGCGCCGACCCGGCTGGGGTCGACAATCGTCTGGGCGAAGGCGAACAGCGCCTCGCGGCTGCCGAGCACCGGCAAGACCTGCGACATCGCATCGAGCGCGGGCAGGCGATGGCGGCGGACGAGCCACGCGGCGATCGCCTCGCGCAGCGCGGGTACTCCGGCCGTTATGGGATAATTCGACAGGCCCACGCTGCCTGCCGCGAGCGCGTCGCGAATGAATTGCGGCGTTGGATGCCGGGGCTCCCCGATCGACAGGCTGATCGGCGACGTCGCCGCGCTCGGCGTGATGCCTGCGAACAATTGGCGCAGCCGCTCGAAGGGATACGGCTGCAACAGCGCGAGCTGCGGGTTCAACGGCTTGAGACTCGAGGGCGGCAGGATCGAATCGTGGCGAGCGAATCCGGATTATACGTGACCCCTGCGCCGCCGCCCGCGCCGGCCTGGGGTTGGCGCGCCGGCGCTGCGGCGGCATCGCTCGCCGCGCTGGCGCTGCTCGCTTCGATACTCGCGCACTGGGGCTGGACCTGGTTCGGGCCGAAGCCGGTATTCATCGGCGCGCCGACTCAGGAAATCGAGTTCGCGCGCCGCGCCGCGGAAGCGCACCTGTTCGGCAGCGCCGGCATCGCGCCGGCCGCTGCGCCGGTCGGCGCAGACCTTGGCGACATTCGTTTGCTCGGCGTCTTTGCCGAACGTGAGGGCAAAGGCTACGCGCTGCTTCGCGCCGGCACGCGCCCTGCGACGCTAGTGGCGGCGGGGCAGGACCTTGCACCTGGCGTGCGCGTCGAAAGCGTGCGCGCCGACGGCGTCAGCGTCCTGCAAGGCGGCGTGCGGCACGAGCTCGCGCTGCATGCGCCGAGCGCCGGCGAGCGCACGCGCGTCGCAGCGGCGGCGGCAGCGACTCCGGCCGCCTGCGCGATTCCGCCCGGTTTCAAGGGGCCGGTCGTGCGCCTGAACGCCGAGCTCCTCGGTGGAATGATCGACGCGCCCGACACTTGGAAGGTCCTGGTCGCGCCGGCATCGGGTGCGCTGGTCGTGCGCGATCAGAGTGGCTCCGCCGGCATGCTGGGCCTCAAAAACGGCGATCGCGTCGAGCGCGCGAACGGCATTCCGCTGGCGTTGCCCGATGACATCGCGGCGACGATACTGCGCCCCTTGACCCAGCAGCCAGCCCGTATGGCTCGCGGGAACGCGCGACGGCAAGCCGCAGCAATGGCTTTATCTGAACGCGGGTTCGTGCCCGGGCTGATCACCGTTACCGCCGGCTTGCAAAGGGCGAGCCGGCCCAGACTACGGCGCCGCGGTGTCCGCGGCGCCAGGGAGCCAATCCAGCAGGTCCGTCAGCGACTCGAGATCGCCATCGGCATTCCACGCAGCCGGCGTTTCGTCGGCAGCGACGTAACCGTAGGCGGCGAACAGCGTATGCATGCCGGCGGCGCGTCCCGCGATGATGTCGCGCTCGGCGTCTCCGACGTAGACGCATCGCGCCGGCAGCGTCGCGAGCGCCGCGGCGGCGGCGAGCAGCGGTGCCGGATGGGGCTTGGTCTCTGGCGTCGTATCGCCGCAGATGACGGCGCCGGCACGCCCGGCCAGCGCGAGTCGCTCGATGACCGGCATCGTGAAGCGGATTGCCTTGTTGGTCACAATGCCCCAGCGCAGACCCCTGCGCTCGATCTCGGTCAGCACCTGCTCGGCATACGGAAAAAGCGTCGTCTGTTCGCACAGCGCCTCGGCGTAGTACGTCAGGAAAGCGTCGCGCAGCGGTGCGAAATCGGCGTGCTCCTTCCCGATGCCGAAGCCCGCCGCCAGCAATCCGCGCGCGCCGTGCGAGGCCTGCGGGCGCAACGTCGCCAGCGGCAGCGCCGGCAATGCGCGGTCGGCGCGCACACGGTTCAGCGCGATGGCGAGATCGGCAGCGGTATCGGCCAGCGTCCCATCGAGGTCGAACAGGACGGCTGACACCGGCAGGCGTTGCGGCGGCTTGCGTGCGATCGCTCGGCCGTCCGTCGCGCGCCCGCGGGTCAGACATCGCGGCGAAACGTCGCGATGTAATTGACCGAAGTGTCCGGCTCCAGACGGTAGGTGCGCGCGAGCGGGTTGTAGGTCATCCCGGTCAGATCAGCGAGCTCGAGCCCGGCGCGGCGCGCGAAAGCGACGATCTCGGCGGGCTTGAGGAAGCGCGCGTAGTCGTGCGTGCCGCGCGGCAGCAGCCTGAGCACGTATTCGGCGCCGACGATCGCGAAAAGGTACGACTTGGGATTGCGATTGATCGTCGAGCACACGACCGTGCCGCCCGGTCGCACCAGCCTTGCGCAGGCGGCGACCATCGAAGCCGGGTCCGGCACATGCTCGAGGAGCTCCATGCACGTCACCAGATCGAAGGCCGACGGGCGCTCGAGCGCCAGCGCCTCGGCAGCGATCATGCGATAGCTCACCGCCGACTTCGACTCGAGCTGATGCAGTCTCGCCACCGACAGCGCCGCCTCGGACAGGTCGATGCCGACCACGCGCGCGCCTGCCTCCGCCATCGCTTCGGCAAGGATGCCTCCGCCGCAGCCGACGTCGAGCACCGACTTTCCCGCCAGGCTTGCGCATTGCACGGCGATATGACCGAGGCGCAACGGGTTGATGTCGTGCAGCGGCTTGAACTCGCTGGTCGGATCCCACCAGCGATGCGCCAGCGCACCGAACTTGGCGAGCTCGGCCGGATCGGCGTTATCGATGATTTCAGCCACGCGGACGATGTGAGAGGCCTAAAAGACGGGCGATGGGATGGGTCGGCAGAACCCCGATTCTACTTCGCCGGCGCGGATGGCGGCAGCTGCAGCCGGTCCTGCCAGAAGCGGACGCGCGCGCCGAGCTCTTCGGTATCGAGCCGGGTCAGCCGGCGTCCAGCCACGACGCGCCTGCCGGCGACCCAGACGTCGGTGACCTGATCGCGTCCGGTGACGTGAACGAGGTGCGACACCGGATCGTAACAGGGCGCGTGCGCTACGGCGCCCATGTCGACGGCAATCACGTCGGCCTGCTTGCCTAACTCGAGCGATCCGATATCGCCGTCGAGTCCGAGGGCGCGCGCACCGTTCAGCGTGGCCATTTGCAGCGCCTCGGCAGCCGGAATCACGGCGGCGTCGCCGCTCGCGCCCTTCGCGAGTAGCGCAGCGAGGCGGGCTTCGCCGAACACGTCGAGTCGATTGTTGCTGGCGGCGCCGTCGGTGCCGAGCGCCACGTTGACCCCGCGCCGGGCGAGCTCGGCCACCGGCGCGACGCCGCTGGCAAGCTTGAGATTGGATACCGGACAGTGCACGACGTGGCAGGCATGCGCGACGAGCAGCTCGATATCGGCGGCCCGGAGATGCGTGCCATGAACCGCGATAAAGCCCGGGCCCGTGACGCCCAGACTGTGGAGCCGTTGCAGAGGACCGATGCCGAATTCGCTTTCGCTGCGCGAGCGCTCGTCGGCCGTCTCCAGCAGGTGCGTCTGGATCGGCAGATCGAGTTGTCGCGCGTAGACGACGATCTTGTTCCAGCTCGCATCGCTGACGGTGTACGGTGCATGCGGCGCTAGCGAAAAGCTCATCAGCGGCTCGTGTTTCCATTTGTCGCGCGAAGCGAGTCCTGCCTGCAGGTAGCCGTCGGCATTGGCGGCGTAGGCGGTCGGAAAATCGAGCACCGCCAGGCCAAGCATCGCGCGCATGCCGGCGGCCTGGTACGCGAGCGCGGCCGCATCGGGGAAAAAATACTGGTCATTGCAGCAGGTGACGCCGCCGGCGAGCATTTCCGCCGCGGCCAGCAGCGTTCCGTCATGCACGAATTCGGGCGACAGAAAGGCCTTTTCGAGCGGCCATATGTGATCCTGGAGCCACCGGGTGAGGGCCATGTCGTCGGCGCTGCCGCGCAACAAGCTCATCGCCGCGTGGGTGTGCGCATTGACCAGTCCGGGCAACAGCGCATGTGCCGGCAGCTTGACATGCTCGGCCGCGTCGTAGTCGCGGTCGGCGTCGGCGCCCGGGACGATGGCGACGATCCGCCCTGCATCGATGACGATCGAATGCGCGGCAAGGACGCCGCGCGGGACGACGGGCACCACCCAGCGGGCGTCAATACGCAGATCGACTGGTTCCATGGGCCGGGCTGTTGGGTGAAGAGGCGGTAAAGAAAAAGCCCCGCACTCGGGCGGGGCTTTTTCCGCGGGGCGAGGTCGTTTAACGCTTGACGGCTTCGCCCTTGACCTCGACTTCGACGCGGCGATTCGGCGCGAGGCAGGCAATCAGTTCCTTCAAGTTCTTCTGATTGCAAACCACGCCTGGGATCGGCTGCGTCTTGCCCATGCCGAGCGTCTCGATCTTGTCGCGCGCGACACCGCGGCTGACCAGATAGTCGCGCACGGTATTGGCGCGGCGTTCCGACAGCCGCTGGTTGTACGCTTGCGTGCCGATGCGGTCGGTGTGGCCGGTGACGAGGACGAGCTCGAGCCTGGTCACGTCCCTGAGCTTGTCGATGACCTCGGTGTCGAGCGCCGTCTTGCCTTCAGGCTTCAACACCGCCTTGTCGAAATCGAACAAGGCCTTGCTGGCCAGCGTGATCTTTTGCACGGTCGCTGCGGCGGGCGGCGGGGGCGCGGGCGGCGGCGGCGAGGCTGGCGGCGGCATTACCGCCGGAGCGGGGGCGGGGGCCGCGACCTTCACCAGGTCGGGGTCGCACTCCTTGATCGCCATGGCCGGCGTCCAGTACCCGGCACGCCAGCACAGGCCGGTGCCGCTGCGCCAGACATTGGCGTCGGGAGTGCCGTATTGTTCGAGCCAGTAAGCCGAGTTCTTGGGGTCGGCTTGACCGAACGCCGCACTGGCCATCGCGGCGGCGATTGCGCCGGCCGCGAGGGTTGCGATCAGACGATTCTTCATCACTTTGACCTCTCTGCTGGAGTTGTTGAGTTTTTCCCGTTCATTCGGAGCGTAACGGCAACTTTTTTTCGCGTTCGTCTGGAAACGCCGAGTTCTCGGTCAATATAGCATAGCCATCCTGAGCTGCAAAGCGAAATTGCCCCTCGGCGAGGCGATATTGGAAGCTGTCGCGGCAATACAACGGTCATGCTAAAATCCACTGTTTTCCGCTATGAGCGGCCGCCCCGCCCTGCGCTTGGCTGTAAAGGCCGATTTCCACCTCGCGTCGCGCTTGTTGGCGATACGCCGATTGTAAACATTTCAACAGATAAAGAGTCGGTCCACGATGGAGCAGTTCGCTAAAGAAACGCTGCCAGTAAGCCTCGAAGCGGAAATGCGGCATTCCTACCTCGATTACGCGATGAGCGTAATCGTGGGACGGGCGCTGCCGGATGTGCGCGACGGCCTGAAACCCGTCCATCGCCGCGTGCTGTTCGCGATGCACGAGTCCAATACGGTCTGGAATCGCCCCTATGTCAAATGCGCGCGCGTCGTCGGCGACGTGCTCGGCAAATATCACCCGCATGGCGACAGCGCGACCTACGAGGCGCTGGTGCGGATGGTGCAGGACTTTTCGCTGCGCTATCCGCTGATCGACGGTCAAGGCAATTTCGGCTCGGTCGACGGCGACGCGCCGGCCGCGTACCGCTATACCGAATGCCGGCTGGAAAGGATTACCGCCGAGATGCTGGCCGATATCGACAAGGAAACGGTCGATTTCGTGCCTAACTACGACGGCAAGGAGCTCGAGCCGAGCGTCCTGCCGACCAAGATACCGAACCTGCTGGTCAACGGCTCGTCGGGCATCGCCGTCGGCATGGCGACCAACATCCCGCCGCACAACCTCACCGAGATCGTCACCGCGTGCCTGACGCTGCTCGACAACCCGGACAGCACCGTCGATGAGCTGATCGAGCACGTCCCGGCCCCGGATTTTCCGACGGCGGGCATCATTTTCGGCACCGAAGGCGTGCGCGAAGGCTACCGCACCGGGCGGGGGCGCGTCGTCATCCGCGCCCGCACGCACATCGAGGACCTGGAAAAGGGCGGGCGCCAGGCGATCATCGTCGACGAGCTTCCCTATCAGGTCAACAAGGCGACGCTGCTGATTCGCATCGGCGAGCTCGTCCGCGAGAAAAAGCTCGACGGCATTGCGGACCTCCGCGACGAGTCGGACAAGTCCGGCATGCGCGTGGTCATCGAGCTCAAGCGCGGCGAAATCACCGAGATCATTCTCAACAACCTGTACAAGCTGACGCAGCTGCAGGACAGCTTCGGCATGAACATGGTCGCGCTGGTCGACGGCCAGCCGCGCCTGCTCAATCTCAAGCAGTTCCTCGAATTTTTCCTGCAGCACCGGCGAGAGATCGTCGTGCGGCGCACGCGCTTCGAGCTGCGCAAGGCGCGCGATCGCGGCCATATTCTCGAGGGCCTCGCCGTCGCGCTGTCGAACGTCGACGAGATCATCGCGCTGATCAAGGCGGCGGCCACGCCAGCCGAGGCCAAAGCGGCGCTGATGGCGAGGACGTGGCGCTCGGCGCTGGTCGAAGAGATGCTCGCGCGCTCGGCAGCCGACGCGGCCCGGCCGGAAGGACTGGCGCCCGAATACGGATGGCAGGAGCGCGGTCCGGCGCGGGGCTACCGGCTGTCGGAAGCGCAGGCGCAGGCGATACTCGAGCTGCGGCTGCAGCGCCTGACTGGGCTCGAGCAGGAAAAGATCACCGGCGAATACCGCGAGGTGATGGTGCAGATCGTCGACCTGCTCGACGTCCTGGCCAAGCCGGCGCGGGTCACGAAGGTGATCGGCGACGAGCTCAAGGCGATGCGCGACCAGTTCGGCGACAAGCGCCGCTCGGAGATCGTCGCACACAGCGCCGATCTGTCGATCGAGGACCTGATCGCGCCCGAGGACATGGTCGTCACCTTGTCGCACGGCGGCTACATGAAGGCGCAGCCGGTCGCCGAGTACCGGGCGCAGCGTCGCGGCGGCCGCGGCAAGCAGGCGACCGGGACCAAGGAAGACGATTTCATCGACCACCTGTTCATCGCCAACACGCACGATTTCATCCTCTGCTTTTCGAATCGGGGACGCGTGTACTGGCTCAAGGTGTACAACGTGCCGCAGGGCGGCCGCGTGTCGCGTGGCAAGCCGATCGTCAACCTGGTGCCGCTGCTGGAGCACGAGAAGATCACCGCGATCCTGCCGGTCAAGGAGTTCGTCAGCGATCGCTTTGTGTTCATGGCGACGACCAAGGGCACGGTCAAGAAGACGCCGCTATCCGATTTTTCGCGTCCTCGTCCGTCGGGCATCATCGCGGTCGATCTGGACGACGGCGATTTCCTGGTCGGCGCGGCGCTGACCGACGGCAAGCACGACGTCATGCTGTTCAGCTCCGGCGGCAAAGCGGTGCGCTTCGAGGAAGGCGACGTGCGCTCGATGGGCCGGACCGCGCACGGCGTGCGCGGCATGATGCTGGACAAGGGCCAGCGCGTGATCTCGATGCTGGTCGCCGAAGACGAGCAGCAATCGGTGCTGACGGCGACCGAGAACGGCTACGGCAAGCGCACGCCGATCGTCGAATACACGCGACACGGCCGCGGGACCAAGGGCATGATCGCTATCCAGCAGACCGCGCGCAACGGCAAGGTCGTCGCCGCGGCGCTGGTCCTGCCCGACGACGAAGTGATGCTGATCTCGACCGGCGGGGTGCTTATCCGGACCAAGGTGTCGTCGATCCGCGAGATGGGCCGCTCGACTCAGGGCGTGACGCTGATCAACCTGGGTGAGGGCGAAAAGCTGGCCGGCCTCGAACGAGTCGTCGAAACCGAGCTCGTCACCGACGAGCCGGAATAGATCGGCAAACGGTGCGGCGCTAGCCGGCGTGCTCCGGCGGCGACGACTCAGGCGACAATCCCGAGCAGCGATGAGCAACGACGACAACGAGCAAGAATTCCAGCGCCACCGGGCGGCGATCGATGACCTCGATCGCCAGGTCCTGCGCGTACTCAACGAGCGCGCGGCGCATGCGCAGGCGATCGGCAAACTCAAGGGCAAGAGCGCCGCGTACCGTCCGGAGCGCGAGGCCCAGGTGCTGCGCGCATTGCGCGACGCCAACCCGGGGCCGCTGCCGGGCGATGCAGTCGCAGGAATATTCCGCCAGGTGATGTCGGCCTGTCTGGCGCTGGAGCGTCGCCTGCGCATCGCCTACCTCGGCCCCGCCGGGACGTTCAGCCACGGTGCGGTTGCCAGGCATTTCGGCGAATTCGTCGACGCCGAGCCCTGCGCGTCGATCGACGAGGTGTTTCGCGCCGCCGAATCCGGTCAAACCGACTATGCGGTCGTACCGGTCGAAAATTCCACCGAGGGCGCGGTCGGGCGTACTCTGGACCTGATGTGCCAGACCGAGCTGACGATCGTCGGCGAAGTTCGTCTGCGCATCCAGCAGAACCTGCTGTCGAAGTCGACTTCGCTGGATTCGGTGCGCAAGATTTATTCGCATGCCCAATCGTTGTCGCAATGCGTGCTGTGGCTCGCGCGCCATCTGCCCGCCGTGCCGCGGATTCCGGTGGCGAGCAACGCCGAAGCGGCACGGCTGGCGTCGACCGAGCCGGGCGCAGCGGCAATCGCCGGCGAGACCGCGGCCGCGATCTACGCGCTCGAAATCCTGGCGCCGCACATCGAAGACGACCCGAACAACACGACTCGCTTCTGGGTGCTGGGCCGCCATGCGGTCGCCCGGTCGGGCGATGACGAAACCTCGCTGGTGATGTCGGCGCAGAACCGGCCGGGCGCGGTGCATGCGCTGCTCGAGCCGCTGGCAAGGTACGGCGTCAGCATGAACCGGCTGGAATCGCGTCCGGCACGCACGGGTCTGTGGGAATATCTCTTCTTCGTCGATCTCGAAGGCCATCGCGAGGACGCGCCGGTGGCCTCTGCGCTGGCGGAGCTCGGCGTGCGCGCACCGTTTCTCAAGCTGCTGGGGTCGTACCCGGCGGCGCAATACTAAGGCGGACGATGGGCGCGAACGCAAGCGCAACGGCGCCGCTGTCGCCCGACTACGTGCGGCATATCAGTCCCTACGTGCCCGGAAAGCCGATCGAGGAGCTCGCGCGCGAGTACGGACTGGTCGAAAGCCAGATCGTCAAGCTCGCATCGAACGAGAATCCTCGCGGACCCAGTCCGAAAGTACGCGCGGCGATTGCCGCGGCGGCGGCCGGGGTCACCCGCTACCCGGACGGCAACGGCTTTGCGCTCAAGCAGGCGCTGGCGGCGCGGTTCGCTGTCGGCCTCGACCAGATCGTGCTGGGCAACGGCTCGAACGACATCCTCGAGCTCGCGACGCAGGCCTTTCTGCGCCCGGGCGACCACACCGTTTACGCGCAGCATGCCTTCGCCGTGTATCCGCTGGCAACGCAGGCGCGCGGCGCTCGCGGAATCGAAGTGCCAGCGCGCGACCTGGGGCATGATCTGGCCGCGATGCGCGCCGCGCTGACGCCGGAGACCCGCATCGTCTTTATCGCTAATCCGAACAATCCGACCGGAACCTGGCTGTCGCCGGCCAAGGTGCAGGCTTTTGTCGAGTCGGTCCCGGGCAGCGTCCTGATCGTCCTCGACGAGGCGTACAACGAGTATCTGCAAGCCGACCAGCAGGCGAACAGCGCCTCGTGGATTGCCGCGCATCCGAATCTGATCGTGTCGCGCACCTTTTCCAAGGCTTATGGCCTTGCCGGTCTGCGCGTCGGTTACGGCATCGCCGATGCCGGCGTCGCCGACATGCTCAACCGGGTTCGGCAGCCGTTCAACGTCAACTCGATCGCGCAAGCTGCCGCGCTGGCGGCGCTTGCCGACGAAGACTACGTCGCCGAAAGCGCGCGTCTGAACCGCGCCGGGCTCGCGCAGTTGATGCACGGGCTCGATGAGATCGGGGTTGCGTACTTGCCATCGCATGGCAACTTTCTGATGGTTCGCGTGGCCGACCCCGGCGAGGGCGCGGCGCCGGTCTACGAGGCCTTGTTGCGGAGCGGCGTGATCGTGCGCCCCGTGGCCAACTATGGCTTGCCCGAGTGGCTTCGGGTCACCGTCGGACTGCCGGAAGAGAACGTCCGCTTTCTCTCGGCGCTCGGCGCCGCACTCGGCCGATAGTGTCCTCGCCTGCGCCCGGCAAGCTCATCGTCGTCGGCACGGGACTCATCGGTGGCTCGTTCGCGCTTGCGCTCAAAAATGCCGGCGAGGTCGGCAGCGTCGTCGGCGTCGGCCGCAGCCGCGACAACCTCGATCAGGCGCTGCGCCGCGCGATTGTCGATCGCGCGTATACGCTCGACGAGGCGTGGACAGCCGAGCTCGCCGATGCCGCCTTCGTACTCCTTGCCACGCCGGTCGGCGAAATGCCGGCGTTGTTCGCCGCGATTGCGCCGCATCTCGGGCGCGCGACGATCGTCACCGACGCCGGCAGCACCAAGCAGGATGTGATCGTTGCGGCGCGAGCCGCGCTCGGCGCCGCGTTCCCGCGTTTCGTTCCGGGACACCCGATCGCGGGCAGCGAGCGGTCGGGCGCCGCCGCAGCATCGGTCTCGCTTTTCCGGGGGCGACAGGTCGTGCTGGCGCCGCTGCCGGAAACGGACTCGAACGCGATCGATCGCGTGCGCGAATGCTGGACGCGGTGCGGCGGGATCGTGAGCCTGCTTTCGCCCGAGCGGCACGACGCACTCTTGTCGGCAGTCAGTCATCTGCCGCATCTATTGGCGTTTGCGTTGATAGGCGAGCTGGCCGATCGTCCCGATGCCGCCGACTATTGGCGCGTCGCGGGGGCCGGGTTGCGCGACTTCACGCGGCTGGCGGAAAGCCATCCGGACATGTGGCGCGACATCTGCATCGCCAATGAAGCGCGGCTGCGCGCCGATTTGACGGCCTACCGGCGACAACTCGAGCGCATCGATGCGATGCTCGCGCGCGGTGATGGCGCCGCCCTCGGTCGGCTGTTCGCACGCTCGCGCGACGCGCGCGCTGCCTGGCTCGCCGGCGCGCGCGGGAGCGACGATGTCGAGTAGCGTATCCGGCCAGAGCGCCGCGGACTTCCTCGACATCGGTCCGATCGCGCGCATGGCCGGGTCCTTGCGCCTGCCGGGATCCAAGAGCATTTCGAATCGCAGCCTGCTGCTGGCCGCGCTGGCGCGGGGTACGACCGAGTTGGCCGGATTGCTCGACGCCGACGACGTCGAACGCATGCGCGAATCGCTGCGGGCGCTGGGCGTGCGCATCGAAGCGGGCACGGCGAGCGATGCTTGCATCGTGCATGGCGCCGCCGGCGCGTTTCCGGTGCGGCGCGCGAGCCTCTTCCTGGGTAACGCCGGTACGGCATTTCGGCCGCTGACGGCGGTGCTGGCCCTGTCGCACGGCCACTACGAGTTGTCCGGCGCGCCGCGCATGCACGAGCGTCCGATCGGCGATCTGGTCGATGCGTTGCGCGCTCTGGGTGCCGACATCCGGTTCGGCGCCGTCGACGGCTTTCCGCCGCTTTCGATCGCGCCAGGGGCGGTGCGACCCGGCGGCAAAGTCGCGATTCGCGGCAACGTATCGAGCCAGTTCGTGACCGCGCTCTTGATGGCGCTGCCGCTCGCCGGGGGCGGCACCGTGGTCGAAGTGGAGGGTGAGCTGATTTCGCGCCCTTATGTCGACATGACGCTGTCGCTGATGCAGCGCTTCGGCGTCACCGTCGTGCGCGACGGGCGAGATCGGTTCCGGGTGCCTGCCGCGGCGGCTTACACCAGCCCGGGAACACTCGCGGTCGAAGCCGACGCCTCCTCGGCCTCGTATTTTCTGGCAGCCGGGGCGATCGGCGGCGGCCCGGTGCGCGTCGAAGGCGTCGGCCGCGACAGCATCCAGGGCGACGTCGGCTTCGCCGCGACGCTTTCGGCGATGGGCGCCGAGGTCCGCAGCGGCGACGATTGGATCGAGGTGTCGGGTAAGTCGCGGCTGCACGGCATCGACGCCGATTTCAACGCGATGCCCGACGCGGCGATGACGGCGGCAATCGTCGCGCTTTTTGCCGACGGTCCGACGCTGTTGCGCAATATCGGCAGCTGGCGGGTCAAGGAAACCGACCGCATCGCGGCGATGGCTCGTGAGCTTCGCAAGCTCGGCGCCTCGGTCGACGAGGGTACAGACTGGATGCGCGTGACGCCACCGTTGCAATGGCGACCGGCGACGATAACCACCTATGACGATCACCGCATCGCGATGTGCTTTTCGCTCGCGGCGCTTGGGGGCGTCCCGGTGCGCATCAACGACCCGCAATGCGTGCGCAAGACCTTCCCCGGCTACTTCGCCGCATTCGAGCGGCTGGCACGCCGATCTTGAGCTGCGCTGGCGCAACGACGTCCGATCCGGCCTCCGCGGCAGCGCCGGTGATCGCGATCGACGGTCCGGCGGCATCGGGCAAGGGCACGATCGCGCAAGGCGTGGCGGCGGCGCTGGGCTACCGTTATCTGGACAGCGGCGCGCTGTACCGGCTGGTGGCACTGGAGGCGACGCGGCAGAAGGTCGCGACCGACGACGAGCCGCGGCTGGCCGCGCTCGCCGACGGGCTCGACCTGAGCTTCGACAACGGGCGGATTTTCGTCTCCGGCCAGAATGTCACTGACGCGATCCGCGCCGAGGGAGTGAGCGCCATGGCCTCGAAAGTCGCCATCCTGCCGCGGGTTCGGACGGCGCTCCTCACCCGGCAGCATGCCTTCCGCGCCCCTCCCGGCCTCGTTGCCGAAGGGCGGGACATGGGTACGGTCGTGTTTCCCGATGCCAGGCTCAAGATCTACCTGACCGCCAGCGCCGAGGCCCGGGCGAGCCGCCGGTATAAGCAGTTGATCGACAAAGGAAACTCAATTACAATTCAAGGTCTTTTGCGCGATATCCGGGAACGGGACGAGCGCGACAGCGTCCGGGCCGAGGCACCGCTTAGAATCGCGGCCGACGCCATCGTTCTGGACACGACGGACATGACCGCCGATGCGGCCATCGCTCGCGTGTTGCAGCAGTATCAGACGCTTACGGCAGCCGGACCGGCCGGACGCGCTTGAACGTAGCGAACAAGGGTACGAGCGGCACAGCAGGCAGACCCGCAAGCAGAGCGCGAACGCGCCTCGCCGCGGCAGCAGGATCCGCCATCCGGGCGCGAATCAGGGCAGTCCGGGCGGCGGCTTGACCAACGGACCCGTAGCCACGCCCGTGGCAACGGACGAAACGAACAGGACACCACCCTACATGACAACCGCAACCCCCAACCCCACCGCTCCGGCCCAGGAAAACTTCGCTGCCTTGTTCGAGGAATCGCTCGCACGGCAGGAAATGCGTCAGGGCGAGCTCATCACGGCCGAAGTGACGCGCGTCGACTACAACATCGTCGTCGTCAACGCAGGACTCAAGTCCGAGAGCTTCATCCCGATCGAGGAATTCAAGAACGACAAGGGTGAAGTCGAAGTCAAGGCCGGCGATTTCGTCACCGTCGCGATCGAAAGCCTGGAAGACGGCTACGGCGAAACACGCCTGTCGCGCGATAAAGCCAAGCGCCTGAAGGCCTGGCACGACCTCGAAGCGGCGATGGAGCAGGGAACGATCGTTTCCGGCGTCGTCAGCGGCAAGGTCAAGGGTGGCCTGACGGTCATGGTCAACGGCATACGCGCCTTTCTGCCGGGGTCGCTGGTCGACATCCGGCCGGTCAAGGACACGACACCGTACGAATTCAAGACGCTCGAATTCAAGGTCATCAAGCTCGACCGCAAGCGCAACAACGTCGTCGTCTCGCGTCGTGCAGTGCTCGAAGCGAGCCTCGGCGCCGAGCGCGAGGAATTGCTCAAGACGCTGCAGGAAGGCGCGATCGTCAAGGGAATCGTCAAGAACATCACCGATTACGGTGCGTTCGTCGACCTGGGCGGCATCGATGGGCTGCTGCACATCACCGACCTCGCCTGGCGCCGGGTCAAGCATCCGTCGGAAGTTCTCGCCGTCGGCGATGAGGTCACCGCGAAAGTGCTCAAGTTCGATCAGGAGAAGAATCGCGTTTCGCTGGGCATGAAGCAGCTCGGAGAGGATCCGTGGGTCGGCCTGTCGCGCCGCTACCCGCCCGGTACGCGCCTGTTCGGCAAAGTCACCAACCTTACCGATTACGGTGCGTTCGTCGAGATCGAGCAGGGCATCGAGGGCCTGGTCCACGTGTCCGAGATGGATTGGACGAACAAGAACATCCATCCGACCAAGGTCGTGCAGCTCGGCGACGAGGTCGAGGTGATGATCCTGGAAATCGACGAGGAGCGACGCCGCATTTCGCTCGGCATGAAGCAGTGCATGCCGAATCCGTGGGAAGAGTTCTCGATCAACCACAAGAAGGGCGACAAGGTCAAAGGACTGATCAAGTCGATCACCGACTTCGGCGTGTTCATCGGGCTGCCCGGAGGCATCGACGGCCTGGTGCATCTTTCCGATCTGTCGTGGTCGGCGACCGGCGAAGCTGCCGTGCGCGATTACAAGAAGGGCCAGGAGGTCGAAGCCGTCGTGCTCGCGATCGACGTCGAGCGCGAGCGCATCTCGCTCGGCATCAAGCAGCTCGATGGCGACCCGTTCTCCAACTATGTCGCGACGCACGACAAGGGCAGCCTCGTCAGCGGCACCGTGAAGTCGCTCGACGGCAAGGGCGCGGTCATCGTGCTCGACGGCGACGTCGAAGGCTATCTGCGCGCTTCGGAGGTTGCCCGTGATCGCATCGAGGACATCCGCTCGCACCTGAAGGAGGGCGACTCGGTCAACGCGATGATCATCAACATCGATCGCAAGAACCGCTCGATCAACCTCTCGATCAAGGCAAAGGACAACGCTGACGAGTCGGAGGCGCTGCAGCGCATGACCGCCGAGAATTCCGGCACGACCGCCGGGACGACCAACCTGGGGGCGCTGCTCAAGGCCAAGCTCGACAACAAGAACCAAGGGTAGGCGGCTTAAGTGATGACCAAATCGGAGCTGATCGACCGCTTGGCGGCGCAGTTCCCGCAATTGGTGGCGAAGGACGCCGAGCTCGCGGTGAAGATGATCCTCGACGCGATGGCCGAAAGTCTGGCCAAGGGCGAGCGGATCGAAATCCGCGGGTTCGGCAGCTTCGGCCTCAATTACCGTCCGCCGCGCACCGGCAGGAACCCCAAATCCGGCGAGCGCGTCCAGGTGCCGGAGAAACACGTGCCGCATTTCAAGGCCGGCAAGGAATTGCGCGAGCGCGTCGACTTCAAGGAAATGAAAAAGGGTTGATGGTGACCCGGCTCGAACAATCTTCATTGGATCCGCAGCATGAGATTCGTCCGCTGGCTCGTCGGGCTCGTCGTCTTTGCAGGCCTGCTGCTGCTTGCGCTGCAAAACGCGGAACCGGTCACGCTGCATGTCTATGACGGCGTCGGTTGGCAGACGCCGCTGATCTTCCTGCTTCTGATCGTGTTCGCCGCCGGGGTCGCGGCGGGCCTGTTGGCCGGTTCGATCCGCTCGGTTCGCCTCAAGCGGCAACTCGCCAGGCTGCGCAATCAGCAGCGGCGGGCGCCGGTGACGCGTCCGCGCGACGGAGGCTAGAGCGAAGTGCCGACCATTGAAATCGAGATCTGGTGGCTGCTGGCGCTGACCCTGCTCTTTTTTGCGCTCGGCTGGATCGCCGCCCGCATCGACATCAAGCATCTGCTGCGCGAATCGCGTGCGCTGCCGCTATCGTACTTTCGTGGCCTCAACTTCCTGCTGAACGAACAGCCCGACAAGGCGATCGAGTCGTTCATCGAGGTGGTCAAGGTCGATCCGCAGACGATCGATCTGCATTTCGCGCTGGGCAACCTGTTCCGCCGTCAGGGCGAGATCGACCGCGCGATCCGCATGCACCAGAACCTGCTCGACCGCCCCGATCTTCCGCCGGACAAGCGCGAGACCGCGGTCTTTGAGCTCGCGCAGGATTTTCATCGCGCAGGCCTGCTCGATCGCGCGGAAGATCTGTTCACCAAGCTCGACGGCAGCACGTTCGAGCTCCAGTCGCTGGGCTCGCTACTCCAGATTTACGAGCAGGAGAAAGACTGGCCGAAAGCGATCAGCGCCACGCGGCGCATGGAAACGCTGGCCAAGCGTCCGTACTTCAAGGAGATCGCCCATTACCACTGCGAGCTTGCACAAGGCTCGCTGCTGCGCTCGCAAGTCGACGAAGCTCGACGCTTCATCGAGCAGGCACTGGCCGAATACAAGCTGTGTACGCGGGCGACGATGTTGCTGGGCGACCTCGAGGCGCAACAAGGCAACGATGCCGCGGCGATCGCTGCATGGCAGCGCATCGAGTCGCAGAACCCTGCGTTTCTCGGCCTGGTCGCCGACCGCCTGGCCGACGCATACCGTCGGACCGGCGACGTTGCGCAAGGCATTCGGGTGCTGCGCAACTACGAGGACCAGTATCCTTCGCTCGATCTCTTGACCACGCTGTTCAACCAGATCCTGGCGCACGACGGCCCCGAAGCCGGAACGCAGCTGATCAAGGACGAGCTCTCGCGCAATCCGACCCTGCTCGGCCTGGACAAACTGCTCGAAGCGCAGCTGATGGAAGCGCCGGCGGAGCGCCGCCACGATCTGGAGCTGGTCAAGACGCTGGTGAGCCAGCACATCAAGCGTCTTGGCATGTATCGCTGCGAGCAATGCGGCTTTCGCGCCAAGCAGTACTACTGGCGCTGCCCTGGCTGCAGCAAGTGGGAAACGTATTCGCCGCGGCGGACCGAGACGCCGGATGGATTCGCATGACTGCCGCGGATCCCCGCGTAATCGTCGCGCTGGACTTCCCCGACATGCTGAGCGCCTTCGGGCTTGCCGCCAGGCTCGACCCGTCGCTGTGCGCGGTCAAGGTCGGCAAGGAGCTCTTCACGGTTGCCGAAGCGGGCCTCGTGCGCGAGCTCGTTCGCCGCGGCTTCCGCGTCTTTCTCGATCTCAAGTTTCACGACATCCCGAATACGGTGGCGCAGGCCTGTGCGGCGGCCACACGGCTCGGCGTCTGGATGATCGACGTACATGCCGCAGGTGGCAGCGCGATGCTCGCCGCGGCGCGCGATGCGGTCGTGCGGACCGCGGCAGAAGAGCGTCGACCGCGCCCGCTGCTGATCGCGATCACCGTGCTGACCAGTCTCGATGCTGCCGACCTGGCTTCGATCGGCGTCGGCGGCACGGCCGAAGCGCAGGTCTTACGGCTCGCGCAGCTCGCCAAGTCTAACGGCCTGGACGGCGTCGTCTGCTCGGCGCAGGAGGCCGCGATGTTGCGTTCTGCGTGCGGGCCGGACTTCAAGCTGGTCACGCCGGGCATTCGCCCGGCGGGCACCGCCGCGCACGACCAGGCGCGGGTAATGACGCCCGAGGCGGCGATCGCGGCCGGCGCCGACTACCTGGTCATCGGTCGTACGATCACCGCGGCGGCCGACCCGGTGCGCGCGTTGCGCGACATCAACGCCTCGCTCGGAATCGCGGTTTGAAGATCACGATGATCGGAACGGGGTACGTGGGGCTGGTATCGGGCACGTGCCTGGCCGAAGTCGGCAACGACGTGCTTTGCCTCGACGTCGATGCAGCCAAGATCGATGTGCTCAAGTCGGGCGGCGTGCCGATCCACGAGCCGGGGCTGCAGGACATGATCCGCCGCAACGTCGAGGCCGGACGCTTGCGCTTCACCACCGATGCCGACGCGGCCGTGGCGCACGGCACTCTTCAATTCATCGCCGTGGGCACGCCGCCCGACGAGGACGGCGCCGCCGACATGCGTCATGTCCTCGCCGCCGCAGCGGCCGTCGGGCGGCGCATGACCGATTACAAGGTCGTTGTCGACAAGTCGACCGTTCCGGTCGGCACCGCAGATCGCGTGCGCGAGACGATTGCCTCGGAGCTTGCCGTCCGCGGCGCCAGGCTGCCGTTTGCGGTCGTGTCGAATCCGGAGTTCCTGAAGGAAGGAGCTGCCGTCGAGGATTTCATGCGCCCTGACCGCATTGTGATCGGTGCCGACGACGAGCGCGCGATAGCGTTGATGCGCGCGGTGTACGCCCCTTTCCAGCGCAATCGCGAGCGACTGCTGGTGATGGACGTGCGCTCGGCCGAGCTCACCAAATACGCGGCCAACGCGATGCTCGCGACCCGGATCTCGTTCATGAACGAGATGGCGAACCTCGCCGACGCACTGGGCGCCGACATCGAGCACGTGCGCCAGGGCATCGGATCCGACCCCCGCATCGGCTACCATTTCCTCTACCCGGGCGCCGGTTACGGCGGATCATGTTTTCCCAAGGACGTGAAAGCACTTCAGCACACCGCCGCGCAGCACGGCCGCCCGTCGCACATCCTCGCCGCGGTCGAGGCGGTCAACCAGGCGCAAAAGATGCGCCTGGTGGAAAAGATCGTCGCGCGGCTCGGCAGCGACCTGGCCGGCAAGACGTTCGCCCTCTGGGGGCTCGCGTTCAAACCCGATACCGATGACATGCGCGAAGCGCCGTCGCGCGCGATCGTCGCGGGGCTGCTCGAGCGCGGCGGCGCGGTTGCCGCCTACGATCCAATCGCGATCGACGAGGCCAGGCGCGTGTTCGGTGAGACGCCAAGGTTGTCGTTCGCAAGCTCGCCGATGGACGCCGTGGCCGGAGCCGACGCGCTGGTGGTCGTCACCGAGTGGAAGGAGTTCCGAAGCCCCGAGTTCGCGGAAATCCGCCGCCAGTTGAAGCAGCCGCTGCTGTTCGACGGCCGCAACCTGTTCGATCCCGCGCTGGTGCGCGCTGCAGGCATCGAATATTTCGGGATCGGCCGCGGGCAGGCGTCCGTCCCTTCGACGTGAGCAAGCCCTGATGCCTGCGAGCGCGAGAAGGTTCAGCGATTTCCGCGACGCGGTGCGTCGCGCGCGCGTGCTGGTCGTCGGCGATGCGATGCTCGATCGTTACTGGTTCGGCGAAGTCGAGCGCATTTCTCCGGAGGCGCCGGTGCCGGTCGTCAGGGTCGCGCGGAGCGAGGAGCGGCCGGGCGGCGCCGCCAACGTCGCGCGCAACGCCGCCGCGCTCGGGGCGCAGGTGACGCTGATCAGCATCATCGGCGACGACGAGCCGGGGCACGTGCTCGAGCGCCTGCTTCGGGGCGAAAGCGTGCATACGTCGCTCCATCGCGACGCCGCGCTGCCGACGACGGTGAAGCTCCGCGTGATCGGACGCCAGCAGCAGCTGCTGCGCATCGATTTCGAAACCACGCCGTCGTCGCACGCGCTGGCGGCGAAGCTTGCCGACTACGAGCGCTCGCTGGCGGCTTTCGATGTCGTCGTGCTATCCGACTACGGCAAGGGCGGCCTGTCGCAGATCGAGCGGATGATCGAGCTCGCTCGGGCAGCCGGCAAGCCGGTGCTGGTCGATCCGAAGGGGGACGCATACCTGCGCTATCGCGGCGCGACGATGCTGACGCCCAACCGCGCCGAATTCCGCCAAGTCGTCGGACCGTGGCACAACGAAGCCGAGCTTGCGGAAAAGGCACAGACCCTGCGCAGCGAGCTGGCGCTCGATGCGCTGCTGATAACTCGCTCGGAGGAGGGCATGTCGCTCTACACCGATGCCGGCGCGCAGCACATCCCGGCGCAGGCGCGCGAAGTCTTCGACGTATCCGGCGCCGGGGACACGGTGATCGCGACGCTGGGCAGTTTGCTCGGCGCGCGTGCCGACATCGGCAGCGCCGTACGCATCGCCAACAAGGCGGCCGGCATCGTCGTCGGCAAACTGGGCACCGCCGTCGTGCATCCTGATGAGCTCGGCTGACATGTCGCGGTGGCGCGCAGGTATCAGGCACTGATGGCCAAGGCGAAGACTGCGTACGTCTGCACCGAGTGCGGTGGTCAAAGCAGCAAGTGGCAGGGCCAGTGCCCGAATTGCGGCGTATGGAACACGCTGGTCGAGACGATCGCCGCGACGCCATCGTCGCGCTTCCAGGCGCTCGCCGGTGCGCCGAGTGCGGTGCGGACGCTGGCCAGCGTCGAAACCCAGGACAACGCGCGCACGCCGACCGGCATGGAGGAATTCGACCGCGTCCTGGGCGGAGGGCTCGTGGCTGGCGGCGTGGTGTTGCTCGGCGGTGATCCCGGCATCGGCAAGTCGACCTTGTTGCTCCAGGCGATGGCCGCACTCGGCAGCTCGGGCAGGCTAGGGCGCGCCCTCTACGTCACCGGCGAGGAATCGGTCGAGCAGGTAGCGCTTCGCGCGCAGCGGCTGGGGCTGGTCAACGCGACTGTCGAGCTCCTCGCCGAGGTGCAGCTGCAGGCGATCGTTGGCGCGATCCGGACCTTGCAGCCGGGCGTGGTCGTCATCGATTCAATTCAGACGGTGTATACCGAAGCGCTGGAATCCGCTCCCGGCAGCGTGGCGCAGGTGCGCGAGTGCGCGGCTCAGCTGACGCGGCTCGCCAAGCAGAACGCCATTACCATCATCCTGGTCGGACACGTGACCAAGGAGGGGGCGATCGCCGGACCGCGCGTGCTCGAGCACATCGTCGATACCGTGCTCTATTTCGAAGGCGACACGCATTCGAGCTTTCGCCTGGTGCGGGCGATCAAAAACCGGTTCGGCGCCGCGAACGAGCTTGGCGTATTCGCCATGACCGAGCGCGGTTTGAAGGGAGTGGCCAATCCGTCGGCGCTGTTTCTGTCGCAGCATGCCGATCCGGTCGCGGGCAGCTGCGTGCTGGCAACGATCGAGGGCTCGCGGCCGCTGCTGGTCGAAGTACAGGCGCTGGTCGACCCGGTGCAGGGTGGATTGGCGCGGCGTCTTGCCGTCGGCCTGGATCCGCAGCGGTTGGCGCTGTTGCTGGCAGTGCTGCATCGCCATGGTGGCGTCGAGACCGGGCTTTTCGATGTGTTTGTCAATGCCGTCGGCGGCGTACGCATCGGCGAACCCGCGGCCGATCTCGCCGTGCTCATGGCTATATATTCATCTTTTAAAAACAGGCCATTAGGAGCAAAATCTCTCGTGTTTGGCGAAGTTGGCCTGGCAGGAGAAATCCGGCCGGTGCAGCGCGGGCAGGAGCGCCTGCGCGAAGCTGCCAAACTCGGTTTCACGCGCGCACTGATCCCGGCGGCGAACAAGCCACGGCAAGCGATCGAGGGTATCGATATCGTCGCCGTACATCGAATCGATCAGGCGTTGCAGCAGCTGCAGGGATAAAGGTCGCGCGGTGTTCTCAGGCCTTGCCGCGCTGCACGACCTGCAACTTGGTGACGCGCTTGGCGGCGATCATCGATTCGGTCGCCGCGAAATAGGTCTTGAAGTGCGGCATGTCGCGGTGGCGGAGGAACGCCGCTTCGTCGTCGTATACCTCATAGAAGCAGACACGGTCCGGCCGCTCGGGATCCTGCAATATGTCGAAGCGGCGACATCCGGGCTCGTTGCCGACCGAGCCTTCGGCGTCGAGCCGGGCAGCCGCCAGAAACGCGGCCAGGTGACCCGGTCGCAGATCGAATTCCACCCACAGTGCAAAGCGCTGCATTGGCTCTCCGTTCGAATGCGCCGCGCTACGCCGCGGCGCTGACCCGTGGCCAATGCGGCGCCACGACGAATATGCGGACTGTCTCCCGCCAGATGCCGTCCCCGGCGCGCACGAGTCCTGCGACAAGTTGTGCCTGCGACGAGCCGGCGAAATGCGCATCGATCTTCGCCCGGCAAGCCTCGGCCGAGACGACGTCGCCGGGGTCATCGATGGCCGCCGGTGCGATCCACGCGCGGCGCGGCAGCACCGTCCAGCCGTCGGCAAGCTCGGTCCATGGCGCACCGGGGCGTTGCCAGTCGTCGCTGTGGCACCACCAGCCCCGCCAATGCCCGGGCGAAACACCCGGCATCGGCACTGGCGGCCCGGCCGCCAGCGGGTAGAACAACCAGCCCTGAAGGCAAGCCCGCGGCGTCACACGCTCGACGTCTGCCGGCAGCGCCGCCCGGCCGAGCGCGGTCTGCGACAGCGGCAGTTGGACCTCGAGCATGTGCTGCCACTTGCGGTCCAGGCGATCGGCGGCGTTGGGTCCGAACAGGCGCGAGAAGTCGTCGCCCGGCGGGCAATACAGGTAGAACTTATAGGCCATTTCCAGGTGCTGTACTTCGGGCAGTCCGGGCAGCGAGACGATGAAATCGAATTCGCCGCGAACCGCCTGCGCGTCCTTGACGGGCAAGCCGGCAGCGTGCAGGCGTGCGCCGGGCAGCCGCGCGAACCAGAAGCGCCACAGCGCCTCGGCATAGCGACCGAGTTGACGCGCGTTGGAGGCAGCGAGGTGTTCGCGCAGGCCCTGCGGGGCGGCGTCGAGGTCGAGCAGCCAGCGGTGGTGCAAGCGAAGCGAGTCGGTGCGCCAGGCATCGCTCAGCGTCGCGATCGGCGCCGCATGCTCGGCGATCAGGAGCGGCGACGCGATCAAGGCGGCCAGCGCTCGCACGTCGGGGTCGACGAGATCGTTCCATAACGGCCGCGCGCGCGGCGTGCCGCACGGCTGGCCGGCGACCGTTGCCTGCAGCTTGTGCATCGGAACCATGACCGGAACGGCGATTCTAACCTGTGCTTGTCGTTGCCGCGCACAGTCGGACGCCGGGTTGACTGGAGCGGCGCGAAGGCGTGCAATAGCTACGCCACACCGGGAAGCGTCGGCAGACAAGTCGATCCTTCGTCGTTTTGCCGTTCAGCCTCGAGGAGCTTCATCATGGCCGCTAAGTCGTCGTCGAAAACCGCACGCCGGACCACGGCCGCCGGAAGGAAATCGCGCAAGCCGCGCGCGAAGGCGGCGGCGAAGCCCGCCTCGCCGTTCGATGGTCCGCAAGCGGGGCCCTTCGGTGACCTGTCGAAGATGGCCAAGCTGATGACGCCGGAGCAGGCGTTCGAGCTCTATCGCGCCAACGCGAAAATCGCGCTCGACGTCATCAACGCTGCGATCGAGAGCACGGCCAAGCTCCGGCGCCTTCAGTTCGAAGGGGAGGAGCAAGCGCGCTCGATGCAGAAAAAGGCTGCGCGCCATGCCGCCGAGGCGGGCGACGCGCACGCGTTGGTCGCGGCCGGACAGAGCGTCACGCAGGAAGCGGTCGAGAAGGCGATGCACTACTGGGGTCAGATGTTCGAGATGATCGTGGAGATGCAAAAGCGGCTTTTCGCCCTGATGGAGGAGCAGATGAGCGGCGTGCCGGGGGCGAAGGAGGCCAAGGCGATGATGGCGATGATGCCTGATCTCACGCAGGCGCAGAACCTCGTCCATGCGATGCAGGGCGTGATGTCGTCCGGTGGCTCGGCGTTCTCGTCGATGCAGCGCCTGATGGGCGACCTGGCGCGAAGCGCCCAGCAATCGATGCCGGGAGGCAAACGCTAGCTAGGTTAGCGCCACGGCAGACGCCGGCCGTTCGCCGCTCAGGCGCGCCGCGGCTCCGGCGCGCGACGCTCGCGATCGATTGTCCCGGATTCGCCGGAAGGCACCGAGACGGCGGGACGCTGCGAACCGGCATCGACCACCGATGTGCCGCGGATGCCGATAGGAATGCAGGCGGTCAACTGCGTGCTCAAGACTAGGCAAATCATCGGCAGTTTCACGTGGTCTCCGGTGGCGGACATCGCCCCAGCATAGCGCACAAGCGCTCATCGCGGGGCGAACGCGAGACGGGACCGACGGCGGGTGCAAGGATCGAAGTCGCGGGTCGCGCGCTAGCGCCGCAGCCGGGCCCGCATGTATTCGAAGGCGAGCGGGGCGAGCGAAAAGGCGATGACCGCAACGATCACCAGCCCGAAATTGTTCTGCACGATCGGCAGCGTGCCGAACAGATACCCGCAGGACACCAAAAGACCCACCCACAGCAGTGCGCCGGCGATGCTGAAGGCGAGGAAGCGGCGGTAGTCCATTCGACCGACGCCTGCGACAAAGGGGGCGAACGTGCGCACGATCGGCACGAAGCGCGCGAGTACGATCGTCTTGCCGCCGTGGCGTGCATAGAAAGCGCGCGTTCGCTCGAGGGCTCGCGGGTTCAGCAATCGCGGATGCTGCCTGCTGGCAATCTTGTTCCCGAGGAGACGGCCGATCCAGTAGTTGCAATTGTCGCCGCAAAAAGCGGCGCCGATCAGCGTCAGCGCAAGCAGCTCGACCGGCATGCCGGCGGCAGCCCAGAGCGCGCCGGAAGCGAACAGCAATGAGTCGCCGGGAAGGAACGGCGCGACGACGAGTCCTGTCTCGCAAAAGACGATCAGAAACAGGATCAGATAAATCCACGGCCCATAATTCAGCAACAACAAGGCGAGCTCGTCGTCGAGATTCCCGATAAATTGCCATGCCGTGACCAGCAGGTCCATGAACTTGATTTATTTCTGATCGTCGTTGTCGCACAGGCTGCGGCAACTCGCGTCTAGTGCGGCGTAAGCTCGGCGGCCCGGCGCTCGCCACGGCGGAGGATTTCGGTCCGGATTTCGCCGAACTGCTTTCGCGTCTCCGCCTCGATCAGCGCCGGCCCGATCAGCGGAGGAACCCATATGTTGGGCGTGTAACGTCCGCTATTGACGATGTGGATCAACCCGTCGACGTCGACGATGCGCGTCGTGAATGCCGACCCCTTGGGCTCACCGCTGATGAGGCGCGATTGGACCTCGTGTAAACGGGGAGAGTCGCACTTCGCGCACATTGTCGAAGGTGAAGCTCAACGGACCCCGCGTTGCTTTGCCCTTTTGATGCACCTTGAGCACATTGTCGACGCGCTCCTGGACGTGGCTGTATTGAATATTCGAGACGAAGCTGCTCATGTTGTCGTAGTCGGTCAGCACGTCCCAGACCGTGAGCGCCGGTGCCCGTACCGGACAATCGACGTCGACAACGATCTCGGCGCCCTCTTTTTTGGCGTGGACGACGATGTCCTGGTCGGCGGCGGCCCATGCGTAAACGGTGGCGGTCGCGACCCAGCACGCGACCAGCCACGTGCAGGCCCGCTTCACAGCAATTCGTCGAGCGGCAGCATCGATAGCATGTCGACCTTCACCCGGCGCCATATCGATGCCGCCGGTTCCTGGTGGTATTCGACCGGCTTGCCATCTTCCAGCGTGTGCCATGCCAGGGCCGGTGCGCCCGTGGCAGTCGTGCCATCGAGCGACAGCGCGTAGCTGTTGGCAGGCTGGGCGATCGCTGCAAACCGTGTAGCGATCTGGCGGGCCAGCGCGGGGCTGTCGATGATTACTCCGATCTCGGTATTGAGGTGCAATGAGCGGCGATCCAGATTCATCGACCCTACGAAGACCCGCTGCCGGTCGAACACGAATACCTTGGCGTGCAGGGCGTACGGTCCGGCGCTCGGCGATTTCAGCGCGTCGCCGTGCACCACCGGCCGGCCGAGTACGGGTCGCACCTCGTAGAGTTCAACGCCCATTTCGAGCAATGGTACGCGATACCCCTGGTAGGCGGAGTGGACGACCGGCATGTCGGTCGAGGCGAGCGAATTAGTTAGGATGCGCACTTGCAGGCCGCGTTCGCGCAGCTTGGCCAGGAACTTCACGCCGGTATCGCCCGGTACGAGGTATGGCGAGACGATCAGCAATTCGGAGCGCGTGGCTTCGACGGCCTTAGCCAGTCGGTGCCGCAGCAGGCGCCCCGGCTCGTCGCCGTCTTCGACCTTGCTCTTGTCCGGGCTGTCGTAGATGACTTCGGCGCGCGCCCAAACCCAGGGCGTATTGCCCGCGATGAGGTCTCGCAGCGGTTCACCGCTGGACAAGCGGCCCATATAATTCTTGCCGCTCATCTGGGCGTGGTGCGCCGCGAGCGCGGCGCGATAATCGTCGAGATCCTGCGCCGAGGGCTTGCCGCCGAACAGCGCCTCGATCGGAATGGCGAGCGAGCTGTTCCAGTAGGCATCGAAGCTCGCCGACATGCCCTTGACGATGCCGCCCCCCGCAATGACGTCGTAGTCGCCGAAATCGAGGTCGCGGCCTTCCTGAAAGTAGGCGTCGCCGATATTGCGACCGCCGATGATCCCTACCTCGTTGTCCACGACGAAGAGCTTGTTGTGCATCCGGTAATTCAATCGGCTCGCACTGGCGAGAAGCTCGATATCGTGCAGCGCCTGGACGGGGCCGCGGTATGCCGAAGGATTGAAGAGGCGCAACTCGACGTTCCGGTGCGCGGCCAGCGGCTTGAGCTTGGCCGCGCGACCGTACGAGCCCTCGTCGTCGAGCAACAAACGCACGCGTACGCCCCTGTCGGCGGCCTGCAGCAGCGCCTCCTGCAGCAGCTGGCCGGTGTCGTCGTTCTCAATGACGAAGTACTGGACATCGAGCGTGCGCTCGGCCTTTTGTGCCATCTCCATGCGCAACAGGAAGCTGTCGATGCCGACCGGCAACAGGCGGAATCCGGAAAGGCCGGCGTGCGCGGCCGATGCGGCCGCGAGCCGACGGCCCAGGCTCGTCTGCTCCGGATGGGCAAGCGCGTTGGACGCTGGCTTCGGGTAGTCGGCGCCGGGCGGAAGGCTGGCGCATCCCGTCAGCAACAGCGCGGCCAGCGCGACCAGGCCGACCGCGTGGCGCCAGGCGCGTCTCGCGCTCATCCTGTCTGCGGCCGACAATCGGCGCGGGTTATTGGCATGCGAGAATTTTTCGTTAGGCCGCACGTCGCACGAGCAATTTTCGCCCGCGGTTGGCGCGTTGCCCATCGGCGGATGGATGAAAGCGTTGTAGGACGAAGGGCGACAGCCGTCCCTGGGGGTGCGACATTCAGCGATGGAAGCTCGGTTGTTCGTCGCAACAAAGCCACTGTCGGCGCAGTTTGCCGACAGCGAACGGCGCGATGCGCCGAGAAGCGATCAACGCGGGGCGACGAGCTCGCGCAAACGTCTGAGCACGCCTTGTTCCTCGTCGGGCGGGAAGCCGTAGTGAAACAAGGTCCGCCGTGTGCCTGGCGCCGGCGGTTTGCCGGCGTGCTTGGCGAGTCCCTGCGCGATTGCCGCAAACGATGCGCAAAGCAATACCGCGGGCGCGTTGACGCGGTGATTTATGCGTTCCGGTCCCACAGTCTCGAACTTCAGTGCGCTGCCATAAAAGGCCACGTGGCGCGGATTGACTTCGATCACTGCGTGGGAGTAGCCGCGGATTACGGCGGCGTACAGGTAGGCCGTTTGAAATAGCCCGGCTAGGACCGGCTTGCTCGCAGCCGTACGGTCGACCGCAAGTCGCGTGAATTCGCAGATCTGCCATCCTTTCGCGCGCAGCGCGTCGATCTCGGGCTTGTACAACTGGTCGGCCGACAGGCCCTTGCCTGTGTCGACGCCCAGACCGACGGTGCCGACGATCTGGCCTTCGTCATAGGCGATGAACGTAAAGACGTTGCTCTTCGGCTTGCGTCCGGGAACGGTGTAGCCGCGGCCGCTATAGCGGCGCTCCACCAATGACAAGGCATCGCGGCGCGCGCCGGTGCGTTTGGCAACGCGGATCTTGAACGCTCCCTCGATCATCGACGCGTCTTCAAGCGACGGGACGTCCGCTTCGGCCAACGTCAGGCTGCGAAATCGCAGCGGACGATCGTCGAATACGGTCTGGCCGGTGATGTCGGTACGGCGCGCCTGCGGAGGGGCCTTTCCGGAGGTCTTTTTCTTGCCGGGCGCCCGTAATGCGCCGGTCTTGCGCGGGGCCGGGGGGGCGTCGGCCTTGCGTTGCGCAGGTGATACGCTAACTTCGCCGGGCGCAGGCAATACGCCGCCCTTGTCTCGGCGGAGTTTCTTGACCATCCGGCGTATCGATTCTTTCAAGGTTCACTCGATGCGCTTCAGGTAGTCCTTGGTGAACATCTTGTCGGGCAGATCCCGCAAGCGCATCTCCGTATATTGGAGGACGGACTCTTCTCCGCTGCGAAGCGCGTCTTGCATCACCAGGCGCGTGGGTCGGGGACGCCCGCCGAGCGTTTTGAAATCCTCGTAGATGCAGGTTTTCAGGAGCCGATCCGACAGCGAATAAAACTCGGCCTTCTGAGGCCAGTAGTTCGATTGACGCACCCAGTAAAGCACGCGGTGATAGGCGACGCTGCGGTCGACGGCGGTCAACTCGAGAACGAACACCGATTCGCCGTCGACCTTCTCCGTCCGAAGAAGTCGGGGCTGGTAGTCGCCGGCGAAATTCGCCCTCGCAAGGTCTCCGTTGGCGACTTGCCCGGTAAGCCTCTGGGCCAGGCCGAGCCGCACCGGTTGCGACACCGTCGGCAGGAATATCCATAGGTCGTGAGCCTTCATCAGCATCACCTGCCCACGCTCCGAGGCGGGCTCGGTGGTCATGACGATCGTGTTCTCGTTGCCCTTCGAAAGAACCCGGTATTTCCGCGGCTCCTCGACTCCGCTCGATGTGGTCGTGGTGATCGTCACCATGACTTCGAATCCGCGTGCGGGAAAACGCACCTGGTCCGCCTGCTCCAGGATCGATTTCGCCCGCGCCTCGTCGTCCGGTGGAGGCGCTTCCTGAGCCCGGATCGTGGCCCCCGGCGGAAATGCACAAGCGATTGCCATGATCGAAAGAAAAACGGCCGTACGCATGGCTCCTTTTTGCGCGAAGAGTGAAAAGGCTATAAGCTTAAAGATGCAGCGTCCTTCTAGTATAGCGAATGCCCGCCAGCCATCGCGATGAGCCTGATCCGAGTCGAAAACGTATCCAAGCAGTATCGGCTTGGCGACCAACTGATCTGGGCTCTCACCGACGTTTCGTTGAGCATCGAAGAGGGGGTGTTCATGGCGATCGCCGGCCCGTCGGGAAGCGGCAAATCGACACTCCTGAACCTGATGGGTTGCATCGACGTACCGACAAGCGGCAGCGTGTTCGTCGCCGACCGCGACACCAGCGGCAGCACACCGGATCAGCTGGCAGATCTGCGGGCGCGCGCCATAGGATTCATTTTTCAGACGTTCAACCTGTTTCCGGTATTTTCCGCCGAGGAGAACGTCGAGTATCCACTGCTCCAGTTCAAGGAGCTCCATCGGGAGGAGCGAAAAAGACGAGTGACCAGATTCCTCGATGTCGTCGAGCTTTCGAAGTTTGCGCGACATCGCCCAAACCAGCTCAGCGGCGGACAACGACAGCGCGTAGCGATTGCGCGCGCGCTGGCCACACAGCCGAGAATCATCCTCGCGGACGAACCTACGGCGAATCTCGATCACCGAACCGGGGAAGAGATCCTGGGACTCATGAAGAAGATCAACCGGTCAATGGGTACCACTTTCGTCTTTTCGACGCACGACAAGAAAGTCATCGCCCGGGCTGACCGTCTGGTGCGAATCGAGGACGGGCGCATTCGAACGCTCGGGATGAAGACGGCATCGAGCTGGGTGGTTGTGCGGGAACCACGGCGACAGGCGGGATCGCGACTGGAAACCAGCGAGGTAAGCAAGTGAAGATTCCCTTAAGACGTTTGCCCGTCCGATGCGCACATCTGTGCGCAATCATCGTGACATGTTTCGGACTGTGCGATGCGGGCGCCCAGCTTCCGGCGGGAAAAGCCGACGGCCGCTCGCCGGACGCGCTATTGGGCGACTCCGCCTCCGACGCAGACGCGCCAAAGGCGAAATTCGGCGGGTTTTTCGACGCGCTCGATTGCCGATACCTACACGACGCCTTCACACTGGTCGCGCGCCGTCGGCCGCCTGCAACTGACGGGCCAGGGAACGTTGGCCGAGGACGTCAAGTGGAAAATCGGCGGCAGGATCGATGTCGATCCCGTCTATGCTTCATCCACCTTCTATCTCGATCCGGTCAAGCAGAATGAGCGTTTCAGCGCGATCTGGGGGGAGAACTACCTCGACTTTTCGGCAGGTGACTGGAATTTTCGCGTTGGCGCACAGAATATCGTCTGGGGGGAGGTCGTCGGACTCTTTTTCGCCGATGTGGTATCGGCGCGCGACATGCGGGAGTTCCTCCTGCCGAGCTTCGATCTGATTCGCATTCCCCAGTGGGCGGGACGCGCCGAGTACTTCTCGGGCGATTCGCACCTCGAATTGATCTGGATACCGGTACCGACCTTCGATCGCATCGGCAAGCCCGGCTCCGACTTCTATCCGGCGCCACTTCCTTCCCCGACGCCTTCCGATGTTGCGGCGCTTTTCCATGACCCGGAGCGGCCGGACCGGCGCCTGGGGAATTCCAATTTCGGGCTTCGTGCCAATACGCTGGCAGGCGGTTGGGATGTCGCCGGCTTCTACTACCGGAGCTTCAGTACCCAGCCTACGTTTTACCGCATGCCATCGAGCGTCCAGGGCGAGCCGTTCGTGTTCGAGCCGCGGTACGACCGCATATGGCAGCTTGGCGGCACGGTGAGCAAGGACCTCGGGGACTTCGTGTTCCGGGGCGAAACCGTGTATGCGTATGGCCAGGGCTACAGTCTCGCGGACCTCACCTCGCTGGACAGCGTGATCAAGCGCTCGACGCTCGACTACATCCTGAGTCTCGAATTCGCCTTGCCGGGAGACACGCGGATCAACGTGCAGGGATTTCAGCGCGTCTTCTTCGGGGGAGACGCCGACAAACTCGCAGTCAGGAACGACGGCTTTGGAGCGAGCATCTTCGTTTCGACCAAGCTTACCAGCACGCTCGAACCTGAAATCCTGTGGATACAGAACTTCGGACACGCTGGCAGCCTCATTCGCCCAAGACTCAACTGGGCAGCCGCCAAGAACACGACCGTGGGTGTCGGGGCTGACATCTTCAGCGGCCCAGCGGACGGCTATTTCGGCCGTTACAATAATCGCGACCGGCTGTATGCGGAGATCCGGTACGACTTCTAGGCTCGCCTGGGCGCCGCGGACGCCGCAGGCGGTGCGGTAAGGCCCCATTGCAAAGAGCTGCTGCCATTTCACCGACGCCGTTTTCCTACGAGCAGGCTTTCTCACGCAACATCGGGTGGGTAACCCCCGCGGAACAGGCGACGCTGCGCAGACAGCGGGTGGCGGTGGGCGGACTTGGAGGCGTCGGGGGCTCTCACCTTCTGGCCCTCGCACGCTTGGGCATCGGCGCCTTTCACATCGCTGATTTCGACACGTTCGAACTGGCGAACTTCAATCGCCAGGCTGGGGCGCTCGCCAGCACGCTCGGCCGGGCGAAGACGGAAGTTCTGGCCGGGATGGCGCTGGACATCAATCCCGAGCTCGATATCAGGATCTTCGGCAGCGGCCTGTCGGGGGCCAACCTCGACGACTTCCTCGCCGGCGTCGATCTCTACGTGGACGGCCTCGACTTCTTCGCATTCAATGCGCGCCGCGCGACCTTTGCCGCATGTGCCCGCAAGCGGATTCCCGCGATAACCGTCGCGCCGCTCGGAATGGGCGCGGCCTTGCTCAACTTTCTGCCCGGCCGAATGACGTTCGAGCAGTATTTCCGTCTGGATGGCCTGTCCGAAGAGGACCAGGCGATCCGATTCCTCGTCGGGCTGTCGCCTGCGATGCTGCAGCGGGGCTATCTGGTCGATCGGCGGACCGTCGACCTTTCGGCGCACCAGGGGCCTTCGACCGTCATGGCATGTCAGCTATGCGCGGGGATCGCGGCGACCGAGGCCCTGAAAATCATCCTCAAGCGCGGCAAGGTGTATGCCGCCCCGGTATCGATGCAGTTCGACGCCTATCGCGGCAAACTGGCGCGCGTCTGGCGTCCCTGGGGAAATCGCAGCCCGTGGCAGCGCATCGCCATAGCGGTTGCCCGTCGGCAGGTCGGCGCGACAGCCCGGCGAGCAAGGGCGCTGGCTCGATCGGGGCGGTGAGCACCCGCGGTTGAGCGCGAGAACCCGGGTTGTGCCCCTAGGCGCAGATCACACCGCGGGGACGAAGGGCAGAAGCGTGTGGGCCAGGAGTCGCTCCCTGTCGGAGGGTTTTACGCCAGCGCTCGGTACGGAGTTGCCCGGAACGCTTCGGATCAGGCCCCGACGGCGTACTTCGCGTGAGGAAGCGCGCGCCCGGGATGCGATCGGCGGGTCCGGCTGTTTTAGTGTCGATCGGCTTTACAAACGCGCCCCTCGATTCAGGGTCGGTCAACGACAGCAATCGCCAAGTTACTGAATCAATAGCTTGTTTAATGCTTGGCATGCCTCATGCATTGAATTGCCCGAAGGCCAATGGGCGCGGAAAATCATGTCCGACGTCGTTCGGCCCGGGACATCCTTAAGGAGCGTGAACGATGAAGTCTTTTTTTGACCGAGTGAAATCACAGGGCCGAACGGCGCTGGCAATAGGTATTGCGGCGGGTGCGATCGGCCTCGCTGGCACGGCATCTGCGGACCCGATCAATTACATCCCGCCGGGCTCCGACTTCTCGATCAAGTTCGTCGATCGCGAAATAGTGATCACGGGTTTCGGCCAGGAGTTGTTCGGCATCTTCAACATCTCGCAGATCAACAGCGCTGACGGCACCACGACCTACTGGAACGGCAATGGCAGCACCGACGGCACGCAGCTCGTCGGCTTTTTCGAAGGCCTGATTTCCGAGCCGGATCAAACGGGCGGCGGGGGCCTCAGCTTTGCGGGCGGCCATCTCGAGCTATTCAACGTCGCAAATGGGACTTATAGCCCGAGCACGAGCCCAAACACCAAGGACTACCTGAACCAGCTTTGCGGCGGTAGCGCGACCTGTCTGGCAAATCCGTGGCTTGCGGGCGACTTCGTTCCTGGCATCAACGACGGACTGGGCCCGACCGGCGACGCAACCCTGCAAGCGGCCTTTGCGTTGACCAACGTCCAGGCGGGTTTCGGCTATCTCAGCGTGACGGGAGGCACGAACGGTGCTGCATTCGACACCAACGGCTTCTCATTCACCAACTTCCCGAATGCCGATCTGTTCCTGCGGAGCAACTTCGTCCTGGCCAATCAGCAGACCTGCGCTGCTAACAACGGCTGGAACGTCTGCAGCGACGATCCCATCATCGGCGCGCGTATCCCCGAACCGGGCACGCTGCTCCTTCTGGGTCTCGGCGCACTGGCGTTCGGCGCGATCCGCCGCAACAAGTCGGTCTAGTGCCAGGCTGATCTACCGAACATAGCGCTGGCGAAGCCCGTACAGCAATTGCTGTACGGGCTTTTTGTTTGGGCGTCTGCGAGACGCCCACCGCTCTCGCCTTGGGCGTTCAGGCCGGCCGCGAGTACACTAACCGGCGACGCAACGGACGGCCGAGCCACATCAACCATGCCGATCACCGTCCTTGCCGTAAAGAATGTCGTCCGCCAGCGCAGGCGCACGATCGTTGCGCTGCTGGCCGTAGCGTGCGGCATCGCTTCGCTGATCCTCGCCAGCGGCTTCATCGAATGGAACCTGTGGTTCGGCCGGGAATCGACGATACATTCGCAGCTCGGGCACGTCCGGATCTACAAATCGGGCTATCTCGAGAGCGGGCACGCCGATCCATTCGCCAACGTTCTCAAGGATGACCCCGATCGGCTGCGACTGATCAGAGCGCAGCCCGAAGTCATCGCGGTAGCCCCCCGCCTGTCCTTCAGCGGCTTGATCAGCCACGGCGATGCAACCATTTCGTTCATCGGTGAAGGCGTCGACCCCGACGCCAAAGGCTGCTGAGTCGCTCGCTCACCATCGTTCAAGGCGAGGGGCTTTCCGCCGGTGCACCCCAGGGCATCATCCTCGGCCAGGGCCTCGCAGCGAATCTCGGCGTGAGGATCGGCGACACCGTGGTGCTGGTCGCCAATACCGCGACCGGTGGAATCAACGCCGTCGAAGTCAAGGTGCGCGGCCTGTTCGCGACGATCACCAAGGCCTACGACGACTCGGCACTGCGGGTGCCGATCCCGATGGCAAGACAATTGATGCGGGTATCCGGGTCCGACTCCTACGCGCTATTGCTTGATAGAACCGAAAGCACTGATGCCGTGATCGACAAGCTGCGCCGCCAGCTTCCCGGGCAAGCGCTCGAAATCGTTCCCTGGTATCAGCTCGCTGACTTCTACAACAAGACAGCCGAGCTGTTTTCGCGTCAGGTGGACGTGCTGCGCGTGATCATCGCGGTGATCATCGTTCTGAGCATTTCCAACTCGATGATGATGAGTGTGCTGGAGCGCACCGGCGAGATCGGGACCGCGCTGGCGCTGGGCACTCGCCGCAGTCAAATCCTGCGCCAATTTCTGGTCGAAGGCGGGTCACTGGGAGTGTTCGGCGGCGTTCTCGGCCTGATTGGCGGATACGCGATCGCGAGGCTCGTCTCCGTGGTAGGGATTCCGATGCCGGCGCCACCGGGCATGGCGTTCGGCTATACCGCGCAGATCGCGGTAACCGTGCCGATGGCCCTGCAGGCCGCTGCGCTCGCGGTGGCGACCACGATGGTCGCGAGCCTCTATCCAGCCTGGATCGCGTCGCGGATGAATATCGTCGACGCGCTAAGGCATAACCGCTGACCACCCTATGTTCAAGCTGGCGCTGCGAAACATATTTCGTCATCGCTTCCGCACCGCGATGACCCTGGCGGCGATCGTGTTCGGCGTCTGCGGGCTCGTACTGAGCGGCGGCTTTGTGCGCGACGTTTTCATACAGCTCGCGGAGGCACTGATCCATTCGCAATCCGGACATTTGCAGATCGCGCAGACCGGGTATTTCGGCTATGGGTCGCGATCTCCGGAGCGGTATGTGATCGACGCGCCCGGCCGGCTGCAAGCCGCGATCGCCGCGATGCCGGAAGTCGAAGACGTGATGATGCGCGTCCATTTCTCGGGGCTGCTCAACAATGGCAAGACCGATTGGCCAATCATCGGCGAGGGCGTGCAAGCCTCCAAGGAAGCCAGGTTGAGCAGCTTCATGCACATCGTCGCCGGGCGTCAGCTCGCGGACAGCGATGCATTTGGGGTGGTAGTGGGGCAGGGGGTGGCGCAGGCACTGAAGCTAGCCCCGGGAGATCGCGTCACGGTGCTTCTCAGTACAAGGGACGGCGCACTGAACAGCATCGACCTGGAGGTGATTGGAGTATTCCAGAGCTTCTCCAAGGATTTTGACGCGAGGGCGCTGCGAATGCCGTTGAAGGCGGCCCACGAGCTGCTGGCATCGCAGGGGGTGAATACGCTCGTGGTGTCACTCAAGCGGACATCCGATACCGAGCGTGTGGCGACCGCGCTGAGATCCACACTGGCATCCGACCGGGTCGAGGTAAGAACGTGGGTCCAGTTGAATGATTTCTACGAAAAGACGATCGCACTCTACGACCAGCAGTTCGGCTTCCTGCAACTGATCATCCTCGGAATGGTGCTGCTGAGCGTCGCCAACAGCGTCAACATGAGCGTGTTCGAACGTGTCGGCGAGTTCGGGACGATGGTGGCGCTTGGCAACCGCAGGCGACAGTTGCGGGCGCTTATCCTGACCGAAGCCGCCATGCTGGGATTGATCGGCGCGATCCTGGGCGTGGCGCTCGGGGCGGCACTTGCCTTGCTGATCTCGGCGATCGGCATACCCATGCCGCCGCCACCCAATGCCAATCTCGGTTATACGGGCTTCATTCGCGTCGTGCCGGCTGTTTTGGCACTTGCATTTGCGGTAGGGTTCATGGCGACGATCTTCGCCGCAGTTCTGCCCGCGATGCGAGTAGCACGCATGCCTGTCGCGGACGCGTTGCGAGCAAATATATGACGCGGTCGCTCCTCGTCAGCCGAGGCCGCGCAATCGCTGCTCGATCCCGACTTCCTCGTGCGGCGAAAAGGCATAGGGGTAAAGGGAGCGGACGCTGGTGTAAAGGTGGGGGTGGCCGCCATAGCTCGCGATCTGTGTCTCGGCGTGGGCGAGACAAAGGCCCAGCAGAACTGCAGGCGCAGCGACGCGAGGATTGAACCGCTGGAGGCCGAGCTGCCGGAAACCGAGCATGCGCCGATAGAAGCTTACGTGGCGCGGATTGACCTCGATCAGCAGGTCGGTGCAATAGTACATCCGCCGCGCATAGATGAATGCCAGATGGAACAGTGCAGCCAGCAGGGGCGTCGAGCGAACGTCATTGTCGATGGCAAGCTTGGTGAACTCGCACAGGCGTCGCCCGTCGCGGCGCAACGCGCTGGCCTCGTCCGGATAGAGCTCATCGACGAACAGGCCGGTGGCCGCGTCGAGCCCAACCGATACGGTGCCTACAATGCCGTTATGGCCGTGCGCCGCAAGCGCTATGCGGGTCGGATCGCTGCCGCGCGTCTCGCCGAGCTTGTAGTTGCGCCACGCATAGCGGCGTTGCACCAAGCAGTTGGCGGAATTTCGCCGATCATCGGTGTCGGCGAGTCGCAGCTTGAATCGCTTGCCCGCAGGCTCTCTCTGGAGTTGACGTGCGTCCGGGTCTTCGACGCAAAGGTTTATGGGGACCGGATTTTGTGCGATGGAGGCGATGGTATCGCCGCCCAGTGGTTCTCCAATCAATTGCCTTCTTGCCGGTAACACCAATGACCTCTCCTGTCGCGGGCACCTCCCCGTGCCCGCCATCGTTTACGGCGCCGGTTGGCACGCAAGTGTAGAGCAATACTGCTCCGAGAGAAAGGGCTTCGGGATAAAGTGTCGTCGCTCGACGACGGACGCAATGGCGCGCCACTCTCCGTGATGCCGAAGTCGAAGATGAGATCATCCCTCATCCCTTCCGCACATCCGTGATCTGCATGGGAGACGACGCCTGATTCGGCGCGCTGGCCGATAACAAAGTCTCTGATCTGGTGCCCAGGGCCGGACTCGAACCGGCACGACGCATTTCGGCGTCGGCGGATTTTAAGTCCGCTGTGTCTACCAGTTTCACCACCCGGGCCGGGGCTGATCCTTTTGCGCGCCAGTCATTGTACCGGCATCCGCGCCGCCGCCTTCGTCAGCCGTTGAGCCGAGGTTCGAAGCGACCGTCGATCGCGGTCCAGCCGGCGTCGGCGAAAATGATCGTGCCGGTCAGATAGCTGCTGGCGTCGGAAGCGAGAAAGACGATCGGCCCGGCCATTTCCTCGGGCTCCGCCCAGCGGCCGAGCGCGGTTCGGCTCGCATAAGCGCGGTTCCATTCGGCGTTGGACATGATCGGACGCGTCAGCGGCGTCGCGACGATGCCGGGGGCAAGCGCGTTGACGCGCACGCCTGCCGGCCCGAGCTCGGCCGCCAGGCCCCGTGCCATCTGCACGATGCCGGCCTTGGTCGAGGCGTAGATGCTCTGGCCGGGCTCGACGCTGACGGCGCGGATCGACGCCATCAGGATGATGCTGCCGCGCTTTCGCTCGGCCATGACCCGGGCGCAGGCGCGGGCCACGCGAAACGTGCCCTTGAGGTTCAACTCGATCACCCGGTCGAATTCTTCGTCGGTGTAGTCGAGGAGGCGCTTGCGCAGGTTAACGGCCGGCGTGGTCAGCAGGACATCGAGCCGACCGTGGTCGCGCAGCACGCCGGCCACCATCTGGTCGACGGCCGCCGTGTTGCGCACGTCGACCGGCAATGCGCTCGCCTTGCCGCCGGCGGCCTCGATGCGCGCGGCGACGCCGTTGGCGTCGTCGGCGGTGATATCGGCGACGACGACGCGTGCGCCGTGGGCCGCGAGGCCCTCGGCGCCGGCCTCCCCGATGCCGGAGCCGCCGCCGACGACCAGCGCCACCCGGCCCGTCAGATCGAACAAGGAACGATAGTCAAACTTCCGGTCGGGATTCATCGATGCCTTTCATCCTCCACAGCGCTGGCAGTGCGGTCGAAAGCTGCCGGAGCGTAAACAATATCATCAGTGCGCCGGACAGCGGCATCGGCGCATACCAGAGCCGCCTCGACCAGGCGAAGATCGGGCACACGTTGGTCGCCTGGTCGGTCAGCTGGTACGCCTGCGAGCTACAGATGAGGGCGCGTTGCGCGTCCCGTGGCGCCTGGACGGCGCTCGCGGCATGTAATATATTAGATATATTAGCGGTCAGCAAGCACGGAGAGCCGAGCTGGTGCCACGCAGTACCAAAAGGCAGAATCCTGCGGCTGCCGCCGCCTCGCGGCCGGCACGTCACGCGCTGTCGGCCGGGCGCGCCGATCGGCGCCGCGCCGAAAGCGCGTCGACGACCATCTATCGGGCGCTGCGCGAGCAAATCGTCTCGCTCGCGCGGAAGCCCGGCGAGCCGATTATTGAAAAGGACATCGCGCAGGCGCAAAGCGTCAGCCGCACGCCGGTGCGCGAGGCGTTGCTCCGGCTGGCTGCCGAAGGACTGGTCGACACCGTCGCCAAGTCGGGTACGTTTGTCGCGCGCATTCCGGTCAGCGCGTTGCCCGAGGCGATTGTCGTGCGCAAGGCGCTCGAGCAGGTCACCGCACGCGCCGCCGCGACGCACGCACGGCGTAGCCAGATCACCAACCTGAAGGCGATTCTCGAGCGACAGCGCGAGGCGGAGCGTGCCGGCGACCGCGGGGCGTTCCATCGTGCCGACGAAGCGTTTCACGCCGCCGTGGCCGTCACCGCCGGTTATCCGGGCATCTGGTCACTGGTTCAGGGCGTGAAAACGCAAATCGACCGCTATCGGCTGCTGACCTTGCCCCAGCCGGGGCGCATGGCGCGGGTGATCCGCGAGCACGCGGCGGTCGTCGCCGCAATCGAGCGTCACGACGCCGACAAGGCTGCCGCCGCGATGGAAGGGCACCTGGACGGCCTGCAGATCAGCATGGAAGACATCCGGCGCATGAATCCCGACTTCTTTTACGAAGACATTCGCGGCAAGGAGGATTTTCTGGCATGAATGCAGCGACGGCGATCGGTGCGCGCGACGGCGAGAGCTTCCTTTCCCTCGACGGCAGGTCTGTCGCTCCTGCCAGCTTTCGATGGGTTTTACGGTACTCGAGCCAGGAAGCGTGTGGAACACGATGCCGGCGCATCGCCACGACCGTCGCTGCGAAATCTATTTCTATTTCGACCTTGCGCCCGATGCGCGGGTGATTCATCTGATGGGCGAGCCCGGAGAGACGCGCCACCTCGTCGTCGCCAACGAGCAGGCGGTGATTTCAGGAAGAGGAGATCGGCGGCGCGGCGGTATTCCTGGCATCATCGGCCGCCAACTATGTGCGCGGGGTGGTGTTGCCGGTCGACGGCGGATGGCTGGCACGATGAGAGAACACGATGAAGTTGCAAGGCGGCGCTCGGTTTGCCGTCCGGCATAGCTGTTGAAATCCAACCAAGAGGAGGAGAAATGAAGGCTAGACGAAAGATGTTACGAGCCGGCGTTGCGGCCGCAATGCTGGCGCTGGCGGGCATGTTGCCGTCAGGGCTCGCGTCGGCGCAGCAAAAGCTGGTGATGAAGGCGTCGGACGTCCATCCGGAGGGCTACCCGACCGTCGCAGCGGTCGAGAGCATGGGAAAAAAGCTCGAAAAGGCAACCAACGGCCGCCTAAGCATCCAGATGTACGGCTCGATGCAGCTGGGCGGCGAAAAGGAGGCTATCGAGCAGGCGCAGGTCGGCGCGATCCAGTTCGCGCGGGTCAGCGTCGGCGCGCTGGGACCGGTGATCGACGAGCTCAACGTGTTCAACATGCCGTATCTTTTCCGCAACACCGCGCATATGCAGAAGGTGATCGACGGGCCGATCGGGCGCGAGTTGATGGACAAGGTCACCAACAATCCGAAAGCGGGGCTGGTTGCCCTGGCCTGGATGGACGCCGGTGCCCGCAGCCTCTACGACACCAAGAAGCCGATCCGCAACCTCAGCGACATGAAGGGGATGAAGTTCCGCGTGATGGGCAACCCGATGTTCGTCGACATGATGAATGCGCTCGGCGGCAACGGCGTGGCGATGGGGTATGACCAGGTGTTCAATGCGCTGCAAACCGGCGTCGTCGATGGCGCGGAAAACAATCCGCCCAGCTTCGTGTTCGACAATCACTATCAGGTGGCCAAGTTCTACACGCTCGATGAGCATCTGATCGTCCCGGAGATGCTGGTCTTCTCGAAAAAGACCTGGGACACCCTGTCGAAGGAAGATCGGGCCCTGCTGGTGAAATTCGGCCGCGAGGCACAACTTGAAGAGCGCACGCTCTGGGAGAAATACGAAAAGGATGCGATGGACAAGGCGAAGGCGGCCGGGATCCAGATCACCGAGATCGCCGACAAGAAGCCGTTCCAGGCCGCGGTGAAGCCGGTCTGGGACAAGTATGGCCCCAAGTATGCAGACATGATCAAGCGTATCCAGGCCGTACAGTAACCGGGCGCGATCCCGGATCGGCCCGGGATCGCACCTGCTCCGATCGCACATCGAGCAGCGGCAGGCGGTTGCCTGCCGCTGGCTTTCGTGCGAGTCGTGCCCGGTTCACGCGGGGACGGCGCAATAGCTTGGTTGAGGGAGGAATCGATGGCGCTTCTCTATCGAAAGGCGATGGACGCCCTGTACCTGGCGTGCGTGATCATCGCCGGGACATCGCTGGTGCTTATCTCGGCGGTTATTCCGTGGGCCGTCTATACGCGCTATGTGATCAACCGCGCCGCGTCCTGGCCGGAGCCGACGGCCGTGCTGTTGACGATCGTGCTGACCTTCTTCGGCGCCGCGGCCTGCTACCGCTTCAGGCTGCACATGAACGTGACGCTCGCGGTCGGCTTGCTGCCCAGGGCGTGGCGCCGGGTAAGCGACGTTGTCGTCGAACTGCTGATGGCAACGATGGCCCTGTTCATGGTGTTCAAAGGCACGGGACTGGTCGAAGCGACCTGGTCGAACACCATCGCTGACTTTCCCGCGCTGTCGGTCGGAGTGACCTACCTCCCGATACCGATCGGCGGGGCGATCCTGTTCCTCTTCATTGTCGAGCATCTCACGATCGGGCCGCCGGTCGACAAGGTGGGCGATGCCCACTCGGTCGCCGCGTTCGAATGATCCTTTCGGAGACTCGCATTCGATGGATATCCTGATCCTGCTCGGCAGTCTTTTCATCTTGTTCGCGCTCGGCGTGCCGATCGCCTATTCGCTGGGCCTTGCCGCCATTGCCGGCGCGCTGTGGATCGGCGTTCCGCTCGAGGCGGTGATGCTGAAGATTTCGGATGGCGTCAGCAAAGTCGCGATGCTGACGATTCCTTTCTTCGTGCTGGCGGGTGCGATCATGGCCGAGGGCGGCATGGCCAAGCGGCTGGTGGCCTTCGCCAACGTGCTCGTCGGCGTGATACGCGTGCGCGGCGGCCTGTCGGCGGTGAACATCGTGGCGACGACCTTCTTGAGCGGTATCTCCGGGTCGTCGGTTGCCGATGTCTCTGCGATCGGTTCGGTGATGATCCCGCAGATGGAAAAAATCGGCTATCCGAGGGCATTCGCCACCAACGTGACGATCAGCGCTTCAGTGCAGGCGATCCTCGTGCCGCCGAGCCACAACGCGGTGATCTATTCGCTGGCCACCGGCGGCCTGATCTCGATCACCAGCCTCTTCATGGCCGGCGTCGTCCCCGGCCTTCTGCTCGGGGCGGCGCTGATCGCGCTCGTCGTCTACATCGGCTATCGCGATGGTCATCCCCGGGGCCAATCCGTCCCGCTGCGTGCGGCTGCCAGAATCACCTTTGACGCCCTGTGGGGATTGATCACGATCTTCATCATCATCGGCGGCATCCTGCTGGGCATATTCACCGCGATCGAGGCCGGCGCCGTTGCGACGCTGTGGGCGTTCTTCGTCACGATGTTCATCTACCGCGACTACCGCTGGCGCGATCTGCCGACGCTCGTCCACCGGACGCTGAAGACCGTCGCGATGGTGATGACCTTGATCGCCTGCGCGTCGGCATTCGGCTATGTGATGGCGCTGATGCAACTCCCGGCCAAGATCACGGCGTTCTTCCTGACGATATCGAGCAACAAGGAAGTCATCCTGATGCTGATCAACATCATGCTGCTGGTACTGGGCTGCCTGATGGATCTCGCGCCGCTGCTGCTGATCTGCACACCGATCCTGCTGCCGGTGGTCAGCACCTTCGGCGTCGATCCGGTGCATTTCGGCATGATCATGCTGCTGAATCTGGGCATCGGCCTGCTGACGCCGCCGGTTGGTGCGACGCTGTTCGTCGGCTGCGCAGTCGGCAAGGTGTCGATGGAGGAGGTGATGCGGGGCATCTGGCCGTTCTACGGCGTCATGTTGGCCGTGCTGCTGCTGGTCACCTACGTGCCGGCGATATCGCTCTGGCTGCCGCGCTTGCTCGGACTGTAGACTAGCGCCTGGAACGCTAGGAGTACCAGACATGACGATTAAGGCGATCAATCCGGCAAGCGGCGAAGTTTTCGAATCGTACGATGAAGCCGCGCCGGAAGCGGTGAGCAAAATCATCGGGGAAGTCAACGCAGCGTTTCTCGATTGGCGCAAGATACCGATCGCCGAGCGCGCCGGACCGATGAAGAAGGCCGCGGAGATCCTGCGCGCAGAGGCGCACGATCATGCTCGCCTGATGGCCCGGGAAATGGGCAAGCCGGTCCGCGACGGCATCGCCGAAGCGCAGAAATGCGCGCTCGGATGCGATTTCTATGCGGACAATGCGGAGCGTCTCCTGGCGCGGGAGACGATCGCAACCGAAGCGAGATCGAGCTTCGTGGCTTTCAATCCGCTCGGTGTCATCCTTGCGGTGATGCCGTGGAACTTTCCGTTCTGGCAGGTTTTTCGGTTCGCCGCGCCCGGCTTGATGGCGGGCAACGCGGCGGTGCTGAAGCACGCTTCGAATGTCCCGGGATGCGCGCTGGCGATCGAGGACATTTTTCGTCGCGCCGGATTCCCGGCCAATCTGTTTCGCACGCTGATGATCGGCAGCAAGCGCGTCGATGCGGTGATCGAACACCCATTCGTGCGTGCCGTTACCGTGACCGGCAGCGGCGCAGCGGGAAGGGCGATCGCGGCCAAGGCCGGCGCGATGCTGAAGAAGACAGTTCTCGAGCTGGGCGGCAGCGATCCGTATCTGATTCTCGAGGATGCGGATCTGGACCTTGCGGCGAAGGTATGCACCAAGGGACGCCTGGTGAATTCGGGACAGAGCTGCATCGCCGCCAAGCGCTTTATCGTGCTCGAGGAGGTGCGCGACAGGTTCGAAACGCTCTTTGTCGAGCGGATGAAAGCCGCGAGGATGGGTGATCCGTTCGACGATCAGACCGAGATCGGTCCGCAAGCGCGGCACGACCTGCGCGACGCCTTGCATGCGCAGGTCGAGGCGAGCCTCGCCAAGGGCGCGCGCTGTCTGCTCGGAGGCACCATCCCCGAAGGTCGCGGTGCGTACTATCCCGCGACGGTGTTGACCGACGTCCGGCCCGGAATGCCGGCCTATGACGAGGAATTGTTCGGTCCGGTCGCCGCGATTATTCCGGTAAAGACCGAAGCTGAGGCGATCGAGGTCGCCAATGATTCCGTCTTCGGCCTCGGAGGCGCAGTCATCACTCGGGATCTCGCGCGCGGCGAGAAGATCGCAGCCGAGCTGATCGAAAGCGGCTGCGTCTTCGTCAATGAGGCGGTGCGGTCGGACCCCCGCCTGCCGTTCGGTGGCGTGAAGGAGAGCGGCTACGGCCGCGAGCTTTCGTCGTACGGCATCCGTGAGTTCGTCAACGTCAAGACGGTGTACGTGGCGTGAGCTTGCGCACGTCAAGATAAGAGGAGACCGTCCGGGCGCCAGGCGCGGGGTCGGCCAGCGCCACATAGCCGTCCGGCCGCACGAGATATACGGCATTGCGCCGCAGGCCCGTCCGACGCACCGCCGGATGCCACGCAAAGACGTGTAACGGAAGTCTTCGCCGATCGCATACCGTCCGAACCTCGTCGGACGCTTCGCCGTAAACGTGCACCTGCCAGTCCAGCGAAGTCAGCGGCGTGAAATTGTCCGCGTCGACGCCGGGCGACTCCGCTTTGACCCACGGCAGACGGTCGCCGCCGCGCACGTTTCCCGCGCGTCCCTCGCTCAAGGCACTTCCGCGGTAATTCACCGCCGTCTGCGAAATCGTCCGGAACATCAGCCGCCGCACGATCCTTGCGCGGAAAAGCAGCGGGATAAGAAACGGTACGAGACTCAGCCGGACGAACCTCGCCAGCGATCCGCTGCTCGTCACGCCGGTAAAGGCCCGATCGGTCGTCTCGACGAGCCGACGCGCGAACGCGATTCGCTCCGGCCCGTAACTGTCGAGAAGCGATGCATCCGCGCGTCCGTGCACGACCGCTGCAAGCTTCCAGGCGAGGTTGACCGCGTCGCCGATGCCGGTGTTCATGCCCTGTCCGCCGACGGGACTATGAATGTGCGCGGCGTCTCCGAGCAGGAACACGCGCCCCGCGCGGAAATGGTCGGCGACCCGGTGGTGCACGCGATAGGTCGAGAACCAGTTTACTTTTTCGACGTCGATGCGCATCCACGCGATCACGCGCTGACTCACGTCGTCCCACGACAGAGTCTCATGCGGATGTCCGGGTTCCTCGCGTACCGTGCCGACGAGGCGTACGTGTCCGTCGGACTTCAACGGAAAGACGGCGAGAAAATCGGTCGTGTCGAGTCCGACGTGAAGCTCCCCGTTCGTTGGCGGCCCGCTCGCTTCGACGTCGGCGACATAAAACAGGTGGGCGTACGTCCCGCCCGGGAAACCGATCCCCAGCGTTTCGCGCACGGTGGAATGCGCGCCGTCGCAGCCAGCGACGTAGGCTGCTTCGCAAGTCTCCTGCGCTCCATCCGGTCGTTTCAGACGCGCGAGTACGTGATCCGACGCTTCGTCGACGCCCAGGATCTCGGTCCCACGCTCGACCTGCACGCCGGCCTCGGCCAGGCGATCGATCAACAGTCGCTCGTGCTCATCCTGCGGATAGATCAGCGCATAGGGGAACGGACTCAAGCCTGCGCCCATGTCGCCCAACACGCCGTGGGCCACCTGCTTGCCGGATACCCAGAGATTCACCGCGTCGACGGTGCGCCCGCGGTCGACGACCGTGTCGGCAAGTCCGATCTGACGGTACAGCTCGAGCGTGCGCGCCTGAACGGCGAGCGCCCGCGACGTGGTTCCCGGCTCGGCGGTCTTGTCGGCGATCCTCACGCGGACACCCAGCCGCGAGAGCCACAGCGCTAATACCAAGCCGGTCGGGCCAGCGCCGACGACCAATACCTTAGTCCCGCGAATCGATGCTGCGCTCATTGTCGCGTACCGGTGGCTCCCCCAAGCGCCAGCTGCAGCTGTGCCGTATCCATAAAGCGCTGCGCCGATGCCTTGACGTAGCCAAGGCGCGCCTGTTGATACAGGCGTTGCGCATCGAGAATCTGCAGGACGCCGACATTGCCCTCGTTGTAGCTCTCACGAGTGAGTTTCAGGTTGGATTCGGCTGCGGTCCGGGCACGTGCCAGCACGTCGAGCGCTTCGGCATCGTGATCGAGGGCTTGCAGCGCGTCGGCAACCTGGCCGAACGCCGTGAGGACCGTCTGCTCATAGTTCGCGGTGCTGGCGCGCAACGCATCGACGGCGGCACGCTGCTCGGCGCGCAGCGTGCCGCCGTCGAACAGCGGCGCAACCAGCCCCGCAGCAAGACTCCATACGTTGCTCGCGCGGTCGAAGAGGTGCGCAAAATCTGCCGCCTGCTGCCCGGTCGACGCGGTCAGCGTGACGTGCGGGTACAGGTTGGCATTGGCCACCCCGACTGCCGCAGTCGCTGCGTGCAGTTGCGCTTCCGCGGCCAGAATGTCGGGACGCCGGTGGGCAAGCTCCGAAGGAACGTCCACCGGCAGTTCAAGCGGAAGGGCGATTCGCTCAAGATCGAGCTCGGGCAAGCTTGCGCTCGCCGGGGGCTCGCCGACCAGAACAGCGAGAGCGTGCCGGGCGACGCTGAGCTCCTGGCGCAGCGGCGGCAACAGCGTCGCGTCGTTGGCGAACTGGCTGTCTGCACTTAGGATGTCGAGGCGGGAGACCGAGCCCGCGTCAAAGGCGAGCTGCACCAGCTCCAGGTTCTCCCGATCCTGCGCCAGGATCGCTTCGATGGTAGCGATCTGCGACCGCAGCGACGCGATGCGCAAGGCCTGCATCACTGCATTGCCGGAAACGGCGAGGTACGCCGCATTGAGCTGCTGACGCTGAAAGTCGGCGAGCGCATACTGCTGTTCGACCGATCGCGCGATGCCGCCGGTGTAGTCGAGCGCATAGCTCACCGTCGGGTCCGATCGCGAAATATTTGAACGGTGGCGGCTTGGGCTGCGTTCCGAGGAACTCGGCACCGTATTTTTGTCCGCCAATCCCCGCCGTCAGGCCGACCTGCGGATAGAGCGAGCCCGCTTGCGCAGCCGCCAGCTCCTGCATCTGCCCCAGCGTCGCGTCCGCGGCAGCCAGACTGCGATTACCTGCCAGCGCGCGTCTGACCAGTGCATCGAGCGCATCGGACTGGAACAGGTCCCACCAATCGCCGTCGATCCGTCCCCTTGGAATGAGTCGCTGATCGCCATCTTTCGCGTCGGCGCGCTCGGACCGCAGCGGTTGCGCCGTATAGCGCTGATCGCGCGGCGGATCCGGACGCTTGAAATCGGGACCGACCGCACATCCGCCGAAAATCGTGGCCGCGAGCGCTGTGGCCATCGCGGCAGCATGCGTCACAGGCCGTCGTCGATCGCTTGGCCGGCCCTTCGGCGAGCACCGTCTACTCATTCGATGACCATCGGTTCCGCGGCGGCCCGCCGCCGGCCGGTACGCAACAGCGCGACCAGCGGAATCGTGCACAAGGTCAACACAAGCATCAGCTTGAAGTCGTTGTCGTACGCAATCATCATCGCTTGGCTGGTCACCGCGTGATTCAGTGTCGCGAGGCCATGCAGCGTGGACATCGCGTCCGGAGCCTGCGCCTGCAAAGGTTCGCTGAAGGGCGTCACGTGCTCGGCGATTCGCGAATGCATGATCTGCGTATTGCGGGTGAGCAAGGTTTCAACGACCGAAATACCGACGCTGCTTCCGACGTTGCGCATGAGGCTGAACAACGCGGTCCCCTCGTTCCGGAATCGTGGCGACAGCGTCGCGAACGTAACCGCGGCAAGCGGCACGAAGACGAATCCGGTGCCGACGCCCTGGATAAAGCCGGACCAGATGATCGGCGAACTGTCCATCTGCAGGTAAAAGCCCGTCATCTGCCAGCTCGACAGGGCGGTCAGCGCAAATCCCGCAGCGATGATCAATCGTGTATCGAGGCGGCCCATCAGCCGGCTGACGACAAGCATTGCCACGAGCGTGCCGATGCCGCGCGGCGCCGTGACGAGCCCCGTGGTGACGACCGGATAGTCCATCAGATCCTGCAGCAGCGGCGGCAGCAACGCCAGCGTCGCGAACAGCACGACGCCGACGACGAAAATGAAAACGTTGCCGGTCACGAAGTTGCGGTCCTTGAACAAGGCGGGGCTGACGAACGGTTGCCGGGTCGTTGTGAGCATGTGGACGACGAAAAGATAGAACGCGAGGCCACAAACGGTCGCTTCGATCCAGATCTCGGTCGAGTTGAACCAGTCCTTGAGCTGGCCCCGGTCGAGCGTCAGCTGAAGAGCGCCGATCGCCAAGCTGAGCGTCGTGAAGCCGAAAAAATCGAACCGGGAGCGCCGGATCGTGGTTTCCGACATGAAAGCAAGAATGCCCAGGAACGACAGGATGCCGAAGGGCACGTTGATGTAGAACACCCAGCGCCAATTGTAATGGTCCGTCAGCCAGCCACCGAGCGCCGGCCCGAGGATCGGGCCGATCGTCACCCCCATCACCCAGATGGCCATTGCGCGCCCGTGCTCTTCAGGTGGATTGATGTCGAGCAAAACGGCCTGCGACATCGGGATAAGCGCAGCGCCGCAGAGCCCCTGGAATATGCGCGCCAGGACAATTTGCGGCAGGGACTGTGCGAGGCCGCACAACGCCGAGGCAATCGTGAAGCCGACCACCGAAAAGAGAAAGACCCGCTTGCGGCCGATCTGGCCCGCCAGCCACCCGCTGAGCGGTGTCATGATCGCTGCGCAGATGATGTACGACGTCAGGACCCATGTCATCTGGTCCTGCGTGGCGGACAACGAGCCCTGAATGCGAGGCAGCGCGACGTTGGCGATCGTGTTGTCGAGCGCCTGCATGATCGACGCCAGCATGATCGAAATCGTGATCAGGCCACGATGCGACGCCCGGGCGTGACCGGCGACCGGAGTCTCGGCTGTCACTTGGCGATGCTTGCGGCGCGCTCTTTGTCAGCGCCTGATCCTGGCAGGTGCCGCTCGTGCTGCGTGTCGACGCTGACGCTGGCGCTCAATCCCGCGTGCAGAGGATAGGCCGGATCAGGACGTTCGAGCTCGACCCGTACCGGCAGCCGTTGCACGACCTTGACCCAGTTTCCGGTCGCATTCTCCGGGGGCAACACCGAGAACTGCGATCCGGTGCCGGGGCTCACGCTAGCCACCCTTCCTTCGAAGCGTCTGCCTGGATACGCGTCGACTTCCACGCTCGCCGACTGACCGGCTCGCATATGCGTGAGTTGGTCCTCCTTGAAATTGGCCTCGATCCACAGGTCGCCGACAGATACGAGCATGAACAGCGGCGCCGACGCGTTGATGTAGCTGCCGACCTGCAACTGCTCCACCTTCGTCACCACGCCGTCGCCGGGCGCGCTGACGGTCGTATACGATAGATTCAGCCTGGCGCGATCGAGTTGCGCCTGCGCCTGTTGCACCGACGGATGACGTTCGGGCGCGATGTTCGGATTGCCGCCGAGGCTTGCGGCGACGGCATTCATCTGCTGCTGCGTGCTCGCCACTTGGGCGCGAGCTTCGTCGCGGGCGTGCAGGGCCCGGTCGAGCTGGCTCTTCGAGGATATGCCCGACGCGACCAGCCTTTGTTGCCGCTGGTACTCGTTTTCCTGGAAAGCTAGCGTATCCCGCGCCGCGCTCAGCTCGGATTGCCGCTGCCGATAGTTGGCCTTGAGGGACTCGACCTGCAACCGGGCGGAGGAAAGCTGTGCGCCGGCCTCCTCGACAGCGATCCGGAATGGGGCGTCATCGAGGCGAAAGAGAGCGTCGTCGGTGTGCACGGCCTGGTTGTCGCGCACGAGGAGCTCCTTCACGCGGCCGGCAACGTTGGCGCTGATCGCCACTCGCGCGGTCTGAACGTAGGCATCGTCCGTCGACTCGTAACGGCCACCGCTCAGATACAAGTAGGCGCCGACCACCACGACGGCAGCGGGGCCGAGCAGCATCAGCGGAAGGCGCAGGCGTCGTCGCCAGTCCTGCCTTGTCGGACGATTCGCCCGGCGCGGTTCGGTTTCCGCCGGCGCTGCCTCGGTCGAGAGCTCGGTCATGCCTGAACTCGCGATGACGTCTTCTGCGCGCGCGTTTTTGGTTTCGGTTGCGGGCGCACGCGAACGGGGGTGATACCTGGCGCCTCGCCGCGCACGCCTTCGAGCGCACAGACGTTGCGATGGATCCTCTCCAGCATGCGGATAAAGGCGCTTCGCTCGACGTTGCTGATGCCCGCAAACGCCTCGGCAAGCGTCAGACCCGCAAGCCGCCAGATTTCAGCGAGAAGTGGCTTCGTCTTCTTCGTCAAGTACAGGCGGCGCGCCCGACGGTCGGTCGGGTCGGGACGCCGTTCAAGCCAGCCGTCGCGCTCCATGCGATCAAGGATGCGCACCATCGTCATTGGCTCGATTTCTGCGAGCTCCGCGAGGCGGGTTTGGCTTACACCCTGGTTTTTTTCGAGTCTGACCAGCACCTTGCACTGCGGCAGCGTCAGCGAGATCTCGCGCGCCCGGTGCTCGAATCGGTCGACGTAGCGGCGGCTGACGTCCTTGAGCAGAAAGCCAAAGTTGCGCGACCTTCTCATGCGCTATGCTAACAATAAATATAATAACGGTCGATACGATAACAGCTGGAGCCGTTTTGGAAAAGTGCCCGTCGCCGACACGGGGGCGTACGTCTAATGCGGAGCTGTGGTGGCCGGCTGCACGCAAATGCGCGGGTACGCGAGCGCACCAATACGACAATAAAAAAAGCCGCACTTGGCGGCTTTGTTATGGCAGGTTTTGAAGGCGGACGCGGAAGCGAACCGGCTGCGATGTCATAGCCTGGATAGATGCGCCAAGACGTCGTGCCACACCCTTACCACCAGTAGAGCTTTTGGCGCTTGGAGCTCAACTAAGGCTGTGGTTTGGCATTTCGCAGTCTGCGCACGGTCTCGGCGTCAATAGTGCCGGTCACGGGAAGCTTGTTGTCGCTTTGGAATTTCTTGAGCGCCTCGATGGTCCTTGGTCCATTCACGCCATCGACTTCTCCCAGCTTGTACCCGAGCCCCGATAAGCGTTCCTGCAGTTCAAAGATCGTTATGCCATCGCTGTTAGCCGCTGGCTCCGATGGTTGTGGGCGCGGCTGGGCCGCGGTTTCGCGAGGAGGAACGGAGCCGGTCGTCGGCTGCGCGTCGGATTTTCCTTCGTTCGGCTTCCTCGCTCCCGTTGCGTCACTGTTCGACGGAGGCGCCCCGGCGCACCCGGTTAGGAGAAACGCCGCGGCGAACAGGACCGATAGCAGGTTGCGAGGATGCCTCATGTGTCAATTACGTCGATATCGCAGAACGCGAATGGTGCCAATCTTACATCGAAACAGACTGCCGCGGTCCGACCCGATGGCGGCGAGACCAGCGGTGAGGTGGCCCCGCCCATGCCACAATCTAAACGCAGTACGCGGGCACTGATCGTCGACCGCGTCCTGACAGGACTACAGAGCCGACGCCGGTCGGCGCGGCGCTTCGTAATGAGGTTTGG